>DASRFP010000023.1:0-168529 GCA_035651475.1 Terriglobales bacterium | reverse complement strand
CGCGAGTCGGCGAGCTACGAACTTAACTCTCTCATCCATCACCGAACACTCCTTCCACGGCATCCACTTTCCTCCCCGAAAGGGGAGAAAGTGTAACCTATGTGTCCGGTACGATCTGTTACCTATGTCTCGGGTCGCTCAACATCCCCCAATCTTTCTGGCGTCAACCAAATATTGTTGTTCACAGTATCCGACTTCTTATTTATCTATATCGGGACCTAAAGTTGAGATTGAAAAACTTGATTCAGCAAATGGCAATCAGTGGGAACTCGATCACGTGTGCAAATTGAAATAAGTCGAATACGACTCGCCATTAATTCCAGTAAACGGCATCATCCTCAGCGCCGGACGGTTCGCGGTTGTAACCTGCCATTTACCTTCCCCCGCTTCAGTGGCGCTCAATAGTTCCTGGCGAGTAATTGTGGGGGACACAGGTGCGATCGGAAAGAGTACCAATGGTCCTTGCAACAGGGCCACAATGTTTGGAGTTTTGGGATCGACCGCTTCAAGCCTCAATTTCATCGGAAGTTCCAGCTCAACACGATCCCGGTTTCGCCACTCTCCGCGAAGCGACGCAAATGTTCCCGGTACTGCTGGAATGTTCGTGCGCTTGCCATTGACAGCAACTGAAGCCCCTTCGGCCCACGCGGGAATGCGGAAACTTGCGGTGAACTCCGCCGGTTTCGAAAGCGAGAATTCAAATTCCATGTTCCCCTCGTTCGGATACGAGCTATTTTGACTTAGCTGGGCGTCCACTCCACTCTGTTTCCAATGCAGACTCGATGGTATATAGAGATTCACGTACACACCGAGCGCATCGCGGAAATACGTGTTGATTCGATAGTCGGCGGCGACCTGTGGCAGCGTTCCCGAACAGCACGGCCAACGATGGTCGGAGTAAACCTTTCTTCCGTCAAAGTTGTAATCGGAGTAGTAAAAAGCTTGACCATCCGCTTCGAGCGGCTTTGCGCCAAGAACTGTGTTGTACATAACACGTTCCATGCTGTCGCCATATCGCGAATCGCCCGTCACGCGCAGCAGGTAACGCGTGATCTTGAAATGCGCATATGAGCCGCACGGGGTTTCAAAGCTGGCATGAGTTTTCGTCAAGCTGGATGCGATATCTGGGCTGCCGGTGGCGCGGAGTAATTCGTCCGGTCCCCACCCGCCTGTGGCAAAACTCTGGGCGCTTAGCATGTCGAAAGCGTTCTTAGCCGCATGCAAGTGCATTTCGCTGCCCAGCGTCAGATACGCCTGCATCGCCGAGGAAAGCGCATTGACATGACTGTAGGCATGTTTGCCAGCAAGCACATTCTCGCTTTGGGCAAGCGGACGAAAAAAACTATCGTTCAGATACCGGGTGCCGAGTTCCTTGTATTGCTCGCCTGCTCCACGCTGATACGCAATGAACTGGTTTTCGGGAACTGTGTATGACTCGTCCCAGTTCCAGGAAATGTCTTTCCCCGGCCTCCAGTTTTCTCCATGTTCTACTGCGTGTTGAGGCATGTGGCGCAACGCGGTCTCGGTCGTGCTACGCAGAATCGCAAAGGCATCGGGATCGCCGGCCCAATATTCGGAGTCGATCAATCCGCAACTCAACTTGTCATAACAGTAAGCGGGGAATCGGTTCTTCTCAAAAAAGCCATCGGAAATTGATGCCGCATACAGCCGATTTAAACGCAAGACTTTGTCGCGGATCTCCGCGGAACCGGTAATCGCATAAGCGCGGGCTAGCGCCGAAACCCATTGTCCAAAAGTTGCTGCCGGCGCGAATCCAGAATCGAAGGTGTGCCAATCGTAATTCGGTTCATAGTTGTACCACCCGCCCAGATCGTCGCCCGGCGCAGGCTGGCCAGCCATTTGTCGCATTGGTTTAAGCAGACTGTCTTCACTGAGGCCCATCAGCACTGAAATGCAGTTTCGCAATTGCGCTTCGTGCAGCTCACTGAATATCTTGACTTGGTCGTACCGGAATTCCTCAAGCGGTTTCGCGATCGAGCTCGCATTGGTAGGTGGCAGCTTTGGCCAGTCGATAACGGCTCCGGCGGCCGAAAGGCTTGCTGTACCCAAGAACCTTCTACGTGTGATGCCTACATGTGACATTTGTTCGGAAGTGCGAACGGCAAACGCATTCAGACGTTATCATCTTCTCTCTTCTTAAATCTAATTCCAAATTAGCTTGTAGTATTGCGGAACCCAACGTATTTTGTTGAGCGTGTTTTCGATCTAAGGGTAGATGCGGGTTAAGGAGATCTGGTGATTAAAAAACTTCGTCTTTCGCGCCGTCAATTTCTACATTCGACCGCAGGAGCTGCAAGTGTTTCCCTCGCCGGAAGGGTCATTCCGCTTTATCCCCAGCAGTTGTTTGCGGAAACAGTCGCGCCGAGTGATCGCGTGCGCTTTGGAATTATCGGCGTCGGCATGGAAGGCACTAATTTGCTCTCCACCGCCGTCCAGCTTCCGGGAGTTGAATGTGGTGCGGCGTGCGATCTTTACGATGGCCGCCACGAACTCGCGAGAGAGATCGTAGGCAAGCCGATTCCGGTCACTCGTCGGTACAAGGATCTCCTTGACAACAAAGAAATCGACGCCATTGTAATGGCCGTTCCTGACCACTGGCACAAGCAAATATTTGTGGACGCCGTCACAGCTGGAAAAGACGTCTACTGCGAAAAACCGATGTCGCACAGCGCCGCTGATGGCGTGGCGATGGTCGAGGCGGCTAAAAAGAGTGGCCGGATCACGCAGATTGGCGCGCAGCGCACCAGTTCGGTTTTGTGCGCCAAAGCAAAAGAACTCTATGACAACGGCGCCATTGGAGAATTGAGCCTGGTCGAAATGACTCTCGGCCGCAACGATCCGACTGGAGCGTGGGAGTATCCACCGCCTGCTGATTTGTCACCACAGAATCTCGATTGGGACACATGGCTCGGCACCGCTCCGAAGAAGCCGTTTGATCCTTATTTATTTGCGCGTTGGCGCTGCTGGAAGGAGTATGGCACCGGAGTCGCAGGCGATCTGATGGTGCATCTCATCAGCGGAATGCAGTTCGTGCTCGGGATCAATGAGGCTCCGAAAAAAGCTTCGTCATTCGGCGGAATCTACCGCTGGAAAGATGGTCGCAATACTCCTGACGTGCACCCGTTATTGTTCGAATATAACAATATTCCGATGTACATGCGTCTGACCCTCGGGACTGAAACAGCCGAAACCACACGATTCATGGGGTCGAAAGGAATTATCGAGCTTACGGAATTTGGCGTTGCTCACATTCCTCAGGCCGGGGTTGATCTCGCCCCGAGCTATTACTGCTATGCTCTTCCGGCGCGTTTGAGAAACCCTTACTTCAAGCAGTGGCATGAAGAGCACGATCCCAAACCGGGAGAGGAGCCAGTTCCTGAAAGCGTCACATATAAGGGCGATGACTACGACGATCTTCGTCCGCACATGTGGAAATTCTTCGAAGCGGTGAGATCGCGCAAGCCGCTACTGCAGGATGCAGTCTTCGGTCATCATGCGGCTCTGGCATGTCACATGGCCAATGAATCGTATTACCGGGGTAGCCCCGTGTACTGGGACGAAAGTTCGCAAACAATCAAATCTGGCGAAGGACGCACATCATGAATGCTCATCGAGGTTTTTCGTTTGTTGTAATCGCTGTCCTGCTCTTGATTAGCGCTGCGTTCGTGCAATATACCGGAGCGCAAAACAATTCTTCAGACGCTGAAAAGGCCTTTCTCGGAAGGTGGGACCTGACTCTGAAAGCTCCCGATCGCGAATATCCGTCGTGGCTGGAGCTATCACTTGATGGTGGGCAGCTGAAGGCTGAGATGGTCGGCCGCTGGGGAAACGCGCGTCCGCTACCGAAAGCCGAGATTTCTGATGGCAAACTGACCTTCGTTTCGCCCAAACAGGAAGAGTCGAGCAAAGAGGACATGGTGTTCGAAGGCAAGATGGAGGGAAGTCGTTTGGTGGGAACCGTAAACGGACCAGACGGTGCGCAGTGGGCGTGGACTGGCGTTCGTGCGCCATCTCTCCTGCGAAACGGCACTCCGCATTGGGGAAAGCCGGTAACGCTTTTCAATGGAAGAGATCTCAGCGGTTGGAAACCGGACAAAGAGAGCTCGCCTTCATGGACAGTTCAGGATGGGACATTGGTCAGTCCCGGACGCGGCCCTGAGCTTATCAACCAGTCGAAGTTCGGCGATTTCAAACTGCACGTCGAGTTCAACTGCGGAAAAAAGGCGAACAGCGGCGTTTATTTGCGTGGACGCTACGAGGTCCAGGTTGAAACAAACTCAATTCAGGAACCCCCGAGCCACCATACAGGCGCAATATACGGCTTTATCGCTCCTTCGCCGGAATTGCCGCGCAAAGCGGGCGAGTGGCAGAGCTTTGACATTACGCTGGTCGGACGCACAGTGACCGTGGTCCAGAATGGGCAAACGATCATTGATCACAAGGAAATTCCTGGGATCACCGGCGGCGCTCTCGACAGCCATGAAGCACTGCCCGGTCCCATCTATTTGCAAGGCAGCGAAGATGGGCATGTAAGTTTTCGGAATATTGTGCTTACACCGGCGAAGAAGTAGGGTTTGTGGGCGGCGATGTCATGACCAACATGTGTGCGGGTGGAAGATGTGGGCATAGAGTGTTCGCAACGGCCGCATGCATTGGTTTTCTTCTTGCCTCGATCTACTCATGGTCCCAAACATCCAACAAGCCGCTTGCCGTAATTACTCACGCCGATCAGATCCGTCGCCTTAGTCCTGAAGAAGCCGCGCGAGGTTACCCGGTACGCATTCGCGGTGTGATTACCATGGATGCTCCAGCGCCCGACTTTTTCATCCAGGATTCGACGGCGGGCATTTTTGTTGAAGGGAGTGTCTCAACCAAGTTTCCACACATGATCAAACAATTCGTGGAAGTTGAAGGGGTAACCGGTCCAGGTAAGTTCGCTCCTGTGGTACGCGAAAAAAAGTTGCGAGTCCTTCGCACAGGGCTTTTGCCCAAAGCACAACTGTTTCCGTTTTCTCAGCTAGCCAATGGTCAGCAAGACAGCCAGTGGGTGCAAGTGCGCGGTATCGTTCGATCTGTAGCGATCGACCGAAGCTCGTGGCCCGAGACTACTCTCGCAATTCGGGTTGCTTCCGAAGGCGGACAGTTCAGTGCCCGTGTTCCCATCGATCACGAACAGAATTTTTCTTCCTGGGTCGATACTGAAGTGCTGGTCGAAGGCGTGTGTGGAAGCCTTTACAATGCAAACCGCCAGCTCACCGGAATTTTGCTTTACGTTCCCCGCCTAAGCTTCATAAAAATTGAGGCTCCGGCGGCAGAAGTTCCGGTAAGTGCCTTACTGCGTTTCTCACCCGGCAAATGGTCACGCCACCGAGTCAAAATCCGTGGCGTGGTTGCTTACCAGCAGATGGGTAATGCAATTTTTCTTCAGGTGCAAGGTAAAGGCCTGCACGTACTCACGCAACAACCTACCCCCCTCGAGATCGGCGATGTCGTGGATGTCTTGGGTTTTCCCGCAATGGGGGATTCGGCTCCAATCTTGGAAGATGCTGTATTTCATCGGCTGGGACATCAACCGCCGCCCCAACCCACGAAGCTGGATCTCTCTTCCCCATGGGAGCAATTCGACAGTTCGGTTGTAACTACAGATGCCACGCTGCTGGATCATCAATTACAGCCCGACGGTCTCCGGTTGCTTCTGCAGAGCGGCAGTGTACTGTTTGACGCGACGCTGCCACGCGGGCCTTCGGCGAGTCCTCTCGTATCCATCCCACTTAACAGCCGCCTCCGTGTTTCCGGCATAGGTGCAGTCCGGAGTGGAGGTTTGTGGCAGGTACCTGAGTCTTTTCGAATCCTTTTGCGTTCGCCTGACGACGTGGTAGTGCTCAGCACTCCACCTTGGTGGAATTTACGTCACACGTTGTGGTTATTGGGATTAACTGTGGGAATCCTTTTAGTTGTAGTGGTGTGGGTCGTCGTGCTCGGCAGGCGAGTGCGCAGTCAGATGCAGGTCATTCGACAAAGACTGCGCCATGGCGCCGTTCTTGAGGAGCGTAACCGGATCGCGCGCGAACTTCATGACACTCTAGAACAGGAATTGGCCGGCATCACTATGCAACTAGATCTTGCTTCAGATTGTTTTCAAAAGGCGCCAAACATTGCCCATCAGGCGCTTGAATCTGCCCGCGACATGAGCCGCCACAGCATGATCGAGGCGCGGCGCTCGGTCTGGGATTTGAGATGTCAACTGCTGGAAGATGGCGATCTTGTTTCCGCCATAACGAGAATCGTTCAGCCACCGGCGGCTCGTGAGTCAGCCAAGATAGAAGTCCGAATTCAGGGTGAACCTCTCCGCTTGCCTGGGCAAATCGAAATGAATTTGCTGCGAATTGCGCAAGAGGCGGTCGCAAATGCTCTCCAGCATGGCCGCGCACGGCAAATAACGATTGAGCTGCAATACTCGCAAAAGTTCATTTGCCTCACAGTCACCGATGATGGTAGCGGATTCACTCCTTCTCAGAGTCCGCGCTCAGGACACTTCGGATTGCTCGATATGCGTGAACGCGCTCAGTCGATGGGCAGCGAATTAAAAATCGACAGCAAGCCTGGAGGCGGGAGTAGCGTTATCGTGAAAGTCGCATTGGATTCAAGTGAAGTAAACGATGCACCACTCAAAGCCAATACGTATTCTGGTCGTTGACGACCACTTCATGGTGCGGATGGGCTTATCGTCATCGCTGAACGTGGAGCCTGATATTGCCGTGGTGGCAGAAGCGGGGACGGGCGAGGAGGCGATTGACGTTTACCGCAGTGTGCGTCCAACACTCGTATTGATGGACCTCCGCCTCCCGGGGATGAGCGGCATCGACTGCACTGCCGCTTTGGTTCGCGAATTTCCGGATGCATGCATCCTCATACTTTCTACACATTCGAGCGAGGAAGACATTTTTCGTGCGATCCAGGCGGGGGCACAAGGATACATCATCAAGAGCATTGTTCGGGAAGAACTGCTTCGGGCCGTCAGAGAAATCCATCGAGGTGCGCAGTATTTTGATTCCATTGCCGCTTCTCACATCGCGGAGCGCCAGTCTCATCGCTCGCTGAGCAGCCGAGAAGTTGATGTGTTGCGTTTAGTCGCCAAGGGTTTTGGTAACCGCGAGATCGCGCAAACGCTGGACATCGCCGAAGTCACGGTCAAGCTCCATGTAAGTCACGTGCTTGAAAAGCTGGATGTAAAAGATCGCACTCAGGCTGCGACCGTTGCCCTGCAAAGGGGAATCATTTCGCTCAATCAATAGCGCGCCCGTATATTTGCGAGCCTTTGAGCGGCAAGTCGAGCTAGGTTTATCCGGGCCAATTCCTCCACCGACGACACAACGCACGTCATGACTATACGAAAGTACAGTATTGACAACGTTAATTTGTTTGTTTTGTAGTAAAGGCGAGTTGGTGTGCTCTGCTGGTGCTCGCCGGCGGGCTAGGCGAGTGCGGTTCAACTCACCAGCAGTGTGAAAATTCGTGAACGGTACTGTCGGCGCAGGTCTATCGATTTAGGGAGGTATGGTATGTCTGCATCTTTTCAGCGAAAAACTGCGGTGCTTTTACCTATTCTCATTGCCCTAATCTGTGCGATGAGTATTTCCGTGACCGCTCAGGTCACATCGGGCACGATCTTCGGATCGGTGAAAGACACCAGTGGGGCCGTAGTTCCAAAAGCTACGGTTGTGGTCCGCAGTGCGGACATCGGACTGACCCGGACAGTGAATACGTCCGATAGCGGCGAATTCGTAGTCCCCAATTTGCCTCCGGCGACGTATTCGGTCGAGGTCAGCGCTCAGGGCTTCAAGAAGCTCGAAGCGCGCCGCGTAGTGCTGAGCGCGGCTGACAAGCTGAATACTGGTGACTTTACGCTGCAGGTAGGAGCCACTGCGGAAACTGTCAATGTCATTGCGGATGCTGGACAGCTACAGCTGCAATCGAATTCCGGCGAGCGCTCAGACTTGATCACGGACAAGCAATTGAACGATGTGGCCATGAACGGGCGCATGGTTCTCGATTACATGAAGTTGATACCCGGCGTGATCAGCGCCTTTGATGGTTCGGCATCGACAACTTACGGCATCGGCGCTTTCAATATCAACGGCACCCGTGCCAACGAGCACGAAATGACGGTAGATGGCGCCTCGAATGTCGACACCGGCGACAACGCTACCATGCACGTGACTGTAAACCCGGATGCGATTGCGGAAGTTAAGGTTCTAACCTCGAACTACCAGGCGGAATACGGCAAAGCTGCTGGGGGACAGGTCGCGGTCATCACCAAAGGGGGCACAAATGAATTTCATGGTGATGCGCGTTTTTTCCACCGCAATGAGGGCATGAACGCCAACAATTGGTTCGCCGATAACACTAATCCCGTTACCCCGAAGGCGTTTTATCGATACAACTATTTCGGGTATCAGCTCGGCGGCCCGATCAAGAAGAACAAGTTGTTCTTTTTCTGGAGCCAGGAATATTACCGCCAATTAATTCCAGTCGCAGGTTTGGATGAGTTTCGTACTCCTACCGCGCTGGAAAGGACAGGCGACTTCTCACAAAGTCCGTTCATTATTTATAACCCGGCTACGGGCCAGCCTTTCCCTGGAAACAAGATCGACCCCAGCACGTTGAGCGCGGCGCAACAGGATATTTTTAACAACGTCTCAAAACTGATGTCGCTCTACGCTCTTCCTAACATAGCTAACGCTTCGCCCACAGGCGTGAACTACGCCACCCAGCTCTCGTACAACGACCCCCGGCGCGAAGACATTTTTCGTGTGGATTACCAAATCAACGAGAAGAACCGGCTTTCGGGCCGTTGGGTGCATAATTCGGAGCAAACTACTGCTCCAATGGAAACCAATAATCTGAGCTGCGATGGACAGCTTCAGCTTCCCGGAGGCTGCATTGGGAAGTCGCCAAGCTGGAATTTCTCGCTGGATCTGACGAGCACGTTGCGATCAAATCTGCTGAATGAATTTTCAGTCGGTCCGAGCGTAACCCACAGCAGTTGGGCTGGCAACAACGGCAATTTGTCTGTCGGGGCAAACAATATTAGTCTGCCGATGCTTTATCCTGTTCCCCCAACCACATCGATTCCCGACATGGGTTTTGGAGGAAACGGAGGGTCAATACCCTATCCTTGGTCGTATTTCGGCGCGAATCCGTGGTACCAGGCCAACACTACGATTAACCTGAATGACAACGTGACCTGGGTGGAAAAGAATCACACCTTCAAGTTCGGCCTGTTTTATCAACGGAATCGCAAGGATCAGATCGCGTGGGGAAATTCCAACGGCCAGTTCACGATTGACAACTGCGCGACATCCAGCGATCCCGCGAACTGCTCCGACAACAATACTGGGATGGCGTACGCCAGTGCACTGCTGGGATACTTCCGCAACTTCGACCAGACGAGCACCCGGCCCATTGGATTTTTCCGCTATAACCAATTGGAGTTTTACGCGCAGGATACGTTTAAAGTCACGCCACGGCTGACACTCGATTACGGCATGCGATTTGTCTGGATTCCGCCGCAGTACGATGCCAAGAACCAGATCGCTTTGTTCGTACCTGCGGATTATGATCCCGCGAAGGCCGTGCAGATCGATCCTACTGATGGTTCGATTGTCCCCGGCAGTGGCGATCTGACCGACGGGTACGCTTTTAGTGATAACGGGACGTTGCCACAAGGCGGCTGGAACAGCCGCGGAATTATGCTAGAGCCGCGTTTCGGGTTTGCTTACCAACTGACGTCAGACCAGAAGACGGTCCTGCGCGGCGGCTTTGGTACTTCTCATGATCGTGAGCAGGGTAATTTGGTTTTCAATACCGTTTTCGCGGATCCCGCCAACGTGCTTACGCCGACGGTGCTGAATGGCAATATGCAGGATATTTCGAGCCTGCCGCAGCAGGCGCCAGGAGTGCTGGGCAACGTTTACGGCGCCGACCAAACCGGCAAAGTTCCTGTTGTTTACAGTTACAACCTAGGAATTCAGCGCGAGTTAGCAAGAGGAACTACGCTCGATGTCGCCTATGTAGGCACGCTGGGACGTCACTTGGTAACCCAGAGCGATATCAATTCAGTTCCCTTTGGCACCACCTTCACCCGCGCCGCGCAAGACCCGTCTCTGTTTCCCGGGGGCGTAATTCCAGCGGTTGAGCCGAATCTGCCGCCTGAGTACGCGGCTGCCGGCTACGACTTCAGCGGTGCCTATGCCTATAACACTAACTACCTGGTTCCTTACAAAGGCTACGGGCAGATCTTTTACTACAAGTTCGATGGCATATCCAATTACAACTCGCTGCAGGTTTCTTTGCAGCGCCGCTTCAGCAGAGCTTTCACATTCGGCGCAGCCTACACTTACTCTCACGTACTCACAACGGCGAGCGAGGATCAGGACACGCAATACACCGAGTTCACTCACGATCTCACCTACCGCAATGCCGATTGGGATCGCAGACATGTGCTGGCGATCAATTACGTTTACAGCTTGCCAAGTTTCAGCAAGCACCTCGGCGGCGCGAAGTGGCTGTCTTATGTGACTGACAACTTCCAAGTTTCGGGAGTCACGCAATTTGAGAGTGGAGCGCCAACCCCCGATTACAACACATATGGCGCCAATGACATGGCCATCTGGGTTCCGGGAAATCAGCTCACCGGCTCAGAAATGTGGGGCGCTCTGCCGCCAGCCTTCACAGGATTGGACGCTCACGGAAATCTTGAACTCCCAAAACTAGGCTTGCCTTTCACGGGCTCACGCAGCGATCTTCGTGACGGCGGCATGCAGAATTGGGATTTATCCATCTTCAAGAACATCCCGTTAGGCTCGCATGAGGAGCGATACATCCAACTTCGCGGCGAGGCGTTCAACATATTCAACCACCCGAACTTCGACCAGAGGGACTACTCTGCGAATCTGACCTTGCCGGGCTTCGATTCTTCGAGTAACACCTATATACCGATGTCCATTGCGCCAAGCAATCCGGCTACGTTTGGCCACTATATCTCACAGTACACTGGCGTGGGCGGCCCGCGAGTACTTCAACTCGCGGCGAAGTTCTACTTCTAGCTCGATGAAGAGGAAATACTTTCTGGTTGATTGCTGCCGCTTTTGATGGGGTGCCGTCGAAAATGCGGTACACGCAGATGGTGTACCTCGAAGTCAATGGAATTTCAACTACAAGTCCTGCAATGCGCAACCCTCTGCCTTCATTAGACCTTTGCTTTTACGCAAAATGACGAGTTCACTGCCGCTCAATCTGAATGAACATCGTGTACGCACCTGGCCGGTCCGTGTTCGGTAGTGACGAAAAAGCGAATGGATCGTCTTGGAAATTGAAGGTCATAGTCGTCCAATTGTTGTTACCCAGCACTTTCTCAATTATTTCGCGAGTTAGAACAAGCGTCGCGTTTGGCAGCACTGTGTTCGAGGTCGGGTTGTTTTTATCAGCCTCGGAGACACCTATAGGCCTGTCGTGGGATGGACCGGTAATCGCGAAAATACCTACAGGTATGCCGAAGGTCAGCCCGGACGCTTGAATGAGTTCTTCTGTCGCGCCAACCACCGTAGCCCCCGCTACCGACGATGCGGCGCTGCCCGAGACATTTTGACTCGCTCCAAAAAACAAAGGCCCGAATGTCTGGGTGTTGATCTGATTTTGAACGTGGCTGTCCAAATATATGGAATTAGTTAAAGAGTCCTCGTTCTGATTCCAGTTGAAGAACATTGAATTGTCGCCATACGAAATCCAGAGACTCGGTGAAATTACCAGTGCGTCAACGCCGTTGGTCAATGTTCCTTGCCACAGAGCTAGAGGGAAAACGTTGGGTTGGGGTGGCAAGGTATCCCTCGGGCCAGGGCTAAAGCCGGTAGGAACAAAATTCCCGTTCCCTATTCCTCCCATCGGTCCCCATGTCCCTGCTTGAATTCTTTGGCCTATCATTCCGTTGGTATTGCCGTAGACCCAGCTATTTGCGTTGGTAAACATCTTTGCTTGACCGCTACTCCGGTCATATTGCCGAATGACAGCAGCGCCGTAAATTGCATCTCCTCCGCCCGTAATAGCTTTCGCGCACATCAAGCCAGTCATGGTGACGCGGTAATTTCCGGATGTTTGTTGAGCAACGGTAAATCCATTGCTCAAAGTGGCTAGCTCAGAGCTCTGATTGCCTCTAACAGGAGTTGCTGCCTCAATGGAGTAAAGGCCGGATGCAGACGCGGGAATTGTAATCGTCGCCACCGCGCTGGTAGGCGAGGTTACTTTCACCGAATTGACCTGCAAATGGCTTGCAACACTCGACGTCGCAGCGTTGTTGTTGCCAGAGCTTGCGGTGGTGCCGTCGCTGCTGCCGGTCTGTACCGATTTGGTACGTGCCTGGTTCATCGCCTGAGGCGACAAGAAGGCGACGTTTGTCTGGCCATCAACAAAATGCGTCCCCTTGCCGGTCAGGGTCACAGAGACGGTCTGCAGGGTTTGACCCACCGAGGGATTGACTTGCGCTATCTGCGCTGCAATGGTCGGGATCGTTTCTGTTGCTGGGTCCAGCGCTTTCATTCCTCCGCTCGTCGACAAAACGCTGGTGTTTGAACCTGGTTGTGAGGGCGCCGCGGTAACAGTAAGTCCACTCGGCAGCCCCACCATTTCTGTTCCGCTCATCAGCATCACAGGTCTCGAACCGGGCGAGGCATTAGAGGCGGCAGTAATGGTTGCAATACCCGACGTACCGCTTGGGTCGGCGGTGAAAGATTGAACTGTGACCTGCGAACCAAAACTTACGTTGGTGGTCTGGCTTTGCCAGTGAGTTCCTTTCCCGACAAGGGTGATCTGTGTAGTGTTGCTTGGGCTGACGCTGCTGGGAGTAACCGATAACAGTTGCGGAGCGGGAGGCTGTTGTCCACTGCTCACGGCGGCTCCATTCTGCGTGGACGAGCCCATACCATTGTTATTGGAATTGGATGAAGATTGCGTATTACCCTGATTCTGGTTGTTCCCTGAGTTCTGGTTATTGCCCGGATATTGATTCCCTGCCGAGTAAGAGCTCCCTGAGTTCGAATTATTAGAAGAGTATTGGCTGGTTCCGTTCTGGCCGGAATACTGGTTGTTTCCCGTATTACCTGAATACTGCCCGCTACCATAAGAACTCCCGCCAGTTGTGCCCTGATTGGCTGCTTGCACACAGCCCTGCGAAGCGGCCGCCGCATCGTGCTGCTCCTGCGCGTTCAGGTTCGAGAGCATCCGTTGTTCTTGCGATGTAAGCGAAGCGACCTGCGCGGGATCGCTGGTTCCCTGAATCAACTGGTTGTATTGCGTTTGCAGGTTCCCCTTCATGTTCTCAAACGACTGCTGAACGGCCGCAGGTGATTCGCAATTCTGTGAATTGCCTTGGTAACCGTTGTTCCCAGCCATCGAGCCCTGTGGGCTCTGATTTGATGAGCCTCCGTTCGCTCCCATTTGGTTCGAGTTTGTAGGTGTCATTCCTCCTTTCGTGAACTGCCACTGGCAGGTGGCGATGAGTGGAATGCCACCGTTGCGATGCACTAACTCTGCGCTGCCGCCGTCAGCTTGTGATTGGCTCGAACCAGTTACGTTGGTATTTGTTGGTAAATCTTCAATTCTCGGAAACTGCCACTCCCAGGCGGGGTAGACGAAGCTGGTTGGCTGTTGCGCGACTCCGTTCGCGACTATCTGCTTGCTGCCAGTTACGGCGTAGTCCAAATGCATTTGCGAATGCCAAGGCTTAATGATCAATCGTCCATCGGACGCGCGGACGAAGATCGCAATCGTCGCTTGTTGCGCCGGAACATTGGTCGTCCATTGGATATTCGTGGTCTGGGTGCCCTGTACTCTTTGCAATGCCCCCTGTCCGGTGGAACTCCACGTAGCCGGATAAACATACATACTGCCTTGTGTCGTAGGAGCAGCACCGGTAAGCATCCAGGTCTGTACTTCGTGGCGCGAATAACTTTGGTCCACATCGTCGAAGCGGCATTGCACCTGTCCGGACCAGTTACCGCCCGATTGAGCAGAAGCTGCTGATAGCAGCGGCCCAAGGAAAAGCATTACAGCAAAGAGTGCTCTCAGAGCTGCTCGAATATTCCGACTCGATCGATGTAGGTTCATGAACTTGTCCGTTATCTGCTATTGCACTATCAGTGAGCCCACCGGAATGGCCGTAAGGCGCCCGCTGGCAATGTAAATGCCGGTGTCATTCACGGGTAGAAATGGGGTGTCTGACTGCTGGCATGCGAGTCCAATTGCGGCGGGCTGGTCTAAGGTCAATATAAACTGGCGAGTGATGAATCGGAAATTTTCACCATTAGTGCCGATCCAATCGGAAATCGTAACTTCGTCAACGTCGATGCTTTGAGAGGTCGCCAGGTTATCGAGCTCACAAGTGACCAGATGGAGATTAGTGCCTCCGACATTCTGATCGAAAAGGTCCACATTGAAGAAACCGATATAGTTACCGGCGGGAAGCGTGGTGGTGAGGAACGGCGGACGAGTGCTCAGATTGGGCGATATAACTTCGGGGCATCCACCACCTTGCTCAGGACTACAGTCTGGTTGTGCCTTCGTATAAGCAACGCCGATTCCGGCAATTCCTTGCGGCCCCGTCGGGCCTTGCGGTCCAATTGCCCCTTGTGGGCCTTGAGGACCCGTTGCACCTTGTAATCCCTGCGGTCCCGTTAAACCCGCGGGGCCGGGTAACCCTCCAGGCCCACTCGGTCCAGCCGGACCGGTTTCGCCCTGCTGCGCCATCAGACTCCAGATCGGATTTATATCGGGAGTATCTTCGCCTCGGTTGGCAACCGTCGCAACATACGTCGAGCCTCTGTAGGTGACAACGTCATTCACTACATATTCAGCGTCGAGACTGAACAGGCCGCGAAAATTGAAACCAGGGCCCTGCGGACCGGTATCGCCTTTCGGCCCTTGAGGTCCATTAATTCCTGGCGGTCCGGGAATCCCTTGAATGCCTTGTGTACCTTGTGCGCCTGCGGGCCCAGGTACACCTTGGGCACCAGCCGGACCAGCCGCACCGGCTGCGCCAGCCGGCCCTTGTGGGCCGGATGGCCCTTGAGGTCCCTGACCTACAAATGCAAGCTCAAGTTCTGGCCCATTGCCAGTCAGCAGACTTTCTTTGGAATCGAAAGAGAAAGTGCCGTTCGCGCTAGTTAATGCTAGAGCGACACCATTGTTCGGCATCGCACCACTAAGCCACTTTTGTACGAGCGAGGTGATATCAATGAGTAAGAACTGGTTGGTGCTAGCTGAAGTTATCGAAAAGGGATGATTGCCGGAAGCCGAGTCTCCTAATGGTGGCGCGGGACTATTAAAGGTTAGGCTGTTTTCGCTCCAGCTGTTATTTATCTGATATACATCGAATTTGCCTCCTTGCAGCACCCCGTCTACAAATAGTCGTAAGGTCGCCTTGTTAACCGTCGCGCCTGCCGGGACACCCGAAAGATTAAACTGTATGTAGCTGTTTGTTCCTGGGGCGACAACAAGCGTGATACCGGAACCGTAGTTCACCCTCGGCGTAAAGCTGCTGACAAACGTGTCCTGGCTTGGGGGAGCCTGTGCACACAAAGTCGGAACCAAGACTCCAAGCATCAGGAACCCAGCAGCCTTAAACCGGGCGGCAGAAATTCCGCAGTATGTACTCGCATTTCGCATGATTCTCCCCTCGTCCCACTACGATTGAATCGTTCGCAGCGATCGCTGAAAAGTTTTCGCCAGCTACTTCTTCGTCACTTCCGTCAGTACGTTGGTAGCGGTCTGCTGAATGAGGGGCGTGAGCACGTCTTCGCCATCAGACTTCGCTTTGCCCTTGAGCGAATTCTGCAATTTCGGCTGCCCCTGTCCCGTTGGGTAAAGCTGGTAATCAACCGTGATATCGTCTTTCGATTTGATCTGGCCGTTAAATTGTGAGAGTTGATTCACAGCTTGCTGTTGCGCGGTCATCGCAGCCGCCTGAGCGGCAGCCTGGCTGGCTGCCATCGTGGTCACGCTCTTTGTCATCATCACCATCGGATTCATGTTGGCGGCCATATTTCCCGCCTTCATGAATTTTCCGAAGCCCCCGCCACCATGCTTTACCGTGACACTCGACATCAGAATGAAGTCACATTGCTTCTGTTGAGCTTCAGCCTGCAATTGAATCGGTATACGCGCATCGAGCGCTGCGATCTCAACCGCGGGGCCATTCATCATGTAAATAATGGCGTTACGGATCGGCGTGGCGTAATCCGCCTGGGCGTTGTTGCCTTGTCCCATTTGCGCTTGCGCTGGAGCGATACCGATGCGAATTTTTCCCGCTGCCTTCGGACCAAGCGCCTGGGGTAAAGGAATTCCAACTCCAGTCGAAGCTCCTTGCATACCCATTGCCTGCATTCCCGGCCGTCCGGGCATACCGCCCTGAAATTGCGAACTCATGCCCTGCTGCATAGGCGCCATCTGTTGCGCCTGTGCCATCATGCTTTGGCCGTTAGCTCCCCCGAACTGCGGGCCAGATGATATGGCATTCATGGGCGATTGCCCGGCTGCCGGAATCGAATAAAGGTCCGATATTGATTTCACTTCGTGATACGTGTCTGGAACATCGAAAAGCTCTGGTCCGAGTACATTCTTCTCAATGTCAGAAGTGCTGATGTTGATCTTGGTAGTGCTCGAATCCTCATTGTGCATGGTGATGGTTTGCACAAGCGGGTAACCCGGCCTGCCAGTTCCTTTACGAACGACGACGACGTGGTCGGCGCATGTTCCTTCCTGCCGGATTGGCGGCACAGACGCGCCGCAGCTTGCTTGCTCTTTAATGTCTGCATACCAGCCATCGATGTCGAACTTCTGTTGTGCCTGCGTGCAGGCGTTCGCCGAAGGATTGACCGTTACCATCATCTTTACGTGGCGTGCCGTGTAGCCAGAAATCTGCTTGCGTTCGCCTGTGTCGGTCAGGGTCACCGTTTGTGTGATCGTCCCCCCTGAACTGGGAGCAGGAGCTGGCGCTGGCGCACCGAACATTGCCGCAGCCTTAGCGGTCGAATCGTCTTGCGGATCCCTGAGGACAAAGTAGCTCTGCGATTGGTCGTTGATGGTAAGCGTCCGTTTGAGGTCGCACTGGTGCAAGGTGACCATGTTGCCCGCGGGAGTGCTGATCGCACTCCTTTCGCGGGCACCTTTTACCCAGACTTCCGAACTTGAAACGGAGTTCCCCCCAATAGAAATATTGCGTTTGAAGTGCAGATCGTCGGCACGGGCTATTAAGGTGGGTAACAAGCAGGCGAGAATCGAAGCTGAAACACACTGACGTAGCGCGGACATACTCATCTCCTGGGTTTTGCGATTAGCGTCGCGGGGAGGTGCTCGACGTTTGTGGTCTTATTGCGGAATCGCGGTTGAAAGTCAATGGAACGGAACTTGAATTTTTCTAATCCGCCAACTTGTCTCGTTCCAGCAACTTACGCCTTGATCTAATCTGCTTACCGATATGCGTGGAGCATGCTAAACTCGTGGGCCAGCAGGAGGGGGAGGGAAGTTTCATGTTGGCGAATGCGCCGCTCGCCACAATCCTGCGCTTCGGTGTCTTTGAGCTTGATCTCGAAGCCGCTGAACTCCGCAAAAACGGAGTGCGCCTCAAACTGCAGAAGCAGCCCTTTCAAATCCTCAAGATTCTGGTGCAACGCCCCGGCGAGATCGTAACCCGGGACCAACTGCGTTCGGAGATCTGGTCCGCCGACACCTTCGTCGATTTTGACAACAGCTTAAACACCTCAATCAACAAGCTGCGCGATGTGCTGGGAGATACTTCGAGCAGCCCTAGATTCATAGAAACTATTCCACGCCGTGGTTATCGGTTCATCGCGCCAATAACGCGATTTGAGCCGCAAACGCCCGCTGCGACATCCGCGTTGCCATCGGCAAAAAATTGGCGATGGGGATTGATCGCAACCGCCATCGTAGTGCCTGCGGTTCTGGTGTCACTGCGGCCGATCCAGCGGGGCCTGACCGGGTCTTACAAGAAACCGCGAATCCAGTCCATTGCTGTCTTGCCTCTTCGAAACCTGTCCGGCGACCCGCAACAGGAATACTTCAGTGATGGTATGACCGACGAACTGATCACCAGCCTTGCAAAAATTCACGCTCTCCGCGTGACTTCGCATACATCGGTAGAGCGGTACAAGCAAACTAAGCAGCCGCTGCCGGAAATCGCTCATGAGTTAGGGGTCGATGCCGTCGTTGAGGGTACTGTTCTTCGGTCAGGAAATAGCATTCGGATCACTGCACAGCTGATTGATGGCCGCTCCGACCAGCACCTTTGGGCCGAAAGCTACGAACGCGAGGCTCGCGATGTTCTGCTCTTGCAAGCGGAGGTTGCAAAAGAAATTGCCGCGCAGGTGGGCGTCAGCTTAACTCCGCGAGGGGGTGCACATTTTGCCAGAAAAAGGCAGATTGATCCTGAGGCACACGAAGCATATCTAAAAGGATACTTCTATTGGAACACTTTAACGTGCACTGGGTTCGAAACTGCCCTCAAATACTTTCAACAAACTACGTCACTTGCTCCAGACTTCGCCCCAGCTTATACAGGCCTGGCAGACGCCTATTTCAATCTCGGCGATTGGCGTTGTTGGCCTCTCGAAACACTGGACAAAGCAGAGGCCGCAGCACAGAAAGCTATTCAACTCGATCCGCAATCAGGGGCGGCCCACGACTCGCTAGGCGAGCTCGCGTTTTACCACACCTGGGATTGGACTAAGGCAGCAAAAGAATTCTCGGCAGCAATCGAGCTTTCACCCAACGATGCGGGCATCCATTCGGATTATTCCATTTTTCTGGTGGCCACAGGACACAGCGAAGAAGCGCTGGGCGAAGTGCGAACGTCTTTGCAACTTGACCCGGTGGCTGAACCTACTAATATGACGGCGGTCTACGTCTATTATCTTGCTCGCCAATACGATAAGGGCATTGAGCAGGCAAGGAAGACTTTGGAACTTTTCCCAGATTCGAAGGCGACATTCCATTGGCTCGGTCAGTGTTACGAGAAGAAGGGCATGGTGAGCGAGGCCGTTGCGGCATATCTGCAAGCGAACTCCGGAGCACCCGACAAGGCTGCAGCACTAAGAACGGCCTATATAAAGGATGGCTTGAAAGGCTTTTATGCAACTGAAATCGAGCAGCGGATGCAAGATAAGAAGGAAGTTGATCCCATTCTTCACGCAATGTATTACGCGCGCCTCGGAAAAAACGAGAAGTCGATCGCATCTCTGCTTGAAGCCTATCAACAACATTGCGATGGTTTACAATTCCTGAAATCCGAGCCCGTATATGACCCCTTACGCAGCGATCCCCGATTCGAGGAACTTGTGTCGCAGCTGCGGTTTTGACCTCCTAAGCCGCTAAGTTATTTGGAAAACCCAGAATTGGTGATCAATCCTTCTTCATCACCTTGTCTTGCCACAACTGAAATTGCAGCCGTAGCGTCTCGTCTTCGCGCCGGGAGGATCTGAGCGCGAGGTGTAGTTCTTCCAGCGCCAAATACAAAATATCCTGGTCCGTGATAGGTTCTTCGCTTTCGAGTTCCTCGCTGAGTTGCTGTCGAATGCTGTTCAGCAGATGAACATCCTTAGCTGCGAAATGAATTTGTGCGGGTTGCGCAGCGCCCGCGGAGATAGATCCACCAATCCTCTTGAGATCAAAATCGCAAGCCTTATCCGTAGTGTGAAATAGTTTCTCTGCCTTTGCGCAAATTCGTTTTATCGCCGATGTGCCGGGCTCAATCATTGTCCTGGTGCCTCTTCCGAAGTTCGCGCGACAACATTTCCAGCACTTCCTCCCGCCGGTCGCTATGCAAGTCGCGTTCCAGTTGCTCCAAGGCGACTGCAATGACGTGATAGTGATGTGCGCCAGCGAACCTTGGATCAGTCGTTACTTCCAGCCATAACCGGTGTAGCAGTTCGAGATCTTCATTGCGCAAGCGCGGCAAGTGCGGGCCCAGGTAGTACTCGCGCGAGACGCCGTTTGGCAAGCGCACTTCCATAACTAGTCGCGGTTTCGGCTCTGGCAATCGCTCCCACGCATTTCCGGTCAATCTGGCCTGTTCATCTGGACTTAATTTGTTCGAAAGTCCACACACAATTCGGCTCGATTCCAGCCTTTGGGCGGTAACAACGATCGAGTCAAATACATCCGTCGCAGGGACAACCAGCAGCGAGATCGGTTTGCCTTCTTTCTCTGCCGCGGCAACCGCTGCCGTGAACAACTCCTGTTCGTAGGAATCAAACACTTCGCGCGCTTCAAAAGAGGTGGCACCGAAAGGAAGCTCGCGGAAATAGAGCCGCGCCGTCATGACCACGACGTCTTGATGCGTCGTATCTGTCCGTCGCAGCACCTCGCGCAGGTAGTAAAGATTCTTAGGATCGCGAATCGCCACCAGGATATTCCCGGGGCGGACGCCCAGCGTTTCACTGGCGGGTTCATCGTTTCCGTAGACACGAAATTGGTCCAGGCCCTCTTGGCGACCTGCACGTTCTTTAGCGACTCGCCGTTCGGAATAGGTGAATAGGGCAAAGAAAACCACGCTAAAACTCACCCCACCAAGAGTCGCTTCATACTTGGTAAAGAGATTTACGAACGCGGTCAGGAAAAGCACACTAGCGATCAGAATCACTCCGAGCGGCAGTTCCCGCCCTTTACCCAAAGGAATGTTCAGGGGCACCTTCCATTCGCGCTGCGTCGGCTCGGTGTATCTCAAAACCAAAACCGCCAGCGCCATCAGAGCAAAGCTCCAGATCACGCCGAATGCATATAATCCCGCCAAGGTAAAAACATTTCCGCGCGTGAGAATGATCGTCAGCAACTGCATGCCGACAATGAAATTGATGATGCGATAACTAGTCCCATATCTCGCATGGGGTTTTTGAAATGCTTCTGTCAGCACGCCGTCTTCAGCAACCCGATTCAGCACTCCGTTTGCGCCGACAATGGATGTGTTATGCGCGCCGGCCAGGATCAGCACTCCAACCAGCACCACGAACCCATGAAAGATGAGTCGCGCCCACAACGGCCCCCACAAATGCATGGCAATCCCGCCGATCAGGTTGCCAAAATAAAAGTGCCGCTCGCCGTCGGGAATAATCATCACTGCGAAGAACGAAACGAGCGCGGTAAACAACAGCGCGTAGATTCCAATAACGACTGCCGCTTTCTTGAGATTCTTCAGCTTGGGGTGCGCAATCTCGCGGTTGACCTGCGCCAGAGTCTCTTCGCCGCTCATGGCCAGCACGGAGTGTCCGAAGCCAACAAGCAGAATGAAAAGCGTTATGTGACTCAACCAGCTGTTTCTCAGGCCAGAGAGCCAGCCCAACGATCCATGATCCAGACGAATGCCATGCGCGAGCGGGCCGGGTGGAAGCGGCGCTGGCGAATGAATCAGCGTTGCCGTACACCAGATGATCAGGATCACGACCATGACCGTCGTGATCGCCATGATCTGCAGCGCTTTAGAGCTTGACTCGTGAATGCCTTGAATATTTTTCAGCCAGAAATACATTGCGACAGCGATGCCGAACACGGCGGCAAATGCGTTATCAGGAAAGTGGCGAAGGGGATGATGCAGGTACTGTGCTACGTCATGAATGAAGCCGGCCAGGTACTGGCCTGCGACAACCGAACTCAGAGGCCCGGTTAGAACGTAATCGAATAAAAGCGCCGAGACTGAAAACTTTGCAAGCGACCCGCCCATTGCGCGGCGCACCACGCGATACACGCCGCCGCGCACGAACATGCTCGTCGACTCGATGTAGAGCATACGGACGCAGTTCGCGAACAGCATGACTCCGAGAATGAACCACGGAGCGCTCTTGCCGATGACCTTCTCTGCATCGCCGCCAACGTAGTACGCCGATGAGCCCAAGTCTGAAAGAACGATTGCAGCTGCTCGCCAGAAGGAAATGAAGCTGAGTAATACGGTGGTTGCAACGAATACTTTGACCGCCGGACGGTTCTTCTCACCATTGGAAGACGTTGTCACCGATCTAATGTCGCTGCCGGGGTTCAGCAGGTTGCCTGGATGCGCATCCGGGGTCATTGTCGGTCAGGGAAGGGCACAGGGGCTCGCAACATATCGAGGCGACAAGCTCACAACTGTCAAATCGACTGGAAAAAGGCCCAATCTTCTAACATTAGCCCCGTCGAAACTTCGGCTGGAATCATCCTTTAGTATGTATTTCGATAAAAAAGTCTTATAAGCCCGATAAGAGAATTTGGGGACAAGGTGAGCCCGAGGAAATCAGGCTTCAACAATGGTCTGCAATAGCTCTGCGACAGGGAAAGCTGGATTGATAACACATACCGCATCATGAGTGCGCGGTTTTCAATTTCTCTGCCATACGCACCAGATCGGCCAGGGAAGCTGCGTGCATTTTTCGCATGGCCTGTCCACGGTGCATCTTGGTTGTAACTTCGCTAATTCCCAATCTGCTGCCGATTTCCTTATTAGTGAGTCCGCTCACAACCAATTCCAAAACTTCACGTTCTCGCGATGTGAGTTCGTTAAACCGCGATTGTAAGCTTGTCAGTTCCGCGAACTGGGCTTTCTGCGTTCGATCTCTCTCAAGTGCCTGATTAATCGCGGCAAGAAGTTCGTCCTTTTGGAACGGCTTCATAAGAAATTCCACCGCTCCCGCCCTGAGAGCGCGTGATGCCGTCGGAACGTCACCATGCGCGGTAATGAAAACGATAGGAATGAATATCCCTGCCTGCTTGAGCGACTGCTGAAAATCGACGCCGTTCGCGCCTGGAAGACGGACGTCGAGCACAAGGCAGCTTGGTTCTTCCGTCCGCACCGCACGGCGAAATTGCTCGGTTGATCCGAATACCTGAACGTCAAATCCAACCGATTCGAGGAGGTTTCCGAGCGCGTCCCTTACCGATGCATCATCATCAACCACGAAGATTGTCGGGCGGATTTCATTCATCAGAGGTGTTTCTCTGAATCGGCAAGGTGAATTGCAGAATTGCCCCGCCACTCGGATTAGCGCTCGCCCAAAGCTGGCCGTTATGAGACTCGACAATCGAACGGCTGATGGATAATCCCATACCAATCCCGTTCGGCTTCGTCGTGAAGAACGGGTCGAAGATTTTATCGATGGCTTCTGATCTGATGCCCGAGCCGCAATCTTCCACCACTATGAAGACTTCCTTTGTTCCTTGCATGCGCGACCGGATCACGACTTCTTTCGCGGGAGTGGACGCTTCGTTGAGCGCGTCCATTGCATTCATGACAAGGTTCAAAATTACCTGCTGGAGCTGAACTCGGTCCGCCTTGATCTCCGGCATGGCTGAGGACAAATCTGTGCGAATCGAAGTGCCGCGACTGTTGGCTTCATGACGAAGGAATTCGACCAGCTCTCGAATGACTTCATTCACATCAACCCAGGTTTTGACCGGTTCTTCTTTCGTAAACAGAGCACGAATTCGCGTGACTACAGATCCTGCCCGAGTGCCGTCCTGAATAATGCTCTCTGCACTTTGCTGCACTTTTTCGAGATTTGGCGGAGTGGTCGACAGCCATTCCAGGCAAGCATGCCCATTGGCCACCACCGCAGTAATTGGCTGATTAATTTCGTGTGCAATTGAGGCCGTGAGCTCGCCCATAGTAAGCACGCGCGATAGGCGGGCGAGTTCAGCCTGCGTCTGTATAAGAGCCGCCGAGCGTTCCGAAACTTTAATTTCTAGCTGATCGCGTGTTTCCTGCAACGCTTCCTCGCTGTGCTTTTTCGCTGAGCTTACCCATCCCGCGACCAGAGCGCAGGCCACGAATGCCACAAAATATGTTTCCGCTGTCGTACTGATTTGCAGGGAATAAAAAGGTGGCACGAAAAAGTAATCCACGAGAACCGTCGAAAGCAAAACTGAAAACAGCCCGGCACCCATGCCGCCGAACCAGGCGCTCACCATTACTGCGCCGAAAAACAGGAAGACAAATGGGTAGGGAAATGCGAATAGATGTTGCATTCCGAGCGAGGCGAACAGAGCGGCTCCAACAAGGGCGAGTCCGGTGCTGTAACGGAACGCCGCCGAACGTCGCATCTGCTTTTGCCGAAAAGCATGATTCCAACGTTCGTGGAGCGCGCGATCAAACTGTGCGGCTTTACTGACTATTGAATGGACGCTCTGCGCGGAGCTCATGTGACCTCTTCAGCCGCAATAATGATAATCAAGAATAATGCAGCAGGTGCTAGCTGGGGATTCGCTCCGCTGTGACGCACATGGCCCACCGCTATTCTTAGACAATTGTCAGGCGTAAGCCCGTTGCAGGAGGAACGGTGACGGAGTACTTGCCCTGCTTGAGGGAGCCCGTCTTTTTTGACGATGTAATGTAGGCCTCGCGGCTGTCCAGCGCCGGTGCATGCAAACTTTCTGTCTGTACCGCTCCGCTTGCTCTTGGACCGAAGTCGAGCTCCAGATCAAGGTCCCATGCCGCATCCTTATTCAAAATAATAATCGACGTCCTCCCATCCTTAAGTTTCGCTCCGTAACCCGTGGCGTCAACGCCCGCAGCTTGCATCTTCTCTGAAAAATCCGTCTTCAACAGTGTTCCGCCGCTGAATGAGCCGGCAAACTTTAGCCCGTACGCGACCGGCTCCAGCATGTAATCCGAGCCAAATGTGGCAATGGGTGTATAGAAGGGATGCGGATGCGAAGCGATCCGTTCCGGAGTTGCACCTTGCGATTGCAAAAGCTGGTCGCCGGGTAAAACCCCGCCAACGGAATTGGCCACAGACTTACCTGTACCGCCGTGTAGATTTACGCCCGAATAATTATTGCTGGCCAGCAGCAGCGAATAATCAGCTGCCCAAAGTGCAGCAGCAAAAACGTCGGAGACTCCCGGTTTGCCTCCGCGGTAGCACGTGTTGCCTTCGGTCATGCGCACACGCGCGTTCATCTTGCTGGCTGCTGCCTTCGCGATGTTTGCCGTGTTCTGCACCTTTTGCATCGTCGCGGGTTTCAGCAGGTTTGGAATATTCACCTCAGGGTTCGTCGCCGGACCACCGAAATAATAATGATGAGTCAGTGTGGTCACGTGAGGCGGATTCTGGACCGATGGCCACTCGTTAGAAATTTCGGTCAGCCACGACACGTCGACTGCGACATCAGGCATTCCGAACTTTGCTGAGGGCACCCGAGCTAGAATTGCACGCGCCAAGGTGAGCCATTCTTCGAAGTACGTTTTAACCGACCACGTTTTCGGATCGCGCAGGTGCCGATTAAACAGATCCGCCTCATTTCCGATCTGGAAATATTGCAGCCGGTCGCCTAGCGTTTCTGCTACAAAGGCCGCTTCCTCGGCAGCGCGCGGCGGAGTGTTCGTGCCCATCCCGATTCCGTAAATACAACTCCACCCTGTGGCCTGAAGGAAACCCGATAAGTTCCTCACCGCCTCAGCCGTTACCGGGTAGTACTGCACCTTCGGCTCACCCACGACTTCTCGTACTTTAGGGTGCTCGGGTTCTGGCGAATCAGGTTTCGGCTTCCAATAGCCAAACTCGCTGCTGTTGCCGCCAAGGCGTAGGACTCCGGTCGACGAAAGTGCTTTAAACTCACGGGCCAAGCCGCCGTTGTGCGTCGAAAAGAAGCTTGGGTCCGCAAGTTGTTGCACCTCATAAGACAGCCCGACAAAGTCCACCGGCATTTCAGGGCCGGTCGCTTCATTGGTAATAGCGAGTACAACCCGGGCTTTGCTTTGACCGTGTGCACCGAGGCGTGCTGCGGCGACCGTGCAGGCTGTAGTGGCAATGAATTTTCGTCGTGTGATCATCAAAGTGAATATATTACGCTCGACAGCATTGAATTTGCCGTCGAAGCTCAGCCGATTCAGATTTCACAAGCCAGAGCGCGCCCAGCAGTTTATTTCTGGTAAAGCAATCAGCTCTAACTGCTGGCCTTGTGTCTCTACTTCTTTCTTGTCGTTTTGCCGGATGAAAGCTTGCTGCGAGCCGAAAGAAAAGAATTGCTCGGCCGTTTCGAAAAGCTAAATTTCTCCGCGGATAACAAGCCGATATTAAGCGCATATTGAACCACATCGGCTCGCGTTTTCAGTCCGAGTTTTTCTGCGAAGCGTCCACGATATGTTTCTACTGTCTTTGTGCTGACATAGATTCGGCTGGCGATTTCGCGACTGCTGAAACCTTCGGCTACCAGTTTCAACACCTGCAGCTCTCGCTCGCTCAGGATTTTACTGGCACCCCCGCCTTCCTGAGTGCTGCCTGTTCCGTTGCCCACCATTTCCTGCAATAGACCGCTGGCCAGTTCCGAGTCAACGTACTTAAGACCTCGATGAACTGTGCGGATAGCGGAAAGAAGGTCGGCGTCCACGCTCTTCTTTAATACGTAACCGGCAGCGCCCGTGGCGAGAGCGGTACGCAAGTACGCGATTTCTGCGTGCATGGTCAACAGAAGAACTCGGGCCTGAGGATTTTGTCGAATGATTTCAGCAATCGCGTGTAGCCCGCCGGAGACCGGCATTGTGACATCCAATAGCACGACGTCGGGTTTGTTTTCGCGCGCAAGCTCGACCGCCTGATTGCCATCGTGCGCTTCGCCGACTACTGCCATATCTGGCTGCGCATCGATCAGCATGCGCAGACCGGTACGCAGGATCGCGTGGTCATCAGCTACCAGCACGCGGATTTTGTCTGATTTCCCCAAAGTTTCGGCTCAGCTTGCGTTTGCCTGTTGTGCGTTGAGTGGAATCCGGACAGCGACCTTCAACCCACGTTGAGGTTCCGAAAAAACTCGCAAGTCACCGCCCAGGATTGCCGCGCGTTCACGCATGCTTTCGATTCCCAAATGTCGTGATCGGGCAGCTTGGCGTTCCTTTTGCGAAAGCCCCCGTCCGTTGTCGCTAATCGTAATCAGCAAATTTGATTCATCTTGCTTGAAATCTATTTGCACTCGCTTTGCCTGCGAATGACGCGCGACATTAGTGAGCGCTTCCTGAACAATACGATAGATGTTCAGCTGAGCATCGTCAGTCAGCGACAGGCGCGTATCGGTTTCGAAATCGAGGGTGGAAGCAATGTTATGAGTTTCAGAAAATTCGTCGAGATATCGTCGAATCGCTGTCTCCAATCCCAGATCGTCCAGCACGCTCGAGTGCAGGCCGCGCGCCAGGCGGCTCAATTCTGCTATTGCCTTCGAGGCAATCTCGCGCATGGTCTTGGCTTGCTTCTTGGCGATTTTCAACTGCCGCGCATCGCTCAAACTGCGCAGGCCTACTAATAATGAGGTCAGCAATTGTCCAGCTTCATCGTGCAGTTCACGCGCTATCCGCCGGCGCTCGTCTTCCTGCACATGCATGGTCCGGTCGAGCAGTAGCCTTTGCACGATTCTTTCCTGCTCCACTGCCTGGCGATTTAGCTTCTCAGTCACGTTCTGAATAATGACCAACTGGGCATTGCGGTTATTCAACCGCAATGCCGCCGAAGTCGTTTCTACGCTGATGAAGCCAGCGTTTCTGGTTTGGTGCTTCCAAACACGGCCGGGCCGAAGCGGAAGGGAAGTGGGCGGAAGCAACTTATCGAACAGAGGCAGATCTTGCGGCGCAACAATCTCGCGCAGAGTCATGCTCGTGAATTGTTCGCGCGAATACCCGTATTCATGAATCGCGGCTTCGTTGACAGCAAGAATCTTTAAATCCGAAACGTCGAACACCAGGCAAGACAGCGGATTCGCCTCGAAAAAAGCCCGATACTGCTGTTGAGTTTCCCAGAGCGCCTCTTCCGCTTGCTTTACGCGCAGTAAAGCATTGATCGTGGCCGTAAGTTCATCGGCATCGATAGGCTGAACGAGATATGCGTCGGCGCCGCCCTCGAGCCCTTCCACTCGAGCTCTCGTGTTTACGTGGGTAGCCGAAACCTGCAGAACAGGAGTACGCGCGCTTTCCTGTCTTGATTTGATAATTCGACAAACGTCCAGGCCGCTGATGTCAGGAAGATTAACATCCAGTAGCACCAGGTCAGGCCGGGACGCCATCATTTCGAGTGCCTGCTCCCCCGTAGCGGCTTCCATTATGTCGAAGCCTGCTTTTTGTAGAATTCGCGAAACCGCATAGCGCTGAGCTTCCGTATCATCGACACACAGAATGAGCGCGCGCTTTTTTTGTACGGTATCGAACATTTCTGGAAGCTGTTCTATCTTTTGTATCGAATGTTGGGCTGAAATGCTGTCGGGATTTCCCTTACGCAATGCCAATTTTTTGGGAAAACTCCCGCTACTCACTGTGGCACCAGCTTGCGAAACTCACCACATCCGGTAAGTCTACCCATCCTTTTCAGGAGTAAGAAAAGTGCGAGCAAAGTACTCTCAGGTAGGGCTTGCCACAGCCGCAGAGAGATATAATGGACCTAGTAATTATCTCCCTTTAGCCCCGCCTGGGAGCGCGCTCCCGACCTGTAATTCATCATAGACCGTCGAACTTCACAGGAGATTTCAAATGGCGACTGTTCTGAACCAAAAGGCCGGAAATTTAGGCTCAATTCTGGCGCAGCATCGAGATGAAATTCTTGCCGAATGGCTTCGCGAGATGACTGGAACCACGCGCCGCAAAGATTTAATGAACGATGCGGAAGTTAAATCGCAATGCACCCGCTTTCTCGATCTGCTAATTGAATCCGCAGCAAGCGGAGGAACCAGTACGAGTGCGAAAAGTTACGATCCGATGCGCAGTATGCTCGAGGAAATTTCCCGTAGCCGCACCTTGCAAGGCTTCACTGCGACTGAGACCGCGACCTTTGTTTTCTCGCTCAAACGTCCTTTGTTCAACGCAATACGCGAAGACGTCAATGACGCAGCTGCCGTTGCTCAAGAACTGTGGACGGCCACGGAATTGTTGGACAACCTGGGTCTGTACACCGCGGAGGTTTACCTGAAATCCCGCGAGGAGGTCATCCGGCGGCAGCAGGAAGAAATGCTGGAGCTCTCGACCCCAGTGGTAAAACTCTGGGAGGGCATTCTTGCTCTTCCGCTCATCGGCACATTGGATAGCGCTCGCACTCAGGTTGTCATGGAGTCTCTGCTTGAGAGCATTGTCAAGACTAACTCCAAAGTTGCCATCATCGACATTACCGGTGTGCCAACGGTGGATACCGTTGTCGCACAGCATCTGCTCAAAACCGTGACCGCCGCACGGCTCATGGGCGCAGACTGTATTATCAGCGGAGTGCGCCCGCAGATCGCGCAGACCATTGTGCATCTCGGTATCAACCTTCTTGACGTCACCACCAAAGCGACCTTATCTGATGCGTTTGCTTTGGCTGCCAAGCGCACGGGGCTGGCATTTGTGCGCGAGCAAAAACAAAAGAAAGAGAAGCAAAACAAACTGGAAGACATTGAATAGGAGGCAAAAGTGGACAAAATCCCTATTCTGAGGATGGGCGAGTTCCTGTTGGTCACGATACAGGTTGATATGCATGATCGCCTGGCAATGACCTTACAGGACGATTTGACTACGCGGATAAGCGAAACTGGCGCGCGAGGCGTGCTCATCGACATTTCCAGCCTGGAGATTGTCGATTCGTTTATCGGGCGAATGCTGGGCAACATCGCCGCGATGTCCCGCGTTCTCGATGCAGAGACGGTCGTGGTCGGAATGCGCCCCGCGGTGGCAATTACTCTTGTTGAATTAGGGATGTCTCTGGCCGGAGTGAAAACGGCTCTCAACGTGGATACGGGAATGGAACTGTTGCGAACGTCACTGGACGGCGATGAGGCAATGAATGGCAGTTACGTCTAGCGAAACGATTCCTGTGGTTTCGGAATCGGACGTCGTCACGGTAAGGCAGCGAGTACGAGAGGCGAGTTCGCGCATTGGCTTTTCTCTCGTCGACCAAACCAAAATGGTGACGGCAGCGAGCGAACTGGCCCGCAACACGTTGATCCACGGTGGTGGTGGGGCGATGGATCTGATAATGCTGAATGGCCCGCGGTTGGGGTTGCGGCTGGTTTTCGTCGACAAAGGCCCCGGCATCGGCGACATTTCGCTGGCGCTACGCGATGGCTTTACGACGGGATCAGGTTTGGGGCTGGGGCTCGGTGGAGCGAAACGACTGGTTAACGATTTCGAAATCGATTCGAAATCAGGAGTAGGCACAAAGGTTACGGTCACGCGATGGAAGTAGGCGAACAATCCGCTAGTCAGGTGCTGCTGCAAATCACCGACGCCAGTGTTGCTGGGGAGGCGCGCAGGGTCGCGGTTCGCCTGGCTGAAGAGATCGGGATGGAAGAAAGTGATCGCGGGTCGGTTGCTATTGCAGTAACCGAAATGGCGACGAACATCGTCAAGCACGCTGAAACCGGGAGCATTGTGTGCGAGCAGCTCGGAACAAATGGCGCACGAGGCATTCGTTTCCTGGCGATTGATAAAGGTCCGGGAATTCGGAATATTAGCTCCGCATTAGAAGACGGCTACTCGACAGCGGGAACCAGTGGCAATGGCTTGGGAGCTGTGCGGCGCTTGGCAACTATCTTCGATATCTACTCCGCACCGGAGCGCGGTACCTGCATCATGGCTGACTTCTGGCCCCGAAGGAAAGCCAACGTGGATGAAAATCTCCGCTTGGGAGTGATATCGGTTGCTGTGCGCGGCGAGTCGGTCTGCGGTGACGGTTGGTTTTTCAAGACTGATCACGATACCGCATGGCTGATGGTCGCTGATGGCCTCGGTCATGGGGTGTTCGCCGCGGAAGCGGCGCGGGAAGCGAAACGCGTGCTTTCCCAGACTTCAGCTGATTCCCCGGCCGGAATCATGGGCGATGTGCATAATGCTCTAAGAAAAACGCGTGGTGCCGCGGCCGCGATTACTGCAATCGATCGCCGAAAGGGCACGCTTTCGTTTGCCGGTTTGGGCAACATCTCTGCGACTCTCGCAGATCGTGAAACCAGCCGAGGATTGGCGTCACACAATGGCACCCTCGGTCATCAAATGCATAAAATTCAGGAGTTCACATTCCCGTGGACCGACCACAGCACGCTCATCATGCATTCCGATGGCTTGGGGTCCAGGTGGAATTTGAAGGACTATCCGGGTCTCCTCAACAAACATCCGAGCTTAATTGCGGCAGTGCTTTATCGTGATTTTGCTCGGGAACGCGACGACGCGACCGTGCTAGTAGTTAAAAATTCTGTTCACTGAAGTCGTTATGGCCTTGAATCTGTTGCGAATGGATATCCGTTACGAGCACGATGTGGTGCTTGCGCGTCAACGTGCGCGGCAGGTTGCGGCCGCATTGAAGTTCGACACGCAGGACCAGACCCGAATTGCGACCGCCGTCTCTGAAATTGCACGGAATGCATTTCAGTATGGTGGGGGCGGCCTGGTCGAGTTCCAAATCGACAAAGATGCCGAGCCGAGGCTGACCGTTTCCGTCATAGATAAAGGAAAGGGCATCGGCAATCTGCGCGAAATCCTCGACGGCAAATACGTTTCCAAAACAGGGATGGGGTTAGGACTTTTGGGCGCGAAGCGGCTGATGGACTTCTTCCATGTCGAGACCGCACCCGGAAAAGGTGCCACGATCACATTAGGAAAGCTTCTTCCGAACAGGCATCCGTCTTTTGCGAAGAAGGATCTCGATTCGTTGCTGTCAAAACTCGAAACGCGCGCTCCACATAATCCTTACGAAGAGTTGCAGCAACAAAACAAGGAGCTGCTGAATACCCTGGAGGAGCTACGCGCACGCCAAGCTGAGCTGGCCCAACTGAATCAGGAATTGGATGAAACCAACCGTGGCGTTGTAGCGCTCTACGCCGAGCTGGACGACAAGGCGGATTTTTTGCAGCGTGCTTCTGAACTGAAGAGTCACTTTCTCTCGAACATGAGCCACGAGTTTCGCACGCCGCTGAATTCAATTCTGGCCCTTGGTCAGATTCTCATCGATCGCCTTGATGGCGATCTTTCCGCCGAGCAGGAAAAGCAAGTGCGTTTCATGCGGAATTCCGCTCAGAACCTACTCGACTTAGTGAACGACCTTCTAGATCTTGCTAAGGTGGAAGCCGGAAAAGTCACAATACGGCCGAGCAATTTCAGCGTCAATACCTTGTTTGCCGCGTTGCGCGGCATGTTGCGTCCGCTGCTGGTACAAAACTCCTCGGTGAAGCTGGTGTTTGATGATCCTGAGGAAGACATTCAAATCTACAGTGACGAGGCGAAGGTCTCGCAGATTCTTAGAAACTTTATTTCAAATGCTCTGAAATTCACTGAAAGGGGCGAGGTTCGGGTTTCTGTGGATCAAGAAGGTGGCAATACATTACGGTTCTCTGTGACGGATACCGGCATCGGTATAGCAGAAGATGACCAAGAGCGCATCTTCCAGGAGTGGACACAGCTCGAGGGCAAGCTGCAAAAAGCGGCGAAAGGTTCGGGCCTGGGATTGCCGCTTTCGCGCAAGCTGGCCCAGTTACTTGGTGGAAACGTCCATGTGAAGAGCCGGCTGGGCCTGGGGTCGACCTTCACAGCTGTCATACCTATGACGTTCAAAGGCGAGACCGACGTGGTTTATGTTCCGGAGGTCAAGCGCGAGCTCGACGCAGACCGAGTGCCGGTCTTAGTCGTAGAAGATAATCGTGAAGCTCTGTTTATCTACGAGAAGTATCTGAAAGGTAGCCGTTTTCAAGTTGTACCCGCCAGGAACATAGTCGAGGCGAAAGCATCTCTAAAGGCATTTCGGCCTGTCGCCATCGTTTTGGACGTACTGCTCGAAGGCGAGCATTCGTGGGACCTCCTCCGCGATTTGAAACAGGATTCGGCAACCCACGATATTCCGATCTACGTCGTGACCGTCGTTGACAATCGCCAAAAGGCGCTTGCGCTCGGTGCTGACGGATTTCAGGCAAAGCCCATCGATCGCATTTGGCTGCTGGACCAACTCAACATGATTGCGTCGGGCAAAGTGCATCCGCGTGTCCTCATTATCGATGACGATGAAACCTCCCGTTATCTTGTGAGAACAGTCCTGGCCAACACTGGCTGCGAGATGCGGGAGGCGGAGGGAGGAATTGAGGGAGTGCGACTAGCCAAAGAATACGAACCCGACATAGTGATTCTGGATCTCGCAATGCCCGATTTAAATGGATTCGAAGTCTTGAGGGAATTGAATCGCGACCCGCACACCAGCAGTTCGCACGTGATTGTTCATACGTCGAAAACGCTTGGCGAGCAAGATTATTCGCGCTTTGGCCAGGCCTTGGAAGTAATTCCCAAGGACGTTATGAAATCGAGAGACAAGGCAATTGCACAATTCACTGAAGCTTTTCGGAAAGCGGGTGTGAACTTAAGTCTTTTGGCGAAAGACCATTCCATGGCGGTGAATCATGTCTAACGGCACGAAAAACAAACTCAAAGTGTTGTGCATTGATGACGACGAGTCGGGGCTTCTGTTGCGAAAGCTGCTACTGGAAGCCGAGGGCTACGAAGTTTTGACTGCCGAAAATGGACGTGGCGGGTTATCTGTCCTTGAAAATCATAGGGTCGATGCTGTCGTCCTGGATTATGCGATGCCCGCAATGAATGGCGGCGAAGTCGCGGCCATGATTCGTAGCAAGTGGCCGACTCTCCCCATCATCATGCTCTCCGGTTACACCGAAGACGTGCCGAACGAGGTCCGTCCCCTGGTGAACGCATTCGTTTCCAAGGGCGACTCGACTCCTGAGTTGCTGAATATCATCGGGCAGTTTTTGAACGGACGTGACAAAGCACGATTAACGATTCTGAATGTCGATGACAATCAAGGTCATCGATACGCAATTTCACGCGTACTCACCGATGCCGGATTCGACGTGATTGAAGCAGGGACTGGGACCGAAGCATTAAATAGGGCTTTATCCCGCCCGAACCTGATCATCCTCGACGTCAACCTTCCGGATATGCTTGGCTTCGATGTATGCAAAAAACTGAAGGCAAATCCAGTGACACGCGATATTCCAATCATTCATATTTCAGCGACTTATCCCAGCGAGGCGGCCCGCCAGGAGTCCATGGTAAGCGGGGCTGCGCGTTTCATGCCTCACCCGCGAAATGTTTATGACGTGGTTCGTGCAGTGAATCAGGAGCTCGGCAACGGCATGCACCGTCGCCAGGGATAACCCCGGGCCCCGTTCGCCATCAGCCACATTGCAAAAGTATGCTGTAGTTCGAAGTCCTCTGGCTCACGATTTAGGAAAATCCCTGACGCAGAAAAAATGATCGCGATGGCATTCTTCTAGGGATGGCAAAGCGATCCCTTAAGATCGTGCAGTACATCGATCGGTCTCCCTCCCGCGGGGTATGCAGTTTTTGCAATCGTGAGTTCCGCACGCCATTGCCGGTTCTTCACAAACCTGATGAAGCTTTGAAGTATTTAACCGAAATGTTTGAGCGACACTCATGTCGTGATAAATCCGTCATCGCAGATAAATAAACTCCTCCTTGTTCGGCCTTTCTCTCAACTCTGTCGCGAAGTTGTATATTGGCAGGTACTTCCAAATTTCCGGAGCGCCTATGACCAAGTTGCTCGCCGCTGTGATCGTCATTATTGAGGCTTTCATCTCCACATCCGGTATCGCACAGCAGACAGTTACGATTGATACCGGAAAACTGAAAGGTGCAGTTGCAGATGGCGTGACTTCTTTCAAGGGCATTCCTTACGCGGCGCCGCCGGTCGGCGACTTAAGGTGGCGTCCACCACAACCAGCAGCTAAATGGTCTGGTGTGCGCGACGCAATTGCGTACGGGCACGATTGTATGCAACTTCCGTTCCCCAGCGATGCCGCTCCGCTGGGGACGACTCCAGCCGAGGACTGCCTTGTGCTGAACGTGTGGGAGCCGGAGCATCGAACCGGGAAATTACCCGTGCTGGTTTGGATCTACGGCGGCGGTTTCGTCAATGGCGGAAGTTCTCCGGCGGTATATGACGGCAGCCAATTCGCAAAGCGGGGATTGGTTTTCGTGAGCTTCAACTACCGCGTCGGTCGGTTTGGTTTTTTGGCGCATCCAGCTCTGACTAAAGAAAGCAAAGATGGCTTGCTCGGTAACTACGGCTATATGGACCAGATCGCCGCAATGAAATGGGTTCAGCGGAATATAGCCGCATTCGGTGGAGATCCACACGAAGTCACAGTTTTCGGCGAGTCGGCCGGCGGCGGTTCGGTCCACATGCTGATGACGTCACCACTCGCCGAAGGTCTATTCGAGCGCGCCGTGGTTGAATCTGGAGGTGGCAGAACTTTATTGCCGAGCACAGGTCTTCACGAAGGCCGAGGAGATCGACCCTCTGCGGAAGACATCGGTGTTGCGTTCGCAAAGAAGAATGGCATCACTGGCGATGACGCCGAAGCTTTGAAAAAGTTGCGCGCATTACCGGCTGAGACGGTAGTCGATGGATTGAATATGGCAAGCATGGGGCCTGCCGCGAGCACCTATCCCGGCCCGATGATCGACGGCAAAATCGTGACCGACAAAGTTGAGACGCTCTACAAAGAAGGCAAATACCAGCACGTTCCAATGGTCGTAGGCGCGAACAGCATGGACATTGGCTTCTCGCGGGCTCACACCGTCGATGAAGTGTTTGCTCCATTTGGCTCTAACGCCGACGCGGCTAAAACGGCCTATGATGCCGCAGGTGCGAAAAATGTAATGTTGCTGGGAATGAAGGTGGCGGCTGATCAACTCATGATCGAGCCCGCTCGTTTCATCGCTCAAACACTCTCCTCCCAGGGAGACAGTGTTTGGGAATATCGCTTCGCCTATGTGGCGAGTTCCATGCGCTCGCAATGGCCCGGTGCTCCGCATGCGACAGAAATTCCTTTTGTGTTCGACACCGTAAAAGCCAAGTATGGCGCTCAGCTCACTGCACAGGACGAGTCCATCGCGCGTCAAACCAACGAGTACTGGGCAAACTTTGCGAAGACCGGTGACCCGAATGGCGCATCGTTACCCAAATGGCCGCGCTATACGATTGCAGATGAAATTCTGATCATTCAACCAGGCGGACCTCTGGCCGAGCCGGATCCATGGAAGACGCGCTTGGATTTAACACAGCAACTTGTGGAGGCCAGGGAAAAGCTCACCGCAAGCGGAGCCAAATAGTTTTTTTATCTGGCGTTCAGACAGAAAAGGAATGTACTTCGCGATCGAACTGTGCTCTTGAGATAGCGCGAGTGTAGATTATGATCGGAACGCAATGGGGAATTCCGATCCGGATCGATGCAAGGCGGTAGCTCTGAGGATTTTTTCTTTCCTGCTGCTCTGCTTTGTCGTTCCCATTGCAATTCGTGCCCAGAATTCAACGGCGAAACACCCGCCCAATGCGCCTCTTCAATGGGCGAATGAGCCGCAGGGTGCTAACCGCTGCATTTTGTGTCATCGCGCAGAAGTTGAAGGCTATTCCAAATTCGCGATGGCACATTCCTTGCGCAAGGCCGGGAACGAACCCATCGGCTCCGTTTCGACTGCTGACACAAAGATCACCATTTCTGACCACCAGGACGGATATTGGCAGCGCCTGGAAAGTAATGGTTCAACTACGAATTACCGAATCGACTATGTAATCGGTTCGGGCAATCACGCTTCCGGTTACCTGCTCGATTTAGCAAATCATCTTTTCCAATCGCCCGTCGCCTACTACAAGACTCGTCATGCTTACGATTTGGCCCCCGGCTACGAAGGATTACCGAATCCTGATTTCACGCGACCTGTGACTGAAGCATGTCTGTTTTGCCACTCGGGAACCGCGCTGCCCGTCGCAGGAACCCGCAACAAATATCACTCACCAGCATTCTCGGCAGAAACGATCACATGCGAGCGCTGTCACGGACCAGTTGAAAAACATCTGGCCGACCCGCGCAAAGGAACGATCATCAATCCAGCTAAGCTTGAACCGGTTGCACGTGACAGCATTTGCGAACAATGTCATTTGCTCGGAGTTGGAAGAGTGCTCAATCCGGGAAAGAAGTTTTCTGACTTTGTTCCCGGCGAGCCCCTTGAGGATGTCTTTACCACATATCATCTGGTGCTTCCTCCCGGCTCAGACTCCGGCAAGTTCAAGGTCATTAGCCAGGTTGAGCAGCTTGCGAGAAGCACATGCTCGCGCATGAGTGCCGGACGGATGTGGTGCGGTACATGCCACAATCCTCACGATAAGCCCGTCGATGCGGTCGCATATTTCAGGAACAAATGTCTCTCCTGCCACACGGGCGCGTTCTCGCCTTCTCACCCGGACAAAAACAGTAACTGCATCGGCTGCCACATGCCCCGGCGAAACGCGAAAGACGGTGGCCACACGGTGTTCACCGATCACCGCATCGAGCGGCGGCCGTCTGTCGAACAACCGCTTCCTGAAAATGTCGACATCGCTGCCTGGCGAGAACCCGCCTCCGAATTTCGGAAACGTAATTTGGGGATTTCCTACATCAACTACGGAGCAGAACGCCGTTCGCCGGAATTTGTCGTGCGGGGTTATCGCCTGCTGACGCAGGTGCAGCAGCAATTTGCCAATGATGATGCGCTGTTCACGGCAATCGGAACGGCGCTGCTGCTTGGCAAACAGGCGCACGAAGCTGAATTCGCTTTCGACCGCGCACTGCAGCTCAACCCTAATTCGGTTAGCGGCGAGACAAACGACGCTTCGGCATACTTGCAGGCGGGAGACGTCGATGAAGCAATAGCGCATCTCGAGCGCGCTGTTACTCTCGACCCACTAGATTTGACCGCAGTTGCTCCGCTCATTGATTTGTATAAGCAGAAAGGGAACCTTTCGCGGGCCAACGAACTTTCCGCCAAGATCGCCGTTGCGCTCGATGAACAGTCCGCTCCAGCTGCGCACACCGAGCAAATTTCAAAAAGCCCCGCAGAGAAAACTTACAAGAACATCCAGGTATTGACGGGCATTCCCTCCGATCAGCTGATCCCAGCCATGCGCTTTATTGCTCAATCTCTCGGAGTGAACTGCAGCTATTGCCATGTGCCCAATCATTTCGACGACGACTTTAAAAGAACGAAGCAGACATCGCGCAAGATGATGCGGATGATGAATTCAATTAATGCCGGCAACTTTGATGAAGTTCGGGCTGTCACTTGCTACTCGTGTCATCGAGGCGCGCCAAAGCCGCAGAGCATTCCTGAGATTGCGGGAAATTTGCACTCGCAACCTGCACTGGCTCCCGTTGCTGAAACATCGATAGCAAATCTGCCGACCGCTGATGAGATCATTGACCGCTACATTCAAGCTGTGGGAGGAGCCGCAGCGATCGACGCAGTTGCCAGCCGTGAAGAGCAGGGAACTTTAACTTCTGGCGAAAAAATAACCCCGATCGAAATTTTCGACGAATTTCCTGACCGCCATGTTTTCATTCGACACGCAGCAGACAAACAAGATTTCACAATCATCAATGGTTCAGCAGGCTGGTTTGGTTCAGCCGGGCATTCTCTTCATGACCTCCAAAGTTCAGAAATCGATGCGACGAAACTAACCACCAACCTGCATCTCCCGACAGAAATAATAGGTCTGTTCGCAGAATTGCATAGGGAGTATCCCGAAAATGTGGACGACCGCGAAGTCTACGTCCTCTCGGGCAGAACGCCCGGCCATCCGGAGGCAAAATTCTACTTCGACGAGAAGACAGGATTTCTGATTCGAATCCTGCAGTTCGTAGACTCACCGCTGGGGCAGGCGACAGTAGAAACACACTATGACGACTATCGCGTGGTCGACGGAGTTAAAGTCCCGTTCCGCTGGACCATCGTCGAAGGAAGTCAAAACTCAAACATTCAACTCGAAAAAGTTCAACAGAACATCGCCATTGACGAGGAACACTTTGAGAAGCCGAAGCTATGACGCTTGATTTAACAGCTTTAACCCTGGCCTTAGGCTTCAACCCGGTTGTACAGCCTGTATTCTTCCGACATGATCGATGCAAATGGGCGAAACGTAAGAACTCCATTACCCGTTTTCACCACCCAATCAGTTGACGAGGAACTCAGAGGCGTCGCAGAGAGCAAATCCTTGCGCGAAAGCCTTGACGGAACCCCGCCCACCGCGAACAGCGCAATGGGGCCATGGAGCAGCGCGACGTTGTTCGGAGTTTCTTTCTCGATTGGCTCCAGCCACAACGGCATTTCAAATTCAACTTCGACGCGGTCACCATCTTTCCAACTGCGCTGCAGAGCAAGAAACTTCCCAGGCTCAATTGCGCTCTCTGCGCGGCCTCCATTGACCGAGACACTTGTCTTCGCGCCTGCCCACGCAGGAATGCGCACGTAAACGGTAAACGTCTCTGGCCTGGCCAAACTCAAAGCAAGTTGAGTCGTGTTTCCCCGCGGATAATCCGTATTCTGTGTGAGCGTGCATTGTGTGTTGTTTTGCATCCACGACAAGCGCGAAGGAATGAAGAGATTCACATATACGCCGTCGTTCCCTTTGTAGTAAGAGCTGATGCCATAATCTGCTGTCACCTGCGGGAAGGTCCCCGAGCAGCACGGCCACTTGTCGCGATAGTGCACCTTCCGTCCGGAGTTGTTGTAGTCGGAGTAATAAAAACTTGTTCCGTCCGCCATGATCGGCGTCGCGCCGGCGATCGTGTTGTACAGCACTCGTTCCATGCTGTCGCCGTATCGTGAGTCCCGAGTCACACGCAGTAAATACCGCGTAATTTTGAAGTGTCCGTAAGACCCACAAGGAGTCTCAAAGCTGGCGTGTGTCGTGCCGAGACTCGCATCGAGCAAGTGCTGACCAGGCACAACGAACGCCTCATCCGGTCCCCATCCGCCCGTGGCGTAGCTTTGCTCCTGCACCATGCGCAGCCCATTCTGTGCAGCTCGCAGATATTTCTCATCTCCGAGCACCAGGTATGATTGCATCGCGGAACTCAGCGCGTTCACGTGACTATATGCATGCTCGCCCGGAAGAACATTTTGGTCGTCAGCCAGCGGTCCAAAATAATCGTATTCAATGAAACGTACCGCCAGGTCCCGGTACCGCGATTTTCCGCTGCGCTGGTACGCTAGAAAGAAATTCTCTGGCAAAGTGTAGGTTTCGTCCCAGGTATCGGCCACCATCTTGTGCGGACGCGCCCGCTGTTCCGCCCGACTTAAAGCTTTCTCGGGAAGGTACGGCAGGACGGCTTGCGTCGCGCGCCAGTGTACATCGAGCGCATCCGGACACTGAGCGAACTCATGTGCATCGATCAACCCGCAACTCGTCTTGTCGTATGTATAAGCGGGCAGGTGATAGCCAACGTAGAACTTTCCCGAAGGTTCAACCGTTTCGCCGAAGGCGCGAACCAGCCGGTGCACTTTCTCCTGGGTGGGCTTATTTCCCGTGACCGCGTATGCGCGCGCCAGCGCGGAAACATATTGCCCGAAGCTGTGCCCTGGAACGAAGCCGTGAAAATCTTCCGGAGGGCTGAAGTCATCGGCGTTGTCGTACCAGCCTCCCATATCAGGTCCCGGAGCCGGCATCCCCTCGCGCTCACGAAATGGTTTCAGCATCGCGTCCTCGTTCAGGTAAAGAAACAGATCGTGGTTGTGATCGAACTGTTCTTTGAGTGGCCCATTGAGAAGCTGTACTTCCGAATAATTGAAAGATGAAAGAGGAGGAGTAACCGCCATTTTCGCGCTCGCGGATTCAGAATTCGAAGCCCACAACCGTGTGCGTGAAAGCGCCGCCGACCCGGCAGCGATCAAGGCGCTGTTCTTCAGAAGCTGTCTTCGTGTGGTATTCATTTTGCCTCCTCCAGATCACCTCAATTGTAGCTTGTAAACGTTATCCTCGATTATGCCGTCTACGCAACAGGCAAATTGCCCGGTGCCGACGGCTCACGCGGCTGCGCTGTTTTGCATTATGGGTGCCGATTCGAACCTGCCTTCAATGTCGTCATTCAGCGCCAATCAATATCCAGTCAGGCCAATATCTTTCGCATTTACTTAGAGATACAAGTTTTCTTGAAGCACCAAAACCCCTCTCTAAGAGATGAAGTTAGCGAGAGCTCTAGTACAAAACCACTAATTTTGCTTGACTACTGTATACAACATGCGATAGCGTACTCAGCCTGTGAGCAAACGCTTACTCAAATACATCCTGTTTGTCTAACAACATCGCAATTGCCGCCACGCGTTGCGGCATGAGCAGCGAACTCCCTGAGGAGGGGCGTATGACTTTGAAACTCAGATCACAAGTCATTCTGGGCCTGATCGTTTTTTGCGTCTCCATCTGCCACGCGCAGTTCACCAGCAACGTCCAGGGCCTCGTGCAGGACCCATCGGGAGCAGTTGTGCCGAAAGCCACGGTGACCATCACCAACAATGCCACCGGGGCTGCTACCACCACGACCACCGACCAGGACGGCAACTTCCGTTTTCTCAGCCTCGCGCCCGGCGCATACAAGCTGAAGGTGGAAGCTTCCGGTTATGCAGTCTCGCAAACGGATGTCACCCTGCTCACCGAGCAAAACCTGAACGTGCCGGTGACTTTGAAGGTCGGTGCCGTCACCGAAGCTGTGACTGTCACCGAAGCAAGTCCGCTCGTCGATACCGCAGACAGCCGTACGCAAATGACGCTTGAGAATCAAGCCGTCGCGCAGCTGCCAATTATTGGCCGGAACCTCGTCACGTTGGTGACGATGGCCCCTGGTGTCTCCGGCTTGGGCACGAGCACCTCGGGCAGCCCGGCCTCGGGTGTAGACAATTACTCAACCGAAGAACAAGTTGATGCCAGCGCAAACGGACAGGGCCAGAACAACAATCAGTACGTGGTGGACGGTTTGGACGTCACTAGCGGAATCCGCCAGGGCGTATTGAACCTGACGCCGCAGCCCGCCGCCATCCAGGAGACCAGCGTCCAAGTCAACACCTTCACAAGCGAGTACAGCCGCGCTGCCGGATTACAAACCATGTTTACGACGAAGTCCGGCACAGACGAATTCCACGGTTCGGCTGAAGACTACTTCAATTACGAGAAAATGTTCGCCGCCCAGCACTTCGTCGGATATCCATACAAGCCGTTCCACTCAAACAACATGGATTTCGCGATCGGCGGTCCGATATTTCCGCACCATAATAGCTTCTTCTACTTCGCGGTCGAGCCTCTGCGATCCTCGTCAAGCGCTGGAGGGTCAGCAACGTTCGCGGCTCCCGAGTTCATTGCGTTTGCGCAAGCAAACAATCCTAATACAGTCGGCACGCACATTCTTAGCACCTACCTTCCTTCGGGCATCGTAGGCGCCACGACCTCTAGTACTGCCTCGCAAGTTCTGGGAGCAGGAGTATGCGGCACAGCTGCTGCAGAAAACATTCCTTGTAACTTGCCCATGATGGATACAGGCGCTTTCGGGGCGACGTCTGTGAGAAATGGCACGCAGTACTTTGCCCGCATCGACCAGGGATTCAGGAAAGACCGCATTTATGTCAGTCTCTTCAGGACTCTCTTGTTGACTGGCGCGCCATCGCCCATGACGCAGTTCTCTGCGTTGAATAACACGTGGCAAGTAGCAGGTCAGGCCTCGTGGACACACACTTTCTCTCCATCAACTCTTAACGAGTTCACCGCCGGGCAGAGTCGGGTAGAAGGCGTTCTCGGCAGCGGAGCCAAGGACTATACAGTTCCATCCATCACTGTGAATGGAATCAATGTCGACTCTGGGCAAGCTTATGGCGTCGGTTTTGCGCAAGGAGATTTCATTCAGCACAACTATCACTGGCGCGATGTGCTCACCCATGTGCAAGGCGCGCACACGTTGAAGTTCGGTTACGAGGGCTGGTATGGCGATGACGTGGAGCCATTCCAGGGCCCCTGGTCGCAGCCAAAATTCGCCTTCGACAATCTGTTGCAGTTGGCAAATGACGATCCCAACAACGAGAACGGAATTTACTACAACCCGCAGACCGGAAAGGAGCAGTTGTGGAACTGGGATGCGGCTTCTCGGACGTTTGGATTATTTGTGCAAGACACATGGAAAGCGCGACGGAATCTAACTTTGACTTTAGGTTTGCGCTATGACGATAGCGGGAATCCGTGGTCTAAGAGCGACTCCACTGTCTTTGGCAACTTCTACCTTGGCACGGGCGATACCGAGCAACAGCAGATTGCCAACGGCTACGCCAAAGCGACGCACAATGCGTTGCTGCACTCGGTCAATAATCTGTTTAGCCCCCGCCTTGGCTTTGCCTGGGATGTGACTGGCAGCGGCAATACTGTCGTGCGTGGTGGATTTGGCATTTACAACAATTGGCTCACACAAGCCAACGTGCAGGAAGAATTCCGTGGCAGCCCGCCCGGAGAAGTTAGCCCGACCTTTGTCAGAGGCGGGACAGCAACCGCGGACGCTCCTATTTTCGTTCTTGGAACCAGCAGTAAACCTCCATTCGGCTTCACGTTCCCAACTTTCCAGGGAGGCTTGAACTCACAAGGAGGCGTGGTCGGCGCTAACTTCGCAATCGGCGGCATCAATCCGCTCCTGAAATCGCCGAAGGCAGACGTCTGGTCATTAAGCGTGGAGCGGAAGATAACAAACTATTTGGCAGCCAGCGCGGGGTACAACGGCTCACACTCTTATGACATTGTCGCGAATGGCAACAGCATCGGTAATGTGAGTTATGGCGTCAATATCAATGTTTTGCCGGGGGACCTGATTAACGAGATGAACACTAGCCCAACGGCAATAAACCCCAGCCCGACGGGGCTCAATCATAGTTTCGGAGCCATCACGTATGCGGACAACAACCGCTACGGGAATTACGACGCAGTGTTCTTCGATCTGAAAGGGCACTTCTCGCGCGGCTATGTTGACGCCTCCTACACGCGCTCTCGTTCCATGGATGACGCGTTAGCTTATCCGGATCCCTTTAACCCAGCTCAGTACTACGGTCCGTCAAACTTTGACGCACCGAATCGCTTTTCGCTGAGCTTCAATTACTCACTCAAGGGACTTAACAATGGTGTGGGTGCAATTGGCCGACTCACCGGTGGATGGGGTCTCAGCGGCACCAGCATCATGCAGTCCGGGTATCCCATTACTGCCATGAATTACAACGGTTTCGTTGCAGTTTGCCAAAACGGCGCGCTCAGCAGCACTCCGGTGGCAAAGGGAGGCGGTTGCTCGGCCACTAATCCCGCCGTATCCGTTGCCGCCGGAAGCGGCGACTACAACGGCGACGGAAATAACCTCGATTTCCCAAGCGCAGTCAATTATCAGCAGCGCACGGGCAACAGTTCCTGGCTATCGGGAGCAATTCCAAAAAGTGATTTCGCGGTTCCCACTATTGGTCAGGAGGGGAATGAGAAGCCGCAACAGTTTCGCGGACCGAATTTCATCGAAACGAACATCAACATCTACAAAGACACTGCAATCACCGAGAGAGTCAACTTCCAACTCCGGTTTGAGATTTTCAATCTTTTCAACCGGGCAAACTACGCCTGGAACGGAAACGGTTTCAACAACGGCGGAATCGACGTGAATTATCCGGATTCAAACTTCGGATTTGCCACCGCGTCCCACGAACCACGTTTCTGGCAACTCGGAGGCAAGATTTCCTTCTGAGCCCAACCTCCAACTCAAGCCGGCCCACTTCAAACCAGGAGTGGGCCGTTTTTATTTAGATGGAGGCCACCCGCGAACGCTTTCTGTTTAACGAAGGGCAGGAAGAGATCCGCAAAGTATGTAATCCTGTCACAGACGATGCCTGTCGTGCCTTCCAAATTTAAGTTCCTCGTTCTGGCCCTGCTGCTCTTATCCTTTTCTTCTCCGATTATTGCCCAAAATCAGAGCCAGCGTCAGGCGATCGCTTCCGCACTCCAGAACAATGCTTTTCCAGAAGCTCTCAAACTACTTGAACCCGCGCTCGCGCAATCACCGGCTGATGCGCAACTATGGGCGATGCAAGGCGCGGCTTACGCCGGAGAGCACCGCAACGCGGAAGCACTCTCGTCCTACAACAAAGCCCTGACGTACTCCCCCGATTATCTGCCTGCGCTCACGGGCGCGATTCAAATCGAATTTGACGCTGCCAATGCTGCCGCGATTCCGCTGCTGCAGCGTGTTTTGCGTCTCCGGCCCGGTGATCAAACCAGCCACGGCATGCTTGCCGTGCTCGAATATCAACAGGGCAACTGCGCCGCTGCGGTCCCTCACTTCGAAAAATCCGGGACGCTCTTCGACTCACGGCCCACTGCACTGCACGCGTACGCCACCTGCCTGGTAAAGCTGAAACAATTCGATCCTGCTTCTGCCGTGCTCCAGAAGAGCCTCGCAATGAATCCGGAAAATATCGAGGAACGGCGCTTGCTCGCCTCCGTGCAGCTCATGGCGAACAAACCCCAGGAGGCAATCGCCACCCTTGAGCCCTTGCTGCAAACGACGAACGAAGACGCTGCAACTCTGGAACTCGCGGCCAGCGCCTACGAGGATTCCGGCGACACTGACAAAGCAGTCAGCACGTTGCGCCATGCGATCATGCTCGACCCCCAAAACGTGCAGCTTTACCTCGACTTCGCATCGTTATGCTTCTCGCATCAATCCTTTCAGGTCGGCATCGACGTCGTAAACGACGGGATCGCGCAGCAGCCCGACTCAGCGCAGCTCTACTTCGCGCGCGGAGTTCTATACGTGCAACTCGCGGACTATGACAAAGCTGAAGCCGATCTGAACAAAGCGTACGAACTCGACCCGACTGAGTCGCTCACCGCAGCTGCGCAAGGACTGCTGGCAGTGCAACAGAACGATCTCGATCGCGCCCTCTCCGATGTGCAACAAAAGCTGAAAGCAAAACCGAACGACCCCTTATTGCTTTATCTGCGGGCTGACGTTCTTGCGCAAAAAGGAGCCGAGCCGGGCACTCCCGAATTTCGCACTGCGGTCGAATCCGCTCGCAAGGCCGTCGCTCTGCGGCCTTCACTCGCACCCGCGCACGCCGTTCTCGCCAAGCTTTACATGGATTCCGGGCAGAACCAGCTCGCGGTTGCGCAATGCCGCAAAGCGCTCGCGACAGATCCAAAGGACCAAACTTCTCTCTACCGGTTGATTCAGGGATTGCGAAAAACTGGGAAGACTGCAGAAATTCCAGACCTGTTGAAGCGCTTGGCGCAATTACGTCAACAAGACGTCGCGCAGCAACGCCAACGCTACCGTTACAAGGTGGTTGAAGGCGGCGCGCAATAATCTGATTGAGCGAGCAGCCGTCCGAAATATTTTTTAATTACTGCTGCGTCCCGGGCTTGGCCTCATACAATTTGTATTTATTGCCCGAAGCTTCTGCTTGACGCGCTTGCTGTCTAAGATCTGCAAGCCGCTTAACCAGTGCCGGCAATTCGCTCTTGTCCTTGCCGCTTTGCCGCAAGGCTTGAATCAGGTGGTACAGCGATTCCTGGTCCGATGGATTCTGCGCCAGAGCGCGACGGGATTCTGTAATTGATTCATCAATTTCGCCCTGCTTCAGATAAAGATTTCCCAGCAGATCATGCGCCAGCGTCAAATCTGGATTCAACTCCGCCGCGCGGGATGCCGCCGCTATCGCCTGCTTGAACTGTGGCGTATCGGGATCGGCGCCTTGCTGGAAAAGAATCTCCGCCTCGAGATAATGCAGAAAAGCATCGCTCGGGTGATCGCGCAGCTGTGCCTTCACCGTCGTTAAGGCCTGTCCGAGATTACTCTGCTGCATTTGCGCCAGACCCTCGGCAACTGCGCTCGATGTCTGCTTGGGATCTAACTTATTCGCCTTTTCGAAATCAGCTTCCGCCTTCTCGTACTGTGCCATCTGGATGAGTAGCACCCCGCGGGAAACGTAAAGCTGCGCTGCGTCGGGATTTTGTTTCAATCCCACATCGATCATGTCGACGCCAACCTGAAACGATTGGTGCGCTAAAGAGATCGCCGCGAAATCGACGTAGTATTTCGTCTTTTTCGGATCGCGCACAATTGCCTGTCGCAGCAGAGCCACCGCTTTTGGGGTGTCGCCAGACTCTTCGTAAGCAGACGACGCCAAGTCCAGCGCGTCCGGATCGGGCGAACTCGCGTTGAGCAGCGGTTCCAAAGTTTCAACTGCATCTTTGGATTTGTGCGCTGCCAACTGGGCTACCGCGAGGTTGTATCGCGAGTGCGCATCATTCGGTTCAAGTGCGAGCAACTGACGAAAGACAGGAACAGCTTCTTCGGCTCGATTCACTTCCATCAAGCACGTTCCATACTGAGCCAATGCCGCTGGCTGCGAGGCAATGACCTGAGACGCAGCTTCGAAGTGCTTCGAAGCCGACACACAATCGTGCTGCTTGTAGTTCAGCACTCCGAGCATGGCGTTCGCTGTCGGATCGCCCGGCCGAAGTTTGACAATCCGCTCCAGCAGCGGCATGGCCCGCTTGCTCCCCGATTGGTATTCGAGCTCAGCCGCGCCTTCGAGCGCGGGAATGTAGTCGGCAGAAATCTTGAGCGCGCGATTGTATGCTACGAGAGCATCGTTCTGGCGACCGAGGCCCGCGTAGGCCATGCCTTCAAAAAACAGCAACTTCGGATCCGCTGGGCTCTGCTCGACTGCGGGGCGCACTAACTCAAGCGCATGTTGAAAATCCCGCTGCTGCAAGGCATTTTCAATCGCGCGGTCCGATGGGGCGGGCGAATTCTGGCCAGCTAGCGGAATCGCAAAAAACGAAAGGAGAAGCCAGGAACTTCTCAGCCGGAGCCCTCGCAATTGGAACATAGTGAAACGTCTAGCGCGCAAACTCGTGAAGTCACATCAACTTACATTTGAGGAGTGTCGGATAGAATATAAGCACAGTAAACGTTTCCGCAAATTCAGTTGCTCCCGGAAATGTAGCGCATGAAAATAACCCGCCGTCTTTTTGTCACCCTTTCCGCCGCCGCTTCCGCAGGGCGTCTGTTTGCCCAAGGTGTAGCCCCGCGCTCGGTGAAGCCACAGGCCAAGCCTGCTCCTTCTGGTCGCCCATTCGACGCGCATTTCGTCGACATCGCACATGAAGCCGGTCTGACCGCTCCCACAATCTACGGCAATCCTGATTCCAAGGATTACATTCTTGAAGCTACCGGTTGCGGCTGCGCTTTTATCGACTACGACAATGATGGGTGGATGGATTTGTTCGTTCTCTGCGGCACTCGACTCGGCGGCGATCCTCCCGAAGCCACAAACCGGCTATACAAAAATAATCGCGATGGAACTTTCACTGATGTGACCGAAAAAGCTGGCCTGCATTCAGTCGGCTGGGCATGCGGCGTGTGCGTCGGCGACTATAACAACGACGGCTTCGAAGATCTCTTCATTACGTACTTCGGGCAGAACAAACTTTATCGCAACAATGGCAATGGCACTTTTACTGACGTAACCAAACAGGCTGGTTTGCTCAGTGATGTTTCGCGCTGGGGCGCCGGCTGCACCTTCATCGACTACGACCGCGACGGCCACCTCGATTTGTTCGTCTCCAATTATCTTCAGTTCGATTTCAAGCATGTCCCCAAGCCGGGCGCAAATAGCAATTGCAATTGGAAGGGAATCCCTGTCGAGTGCGGCCCGCGCGGCTTGCCAACCGGTTATCACTCGCTCTATCACAACAACGGAGACGGAACATTCACCGAGGTGAGCAAACAGGCTGGCATCTCGGAACTGCGCGAAAGCTATGGTATGACGGCCGTCACAGCCGATTTCAACGAAGACGGCTGGCCCGATATTTATGTCGCGTGTGATTCAACTCCGAGTCTTCTGCTCATGAACACTGGCAAGGGCACATTCAGTGAAGAAGGTGTTCTGCGCGGCGTGGCTCTGAGTGATGACGGCATGGAACAAGCCGGAATGGGAATTGGAATCGGCGACTACGATCTGGATGGACATTTGGATATCTTCAAAACTCATTTCGCCGAAGATACCAACGGCCTTTACCACAACGATGGCACGGGAAATTTTGAAGATGTAACCCGCAAAGCCAAGATCGGCGTCGAAACCCGCTTCATCTGCTGGGGAGCAGGCATGGTTGATCTCGATAATGACGGCTATCCCGACCTGTTCATGACCGCCGGCAACGTCTATCCGCAAATTGAAAAGTCACTCCCGCAATACGCGAAGAACAATCCGCGCGTAGTTTTCCGAAATCTTGGGAACGGCACCTTTGAAGAACTCATCGAAGAAGCCGGTCCGGGAATTGCCGCTGCCCATTGCAGCCGTGGTTGCGCATTCGGCGATTTCGACAATGATGGCGATCTCGACATCCTGATCATCAACCTTAACCAGCCGCCTTCCTTACTTCGCAACGACATGAAAGGCGATCATCACTGGTTGAAGATCAAGCTGGTCGGAACAAAATCGAATCGCAGCGCAATCGGCGCGCGTGTCATCGTTCACTATGGCGCCAAGAAGCAGGCGCAGGCTGTCCTGAGCCAATCGAGCTTTTATTCCTCAAATGACACACGTCTTCACTTCGGCCTCGGAGCTGAAAAGACGGCCGACATCGACGTGCATTGGCCGAGTGGCGCGTCAGAAAAGTTCAAAGCCATACAGGCTGACCGTCTGGTCACAATAAAAGAAGGTGAGGGAGTTGTTTCCTCATCTCCCCTAAAAGGCCCCTAACGACGAAATCACGAAAGCGCTTTCTCCGGGCAAAGCTCTGGGCGGCATAGATTTTGCTTGACAGGCAGCAGACACCGCGGATATTGTATCCACGTTCAAAGTAAACGTTTGCTCGATCGCGGTATTTCACCGGGGTTTCCGACCAGCTCATCAGCGCGGATTTCTTTCGCTTCGGAGGAGAGCTATGAGAATGCAACGGGCCAAGCGGGCGTTTTATTCTGCGGTTCTCTCGTCAGTCCTTCTGTTTCCATCCCTTGTCCAGGCGCAATACAGCAGCAATGTTCAGGGATTCGTCCTCGATCCCAGCGGTGCTGCCGTCGCCGACGCTTCCGTCACATTGCGCAACGTGGATACTGGTGTCGAGAGTACGACGAAGACATCCGCCTCGGGCAACTACCGCTTCAGCAGTCTTCAACCGGGAAACTACGTCGTCGCTGCCGACGCCGGTGGGTTCAAGAATACGCAAGTGAATTTCACCCTGAGCACAGGCCAGACGCAAGGGATTGATATTCACATGACTGTCGCTTCCGCGAGTACGCAACTGACGGTCACCACCGAAGCTGCTCAACTTGATGTTGACGAGAACAGAATTCAGGACACGCTTTCCTCAACCACCGTCAGAGACCTGCCGCAATTGAATCGAAATCTCTGGGACGTTCTCGCCGTCACGCCGGGTGTTGTCGGTACTGGAACCCGCGGTCCCGGTGAATCTCCCGGCGGTGGCGCTGACAATTTCGGAACTCAGACTCCACAACTCAGTGCGAACGGCCGAAGCTACACCGGCAACTTGGTGATGGTTGATGGCATGAACGTAACTAGCCCGGTTCAGAACGGCAATATTATTCTTGCGCCAATTCCTGACGCCGTGCAGGAGGCGTCGCTACAAGCGAATTCGTGGGACGCCGAAAACAATCTCGGCAGTTCAATCCTTATCCAGGTAACCACAAAATCCGGGACGAATCAGTTCCACGGCACAGGCAGCTTGTTTTTTACCAATCAAAACCTGCAAGCACGCCAGGAGTTCGTCAGCCCCAATCAAGCTTTCACGCCATTCGCGCGCAAGGATCTTGTCGGCACACTGGGCGGTCCGATCGTCAAGAACAAGACCTTCTTTTTCGCCGACGTTGAAAAATTGTGGTCGACAACTCCGACTGCGGTCGGCGCGAACGGCAGCGCGGTCTGGGAATCACCACAGTTCGCCGCTTGGGCGCAGCAGAACTTTCCTAACACGGTGGGAACGCAAGTTCTGCAGCTCTATCCGGCAACCTTCGACCGTCCCAACGGCAACATCGAAACTGCGCAGACCTACTTTGCCAACCAGGGTCTCGCTTGCGGCACGGCGGCAGCGGCGAACATTCCGTGCAACCTTCCAATGCTCGCTTTCGGAAACTTTTCCGCCAGCCCTTCCTACAATGCTCTGCAATACAACTTCCGGCTTGACCAATACTTCACGCAGAATGATCGCCTTTACCTCAGCTATTACAACGATTCATTCGATCAGGAGCAGCTTGCACCACGTGCCGGATTACAAGCAGAAGACATCATGCGCAACCGCTACGGGCAAGCCGATTTCACCCACACATTCAACTCGAACCTCTTGTGGGAATCGAGCTTCGCCTTCGCAAGTGTCGGCGGCGCTAATGGACAAGATGCCAACCTTCGCGTACCCGAAATCGCGGTTAACGACGGTAGCCAGGGATTTCACATCGGGGGCGGCTGGGGACCGGGAGAATACCGCGGCCCGATGTACAACTGGCGATCAGTCATGAGCATGATTCGCGGCGCGCACACGCTGAAATTCGGATTCGATGGCGGACACGGAATTGAGCACGGCAACTTTACTCCGGTGAATGTGCGACCAAGTTTCACATTCAACAACCTGCTCTCGTTAGTGCAGGACAACCCTGTAAGTGAATCCGTCGGGGCATACAATCCCCTAACCGGCTTAGCCGGAACCCAAATTTTTGGTGGTCAGGCAACACCGTTCGGATTTTTTGGTCAGGACGATTGGAAGGTCAAACCAAACTTTTCGCTGACGTTGTCCCTTCGCTGGGACGACTTCACCAATCACACGCCTTGGGGAAACAGCGGCTTCCAGTTCAGTAGCTTGATTCTCGGCTCAGGCAGCACGTTTGCACAGCAAGTTGCGAGCGCGGGTGTTCACCCCGTCCCCGCCGTATTTGCGCACTCCCTGACAAACCTTTGGAGTCCGCGCGTTGGTTTCGCGTGGGATCCCACGAAGACTGGGAAGTGGAGTATTCGTGGAGGAATCGGAGTGTTTCACGACTGGGTTGTGCTCGGCCAAACAGTTGATCAAACTCGCAACAATCCACCCGGCGTAATCAGCCCGACCTTCACCACGGGTGGAACTGGGCCACAGCCGATATTTGCGCTGGCTCCCTCCGGTACTTATCCCTTCGGATTTCCTCTTCCTGCCATTCCCGCCGGGCAGCTGAATGCTCAAGGAGGAATTGTAGGAATTCAGGCCGCCGTTGATTCCTTAAATCGTAATTTCAAAGCTCCGCTCGCGGCGAACTATGTGATTGGTGTTGAACACCAGCTTCCCTGGAGGTTGGTCGCAGGCGTGAACTACTCCGGTTCGCGCAGCTATAACGGCCTGACCGGAACAGACGTGAATCGCTGCACGAGATGCGCAACCCTCACGGGCAGCGGCGAAAACATTACCCGGCCGAACCCGAATTTCGGCAGCATCGACTACGTGACCAACGAGAATGCGGGAACCTACAACGCGATGATCTTCAGCTTGCGAGGAAACGCCGGAGCGCGCGGCAATTTCCAGGCGTCGTACACGCTCTCTCACGCGAAAGATTATCCGGAGGCGGGCACTCGGTTTGATCAGGACACCAGTCCTTTCGGCACGGCGTACAACATTCCAGATCCGAATGCGTATTCCAGCTACTATTCCGATGCTAACTGGGATGTACGCCGTCGCTTTTCGATGTCGGCCGCGTATAACTTGCCGGGCTTGCACAGCGGCATTGCTAAAGTACTCACTTCGGGGTGGGAAGTTACGAGCATCGCCGTGGCGCAGAGCGGGACACCGTTCTGGGTCATTAACAATCTTCCGCTCACTGCAGGCGGCGATTACAACCAGGACGGTGTCGCTTACGACGTGCCCAATGCTCCGTCGCAAAATTTCACTGGCTCACACAGTCGTCAGGCCTACGAAGCTGGACTTTTCACGTCAGCCGATTTTCCGGCACCACCCGCCGGGACCGAAGGCAATCTGAAACGTAACACTTACCGCAATCCTGGCTTGGTCCAGGTGGATGCCAGCGTGCTCAAGAACAACCATCTGCCGTGGTTAGGCGAGCAGGGAAATCTCCAATTCCGCTTCGATTTCCTCAACGCGTTTAACCACGTGAATCTTGGCAGCGTGGATAACTTTATGGGTGATGCAAATTTTGGAAGAGTAACTTCCGCTTTGAGTGCTAGGCAGCTTCAACTCGGGCTTCGGATCGCATTTTAGAATTGGAGCGAGCTCGACGTCGCGTTTCTGTTAGCCGCAAACGTCACGCAGCTCGCAACCGAGCTTCCGCTTTCGAGCCCTGCTCTGGCGCGGGCTCCATTTGCGGAATTAAGATTAGGGTAGCGCAACTGCTTTCCCCAACTAAGGAGCTACAGTGAAATTCTCCAAGGCTGTCTCGCGTCGTCAATTTCTCTCCGCAGCAGCGGGTTCAACTGCGGCATCGATCATCACGCGGCCGGCGCTGTCCTTCGCACGCGGAAATTTTATAAACGGTGCGTACTTTGACGTGAACTCAGCGGGAGCCGCGCTTCTTGCCTGGCAGGACCAGGGCGTAATTAATACCGGCAAGTCCCCTTACGCAAAATTGCACAGCGTGCCAGTTCGCGCGGTCATGATCGAAGATGGGTTCTGGTCGAAACGTCGTGTGACGAACGTCGAGCGCAGCATTCCCACCATGCACGACGAACTAGAAGAGCACGGCCGCATGGACAATTTCCGCCGCCTCGTAGGCAAGAGTTCCGAGCCACAAAAGGGCCCGTATTTCTCTGACTCCGATATCTACAAGTGGATCGACGCCGTGGGTTGGGCGTTGCAATCGGATTCTCTCCCCGAACTCCACCGGAAGACCGACTCGATGATCCGTGAAGTCGTCGCCGTGCAAGAGCCAAGCGGATATCTGAACACCTACTACCAGGGTGACCGAGTTCCTTTGCGCATGTCTCAGCACGATCAGGAGGTCGGCCACGAGATGTATTGTCTCGGCCACATGACTCAGGGCGCGATCGCCTTCTACCGGGCGACCGGCGAGACCGAACTTCTCGATGCTGCCCAGCGCATGATTGACAATTTCGTTCTCCCGAATTACGGTCCCGGTCCGAATCAGAAGCCGATCATCTCCGGCCATCCGGAAATCGAAATGGCGCTGATCGAGCTCTACCGCACGACCGGCAAGCGACAATATGTCGAACTCGCCGGATACATTCTTCATGGCGATGATCGCTGGAAGATCGAACCCCAGCGCATCGTCTACATGTTCTGCGGGATTCCATTTACCCAACGCACCAAGCTCGAAGGGCACGCGGTTCGGGCCATGTATGCATGCTGCGGCGCGACTGACTATTACATGGAAACCGGCGACCCGGCTTACTGGAAAACTCTGAATGTTCTTTGGGAAGACCTGACTCGCCGCCAGATGTACGTCACCGGCGGAGTTGGGGCGCGATCAGCCGGTGAGTCGTTCGGCGATGCTTATGAGTTGCCGAACGCGCAAGCGTATGGCGAAAGCTGCGCCGCCATCGGCAACATGATGTGGAACTGGCGCATGTTGAACGCAAGCGGGGAAGCCAAGTTTGCGGACGTGATTGAGCGCGCACTGTACAACGGAATTAACTCAGGTATGTCGCTCGATGGCACGACCTATTGTTATCGCAATCCGCTGGCGTTCGATCCTGCTGCATTTGACGGTTTCCGGGGCAGTCCCAACATTCGCAATCCGTGGTACGACGTGACCTGCTGCCCACCGAATCTCGAGCGGACGTTCTCTTCATTGCCGGGCTACTTCTACAGCACGAGCAAAGATGGTTTATATGTTCACTTGTATGACAACTCCGTTTTCGATTGGCATCTTGAAGATGGGGCCGCCATCAAGGTCCAGCAGAAAACGAGCTATCCCTGGGAAGGAACTGTAAAGCTGACGGTGAGTCCAGCAGAGCCGAAAGAGTTCACATTGTTCGCGCGAATTCCGGGCTGGGCAACAGGAGCATCAGTCGCGGTAAATGGCAGGCCTGAGGCCGGAGTTAAAGCCGGAGAATTTCTCCCGATTAAACGAAGCTGGAAACCAGGCGACGTGGTTACTCTCAATTTCCCCATGCATACCGAGATCGTGGCTTCGAATCCTCGTGTTGCTGAAGATCGTGGCAAAGTCGCTGTCCGTCGCGGACCGGTGATTTTCTGCATGGAAGAGCTGGATCAACCGACCGGTATCGAGTTGTCTGACATAGCCATAAACGTGAATGAACAGCTGGGCAAAGAATTTCAGGGAGAGTACAAGGCCGACCTGCTCGACGGAGTAGAAGTTTTGCGGCACGCCGGTCGAGCGTACGAATCGGCCTCGGCCGAACTGCCGCTTTATATGCCGACCAGCGCGCAGCCGCCGAAGACACGTTCCGCCACTCTGAGCTTTATTCCTTATTACGCGTGGGCAAACCGAAAGCCGAGCGCAATGCAGGTGTGGACGCCATACATTAGAACTTGAGGTATTAGTGCGATGCGAAAGCCCTGGCCGTTGACCAGGGCTCGCCAAACCCGCAATGTCTTACTGCCTTCGTCCATTGTGTTTGTCGCGGTAGATCGCACGTGAAGTTCGGTTCTGCTGGCGATTGACCCGTGCTCTCTCCTGCTGTGTCAGCTTGCCTCCGTTTGCCGCCCGGTCGCGAGCTATCTCGTGGTTCACCCGGGCTTCACGGCCTTCTAGGCGCGAGCTTTCGCCCGCAGTCAACTGCCCGCTCTTGACGCCTAGTGCAATCCGGTCCTGCTGGTTTTCCTGCCGCTTGCCAACTTCGCTTTTCGGGGTTGTATTCTGCACCGCGGTGTTATGTTTGTCCGTGTAGATTTGCCGCGAGAGCTGATTCTGCTGCTGATTCAGCGTGGTCCGGTCTGCGGCTGTCAAATGGCCATTGTCGAGCTTCCGCATATCGCGCTCTTCGTGATTGACGTCCGATTCTTTCTTTTCAAGATTTCTGGTTTCTCCCGCAGTCAGTTGCCCGCTTGCGTCGCCATTGGAAATCCGGTCTTGCTGGTTTTCCTTTCGGTCCTGAATGTTGTCGCCGCCTGGTGCACTCTGTGAAAATGCCGGGACAGCTAACGTTGCAGCCAGAGCCGCTGCAAAACACATCTTTTGAATTGAACGCATAGTCTTTCCTCCGTCGATTCGATGTATTGCAGCCTTTGCTGATGAGCTGCTTAGGCCTGCAAACCCGCCATGTAAAGAAATGTTTCGGCGAAAAATATCTGAGCTGGTTACCAACGGCTGAAACCCCGGAAACAATCATGTTCAAAGCCGGAATTTGACCCATGACCTTAGTTATTTGCGGTAACACAAACGCCGATTCAGAATGAAACCTCTAGACTTGGAGTGATTGATGTTGTGCGCCCCGCGAGTGCTTTTTAACCCGATAATCCGACCTGTCTTTCTATTGCTTCTGCTCGCGGCATCTCTAATTTCGTGCGGCCCCGGCAATCCTATTAACGATAACGGGGCGAGTTCTGGCTCAGGCGGTGGAGGCGGGGGTACTGGCGGAGGGGGTGGTGGCGGGGGCTCAAACGTCGCTCTCATTAGTGGCGGACAGACAGGCCCAACCCAATCGCCGACTGCCAATGCGGCTCTCTACGACTCTAGTGCAAACAATATTTCGCCAACCGGAAACATGGTCGACCCGCGCGTGTATTTCACCCTTACTCTGCTTCCGGATGGCACAGTTCTCGCTGCGGGTGGAAACACTGCTGCTGCGGCCACAACTGCGGAAATATTCGCTCCGACTACCGGGGCTTTTCAGCAAGTCAGCAACATGAGTTGTGCACACTTGTATCACACCGCCACCATGCTATCAATTGGAGCGGTGCTGGTAGCCGGCGGGTCAACCTCGGGATGCGCAGAACTCTATGATCCGAACAGCGGTTCCTGGTTTCTGGTTGGGCCCACGACTGCGCTCCGTTTCGGAGGGACCGCGACCCAACTTTCCAGCGGCCTGGTTCTGCTGACTGGCGGCAACACCTCCAGTTCCGGCGGAACGACTAACAATTCCGCTGAGCTCTTCAATCCAGCGACCGAGCTCTTTAGCGCAAATCCCGCGAACATGCAGATTCCACGCGCATTTCACACTGCCACGCAACTCTCTACGGGAAAGGTGTTGATCGCCGGTGGGGAAAACGGGACTGTGATCACGTCTACTGCCGAACTTTACGACCCATCCAGTGGGACCTTTTCTTCCACCGGAAACATGTCCACCGCTCGACAGGGGCACACCGCAACCTTACTGCAAAACGGTTCCGTGTTAATTGCTGGTGGCCAGAGCAGCACGGGTGCAACCTCCAGCGCCGAGCTTTACAACCCAAGCACTGGAACGTTCGCAACTACCGGTAGCATGGCCGTCGCTCGGGTTAGCGGAGCAGCTGTGCTGTTGCCTTCAGGCAAGGTTTTGGTTGTAGGCGGGAATACCGCCAGCACCGAAGCGGAAATCTACGACCCCATGAGTGGCCAGTTCTCAAGCGCGGGAAACTTCAGTCCTGCGGGTGTGGGCGTAGCAGCGGTGGCGCTGCAGTAAGGTTTCGTCGCGCGGCCCCACTCGCGATCCACAAAAAAAGACCGGAACATGCTGTTGGTGCTTTCCTGTCCTCCGTCCCCACTCTCTATTCTGGGTCACTTTCCTTACGAAACTTCCGCATTCCACGAACTTTCATTGTAGAATTTCTCCCCGAAATTGCTCTCTTGCGGCCACGGAGAACCATCGCTCCTGATTCCGACGCACCGGACCGGTTCTCCAATTCGCTTTGCAAAAGGAGAATCATGATGCTCGACAACGAAATCTCGCGACGCCGAATGATGCAAATGGGACTCGGGGCTGCCAGCGCTGGCCTTGCCTCCACTGCCGCTGTACCGTTAGCTCATGCATCCAATTCCAACCCCAATTCCAGCGACTCCCGTTGCGATTTGTCATCCCCAAACTTAGCGGCATCGCTCAAAAGCGCATACAGTTTTCTTAGTCAAATGATGGATGCATACGTCCAGGGTTCCACCGTGCGTTTATGCCAGAGCTACTGTGATCAGATCGCCGGCGGAACATTCTTCAGCACTGCATTCACCTACGATAATGCTCTGCTTGTGCTCGCCTACCTTGCGCGCGGGAATGCCGACGACATCCGTCGGGCCATCGTGATTGGAAATGGACTTCTTTATGCGCAGCAGACCGATCCCGTCGGCGACGGTCGTTTTCGACAGGCTTACATGGCTGGAACCGCTGACAGCCATGGCGTGTATGTAACTCCCGGCCTTTCATTTTTTCAGGGCAGTGCGGTGGGTGATGTCGCGTGGGCGGGAATCGCTCTAGCGCAACTTTACGCCCGCACCCGAATTCAAGTTTTCCTCAACGGTGCGTTGCGCGCAGCGACGTTCATCGAGACCACCACCCGCGACAACACGAATGTCCCTCCGGGCGGGTATTACTACGGAAATGGTCAAAATAATAAGTCCACCGAACACAACATCGACGTTTACGCGCTCTTCACCATGCTGGCGAAACTCTCCGGGAACAATTCCTGGCTCGACGGTGCTGCGCATGCGCGCGCATTCGTCGAAGCCATGTTCGATGCCCCATCTGGGCACTTCTGGACCGGCACATCTGATCCGACAAACATCTTCTACAACAACAGTCCTGAGGATGTGCAGACCTGGTCGTATCTGGCGTTCGAAGATCCCAATTACGCGATCTCTCTTGATTGGGTTAAAACCAACCTTGCAACCACGGATACGACCTTTGCATTCAACAACGGGTGGGGCGTAAACGGCAGCTTGAGGTTGCGAGTTTCAGGAATGACGTACGCCAGCTTGAGCAAACTGGGCACTGTCCTGGGCGATAACACGGTCGACGCTGATGCCGTTTGGCTCGAAGGCACCGGCCATTTGATTGCCGCATTGTTACAGCGTCGGCTGCCGGCGAAAGATGACATTCCGAGCTTTCATGGCGATGTAGACCTTGCCGGCTCTCTCGTTGAGAATGTTCAGGTCGCGCAAAACAGCCTCGGCGCGGGACAAACGGTGAATGGTCAGCCACTTCAGGTAGGGCAGGGAATTACCGCATCGACCAGCATTCTGAACACCGGTTTTGGATTCAATTATTTCCCCTATCTGCATATCGGAGCGACGTCGTGGTATGCAATGGGAGCGCAAGCCGCGAATCCGCTGAGAGTGATGCCCACTTTTCCGTGGTTCTTCTGAAGGGGCGGGCTGAACGGGTGTGCTGAATAAGTGGCCGGCTGACCGAGTTTGTGGGGCGACGCGTCGTCGCCGGCGGTTGCCCCACCCTTGTCCCTGCTTTTTGGAACATGGTGGGTCATTTGACTTTGCTTTTGACGTACGGAACATTCCCGGTACGACGCCTTTTCAGCGGCCAGCCGCAGCTTCAACCCAACCTTCCGCGTGTGCCCGTTCTGTCAGCCACTGGTGCAACTCTCGCTGAAATGCCGGATGGATGTCCACAAAGTTCAACCCGGCGAGTCCATCTGGCCCGGTCCACGCCAGTTTTGCTTTTGTGGTGATGGCAGATCTTACGCCTTCCAGAGTAAACGAGACCTCTAGAGTTGCGTTATGAGGCAGTTGAACTGGAGACTTCACCGCAACGCCTCCCGAACTCACGTTGACCGTTACTGCCTGGATTTCCGCACCATTATGTTTGAGCGTGATCGGCAGTTCCATGGTCACGCGGAAATAGCGCTGCTGGAACGACCCCAGCTTTCCGAGATATGGCGACTCGCTCCCGTTTGCCTGTTGTTTGTATTTGTTTAGTTTCCGCCGGAGCGTGCGGACCGAGATGCCAAGTTTCTGCGCTGCCTTGAGCTGGCTGCCTTCATTTTCGCTGGTAGCCTGCAGGATCATCTGCCTCTCAACGTCTTCCAGGTTCCCGCTTCCATTGGTTGGACTCGGCGAGGCCGAACCGTAAATAATTCCCGGCAGGTGCCAGGCACGGATTTCAGTGGCCTCGGGCTCCAATCCAACTGCGGTACGAAGTATCACGTTCTTCAACTCGCGAACATTTCCCGGCCACTGATAACTCTCCAGTGCTTCTGCGGCATCCGGCCCGAACTTCACCCCGGGGCACTGCTGCCGCAAGAAAAACTCAGCAATCGGTACGATGTCCTGCGCGCGTTCCCTTAGCGACGGAACATGCAATTCAAACTGTGCCAACCGATGATAAAGATCGCGGCGGAATTTGCCGTTTTGTACTTCGTACTTCAAATCGCGGTTGGTAGCCGCGACCACCCGCACATTCACCGAAACCTTATTACTTCCGCCGAGCCGATAATAAGGGGCGCCGTCGAGCACGCGCAGCAGCTTGGCCTGCACGCGAGCGTCGAGTTCACCGACTTCATCCAGAAATAGCGTCCCCTGGTCTGCCAGTTCAAACAATCCTGGCTTGGTCGCTTCCGCGCCGCTGAAAGCACCCTTTTCGTAACCGAACAATTCGCTTTCGACCAGGTGCTCGGGAAACGCTGCGCAGTTCACATCAATAAAAGGCTTGGCGCAACGAAGTGATTGTTCATGGATCGTCCGTCCGATCATCTCCTTGCCGGAGCCGGTCTCGCCGGCGATCAGCACAGCCGCATCGTGGTGCGCAACGCGCTCCACCATTGTGACGAGCTTCCGCATGGCCTCGCTGCGGTACACCACAGCGGTGCCGTTCACCAGACGCGTCTCTGTATCTGAGTTTGGCGACATCAGGACACACCAAATCGCAGGCGCATTCCCGCACCAGTCTCACTCGGGCGCTAGTGTTTGGCATCCAGATTTGTGCGTTGGCAGGTTACTTCCGTACCACAAAAGCCTAATGTTCGCCCGTGTGATGCCACCCCTTTTAGAGTTCGGGCCTGCGAGCCTTCTCGTGGCCAGACGTCCGCGAAACGGGGAGGCCTGAATGCCCGGACGTGTCAGTCACGAGGGTGTTACCAAAGTTTCTCTGGATTTTTGCAAATTATGGGTTTCGCGCGCGGTATCCGCAATACTAAGGATGTCCTGACTTAAGGGACGAGTGTGAGGTTCGAAAGTATGCCTTCTCCGGAAACGTGGAACGAGATGTCACTCGGCACTCGCGCCTACGTTGCATCGGTCGTCGTCGCCGGTTCCGGTGTACTCGCCTTCGGAGTTTCAAAGCCGATCACTCACGATCCTATTAAGTTCCTCTGTTACTTGGCCGTCGCTCTTCTCGCTTCACGATTAAAAGTAAATCTGCCAGGCGTGACCGGCACAATGTCGGTCAACTTCCTTTTCATTCTGCTCGGCATCATTGAATTAAGTTTTTCTCAAACTCTGGCAGTCGGCTGCTCTGCAATTTTGGTGCAATGTTTTTCTCGCAAGCGGCCGCGGCCCGTGCAGGTGGTCTTTAATCTTTGCGCTGCGGCCCTGGCAATCGGATGTGGCTATGGCTCTTACCACTGGGCTGAGCGGTATCACGCAATCAATCATCCTTCGCTGCTGCTACTTCTGGGCGCGTCGGTTTACTTTGGCGCGAACACGATACCGGTGGCGGGAATCATCTCCCTAACCGAAAACAAGCCGCTCAGGAAAGTCTGGGCAGATTGCTATTTCTGGTCATTCCCCTACTACCTCATGGGTGCCGGAATCGTCGGGTTGATGAGTTACTTGAATCGTGTGGTCGATTGGCAGACATCGATGTTGATGTTGCCGACTATCTTCCTTATCTATCGCTCTTATCGACTTTATTTGGGCAAGCTCGAGTCAGAAAAGAGTCACGTCGAGCAGATGTCGAATCTGCACCTGCGCACAATCGAAGCACTGGCCCTGGCGATTGAAGCCAAAGACCACACTACCCACGATCATCTGCAGCGTGTTCGCGTCTACGCCACTGAGGTCGGCAAGATTCTCGAACTCAGTGCCGACGATCTTCAGGCCCTTCAGGCCGCTGCCTTGCTCCACGACATTGGCAAGCTCGCCGTGCCCGAGAACATCATTTCGAAGCCTGGCAAGTTGACCCCCGAAGAATTCGACAAGATGAAAATCCACCCAATCGTCGGAGCGGAAATTCTCGAGCGCGTCCAGTTTCCTTATCCCGTGGTTCCCATCGTTCGTGCTCACCACGAAAAATGGGATGGTTCTGGCTATCCCTATGGATTGAAGGAAGAGGAAATTCCTCTTGGTGCGCGAATTCTTTCCGCAGTCGATTTTCTTGACGCCATGGCCTCTGACCGCCAATACCGTCACGCTTTGCCAATCGACACGGTGATGAATCGGTTGGAAGAAGAGTGCGGAAAAGCTTTCGATCCCGAAGTTGTCCGTGCTCTGCAGGAACATTACGTCGAAATCGAAAAGATGGTGCAGAACCACTCCGGCGACATTCCATGGACGAAGCTTTCCACTGAAGTGAAAGTTGAGCGCGGAGTCGCTCCGGCCACTGGGTTAATGGAAAGCGCCCCTTCGATCGCCGCCGGCAGCACAACGTTTCTGGCGTCGATTGCGGCGGCCCGGCAGGAAGTTCAGGCGCTCTTCGAACTCACGCAGGATTTAGGTTCTTCACTCAGTTTGGATGAGACGCTCTCAGTTTTCTCTGCGAAACTCAAACGGCTCGTGCCGTACAGCTCGATTGCGATCTACGTTCGTCATGGCGACGCACTACTGCCGGAGCATGTCACCGGCGACAATTTCCGCCTGCTCGCGGGGTTGAATATTCCCTTGGGCCAGGGCCTTTCCGGTTGGGTCGCGCAAAACAAGAAACCTGTACTGAACGGTAATCCTTCGCTCGAGCCCGGATATCCGCGTGAGCCAGGTGAATTCACTCAGCTGCGTTCCGCGCTGGCCGTTCCTCTCGAAAGCCCGGAAGCTGTAGTGGGCGTGCTCACGCTGTATCACGTAGATAGGGATGCCTTCACTGCCGATCACCTGCGTATCCTTCTCGCGATTCGTTCGCGCATTGCGCTGGCAATCGAAAATGCCTTGCGCTTCCGTCAGGCAGAGAGTTCCGCCACGACTGACTATCTCACCGGATTGCCCAATGCGCGATCTCTCTTCCTGCAGCTTGACCACGAACTCGCGCGCTGCAAACGAAACAACGCATCGTTGACGGTTATGGTCTGCGACATGGACGGCTTCAAACAGATTAACGACCGCTTCGGCCACTTGGAAGGCAATCGCGTGCTGGTCCGATTCGCCCAGATGCTGAAAAAGAGCTGCCGTGAATACGACTATGTGGCCCGCATGGGCGGAGACGAATTTGTCGTCATCGCTCCCGGACTCACTGCCGAAGCCGCTTCACAAAAAGCCGAGAATCTCCGCCACTTAGCGAAGAATGCGGGGCACGAAGTGTGTGGCGAAAATATTTTATCGCTGAGCATCGGCCAGGCGGTTTATCCCGAAACCGGTCTCGATGCCGAAGATTTGCTCGCCGAAGCAGACCGTCGCATGTACATGGAGAAACGCCGACGGCCAATTCGCAAGAACCGCCGCTTGCATCCGCGTCTTCGTTGCTTGCTCGACATCGACTTTCATCCTGAAGGTCACGAAGCGCCCACGCCGGCGAACGTCATTACCATTTCGCTTGGGGGCTGTTATGTCGAAGCCAGCCAGTTAGTCAAGTCCGGAACCGCGGTGCGTTTGGCATTCCGATTGGCGCACGAAACCTTCCACGTGAAGGGCAAAGTCGTACTGAGCGAACCCGGATTTGGATTTGCCGTGCAGTTCGACGTCGATGAACCAGGTCAACGCGATCTCGTGCAGCGCATTGTGGAGTGCGCCGAAAAGCAAGTGATCCAGGTCGAAGCGCCAAATCTGCTGAAAAGTTAGGCAAAGTGCTTCGCGCGTGCAAAGACGTTCAGCCCGATTCTATTTTATCGACGTTTATGGAGCGCCGACCTTCAGCAAATGACTAAACACGGCCGCGCAGCGGCGGAATTTGAATAGCCACGTAACTACCCGTGGGCCTCAGAACACGTTGTTCGCGTTCTGGGGCGGATAAGTGCCGGGGACAGTGACAAGCGAACCCTGAGTCCGCTTTAGTGGACGAGACTCGTTCAAAAGCTCATCAGGCATCGATACAAAGTTTCAAGAAATCGCCGTGCATCACATAGCCAAACACGTCGGCAAATTGCTCTTCACGCTTGTGCTCGGCGGATTTCTCGCTGCCACCCTCGTCCGCTTCGCCCCAGGGTTCGGCACCGACGAAGCGCAGATCGATTTCCGTCTCAATAACCAGAGCATTGACGCCTTGCGCCACACTCAAGAAAGCCTTGGCGGTTTTTATCTCCACTATTGCGAGCGCCTGTTGCACGGCGACTTCGGCATGTCTCGCACGCTACAGCGTCCAGTTGCGGAATTGATTGAAGAGCGCATGCCGGAGACGCTGAAGTCGGTTGGCTGGGGATTGCTTCTCGCATGGCTTACCGGGCTCTCGCTCGCCTGCATCGGTGTCATGTCACGTTCGGCACTGTTCGACACCGCGGCTGGAATTGTTTGCGGGGCGTTGCTCTGCCTTCCAGCGGCTGCAGTCGCGGTTTTGTTCGTTCTGGCCCGTGCGCCGGAGCGGTTGGTCTTGGGCATCGTTGTCCTGCCGCAGATCTATCGTTATGCGCGAAACCTGCTCGTCCGGAGTTTGAATCAGCCACATGTGCTCACAGCGCGAGCCAAGGGATTGGGGACCCTACGGGTGCTGCTCTGGCACGTGATCACGCCAGCCGCGCCTCAGCTTCTAGCGGTCGCGGGAGTTTCCGCAAGTCTGGCGTTCACCGCGGCAATTCCGACCGAAGCACTTTGTGATCTGCCGGGAATTGGCCAACTCGCATGGAAAGCTGCAATGGGACGCGATCTCTACCTGCTGGTCACGCTCACTGTTCTTGTGACCGCGGTCACCCTGATTGCTAATTCCACGTGCGAGCTGTTGGGAAGTATCGTGGGTGCAAGGCAAGCATGAAATGGGTACGCGCAGCCGCAATCGTTTTCTTGCTCGCAATTGCGGGAGCGAGCCTGCTGGCAAACTTTGTTGCACCTGCCTCCTACGCTCACCAGTTTCGCGAAGAACCGGATGCCGCGCCTTCTCGCCGGCATCTGCTCGGCACCGACGATCTCGGTCGTGATCGCTTCTCGCGCCTGCTCTATGGCACTCGCGTTTCCCTGTTGCTCGCGCCCGCTGCCGCTTTCTTAGCTTCCTTACTCGGAATCCTCATCGGCGGTCTCTCAGGGTTTTTCGGCGGTTGGCTCGAACGTATTGTGATGTCAGCCACCGACCTTTTTCTTTCGCTACCCTGGTTTTTTCTGTTGCTTACGGTTCGCGCAATCCTGCCACTAAACGTGTCGCCGATCATTAGCGTGACGATCACGTTCGCATTACTAGGCTGCCTCGGCTGGGCGGGTGCGGCGCGCATGATTTGCGCCGACGCCCGCAGCGTGCGCAATTCGGAATTCGTCCTGCTTGCACGCGCTTCCGGTAACAGCGGATTGCGTCTGCTATGGCGGCATGTTGTGCCGAATCTTCGGCCCATTGCCATCGCGCAATTTTGGATTGCAATTCCCGTCTTCATTATCACCGAAGCAAACTTGGGAATGTTAGGCCTCGGTATCAGCGAACCACTGCCTTCCTGGGGAAGCCTGTTGGGAGAACTCCAAAGCTATACAGCCCTTACCGGCCAACGCTCACAATTCATTCCGCTGATCTTATTTGTTGCCGTAGTCGGCTCGTTTCACCTGGTTTTGCAGAGTAAAGAGGAGTTGCGTGTATGAAGAAGTTCTTAGCAATCTCGGCGCTGCTTGCGGGAGCGTTAACGTCCGGCGCATTGGCGCAAACCGGAGGCGAACTGCGTTTCGTACTCCACTCCGAGCCGAAGACTTTCAATCCGCTGTTGATGGAAGATGACTCGTCAGAGAGCATTCGATACATGACGGGTGGTGTGCTGATTCGCGTGAACCGCCTCACGCAAGAAGCCACGCCGGAACTGGCGACCTCATGGAAAATATCCAACGGCGGTCGCACCATCAGTTTTGAATTGCGAAGCGGCCTCCGGTTTTCCGATGGCACTCCGTTTTCCGCCAACGATGTTTCCTTTACTATGAAGCAACTCATGGATCCGGCGCTGCATTCACCAACCGGCGACATGTTTCGCTCCGGCGACGGCCAGGTTCAGGTAAAAGCGGATAGCCCGACGCATGTCACCATAACCTTTTCGGCGCCGCTCGCCGACATGGTGAAATCCTTCGATCAGGTTGCCATCATGTCTGCGACATCCCCGCAGAAAGAGATGGCCGTCCTCGGCCCTTTTTTTGTTGCCGAAAATAAGGCGGGATCGTATCTGCTACTCAAGCGCAACCCCTACTACTGGAAGCACGATGCGCAGGGTCGCCAGCTGCCATATTTCGATTCCGTTCGTCTCGACATCATTCAGAATCAAGACACCGAAATTCTGAGGCTTCTACGCGGCGAGATCGACTTTATAAACACTTTAAGTCCCGACTACTACGATAAAATCGAAGAGCAGAAACCAGCCTTGGTGCACGATGCCGGCGTTTCGCTCGACTCAGAGTTCATGTGGTTCAATCAGGTGCCGAGTGCCCCGATTCCCGACTACAAAAAGACTTGGTTCCGCTCGACTAACTTTCGACGCGCCATCTCTGAAGCCATTAACAGGCAGGACATGGCCCGCATTGTTTTCAAAAACCATGCGCAACCCGCTGTGGGAGTCGTTTCTCCTGCCAATAAGTTCTGGTTCAATGCGCAACTGCACGCGCATCCTTTTGACCAAAAGTCTGCCCTGAAGCGGCTCACCCAAGATGGATTCGCCCTTCAAAACGGAACTTTGCACGACCACGAAGGGCATCCGGTTGAGTTTTCGATCGTGACCAACGCCAGCAACAAGAATCGTGAGCGCATGGCCACCCTCATTCAGCAGGATCTATTGGGAATCGGCATCAAGTTAAACGTCGTCACTCTCGATTTCCCGTCTCTGATTGATCGAATGACGAACACTTACAACTATGAGGCTTGCCTGCTAGGGTTCGTAAACGATGACCTCGATCCGAATTCGGAAATGAATGTCTGGCTGAGTTCATCTGAAAACCACCAGTGGAACCCGAAGCAAAAGACTCCAGCGACGTCCTGGGAAGCGGAGATCGATAAGCTGATGCACGAGCAAGCTTCTACGCTCGATCAGAACAAACGTAAAAAATATTACGATCAGGTCCAGCAAATCGTGTGGGAGCAAGAGCCGTTCATCTATTTGATAAACCATGACGCGCTCTCGGCCGTTTCGCCGGCGCTGCAGAATGTGCATCCGACAATTCTGCGGCCGCAAGTCTACTGGAACATCGACGAGCTGTCATTGAATCAACAAGTAGCGAGAAATCGGTAATGGATCAGCCTTCCCTACTTTCGCTCCAAGTGAACGTCAGTTACCCGCAAAAGCCTGACGTCTTGCGCGATCTGTCGCTCGAAATCCGTGAAGGGGAAATTCTTGGATTAGTCGGCCAAAGCGGTTGCGGAAAGAGCACCCTGACACTGGCGATCCTGAAGCTCTTGTATCTCAAGCGGGGCCGCGCCGAGGGTCACATAAACTTCAAAGGCCGCGATCTGATGCAGATTCCCGAGCGCGACATGCGAACGCTTCGGGGAAGGGAAATCGGCCTCGTTCTACAAAGTCCGATGTCAGCACTGAATCCCGCTTTACGAATTGGCAAGCAATTGCAGGAAGCCTGGCGTGTACATCGCGACGGAAGCAAAGATGAATGCCTGAGCTGCATTCTGCAAACTCTCGTCGAGGTGAGCCTTCCGGCGGAAAAAGAATTTCTGCGACGCTATCCTTCGCAATTAAGCGTCGGACAGGCACAACGCGTGCTGATCGCAATGGCCATTCTGCATCGGCCGGCTTTGCTCATTGCCGATGAGCCGACCAGTGCGCTCGATATCATTACGCAATCCGAAATCCTAGAATTGTTTTCCTCACTCAATCGCAAGCTCGGGATGAGCATTCTCTACATCTCGCACGAACTGCTTGCGATTTCAACCATCTGCCATCGCATCGCAGTCATGGACCAGGGACAAATTCTCGAATGTCGCAACACCGCTGAAATTTTCACGAATCCTACTCACTCCTACACTCAGGCCCTTGTGCGAGCGCTGCCGGTTGCGCCGGTGTTCGCCGCCAAATCAGCATCTGCGCAATAGCGGTAGGAAAATATCAAACACAAAAAGCGGGCGATATGAATCGCCCGCAACAGGTAAAGATTGGATGAGCTTACGCGCTCGCCGCCATCGTCTTCGGACTCTGCGACGACGCTTGCACCATCTGCCGGAAGTATGCGCTGAACGAGCGATACATGATCAACGTAGCCGGCAGCACAAACAGCGGAATCTGCCAGCCTACCGTGTGGTCCGCCAGCTTCACCAATGCCGCAAGCCCTGCAGCCACTAGGTAGTACGGGAAAGTCAGCAGGAAGATCTGCTTCCACGTCGACCATACGCTGCCTTCTTCGCTGAATGCGATGATTGCGGCCACCGGCACTGTGTTTGCGAACAGAATCATCGCTGCGCTAGCCGTGATCTGCAACGCAGTGTTGTGGTAGCTGAGCCGCGAGACCATCCACGTCAGATACGCGCTCAGCACCAGAACAGAAACGTTGAAGACCATTTGCACCGGGTTGCGCTTCTTGCTTTCCGGCCAGAAGCACTGTACGAAGGTCGAAACTGCCGCAATCGTAAGTGCTTCAACCAGGCTTAGCTCAAGCACCGCAATCAGAATGAATGGCAGGTTTACCGCCATCGAGCTCGTCATGCGTGGCAGAGATACTCGGAACCGCGCCGCGATTGAAGCCACCAGCAGGTATGCTGCAAACTGCCACCAATCGTGGACTGCGGTCCTCATCAGCACGGCCCGTAACAGCAGGACCACGCTTAGCGCCGCCACGCAATCAACGAGAACGGCTGCCTTTGTGGGAAGGGATTTCACGGTTAGTTTTCCCCGTCCTGCCCGTCGCTATAGGCCGTGGTAAAGCTGCTATTACCCCAGACCACGCTTTGTCCCCAGATCACGCTGAACCCTGAATCTGAGTTGTTTCCCCAAACCACCGAGTTTCCCCAGATCACCGAGTTTCCCCAAATGACCGAGTTGGCGGAGATCACCGAACCGCCCCATACCACCGATGTGCCCCAGATCACCGAGTTGCCCCAAATGACTGAATTAGCCATATTCGAGGAACCTGTGTTCTGGACCGAAAGCGTCCGGTTGCTGGCGTTGTAAACTACGGACGGCGATAAAGCCGCTCCATTGGCGACATCGCTGCTGCCCAGAGCCTGATCGACATCCAGATATCCGGCACCGTAGGTGAACAGGTCGTATTGGTTGTTGTATAGATTGTTGAAGATGTCCCACGAACTGCAGAACGTTCCGAAGCCTTTCCACGCCGTCTTCATTAGCCGTGCCTTCACCGTGTCCGGCGTAAGGCCTGGATTCTGCTGAAGCATCAGTGCTACGGCGCCGCTCACTACCGGCGTTGCCATGCTAGTGCCGCTCAAGCGGAAATACTGCGTCTTGCAGGTGCCAGTGCATGCATCCGGCGTTACTTCAAGTGAGTGATAACCGTTGTCCAGAGTGCTGCCGCTCGCGAGCAAGGAAATGATTCGATTGCCCGGCGCGACAACGTCCGGCTTCACGATGTGATCGAGCAGCGTTGGCCCTTTCGAGCTGTAGCTGGCAATTGCATCATCCACACGATTTCCACTGCCGAAGGTGCGAGTTGCACCCACCGTGATCACGTAAGGATCGTTGCCCGGCGCATCGACTGTAGCGAACCCAGCCGTATGCTGCGAATCGTCGCGGCCACTGTTTCCTGCCGCAACTACGACTACGATTCCCGCCTGCCATGCTTGTTCAACTGCCTGGCAAAGAGGGTCGAGCGTATAGCTCTCATATACCGGACGTCCAAGCGACAGGTTAATCACGCGAATGTTGTACTGATTCTTAAGCGCGATCGCCTGTTGAATTGCTGCGATCACTTGGCTGTCGGAGCCCACGCCGTTCTGGTCGAGAACTCGCAGGTTGATAATGTTGACATTCGGCGCCATGCCGCTGAACTGGATGGAATATCCAGAACCGGGGGCTGAGGCTGCTCCATCACCACCGAGAATTCCGGCGACATGCGTCCCGTGACCATAACCATCTGCGGTCGTCGGGTCTCCGGGGACGAAGCTTTGGCTGTACACGACGCGAGAAGCGCCGGCTGCATTGTGCAGGTCCGGATGATCGCTGACACCGCTATCGATCACCGCGATGCCGATTCCCGTGCCATCCAACGCATACTGCTGCGCGGCTGCAGTTGCCATGACGGCGGCACTATATGGCTCATATTCGGAAATCGCATGCATCTGCACGGGCCGGTCCGGCGAAACGTACAGAACGTCCGGGTCTTTTTCGAGCAGCGGAATGGCTGATGCCGGAATCCGGAACGCCGCAGCGTGAATGCCGTGCAATTTCGACTTCACGAACGCGCCACGCGACGCCATTCTCGAATAATGCGTCGCGGTCGGTGTGACGCGGTACTGCACAATCACATCGACCATTTTGTTGCCGTGTGAATAGTCGAGATCGTTTGAGAATTTAGGGTGCGCACGATTGAACCCGCGAACCGTCGCGGGCCCCGCGGCAAAAGCCGCCGGCGCAAATGCCAGGAGAAGCAGGATCGCAAACGTGCTCAATCCATTCCTGACGATAGATGTTTTCGAAGTGGCTTTCATTGTTTTCATGGCGGTGCTCAATTCCCTTAGGAACCCCACACTGCTGAAGCGATTGGCGAAACTACTTTGTTAAAGGTTGATCGATGGATCGTTTGTGTTAGGCCATATATGGCCGCGAGTAACAAGGCAACGTTCAACATGCGTCTTAAAGCCTTCTTGCTCATGAGTCCTCTCCTGGCCTAATTAAAAGCAGGAGAATGGCCAAAAGGACGATGAGCTAAGTTGTTGAAAATATGGAGCCGAATTGGATGACGGAATTTGGCAGGGGACAAGTTGTCCCCCAGAATTAGGACAACCTGGTGGAACTGTATGATTGGCAACTACTTAGTAGAAATCAGCCCCAGCGGCCAATTTGGCCCGCCGAAATATTGTTTTGCACGCTCCGGGGTCAGAACATCGCGCACATATTTAAAGAGGATGGGTTTAAAGAGGATGGGCTGCCCACCTCTGTCCCGTTCTTTGGGACAGGGTGGGGTTTTGACTTCGTCTTTTGGACAGGTGATGGAACCTACTTCGTCCGTCCACCTTCAGTCTTCAACTTATCGCTCGCAGCAGCCTGTGCCGCAGCCAGTCGTGCCGTCAACACGCGGAACGGCGAGCACGAAACATAATTCAATCCAACCTGGTAGCAGAACTCCACCGACGACGGTTCTCCACCGTGTTCGCCGCATATTCCGACTTTGAGATTAGGACGAGTCTTCCGGCCGCGCTCCGTAGCCATTCTGACGAGTTGTCCCACGCCCTCACGATCCAGCACCGCAAACGGATCCTGCTTCAGAATGCCTTCCCCAATATACGTGGGCAGTACCTTATTGATATCGTCTCGCGAGAATCCGAATGTTGTCTGCGTCAGGTCATTGGTTCCGAAAGAAAAAAACTGCGCTTCCTTCGCGATTTCATCCGCAACCAGTGCGGCACGCGGGAGTTCAATCATCGTGCCAACCATGTACTCAACCTTTTGCCCCTTCTCTTCGAATACTTCCTTCGCCACCCGGTGCACAATCGCGGCCTGGTTCGCCATTTCCTTCAGCGTCGCTGTCAACGGGATCATCACTTCCGGATAGACCTTCACGCCAGCTTTTGCGACCGCGACCGCAGCCTCGAAAATTGCGCGTGCCTGCATTTCGGTGATCTCGGGATAAGTGATTCCCAAACGGCATCCGCGATGCCCCAGCATCGGGTTGAACTCGTGCAACTCTTCCACACGTCGCAGAAGATTTCGCAGTTCCTTGAGCTTTGGAGCCTTCGGCTTCGTCGCTTCCAGTACCGCAATCTCAACCATTAGATCTTCGCGCCGGGGCAAAAATTCATGGAGTGGAGGATCAAGCGTACGGATCGTTACGGCGAATCCATCCATCGCCTTGAAAACTCCGGCAAAATCCGAACGCTGCATTGGCAAAAGCTTCTTCAGCGCGGCACGGCGGTCTTTCTCATTGTTAGCAAGAATCATCGCCCGCATATGCGGAATGCGGTCTTCAGCGAAGAACATGTGCTCGGTGCGGCACAATCCGATTCCTTCCGCCCCAAACCCTCGCGCCTGGATTGCATCGCGCGGAATGTCGGCGTTGGCGCGCACTTTCATTGTGCGGAACGGCTCCGCCCAACTCATGAATTTCAAAAGCTCCGGATCGTCTGCCTTGGGCGGGATCGCATTCAGCTTGCCCTTGATCACCCTCCCGGTCGTGCCATCAAGCGAAATCCAATCACCTTCATTGAACGTCTGACCTTTGACGTGCATTTCGCGTTTTTTTTCGTCTACGTGAATCTCACCAGCACCCGCGACGCAGCACTTGCCCATGCCGCGGGTCACAACAGCGGCGTGGCTCGTCATGCCACCGCGCGAAGTCAAAATTCCCGCAGCGACTTCCATTCCGTGAATGTCTTCCGGCGTCGTCTCCGCGCGAACAAGGATGACTGGATTCTTCTTTGCACCGTGTCCCGCCTTTTTCACTGCATCGTCGGCAGTGAAAACAATCTGTCCAACCGCCGCCCCGGGAGATGCTGGTAACCCAGTCGCCAGCACATCAATCTTCACGTTCTTCTCATCGAGGCGCGGAACCAGGAAGTCATAAAGCTGGTTCGGTTCCACACGGAAAATCGCTTCTTCCTTCGTGATCAGGCCTTCATCGACCATCTGTAGCGCAACACGCACTGCGGCAATTCCTGTGCGCTTTCCGTTACGCGTCTGCAACATGTAGAGCTTGCCATCCTGAATGGTGAACTCGAAGTCCTGCATGTCGCGGTAATGTTTTTCGAGACGAGTTGTGATTTCACGTAACTGGCGGTAAACATCCGGCATGACCTTTTCGAGCTCGGAAATATGAACAGGAGTGCGAATACCCGCGACCACGTCCTCACCTTGCGCATTCATCAGGAACTCGCCATAAAATTCTTTGGTTCCGATCGCAGGGTTGCGCGTGAATCCGACACCTGTTCCGCTCGTATCCCCTAGATTGCCGAAAACCATCGCCTGAACATTAACCGCCGTTCCAAGATCATCCGAAATGTTGTTGATTCGGCGGTAATGCTTCGCGCGCTCATTCAACCATGAACGAAACACCGCGTCGCGGGCCATCACCAGCTGTTCCTGTGGGTCCTGAGGAAAATCGCGCTTGGCATGCTTCTTCACAACCTTCTTGTATTCCGCGATTACTTCCTTCAGCGCGTTGGCATCCAGGTCGGTATCGAGCTTGGCTTTTTTCTGTTTCTTCTTTGCATCGAAAACTTCGTCAAAAGCGTGCTTCTCGATATCAAGCACGACATTGCCGAACATCTGAATAAGACGGCGATATGAGTCATATGCAAAGCGAGGATTGCTGCTTCGCCTCGCCAGCGATTCCACGCTTTCATCGTTAAGACCCAGATTGAGAATTGTGTCCATCATGCCCGGCATGGAAAACTTCGCGCCCGAACGCACACTCACCAGCAGCGGATTTTCTCCGTGCCCGAGCTTTTGTCCCTGCAAATCCTCAAGCCGCCGCAGCGCTTCTTCCATCTGCCGATCGACTTCCTCCGATACGCCGCCCTGCCTCATGTAGTCGCGACAGGCCTCCGTCTGGATCGTGAATCCCGGAGGTACAGGCAAGCCGGCATTCGTCATTTCGGCCAGGCCGGCGCCCTTTCCGCCGAGTTCGTCCTTCATTTTGCCGTTGCCATCGGCTTTGCCTCCGCCAAACGAATAAACGTATTTTGTCGCGCTCTTGGGAGCGCTCTTTCCGCCATTGCGAATCCCAGTTTCTGGAAGCGTCGTTGTAGCCATATCAGTGCATGTCCTTTTCTGTGGCTGGATTTATAGTGTCCATTAACTACTACCGACAGGTGCTGTCATTCCGAACGCCTTCAGGCGTGAGAAACCTGCTCTTTGTTTGGGTAAAGCAGATTCCTCATAGCTAAAGCTATTCGGAATGACATCATCCAAGGATTACGCTTTGCCTTCCGTCACGATTTCCGAAAAATCGGCAATCGTTGAAAATTCCCTCAGCAGCGTCTGCAGCAGCGCCAGCCGATTGGCGCGCAAACTTTCATCCTCGACCATCACCATTACTTTATCGAAAAATGCGTCTACTGCGGGGCGAATCCGCGAAATTTCCGCCAGGGCTCCTGAATAATCCTGTGCCCGCCTCAGACCATCAACCTTCTGCACGATCTCGGGAATCATGGCGCCCAGCTTCTTCTCCGGCTCCTCCTGGTAGGCAGTTTGGTCCACTGTAGATCCGATGCGCTTCCCACTTTCATTCGCCTGCCGCAGAATGTTCTTCACTCTCTTGAACGCGATCGAAATCGATTCAAAATCAGCCGAGCCACGTACTTTCGCAACCGCTTCCACTCGTGCCACGGCGTCTACTATATCGTCTGCACCGGCCGCCAGCACCGCATTCACTACGTCATACTTATTAGCAAGCTGATCGCGCAGATAGAACTCCAGCCGCTCGCGGAAAAATGCGCGAATTGATTCTTCAAAGTCTACGTTGCGAGGAAATCTCTTTTCTGCTTCGCTGCCGCGATACGTCTCTCGCGCAAGCTTAAATACTTGCCAGATTTCAATCGGCAGCTTGTGCTCAGCTATCGTCCTTACAATCCCATTTGCCTGCCGTCGCAATGCAAAGGGATCTTTCGATCCCGTTGGCTGCATACGAAGGGCAAACATTCCCGTAATCGTATCTACTTTGTCGGCGATCGAAAGTACGGCGCCTTCAAGCTTCTGTGGCACTGAATCTTCCGCTGACTCCGGTTTGTACTGGTCGTAAATTGTCTGCCCAATCGCCTGCCGAGTTTCATCCGGCATGCCGCGGTCAAGCACCTGCACTCGCGCATACAATCCGCCCACAATCCCTTGCAGCTCGGTAAACTCTTTCACCAGCTCCGTCGTTAAGTCCGTTTTCGCAAGGCAAGCGGCTTTGTGCACCACGCCCGGCCGTATTTGAAGTCCACCCTGCCGCACTGCCTCGCAAATCCAACTGCACAGCCGCTGCACCCGCATTGTCTTGTCATGGTAGCTGCCCAGGTCTTTTTGAAACGTAACGTTCTTCAACCAGGGCAGCCGCTCTCGCAGGGGATGCTTCTGGTCCGTTTCCCAGAAAAACCGCGCATCATTGAACCGCGCTCGCAAAACGCGCTCGTTACCGTGTTGGATCACCCCTCGCGGATCTGCATCTGTATTCAGCACCGCCAGAAAATTAGGAAGGAGCTTTCCTTTTGCGTCTTCAATCGCGAAGTACTTCTGATGATCGCGCATCACCGTGACCAAAACTTCTTCCGGCAGCTGAAGAAATTCGCGATCAAAACTGCCCAGGATCACCGAGGGCCACTCCGTCAGGTTCACCACCGTCTCAAGCAGTTCGCTGTCCTCACGCCACCGCGCGCTGGAGATTGTCCTGGTCGCAGCGTCCAGTGCTTTCCGAATCTGCTGCTCGCGTTCAATCCGCCCCATCACTTTCGCGCCCCGCAGCGCTTCCACGTATTCCGATCCGGCACGCGGGATATGCACGCCTCCCGGCGACAAAATCCTGTGGCCGCGTGATTCGTTTCTCGCCCGAATGCCGTCGAACTCAAGCGGAACTACTCGATCATCGATCATGGCGACAGCCCATCGCACTGGCCTCACAAATCGTTCCGTGGGCTTTCGCCAATACATGTTTTTTGGCCAGTAGATGGAAGCAAGCTCTCGCGGCAGCAACTCAGCCAGGATTTCCGCCGCGCCGCGACCTTTTTTCGTGATTTTCGCCGAGAGATATTCGCCCTTGGCGGTCGTTACCCGTTCAAGTTGCGCGACATCGAGGCCTGACTTCTTGGCAAAGGCATGCGCTGCCGGCCCTGGCTGTCCATCTTTGAACGCCACGGTTACCGCGGGACCATTAATTTGCTCCGTTAGATCCGGCTGCGCCTCTGGAATCCCCCGTGCTATTACCGATAACCGCCGAGGGGTATCCAGGCTCGCAATCTCGCCCGATGCGGAGAGCCGCTCGCGCGCCAGCAGGTCGCCGACACGTCGGCGCAATTCCTCCTGTGCGCCTGCAATCATTCGCGCCGGAATCTCTTCCGTCCCAATCTCAAGTAAGAAATCAGCCATTTGGATAATCGTCTATTCTCTCAAATCTGGCCGCTCTCCGCAGCCGCCGGTTACATTCGGATAAGCTAAGAAAAGTCGCAATGCAGCGCGTGCGCAATCAAATGCAAGATGATCCTTTCAACCTGCAACGTTTCGTTGACGCGCAGCAGCCTGTCATCGAATCGGTTTATTCAGAGCTCAAGGCTGGCCGCAAGCGCGGGCACTGGATCTGGTTCATCTTTCCTCAATTAAAAGGTTTGGGCTATAGCGCAAATTCTGCACACTTCGGAATTGCATCGCTGCCAGAAGCTACTGCTTACCTGGATCACGACCTTTTAGGCCCTTGCCTGATCGAATGCACAAGATTGGTGAATGCCGCTAAAACTACTTCAGCAGAAGATATCTTCGGCTGCATTGACGCCATGAAATTTCGCTCTTCAATGACGTTGTTCGCAAAAGCGGCTGCCGAGAATCAAGTTTTTACAGAAGCTCTTGACAAATATTTCTGTGGAGAATTCGATCCGTTGACGCTCGCGTTGCTTTAGGCCGCCGTTCAGACTCGATCCTCGCTCCTGACCGGTACTTTTAGCGGCAAGCTCAGTGTCACGATACAGCCATTCCCGTGCGGCCGATTTTCCAATTCGAGCGAACCGCCGTGTGACTCCGCAATTTGCCTCGAAAGCACGAGCCCAATGCCGCTCCCCGCGGGCTTCGTCGTATAGAAGGGCACGAAGACGTTGCTGGGATTCATCAGTCCCGGCCCGTTGTCCTCAATCGTCAGCAGCACGTCATGTTCGGCGATTTTCCAACTCAGTTGGATTGTTGGCTCGGCATGCGTCCTTGATCCATTCGAATTATCGCCACCGTCCAGGGTCTGCAGCGCAGCCTCGGCAGCATTACGCAGCAAATTGATCAGCATCTGCTCGAGTTGGTCTGGATCCGCCATCAGCATGACCTCCGGGCCGGCCACAATTGAAACCGGCACCCGAGTTTCAAGCGCCGCCACTCTTTTGACGATCGCCGATACCGAACATCTTTGCAGGGCTGGCGCTGGCATTTGCGCCAACTGACGATAGGCCTGCAGGAAACGATTGAGCGATGCCGCCCGGTTCTCGATAATGCTAAGCCCGCGCTCGAAGTCCTGCCGTTCTTCCGCGGGCAGTTCCGTGCCCGATAACCGCGCATTCAGGCTCCCCGCGATCGATTTAATCGGAGCAAGCGAATTATTGAGCTCGTGCCCCATCACGCGAATCAGCCGCTGCCACGCGCGCCGCTCTTCTTCTCGCAACGCTCGGCTCACATCCGAAAGCACCACCAGCGTATGCGGCACTCCTTGCTGGCGAAAGGCACTGCGCCGGACGAACCATCTCGCATCATTCGCAAACGGCAACTCGACCAAAGTTTCGTTGTCGCACAACAACGAATTCTCCAGGTGCAAATCCCGCGCCGTTTTTCCCAGCAATACCGTCGACGGCCGCTGCAACAATTTTTCGCCCGCAGAGTTCATGAGCCGCAGCTTATTGTCCGGGTCGAATGCAAAAATCGGGATATCTACCTCTTCCACAACCCTCTGCAAGAGCGCCGCTGCCTCAATCGCCCCCGTACGGTGTTGTGCCAACAAATCAGCGAGGGAATTCACTTCCAGTGAAAGTTCGCCGAGGGCGTCATTTGGAACCGCAAGCCGTGCCCGAAAGGAATAATCTTCGTCACGCAATGCTCCCACAACATTCGCCAGCGTCTGCAGCGGACGCACCACATGATCATGAAGCGAAGCGCCGATGATCAGGCATGCCAGCAGCTCAGCGCCAAACAAGATCGACTTTGATTCGAGCGACCAGGTTTGCTGCCAAATCAAACTGCCGCTGACAATCAGGCCGGGAATAACCAGCAGGAGTGAAAATCGCGTAATTCGACGCTCGAACGGCGCCCGGCGATATTTTCGTTTGTGCGGCGTCGAGATATTTCTGAGGCCTGGGCTAGAGCCCATACTTTTCCATCCGCCGGTACAACGCGCCGCGGCTCAGGCCAAGTGCCTCCGCCGCCTGACTCACGTTGCCCTGAAAGCGCTGCAGCGCTTTGCGAATCAGGATACTTTCAACCGCCTCCAGGCTCAATTCCTCGAGGTTTGGTGCCTGCGCCCGCTGCGTCCCCAAGCCCAGATCACCAGGCTGCAGTTGCTCGCTGCGGCACATCAGGACGGCACGTTCCATGGTATGTTCCAGTTCGCGCACATTTCCAGGCCACGAATATTGCAACAGCATCTGCAAGGCTGCGGGATCAATCCCTTTCACCTCGCGCCGATAACGCGACGCGTATTGCGAAAGGAAATGCACCGCCAGCGCGGGAATATCGTCCCGCCTCTCCCGCATCGGCGGTAAGTGCAACTCCACCGTGTTCAGTCGAAACAGAAGGTCTTCGCGAAATTGACCGGCCGCACATGCCGTTTTTAAATCAGTATTTGTCGCCGAGATCATGCGAACGTCAATGGTTTTGCTCCGCGAGGAACCCACTCGTTCCATTTCTCTCGACTCAATCACACGCAAGAGCTTGGCCTGCTGGTGCAAAGGAACGTTTCCGATCTCATCGAGAAAGATCGTTCCGCCATCGGCCAGTTCAAAGCGGCCAATGCGATCAGTCCGCGCATCGGTGAACGCGCCTTTCACATGGCCAAATAGCTCGCTCTCGAAGACTCCCTCCGCCAGACCTCCTGTGTTCACCGTAATCAGCGGCCTGCTGCTGCGCAAAGACAACGCATGAATCGTTCGCGCAACAACTTCTTTGCCAGTCCCATGTTCGCCAGTCACAAGTACATTCGCGTCCGACGGCGCAATTCGGGTGATCGTCTCAAGCAGGGCAGCCATTGCAGGCGCCGCCGCAATCAGTTCCGGTCTGCCCTGCGCATTCAGCAAACGGTTTTCAGCCGCGAGCCGTTCGGACTCCTGTAGCGCCCGATGCAGCTCTACCTGCGTTCGCAATATCGAAAGCAGCCGTTCGTTTTCCCACGGCTTCTGGATGAAGTCTCGCGCCCCGCGGCGCATTGCTTCGACCGCAAGCTCAACATTGCCCCAGGCTGTCATTACGATCACGGGCAACGTGCTATCGAGCGCGACGATTTCAGAAAGCAAATCGAGCCCCTCTTGCCCCGATGTCGTGTCCCGCGTGTAGTTCAAGTCGATCAGCACAGCATCGTACTGCACGCTGTTCAGCGCATCGTGCGCGAGTTCAGGAGATCGCACCGCATCAACTTTGTAGCCTTGCGGCTTCAGCAGAAGCTCGATAGCCTCCAATATGTGTTGTTGATCGTCGGCGGCCAGGATTCGCGGAGCATGTGCAGCCTTTGCCAGAGCTGCGGGAATATGTATTTCATGCGGCTTGGCGGTAGTCGGCATGATTTTCTCGAGTGGTTACGGAAAAGCTGTCTTTAGCTATTTATACTGTCATTCCGAGCGCAGCGGAACCTGCTTTCCGCATTTGAATTACGGCGCCGGATTACTCATTACACCACTGATCGCATTCTGAATCTGAATTCCATTATGTTCCAAAGTGGCCGCCGTCGCCCGGTCCAGCTCGACTTTGGCCTTCTCGTAGACCGTCATTGCACTGACGAGATCAAGCTCCGCCAGCGCCAGATCGCGTTGCGCGGTCATCGTCTGAAAGATTGAACCCGCGCCCAACGTCTGTTCCTTTTGTGTGATCTCGAGTGTCCTCTGCGACAGATCGCGTGCTTTCTTAGCTGCATCCACTCGCGCGGCGGTCTGTTGAAGGGCGTATTCCGCATTGCGGACTTCGATTCGAATTTGTTTGCGCAACTCCTCTCGCCGCAACTCTGCCTGCCGGTATTCAAGTTCTGACCGATATTGGTCTGCTTTCGCCACGCGATTGCGAATCGGGATATTTAGATTGAATCCGAGATAATAATCCGGTGCGGTATTGTTGAACGCATTTTGCAGTGCTCCAGAATAATCTATGGGAACATTCGAAACGTTCTGCACCCCATTAATGTGGTACGCAGGATTTAAAGGCCCCGCCAATCCCGACCCGCCATAAAAGCCGACCAACGACAGCGATGGCAGCAATGCATTCCTCGCCGCCTTGCGGCTGATCTGCCGGTTCACTAGATCAACATCTGATTCCTGCAGCTCTGGACGGTCTCGTAGTGCCTCCGTAATAAGGTCCTGGACAGACTGGTTCGCTCGTGGTTCTGCCGTCTGCGCTCGATCTGTTGGAACAACATTCACTGACTCAAGCACCGGATCGTCCAGACTTTTTGTAAGCGCATTTTTCATCAGCAGTTCCTGCAACTGCAGGCTGGTTCGCGCTACGGTCAGGTCCTGTTCGCGCTTCGAGACTTCAGCCTCAGCACGTGTCACGTCCATCGCTGGAATACTCTCGAGTTGCAATTGTTTCTTTGCGTTATCGAGCGATTGCTGCGCGAACCCAACTGATTGCTCGTTCACTCGCGCCTGTTCGAAAGCATCCACCAGGTCCCAATAAATATTCTTGACTTGGGTCACGGTAGCAATCACCTGATCTTTGAATGCGATATCAGAAATCTTCTTGTCATTCTTTGCGATCCTCAGATAACGCAGATTCGGCCCTAAGCCAAAGCCCGAAAGCAACTGCTGCGTAAATGTGAGCCGATACATCGACCCGAGCGCCGGAGACAGGTTTGAAAATATGCTGTTCGTAGTCTGACTATTGTTATTGAATTCGAAACTCAAAGTCGTGCCCGTCGCAAATGCCTGCTCAAATCCAAAGTTCGCTTGCCCAGTATTTGTTTGCAGCAACGGGACACCGTAAATCTGCAAATTTGCAAGCGGTGTCGTCTGATGTTCCGCGCCTATTGAGCCAAAAACGATCGGATCGTACGACTGCACCGCTGTACCGATACCTAACGTCGATTGCACTAAGCCTGACGCTCCCGCTCCAGCACCACCCGCGCCTGCCGTGGTCCCGCCCGCTCCTGCTCCCGGAGCGCCAGTCCCGAATCCGCCCACGCCGCCGCCCGGCGTGCCTTGCACGATTCCGGCATTGACTCCGCGAAATACGCCGCCCGCTTTCGTACGCAAAATATCTGTTTCGGCAATCGGCAGGTTGTAACGCGCGATTGCAATGTCGAGATTATTTTCAAGTGCTAAACGAATCGCATCCTTCAGCGACAGATACAATTTGCCATCGCGAATCAGTTGGGTGAGAGTCGGCGAGTTCACGAGCGAAGGTTCCGGCGCCTCGCTCGCCGCGTACGCGCTGAACGGATTCCGTGACTTGGGCAACTCAAGCGGAACAGGAGCGTTCGGCTGCGCAGACGATGTTGACGCAGACGATGTCGACGCGCCTACGTTCCTCGAGGAAGCCTGCTGTCCATAGCTCACTGGCGAAAGAGAAATGAACAACCAGAACGTGAACAGCTGAATAAAGCTGTCCCGCAGGAACAGTCGCCAAAATCCCGGTGCAGCCGCCGCACCCCGATCTGCCATACGCACGACCGATCTCGCGCTCATTGCTTCACCGCCTCATACGGCTGCAACTCCGGATTCGCCGTGTCGCCAACAACCCAGCCATCACGCAACTGAATTGTCCGTGATCCGTATCCTGCATTCACCTCCGAGTGTGTGACCTGAACAATCGTCGTCCCTTGCTGATTCAACTCGCGAAATAGTTCCATGATCTCCTTTGCCTGCGACGAATGCAGATTTCCGGTCGGCTCATCCGCCAACAGCAGCACAGGTTTGTGAATCACCGCCCGCGCGATTCCAACTAGCTGCTGCTGCCCACCCGAAAGCTGGCTGGGGAACAAATCTTTTTTCGCAACGATTTGAAACCGGTCCAGCGTGTCGGCAACCATGCCTTGCCGCTGTTTGTTTGGGATGTCTTTGTAAGAAAGCGGCAGGTCGATGTTCTCGCGCACTGTCAAATCGTCCAGCAGGTGGTAACTCTGAAACACCATGCCAATATTTTTCTTCGCAAGCTCAGCCCGCTCCTTACGCTTCATCTTATGTACCGCCTGCTCGCGAAACCAGTATTCGCCGTCCCAAGCGTCATCGAGCAGCGCCAGCACGTTTAATAACGAAGACTTACCCGCGCCCGACGGCCCCATGATGGTGATGAATTCACCCTGCTGAATCTCGAGGTTCACCCGCCGCAGCACAAAAAACTGGCCTGCCGGTGTCTTATAACTGCGTTCCAAATTTTTGAATTGAATCATATGTCTCCCGAAAGTATTTCCTTCAATTTCCCTCACTCTTCTCTCAGCGTCACCATCGGATCCACCTTCGCCGCGCGTCGCGCCGGAATGTAGGCGGCTACTGCGGCCACGCTCATCAGGGCCACTGAAACTACGGCCAGCGTGTTTGGATCTCTCGGACCGATCCAGCCAGCACATCTGTTAAACCTGGCACGATTCCGCCGAGCAACAAGGCAACGATTACACCCAGCGCAATCCCGACGAAACACACTTTCAATTCCTCTGTAACCATCAAGCTCAGGATGTTCTCCTTATTAGCACCCAGTGCCATCCGAACCCCAATTTCCTGCACTCGCTGCGTAACCGAGTAAGAAATTACTCCGGAAATTCCGACGCTCGCCAGCGCCAGTGACAAAACTGCAAGAGTGCCCAGCAGAATCATCGGAAATCGCTGTGTAGACATCGAGTCGGAAACAATTTCCTCCATCGTTCGAACCTCGTACACCGGCTCGTCGCTGCTCTGCTGCTGCACGACCGCTTTGATAGCCCGCATTACGGCCGCGACTTCAAGGGGAGTGCGGACGATCATCTTTGTATCGGGATAATTGACCGGCACCCACTTGTCAGGATCCTGATAGAGCGAGTAGTACGCTTGGCTTTCGTTCTTTGTATTCGTCTCATCGAGAGCCCAGTTCTTCACATGGCCAGCCACGCCAACAATTACGCACGGGCCAAATGACGCGAACCCGGCCGTAATTGTGTGCCCCAGAGGATCCCGGCCTGCAAAGTACTCATCTCGAAAGGCACTATCGATGACCGCCACGCATGGAGACTTCGTCGTATCCTCTTGATTAAAAACTCGGCCTTGTAGCACAGGTATCTTCAACACTCGGAGATAGTTCGTTCCCGTAATAAATGCCTGCAGCCGCGGCGCTCCCTGCAGTGACACGGGTCTTTGCGAGTCCAGCCAGAATGGCATGGTTCCAGTTTCTCCTGTGAGCGGGACAGCGTCAGTGAAGTCTGCATCCTGAACGCCGGGAACCTGCCGAATACGATTAACTAACTCTTGGTAGACTACTCGTGTGCTCGCAGCGGTTCGGGTCAGCGTGTGTGAGACCCCAACTTTAAATGTGATTACATTTGTAGGATCAAAGCCCGGGTTAGCATCCCGAAGATGAAGCATTGTACGCAAAAGCAACCCCGCGCCCGCCAGCAAAAGCAGTGTCAAACTCACCTGCAAAACAATGAAAAAGTTCTGAGCATGACGATTCGAAGCAGTGGAACCATGGCCTCCTTGTTTGAGCGTCGACTGCGGGTCTGCAGTTGAACTCTTTAGGGCGGGGGCCAGACCGAATAGAACTCCGATCGTGACCGCAATACCCAGCGTGTAAAGCAGGACTGTACCGTTCAGCGCAATGTCATCGCTTCGTGGCAGCATTCCCGGCATGGCCGCCAGGAAGAATTTCGTGCCGCAAATCGCAACTCCGACTCCGGCACAAGCTCCGGCTAAGGAAAGAAGCAGTGATTCGGTTAATAGTTGGCGCAGTACACGCGCGCGACTAGCTCCCAGCGCAGATCGAATTGCAAACTCGCGGCTTCGTACCGTTGACCGCGCCAGAAGCAGATTGCTGATGTTCGCGCATGCAATCAATAAAACTAGACCAACCGCCCCACTAATCAGTAAAAGGATTCTGCTTGCTTCCCCGACGATCATCTGCTTGAGAGGCTCCACATAAATCCCGAGGTCGCGGTTGTCGTTCGGATAAAGTCGATCCAACCGATTCTGAATTGCACTCATCTCCGCTTGTGCTTGATTAAGAGTCACACCGGGCGCCAGCCGCGCGAGGACAAAAATGCCGTCGTGACTCGCGCGATTGTTCAGAATCAACGGCTCACCTTGGCCAAGCGGAATATAGAGATCCGCAGCCCCTTCGAGATGAAACCCTGTGGGAGCAACCCCTACGACCGAGTAATCGGTTCCGTCGAGAGTCAGGACGCTTCCGACCACCTTGGAGCTACCGGCAAACCGATCCTTCCATAATTGGTTGCTGATGATGGCTACCGGTGTTCCGCCATGTTGGTCTTCGCTCTTCGAAAATTCCCGTCCCAACCTCAACTGAACCCCCAGCAGATGGAAAAAGCCAGAAGTCACTTGCGAAGCCGTAAGATGAGCCGGTGCGCCGGGCGATGTAAGATCGACCCCTTGTTGTCGGAAAGCTGCCATCTCCGCAAAAGAATGAGTGTTTCGCAGCCAATCCGCGAAATTCGGATATGACGCCCATACCCGGGGAAATCGCGGATTGCTCTCCCACACTGCAACCAGTCGTCCAGGCTCGAAATAGTGCAGCGGTGAAAGCATTACGCCTTCCACTGCACTAAAGATTGCGGTATTAGCACCAACACCAAGTGCCAGTGTGATCACCGCAACCGCGGTGAATCCCGGGCTCTTGCGCAACTGGCGTAGCGCGTATCGAACGTCTTGAATTACCTCATTCATTTCACTCTTCCCTCAGCGCCACCATCGGATCCACCTTTGCAGCCCTGCGCGCAGGCACGTAGCATCCCACCATAATCATTGCGAGGACGATCCACGGAACGATTGAGAATGTCGCCCAGTCACGTGCGCTCACCCCAAAGAGCAAACTCGCCATTAACTGCGTAAGCCCAAGCGCACCGGCAATACCCAACAGCACGCCTGCTATTGCCAGTGTCGCGCCCTGCCTTAACACCAGGCGAAGGACCGTTTGGCGTTGCGCGCCGAGTGCAATGCGAATGCCGATCTCGCGTGTGCGTTGCGAAACCGAGTACGCCATCACTCCGTAAATTCCAATCGCAGCCAGAATCAACGCCAGCCCAGCGAAGCCGCCAATCAGCCACATATCAAACCGACGAAGCGAACCGGCATCGGAAACCATCTGCTCGAGCGTCTGCACCTGGAAAAGCGGCACGGTTTTATCTACTTCGCCAACTGCCGCACGAATTGCGCTAAGCGGATCGGAAGAGCCTCTGGAGCGCACGGCAATCGCCATGTTTCCTTCCGTCAATGGCAAGAAAGACTCGGGAATTTGTGTGTACGGGTAGTAGGCCGTAGGTTCTACATCGGTCACATCAGCAGTCCAGTGGCGGACATCGGCGGCAACGCCGATTACGGTGCACCACTCTCCGCCGGGCATTTGCGGCTTGATGCGCTTGCCGAGCGCGTCTTGTCCCGGCCAGTAAAGCTTCGCCAGGCTCTTGCTCACAATCGCAACCCTCGGGGCTGCAGCCGTATCCCCATCGCCAAATTCACGGCCGCTCAGCAACGAGATCTGCATGCCGGGAAAATATTGCGGGCCCACAATACGCAGGCGCGTGACAATCGGAATTTGCGATGGCGGAGGCGGCGTTCCTTCGATTGCAATCGGCAAAGAGGGATCAGTCCCGCTCATTGGAAGATTGCGAACAAGGACTGCCGATTGAACATCCGGCAATGCTTTTATCCTCTCGATGACCTGCTGATAAAAAAGTGGAATGCGAGCGCCTGAGTATTGCGCAGGAGCCGCCACTCGGAATGTCAGAACATGCTGCGGATTGAAACCAGGATCGACGCTTTCGGTACGCCACAAACTTTTGAGTGACAATCCGGCACCGATTAACAGAATGCTGGCCAGCGCCGTCTCAACAATTACCAGCGCCGCTCGGTGTTTGCCGGAGCCGCTGCTCCCTCGCACTCCTTCTTTGAGCGCTTCGCCGTTTGCCGAATGCGAACCTTCCCAAGCGGGAGCGATTCCAAAAAGAATGCCGACTATGCCGCACAGCACAGCCGAGTAGGCAAGAACGCTTCCATTAATTCCGATGGCTTCAACCGACGGAATGCTCGAAGGGTGAATAGCTATTAATACTTCGATGGTGGCCCAAGCCAGCCCCAGGCCCAACGCGCCACCAGCCACAGAGAGCAGTACGCTTTCGGTCAAGAACTGACGAATAATGCGACCTTGTCCCGCCCCGAGTGCAGCACGAATCGAAATCTCCCGCCGCCGCACACTGCCACGCGCCAGCAGTAGGTTTGCGACATTTGAACATGCGATCAGCAGGACGAAACACACAGCCCCCATCAGCATCAGCAACACTGGTTTGATCGTTCCGTTCTGAAAGTCGCTCACCGACTGGAATGTGACCCCAAGTGCCGCTTCCCCGTTCGGATCTTGCGCCTTGAATCGTCCTGCGATTGTCGCCATTTGCGCTTCGGCCTGCTTCTGCGTCGTTCCATCGGGCAACCGAGTGAATGCGAACAGCCAGTGAATATTGCGTGCGGAAGCTTGCGCGTTCACTGATTCAAGTTTCAGAGGAATCCAAAACAGCTCCAGGTTGGAAAGAACATGGAAGCCTGCCGGCATGACGCCAATAACGGTGTACGGAGCTCCATCGAGATCGACGGATTGCCCAAGTATTGGGCGCGACTTGAAGCGGGTCGTCCATAGCGCATGGCTCAACAAGACCACCGGCGCCGCACCCGGCGTATCTTCCGCCCGGGAAAAATTGCGCCCAGTCGCCGGTTGGACTCCGAGAGTTGGCAAAAGGTCGTAATTAATCTGGCCGCCATTGATGCGCTCCGGTATGTCTTTGGAACCTAGGTTCTTCCCGATAGAAGAAAATGCACCCATGTTTCCGGTTAGCCCGCCTTGTTCTTTCCATTCCAGAAACTCGGGAGTAGAGAAGGCGTTCGGTGCACCGTTTGTCATCGTCTTCCAAACCACCATTAAGCGACTGGGATTCGCAAACGGAAGCGAGTGCAGTAGCACTGAATTAATCACGCTGAACATTCCGGTGTTCGCGCCAATTCCCAGCGCGAGCGTGATCACCGCAATTGCTGTGAATCCAGGGCTCCTGCGCATCTGTCGCAGCGTGTAACGAATGTCCTGAAAAAAGCTGTTCATATGATCCTCACTCGTACCTCAACGCCACCATCGGATCCACCTTTGCCGCCCGCCGCGCGGGGATCATCCCCGCAATAGCACCAACAACCGCCAGCAGTACCACAACGATGACCAGTGAAATCGGATCTGTCGTGTTCAATCCAAACAGCAAACTCCGTAGCGCGCGGCTGCCCGCGATTGCCAGTGGAATTCCCGCCGCCAAGCCGACCACGACGAGCAGCATGGCCTCGCGCAGGACCATCTGCATCACGTCCACACGCTGTGCTCCAAGCGCCATACGCATCCCGATTTCTCTCGTGCGGCCCGCGACCGTATACGACATCACTCCGTAAAGCCCAATGCAGGCGAGCAGCAACGCCAATCCCGCAAAAAGGGCCGAGAGCTTTGCCAGCGCGATTTCGCTTTCCGCGCTGTCATCCACCAGTCGATCAAGAGTCCTGACAAACGCGATTGGCAAATTCGGATCCACGCTCTTGATCTGACTCGTCACGTTTGCGACTGATGCCGACGGATCACCCCCAACCTGCGCTTCAATTACGATCTGGCCCGGTTCCGGCACCTGCTGAAACGCCATGTAAAATCTCGGCTTGACCGCTTCTCGCAATCCGCTGCCATGGTCTTTTGCATTCCGTGAGACGCCCACAATCGTGATCGGCTTATTCGTCCAATCCGGGTCATCGATCTTGAACTGGCGGCCGATCGGGTTCTGACCGGCAAAGAAGTACTTGACCATCGCCTGGTTCACGACCGCAACACGCGTCGATGCTTCAGTGTCCTGGGCCTCAATTCCTCTTCCCGCAAGAATTGGAATGCCGACCACTCCGAAATATTCTGGGCCGACGTAATCCTCGTTGGCTACTCGATCATCAGCGCTGCGTTCAAAGCCAGGCACGATGATCGCGTCGGCGCTCTCACTGTGGGCAAACAATCCATTATCCGAGTACGTAGCCGCGTGCACGCCTGGAGTCGCGACAATCCGCAACACCAACTGCTCTGCGAGCGGCTTCATCTTCTCGTTGCTATAGCCCGCTGCAGTCGGATCCGTTCGCGCGATCACCAGGTGCTTGCGGTTGTATCCGAAGTCTTGAGTCATCAATTTCTGCAAGCTCCGCAGCAGAAGGCCGGCAGCAAAGAGCACAAGTAGAGATAGCGCGACTTGTCCCGCGATCAGCCCCTTGCCCCATCCGAAGCGGGAACTGGAATCGGCGATTGCTCTGGACGCATCTTTCAGTGTCGGCGCAACTCGTACGCGCAGTGTTCGCAGCGCGGGAACCAGCCCAAATAGAATTCCCGTCACCATAGAAATCACAACCGTGAACGCAAGCACACGCAGGTCAGGAAACACGGCAAGAATGGCGCTCGATTCAACGATTCTTACCAGCAACCGCACGCCCCAAATTGCCAATATGGATCCTGCAACGCCGCCCAGAAATGCCAAAAGGACGCTTTCAGTTAGCAGTTGCTGTAATACACGTTTGCGGCTGGCTCCAACCGCAAGCCGCACCGCAATTTCGCGGTTGCGCACCGACGCGCGCGCAAGCAGCAGGTTTGCAACGTTCACGCATGCGATCAGCAGCACCAGCCCAACAATGCCCATGAGCAGGAGCAAAGGAGTCTGGTAGTTCCCGCGCAGGTCAGACAAACCCGTGCCGCCGGCCACGACCGGGATCCGCAGATCGCGAATACTGTTTCTGTCGTCGGCGGAAATTGAAGCTCCGTAGTCCCCCTTTTGAATTTGTTTGAAAATAAGGTTGAGGTTCGCTTTTGCCTGCTCCGCAGTCACTCCTGGCTTCAGTCGCCCAGTGAGCGACAACCACGAGTTGTTTGGCTTATTCCTCCACTGCCGCCCGCGCACGATTTCTGGCTGCATGCTGAGCGGAACATAAAGCGACATCCGCTCTCCGACTACTTCGCCGTCGAAACCCGCAGGGGCAACGCCAATGACCGTAAATGGATATCCATTCAGTCGAATCTCTTTTCCGATGATCGTTGGCGACATCGCAAATTTGCGCTGCCAATAGTCGTATCCCAGAACCACAACCGGATTCGCATCTTCGGCAGTGTCGTCCGACTCCGAAATCAAGCGCCCGGCGCTAGGTTCCAGGCCAAGCACGGTGAAGTAGTTTCCGCTCACCATGCGCCCGGTTATTTTTTCGTCGGCAGCTTCGCCCTGCCCGGTAGCGATTTGAATTCGGTGGTCAGTTGCAGCTGCGCACAATCCGGTGAATACAACGTTGCGGTCGCGCAGCTCCTTATATAAAGGATAGGAAAATACGTCCGTCCGTGGCGTCCCGTTGGAGCGCTCGTTCGGATTCGTTGGGTCGCCTACGACCACCAGCTGCTGCGGATCTTTCACCGGCAGCATCTTCAACAGCAAAGCATTCACCACGGTGAATATCGCGGTATTCGCTCCGATGCCGAGCGCGAGGGTCAAAACGGCAACCGTTGTGAATCCCGGGCTCTTGCGCAACTGCCGCATCGCGTATCGAATGTCCTGAAGCAGGTTATTCATCGAACTCCCTCATTCCTCTCGTAAAGTCTTCGCGGGATCGATTCGCGCGATTCTCAAAGCAGGAACGCTCATTGCAATGACCGACACGGCAGCGAGCAGCAACACAGCGGAAATGATCGCAGGCGCGTCATAGACGCCTACGCCGTAAAGCACGCTGCGCATTACCCGCAATACTCCTGCGCACAACGACAGCCCAATCACCAGTCCAATAGCCGACGCTCGGACTCCTGGCACTCCAACGTGAACAATGGCCTCACGAATGGTTGAACCTAATGCCATGCGAATGCCGATTTCCCTCGTCCTCTGAGTCACGATGTTTGCCACCAGCGCAAAAATTCCGACTGCGCTCAAGATCAAAGCCAGCGCTGCCATCGTGCTCAGGAGAGCCACTTCTACGCTTTGCATCACCAGTGCTTTCGCAAGCAAATCCTGCATGCGGTAAAAACCAGAGAAGGGAAGATCGGGATCAACACTCGCCAGCGCCCGCTGCATCCGCGCCGTCAAGCCTTCAATCGGTCGCGAAGTGCGAACAATCCAGCTCGGCTGGAACCACATGTGGGTCAGGGCGAGTTGCCGCGCGGGTACCTGCATTGCAGGGACATACATCGTCTGCTCCGCCGTGAGCGGTGCGATACGGTCGATACCCGGCTCCATGGCAACATCCTCCACAACTCCGACAATGACGACGTCCTTCAAGAGGTGCCGTCCAATCGGATTTCCGTCATGGAAAAACTTGCGTACAAATGTCTGGTTAATGATTGCGACATGCTGCGTATTCGGCCCATCTGACTCGGTAAAATAACGCCCTGCGGTGAGTGGAATTTGCAACGCCGAAAAATAATCAGGCGTCACGTAGACCAGTCCAGAGACGATCTGCTCGCCTTTTTCTCTGCCGTCGTCGATGGTTATTCCTCCTTCATTCACTGTGCGCTCATACGGCAGAGCCAGGCCGACTGCGGCCGTCTGCACTCCTGGAATACGTCGCATCGCTGCGGTGCTCTCATCAAGCAGATTTCGGAAAGCTGCGTCGTCGTGATAGCGGACTTCGTCGAGCGAGGCGCGCGCGGTCATCACGCCATCAGGATTGAAACCCGGCGGCAGAGTTTGCAGATGAACAAGCGTTCGCACCAGCAGGCCCGCTGCAGCCAGCAATACAACTGTGAGCGCAACTTCGGTCGCGATCAGTATTTGCCGTAAACGCAAGCGGTCGCCGCCAGATGCTTGGCGATTGCCCATTGCGGTGCGCAGGTCGAACCTTCGCGTGGTGAGTGCGGGAAGCATGCCGAAGAGCACGCTGGTGAATACCGAAATTAAAGCGGTAAACGCCAGCACACCACCATCGAGAGAAACGCCTGAGACCGGCAAAAAGTGCTCGGGAAGCAAAAGCAGCAATCCACGCAGCGCAAGAAACCCAACCACAACTCCCGCTATTCCACCCGCAAACGCGAGTACGAGGTTTTCCACCCAAAGTTGTTTTTGGATTTGCCAATGCGAAGCACCCAAAGCCACTCGTGTGGCGATTTCAGGAGTGCGCCGCAGAACACGAACGAGCGTTAGTCCCGCAAGATTAGCGCAGGCGATCAGCAGAATAAGTCCCGCCGCCAGCATCAACGTCAAAACCTGTGGACGCAGCGGGTCGGTTTCGCCTTTTTGTAATGGCACCGAATAGTAGCTGATCTGTCCGCTTGGATCATCCTGCAACTCATAGCGATCGGGACGGGAACCCCATGCCCGGTTGATTTCAGCATCGGCCTCTTGCCAGGTCGCGCCGTCCCGCAGGCGCATGATGCAGTCGAAGTTTGTTCCCGAGCCTTCACCTTGACGACTCCCCTGGATTGCCGTGTACACGTCGGCGCTCAGCGGCATCGTCACGCCTTCTGGCAGAACTCCAATAACTGTATAGGGCGCGCCCTTCAGCAAAATTGTTTGGCCCAGAATGTCACGCTTAGCCCCAAACGCGTTCCGCCACAAGTTGTAGCTCAGAATCGCAGTCTTTGCGCCTCCCGGCACGTCTTCGGTTTCTGAGAAATTTCTTCCAACGATCGGCCGAATCTCGAGTACATCAAGGTAGTGTGCGGAAATGCGTCCCCCGGTCACGTACTGCGCACGCGAACCGGCCTCAAAGTTTAGGCCGGTGCTTATGCCCGAAGGCCTGATGCTCGAAATTGCGGAAATAAGTGCCGGCACGTTATCGCGCAGCAGTTCCCATTGCTCACCATCAATGTGGTGCCGCTCGTCAGAAACGACGGTTCCCCGCATTCGCGTGTATATCGCTCCAATCCGCTCGGGATGCGAATAAGGCAGGCTCTTCAGCAACAGAGCATTCACAATTGAAAATATTGCGGTGTTGGCCCCGATCGAAAGCGCCAAAGTCACGACCACCGTGACGGTGAATCCCGGATTCCGCCGCAACTGCCGCACGCCATATTGAAGATTGTGAAGCAATGATGAGTTCATGTTTTCAGCCTCACTCGTACCTCAACGTAACCATCGGATCCACCTTCGCCGCCCGCCGCGCCGGCACAACGATTGCGCCAATGCTTGCAACCGCGACCACTCCAGCTACCAGCAGATATGACACAGGGTCATACGCCGAGACGCCATAGAGGAACGACCGAATCCAGTGGCACGCGAGCAAAGCGCCAGCAAAGCCCACAACCACACCGGCGATTACCGCTACGGAGCCGATTCGCAGAACGAAGATCATCACCTTCTGTCGCGTAGCGCCAAGCGCAAGCCGAATTCCGATTTCGCGCCTCCGCTGGCCAGTTAGGTAGGCCAAAACCCCGTAAACGCCAGCCATCGAGAGCATCAGAGCCAAACCGCCGAAAATCGAAGAAAGTTGTAGAGCCATGCGGCGCGTTCTTAGGTGACCCTCAATCGCGGCATTCATCGAGGAAACTTCATCTAGCGCGAATTCCGGGGCATCTTCTTTCACGATGCCCTGAATAACTGATGCAAGGCCGTGTTGCGAGCCTTCGGCCTGCACAGCAAAGCCGGGCGCGAGGCCGATCATCATGTGCGCAATGGGCGAGAATGGCGGCAGTTGGAGGTAAGAAATCATGATTTTGGGGTCGGCCGGCTCGCCGAGATTGTCTCCCTGTATTACGTCCCCATAAACGCCCACAATCGTGATAGGGGTGGGAAACTGCGCATACTTATCGAGCACCACCTGCTGCCCAACCGGATTCGCCTGTGGAAGATACCTGCGCGTAAAAGTGCGGTTCACAACTCCAACGAGGCTTGTTCCCGGCACGTCCCCTGCGGAGAGACTTCTGCCCTGCAGAATCGGAATACTCATCGCGCGGAAATAGTCAGGGCTGGCCACCGCCAATTGAGTCGTGTACTTCACATTCGAAGAAACGTGCCCCGGAATGCTGAATGTCCCATCTAGGCTGAAACTGAAATTCGAGAGCGGGAGCGATGTCACCATGCCCGCGGCGCGCACCCCCGCCACGTGCTCCAACCGATCCAGCACCCCCCGGAAGGTGACCTGGGCAGTAGAAATGGGAGTGTTAGGCCGTACAGGCCACAATAGAAAGGTCGTGACATCCTCTGACCGAAATCCAAGAGGAGCGTGCTCGATCGCGCTGAAAGTCGTTAGCAAAAGCGTCGCGGCAACCAGCAGCATACAGGTAAGAGAAATCTCCGCAGAAATGAGCACGACGCTGAGTCGTTGCGAACGTGTCGCGGTGGAAGTGCCGAGTGCCGTGTGGAGAAGGGATAGCTGTTTCGCTGCGGGAAGCAACCGGAAAACCGGAGCGATCGACACCACGATTCCGCACAGAATCGCCAATGCTGCGCATGCGGCAAACGTCCACGGATCTGGCCGCAGCTCATCAAAGCGCGGAAGCCATGCGAACCAGTGTCGCGCGAGCTGCAGCATCGCAGAAACCAGCAGCCAGCCTGCACCAGCGCCAGCCGCACAAAGTATCAGGCTCTCGGTCAGAATCTGTCGAATGATATGCGCGCGAGTAGCGCCCAATGCGGTGCGTGTCACGATCTCTGCTTCACGATGGGTCGCCCGGGCAATCTGCAAATTCGCGGTGTTAACCACTGCGATCAGCAAAAGCAGGAAACAGGCGCCAAGTAGAGCGAGTAATGCCGGCCTCTCCTCTTCAGTAACCGTGCGGCTATATGGATACACCCATAGGTGCTCGTTCGCTTCTTGTTTCGGCAATCGCCGAACAAAGGCCTCTCCTTCCTGCTGCGCGGCTTCCGGGCTAGTCCCTGCCTTCAATCGTCCGAGAACGCTTACTCCGTCCATTCCCTGGGTAAATGCATCTTTCGCGTCAGGATCAAGCACCGTCCAAAGGGATCCGCCATTCGGAAAGTTGAAGCCTGGACGCATAACGCCAACAACGGTGTAAAAAGCTCCGCTCACTTCGAGCGTGCTTCCAAGAACATCTTTGCGAGAATGCAGTGTGTTGCGCCAGAAATCAGCACTGACCACCGCCTCAAGGCGCTCGCCTTCATGAAAAGCTCGCCCGTTTTGAGGGGCAACCCCGAGCACATCGAAAAAGTTCGCAGTCACCTGCGGGGCAAATACCATTTTCGTGCCGTCCTGAGTCTTCACTGGAACCGGCATACTGCGATAAGCCACAAGACCAGAAAACGCGGAAAGCTCCTTCTTCATTTGGAGATACAGCGGCACATCACTCGTTAACTGGCTCGACGGGGTGTTCGATACTCCGACCAGCAGCAACTGTTCTGGGTGTGGATAATTCAGCGGACGCACCAGCACTGATTGCACGATCGCGAGCATTCCCGTTGCACTGCCAATCCCGAACGCTATTACCCCGATGGCAATCGTTGTGAACCCAGGGCTCTTCTTTAACTGCCGCAGTGCATATCGAATATCTTGAAATATTCCGTGCATCTCAGCCTTACTCGTATCTCAATGCCACCATCGGATCCACCTTCGCCGCCCTCCGTGCCGGGATGTAACACGCGAGCAGCGCAACAGCGATCAGCAACATAACGACCGCGCAAAACGTCAATGGATCGCTTGGCGTCACGCCGAAGAGCAGCGACTGTATGGTGCGGGTTAACGCGAACGAACCGGCAATTCCAATCACAATGCCGATGAGCACCGTCCGCAGCCCCTGTGCCAGAACCATTGTCAGAACATCTTGCGAGCGTGCTCCCAGCGCCACCCGTACGCCGATTTCCCGCGTGCGTCGGCTCACTGAATAAGCCATCACGCCAAACACGCCCGCGCTTGCCAGCAGCAGTGCGATGGTGGCAAAAAGTCCAACGAGCATCAGGTTGAATCGTCTTGACCCGAGCGATTCCGAGTAGACATGCGAAAAGATCCCGAACTTCGGCGGGATATCAGGATTCATGTCATGCAAAATTTCGCGGGCCGGCGGCGCAATCGTGCTCGGATCGGCGTCGCTCAGCATCGTGACGGTGACAAAGGGTAGCGGACGTTGAAGCAGGTCGCCATAAACCGTAGGGCGCGGCGGCTGATCGAGTCCGTATTCGTGAACGTCGCCAACAATGCCCACAATCGTGAGCAGCCGCAAGTCGCCATCCATGTTCCCGAACTCAATCGTGTGACCAATCGGGTCTTGTCCCGGCCAGCGTTCGCGTGCCAGTGATTCGCTGATCAGTGCCACATGCTGCCTATCCGGCGCGTCACTATCAGCGAACATGCGGCCTTTTACAAGAGGTATTCCGAGCGTCTCGAAGTATCCCTCAGTCGCGGCGCAGTAGTCTGCGGTGCCGACGCGCTGCTTGTCGCGAAATAGCGTGTCGAATAAGGGTCCAAGCTCTTCTAATTTGTCGGGAGTCTTCGGCTGTTCATCAGGCCGCATGATTTCGAACTCGCCATTAGCCAGTCCTCCCGCCATTGGCAGCCCCGTCGCTACACCCACGTTGCGCACGCCGGGAATGATCTTGAGACGGTCGACTAAGTTTCGAAAGAACAATGCCTGATTTAGCTTTCCCTTCTGGTTGTTCCACCCCAGCCACGGCAAGGAAATATTCATAGTGACAATTTTGTTGACGCGGAATCCTGGATCGACATTAAGGACCTTCATCAAGCTGCGCCCAAGCAGCCCCGCACCAATGACCAGCGCCAGTGTGATAGCAATCTGTGCGGCTGCAATCCCTCGCCCGATCCGCTGAACACTTTGCGATCCGGTTTGTCCGTGAGTTCCATTTGCTAAAGCGTCGCGCGCGTTGCCCGACGTCGCGCGCATCGCTGTGAAAATTCCAAGCCCCACGGCCACCAATGTGCACAGCAGAAATGCAAATACGAGAACTGGAATATTGATCGCAACCTCATTCAGTCGCGGCAGACTCTTCGGCGCTAGCGCCAGTAATCCGCTCACACCGAAAAAAGCTGCCAGCACCCCTAGGCCGCCGCCTATAAGCGCAAGCACGAAAGCTTCTGTAACAAATTGCCGTATCAAACGTGTTCGAGCCGCCCCTAAAGCCGTGCGAATGGCAAGTTCCCGCGCTCGTACGGAAGCTTGCGCCAGCCGCAGATTGGCCACATTCGCGCATGCCACCAGCAAAAGAAATCCGACAGCTCCAAGCAATATGAGGAGAACCGGCCGCGCCTCATGCGTCATTGAATCCCGCAGTGGAAGAACCGTCGCATCTTTCAGCAGGTATTCGCCTCGATCGCTCGAACTCTCATAAATATGCCGCGCAATGGCGCTGATCTCCGCGTTCGCCTGCCCCACTGTTATTCCATCGCGCAGGCGCCCGACTCCGTTGTAGTTATGCGATGTTCTGCTTGGATTCTCCCCTTCACGATCTGCCGCCACCCACATCGCTGCATCTTTAGGAAAATCAAAGTCCGGTGGCATCACCCCGACAATCGAATAAACAGCATTGTCGATCTTCAGATGTAACTGTGATAAGTCCGAAGAGGAGCCGAGGTACTGTTTCCAATATCCGTAACTGACGACGGCAACCGGCGTTGCTCCTTTCACATCATCGGAAGCGTTCAAGCCGCGCCCTATGATTGGCGTGGCGCGGAATACATCGAAGAAATCAGACGAAACATGGCCGATTACTGAGTTGCTCGGCTGCGAACCGCCTGAAACAGCCGCCGGCTGGGTGCCGTACTTTGCGACCGCTTCGAAACTGCGGCTCTGATCGCGAAAATCATCGAAGTTTGGGTCCGCAAGCTCGTTCCATTTGCCATTTGGCTGGACTTCGAAGACCGACATGATGCGACTCGGATCGTTGTAGGGCAGCGGCCGCAGCAGCACGCCATAAACAACGCTGAAGATTGCCGTCGTCGCGCCGATGCCGAGGGCCAGGGTCAGCACTGACGTTGCTGTTGACCCCGAATTCTTGCGCATCTGCCGCAATGCGTATCGAAGATCTTGAAGAAATACGCTCATACGTACCTCGTTAACCTTCAGAATTCCAACTCGCTATTCCGATCTCAGCGCCACCAGCGGATCAACTTCCATCGCTCGCCGTGCCGGCACATAACACGCAAGCATGGTCACGAACGCCATAATTCCCGCAACACATCCATAGGTAAGCGGATCAACCGCGCCCACGCCGTACAGCTCACTCGAAAGCCATCGTGTAACCACGAATGCACCGATCAACCCGAGCGCGATTCCGGTCATCGTAAACTTCGCACCTTCTTTCAGCACCAGCCACAGAACGTCTCTGCGCTGCGCGCCCAGCGCAATGCGAACACCGATCTCGCGCGTTCGTTTCGAAACCAGAAAAGTTAGCACGCCATAAATTCCAATCAATCCGAGCACCAGCGCAATTCCTGCAAAGGTGATGAACAGGGAGGTAGTCGAAGCCGGCGTCGACGCCGCTTCCGAGACGATCGCGTCCATCGTTCTCACTTCGCTGACCGGAACATCGTGGTTCAGGTCCGAAACAAGTCGCTGCAGCATCGCGCTCACCTGCGACTCATCGAGTGTTGTGCGAAGTGCAATCGTCATCTCGCTTGGCACGCGATGATTTTCTTGGGTTGCGTTGGGCGCGAGTGGCACGTATGCTGTGCCCTCAAAAAAGTCGGGCAGCGTCCGTTTCAGGTTGTAGGCGCGGACGTCAGAAATCACTCCGGCTACTGTGCGCCATTCCGTATCGCCCACAAAGCGAATGTGCTTGCCGATTGCGCTCTGCCCCGGCCAGTAACGACGCGCGGTCGATTCAGTTACCACCGCCAGTGCCGGATTGCCCGACTCCGCATCTTTCGGAAAGCCATTACCCGCGAGCAAGCGAATGCCCATGACGTGAAAGTAATCCGGCGTGACTACATCCAGCCAAAACAGGGGTGAAGTCTTGCCGGCCGGAATGACGTAACCTTCGACATCTAACGAACATTTCGCAACCCGGCCCCCAAGCGGCAGCGTGTTAATCAAAGCCGCGCTGTGCACTCCTGCAGTGGCTTGCGTTTGCTGAAGAAGCGTTCGATAGAACGAGAGACACCGTCCAGGGTCACTGCAGAAACTTTCATTCGGGGTAATTCGCGCGGTGATGATGCGCTCCGTCTGAAATCCCGGGTCAGTATGCGAGAGCGCCCAGAAACTCCGGATGAACAACCCAGCGGCAATGATCAGCAGAGTTGCGAATGCGACTTCCGCAATCGCTAGCGCGCTCCGCAGGCGTTGCGAAACCGAAACCGTTGCTCCGCGCTCCGTCGATTTCAGCAACTGCGTAAATCCCGAGCGCGCAGACTGAAGTGCCGGAGCGATTCCAAACAACAATCCCGTGACCACCGCGAGTCCGCCGGTAAAGAGCATCACTCGCCAGTCAATGTATGCATTCGCTAAACGCGGGGTATCAGTGGGCAATACATGCCTCAGCAAAATCAGCCCGGCCTCTGCCATGCCCAGACTCACTACTCCACCGAGTAGAGCGAGCAGCACACTTTCCGTCAGCATTTGCCTCGTAATCCGTCCTCGTTCCGCTCCCAGGGCAGTCCGAATCGCGACTTCTTTTTCGCGTGTTGCCGCCCGCGAAAGCGTCAGGTTGGCAACATTCGCGCACGCAATCAGAAGAATCAGGCCAACCGCGCCGAGCAGCATTAGCAGCCGCGCCCTCACGTCTGAAACCATGCGGTTCTGCAATGGCACGACGCTGACATCCTGATTCCAGTCGGAAGGCATATGCCATGGAAATAGTTCCCCCACATGCAACTGGAACCTGCGAATTTCATCGCGTGCCTGTGCCAGGGTCGCTCCTGGCCGCAACCTGCCGATGACCGGCATATAGTCACTCGCCCAATACGCGACCATATCTCGAGGATCGTTGTGCAGCGGCAGCCAGATCTGCGTTTTGTTCGACGGAAAATGAAAATCCGCCGGCATAACCCCGAGCACCTGCCTGCCCACGCCTTCAATCTCGATTACTCGCCCAATAATCGAAGGGTCGCTCCCAAACCTCTGCTGCCAAAGCGCGTGGCTCAAAATCACGTAATTGTCTTGTCCAGCTGCATCTTCCCCCGAATGAAAATTTCTCCCCAGCGCCGGTCGCGCTCCCAGCACAGAAAACAATTCCGCCGAAACCATCGTGCCTGTCAGCCGCACCGGCTCATCTTGTCCGGTCAAATTAAATTCGTGTCCTTCTGCATACGCAGCGACCTTCATCGAGTGGACTTGCTCCCGCATCGCCACAAAGGCTCCGCGCGGATACGTCCCCGTGACGCTCACTAATTCACCAGGCTGTGCGTACGGCAACGGAGCCAGCAGAATTCCGTTCACCAAACTAAAAATCGCCGTGTTCGCGCCAATACCCAGGGCCAGCGTCAGCACCGCGATCGTGGTAAATGCAGGCGACTTCCACAGAACTCGCAATCCATATCGGACGTCTTGTAGCAGGGTCTCCATAATCCCCCTTTGCCTTCACTCGTACCTCAACGCCACCATCGGGTCCACCTTCGCCGCGCGGCGCGCAGGGATGTAGCAAGCTACCAGCGCAACGATCACCAGGATCGCGGATACAGCTAAAAACGTCAGCGGATCGGCGCTGGAAACCATGAACAACTGGCTCGCCATCACTCTGGTTAAAATCAGAGCACCGCCGACTCCGGCCGCGATTCCAATCAACACCAGGCGTGCGCCTTCGCCAAGAATGAGCTGCAGCACGTCGAGCTTTTGTGCACCCAGCGCCATGCGCAGTCCTATTTCGTGCGTGCGCTGCCCGACGACGTAGGAAATTACTCCGTAAATTCCCACACTAGCCAAGATCATCGCCAACCCCGCAAACGCGCCAAGCAGGCTCATTGAGAAGCGCTGAGTCGCAAGTGAACGAGCAACAACCTGCTCCATGGTTTCTTCGCCATAGATCACCTGCTCATGGTTGATTTCTCTGTTTACACGGCGAATGTCAGCGAACAGCGCCGACGGATTGCTTCTCGAGCGGACCACGAACGCCGTAGAGATAGTGCTCTTGATGTAGTCGTCAGGCATTTGCAGCTGAGGAATGTAGAGCTGCGCTCGCAACGATTGTGTGTCATCGCTAGCCAAACCCCACTGCTTTACGTGTTCGACTTCGCCCACAATTTCTGCCAGTCGGTCCGTCCCTTTTAAATGGATCCACTTCCCGATCACACTTTGTCCGGGAAAGAACTTGTGTGCGAAAACCGTATCAACTGCGACCACGAGCGGCGAGTGTTCGTCATCCTGCGAGGTGAAGAACCGTCCAACTCGTAATGGCGTTCCCATCACTTTTAAATAGTCAGGATCAACGATGTAGTCGATTGCCCAATCCATCTCGTTGTCGTTCGTGGGTTTAGGTTGTCCTGCGAGCCAGAACAAGCGTTCATCGTCGTAGTCCAGAGGCGCAGCGCCTGAGGTTTGTGCGACAGCCTGTACTCCGGGTATGGCTGCCAGCCGCCGATTAAAGTCGCGAAAGTAGGCACGAATGCTGTCCGCGCTGCCATTCAGAACCGAAGGTGCGGGAGTAAGACCAAAGGAGACGACATGATGTGGATTGAATCCGGGATCAACTTGCCACAGTCGCACCAGACTACGGACCATGAGACCTGCGCCGATCAACAACACCAGGGCCATCGCCATTTCCATTACGACAAAAACACCTTGTGCGCGGTGACGCATTCCGCCAGCACCGCTGCGGCCACCTTCATTGAGAGTTTGGTTCGTCACCCCGCGTGACATCTTCAACGCAGGCGTCAAGCCGAACAAAATGCCTGAAACCAGCGCGGCAGCGCCCGTGAAAATCAGGACGTGTAGATCGACGCCAATTTGTTCCATCCGAGGCAAGGTGCTTGGCAACTTCGCAAGTGCAGCGTGAGTTCCCCATAAGGCCAGGAGCAACCCGATTGCTCCGCTCATCGCCGCGAGCAAAATGCTTTCTGCCAAAAGCTGGCGAACTACGCGCCCTTGTGTGGCTCCCAACGCGGAGCGAATGGCAAATTCGCGCGCGCGGAGATTGGAACGTGCCAGCATCAGGTTCGCCACATTCACACACGCGATCAGCAACACAAAGCCCACCGCTGCCAACAGCACGAGCAACACTGGCCGTACATTGCCCACCATTCTTCGCTTCAGAGGAGAAAGATTTGCGCTGATGCCATTGTCTGTATCGGGATAGGCAGCAGCCAAATTCCGAGATACCCGCTCCATGTCGGCTCGCGCTTGCTCAAGACTTACCCCAGGCTTCAAACGTGCGATGCCATGGAAACCCAGGCCCGCCCCGCGATTCATCAGCAGTGGATTGTCCCATTGCCCCGCGGGCACGAATATCTCGGCATCGCGGAAACTGGGCAAAGTTAAGTGGAAACTCGCAGGAATGATTCCAACAACCGTGTAGCTCCTTGGGCCGAGCCGGATGTTCTTACCTAAAATGTTCCTAGCCGAACTAAATTTCTGGCGCCAGAGATCCTCGCCAATAAGCGCAACCGGCGCAGCGCCAACCTCGTCCTCTCCTTTCGCAAGCAATCTGCCCGCCAATGGTTTCACCCCGAGAGTTGAGAAAAAATCCGATGAGATTAATTCGCCGTTGACCTGTTCGGCGTCACCCGCGCCCAGCAGGTTGAAGGAAAAAATACGCGACACCGCCACTGACGAGAAGGAACGGTTCTCCTTCTGCCAATCACGGAAATTCGGATAAGAGATGGATCCGTTTTCAAAATTTGCCTTGTTCTCTCCCAACGCGATCAGCTGATCGGCATGCGGAAACGGCAATGGATTCAGCAGCACACCATTCACAATGGAAAAAATCGCAGTGTTCGCGCCAATACCCAGGGCCAGCGTGAGAATTGCCACGGCAGTGAATCCCGGATTCTTCCGCAACTGCCGCAGCGCATAACGCAAATCTTGTAGTAATCCGTTCATAATTACTCACTCGTATCTCAGCGCCACCATCGGATCGAGTCGTGTTGCCCGAAGTGCCGGAATGTAGCTCGCGAGCAATGCGACAATTCCCAACACCACGCACACGCCCACGTACGTCATCGGATCCCGTGGAGGTATTTCGTAAAGCAGAGATTCGCGGCCCAGGTCAAGCGCCAGGTAGTCATTCATCGTTTTGACGTTGTACAGTGGCGCGTCCGCATCCATTTCGCGCAACGTTTTGCCGACTGCAGTTGTGAGCGTCATCGGCTCACCCTGCGTCCGCAAGACCAAGGTCGGCGTTCCGAACATCAGTTGGGACAACGGAATGTAATAAGCGGCTGGCGGATCTCTTTCTAACTCATTTATGCGCAAGTCGCCGACTATGCCCACAACTTCACGTATTTTGTATTTAGCGCGTGCGGCGCCTTCGTCCGCGCCGATCTCGATCTTTCTTCCAATCGGGTCCTCATGCGGAAAATACTGCTTGGCGAAAGACCCACTGATCACCATCACCGGCGCTGAATTCCGCTGGTCACGTTCATCGAAAAAGCGGCCTCGCACCAGCGGCATTTTCATGGTTTCGAAAAAGCCCGGAGTAACCAGATAAAAAGCGGCGCTCGGCTGGTTCGCTTCCGGCACTGGGTGATCCATCAAATTAAACGAAACACCCCAGTTGTCGTTACTTAAAGGAAGCGGTAAGGCGCCAGCTGCGCCCACAACTCCGGGCAGCGAATTCAGACGAGCCAATAAGTCATGCACAAAACGATCTTGCTGGTCGGGTTTGTAGCGCGTCTCCGAAAGGTCGAAGCTTGCAGTCAGCAGGTGATTGGGGTCCAATCCTAGGTCCACATGAGCAAGACGGTGCAAGCTTCGCAGCAGCAGTCCCGCTCCGATTAAAAGCATCACGCCAACAGCCGTTTCGGCAATGACAAGTCCCGATCTCAGGCGATTGTGCCCGCGGCTCGAAGTTGATGTTCGGTCTCCGGCGCGTATATTAGCCACCAACGATATGGGTGCGATTTGAAATGAGGGCACAAGCCCGAAGAGAATTCCGGTCACGATCGCCAGTGCAGTGCTGAACAGGAGCACGCGGAGATCGATCCCGACCTGATCTGCCCGAGGAAGATTTTCCGGATAGAGTCGCAGGACGCCGGAAATCATGCAAGACGCCAAGAAGATTCCAAGCGCGGCCCCTGCTATCGACAACAGAATCGATTCCATCATCAGCTGCCGCATGAGCCGCAGACGCGAAGCTCCCAGCGCAGCGCGAATCCCGATTTCGCGGAGACGATCGCTGCCACGCACTAACAACAGGTTGGCAACGTTGACGCACGCGATCAACAAGACCAGTCCCACCGCGACCAGAAGAATCAGCAGTGGTGTCCGAACATCGCCCACAAGGAACTGCAACTCCGAGACAGCCAATATCCCGCTGTGCGAATTCGAGTTCGGGTATTCCCGCGTTAGGGCCTGAGCAATGGAACTGATGTCGGCGTTCGCCTGTTGAATCGTGACACCATCCCGTAGACGAGCAATGGCGTTAAACATGTGAGCGCCACGTTGCGCTGTTACAGGCGTGTCTCCGGGCGAGTCGCTCTCGGCGTCTCTTGAAACCGTGATCCACAGATCGCGCGTATCAGAGGTGATCGGAAACTGGAATCCGGCTGGCATTACGCCAACTACGTGATAGGGTCGGCCGTTCAGGTTGATGTTCCGCCCGATTACGTCTTTGTTCCCGCTGAAATATGTGCGCCAAAATTGATAGCTCAAGACCACGGGATAATGCCCCGGCTGGTCTTCATCGGCGGTGAAGGTACGTCCTAAATAAGGTTGGGCGTCAAGAATCTTGAATAGTGACGCGTTCACCCTGGAAAGACCCACATGTCGGGGTTCGCCCCGCCCGGTAATGGTTTCCTCACTCCAGCCATATACCGCCACGTCAGTCAGCGACCGGTTCCGAGTGCGCAAGTCGACCATATTGGGATATGACACACTTCCGGTCGCGTTCTTGGGAACTCCATGTCGCGTGTCGTACTCGGCAATTGCAACCAGCCGATCGGCATGACGGAAAGGTAATGGCCGCAGCAAAACCGCATTCACCACGCTGAACATTGCAGTTGCACTCCCGATGCCCAATGCAATCGTCAGTATTGCAATCGTCGTGAATCCCAGGCTCCGGCGAAGTTGCCGAACACCGTAGCGAAAATCCTGCATCAGGGAATTCATGCCCGCACCGTCCTCACTCGTACCTCAACGCCACCATCGGATCCAGCTTTGCCGCCCGCAGGGCGGGAAGGAATGCCGCAGCTACTACAACCAAGGCGACGCAGACCGTCGCCAGAGTGAAACTCAAGGCATCAAAAGGTGAAAGCTCATACAGCATCGAGCCCATAAGCCTCACTGCCACCAACGCGAGCGGGAGCCCGATGGCTACACCGATTCCGCCAATCAGTAAACTTTCACGCACTACCATCCACAGAACTTGCTCCCGCCGTGCCCCTAGCGCCATGCGTACTCCGATTTCGCTTTTGCGCCGATTCGTGCGATATGAAAGCGTTCCGTAAAGTCCAGTCGCCACCAGCAGTGCCGCCAAAGCACCGAAGAAGCCGCCGAGCCGCGCGAACATGGTCGTTTCTGAAAACGACTCATCGAATTGCGCCCGCTGCGTTGTCGGCCTTTCCAGTGGAATGTCTGGATCGATTTCATGCACAGCTTTCGCGATCGTTCGCAATAGGCTCAACGGGTCTCCTGCGGACCTCACCTCAACCTGCAAAGTCTGTCCCGATCGGACTGCCTGAAATGCCGAGTAATAGGCCATCGGCATCGGCGACTCGCCAACGCCCGTGTACTTGCTGTCGCGTACCACGCCAACGATGGTTCGTTCCTTTCCGCCTCCGGCATAGAGTTTGTGTCCTAAGGGGTTGGTCTTCGTCAGGAAAAGCTTCGCGAAGGTTTCATTCACGACGGCCACTGGCGGAGATGCTCCGGTATCCGCATCCGAAATATCCCGCCCTTGAACAATGCCGACCCCGAGCACATGAAAGAAATTCGGGCCGACATTGTTACTGCGAATGATCCCGAGAGCGCCGTACTTGTCAGTGAGATGGACACCGTCGAGCCCGATATCGTTGTTGTCACTCCAGCCCGAACCCGGCCGACTCTCAACCAGCGTTGCCCCTTTCACTCCAGGGAGTGCGCGCAGGCGATCAAGTAACTCGAGATAGAACCCCCTCGTCTCTGCCGCTGTATGCGCGCTCTGCGGTGTAACCCCGAACACCAACAGCCCGTCGGTGTTCATGCCCAGGTCCTCTGTCTGATACTTCCGAAGTGTCCGCAGCAAAAGACCTGCAGCCACTAACAACAGAAGACAAATCGCCAGCTGCGACGACATGAGCACGCGCCCGCCAATCGCCCGCTGCCGGCTCGCCGTCACTGCGGAACTCGTGGCTCTCAACACACCGGAAACCGGCGAGCGTAGCGCCATCCACAAAGGCGCAAGCCCAAATGCAAACGCCACAACGATAGAAGTTGCCAGCGTGAATACCAGAACATTGCGATCAGGATTGAGCCCGCTCTCGATCCCCGACCAGTTCGCTAGTGCTCGCGTAGCAAAGACCGCAAAAATCCATCCCAGCACCGCGCCGCCAGTCACCAGCAACGAGCTTTCAACAACCAGCTGCCGAAACAGATCGGTTTTTGCCGCTCCAATTGCCAGCTTCAGGCTGAACTCGCGCTGCCGTGCTTCATTTCGCGCTATTAACAGAAGCGCGACATTCGTACACGCAATCAGCAAGACCAGCAGCACCAGTCCCATCAGCACCTGCACTTGTTCGCGGTACTGCTGGTTGTAGCCTTGTATTCCTTTCGCCGGATCGAAATCTAACAGCGGCTTCCACTGCTTCGGATCGATGTTGCCGACGCCGATCTTCGCCGCTTCTCCGAAGGTTGATTCGAGCGCAGCCTGCGCCTGCTGCAGAGTGACGCCTTCACGCAGCCGCGCCATCATACGCAGGCACCACCATCTGGGTGTTCCGTAAAGACTATTGATGTCGGCCGGAACTCCCCACGCATTCAGCTCAGCCCGAGTTTGCAGGGGCATCCAGAAGTCAGTCGAGGTTGCCGGTTCCACTCCATGAAATCCCTGTGCCGCAATGCCGATAATCGCCGCCGGAACATTCTTGACGAAAAGTGTTTTACCCAGGACGAACGGATCCCTGGCGAACCGCCTCGTCCAGTAGTCGTAACTGATCACCGCAACCGGCGCATGATTCTTCTCATCATCGAGCGTGAATCCACGGCCACGAATAATTCCCGCCGTCAAGCCGAAGAAGAAATTTCCGCTGACCTCTTCACCTTCCGCTTCTTCAGGGGTGCTGCCGAATCGCACCGCAGTTTTAGGGAGCCCAAGGGGAGCGTAGGCAATCAAATCCGAGAAAACATCGTGCCGCTCTCTGAGCGCCTCAAACACCGGTTCGGAGAATGAAGTGTTGGCATTGCCGGTATTCCCAGCACTCGGTGGCTGATTGCCGCTCGCGATCTCCACGTAGTAAAGCCGCCCTGGATCGCGCACGGGCAGCGCCCGCAGCAATACTGCATTCATCACGCTGAACACCGCTGTGTTCGCCCCGATGCCGAGCGCCAGCGTGATCACCGCTACGGCAGTGAATCCCGAACTCTTCCGCAATTGCCTCACCGCGTATCGCAAATTCTGTATCAGTCCGTTCATACGAACCTCACTCGTATCTCAGCGCCACCATGGGATCCACCTTTGCCGCCCGCCGCGCGGGAATGTAACTGGCCAACAGCGCTAACATCGCCAACAGAGCCGCTGCAGACACAAACGTCGCCGGATCGTACGCCTTCAGCCCGAACAGCAACGCTTGCGCCGCTGTTGCCGCCGCCAGCGAAAGCACGAAGCCCACGAAGCACCCGGCGATCAGCAGCATCGACGTCTCGCCCAGGAACATCTTCAAAATTGTTCCGCGATTCGCGCCCAACGCCATTCGGATACCCACCTCATTCGTCCGTTGCGCCACCACGTATGCAACTACGCCGTACAACCCGATTGCCGCGAGCAAAATCGCCAGCAGTCCGAAAAAGCTGGAGAGCCACGCCATCAGGCGCTCTTTCATCAGCGAATCTGTAAGCATCGTGTCAAACACCTCGAATGTCGCCACAATGTTCGGACTTACTTCCGTCACGGTGCTCCTCAGCGCCGGTAGTAGTGCCTGCGCCGGCAGATTGGAACGGATCAGGATTTGCGTGAATGCATTCGGTCGTGGGTCCTGCGCTATGGGCAAATAAATCGTCGGTTTCGGATCCTCGCGAAGTTGACTGTAACGTGAGTCCTTCACCATACCCACGATTTCGAATTGCATCTCTGGAATGTGCGGTGTTGCCTCTCTCGTAAAATACTTCCCCACAGGATTCGCGCCCTTCAGCACCACCCTCGCGAAGGATTCGTTCACAATCGCGACGTTCGGCGCCCCTGCTATGTCGCCGGCCGAAAAGTTGCGCCCGGCTAGCAAACGAATCTTCAGGGTTTGAAAGAATTCTGGTCCTACCATGCTGAAATAATCCTCGGTACCGTGGCCCCGGTCCGATCCTTCCATCCAAATGGTGTTCGACCATCCACTGCCGCTGAGCGGAACGATGTTGGTTTGTGCCGCCGACTCCACTCCCGGAACCTGTTCAAGCCTTTGCACCAGCTCGCGCTTGAAGTCTGTCCGCCGCTCAGCCGGTAAATTCAAGCGCGATAAATCCAGATACGAAATCAACACACCCTGTGTGTTGATTCCGGTGTTGGCCGTGCTCAAGTTCACAAAGCTGTGTGTGAACAGCAGCGCTTGAATCAGCAGGGTGAGCGAAAATGCGATTTCTGTGACTACCAGCAAGCGCCGCAGCGTGAATCGGCCACGGCCCGAAGTCGCCGTGTGGCCGGATGCCTTCAATGCCGCACCAGGCGCAACTGCGAGTCCGCGCAAAGCCGGAGCCGCACTGAAAAGGATGCAGGTCGCCATGGCGATTCCCGCGGTGAAAAATAATGTCCGCCAGTCCATGTGCAGGGGCAGAAAAATTGGATTGCCCTTCGTCCCCAAAAATCCCAGCATTGTTCGGTCCAATAACTTCGCCAGAAATACTCCAAATAGCGCGCCCACCCCTGCCAACAACAGGCTCTCGGCGAGCATCTGGCTCAGCAATCGCGTGCGCGAGGCGCCAAGCGCGGCCCGCACCATCTGCTCGCGCTCCCGCGCGCTTGCCCGTGCCAACATCAGATTGGCCAGATTCGCGCACGCTATCAGCAGCACTAAGCCCGTAATCGCCAGCAGCATCCATAGTGAATTCGAATAGCTTTCTCGCAGGAAGGAAATTCCGCCGCTCGCGGGCCGGGCCAGCAGTTTGAACTTCAAATACTTTGCAATGCTTTCTTTCGGATAATCCGGCCGCAGCGAGGCCTCGAAAATTCCCGGCGAAATGGCTGTCAACTCCGCAGTTGCCTTCTCGACCGTCCATCCCGGTTTCAGGCGGCCCATCACGATGAGCCACCAGTCCACACCTGAGTTCAAGCGGGAGTTTTCCCGGCCGCTAATCGCATCCTCCGAGCAGATCGGCACTGCCACATCAAAAGTCCTGCCAACTTCCAATCCCGTAAAATTCGCCGCAGTTACCCCGAGAATTTCGTACCGCTGGTGTTCCAGTGTGATCAGCTTGCCGATTGCTCCCGGATCACCGCCGTATTCGCTCTGCCAAAACGCATAGCTCAGCACTACCGCCGGTTTGCACCCGCGCTGGTCGTCTGCGTCGGTAAAAAGCCTTCCCGCCGCCGGCAGGATTCCCAGCCCATTGAAAAAATTCCCACTGAGCTCCAGTCCCGGCGCGAATCTTGCTTCACTTCCGTCGCTGAGATTGAACGCACCCCCACTCCACGCGAACACACTCGAAAACGCTTGCTGCCTGCGCCGAAGCTCTTCCCAGATCGGGGTAGTAAGTACCGGGTGCCACGACTCCCTGCTCCCTCGCGCGTCTTCCATGCTTGCCGGGTCAATTTCCACGATTTCGCCCGGATTGCGCACCGGCAGCGACCGCATCGTCACGGCATCGAGCATCTGAAAGATCGCCGTATTCGCGCCAATCCCAAGCCCTAACGTGGTTACTGCCACAATCGTGAACGCAACGTTCTTCCGTAACTGCCGCACCGCATATCGCAAATCTTGTAGTAATCCGTTCATAATTACTCACTCGTACCGCAACGCTACCATCGGGTCCACCTTCGCCGCCCGCCTCGCTGGAATCAGCGCCGCTGCAATGGCCACGAGAAACGTCATCGCAACTGCGACAGCAAAGCTGAACGCATCAAGATAGTCGACCTGATAAAGCTGGGAACGAAGTAATCTTGCGATGATCACGGTTATTGGCAAACCAACCGCCACGCCCATGCCTAGCAGTAGCAGACTCTCGCTCGCGATCATCCACAAGACGCTTTCGCGCGCTGCTCCCAGAGCCATGCGAATACCAATTTCGTTAGTTCTTCTTTGCACACGGTAGGCGAGTGTTCCGTAAAGACCGCTGCCCACCAGGAGAATTGCCAACACTCCAAATGCAATCGATAGCCTGGCAAACAATGTGGGAGTCACATAACTTTCCGCAAACTGCGCGGCCTGCGTCATCGGCTTCTGCAAAGGCAGATTAGGATCGAGTTCCCGTACTGCCTCTCGCATCGCCGCAAGCAGCGTCATGGGGTCAGCCGCTGTGCTCACTTCAACTGTGATCTGACCCAGCATCCCGGTTTGTGTCAGCGGGTAGTAAGCCGCCGGAGACGAAGCTTCGCGAACACGCGCATCTTTGCTGTCCTTCACGACGCCGACGATCTCGGCTCCGGGGAGATTTCCGATGCGGTGACCCAACGCGCCCTGTTTGAGAAATCGCGCCGCAAAAGTCTCGTTAACCAGCGCAACGGGTGCGCTGGTAGGTGTATCGGAATCCGACATATCGCGTCCTTCAAGAACTGGAATTCCGAGCGTGTGGAAGAAGTTGGGCCCTACCGAATTCTCACTTATCGAAACATGAGGAGAAGCATCCTGACGCATGTCGATGCCATCCACTGTGACTCCGCTACTATTTATCCATCCCGATCCCGGTCGCGTGCGTACCAGCGACACAGCTTGCACTCCCGGAATTGCCTTTGCGCGTTCGAGCAAGCGCTCGTAGAACGACAGCGCCTTCGCGTTGGTCGAAAGCCCCTGAGGATTCAGATCAAAAACCAACAGGCTCTCGGCTCTCATCCCAAGGTCCTGCTCTTTGTAATGGAGGAGGCTTCTGATGCTTAAGCTGGCGGCGACGAGCAACGCCAGGCACATTGCGATCTGCATAGCGATAGCAACATTGCCGGCATGCACACGCCGGCGGCTTAGAGTCGCGGTCGCACTACTGCTCTTCAGTTCCTGTTCAACAGCGATCCGCATGACGCCGTGCAGAGGAACCAAGCCAAAGACAAATGCCGTGAGACTTGCAATCGCAACGGTAAAGATCAAAACGTGCTTATCAGGCGCGAGGCCCGCGTCGATTCTTCCCCAAAGCGCCAACGCTCGCGTTGCTGCAATCGCAAGCGCCCAGCCCAACACCGCCCCCGCCGCAGTAAGCAGCAGACTTTCCGTCAATAATTGTCGAAACAATCGTGAAGCGTGCGCTCCAATCGCCAAGCGCACCGCAAACTCGCTCTGGCGCGCCGCGTTCCTGGCCAGTATCAAAAGGGCAACATTGGTGCATGCGATCAGCAGCACCAATCCAACTAGCGCCATCATGATTTTTAAGGGCTCGCGGTAGTTCTCTGCGTAATTTCCAACGCCGCGAATTGGTTCGAAGCCCAAATGCGCAGGCCAAGCCTTGAAATCCAACTTCCCCAATGGCTCTGTTGCCGCGTGCCAGAACGTAGCTTCCGCCGCCTGTTGCGCTTGTTCGGGCGTGACGCCCTTCTGCAGTCGCGCAACCATGGGTAGGGCCCACCATCGCGACGAGCTATAAAGTGTGTGGTTCGTCGCCGGAACTCCCCACGCGTTCAACTCGGGCCTGGTTTGCAAAGGAATCCAGAAGTCCACCCCCCGCGCGGGTTCGACTCCGAGAAATCCTTGAGCCGTCACTCCGATGATGGTGAACGGAACGCCCTTTATGTAAAGCGTCTGCCCAAGAACCGCCGGATTCCGCGAGAACGCTTCAGTCCAAAAGCCGTAGCTCAAAACCACAACTGGTGTGTGCTGAGTCTCATCCGATTCCATAAGCCCGATGCCGCGCGCAAATTGAACACCGAGACCGGAGAAATAGTTTCCACTGACTTCTTCGCCCGCTTTTTCGATGGGTATCTCGCCGAAGCGAACAGGCACTTTGCCGTATCCCAACGGAACATGCGCGATCAGATCTGCGAACAGGCGTTTTTGATTTCGCAATGCCTGGAACACAGGAAGAGAAAAGGATGTGTTGCCGTTCCCGGTGCCGTCCGTGTTCGGCGGCTGCGTTCCTCCATTCATCAGCACAACTGTGTAGACCTGTTCGGGGTTGCGTATCGGAAGTAATTTCAGCAGGAGCGCGTTGAGCGCGCTGAACACCGCCGTATTCGCGCCAATCCCAAGCCCTAACGTGGTTACTGCCACAATCGTGAACGCAACGTTCTTCCGTAACTGCCGCACCGCATATCGCAAATCTTGTAGTAATCCGTTCATAATTACTCACTCGTATCGCAGCGCCACCATCGGATCCACCTTCGCCGCGCGGCGCGCCGGGATGTAGCACGCCAGTAGTGCGACTACCACGAGTAGAAGCGCGATAGCCATGTATGTTTCCGGATCCCCGGGTGTCACCGCAAAAAGCATGCCCGACAACACACGTGTCACTGCCAATGACGCAATTAGTCCGATTCCAATTCCCGCTATCGCTAGCTTTGATCCATGCCGAAGAATGAGTTTGAGAACGTCCTCGCGTCTTGCGCCCAACGCCATACGGATTCCGATTTCGATCCTGCGTTGAGTTACGGCGAACGCCATCAGTCCGTATAGACCAACAGCTGCGAGTAGAAGAGCAAGAAGAGCGAACGCGCCAAGCAGTTGGGAAGAAAACCGCGGCTGTGATACCGACTCGGCCAGGACCTCGTCCATGGAAGAAAAAGCCGACAGAGTTATATCCCTGTCCACCGCGCTGACTTGTGTTCGCAGGGCCGACGCCAGGTTCATGGGATTTGCAGCGGCGCGAACGACGATGTTCATCGTGGGGGGTGCGAACTGCGCGAAAGGCGCATACATCTCGGGCCAGTCCGGTTCGCTGAGCGCAACATGCCGTATATCGCCGATAACACCTACGATTTCGCGTGTAGGTTGAGGATCGCCCATGAGTTGCAATGGCTGGCCGATCACGTTTCGGCCGTCGAAGAACTTCTTCACAAACGCTTGATTGACGACCACCACGCCGGGTGAATGGACATCGTCTTGTTCATTCATCCATCGTCCGGCGATCAGCGGAATGCGCATGGCTGAAAGGTATCCAGGTGTGACCTGACGGAATTGCGCGTCGTCGAACTCGCTCGGACCATAAGTGCGGCCAGGAATATGAAAAGGATCGTCGTTGTGTTGCCCGCTAAGCGGCAGTTCTGAGGTCGCGCCCACGGCTTCGACTCCGGGCAGAGCACTCGCGCGTTCTTCAAATTGACGCCAGAATTGCGCGCGTGCTTGAGCGTCGCCGTATCGGCCATAAGAGGGACCGGTCAGGCTCAATTTCGCGGTGACTACGTGTTCGGTTTGAAAACCCGGAGCGACATGAATCAGCCGCCAGAAACTCTTGAGTAACAGGCCCGCGCTTACCAGAAGAGTGAGGGACAGCGCAATTTCGGCGATGACAAGCGCGCTGCTTAGCCTTTTGTGTGACGCCGGCGTTGAACTACGGCCCGATTCTTGGAGCCCACGCGTGAACTGACTTCCGGAAAGCTGCAGTGCCGGGACAAGCCCGAACACCAGGCCGGTCAATACAGATACTCCAAACGTGAATCCAAGCACCGCTAAATTGACATTGCTCTCCTGCAGCCGAGGCACATCGGAGGGACCAAAGCTGCGCACCGCCTGAATTGCTCCCGCTGCGGCGAGCGCGCCGAGTATTCCTCCTGCAAGAGAAAGCAACACACTTTCTGTGAGCGTTTGGCGAGCCATTCGCAGCCGGCTTGCGCCGAGCGCTGTGCGCAGAGAAAACTCCTTTTGCCGGGAGATCGATCGAGCTAGCAAAAGATTCGCTACATTGACGCACGCGATCAGCAGCAATAGTCCAACCGCGCCCGACATCAGTAACAGAGCCGGGCGGACTGGCCCAATCAGTACATCGCGTAGCGGACGCTGCCGCATGAACCATCGTTTATTAGTATCTGGATACTGTTGCTGCAGCTGCAGAGCAATCGCATCCAGGTCGGCTTGCGATTGTTGGACAGTGATGCCGGGTTTCAACAGTCCAATTGCTTTCAGCGAATGGCCGAGCCGAAGATTCATTCCAAAATTCAGCATCGGGGTCGGTTCCCAAATCTGGGCTTCACTGAGCAAGGGCACGTCCGTCGGCAGGACACCCACAACCGTAAGGCTTGCGCCGTCGATACGAATCGTGCGGCCCACAACGTTCGGGTCAGCGCCGAAGTCTCGCTTCCACAAGCTATAGCCAAGAATTGCGACTTGCGGCACATTAAATTGCTCGTCAGCAGGCAGAAAATCCCGCCCCAGCAGCAGATGAATTCCGAGACAGCGGAAGAAATTCGCGGAGGCGATTGTCGTCAGCACTTGTTCAGGTTTGTCGCCAGAGACATTGGAGGGTGACGCGAAGTAACCGAACGAGGCAATTTGTTCGAACGTTCGATTTTCAGCTCGGTAATCCCGAAAGTCTGGAGGAGAAACTGCCGCTTCATCCGTTTGCGGAAATTTACCGTTAAGCCAGACCAATCTGTCCGGCGCACCAAAGGGCAACCGCTGCAGGATTACCGCCTCAACTACGCTGAACATCGCGGTATTTGCTGCAATTCCCAGCCCTAAAGTGAGCAGCGCGGCCGCAGTGAATCCCGGATTCTTTCGTAACTGCCGCACCGCGTATCGAAAATCCTGAATTAGTCCATTCATAGCGAAACTCACTCGTATCTCAACGCCACCATCGGATTTACCTTCGCCGCACGTCGTGCTGGCAGGTAGCAGGCCAGGAGAATCGTGAAAATAAGCACAGCCGAGGCCACAGACAGCGCCAGTGGATTCAAAAGGCTGACTTGATAGAGCAGACTCGCGGTTATTCGGCCAAGCACCAGCGTTGCAATCAGGCCCAACCCGAACCCAAGGCACGCGAAGTTAAACCCCTGGCGGAGGATGAGGCGCAACACATCTTGCCGAGTCGCGCCCAGAGCCATGCGAACGCCTAGCTCACGGTTGCGGAGCCGCACTGTGTAGCTGATGACTCCGTAGACTCCGAGGGCAGCGAGTACGAGTGCCAGGCCTGCGAAAACGGAAAGCAGAAGTACCAGGAATCGCTGACCGCTGAGCGATCCGTCTACGCGCTCCTGCATAGTTTTGAAGTCATACAGAGGCTCGTTAGAGTCTATTCCCCGGGCCGCGGCGCGCATCGCCTCGCTGAGGCTCTTGGGATTGCCGCTGGTTCTAACCACGACTCCAACCATAGACGTAGGCGACTGCGCAAACGGCATGTAGTAAAAGCCTTCTGTGGTGTCTGCCTGCAGCGAGAAAGCCTTCGCGTGGCCAACGATTCCAACGATTGTTATCCATGGCGAGTTGTCCCTCGAGGAGAACCTTATGTGCTGCCCGATCGGATCCGACCCGGGCCAATAACGTCGGGCCAGAGTGTCATCGATCACGCATACGTGTTCGGTATTGGCGCGGTCTTGCTGTGTAAACACGCGCCCGCGGAGGAGCGGTATACGCAACGTCGAAAAATAGTCCGGAGAAACGTGACGATCATTCCCGTGTGGCCCTGGTTCATTCGGTGCGAGCGTCTGTCCCTCAATACTGAATGACGCTGACCCGCCAGCATTCGTAAATGGCAATGCATTGGTGAGTGCGGCATGCGTTACGCCAGGGATTTGGCTGAGCCGTTGCTCCAAAATGTCATAAAACGCAACTTGCTGTTCGTTAGTCTTGTAAACCGTTGTCGGCAAGCTCAGCTCGGCAGACATCACGCCGCTCGGATCAAACCCGGTCTGCAATTGCTCGATCTTCTCCAGACTGCGGACCAAAAGGCCCGACGCTAGTAGAAGCACCATAGCCATCGCAATCTCCGCGACAACTAATCCCGAACGAACCCGCTGGCGACCACGGCTCGAGCCGTCCGACCGCGCGCCTTCTTGCAGGGCCTGGAACCAGTTGCCTCGGATCAAGCGCCATGCCGGGGCCAGACCACAGAGCAAAGCGCACAAGCTGCCCATAGCAATCAAAAAGAGGAGCACAGGCCGGCCCATGTGGACGGAGATGCTCAACATCAGGCCGGCAGGAGCGAGCATCAATAGAAGCGGAATCAATCCTGTTCCCAGCACAAGGCCGAGCGCGGCTCCGGCAATCGACAGGCACAGGCCTTCCATCATTGCCTGTTGGGCCAGCCGTCGGTTTCCCGCGCCTAAAGCGATTTGAATCGAAAGTTCCCGTTGCCGCCCTGATGCTCGTGCTAACTGAAGTCCGGCGATGTTCGCGCAAATAATAAGGAGAATGGTCCCCACTGCCGCGAGCAGAATAACCAGCGGTCGGCGAAGATCACCTGACACAAACTCGACCAGCGGCATGCAAAACATGTCCCAGCCCGAGGATTTTCCGATGTTTCCCGATCCCTCGCTCGCCATGTCCTGCTGCGCCCGCATGTGGAGAAATGCATTTGCTTGTGCTAGCGTGACGCCTCGGCGCATCCTCGCTGCAGCAAACAAGTGTTCGTTGTAGCGGTCTTTGGGGTCGAAGTACTCTCCAGAGGGCAATCCGATCGGAACCCATAACTCGGCTTGATTGGGCCACGCAAAATCGGGCTCCATCACGCCAACAACTTTGTAGGATTGCTCATTCAGTTGCAGGGTACGGCCCACCACTGCCGGATCACCGCCAAAGCGCTGCCGCCATGTTCGGTAAGACAGCACGAGCACATGGTTCGCGTCCGGTTCATCCTCCTCAGGACGAAAAACACGCCCGAGGTAAGGCCGCGCCCAGAACACGTCGAACCACTGCCACGACACTTTCGCTCCCGAAAGCCGTTGCGGTGTCGAATCACCGCTGCTGTAGTTGAAATCTTCTCCCTCCTCTATGGCGGCTGATGTGAATATGTTCTTCGCGGTGACCGCGTCGCCAAAATCAGGCGCAGAAATATTAATGTTGGCGAGATCACCGAACGTATACTTGGCGCGTAACGCAACTACATCGGCCGGATGAGGAATTCCGCTGGGATTCAGCATAACGGCGTTCATCACGCTGAACACCGCCACCGTAGCACCGATGCCCAGCGCAAGAGTGAATACCGATGTGAACGTGAAACCTGGCGCCTTGGTCAACCGTCGCAGCGCATAGCGTAAGTCTTGAAATAACCCGTTCATCAATCCCTCACTCGTACCGCAATGCCGCAATTGGATCCATCGTGGCCGCCCCAGGAACGTCTAACGAAGCAATGCAGAGACACTTTCCCCTTGGCTTCTTGCAGCCGGTTTAGGTGTCGTTAAATGTGGTTAAGGGTTCTTAGGCGCTCGCATCCGCCATCAATTTCTGCAGCTCTTCTTCGGCCACGACCTTCCCATCGAACAGATGTACCTCACGTTCTGCATGTTTTGCGAAACGCGGATCGTGCGTGACCATGCAAATCGTCGCGCCATCGCGGTGCAGATCTGCGAGTAGTTGCATCACTGCTTCGCCGTTGCGTGAGTCAAGGTTTCCAGTGGGCTCGTCTGCCAGCAGGATCGAAGGATGCCCAGCCAGAGCGCGAGCGACCGCCACGCGTTGCTGCTGACCGCCAGAAAGTTGTGAAGGATAGTGGCGCACGCGGTGCGCCATGCCTACGCGCTCAAGCGATTCCATCACGCGCTTCTTGCGGTCCGCCGAAGGCATCCGCTGCCGGTAGGTCAGCGGCAACTCGACATTTTCGTAAACCGTGAGGTCGCCGATCAGATTGAAACTCTGGAAGATGAAGCCGATCTCCTGATTCCGGATGCGCGAGCGTGCGCCAAAATCAAGGCTTTCGACCGGTTTTCCATTGAGCTGATATTTACCCCCGGTTGGGGTATCAAGCAATCCAATAATCGAGAGCAGCGTCGATTTCCCGCATCCCGACGGGCCCGACATCGCGACATATTCGCCTTTGCGGATCGCAAGGTGCACGCCCGAAAGCGCATGCGTCTCGATTTCATCCGTGTAGAAAACTTTAGTGAGGTCCTCAATTTGAATCAGCGGTTGTGCAGCATCAGCCATGAGTTTTCCTTTCCAGGAGAATCGAGCAATGAGTCATTTGGTCATTGAGTCGCTTGGTCATTCCAAAGCACCTGTGCAGGGAGCATGACAATGATTCAATGACTCAATGACTGAATGACTCAATCAAGTCGTATCCTGTCCGTATTGTCCTCGCGCGACATGTCAGAAAGAATGACCGTGTCGCCATCGTGCAATCCTTCAAGAATCTGAATCGAATTCACCGACGCTCGCCCAACCTTCACCGGCACGCGCACCGCGCCTTTACCATCGGCGTCAAGTTTGAACAAGCTGATCGTGCTATCTTCCTGGCCAAATGCCGGACGCCCGACATAAAGCACGTTATTCAGTTTTTCCAGGTCGATCGTGCCATCAACGCTCAGGTCGGGGCGCGCCCCTCTTGGCAAATCGCCAGTGAGTTTCACATCAACCGTGACCGTTCCGTTCTGCACCGCTGGATCCACTCGCATCACTGAGCCGTCTACCGTCCCGTTGTGCGTATCCACCGTTGCCGGCTGCCCAATTTGGACATCGCGCGCCTGCGTTTCCGGAATCTTTAACTCCGCAAGAAGATGGTTCGGCTGCACTACTTTCGCGAGTTCCGTTCCCGGCGTGACGTGCTGCCCCACCTGCAAAGGCAATTCGGTCAAAACGCCAACTATTCCCGCCCGCACCTTCAATTCGTCCAGCTGTTTTTGTTTCAGATCAGCCAGCGCCCGCATCTGGTCAACCTTCGCCTGCTGCTCGGCCATCTGCGTGACGATCGCTTTTTCGTTGATGTCTAGCCGCTCATTTTCAATGTTGTTGCGTGTTGTCAGTTCATCAGCCTTGCTCTTTGAATCCTTGTACGCGAGCCCAGAAATGACGCCGAGATCGAAAAGTGCTTTATCGATATCCGATTGCATTTTCGCCTGCGTGTAATCAGAACTCACCGTCGCCGCCCCGGCTTTCTGGTCCATTAATTGGCTTTGCAACGTCACCCGCAAACTTTGATACGCAGCTTCGGCCGCCTTAAGTTGCAATTTTGCGTCAACCGTCTCTTGTTCCAGTTGCGGATTGTTCATCTCGAGCAAGATCGTGTCCGGCTTCACCTCGGAGCCAGGCAGCTTAAGAATGCGCACAACCGTTGCGTCGGTCTCTGCTGGTATTTGACGGATGAACTCCGGGCTGGGAATCAACGATCCGAGTCCTCGCACCTGCCGCAGCATATCGCCGCGTTTCACCGTGTCAGTCCAGATCGTGCTGCGTTCGACCTCCGGCGCGGCAGGCTTGAGCCGGCTCACTCCTATCGTGACACCGGCAAGAACAATGATCCCCGCCGCTGACCACATAATTTGCCGCCGCCGTTTTTGCCGCTTAAACTCGGGCCGTGCGATGTCCATGTGCCCTCCTCACTGCAACTCTCTGGCCACACGTGAGAATTTCGCTACCAGATTGACTGGTTTCAACTTATTGTCTCGCAAAACATGAATCCAGGAGAGCTCCTTGTCCGCTCGCGGAATTAACTGTCCACCGGTGGACAGCCGAAAATCAACTCGCCGATGTGCCTGAGCGACTCAGCCCCCTTTTAATTTGGACTATTTCGGCACGCGTTTGTAACCCCGCCCCTTACGAAAATCTCTCATGCCGAGGAATACGAATTCCGCGTGCTCCGGGTTCGCATGAAAATGAATCCACCGAACATTCATCTCCAGTTCAGTAATCCTCACCTCGCTAGACTCCGGTGTTCCTGAAAAACCAGGCAATATCTCTTCCCAACTGGAGTATGTCCATGAAGTTTGTCGCGTACTCGCGAGAGGTCAGCCGACACCTGAGCTGCGGCGCCGCGCTGCTGTCCATCTTTTCAACCTGATGCTGCCAAATCAGGTTCAATAGAAATTTGGTCTTTCGCAAATACAACCGGCGATGTACATCCATTTCATCTTCGTCTCGTGCAATTTCAGGTGTTGAACCGCGAGCTTCGATGTGGCGACATTTCAACAGACCGGCAAAATGCAATTCAGCGGACGCGCCATTCAGCCCGAACGCAACGAACGCTCTGCTTGGAAAGACACAGTGAAGGCCTATCCTGGCTACATCACACGCGTGATCGCAAAATTTGATCTACCGACAAACGCGCAGGTTTCACCAGGGAAGAAGCTCCTTTATGTGTGGCACTGCCACATTCTCGAGCACGAGGACAACGATAATGCTGCGCGCTTTAAGGTCATCGCCTAACGCACCATAGCGAAGGGTAAGATCGCCTTCATCGCCCAAAAATGTGGAAGAGCGGCCCTTCGGGCCGCGCACACCAAAACCTACCTGTCATCCTGAGTGCAGTCGAAGGAGCCATGCAACTCGGGTCGAACAATGGCGCCTTTAGGGAATTTCTATTCGCCCAGTTTGCTGGAATCACCGGGAACGGGGCGGCCCGAACTTAGCCCAGCGCTTTAGCGCTAGGTCGGGCACATGGTTTCGGCTGAGGAGTTCACAGATCACGGTCTGACTACCGGAATTTCTTTCGCACCGTGATTCTCAACAGGAGCTACACCGCCGTAAAGAAAATCGTAGTGCTCAATTCGAACCGCCACAGCGGGCTTTTCGTGCTCTGCTTTTTCGCGCCGCAGAACTCGCACCTTGCAGCAAACATTCATATCATCGGCAAGCGTGATTTCAGAGGGCATCACCAGCGTCATCTCAACAACCTCGCCATCCGCCAAAGCGAAATCTGTCCACAGCATTGCGCCCCGTGAGCTCAAATTATGCGTGAATCCGGTTCCGCTTCGCTCCTGGCCCGGCACGCGCAGCAGAACCGGTATTTGATAGGAAAAGCGTTGGCACGAACGGCGCTCAATTCGATTCTGCTCGGCGCTCGTCATAAGGCAAACACTGTAACCCAAGAACCCACTTCGGGAAAGTAAAAAGAAGAGGCCCAATCGCCGCAGCCCCAATTTGCATCCGAGCATTGCTACACCGCATCATGAAACGTGAGTTCCGTGCCGGCCTCAGACTCCTCGCAACCTGGCGCAACACCTGCGAAATCGCGCGGCCTCAGCCTGCCCGTGACCCTTCGTGCGCTTAAGCATCGCAATTTCCAGCTCTTTTTCGGCGGCCAACTTATCTCGCTCATCGGCACCTGGATGCAAAATGTTGCACAGGCCTGGCTCGTCTACCGTCTTACCGGATCGTCATTGCTGCTGGGCTCGGTTGCTTTCGCCGGACAAATCCCCGTATTCCTCACTTCTCCCGTGGGTGGCATCGTTGCCGACCGCTATAGTCGCCATCGCGTCGTAATCGCAACGCAAACGGCTTCAATGATTCTGGCCTTCACCTTTGCGGGGCTGACGCTCACTCACCGCATCACCGTCCTCCAGATTTTTATCATCGCGATTCTGCGCGGCATCGTGAACGCATTCGATATCCCGGGTCGCCAGGCGTTCATCGTCGAGATGGTCGGCAAAGAAGACCTGATGAACGCCATCGCTTTGAACTCGTCCATGTTCAATGGCGCACGCGTCATCGGCCCCGCTATCGCCGGCATCGTCGTCGCGAAAATCGGCGAAGGTTGGTGCTTCTTCGGCGACGCAGTCAGCTACATCGCCGTCATCGCCGGACTGCTGATGATGCGGGTCTCGCCACGGACGGTTCGCCCCACCGGTTCGCCCATCGAGCACGTCCTCGAAGGTTTCCGCTTCGTGCGTGAAACCGCTCCCATACGTTACCTTCTCCTGTTGCTCGGGCTGGTCAGCCTGGTCGCGATGCCTTACTCGGTGCTCATGCCGGTTTTCGCCGACCGCATTCTGCACGGCGGAGCCCGCGGACTCGGCATTTTGATGGGTGCAACCGGCGTCGGAGCGCTCATCGGCGCGCTTACACTTGCCACGAAGACAGGAGTTCGCGGCCTCGGGCGCTGGGTAGCATTCTCCTGCGGCGGCTTCGGTATCTTCCTGGTCGCCTTCGCGCTTTCGAAAAACTTTTATCTTTCAACAGCGCTTCTGGTTCCGGTCGGCTTTTGCATGATGTTGCAGATGTCCTCTTCGAACACTCTCATTCAGGCGATGGTGCCCGACCATCTTCGCGGCCGCGTTATGTCGGTCTATTCCATGATGTTCATGGGCATGGGCCCATTCGGCGCTTTATTTGCCGGAGCCATCGCCGATCGCATGGGTGCTCCGCTCGCCGTCATCATGGGAGCGGTGGCGTGCGTTGGCGGCGCGGGCATTTTTGGAATGCGTCTGCCCCACATTCGCGGTGAAGCCCGCCGCCTCATCATCGCCCAGCAAATGGTTGGCGGCGAACCAGTACAGGAAATGACCGCCCAAACCGCCGACGACTAAGAAAAATCATTGATACCGTCATCCCGAAGCGCCGCGTTTTCACCAGCAGGGGATATTGCGTGCATCTTCACTCATCTAGGAACAACGATCCCACTCAAGCCCGTCTTTAGCTTGAGCGGGTCGCTATTCGAAGTTCGAAAAACTAGAATCTCAACGTGCCTTTCACCTGAATCAATCTTGGCGAGGCATCCCCGCCGAGGAACGATCCCAAAATGCTGGTCGGTACACTAACCGTGTTCTGTATCAAGCCGAACGTAGGACTCGAGACGTTGGCATCCGGCTGATCAAAGTTGGGATGGTTAAGAATATTAAAGAACTGCAACCCCACTCCGAGAGTGCTTGCTTCGCTGATTGGAAGGTGGAAGTTCTTCATTATTGTCAGATCCGTGTCGAAATAATGCGGACCCCAAATTTGATTGGATCGCTGTTGTCCCCACGTAGCCGTGGTCGTGCCCGAAGGTGAGTCCAGACCCGTGAACTGTGGCCCTGAAGAGAGACAGGCTGTAGTCAGTGCAGCGCGGGTGCAGACAACCGGACCTCGTCCGAGGTAATTGGCGAATACCGGATCTCCGTTTGTTATTGCATAGTTGTAACCGCTAAGCGTGGCACTCGCGTTATCGTCATATGCGGTGACGGGAAGTCCGGTTCGGAAGAACGCCGTACCAGATATCGTCCAACCGCTGATTGCACCGAGCAAGCCCTTCGCTTTCGGCGTATTCCACACATAGTTCAAGCTGGCGTAGTGACGAACGTCGTAGTCCGCATTGCCATAGTTATATCTGCGGAAGTTAAACGGATCCTGCGGATTTGCGGTGCTTTCATTTGTTCCGAAATTGAACGGCAGGAAGCCTCCGTTCGAAATCATCGTTAGCGCGTGGCTGAATGTGTAGTTCGCCTGGAATTGTAGCGAAGCGAAACGTCTCCGTAACGAGAGCGTAACTCCGTTGTAGTTACCAATATTAGAGCTGGAAATTTCGGTCACCGTCCCCAGACGCGGATCGATCGGGTTCTGCGGCAGTCCCGCAAACGGGGTCGTGATACCAAACTGGCTCGCGCACGGAGTTGCCGGCGCCACCGCAGAGTTAGGTGGCGTAATTGGATTGACATTGCAATATGCGTTCAAACCGCCGTCCTGAATCGGCCCGTAAATCTGATGATTCCCCACATAGTTGATGCTAAAGGAGGTCTTGTCCCCGAAGCCTTGCTGGACTTCAAGGTTCCATTCCTGATATTGCGGCGCGTGAATATTGCGTTGCGAATTGAAAATGGAAGGCGGCACGAAAAATGGGCTTGCGATGCTGATGCTATTGAACGTGCCACCTCCAGCGAAGCCGTTTAAAAACGCAGCGTTGGCGCCGGCGGCTTGCCCGAGGATATTTCCTGTGGTTCCAGGCGCCAGCGAGCCCGGCCCAACGAAGAACTGGTTATACAGCGGCGGATTGTTCATGAAGCTGTCCGCCACAGTTCCAGGGAAGACGTCGTGAAAAATCCCGATGCCCCCTCGTACCACTGTGTTGGTTCCAACTCCACGCGGGGTCCAGGCAAATCCTAGTCGCGGTTCCCACGCAATTGCAGTGTAGCTCGGCAATGCTTGCCGCAACCCTGTTTGGATTGCTTGATCGTACGGTTGACTTACATCATGCGAAATGGAAAGGAAATTATTCGCAAGCCGAGCGAAACAGTTAGTCTGGCAAACCGGATTTGAATCGTGTTCCGCCCTCAGTCCAAGCGTCACTTTGAAGTTTGGTCGCAGCGACCACTCGTCTTGAGCATAGAGACCCAGAGCATAAAGCGCGACAGGTTGAGTTGGACGCGAGTTGAATGCCTGCTGAAATACACCTGCGGTGCCACTCAGGAAACTGCCTTGGTCCTCGCCAATCACTTCTCCAGTTGTGAAAAGCCCTGGCGAATAGTCCGTGATGTCGTTTCGCCGGAAGTTAATTCCAAACCTTAAATTGTGGGCGCCATACACCTTTGTAAAATCATCGACAATCTGGTACTGCGTCACGTTACGCCCTTGCGGCCAGTCGTTCAGATCGAAGCCAAGATCGTAGAAGGACCTGCCGGAGAAACGTAGTCTGTAAGGCATCAGCGCAGTTGCCGCTGCCATATCCTGCGGTTTGAAAATCGCGCTATACCACGAGCCTGAAAGGATGAACTGATTGACCGCATTGCCCGAGAACGTGTGAGTTTCATTCAGCTGCCCTTCGTACTGCGGTTGATCGCTTTGTGCGTTAAAAATGCTGTTGATCGGGTCCGTGTAAGTTGCCTGCAACCCGTGATCGGCGCGGAAGTGGACGAATGCACGATCATTCGAGCCCATGTTCTGATCTAAACGCGCCGTAAGCAGCCACTCGTGAGTAAAGTTTCCAGCCGTTGAACGGAACTGGAGAGCGCATGGAGCGCCGCCAGCCAGGGTCACGGTTCCATCGCACCCGCCGCCCGGCAGAATGTTTTGTGCCGTAGTTGCCCCAGGTGCACCGTTCCAGAGCGAGAACATGTGCTGATAAAACGGGAGCTGTGCCGGAGCACTGGAGGAAATACTGGCAATGGTTGCGGCTTGGAATGCGGGACTTGGAATATTTACCGGCGTGCTCGTAGGCAAGAGAACCCGCAAACCTTCATAGTCAGCAAAGAAGAACGTCTTGTCGTGGATGATAGGCCCGCCAACTGATGCTGACCATTGATTGGCATTTACGAATGGTTGCTGGTTTGATGAGCCGTTCGCAACTTGAGAGCTCTTGTTGAACCAGCTATTGGCGTTCATCGCCCGGCCGTTCCAAAAGTAATTGGCATTTCCGTGGAAAGCATTTGTGCCGGATTTCGAAACATAATTCACATTCGCGCCCGCTAATCCGCCGTACTGCGTCGAGTACCCGTTGTTCACGACTGTCACTTCTTGCACGTCGTTCTGGCCCAGCAGCAGATTGGTCGCGCCCGAATTATTTAGATTCAAGAACGGATCGTTCTCGTTCATTCCGTTTACGGTGAACAAATTCGATGTCGCGGGAAGCCCGAAAGTAGAGGAATTTCCATACCCAGCTTGCGTGTTCATCACAGCACCCGGCGCACTCTGCACGATATAGCTGAGATCATTGCCAGGATTGGGAACATTCTCTATCTGCTCGGGTGTGAACGTAGTGGAGATGTTGCCATTCTGCGTCTGAATCACTCCGCCTTCAGCAGTAACTTCTACCGTCTGCGACTCCGCGCCAACCGAGAGCTGTATGTTTACCGCTGATGCCTGGCCTACGACGACCGAAACGTTTTGGGTCGTAGTTTGAAATCCCGAAGCTTCGGCTTGAACTGTGTAGCCGCCCGGCGGCAAAAGCGAGAAGCGGTATGCTCCCGTTCCGTTTGTGGTCGTAGTCTGGGTTTGACCAGTCCCGGTATTTTTTAAAGTGACAGTAGCATTCGGCAATGCCGCTCCTGATGGATCTGTTACTACTCCCGTAACGTCGCCTGAGATGAGGGACTGTGAGTTAGCAGGGATAGAAATGATTAGCGCGAACAGAGCAGCGCAAATGGCGAGAATTAGATTTCGTACGTGCATACATCGTCCTTAAGATTTAGGGATTACTCTGCCTGCAAGAATGCAATCTCCGTGCCAACGCTTCACAGCAGAGTGTCCGTTGAAGGCAGCGGATTTAGCTCCATCGTGAAAACCACACGAAAGTTGCGGGCTATTGGAATCTAGAGTGGGATTGAAATTTCGAAATCGCGAGTTGAGCACGAACTCTGCGTGTCAGGAAGAACAAACTCCAGGAGCTAAGCCCTAAGCCCCATAGGGCGCAAGAACTTAGACCAGCGCTGCACCGCTGGGTTTATCGCCCATGCCGTAGAAAATCCGCGAACATCTGCACGTACTCCAGCACCGACTGCGGCGCGCCGGCCGGTGAGATCGGAATGTAGGAAAATGTCAGCGCCAGCATCACGACCGCCACGACGGCCAACCATCGCCTGCCGACTCCAACCCCAGGCCAGAGGGGCACCGACGGATGTCTCATCCCGCTCAGCCTTAGCAACACCGCCCATACCAGCCATCCCGTCCAGAAAAATAACGCCAAGGGAATCAAAATAAGTATCGTAATACGAGATATCGTCTTGTGCGCTCGTGGCGAGATCGCGAAAACAATATGCCCGCCATCGAGTTGCCCGCCGGGCAGTAAGTTTAGCGACGTGGCAAACATCCCTACCCATGCCGCGATCGCAACCGGGTGCAAATAGATTTGTGCGAGTGGTACGTGCCCGATAGCATGCCCGAAACCGGCAATCGCCAGCAATTTCTGCGTCGCGTAAAACACCAGCGGGTACCCCAGCTGTATGTCTGCCGGCGTTGCTCCACTGGGCGCAACTCGCGATAGCCCCAGAGAAAAAATCAAAATCGGCAATGCGACCACAAATCCCGCAATCGGCCCGGCAATTCCGATGTCAAACAGCACGGCGCGCGATCGCAGCGGTGACTTGATGCGAATAAACGCGCCCAGCGTTCCAATCAGTGTCGGGAAGGGAATAAAGAATGGCAGCGTCGCTGAAACTCCATAGCGCACGCAATACAAATAATGTCCCATCTCGTGCGCCAGCAAAATCAACATTAGCGTCAGCGAGAAGGGAAGTCCCAGCAGCAGATGATTGCCTTGCAATGCCCAGGTGAGAGGAAAGAAGTCGTCCCCATTGGCCATGGTGAATGGAGGCAGGTCGTTCAGGAAATTCCATTCGAAATGCGCACCAACAACCAACGTGGTGAAGAACGTCAACCCGAGTAACAAAACGTGCAGCCAGTATCTATGCTTTTGCCGCGGAGCAACGACGATATCCTCGCCGCTCGGAGCATAGATCTCACTCGGCACATAAACTTCAGGGGAGTTCTGAGTTGACATCTTTTACTCAAAAGGAGGGAAGACGCTCGCGCGCCGGACAGGCTGCATCCGTCCCGGCATCCCGGGACCCCACGTGGCTATTCTATCGTCTGCAGCTCTTTGCCGGGTTTGAATCGCACAGCTTTGCCGGGCGGAATCGAAACTTCCGCCCCCGTGCGTGGGTTGCGGCCGATTCCAGTTTTGCGGGGCCGCACATTGAACACTCCAAAGCCTCGCAGCTCAATACGATCGCCGGCAGCCAGCGACCGCTTCATGCTCTCGAATACGGTCTCAACTGCCATTTCAGCTTTGGTTTTCGTTATTCCTGTTCGGTTCACAACTTCATTAATAATGTCCAGCTTGATCACGTCGTCCTCACCGCGCGGAGTCTTTAAGGTGCGTCAAGTCATTGATGCTAAGAGACATATGGAAGATTGTCAATTCCCTGCATTCTGGCTTGTTACTCGCTTCGTTAATACGCCGAACCTCTGGCGTACTCACCTCGCATTCTCACCCCATACCAGATTTCCTCAGCTCCCGTATCGTCTGTCACCGCCGGATTGTGACATCCGTCACAGCTATCCCTCGCCGAGATGAACTATTTTCACCCGGGGCTGTTGTCGCTGCCTGCTCATGCTCTATAAAACTCTCAGCGCCGCCGTTTACGGAATTGACGCCAGCATTATCGAAGTGGAAGTCGACGTTTCCGGCATCAAGTGCGATGAAGATCACTTCCACACTGTAGGACTTCCCGATGCCGCCGTGCGCGAAAGCCGCGACCGCGTGCGCGCCGCTCTGAAAAATTGCGGCTACGACATCCCGCCAACCCACATCATTATTAATCTCGCTCCCGCCGATAAAAAAAAAGAAGGCTCAGGTTTCGATCTGCCCATGGCACTTGGCATTCTCGGCGCTTATGGGGGACTAAATAAAAAAGAGATCAACGACTGTCTTTTCGTCGGCGAACTATCTCTCGATGGTGGCATTCGTGCCGTCCGCGGCGCCCTCCCCATCGCCATCGAAGCTCGCGGTCGCAAAATTTCGCGCGTCATTGTTCCGGAGCTGAACGCGAAAGAAGCGGCAATGGTCAGCGGTGTCACCGTCTATCCGGTCAAGTCACTTCTCGACGTAATCCATTTTGTGAACAGTGGAAACGGCATCCAGCCCGTGGCGGTCAATCAGCAACAATTGCTTAACGAATCACAACAATTTCCAGTTGACTTCAAAGATGTTCGCGGACAGCAAACCGCCAAGCGCGCGCTTGAAGTCGCCTGCGCGGGCGGACACAACATTCTGATGATCGGGCCTCCCGGATCCGGCAAAACCATGCTCGCGAAACGAATTCCAACCATCCTCCCGCCGTTTACATTTGAAGAAGCCCTGGAAACAACAAAGATTCACAGCGTCGCCGGCGTGCTTGATCACGGAGCCGGCCTCGTCGGATTGCGTCCGTTTCGTTCCCCACATCACACCATCTCCGACGCAGGCCTGATTGGCGGCGGAGTCGTGCCACGCCCGGGCGAAGTTTCGCTCGCGCACAACGGCGTTCTCTTTCTCGATGAATTGCCTGAGTTCCCCCGCAATGTCCTTGAAGTCATGCGCCAGCCACTCGAAGACGGCACCGTCTGCATCGCGCGCGCTTCCATGTCGCTCACTTTTCCCGCAAGATTCATGCTCGCCGCGGCCATGAACCCATGCCCCTGCGGATTTTTCAACGATCGTTCCCGCGAATGCCACTGCACGCAGCCAATGATCCAGCGCTATATGCAGAAAATTTCGGGGCCACTGATGGATCGCATCGACATCCACATCGACGTGCCCGCCGTAAATTACAAAGAAATGCGTGCAGGAATCGATCCCGAAGGTTCCACCCAAATTCGCGCCCGAGTCGAGCGTGCGCGCGAAACGCAGCTCAACCGGTTTTCAGGGATCACCAAGCACCGCATCTACTCCAACGCACAAATGACTGCCCGCCACATTCGTACCTTCTGCGAACTCTCGCCCGACTGTGAACGCCTCCTCGAACGTGCCATGACCCAGCAAGGTCTGACCGCTCGCGCCCACGACCGCATCCTCAAAGTCGCCCGTACCGTCGCCGACCTCGAGGGCTCGCAAGTCATTGAACCTAAGCACATTGCAGAAGCAATCCAGTACCGCAGCCTGGACCGGGTATTCTGGGCCTGACCCCTGAGTTCTTTGAAAGAAGCGCAAAGCCTAATCTTTCCCAATACCGAATGTGTGTCCCAGTTATTAACAAATCGCCCACAAAAATCCTTGACGCAATTGGCCTCAGGCTGTAATTTAAAGCGTTCCGTAGGTCTTAGGCCAGATTCCTGATGAACCTCCGCTCTTAAGATTCTGGTCGATGTAACCGAGAAACTTTCGGCCACCTCGGAGCATCTATATCAAGTAACCAGAGCTTTTTTCCTGTAGAACTCATCTGTTTTCAGTATCTTACAGTTTTCTGGTAGTAGGCGTTTGCGAGCTCTCGGCAACGGAGCTCCGACTACGCTAATCAAATTCCTGGAGAGAAAGGATTAATTCTCATGCGCTCTGATCGCGTTTTTGACGCTTTACATACTTTGCGGAACCGTTATATGCTCTGTCAGCTTGCTTCGAAGGCCACGCGCAAGTTTCACAAGCCTAATACCAGAATCCAGGAAACCATGAACGAAGTTCTGGATCGGATTGCAAGCTCTGAAAAGCAGACGGTTCTTTCAGAACCCGAGCATTTTGTTGAGGCACAACGGCGGGCTGCTTAAATAGCAGCCCAGCCCTCCTGCCTGCCGTAACCTGAATCTTCCTGAAAATACCCTCCTTATTTCGATCTCCTCGCAGGTGAGCTAATGACCATTGCAGAACTCAAAGAAAAAAACATAACTGAACTAACCAAGATCGCCCGCACGCTTGATCTCCCGGGTGCCAGCGGCATGCGCAAACAGGACCTGATCTTCAAGATCCTGCAGGCGCAAAGTGAAAAAGAGGGTCACATCTTCGCCGAAGGCGTGCTTGAAATCTTGCCCGACGGCTATGGTTTTCTTCGCTCGCCCGACTACAACTACTTACCGGGCCCCGACGACATTTACGTTTCCCCCTCGCAGATTCGCAAATTTGACTTGAAAACCGGCGATACCATTAGTGGCCAGGTCCGCCCGCCGCATGAAGGGGAAAAATATTTTGCTCTGGTAAAGATTGAAGCCGTCAACTTCGAGTCTCCGGAAGAAGCACGCAACAAAATTCTGTTCGACAACCTGACGCCGCTCTACCCCCAGGAACGCATCAAGCTCGAAACCGTTCGCGAAAATATCAGCGCCCGCGTCATGGATCTACTTACGCCTCTCGGAAAAGGTCAGCGTGGCCTGATTGTTTCTCCTCCGCGCGCCGGCAAAACCATGTTGCTGCAGAACGTCGCGAACTCGATTACGACCAACCATCCTGAAGTAGTGCTGATGGTGCTGCTCATTGACGAGCGCCCGGAAGAAGTCACCGACATGCAACGCTCGGTCAAGGGCGAAGTAATTTCTTCGACCTTCGATGAACCCGCAGCCCGCCACGTGCAAGTGGCCGAAATGGTAATTGAAAAAGCCAAGCGCCTGGTCGAGCACAAACGTGATGTCGTCATTCTGCTCGACTCCATCACGCGCCTCGCCCGTGCTTACAACACGATTGTTCCGCCCAGCGGAAAGGTCCTCTCCGGCGGCGTCGATTCAAACGCATTGCAACGCCCGAAACGTTTCTTCGGTTCCGCGCGAAATATTGAAGAAGGCGGATCGCTAACGATCATCGCAACAGCGTTGATCGATACCGGCTCGCGCATGGATGACGTGATCTTTGAAGAATTTAAAGGCACCGGCAACTCGGAAATCATTCTCGATCGCAAGCTGGTCGATAAGCGCACATTCCCAGCCATCGACATTCAGCGTTCCGGCACGCGAAAAGAAGAGTTGCTCATTCCCAAAGATGATCTGGCGCGCATCTGGGTTCTACGCAAAGTGCTGAACCCGCTCTCGCCGGTCGAAGCGATGGAACTTCTCATTGAGCGCCTGGCGAAAGCGCAGACCAACGGCGAGTTCCTGGCAAAGATGAGCCAATTGTAAAGCGGCTTTCAGTTTTCAGAAAAAACAATTGAACGTGTGTTGCACGGATCTCCTCGTGCAATCGGAGCTTCGTATCAGGGCACGACTTTACTCGTGCCGACATTTTTTAAAACGAATTGGGCTTTAGCCCCTGAAAGTCTCGCACGAATCTAAAACACTGAGCGCACTTTACAACCCTTTACTTCTCTTTACGCAATCTCAGCAACTTTCCTTAAACAAACTTGCATCAGTTCGCAAGTAGCCCAAAAATTCCCAAGGAGCCCTTCGTGATTCGTTTGTGCGAACGCCTGAGTATTGTTGTGCTTGCCTCCAGTATTTTCTTCTTAACCGGATGTGGATCCAGCACCACGCAGGTCAGGCTGATGAACGCCTACAACGGCCAATCGAGTGTCAATTTGCTGGTGAACAACAATACACTTGCCAGCGGAGTCGCATATGGATCTGCTTCGGGCTATGCCCGCACGAGTTCCGGCTCCCAATCGGTTCAGATCAATGCTGGTTCGGGCTCACTGCTGAATTCGACGCTCACAATCAGCGGCGGCAACAACAATACGATTGTGGCAACACCGTTAGGCGCTTCAATTTTCACTGACAACAAAGCCACGCCGCCTACCAACGATATTCAGATTCGCGCAATCAATGCCTCAAATTCGCTCGGGACCCTGGACGTCTACATCGTCCCACCCAACACCGATCTATCTGCCATGCAGCCGACTGCGTCGCTAGCCTTTCGAGCAGCTTCGAATTATGTGACTCTGGCTGTAGGCACATACCAAGCCGAGTTTTGTCTGAGCGGGTCCAAAATCCCCATCATCAACAGTGGCGCCCTTGCACTCACCAACGGTCAGATTCGCACGGTCGTTTCACTCGACGGCAACGGCTTCAGCACAACCGTGCTTACAGATCTCAACTGAGAATCGCTGATTACGCTGGCGTTATTTTCTTGAGGCGAACGCTGAGTTGCGCTGATGCATTCACGTGTTCCCCAAAATTAGTGATGCGGCACCACCGGTTGCATCAGGGCGCGGCTTCAGCCATCATTGTCATTCCGAGCAAGCCGAGGAATCTACAGTTCCGAAAGCGGCATAAGCGTATTTCTGACTTCCGCAAATCGGTCAGCTATATTCAAAAGCGATCGTGACTGCTAGCAAAATTCTTCCCAAGCTCTACGCCATTCTTGACGCTTCGTGCTTTTCCGCGTCGGAGGAGCTTTTTCGCGCTGCTCATGCGCTGGTCGATGGCGGAGTCACCCTGATCCAATATCGCAACAAATCCGATGACGCGAGGACTATGCTTGCTCATGCCCGCGAACTCAAATCTCAAGTCGGCTCGAAAGCCACATTGATCATGAACGACCGCGCCGACCTCTGCCTCGCCGCCGAATTCGACGGAGTCCACGTCGGCCAGGACGATCTTTGTCCCGAGAGCGCGAGAAAAATCATCGGCTCCGACCTCTGGCTCGGTGTGTCCACCCACAATCCCGAGCAGATCCAGCTCGCCGATCAAACCTCCGCTGATTACATCGCCGTAGGGCCCGTATTTGCGACCTCCAGCAAAGCCAATCCCGATCCCGTGATTGGATTGGCGGGAGTACGCCATGCCCGCGAACTTACCCGCAAGCCGCTAGTCGCAATCGGCGGCATCACTCGCACGAACTGCCGATCCGTGATTGATGCCGGCGCAGACTCAGTCGCGGTAATATCCGATCTGGTGCGTGATCCCCGCAAATCAGCAGAACATTTTTTGCGCATTCTGGGATAGAGTTGTGGGAACTGGTGGCTAGTGAATCGTGGCTCGTTGTTTTTAATTTGCTCAAACGGTATTCACGAATCACGAGTCGCGAACCACGAATCGCTAGTCACGGACCCCGGAGATTCACCTGAGCATCGAAACTAACATCGCTCCAACCAGCACCACCACTCCTGCCGTAACATCCGCTCCCACGGAATTCGTGAAAGGTCTCGGCCTGACAAGTTCGACCATGCTGGTCATGGGGTCGATGATCGGCTCCGGAATTTTTCTGGTCTCGGCCGATATTGCCCGTGAAGTCGGCTCGCCGGTTTTGTTGATCGCCGCCTGGGCCGTCACCGGATTCCTCACCATAATCGCAGCTTTGAGCTACGGCGAACTTGCCGCCATGATGCCCCACGCCGGCGGTCAATATGTTTATCTTCGCGAATCGCTCGGTCCGCTTTGGGGATTTCTTTACGGCTGGACTTTGTTCCTGGTGATTCAGACCGGTACGATTGCGGCAGTCGGCGTGGCCTTTGGGAAATTTCTCGGCGTCTTCTTTCCTTCTATTTCCTCGAGTCACTGGCTCATTCATCTTGTGAAAGTGCCGCCGATTCATCTGGGTTCGATGGTCCTCGGCAACATGGATGTCGGAATCAATACGCAGAATCTCATGGCGATTCTGCTGGTCGTGGTTCTCTCTTTAATAAATATTTTCGGAGTGAAGACAGGGGCATTGATCCAGAACGTCTTCACCGCCGCCAAGGTTGCGGGCCTGCTGGGACTTGTGTTCGTAGGAATTTTCGTCGGCCGAAATGCCGAAGCCATCGCCGCAAATTTCGGGGCAAACTTCTGGCACGGAATTCGCGCCTTACACCCGATTCAAGTCGGTGTCGGCGGTCCAGTGGTTCTGGTAAGTACGATAACGATCCTGGCCGTGGCCCAGGTGGGATCGTTATTCTCGTCCGACGCCTGGAACAACATCACCTTCACCGCAGGAGAAGTAATCAATCCCCGGCGCAATGTGCCGCTGTCTCTCGCTCTCGGGACCGGTGTTGTGATCGCCTTGTACATCGCGTGCAACTTTATTTATCTGACTGTTCTTCCACTGCAGGGCACAGCCGCCGGAGCCAGCATCCTGCAGCGAGGAATCCAGCATGCCACTGAAGACCGCGTGGCCACCGCCGCCTTAACGCAGATGTTCGGCAGCATCGGTGGTTACCTCATGGCCGCGGCCATCATGATTTCAACTTTCGGCTGCGCCAACGGCCTGATTCTTTCCGGTGCGCGCGTTTATTACGCAATGGCCAAAGATGGTCTGTTCTTTCGCGGTGCGGGCAAACTGCATCCCACCCATAGGACGCCGATCGCCTCCCTGATGGTGCAGATGCTCTGGGTTTGTGTTCTCTGTATTTCTGGAAGCTATGGGCAATTGCTCGACTACGTCATCTTCGCCGTGCTGGTGTTTTATATTTTGACCATTGCCGGATTGTTTGTGCTCCGCTCCACGCGTCCAAATGCCGAGCGTCCTTACCGTGCCTTCGGCTATCCTGTACTACCCGCGGTCTACATAGTGATGGCGTTTTTTATCGATGTTGTTTTATTGCGCTATAAACCGCAATATACTTGGCCGGGGCTGATAATTGTGCTGCTCGGCATCCCCGTGTACTATGCGTGGCGTCCACGGCGATCGGCGTCTGAAGCGTCCGCTGTTTGAGGAGAACCTGCTAAATGGCTAATCTGTTTGCCAAAAAACCACTTGAAAAATTGATGTCGGAAGCGCAAGAGACAGGCGAACACAGCCTTCGCCGCGCGCTCGGGCCCGTCAATCTGGTGACTCTCGGCATTGGCGCCATTATTGGCGCTGGAATCTTCGTCATCACCGGACAGGCCGCAGCCCAGTTTGCCGGGCCGGCTATCGTCATCTCGTTTGTTCTGGCCGGAACCGCCTGCGCCTTCGCTGGACTCTGCTACTCAGAATTTGCGTCGATGATCCCTATCGCCGGCAGCGCATATACGTATTCCTATGCAACACTCGGCGAACTAGTCGCCTGGATCATCGGCTGGGACCTCATTCTCGAATACGCTTTCGGCGCGGCTACGGTAGCAGTCGGATGGAGCGGCCACCTGCGCGCGTTTCTCACCGACCTCGGACTCGGCCTTCCCGCAATGCCTACATCCAACGTCACTCTTTTTGGTCACGCCTTTCAGTTGAAGTACGACTACATCGGTTTTATCGTCATCCTAGCGATCACGACAATCCTGGTCATAGGAATTAAGGAATCTGCCAACTTCACTACAGTAATCGTCATTCTGAAAGTTCTCGTTGTTTGCATGTTCATCGTGCTTGCGGTCGCGTTTCTGGCTGCACACGCGTGGAAGCCGAATTACTGGCATCCCTTCATTCCGCCAAACACCGGTGAAACAGGTTCATTCGGATGGTCGGGCATCTTGCGCGGTGCTGGTGTGGTGTTCTTTGCCTATATCGGCTTCGACGCAGTTTCAACCGCTGCGCAAGAAGCCAAGAATCCCAAGCGGGATATGCCAATAGGCATCCTGGTGTCTCTCGTCATCTGCACAATTCTCTACATTCTGGTTTCAGGCCTGTTGACTCACCTCGTGCCATATAAAGATCTTATGGTGCCGGACCCGGTGGTAATCGGCATTCGCGTAACTGGCCACCCTTGGGCGACATTCCTGGTTGAATTGGGCGCCCTCGCCGGCCTGGCTACCGTCATGCTGGTGATGTTGCTCGGCCAATCCCGCGTCTTCTTTTCAATGTCGCGCGACGGGCTCCTGTGGCCGTGGGCGAGCAAAGTGCATCCTCGTTTCCGCACCCCTTACCTCAGCTCAATTGTGGTCGGCGTCTTCGTCGCGATACTCGCAACGCTGGTTCCGCTCAGCGTCCTCGATGAAATGACCAGCATCGGTACGCTGCTCGCGTTCGTGCTGGTAAGTGCCGGAGTGTGGGTCATGCGGAGGACCCATCCCGATGTGCCTAGGCCCTTCAGAACGCCTCTCGTGCCACTGGTTCCGATCCTCGCAATTCTTTTATCAAGTCTGCTGATCTACGGACTCTCGCCCGCAACCAAATGGCGTCTGGTGATTTGGCTCGTCATCGGCCTGGTCATCTATTTCACGTATGGCCGCAAGCACAGCAAAGTTCAGTTCGCGCGCCGGTCTGATTCAGTCGCAAAGCCTGCACCCACAATGGCGGATTGAAATCAGCAGTCAGTCTTCAGCTCTCAGCCGTCAGTCATCTTCGAGTTCTGCCTGACCTCGTTGCTGTACCGCCCGGCCTGAATTGTTCCTACTCAATCCGAAGGTTTAAGCTGATGGCTGCTAACTGAAACGCTGCCCTATGAAACTCGTCACCTCTGCCGAGATGCGCGAAATCGATCGCCTTACCAGCGAGCGCTTCGGTGTACCGTCGCTCACGCTGATGGAGAATGCCGGATCGGCGGTCGCGGAATTCGCGCTTCGTTCCTACCCCGATGCAAAGACCTTTGGCGTGATTTGCGGAAAAGGCAATAACGGCGGTGATGGCTTCGTAGTCGCACGCAAACTTCACGAAGCCGGCAAAGAAGTGCGCGTGCTTCTTCTGGCTGATCCTGCCGGGCTGAAGGGCGACGCCGCAGAAAATTTCTCCAGATTATCTGAATTACCTGATAAGTCGGCTGCGTCATCCCTTGTGATTTTTAAAGGCTGGAGAACACAAAATTCAGTTTTCGACTCCGACGTTCTCATCGACGCGATCCTCGGCAGCGGCTTCCAGCCGCCAGTTCGCGGCCCCTACGCGGAAGCGATTGCAAAGTTAAACTCGACAACAGCTCCCTGCATTGCCATCGACGTTCCCTCCGGTGCGGACGCCGACGTCATGGGCGAGCAGACCGGTTCCGTTGCTCGAGCCGATGCAATCGTCACCTTCACCGCTCCTCGTCCCGCGCACATCTTCGGAAATCTCACTTCAGGTCCGGTCCTAATCGCTCCAATCGGCTCGCCAGATGCGGCGATTCAATCTTCCTTAAACCTGAACGTGATTACCCCGAAAGAAATTGTTCCACTGATCGGTCCCCGCCCGCGCGACTCGAACAAAGGCATGTACGGACACCTGTTGGTCGTCGGCGGATCAGTCGGCAAGACCGGCGCAGCAGTCATGGCCGGCTTTTCCGCACTCCGAATGGGCGCAGGTCTCGTCACTGTTGCCACGCCTCAGTCCGCGCTTGCCACCGTCGCGGGTTTTCATCCCGAGCTGATGACTGAGCCGCTGGCGGAAACGGATTCCGGGACGATTTCAAGCGAGTCCTTGAAGACCTTCGAGCAAATTGCCGAACGAAAAACTGTGCTTGCCATCGGTCCGGGAATCTCCCGCGATCCGAGCACGGCTGAATTCGTCCGCACCGTTGTTCAGCAATCGCAAACTACCATCGTTCTCGACGCCGACGGCCTGAACGCATTCGAAGGCAGAGCAAACGATTTCAAGCGCAGACCCAACGCAGGTGCGAATCAAACCACTCTCGTGCTCACTCCGCATCCTGGAGAAATGTCGCGGCTCACGGGTCTGAGTATCGCTGCCATTCAGCGAGACCGAACCAACGTGGCAAGGACATTCGCGCAGGAACACAAGGTCATTGTTGTGCTCAAAGGCGACCGCACCATCATCACGAACCCGAACGGCGAAGCTTGGGTCAACACCACCGGCAACCCCGGCATGGCTACCGGTGGTACCGGAGATATCCTGACCGGCATGGTCGCCGGAATGCTGGCGCAGAATCCGAAGCGTGCTTTTGAAGCCGTACTCGCGGCAGTTTATCTGCACGGCCTGGCCGGCGATATCGCGCGCGAGAAAATGGGCGAGCATTCTCTCGTGGCCACCGATCTCATTACCGCATTGCCGCTGGCCCTGCGCCGCGTTCGCGCGCAACAGGATGAGAAATGGTTCAAGATCGAAAGCTGAATTACGTGATGTAGAGTTGGAGACAAGGACGTCGTCGCCCGCCGCACTTCAAGTCAACCGGTCAGCATGCTACGCGAATACATAACTAAGGGTCCCGAGGAAACCATAGCGGTCGGCAAAGAACTGGTTTCCTTGCTTTCGCCTCCGAAACTGGTTGTACTCACCGGCGATCTCGGCGCCGGAAAAACCACTTTGGTCAAGGGCATCGCGCAAGGCTTTCATGCCGCATCGGAAGAAAACGTCACCAGTCCAACTTTCACCCTGATTCACGAATACCGCGGCCCGTCGGCCAGTCTCTACCACATCGACCTTTATCGCATCGACACTCCGCGCGAACTCGACACTCTGGCCCTGGACGATCTGATGACCGGCAGCAGTGTCCTTCTGCTCGAGTGGGGTGAAAAGTTCCCCCGATTCCAGCGAGAGTGCGACCTCGAGATTTGTCTGGAACGAATTTCGCAAGATGAGCGCAGAATCAAAGTGATTTCCTAGCCACCCGGCCTCATGACTCCCGGGCGCAATTTCTGATCGTGCGGCCTTCTTGTGTGTCCTCTTGTTCATCTCTGCGTTCTCTGCGGTTAAAAGCTTTTTGCTTTGCTCGCCGCTCATCGCCCACAGCTCGAAGTACCTAACTCGACTTGGTTGCGTGGATTAGAGTCTGCCTCGGAGTTCTCCTGTCTTGTTCTTTCCGGATAGCGGACGGCTGACAACCGAAAGCTGGTTTTCCTTGACTTCGCCTTCTTTTCGCCTAAAATGCTGCCATGGCCATCACAAAGCGTCAGCGGCAGGTCTACGACTTCATCGCCGAGTTCGTTCAGCGCAATCAATACTCGCCCTCGTTCGAAGAGATTGGCGACGGCCTCGGCCTGAGTTCGCTCGCCACCGTCCACAAGCACATCTCGAATCTCGAGAAGAAAGGCTTGCTGAACCGCGACTACAACCGCAGCCGCTCCATCGACCTGCTTCCACCCAAAGGCCGCCTCAAGCAAGCTCTGTCCGTGAACTCCGGCGTCGTGTTGCCGCTGCTCGGACGAATCGCAGCCGGCCAGCCGATCGAAGCCATAGAGCGTCCGGAAACAATTTCACTCGCCGATTTCGTTCGTTCAAAAGACGCGTTCGTCCTCGAAGTTCGCGGCGATTCTATGCAAGACGAAGCTATCCTCGATGGTGACTACGTCCTTGTAGAAAAAACCAAGATCGCGCACAACGGGGACATCGTTGTCGCGCTTGTCGAAAATTCCGATGCAACTCTAAAGCGCTTCTATCGCGAGGGTGACAAAATCCGCCTCCAACCCTCAAACGCAAAGATGAAACCCATCATGGTCTCCGCCGCCAACGTTCAAATCCAGGGCCGCGTCATCGGCGTCTTGCGAAAGTATTAAAACTCGCGTGCCTTCACCCTGTCATTCCGTTTTTAACTACTGTCATTCCGAGTGAAAGCGAAATGACTCGCTCTCGCGAGTCACTTCGCGCAGTCGAGGAACCTGCTTTGCCGGTAGTAGCCAAAAGCCGGGTGCCCCCGCCCTTGGCGCGTTTTCTGCAACACGGTGGGTATTTTGACTTCCTGTCCTTCGACTCAAACCTGAACCCGGTTATACCGTGGGCCTCGATTCTTCTACTCACGAATCACGACCCACCGCATCTCTGCATTTCCTGTGCTTGACATGTGAAAAATTGGGTGCCTAACAAGTTGTGCTTCTGGTGCAGTTCAGCTCTCGGAGAGAAAATGTTTCGCGCAAACCCGCGTCCACTGTGCGATTTAAGCGACCCTGCATTCGCTAGCAAACCAAAAAACTCGCCAAAACTATCCCGTAACTGCACCAGAAATTGAGAATTGACCACGTGTTAACCTGCGCGTAAATTCACATTCACCTCAAACGAAATTCCAGTCAACGTTCCGCGAACTAGAACGCGAAACTTGAAAACCTGAAACTCGAAACTGTGAAACTTTGAAACGCTAATGTCGAAAATTCAGGAGCTCGATCGATGTCCGACGAATGGAATACATACCGTACCCGCTTTCTCATTCGCGCAAAACAGCTGACCGAACCACTGGCATTTACCGACGCGCTTGGCCGTGACCATTGTGGCGCCGCCGGAGACTACCTTGTCGAATCCTCCGCAGGCCTGCTTCGCATCGCGCCACGCGAAATCTTCGAAGACATTTATGTGCCTATGGAAGACTTTCAATCGGGTTGTGGAGGCACCGCCGTCCTCGCCCGTACATATGAAGAACGATTGACAACGGACGCAATCTGAGAACGCATGAAATCGAATTCGGAAAAGCCGCCCCTTCGAGGCTGCGCAGGCGGGGTTTGTATCAGGGCATGATTTCAGCCGTGCCGAAGGGGGAAGAGAATTTTCTGGCCAGCTTCAGCTGGAAGTCGCGTAATGACGCATGAGTGCAGCCCGTGAAACCGGTGGGTCGAAATGAACTAAAGAAAAACCCCGCAGGGGCGTACGCTTATAGCCCCGCGCTTGTGCACCGGGAAGATAAGAAACTAGATTCGATCCCGGAGGGCGGCTGAAAGGCACTCATCCTTGATTCGAGCCTGGGGGCCGACCGGCTAATATAAACCGCTCATTCCATAGGCCTTATGTGGAAAACACGGCACCAATGGGCAATTTACCCATTGAATTCAATGCGATACAATATATTGTGATTTGTTGTTGACATACCCCATATACAGCAGTATTTTTGCTATCCCAGAGACAAAATAACGTCTCTGAAATGTGGTGATAGCAGCGGTAAATGGGACCGTGCCCCGGCCGAACTGACCCCGACACGCCCTTTGGTTCCAACAAAACCAAGTCAGTGGGGGCTGACTTGCTATCCCGCATTCAGCCTTCCGTCTTCTTCGCATTGAGGTTCGAGCAAATGGGTTGTTGCTGTTGTTTCGTATCAGGGCACGTCTTCAGACGTGCCGAATCGAATCGCGATTTTGACCGAGAGAGTCGGCTTAAGCCGGACAGCCGCGCAGCGGCGGAATTTAGATAGCCCAGCACGTTAGTGCTGGGGACAGAGAAGAAGTGAACCGAGTCCCGCAAGGGACGGCACAACGAGAACCACGGAGAGAGAAACATGGCCGAAACTCAGACTCACACGCAATCCGCCACCACCGTCGCATCAACTCCGAAAAAGACGCAAGGCCTAACCTTCCGCCGATTCTTCACCAAGGCGGGAATCTCTCCCTATGACGAGGTCGAATGGGAAAAGCGCGACGCGCTCATTGCCGATTCAAAAGGCAACCCCATCTTCGAACAAAAAGATGTCGAAGTCCCAAAAGACTGGTCGATGACCGCGACCAACATCGTCGCCTCCAAATATCTCCACGGGGAGCTCGGCACCCCGCAGCGCGAGACCGGTGTGCGCCAGCTCGTCGCTCGTGTCGCCGAAACCATCCGAGACTGGGGTTTGGCCCAGGGCTACTTCCGAACTCCCGAAGACGGCGCAACATTCCACGATGAACTCGTGCATCTTCTTGTTCGCCAGTACGCCGCCTTCAACTCGCCCGTATGGTTCAACGTCGGCTGTGATCGCATTGAGCCCAACTCTGACGGCCGGAACTGGCACTGGAATCCCGCGCTCGGCCGCGTCGAATTCGGCGTCACCGGATACAAGAAGCCGCAGTGCTCCGCCTGCTTCATCAACTCCGTGCACGATTCGCTCGACTCCATCCTCACTCTCGCTAAGACCGAAGGCATGCTCTTCAAGTGGGGATCAGGTACCGGCACCAATCTTTCTCCGCTGCGGTCATCGAATGAAACCCTCAGCGGCGGCGGTACCGCCAGCGGTCCGCTTAGCTTTATGCGCGGATTCGACGCTTTCGCCGGCGTCATCAAGTCCGGCGGCAAAACTCGTCGCGCCGCGAAGATGGTCATCCTCAATATCGACCATCCGGACATCGTCGAGTTTATCGAGTGCAAATCGAAAGAAGAAGCCAAAGCCCACGCGTTGGTCGCCATGGGATACGACGGGTCTTCTCCCGACGCCGAAGCTTACAGCTCCATTTTTTTCCAGAACGCCAACAACTCCGTCCGGGTTACCGACGACTTCATGTACGCCGTTTTGCGCGACACCGATTTCTCCACCCGCGCCGTAAAAGACGGCCACCCGGTCGCGACCTTCAAAGCCAAAGACTTGCTCTTCAAAATTTCCGACGCTACCTGGCGCTGCGGCGATCCTGGCATGCAATACGATTCGACCGTCAACCGCTGGCATACTTCGAAGAATACCGCGCGCATCAACGCTTCGAATCCCTGCAGCGAGTACATGTTCCTTGACGACTCAGCTTGCAATCTCGCCAGCATGAATCTTCTGAAGTTCGCACCCAACGGAACATTCGACGTCGAAGCCTATCGTCACGCCGTCGATATCCTAATCACTGCGCAGGAAATCATCGTCGATAACGCCGGCTATCCAACCGAGATGATCATGAAAAATTCGCATGACTATCGTCCCTTGGGTTTGGGTTATGCGAATTTGGGTGCGCTGCTGATGGCTTGCGGTCTGCCCTACGACTCCGATGGTGGCCGTGACTACGCAGCTTGCGTTACCGCCATCATGTGCGGCGAAGCTTACCTGCAGTCCTCGCGCATCGCCGAACTCTGCCCACCGCTCACCCCAGCAACCGAGCCGACGAAAAAGGGCTTGGCTGACACCAATCTCGGTTCAAACACCATGCCCGGCGGGGCCTGCCCCGGCTTCTACATCAATCGCGAGCCGTTCCTCGACGTCATCCGCATGCACCGCGCCTCCGTCAATAACATCAACAAGACCACCGTCCCCGCCGCTCTCTTCGAAGGCTCCAAAGCCTGCTGGGACGAAGCTCTCGCCCACGGCGAAAAATTCGGCTACCGCAACTCCCAAGTCACAGTTTTAGCTCCCACAGGCACGATCGGCTTCTTTATGGATTGCGACACTACCGGGATCGAGCCCGACCTCGCTCTTGTCAAATACAAGAAGCTGGTTGGCGGCGGGATGATCAAGATCGTGAACAACACCGTGCCGACGGCGTTGTTCAAGCTGGGATACAACCACGATCAGGCCGATGCGATCGTCAGCTACATCGACGCGACGGGGACGATCGAAGGCGCGCCGCACATCAAGGACGATCATCTCGCCGTGTTTGATTGCTCGTTCAAACCGGCGAAGGGCACTCGCAGCATTCATTACATGGGACACCTGAAGATGATGGCCGCCGCGCAGCCGTTCATCTCCGGCGCGATCTCAAAAACCGTGAACCTGCCCGAGTCGGCGACGGTCGAAGAAATTTCCGAAGCCTACATCCAGGCCTGGAAGCTCGGCCTGAAAGCAGTGGCGATTTATCGCGATGGATGCAAGAAGTCGCAACCGCTTTCGGCCGCAGGGACGAAGACAGCAGAAGCGTCGGACAAGAGTGTCCGACCCGCACAAGCTGTGATTGAAGAAGTTGACCTGCAGGCTCCACCGAAGGCGGTTCGCCACAAGCTGCCTGAAGAGCGCATGTCCATCACCCACAAATTCAACGTGGGCGGACACGAGGGCTACATCACCGTCGGCCTGTATCCCAGTGGCGCCCCGGGCGAAATCTTCATCACCATGGCGAAGGAAGGCTCGACCGTCAGCGGCCTCATGGACAGCTTCTCCTGCGCCATATCACTCGCGCTGCAACATGGCGTGCCATTAAAAATGCTGTGCGAAAAATTCGCGCACACCCGCTTCGAGCCCAGCGGCTGGACCAACAATCCCGACATCGGCTTCGCCAAGTCGATCATGGACTACATCTTCCGCTGGCTGCAGGCCCGCTTCCTCACCGGCCAGCAGCAGTTGCTGTTCGAGAACCTGCGGCCGCGACTTTCGGGTGCCTTACCGGAAGCAAATGGTGTGGGCTCTTTGCCGACGACCGATGACCGACAGCCGACGACCGCTTTGCCGACGACCGAAGGCCGACGACCGACGACGGGGTCTCCCGTCCACGCCGCTGACGCCCTGGCCAGCCTCGTCGACCTCGGAGACGCACCCAGTTGCCACGTCTGCGGTTCCATCATGGTCAGAAATGGCAGTTGCTATAAGTGCATGAGCTGCGGCAGCACGAGTGGGTGCAGCTAAGTAACACCTGAACCAACAGAACCGAAATAGGATCGGGCCATTTTGGACTGTGAGGTACCACCAAAGGTAACCGATCCCTACTCCAGCCTGCATTGTCGAGAAGGTATTCTTCTACTAACTTGAAGACTATGTTGAGTGCTAACGGGATTCGCTACGTTGATCTTTTCTGTGGAATCGGGGGCTTCCGGTTGGCAATTGGACAGGCTACTCGGGAGCTCGGACTCGATGCCACGTGCGCCCTGTCGTGTGATATAGACGAGAGCTGCCAAGACGCATACGAAGCGAACTTCGGAGAACGGCCTTTAGGCGACATTCGTGCGATAGTGGCCGATGATGTACCAGACCATAATCTTCTGCTAGCAGGTTTTCCGTGCCAGCCATTTAGCATTATTGGTTCGATGCTTGGATTTGAGGACACAAGGGGGACTCTGTTCTTCGAAATTTGCCGGATTCTTGAGCGAAAGAAACCTGAGGCGTTTGTGCTAGAGAATGTCAAACTCCTAGTGGGACACAAAAAAGGTCGGACGCTAAAGAAGATACTGCATTCGCTAGCTCATCTCGGGTATGCGGTTGATTTCAAAGTTCTCAATTCGCTGGATTTTGGGTTACCGCAAAAGCGAGAGCGAATCTTCATAGTGGGTTTCAGGGCACCCTCTCGTGCACTCTTCTGGCCCCAAGGCGTAAGTAAGATGACGCCCTTGGAAGAGATCCTTGAGAAGCGTGTCGCCAAGAAATACTATGCGTCCGATCGGATTATTAAGAGCCGTTTGGCTGCGCACAAGAAGCGTTCGTACGCGACGATCTGGCACGAGAACAAAGCGGGACACATAAGCGCGTATCCATATTCCTGCGCTTTGAGAGCGGGCGCTTCATACAACTACCTTTTGGTGAATGGGGAACGCCGCCTTACCCCTCGCGAGATGCTACGTCTTCAAGGTTTTCCTGACACTTACAAAATTGTTTGTAATTACTCCCAAACCCGCAAGCAGGCCGGGAACTCAGTTTCAGTTCCAGTGGTCTCCGCCGTTCTGAGGAGCGTTCTAGAGACACTGGGTTACATCTCCGGTCAGGAGAAGCCCGGCGCTACAATGACCGAACAGTATGCCGGAACCGCGTCTGAGAACTGTCCAGAAGTACAAGCCGCCCTATCCTCTTAACAAGTTTCCAGACAATTTCGTCCAAATCCTTGCAGAAGAGTTCGTCCATTTTCTTGCGACCAACTCGACCCCGAATCTGGAGGGCAACAGGTGGGAGGAGATATTTGCAAAGGCTGTTGGAGCCGCCTGGAAGCCTTCGAATGTGGGTCTCGACGACATCGTTTTGGAGCAAACCGCTTGGGGCGCGAAGAGTGTCAAGAGTGCAGCCCCTCACACGTCTAAATCCGTCCGCCTAATATCAGGTCGAAACTCGCCGATTTTTTCTTACGGCGAGCGCTCTATTTCGAAGGCCGAGCCCGATGTGCTTGGTGCGAAGATTCTGGAAATTTTCAATGAACGTGTCGCCGGCATCAGGGCTTTATACCGACACGTGCGAACTGTGGTACTGATTAAGTCCCTCAACCTTTCGAGTTTTACCGTCTTCGAATTTGAAACGGCAATGTACCCTCCTGAAATGTTTATTTGGAAGTGGAATGCCAATGACAACCTGGAAGGGTTCGACAAGGACGGCGACAGTCATCGGTTTACGTGGCAGCCGCACGGTTCGCAGTTCACAATCGTCGAGCCAGTTCCAGCCGACGCTCTGCGATTCCGCCTCGTAAAGACGCCTGAGAAGCTAGACAAGGCTGCCGTACTGAAAACAGTCGGTTTCGCCAAAGATTGGATAGAAATCGTTCGGAATCCGTAAGTGATGGATACATTTGCCCCCATCGTCCGTTCGCACATTATGCGCCAGGTCAAGTCTGCGAACGGCAGGTCAACAGAACAGACATTTCGCAGACTCGTAGCTGAATTGCGGCCGCAGAAATGGGCTTCAAACGTCCGTGCTCTTCCAGGCAGGCCCGATTTTGTTTTTTGGAAGAGCAAGGTCGCAGTTTTCGTCGATGGTTGCTTTTGGCATGGATGCCCGCGATGCTCAAAGAAGCCCGCAAGCAACGTTGCCTATTGGAGTTCCAAGATTCAAAGAAATCGTCGACGAGACCTACGCACGAGCAGAACACTGCGAGACCAGGGCTGGTCAGTCTATAGAATCTGGGAGTGTCGGATTGCACGCTGGTCATCTCTTCCACCGGCACTGGCACGCCGGATTGCCTAGCTGGGACAAGTTTGCTTGGCTGGCTGGCCCATCCTTTCCCAAACGAAGGCTGCCACACCCTTGGCGATTTTCGAAGGGTGAGCTTATCAGAGTTGAAAGCCGACTATGACGAAAGACATTCAAGATTTGCTCGAGGCCGCAAAGAACATTGTCCTCACTCCAGAGGAGAAGGAACAGCAGCCCATTCGACTCCTTCCCTTCGGTCAGTCCCCCTCGACTGCGCTCGGGGCTTCGGCAAAACAGGGCAGGCTCTGACCCACCTTCGCTTACGGCAACGTTGCAATCGAAAATCCGCGCATCACGCGCGAAATGGAGGACCGCGCCGCCGACGAAATCGTCTCCCCAACTATCGTGACTGCTCGGCCTGACGGCCTCGCGTAAAATCCGAATCTCAAACGCTACCCAGGGTTAAAGCCCGGGGCTAAGGTCAGTCGTCCCTTCGGGACTGTTGGTTGATGGACGATGGTGACTGCTCGGCCTGACGGCCTCGCGTAAATTGAGGCGCCTAGCGGACCCCATTCGACTCGTTTGCTCCGCTCACTCACTCAGGGCAAGCTAAGAACTGACTCCGCTGCCGAAATTGAGGCGTTTACGCGGCGTCTGAACCGCGTGCCGAAAATACTGAGCAAGCCGAACGTATGCCGAGCTATGCCGAGCGAAGCCGAGGGATCTCACTTGTGCCTGCTCGGCCTGACGGCCTCGCATAGATCGGAATCTCAAACTCTGTCTTCTCTCTCGTCTCTTGGGAACTGGGACTGAAGCGCTACATCCCCGAAATGCGCAGGCTTTCCGGTGAGCCGCTCGCGTTTGATCTTTTTAACTTCTTTCGGCCCGGCTGAACAGGATGCGGAAGAAGTCACAGCCGTCTGCGTTACCGTATAGAGCGGCGCTTCCAGGGGCCGCGTAAGCCGTTGTTTTGAGGTACGGCGCGGCTGGAAGCTGCACCCTGATACAAGCATGGCCGTTCGCGTCGCTCACGGTTCGTGAGTTGGCGAACTGTTTCGGCACGGCTGAAAGCCATGCCCTTCCACGCCGCTCGCTCCGCTCGCGCATTAACATGCTTTCAATGCTTTCGGCACGGCTGAAGCCATACCATTCCACGCTGCTCGCTACGCTCGCGCGTGGTCTTCTTAGAACGGCTATATCGGCACCTTCGACTGCCCTCAGGACAAGCTGTAAGTGTCCTGGGCAAAGATCACAGAGTGACTCAACGCGAGGCCGGGGGCCGAGCCAGGGCCGCTCGCTACGCTCGCGCTTCAAGTGTCTCCTCGACTCGGATTTCAACTACCTCTACTATTTATCAAGAAATGTAAGGCGCTCGCTTCACGCTAGCGCGTGGTCTAGCACGGACGCATTTCCTAGGCCTGAAGCCCTGGGCTACACTCCGCCCCTTCGGGTTGGAGCGCCTGGAACGTCGGACCCGCGCTCTTTCCTTGCGGAAGGTGGGGCCGTAAATGCAGATTCCCATTCGACTCCTTCCGCCTCTCGCCGTCAGCCCCTCAGGGCAGGCTCTCGACTTCGCAGGATCATTCACGATTGAATGATCCTGCTTCGCTCGGAATGACAAATTGGGGTGGGTGGACTTACGCGGCACTGAAGCGCCGCCCTTCCACGCACGAAGAAACGCAAAATCCCCACCCTCTTCGCAAAGTGCGCGAAGAAGGATGGGGCACCCTCAAGTAAGGATGGGGCACCCGCGTGATCCCGTCCACGAATCTTGGGGAAGGACGACGTAAGTTCCCTCTCTCGCGCAAGCGCGAGTTCTGGATGACATTGTGAGGGTTCGATTAAGGCCGCACTCCCACCCTCCCGCAAAAAACGCGTGAATGGTGGGGCAACCTTTAACAGCAGCTTCCTCGATTTCGCAGAATGATTCACATTGCGAATTCTCTCGCAAAAAGCGGCGAAGGCTGGATTGCGATCCCGAGTTCCGTCGCCAGTATCTGCACCGCTGCCATCAAAAGCTGAAAGCCGTGGCCAAAGTGGCCGCGGCTACGAATACCGGTTGATACTTCACTTGCGAAGATAGCTATCCGTCTTGTTGATCCAGTCGGCGCGCGGGGGATGGAATGTGTCGATTGCCAGCGTGTCTTCCAGAGCTTCGGCTTTGTGCGGCATGTTCGGCGGGATCGTCAATACCTCGCCCGAACGAACGATGATTTCTTTGCCATCAATCCAAAACTTGAGTGCTCCCTCGAGAATCGCGCTCAACTGCTCGTTGACATGGCTGTGCCAAGGAACCACGCAGCCCTTCCTGAGAAGAATGCGCGCGAGCATCACTTCTTGTCCGACGATCAGCTGGCGCTCCAACAATGGGGTGAGCACTTCACGCTCGACCTGGTTCCACGATAGGTGCCGTAGTTGGGCCTTCGATTTGCGAGAGCTAACCGTCTTCGCGAGTGCAATGTGTTGCTTGGCCGGTGACGCTGATCTCTTCTTCTTGGCTGATCGCTTCTTCTCGACAGGCTTCTTCATGATCACAATCCTCTGTATGCTCCACCGTCGACCAGAATAGTCTGACCGGTGATATACGACGCCCGTTCCGACGCCAGCCAGACAATGGTATCGGCGACTTCTTTGGGTTCGGCTACTCTCTTCAGAGCAGAATCATTCGCCCAAGTCGCGAAAATTTCATCTTCACTCTTGTTCTGTGCGATCGATCTGACCTTCGCCAGTTCCTTTAAACGGTCAGTGGCGGTATACCCAGGACCGACGTTGTTGACCAGAACCCCGTCTTTTCCAAATTCATTGGCAAGACTCTTCACCAAGCCTACTACCGCGGCACGCACTGCATTTGAAAGGACGAGATCAGGCACCGGCTGTTTGGTAGAAATTGAGGTTAGCGTGATGAACCGTCCCCAGCGCTTGCGTTGCATGTGCGGGATAACTTCGCGCGCGAGGTAGACGGCGCTAAGGAAATTTGCATCGACGGCCTTCCGCCATTCCTCAATGCTCGCCGCAAGAAACCCCTTTGCAGGTGGACCGCCGGCGTTTGCGACGCAAATGTCCGCGCTTCCGAATTGTCGTACGACAGTCGCAACGAAATCACGCACGCCAGCCGGATCAGTTACGTCGATGCCCTGAGCCAGCACTTCAGCTTTGTATTTTGTACGGATACTCGCCGCCGCGGTTTCGAGCACTTGTACGTTGCGGGCGCACATCGCAACTCTACAGCCTTCCGCAGCGAAAGCCTCGGCAGCGGCCTGACCAATTCCCTTGCTCGCTCCGGCAACGATTGCAATGCGGCCTTTGAGGCCAGTTTCCATGAAGGCAAAATTATATGCTGCGCTGCCGGGCTATGGACCTGCTTCTAACCCGGCGGTTATTCCCAATTTGCGTATAAAGAAAAACGGCCTCCCACAGGAAGGCCGCAGCTCAGCACAGCTGAAGGCTAAAAGAAGAACTTCAGTGCCAACTGCAGAATGCGAGGATTGTGCGCTGATGCAATATACAGAAAATCATTGGCTGGGAATGAAGTATCCCCCGACCCGCCCGCCGAACCACTATCTCCACCGAGATTGCCAGGCTGGAAGTGGTTGAAGACGTTGAAAGCTTCAGCTCGGAATTCAAATCCCATTGTTTCGGTAATCGGGATGTGCTTGAACAGAGACATATCAAAATTCAAACGGTTCGGGTTGCGAAGAATGTTACGACTGGCAGTACCGAAAGTTAGACCTCTCGGCGGAGCAAACGCAGCTGGATTGTAGAATTGCGATCCAAAGCCGGGTAACGGTGTCTGCGCGAACCCAGAGTTTGGATCTCCTACCAGATCGGGCCGTGAAGATGTTCCAACGCCGTTGGCAACGCCAGCATTGTCGCTCACATTTGCGAAACTGACGCTGAATGGCGATCCGGTATTGAAGCTGGTGATTCCAGAATACTCCCAACCACCCAGAATTTTATTTGCCAGGCCCCGCCCCTTGAAGAATGGGATGTTCCAGTCGTAACCAATGTTCAGGACGTGCCGCTCATCGAAGTTGGAGCTAGCGCGGTTAGAACTGGGGTTGAATGAATTTACGAAGCTACCATCAAAGCGATCTGACGAGTCATCTATCGAGTGGCTATAGGTATAGGCCAAACTCAGCTGCAACTGTCCAACGCTGCGCCTCGCGCTGAACTGGAAGGCATGATAGGTAGATGAAGCTTTGAAATCCAACTTGTTGATATCAGAGTAACCCAAGTAAGTGCGGAAGGGGTCGGGGTTCGCGCCACAGGCAACAGCAAGATTGACTGCTGCCTGTCCCGTAACGGGGACGGAATTAACTGTTAGAGCTCCACAATCAGTATTAAACGCCGGGTCTCCCGAATCAGTGATCATCGGCTCACCAGGATTATACGGATTGAGCGAAAGTGGCAGCGGAGCCAACTGATTCAAATCTAGTTGACGCCCTAAGTGAGTGCCCTTGCTCCCGACATAGGATGCAGTCGCGACCACATTGCCCGGAAGCTGATGTTGCACATCCAAATGCCACTGCTGAATATAAGGCCACACGGCCTTTGTCGGAATCGAATTGACACTGAGAGGAAGTTGCGCGGAGGTTCCGGCGCTCGCTCCTATATTTTGAAATCCGTTTAACGGTGCGCTAAAGTTGATATTCGCCGCACTGGCAAGCGGCGGAGAATTCTCAAGGGATTCGGTATTGCCCTCGTTCCCATTTGCGTGCTCGTAGAAAATTCCGTACCCGCCTCTAATCGCAGTTCTACCGTTTCCGAACACATCATAGGCGAACCCTATCCTAGGTGCCGGGTTGAAGAGATGTCCCTGCATGCAGCTTACTGGCACCCCCGGTGTAACGCCGCATTGCACAAGGCCGTTCGGCAAATCCGATACCGAGGGGGGGCCGTTGTCTTTTGTCAAGAAGTTAACAGTCCCATCTGACTTGATAGTAGTTTGCCCAAACACGTACCGCGCCGGATCAAAGTTGAACGCCTGCTTCTGCTTCTCGCGGTAGGTGCCAAATAGGCTTACCCGGAGTCCGAGGTTCAGGGTAAGTCGATTCGTGGCGTGCCAGTCATCCTGGAAATATGGTTCGAGAATTTTATAGCGGTTGTAGTACTTCAAGAATCGGTCTTGTTGCCCGAAACTCGACGGGTTGCCCAGCAAGAGATCGGCGAACGGGTTCCCGGTGGACACATTCGTATTTGATGTGTCAAACGTCAGGTAGCCTGGAACCGAGCCGGGGCCCAGTTCGCCGCCCAACTCATTCTTCTGCCCCGCAACTGCATAAGCTCCAAATTGCAAATTGTGCTTACCAATGATTTTGGTCATGTTATCGCGGAACGTATAGGTCGGGTTTGAGTTATACGTTCCATTCGGGATGTACCCAGGATCTTCTCCAAATCCCCCGCCGTAAGCGTTTCCGCCAACGAGGTTGATTCCTGGCAGGGATCCGTTAAAACCATTTTGAAATATTCCGCCGATCGTGACATCTGGTCCACGTTTCCAGGCACCGACGTTATTGAGAATAATGTGGTCGGTCGTATAGCTGAAAACAAACTCGTTCAGTAGAGTGGGGCTGAAGGATGAGGTGAGCCTTGCCACCAAGCTAACGCCAGGTCCTTTGAAGGCTGTTTGAACAGTGGGAAAGCTTCCTGCATTAGTCCACAGCGGAGTCGATACAATTGTGTCCCATGAGTCATGAATGAAGCGGAATGTCAGCCTTTGGCTTGGAGTTAAGTTGTGATCCACGCGAACTAACTCTTCCCGCCAATTTGTCGGTGTAGTGATGGTGGCATTGTAGAATTCTGCTCCGGGTACACCGGTTGTCGGCAGTGGGATCATTCCCAACAGGGCTTGCACATTGGGATCACTGGCATTGAACGGGACCTGATTACCTGGGAATGGCTGGTTTCCATTCTTTGGACAATCTAGAGAATCACCGGTCGTAGGATTCGGACATAGATCACTAAAATCTCCAGTCCGCTCTGCGACCGATGGGACAGCCACATTAAACGGGGATGGCACTCGCTCTTTGCGCCATTCCTGGGACCAAAAGAAGAAAGTGTGATCCTTCCAAATTGGTCCGCCCACTGTATAGCCGTAGTCGTTCTTTTTGTATGGTGGAGCGACAAAATTACCGTCGGGGGTCTGGACCATGTCAAACATATTCTTGGCATTGAAGATGTCGTTGCGGACGAACTCATATGCATTGCCATGGAAACCGTTCGTGCCCGACTTCGTTTCGACTTCAACCGTACCCGAACCGTTCCTGCCGTACTGTGCTCCGTAGTTCGAAGTTAGAACTTTGAATTCCGCGATTGCGTCAACGCTTGGATAAACGTTCAGCGTATCGTTGCTGCCGTTGTCCATGTTGTCGCCGCCGTCTAGCTCCCAGTTGTTGTACTCAACCCGGCCGCCATTTACGCTGAAGCTAACGTTGCCGTAAATTCCAACCGTGCCCTCGTCCTGGCCCGTCTGGTTGCTTACTCCGGGGGTTAACGTTACAAGCTGGGTAAAGTTGCGGCCGTTCAACTGCAACTGCGTGATTTCCTTGCCGGTGACAATACCCGCCAAGTCCGATGATTGCGTCTCTACCTTCGCAACATTCGTGCCTTCTACATTCACGGTCTCCTGCGCCGCGCCAACTTCCAGCTTGACGTCAGTTCTCGCCTTTTCACCCACGTTGAGAACAATTCCCTTCGCCTCATACTTCTTGAAGCCCTGGGCGGCGACGGTCAGGTTGTAACCGCCAACCGGCAGAGCCGCAAAGAGAAAGTCTCCGCTGCTATTTGCCGTTACTGTATGCACTGTGCCCTGCGCAACACTTGTAACAGTAACCTGTGCGTTCGGCACTGCAGCGCCACTGGGATCGGTAACTGTGCCCGTAATTTGGGCTGTGTCCTGCGCCAGCAAAAGCGCTGGACCGAATGTGAATGCGAGAACTAGAAGGCGTAACGAGGGGGAATTCATGTTCGGCTCCTCTGATGACCTGATAGCACTCAGGACGGAGTGAAATTTAGTACGACGACGCGGCAGACAACTGACGTAGAGCCTTATTAAAACGTGTTAATACTGGCCGAAAGCTTAAATCACTGTCAAGACAAAAGTGGCCGCTCATTCCGCTTTTACAAAGATGCAGGTAGAAGAATGTTCCGCAGTAGGTAGAGTCCTGTATGCCGTCTATGGGACCCGAGACGTCGATTCTCGAATCACCAACTCTGGAAGTAGCTTGCGATGCTGGGCCACGATCTTGCGTTTTTCCTGCACGGCCGTTATTCCCTCGGACACAATGCTGACTGCCATCTTGCCCATCTCCGCCAGAGGTTGGCGGACCGTGGTCAGTGCGGGGGTAAGCAGGCTCGAATGAGAAACATCATCGAAGCCGACGACTGAGCACTGTTCGGGAACTCTGACTCCGGCCTTCGACAAGGCGCGAATCGCGCCTAAGGCGGTCATGTCGTCGAAGGCCATCAGAGCGGTAAACGGAAGTTTTTGACGAAGAAGGTCCTGGGTAAGTTTGTATCCAGCCTCGAAGCTGGAAATGGGGTCGCTGGATTCGGGTAAATCCATAACCAACTCGGGATCTATTTCCACGTCCTGGTTCTTGAGAAAATTGCGCACGCCCTTCCAGCGCGGCGCACTGTCGGTGATGTGTCGGGGACCGCGGATAAAGGCAATTTTGCGATGTCCCAGGCTAAATAAATGTTCAGTTGCTGACTGAGCGCCGAATTCGTTGTCCACAGTAACGGAACTGATGGAGCCGGCCTGCAGCTCGCGTCCGATCATTGCTGTAGGGATGTTCGCCTTCTCCAAATCGCCCAGCACGTCGATTTCAACAAACAACCAGTTCGCGACGACAATCAATGCCTCGACGCGGCGATCCAGTAACATTTCGAGATAGCGCTCAAACCGGCTGCGTTCGTTGTGAACGTCAGTGAGAATCGGCAGAAACGACGCCTGGTAGAGCGTGCTTTCGATGCCCCGCAGAATGGGAATGCAGTAAGGGTCGGTCATATCGAAGACCATGACCCCGACGGTATGACTGCGCTGGTTGCGCAACGAGCGGGCAAACAGGTTGGGCCGATATCCAAGTTTCTTGGCTGCCCGTTCGATACGCTTCTTAGTCGTGTCCGGGATGTAGCGTGCTAATGGTGCGTTATTTAGGACGATCGATACGGTGGTCGAAGAAAAACCGCTCTCCTTCGCCACCTCGCGAATGGTCACCACAACAGGCCTGCCTTGCGCGCCAATGGAATTCATGGCTTCCGCTGGCCGACACTACAGCAGAGACTCCGTATCAGTGTCAAGCGCGCAGGGCAGCACGTTGACGAGGTTGGTTCCTGCCTCCACTTCTACATTTCCCTCCTGCGCAGTGCCTTTAACACCAGAAGATCGTCGGATTTTGTTACACTTGCCTGCGTTTCAGCCCACTCCGGCAGCGATACGTCTCATCCAATGTAAGCCTTTGGACTGGAGGTTCTTATGAAAGCCTTGAAGATCGCCGGCATCGTTGTTGCCATTCTGATTGTGATCATTCTGGTGTTGCCATTCCTGATCGACGTGAATGCGTTTCGGCCACGGATCGAGTCAGAGCTCACCAACGCCTTAGGCCGGAAGGTAACCGTAGGCAATTTGGGTTTGTCTCTGATCTCAGGTAGCTTGACGGCGGATAACATCGCGATTGCCGATGATCCCTCTTTCAGCAACTCCCCGTTCATTCAAGCTCAAAAATTGAATGTCGGTGTCGAGATGCTTCCGCTGATCTTGTCGAAAACACTCCACGTGACGGACCTCACGCTCACGCAGCCGAAGGTGAGCCTGTTGCGTGATCGCTCGGGCAAGTGGAACTTTTCGACGTTGGGGAGCGCCAGTCCGGCAAAGCAGTCCGGGGGAGTGCCACCGTCGAGCGCGGGCCAGGCGCCTGCGGCGCCTTCCGGCAACTCCGCAGCGAAACAGAAACCACCGGCAGGTACAGGTCCAATGCCCGCGTCGAGCGGAGCCGCAAAACCAGAGTCGGAGTCATCGATCGAGCAGAATTTGTCGGTAGGAAAACTGAGTATTAAGGACGGCCAGATTTCGGTTGCTGACACTGGCTCTCGGGCCAAGCCGCGCGTATATCGAAACGTCGATGTGACGGTCAAGAATTTTTCTTACACTTCGCAGTTCCCATTCACTTTGACCGCTGACCTGCCGGGTGGAGGCAACGCCAGGCTCGAGGGCACTGCCGGACCCATCAATTCGAGTGACGTATCACTGACGCCACTGCAGGCAAAGATCGACGTAAAAGGGCTCGACCTCGCGGCATCGGGATTTATCGATCCGAGCTCGGGTATTGCCGGCATCGCGAATTTTGACGGAAACGTCAGCTCCGACGGGACACAGGCGAAGAGCAACGGCAATGCGACGGCAGACAGACTCAAGCTGTCGCCGAAGGGATCTCCGGCTCAACGGCCTGTCGTAATGAAGTACCAGACGACCTACGCGTTACAAAAACAAACTGGTCAATTGCAGGGCGACGTCACGGTTGGCAAGGCGGTGGCGAAGCTCGCCGGTACTTTTGACCTTCGCGGTGACTCACCAGTTTTAAATATGAAGCTCAACGCCGACAACATGCCCGTCGACGACCTTGAAACCTTGCTCCCGGCGCTAGGAGTAACGCTACCGTCGGGATCATCATTGCAAGGAGGAACGCTTACCGCCGATTTGACCGCCAACGGTCCCGCCGACAAGCTCGTCATCACCGGGCCGGTGAAACTAGCCGACACCAAGCTGCATGGATTCGATATGGGATCGAAAATGGCAGCAATCTCGATGCTGAGTGGGATCAAGACCGGCCCTGACACGACAATACAGAACTTCAGCTCCAACGTGCACGTCGCACCAGCGGGGATTCAGACCAGCGATGTCAATCTTGTTGTGCCCTCGATCGGAACCGTAACCGGAAATGGAACCGTCAGTCCGCAGAACGCGCTCGACTACAAGATGCAAGCCGCCCTCAACGGCACGGCGATCAGCAGCGTTTCTCAGCTGGCCGGGTTGGGAAACAAAAGCGCAACTGTTCCGTTCTTCATCCAGGGCACGGCTTCTGATCCCAAGTTTGTTCCTGACGTCAAAGGAATGCTCAGTACCGGATTGAGCAAGAATCTGGGATCGCAATTACCAGGCGGGAAAAACACTCAGGATACGGTCAATGCGATTACAGGCCTGTTCAAGAAGAAGAAGCAATAAGCTTAGACGTATCCCAGCCCGGAGAGGCGGTCATGAATGATCTGATCGTCGGTCGCGCCTTTGCCTACAGTTTTCTTTTCCAGAGCTGCAACCAGTGATCTCCCCTGCATGGTCTCTGGAACTTCGTATCCCGCGAGATCGAGGAGTGTGGGGGCGATATCGAGCAGGCGCGCGCCCTGGTATTCCCCGCTCAAGGGACAGTTCGGGGCCGCGAGAATAAACATGCCATATTGCGCGTGGTTGCAGCCGTCCGGGCCCGTATCGTTTTCCTGAACGTGAATTGTTTTATGTCCGACGGTCCCGATTGAACGCCAGTAAAGTCCGCCAAAGTGAACAATGAGATCAGGCGCAACATTGCGGACATTGCGATAGATTTCATTCGGCTTGAAGACGAGCGACTTCAGCGGCTGCCCCTTGTCGTCGTTTAGAGCTTCAAACCTCGCTTTGATTTCATTTTGAAAAGATTCGTAGTCAGCCGGCGAGACCACGCCATTAGGTTCTCTGCCTTGCACATTAAAGAATACGCGCGCGTAATATCCGCCTTCGCTCCAGACTCTTGTTTTGGCCCAATTCACATTGAGTTTCTCGAAAGGAGTCAGGGACGATGGATATTCGTTCAGTACAAGCAGCCCTTCGCGAATAAGCCATTCATTGACCGCAATTCCGCCGTCGAGCCTTTGCGCACCATGATCGGAGACAATCAGCACAAGCGTATCGTCGCTAAGCAGCTCGAGTGCTTTACCGATCTGCTGATCCAGCCATAGGTAATACTCGGGAATTGCATTCTGGTATGGATTGCCCGGCTCAAACTGAACATGCTTCTCGTCGAAATAGTTCCAAAACCCGTGGTGCATGCGATCGAGTCCGATATCCACGAAATGGAAGTAGTCCCACTCCTGCTCTTCCAAGAGCCAGTGCACCACCTTCCACTGCTTTTCGCTCATGCGGAAAATTTCTTCTTTTAGCCAGTCTTTGCGATCGGTGCGGAAATTCTTGACATCGACTGGGTACTCGCCGACGAGCTCGTTGATTTTTGCCTTCAGACCTGTGGGATGGGTGAAGTCGTTCTTCGATGTATCCGGCGTGAGAAAACATCCGATGCTGATGCCGTTGATTCGCCGCGGAGGATAGTTCGGAGGCACACCAATGATGATCGAGTGCTTGCCCTCCCGTGCTAGCTGGTCCCAAATTGCAAGTGCTTTGATCGATGCTGAACTTGCGAAGCCGAGCTTGTCATAGGAGTGGTCCACGCGGTTGCGAAAACCGTACACTCCGAGTGAACCGGGATCCTGGCTGGTGCACATGCACATCCATGCGGGAACAGTGATGGGAGGAGTTACGCTTTCGAGGCGTCCGTAAACCCCGGCATCCATCAGGCGCCGGAGATTGACCAATCGCTCGTCGCCGAAAATGATCTCGGGTGCAGCGCAATCGAGGCCTAGTACACAAATTTTCATCAGAGAAGCGAAATTCCTTCCATGCTTTGTGGAATCGGAACGCCTAGATAATTCAGGATAGTTGGAGCTAGGTCAATGATGTTTGGAATCTGATCTGGGTGCCCCATCCTTGTCGCGTTCTTTGCGACAGGGTGGGGATTTTGATTCATGAACAGAATTCCAGGCACTGCATCTGGATCGATGATGTGATCTCCGCTCCACCGCCGAATGTTGTCTTCAAACAACGATTTTGCAAATCCACCGACCGCACTTTGCCACGATACCCGAAATCCCGCGCAGAAGTTGACGAGTAAATCAGGAGCGTTCGCGACATAAGGACCCGAATAGAGTTCTTCCCGGCGCGACACATTGCGAATTGCGATTTGTTGCTTCTGAGCGTCGGAGAATCCGGCCAGACCCGATTGAATTGCCGTTCGGATGCGTTCGGCCTCCGTTCCCTCCTCCAGAATTCCCTCACGCTCACGGCCCTTGAGGTTCAGATAGATTCCTCCAAGGCCTACCGCGTAAGCGTAAGTACGGGACCAATCAACCGAACCGAATGCATCGCCCGATTCTTCGCTCGGTTTTCGGCCGTTCTTAAGCGCGAGCAAGCCGTTTTGCCAGAGCCATGTATTGGTGTCGAAGGCACGGCGAAACGCGTTGAATCCGTGGTCAGAGAGCACGATCAGGAATGTATTTTCGTCCACTTTGTCGAGCACTGACGAGAGGAGTCGGTCGCAACATGCGTAGTGCTCTTCGATCGCCGTGGAGAAATCTCTCGCCAAGTCTGGCTCATGCCCAGGATGTTCTCGATCGCGAAGACGCCATAGCATGTGCTGAACACGATCTGGCGTGTCATAGAGCAAGAAGAAGAAGCCTTCTTTGAACCGGCCGAGCTCAAACCGCATCAGGCGCTCACGTTCTTCAAGCACCAGTTCACATTGCGCCAGATAAGCGCGTTCATCGAACCGACCATTGTTCAGGCCGTTGTGGTCTTCGGCCATGCCGAGCGTCGAGAACAAACCGATCTCTCCAGCCAGGTCCTTCGCATAGTTCGTTGGAGATGAGACCGGGAACAACGGCGAATCCGGATCGAAGTTTACTGCTGACACGTAGAACTCAAGCTGCGGTTCGAGTTGCTTTACATAAACTCGTGCTATTCCGGCCACTGACTGAAGCATTGAAAGCTTGAACTTGAAACGCACCCACCCACTCCACGACTTTTCGTGAATCTCAATTCGTTCCGGTGCTCCGCTGGTTTCAATGATCAGAAGGCGGCGATCCTTTACGACGCGGACTTTGATTTCGCAAAGCGCGTCAGCCGGCGGGGACTGGCGAGTATTTCGCGGGCCGATCACATAGGTCTTCAGTTCATCGCCTGGCGCCAGAATCACGACCTGTTCGCTTTCGTGCGCCTGCGTGTTCTTATCCTGCGTGTAGAACGTGCCTTTGCTTTGCGCGCCACGGATATCGGGCACGCCGACGCCGGCAAGCATTCGCCCGTTTATCTGGTCCGGGGGGAACGTACAGGGGCAACGCAGAACAACACTCGGGACGCCCTCTGCAGTGAGTGCATGCCACACCGGATCTCCCCTGCGCTGATTCACCACGCGAGGTGGAGCGAACATGTTCTTCGGACGCTCGAAGTGACTTAACGCCGCATCGGGAAGATAGGTCGCGGGATCGCGTGAGATGAAGTCGAAAATACCATGTCCGCCGGGATTCGTACCGGTGGCAAACGAGGACCACGCAACAGGGGTTTGCGCCGGATAAGTGGTCTTCAGCCGCGAATACGAGCCCATTTGACGAATGCGAGCAAGATTTGGAAGCTCGCCGCGGTCCAGCATGGATTCAACGATTGTAGGTTCTAACCCGTCGAGACCAATGACGATTGCTTTTTTCCGCAATGAATCGCCTATGAGGAAGTTTTCGAGGTGTCCTGCTGTGGAGCCGGCTCAGAAGCCTTGCGCGTGAGACCGAAGAGTTTCAGAAAGCCGTGCACTAGCTTGTTCCAGAAAATCAGCAGAAAACCAATGATGCTGGCAATTCCTGAAGTGACGGTCATCACCTGATCGGGGCCGCCATAAAATGCGAGCGAATGCATGCAATCTCCGCGAAGCAGTCTTTGCGTGCTGGTGTTTAGGATATCAAATACGCCGGCAGGAACTATGTACCGTACATGATCTTTCGGGTCGCAACTTCTTATTTACTCGAAAGAGCATGCAAGAGAGAGGTTATGGCGGCACGGCCTTCGAGGGTGCCGGCAAGATTTTTTTCTTCGCTGCGATCAACTTGCCAGTCGTAAATTTGCGCGGGGTATTTCTCGTGAACAATGAGCTGCCACTGCGGTGAGATCAAAGACTTCATCCAGCCATCGGTCGCAATTGGAATTTTGCCCTGCATGGCGCGATCGGCGGGGACAATCGTGTTCGTTTGAGGAAGCTCGGAAACTACATAGGGCCAATTCGCAAGAACGGGCTGTCTCCACGACGATTGCAGTGACGGACCGGGGAACGGATTGCTCTGCGTGCCGATTAAATCCAAAATCGTGTTCGCGATTGCAGCATTCGTGACCGGTTGTTGAACCCTAACACCTTGGGGGATATGACCCGGCCAGGAGATGATCAGGGGCACATGCACCAGCTCCCAATACAACGCTGCACCATGAAAACTCAGCCCATGATCGCCAAGGGATTCACCATGATCGGAAGTAATAATCACGATTGTGTTCTTCAGGACTCCCGAATCGTCCAGGGAATGTAGTAATTGGCCAATGACATCATCCGTGTACTTGATACCCGCATCGTATTCGTCAATTGTTGTTCCGTGATTCCAAGCCGGTTTGGAGTAGCCCGCCGGGCCACCGTAGCCGTAGTGCACATCGAGATAGTTCAGGAAAGCGAAAAACGGATGCTGGCTGTTGCGAGCAATCCACCGCAGAGTCTCGCGGTTCACTTCGTCAGCTCGTTTACGAATTCCATAGATTCCGCCGTAGTCCCCAGAGCCTTCGGAGTCTTTATCGAGCCATGCGCTTAGCCCAACAGCTCGAAACACTCGAGTGAATTTGCTCTTTTCGCTTCGGTTCATGTACAGCCGCGCGAATTCTCTCCCGAACTGCGTGCGCACAAACACATCGCCCACGCCATCGAAGTAATCTTCAAAGTGCATGAATCCGCGCCCCAGTCCGACATTGCTGGTGAAGTAAATTCGGTTGGCGGAGAATGCGCCTGTGCGATAGCCAAGTTTCTGCAGTGCCTCTCCGAGCGTCGGAAGGCCGTTCATTCCGGACTCTCCCCAACCGAACCATGGCATCGGCTTTACATTTCCCAACCCATGGTCGTGCACCGGACACCCAGTCACCAGAGAAGCATGCGAAGGCAGGCTCCATGACGACGCCGCGATTGCATTTTCAAAGGTCACACCCTGGCGCGCCAGTTGGTCGATTTTCGGACTTGTCGGGCGCGAGTATCCGTAAGAAGAAAGATGATCGGCGCGAAGCGTATCGACGAGAATCACAAGCACATTGGGCGAACCGGGTCGTGCCGGTGGAAGATGGGAGACCGCCCGTCGCTCAGACCAGCGTTTGCCACCTTCTATCGCGCCGATCAGAAGAAGGAGAAGTCCCACGAGCAGGGGGGCTGATCTTTTCCAAAAATGGGCAGTTCCTGATTCATGGTTTCGAATCCAGCGTGCGAATGCAACCGACGCTCCGAGAGCAAAAATGAGGGCCGCACGACGATAGAAGTGGCCCGTAAGCATGAGCCAGTCGTAGCCAGCGAGGAAGACCAGAATACAGGCGAGGACTCGAACGGGGGCCAGACGCGGAAAGATTTGCGAGGTCAACGCAACAATTGTCGCGATTAACAGGAAAAAGCAGAGGTCGACAACAGGCGAGATCCACAGGATCTCTTTGGAAACGTGCATCACCCGCGCCCATTGCGCCCAATTAATTCGCTGAAAAACCAGGAGGCCAAGACCTTCTCCGAGGCCAACCACTATTCCGAACCAAACGGCGGTGGAGACAATGGCAGCTAATGACGAAGCATAATCGGCGGATTGCCGAACCCGTGCTTGCGATTTTGCGGCACTTTCCGCGGAAGACGCGAGGGCGTCACGCGTGGAAGGGATCATCTGTGCTCAGTTTAACAGGCTGAAATTCAGACCACGCATAGAATAGATGCTTCCTGATGGCCACCACAGCTCAGGTGTCAACGCAACGAAGTACAGCGGAGATTTGTAAGCGAGTTTTCGTGCCCCTATTTTTTGCGGCAGGATTCCTCTTACGTCTGCGCCTTGCATGGTTGACATTCCTGAACCCAGACGAGGCCCTCCATTACTTTCTTTCACGCCAGCCATCATTAAAGCTTGCTTACGAAGCCAGTCTGACTACTGCGCACCCTCCGATGATGATCTTGCTTCTTCACTATTGGTCTCTCGTGGGCCGATCTGAATTTTTTTTGAGATTGCCATTCGTTGCCGCAGGTATTGTGTTTTGTTGGGTAGTGTTCCTATGGGTACGAGAAGTTGCCGGCATGCGAGCGGCTTGGTTTGCGTGCGCAATGGCCTTGTTCGCGCCGTCGCTTGTCTCGCTCTCGGTTGAAATCAGGCAGTATTCCTTCCTGCTTCTTTTTTGCGTGTGTTCTCTTTATTTTCTCGAATGTGCTATCGACGAAGTCGAGGTCAAATCCATCCTGTTCTCCGCAGGGTTTCTCTACCTCGCCCTGCTTACGCATTACTCGGCGGTCTTCTTTGCTTTCGCGGCAGGAGTGTACGGACTACTTCGTCTAGTGGAACGTAGCAAGGTACCACTTCTGCCGGTGTGGATTGCCGGCCAGGCTGGTGCCCTTGCGATCTGCGTTTTGTTGCACATTACGCAAATCTCGAAGCTGCGGCGGAGCGGATTGCCATCTGAGATCGCCGCCACGTGGCTGCGCAGTTCGGTTTTTCATCGAGGCCAAGATGCGGTAGCGGCCTTCGGGTGGACCAAAACCCTGCGACTATTCCGATACTTTTTCAGTCACGGGACAATTGGATTTCTGGCATTCGTGCTTCTCCTGGTCGGCATTGCAGTGCTACTCAGGGCATCCAAGGGAGACCCTCGCCACCAACGTAGCTTGGCAATGCTGTTGCTATCGCCTTTCGTCGTCACCCTCGCTTCGGCGCTAGCCGGATTTTATCCCTACGGCGGAACTCGGCATGACGTGCTTCTGATCGTGTTTGCGATTCCGGGCATCGCTATTGGGCTTGACCGCCTGTCCCTCGCAATGCGCGGCGGTTCGGAACGGATTCTCAAGCCCGTACTGCTTGCGGCAGGACTTCTCGCTTGTAATTTCTCTCCTTCTCCCTCTGGGCCGCATATCAGGCCCCGAAATCAGCATCGCGAGCTGATGCAAGAAGCAATGAATTCCCTGCGTACACTGCCGCGAGATTCGGTCCTGTTCACCGACGAGCAGGGGAGCGTGGTTCTGAACTACTATCTCTGCGGAGACAGCATGCCGCTGCCCTTTTCGCCGCAAACCGCACCGATTTTGCTATTCCGATGCGGCGACTACTCCGTTCTCGTGGCGACACATACTCAAGCCGGCTTCGATCGCAGCCAATTCCCTGAAGTGCTGGAGAAGGCGTGGCAGAGCGTTCCAGGAGAGACTACGCTACACCTTTTTCAATCCGGCTGGATTGATGACAGGGAACTAGAGTGGCTTGAGGAGTTGCGCAGTCTCGGTGGCAGGCCGCAGAATTTCGGGCCGAATATTCTGATCTGTTCTATTCCGCTTCCGCAACGCTAGGGGCGCTTGGATGCTGCCCGCGATGCCGCACCCTTAGAAACACACGGTATAAGGCGTAACCTGCCCAGTCGCAACCTTGTTTAAATACGTCACATTATCGGGTGCCGCGTAGGTCCCGTCGGACTGCAGGACCTGGTGCTGCCACTTGACCAGTCCATATGGCTTCGCGACGTGGAATTCTTCTTTGTTCTTGCAGTTTTGGAGATTGCTGTCGCAGCTGTACTGGTAACTGATCACCAGTGTCTGCAGATTGTCGGGCAAGTCGCCGCCTAGCGCTTCAGTGTACGGTCCCCATACGGTGTTCACCACTCCGCCGAGTTTCTGGCTGGTGAAGGTATTGCAATCCGAGTGGGTCTCGTAGGTTGTGTCTGAGGCCGGAATCGTGATTTTCGATCCCGGGAAACCGCCCTGAGCAAACCTCGGGACCAGCGGCAGGTTGTAATTGCCCAACGTCGGATCATGGAAGACTTTGTAAGTGCTCGGATCCTTCCAGTTCACTTCGGTAACCCAAAGATAGATGTACTTGTCATCGTACAACTGAATGTCCCACGGGTAACCCTGGCCGGCCTTTGTCCAGAAAAAACGGTCCGACTGCACGCTCGTATAGATAGGATTCGCCGTTCCCGACATATGGTGACTCGTGGCGAGAGACGGATCCATGGTCATCCATGCCAGCATGTCGTAGGTTTGCGCGTTCGGCGGAGGCGATTGAGGTTGCTGAGATTGCTGGTTACTGTTGTTTGGCGCCGAGTTCAGCGAAGTACCACAGCCCGTAAGACATGCGAGTAGCACGAGCACGAAAACGTACTTCATGCCAGCCCCCAGTTTCGCGAGAGTGCTTGCGACTTGCTGGAGGGACTCTAGCGCGCTACGTGAAAGCGCAACAGGTTACGAAAGGAGAGGAAACGTAGGTGGACAAAAATGAGAAACGAATAACTAGTCGGACGGCGACCGTTGGTATGTATGACTGGAACTATTGAACAGTGACGGTAACTGCGCCTGTGGCGCAAGTTCCATTACCGACGAATGAAGCCGTTATGGTCGCTGTTCCTGCACCAACAAACGTGGCGACATTGCCCGAAAACGATACCACCGTAGTATCGCTCGACGCCCATGTAGTAGACGCTGTGACGTCGGTTCCGTTCAGAATCGCGGTATAGGTTGCCTGGTCGCCAGTCGTGAAACTCGTTGTGGGCGGATTAACGCTTAGAGTTTGCCCGCTGCCGCCGGTTACACTACCACTAATTGATCCGCTGACCCCGGCTAGAGTTGCCGTGATAGTAACGTCCGAAACAGCGCCCACCCCCGTGACCAGCCCTGTGGAGCTTACCGTGGCGCAGGCACTAGAGCTTTGCCAAGTAGCAGAATTGGTGACGTCTTTCGTACCGCTATCGAAGCTCCCGGTCGCCGTTAACTGCGCGGTGGAACCTGATGCAACCGAGAGGGTGCTCGATCCCGCCTGCGTGACCGTAATGGAGTTTGGCTGGTTCACAAAGAATCCCGTGCAGCCTCCCGAAATCAAGAACAACAAGACACCGACAGGAAGCAATACACGCCGCAGCGGTGAATTCCACATGGCTTAACCTTTGGCTGACGCCAGTTCAGAATCAGCCTAGAAAATTGTAGCAGAGCACTTTTCTACCCGAACTCAGCCCTGTACCAACGAGTGATGCTGAACCTTGGAAGTAGAACGCGACTCGACAGTCAACTTGCGGGTTAAAAATGGTGGGGAATCGAAGCGCCTAGTGAGTACGCTTGGCTTTGGCGATGCGGGCGTCGATTGGCTTGCGCCCGGCGAAGCCTTCGCTAACGCCGTGCCAGTAGGTGATCGCCTTCTCACCGAGCTTCCAGCAGAGCAGCACCATTCGACCGTCGACTTCGCAGGGGAAATCGAGCAGGCCGATATCAAGGTCTTTCACCTGAACGCCCATTGCGTCGATCTCGTCCATCGCATCTTTGATCCGCTGGAAGGTTTTCTCGCGTTCGGCCTTGCGCCGCGCCAGGTGAAGGATGTTAAGCGACATCCCGCCATTGATCAGCACCCGATGCGCAATCGTCTGCAGCTCGGCATCGACTGATTCGATCAGCTTTTTGCCATCGATTGCCTTGCGCAGTAGCGATTCAAGGACAGGCAGAAGATCCTGGGCTTCGTCGAGAGTGAAAGTGCGGGAGGACATACGTACGCCTATTCTACTTCATCGAATGTGGCGCGGGCGCCCCGCCCACGAACCAACTTAATCCATTAACGCATTCGAGGGTTGCCACTTTGGGCTTCCGCGCGGGCGTTCGCGCCCTCCACACTACCCGATCTCCAACATCCTATCCAGCGCAACTTTCGCCCAGTGCTTGACGTCGTCGCGGACTTTGATCTGATTGACGATATTGCCTTCTACGAGGTTTTCAAGTGCCCAGCATAAATGCTGCGGCGAGATACGGAACATCGTCGTGCAGAGGCAGCCGGAGTCATCGAGCGTGATGACCCTTTTCCCTTCTGCCGCGAACTCTTTGCCCATGCGGCTTACAAGATGGATCTCAGTTCCGACCGCGAACATGGTCCCGCTCGGCGCCTCGCGAATCATCTTTAAAAGGCCTTCGGTCGAGCCGATGCCATCTGCCTTCTGGCAAACTTCCCAGCGGCATTCCGGATGAACGATGACACGAATGCCGGGGTACTTCGCCCGCACGTTATCAACATGTTCAGGCAAGAATCGCTGATGTACGGAGCAATGGCCCTTCCACAAGATTACGCGAGCTTTCTTCAGACGTCCGGGATCGACGCCACCGTTCAGCATGTAGGGATCCCAGACGACCATTTCATTCAGCGAAATTCCAAGTTTGTATCCAGTGTTGCGGCCGAGATGCTGATCAGGAAGAAAAAGAATCTTGCGTGGCGAGGAATGCTCGTGTTGCGCGGACATTCCTGTCCGCGAAAAAGCCCACTGAAATGCACCGGCGGCGTTCGAAGATGTGCAAACCACCCCTCCTCTTTCTCCGCAAAACGCCTTGATCGCCGCGGTCGAATTCATGTAGGTGATCGGCGTGACGCCCTCGCCTTCGTCATTTGTGATTCCGGCGCGAACCAGGTTTTCCCAGCAATCTTCCACCTGTGTGATTTCGGCCATGTCCGCCATTGAGCATCCGGCGTTGAGATCGGGGAGAATCGTGACTTGACCGGGGCGCGCGAGTATGTCGGCAGACTCCGCCATGAAGTGAACGCCGCAGAAAACGATGTACTTTCCGCCCGCCTGTGCCGCCTGTTGCGAAAGCTTGTAAGAATCGCCGCGGAAGTCCGCGAAGCGAATCACTTCATCGCGTTGGTAGTGGTGGCCGAGGATGACCAGATCGCGGCCCAATTCACGCTTAGCCGCAGCAATGCGGTCGTCCATTGTGTGATCAGGGAGAACAAGATAATTTTCCAGACTGCAAACTTGCGCCGTAGCCATTGTTCCACGCTTTCAGCTTCGGAAATTGTGAGGGTCGGACATTCCTGTCCGACAAATACATCACAAATCCGAAACGGGGATGTTGAAAGCCACTCAGTGGCTCCAGCGGGCTCGCTACGCGTCGTCTTTCGAATTCACGCCCAGTCCGCGGGGATGTTGAAGCCACTTACTGCTATTAGCTTGGATGCTCTTGATTGTCCGAAAGAGTCGCTTTTTCGGACGCACGCTTTACAGAGAATCCACCCAACATTCTGCACTGAGTGAGGGATGGGTGCAACTGCGAAGCTACGGGGTGCTCGGACTGTTTGCGCCGGAGGGATCGGGAGAATTCGCCGTATTGATGTCCACGTGCAGACCACTCGAGGGAAGCACGCCCGGAGGGTAACAGTTCCCGTCCCGGTTGTAGTTGTGGCATTGACGAGCAAAGTCACGACGCCGTGGAGACTGCGCGAACTGCCAGATATCGGCAAAGCGGACTCCGCTTTCGGCAGGCTGCGGAGGATACTTCGGAAAACCGCAGCCTGGCGCCGTCGGGCATGCGTCATTCGTCACCCAATAAGCGATTTCCCTCCCCTCGGCGTTGTTGCGAATATCACTCGCGGTCACCACAGTTGTGTTCTTGTCCTCCTTTGACGGAATGCCTGAGCAATACACTCCAGCGCGAAAGCCGCCCGCATTTACGGCGTCTATCCATGCGTAAATGTAGGCCTTCTGCTCGGGCAGCATGCGGCCGCCCTCTTCAATGTCAAGGAAGATGATTGTGTGCTGGGGAAATCCTTCCTTTTTCGCAGAAGAAGCGGCGATCGCTCCGTCCGAATCTCCCAGCGCTTCGGGATCCCGCCGTAATTCTTTGTCGAGCCTGCCGTTGAACAACACGAGAAACCCAAATCCCGCAGACTGGAGCGCTTGCCGCTTGCCTGCCCAAGTATTTGTATTCTCGCCCGGCGGATTGTTTAGCCAATATCCCGCATAGGAGAAGGTTTGGCGCAGGACCTTGAGGTTCTGGTCTCCTGGATATTGGTTGCGATCAAAGCCGAGAAAAGTTTGTTGCGCAAAGATGGGTTGGTGCAAAGCGGGAATCAAAAGGCATAAACCACAAAGGGCACGAAGTCTCACGAAGGAAAGCTTAATTCAAATCTTAAAGATTCTGTTTGTGAATTCGGATTGCCAGGTAGCTCGAGGATAAAAGCTCTCGGCTTTGTGGTGAAATGCTTTTCCTAAAGCCTGATAGTTATCCGCCAATATGCACCATTGTCCGCGATGCTGGCACAAAGTCGGGCTCGCCTATGTGGTGCCGCTCTTCCTTTTTGCTAACCACGTCGCGAATAAATTCCGCCATGTCGTCGTCCGAAGCGCCACGCCGCATGAGTTCATGGAGATCGTGGTCCCAAACAGAAAAAAGACAGGTGCGAATCTTGCCGTCCGAGGTAATGCGAATTCGGCTGCAATGCCCGCAGAATGGGTGGGAAACAGGCGCGATGATTCCGATTTCGCCGATGCCGTCATCAAATTGGTAACGCCGCGCGGTTTCGCTGCGAGCGTGTGGGATTTCAACTAGAGGCCGGTACTCAGCCATCTTCTCGATAATCTCGTACAGCGTCACGACAACAGAAGGCGACCATACGCGGTCTTCTTCCAGTGGCATGAACTCAATGAAGCGCACGACCACGCCTTCATCGCGAGCAAACTTTCCGAACGGAATGATCTGGTCTTCATTGAAGCCGCGCATGAGTACACAGTTCACCTTCACTGGCCCTAAGCCGGCATCTCGCGCGGCGCGAACACCGGCTAGCACATGCTCGAAACCACCCGGTACCCGCGTGACCCGAGTGAAGCGGGCTGGATCGACTGCGTCCATGCTGACCGTGA
>DASRFP010000022.1:0-132990 GCA_035651475.1 Terriglobales bacterium | reverse complement strand
GCTGGCCCAGGCAGTTGCGGCGTTGGGCGACCAGCACATTGGCGAGCGAATCAACATCTTCCTGGCACGTCTTTGCTTTCGCGGAATTTACTTTCCCATGCTGACGAAATCGTCGTGGCTGCGCGTAATTTTCGAGAACCGGCGAACCATCTTGAGGCTGTTCAAAGAGGGACTGTTCCGATCGATTCGCCGACGGCATTCGGCGACCCAGGATTTCCTTGAAGTCGCGAGCGCCGACGGTAGCAGCGAAGCCAACGCTTAGCTAGATTTGGTGAGAGACCTGTTGTGCGCGTCCGAAAAGCTCGTTTCGATGCCTCGTTGAGTTTGTGACACACCTCAGTGCCGCGCGCATATTGAATGATCAGATAACGCCAAAGCTGTTCAGTTCTGCTCACACTGCGTCCAAGGCGGCCATGCAGCTACGTAGAAGCCGATGGTGCCCTGCCTAGCGGGTATTTAACTTCCTCTACGGGTATTTAACTTCTTATAAAGGATGAGCAATACTGAGCATTCGCCGCCCACGAAACGTTGCAAAATTGTAGTCAGTGAAACTCAAAGAACTTACTCCGAAACAGACCCTTTCAGTGCCTTGTCCTATCTGTGGCGCAGCGATCGACGAACCGTGTGAACTGCATACCGGCGCTCCGCGCAGTGAGCCACATCAAGATCGAAATCTTTTCGCGGCAGATGCGGTAGAAAGCAAGGTCAGCGAGCAGTAAACATTAACAGGACCGGTGTTATCCAATGCACACTGAATCCAAAAAACAAATTCTGGTGGTGGAAGACGATGCCACCGTCCGCCTGACAATTTCCAAACTGCTGAGCGACGAGGGATATGGTGTTTCCAGCGCAACTGACGGCTTTGACGCGCTCACGCATTTACAGGCAGCGATACCCGACCTAATGCTTTCTGACCTGAACATGCCGCAAATGTCAGGATTCGAGTTGCTCTCCGTCGTTCGACGCAGATTTCCAGAGATGCTGGTCGTCGCCTGCAGCGGAGCATATGATTCAAGTGAGATCCCTAGCGGGGTCATCGCCGACGCTTTCTATGCCAAAGGACAAGAAAATTCGTCAGAACTTCTGGACATAATTGCTAGATTGCTGCGAACAAGTGCGGCAAACCGTAAAGGAGAAGACGCTCCCGTGTGGATTCCCCGGAACGGTAAAGATCACGCCGGCAAGCCCTTCATCCTGCTGACTTGCACCCAATGCCTGAGGTCGTTTCCGTTCACGGTGGAGCATGAGCCAAAGGGCGAAGTTTTAAAGACATCCTGCATCTACTGTCCTCACGAAGTCACCTACATCATTGATTTTTCTCGTTCCGTGAACTCGCCCGAAAAACGAGCGGCCTGGAAAGCCGCCTTTCTTAAATCTCAAGAGAGGTCCGCGGCAGCGGGCTCTCCGACCCCAATTGCGAATTCCGGCGCTAAGAAGTCGGTTGGCTTGCAAACGTACGACATTCCCATGAAGCATAATCAGACTGAATGGACCTGAGTTCTTTTGCGAAAAAACTGGTTCGAACCGTGGCCCGTGTCATTCCGCAATGCGGCATGGTTTCGCAGGCGGTCGCATTCAATATGTTTCTGGTTTTCTTCCCAAGCTTATTATTCGCGCTGGGCCTGATGAGCCGGTTTTTGAGCGGCAAGAATGGACAGGACCTCGCTGCAAGAGCGAGCACCATTCTTCCGCCTGGCGGTTGGCAACTGATATCTGATTTCGTGTTGCGACGCGGTGTGAATCCCTGGATCTGGGTGCTGGTCGGCTGGGTTGGGACCTTGCTGACCGGTTCACAAGTGATGAAGCTCATCATGGAGGGTATCCATCTCATCTATGGAGAACGCGAGAAAGATTCATTTTTCGGCCGCCAATCTCGCGGTCTGCTCCTTTTTGCCGTATCTGTCATAGCGTGGCTGTTCGCTGTCGCCCTGAGTGTCTTTGGACGGCCGTTGCGGCACTTGATGATTCGCGAATTCGGCAACTCGCCTTCAGTTCGCGACTTTTGGATCGTCATGCTTCCACTCTCAGCAATGGCCCTGTCGATTCTCGTTCTGACATTTATTTACTGGGTTGCAGCGCGGCGTACAACGAGATGGCTTTCTGTTCTGCCGGGAGCGGCTGCAGCCACAATTCTCTGGTGGGCTGTCAATCTTTTGTTCGGAGCCTACGTGCGCAAGATGCACTATGGACCTATCTACGGAGGTATCGCAGCGGTATTCGGATTGATGATATGGATGGAGTTCTCGACGATGATCGTTTTTCTTGGCGCAGCCTGGAACGCGGAAAGTTCGCAATCGATACGTGAGCAATTGTGAGCAGACTCGCGGAGCTCTGGATGTCATGCTTCAGAAGCTTTGTACGAATTTTCCAGTGTTCCTGGAGGTTTTATGAAAGCGTTTCGTATATTGTTGGCCGACGATCATCCAATTTTTCGCATGGGAGTATGCTCGCTGATCCGCTCTCATCAAGAATGGGAGATCTGCGGCGAAGCAGCTGATGGGCGTGAAGCGGTCACAAAATGCGCGCAATTAAGGCCAGATATTGTCATTCTGGAGATATGCCTGCCGAAGCTGAATGGCGTCGACGCGGCAAGGCATATTCTGAAACGCAATCCGAAGCAGAAGATATTAGTCCTTACTAACGTGGAGTCCGAGCAGGTCGTCCGAGATTGCCTGCAGGCAGGTGTGCGCGGCTGGGTCTACAAGTCGGACCGGGCCGATGAGCTCAAGGCTGCAATAGTAGAAATGCAACTGGGTAACTCTACTTTCAGCTCGCGAATCTCCAACCTCATACTGGCCGGCTATCAGAACTCGCATGGCACGCAACCAGAGCTGGGCATCCCCGCCCGATTGTCGCCGCGGGAGCGGCAGGTCGTGCAGCTTGTAAGCGAAGGCAAGACTAGCAAGGAAATTGCAATGCTGCTTGGAGTGGGCGTGAAAACGGCGGAAACCCACCGCAGTAATGTCATGATCAAACTCAACCTTCATTCCGCCGTCGATCTGGTGATGTATGCGATCAGGAATGGAATCGTTCAGGTGCAACCTTCAGCTATTGAGCTGGTCTCCTCCGAACAGGCAGGTCCGGAAATGGCGTTTCAGGCGCACAACTGATGTCGGTTGGCGGAACGCTCTTTTGAGGCAACCAATACGTTGCTAGACGATCTCCAGACGCCGTGGCGTCAAGCTTCTGGATACCCGCGCTCAAACCGTGCAAAGCACGACCACTGGCGTTACGCTAATTCCGTCATCGTTGCTACGCGATGTAACATGCATTGCTGTTATTCCTTAGCTGACCACGGCCAAATTCATCGTGGGTCCTTCACGATTTGACCTCCTCGAAGTAGGCGCTCACTAGATGCTCGGGATCGACCACCTGCGTTGCGTTCCATTGAACTGGTGGAAAGTCGCGTTTGACGCCCGGCGGAGTTGCTTCGCTCTGCCTGTGGCCGCAGGATAAGCAAATCGCTCCAACTTGCATGATCTCAGTCTCTTTCGAGATTTCATTCTCGCGCACTGCAGTCGAGCCTGAGACGACAGGCCCTTTGCATTTATCACACGAATATGCTGAGAGGTGAAGGTAGTGTTGTCTCATGGGGGGGTCTAGGACGCGATCCTAAATACCAGTCTAACTTTCGGCATTCCCTATATCTGGTCAGAATTGCTCAGCTTCTGGTTGCGCGGTACGGGATGACTTGGACTGCGGCTATTTAGGATGGACGCCGTGAATGAACCCGACATGAACAATCAAGCGTTTCAGCGCTCCTCTTCCAGGACTATCTTCATCGTCTCGCGACGCTCTTCTAGGCTGCTTTGAATGACTTGCCACATTCCAGGCAACACATTTGGCGGCGTGGCGTAATTAACCCGCAAAACGGACATATCCTTTGCGAGCCGAAATCTGGATCCTTCCGTTTAAACCCTGCAGCTAACGTTGTCCACGAATCAGCAATGAAGATAAGCATTTTATGTAAGCGTTTGCGGAATCGGAAAAGATCGGGCGGCATCGCGATCCCCCTCCGAACTTTCTCCCGGCGGCGTGAATTTTCCGACGACCCAGGTAAAGAATGTTCTTAGAATTGTCCCGCAATTGAACCTCGGGGCACATTCAGGATGACATGACAGACGAGACAAATCTGTGCCGGATTGCTCACATGCAACAATTGAGCTTATGCAGGAACCATCTATGTGAGCAATTTAGACCAGCTATTCTTTGCCGTCTCAGCCATTCTGTAAATGCGGCAACAGACGATGGTGTCGTCTGCGCGAGGTTCGAAAGTAGGAGGTACAAAATGCGCTGCTTTTGGGAACAAACGGGTGTTCTCGGTCCGATTTATCGCGCGGTGGGTCAAGATTTGAACGACCACGATATCGCCAAAAAGCTCAATCTCACCGAACTGAACGTACAAAACTGCATCGCATGGATTCTTCATTTTCTAAAGCTGAAGAGTCGGCAAGACCTGGTCTTGCACGCTTCATCCTCAGCATGATTCTGCAGTCGCCTGAAAGGTAGTAAATATGAAAGTAAGTGTATGGAAATTCGGTTGCGCGCAATTGGCTTTGCTTAGTCTGTGGCCCATCCTCCTCTATGCGCAATCATCGGACCCCGCGCAAAATCTTGCCGACTGCAACAACGGCATGGCCACCTGCAATGGCTCCGAGCTGGCCCAATCGGACTCAGCTGGTGCCGCCCTTGCTGCACACCAGCGCAACGTGTTGGATTGCAGGAACGGCTACGCTGCCTGCGATCGCTCTAAACTCAGCAAACCCGAGGCGGTTGCCTTAGCAGTAGCCGAGCACCAGAAGAATGTTTCTGACTGCATGATGGGCTTGGGTTTCTGCGACTCCTCGCATTTGACTCCATCCGAAGCGCGTAAATGGCATGTTGTGCAGCATCGTCGCATCCTCTCCGATTGCGAGGAAGGTTACGACACGTGCGACCGATCCAAGCTGACTCCTATGGAAATCCGAGACATAGATATTGCGCTGAACCAGCGCAACCTCGCTGATTGCAAGAGTGGCTGGACCTGCGATCATTCCTCGCTTACCGGCTCGGAAAAAAATCGAGTCAACGTACTCGACCAACAGCGCAATGCGGGGAACTGTGAAAATGGCTGGGCACAGTGCGACCGATCAAAACTTACGGTCTCAGAGACTCGTGAAACTGTCCGGGCGGAACACCAGCGCAACCTCTTAGCATGTAAAGATGGGCAGGAAACCTGCGACTATTCAAAGCTCACTCTCCCGGAAGCCAAAGTGCTTGCCGACGCAGAGCTCAAACGCAATTACACGGCTTGTCTAACTGGCTACGGTTATTGCGATCTTTCCCGACTCACCTCGGAGCAGACTCGGTCAATTCATGCAAACGGGAATTAATTCAAGCGGATCTCATAACTTGGGCATATCAGGTTCATCGGACTACGTCCGGAGCGCTTCGACTTGGGGTGATGAACAGCGGAGGGGGAGACTTAAACAATCCCGCCGAGCGCAATGCACACACTGACCACATCACCCTGGTAGATGGAACAGTTACGGCGCTGTCAAATGGCATTGAGATCACCAACGGAACCGTAACCGTCACGGCAAATGGGTCTGTTTCGCCGCCGTTTGGAGGAGATTCCGCCCTCAAGATAGATATCAAGGGCGGGAATAGTGTGACATTCTCCAATGTGATGGTGACTTTCATGGGTGACGCACAAAAGCACTTTGGAATGTCCCCGTTGAGCGGAGTCGTGCGCGGCATTAAAGAAGAGGATGGCGGGACGCGCAGATAAGAAAGTACAGTGGCACGGAGGCATTCTTCCGTCTCCACCCAAACGACGAAGGGCTCCTTGCGAATGGGAGACGAAGGTTGTCCCAATGGGAGCCCGAGCGGCGATGATGCCACCGGGTAATCAAAAGAAGAAGAGGAAACTAATTCATTCAAGGAGTTTTATGACGGCCTGCTTGGAAAGCGCTCAGCGCTCAAAGATGGATCCAGTGGCCTCTACCTGGAAACTTACGGTTACCGACCGCCGACTTATGTGGCTTCAGAAACGGCACCCCTGCGCGTGTGGTCATAAACTCCAGCTGTGGGCAATAGGAGCTTTTAAAGAAAAGCCGACGGCTCGTAAGCCAGGCGGAGAGAAGAAGAGATGATGAATGTCTGAAGTCACGATAGTGCAGGCTGGATGTGCGCTGAGTTGAAACCGTCGCAGATTGCCGTCACCGACGCCGCGGCCGCCGCCATTTCTGCTTCCGTGGGTCGTGGAATCTGAAGTAGGCCAGGTCGGCTCAGGTTTGCCGGAAGCGCTAATGTACGCTGATTTTGCATGACCCATTCAAGCGTGCTTGCCAGAAGCTCTGAGTGGTATCCATTTTCAAACCGGATGCCGCTGCTGTGAGAGTTAGCGGGAGACATACGGTACTCACAGATCAGAAGCCAACGACCTCGGGTTATTGAAGACCAGATCCTCAGATCATCCAAAGTGCCGCCGGCAGCGAAGTTGTATTCAATATGAATCAGTTCGGGTCGGGCTCCATTCGTGAGGTCTTTCCAGGACGCCAGGACCGCAGATTCAAGTATCTGCTCAAGAGTTTGATTCTCGCTGAGTTTCATGACACCACCGCGATCCGGAACCGCAACTCTCGCTCCAGCGCTAACCGGTTCGAGGTCGCGACCTGAGAACTCCACCGATCCTTTTCTTCATTCGTGCATCGTTGCTTCTGTTCATGCAAGTAGCAGCTCTGTTGGACATGGCGAGAGTGTGCTGAAACAACCGTATAAGGCACACCGAGAAAACGCTTCCTCAAGAGTCCAGTGACCTCAAGAGCGTTGAACGGTTGCTGTTTCAACTTTCCGAAGATGCGGCGCAATGCGTTCTCGATTTTCTTTGTCCCGATCGCCCCGAAGAACATCGCCTTTACCTCCCCTGCCATGAAGAAGAAGTTCCACCCGGCGTCGTGAATCTTGCGGTCGAGGGCGAAGCCATCCAGCGTCTGGATCAGGTTCCAGTCCCCCGAGTGTCGCTCGATCTTGAGACCCTCGATCTCGAGACCGAGGAGTTCCGGCATCAGCGACTCCTTAACCAAAATCGAACCGACTTGAACGGTTTGTGGCATGAATCCTCCTTGGAGAAATGCTGGCCGACGCTCGCGGGCCCGGCCCTTCAAGAAGGTAGGTTGTCTGTTTTGGCGGATAAGCTGCTTTCTTGAGGCATCTATAGAATGGCGTATTGTGCGGAGAAATACTGTGCAGTATGGCTCACTTCCGGGCGCCCCGCGCTGGTCAATACCAGGTTCGCCTCAGCCAAAAATGGCGCAGAGGCTAAGACATCTTTGGACTAAAATGTGATTCGTGAGTCCTACTGCCAGCAAAAATAAGAAGGATCGCGTATTCGATCCCGACACCTTCCTCGCGACCATTGGCGAGGGCAGAAAGATATTGGTCGTTCCGAAAAAACAAACGATCTTCGCACAAGGCGATGAGGCCGACGCTATCTTTTACATTCAGAAAGGCAGGGTGAGACTCACCGTGGTATCCAAGACCGGCAAGGAAGCGACCATTGCCATTCTTGACCAGGGAAATTTTTTTGGCGAAGGGGCGCTGGCCGGTCAGGTCCGCCGCATGGGATCCGCGGTTGCAATCACCGCCTGTGAGATTTTGCGGCTGGAGAAAAAAGCGATGATGGAACAGCTCCATCGCGAGCACGCGTTTTCCGATATGTTCGTGGCCTATTTGCTGTCTCGGAACATTCGCTACCAGGAAGATTTGGTTGACCAACTGTTCAATTCCAGCGAGAAGAGACTAGCCCGTATTCTGTTGTTGCTGGCTCGTTTCGGCAAAGACGGGGTGCCAGAAGCAATCATTCCCAACATCAGCCAGGAGACGCTGGCCGAGATGGTTGGCACCACTCGTTCGCGAGTCAGCTTTTTCATGAACCGCTTCAGGAAATTGGGTTTCATTCACTACAACGGCGGCTTGCAAGTCCACAGCTCGCTGCTCAATATAGTTCTGCACGATTGACCCCACATTCGCGGCGAATATGCGGAGACGCGATGGTGTCTTCTCATTTTTATATGTCTCTAAGACACGATTCCGTTCGCAATAGTTGTTGGCCACGCCAACTTCTTGTTTTGCCGGCAAAATTGTGAGAATCGCGGATCTTTTCATTGACTTGATAGGCATGACGGCGGTCCCCAAAATGAGCGTTGACTTCGCTGATAAAGGGTAAGGAACTCGATTGTGAGCTTGAGCATCCTCATATTTGGACGCCAGAGTCCGCTGCTACAATGCGCCTCATGGCCGCCAACCGCGCGATGGACGTAACCGGCTCCAGCCTGCCAGAGTTACACAAAGCGACCCAGCCTAACCTGTCAACGATCATTGCTATCGCGGTCGCTGCTACTGTGATCACGGATTTGATCCACGAGGGTTTGGGTCACGGAGGCATGTGTATGGCCACCGGCGGGAAACCGCTAGTGCTTTCTACTGTGCACTTCGAGTGTAGCGTGGACAGTCCCCTGGTAGCCGCTGGCGGGACGCTAGCCAATCTTGTCTTCGGAGCACTGTCCTGGGTAGCCGCGCGCGTGGTCAGGCGCACTGCATCGGGGCGATATTTTTTCTGGCTGCTAATGGTTTTTAACCTGTTCGACGCAGGTGGGTACTTCTTATTTTCCGGTATCGGAAATTTCGGCGACTGGGCCACGGTGGTGGCAGGATTGCAGCCGGCATGGGCGTGGCGCTTCGGCTTAAGTGCGCTTGGAATCGTGACCTACTTCCTATTGTTCGTGCCGGTGTGCCTGTGGGAGCTACGTCCGTTCCTGGGGAACGATTCCCGCAATCGTGTGCGGCGAGCGCACCGCCTCACGCTCGTGCCTTACCTCACCGCGGGGATTCTCTCCTGCGTTGCGGGAGCGCTGAACCCCGTTGGGCCTTTGCTAATTCTGGTTTCTGCCGCGGCCGCCTCATTTGGCGGAAAATCCGCGCTCGCATGGATGTGGACATTATTCCGCGGCCCTCTCCTTTCCAACAGCGAAATGCAGATGGAAGAAATCGAACGCAGTTGGGGATGGATGGTTGCCGCAGGGGTTATGGCGATAGGGTTCGTCGCCGGCTTAGGGCCCGGCGTGAAGTTCCATTCCGGTTAGAGGCGATGAACACTCGGCGGTGAAGCGTTAACCCGCCCGTCAGCGCCTCGTTCGTGGCTGGCAATTCATACGCCTGAGAGCACAGACTGCTCAGACTGCCGAATAGGTCGCTGGGATTGGCGGCATAAGTCTTTGGTTTTCTCAATCATTGAATCGAGGTTCTGCACTGGCGCAATCCCATTGATGATAGTGTTTTCCTAATAAACGTGGCCGAAGATTGGAAGCGTCAAGAAAATGCCACTCGCTGCACTCGGACTGAGATCAGAACCCAATCCCCTGGCATTCACAGCACCCACCGTGGCGTGGAGCATTAAACGCTGGATATACGCGCTTGGCGGGCTGGGTTTTATTCCTCTCGGGTTACTCGACAATTCTGTGATTCCGCTTCCTGGAAGCATGGACATACTGATAATTTTCCTCTCAGCGCGAAGGCAACAGTTGTGGCTTTACTACGCTTCGATGGCGACTCTCGGTTCCGTGATAGGAGGCTTCGTCACCTATCGGTTGGCGCAGAAGGGAGGCAAAGAAACACTGGTGCGCCGATTTCCGCCGCACAAGCTGAAAAGGGCGTACGACATCTTTAGCCGTTGGGGTTTCGGAGCCATTGCAATTCCTGCGTTGTTGCCGCCGCCTTTGCCCATGGTTCCATTTTTGCTGGCAGCGGGTACCATGCAATATCCAGTCAGAAAGTTCGTCTTCGCACTCACTCTAGGAAGGATGGTTAGATACACTCTCCTGGCGTTTTTGGCTGCTCGTTATGGACGGCAGATACTTGCCTTCATCGCGCAACACTCATATCCGGCGCTCTTCATAATTGTGTCCCTGCTTGGTGCTGCGGCTGTGGCGCTTTTCCTGATCTTTGTCGGCAAGAAACAGCACCGGCCGAGAGAATAAAATTTTTTTTGGATTCACAACTGCCGTTAGCGTCGCGCGAACACGGGTGAGCAAATTAAGAGAGACGCAAACTCTTGAGTGATGCGCGAGCAGTTCCACCGCTGATATCGGGCACGATGACGAGCTCAAGAGCGCTTACCTCTGAGAGTTCTACCCGATATTCCTCATCTTCGCGTGTTGTTGACGGCGGGCTAAAGTTCCATTGCTGGCGAACAATTTCTTGAAATTTGTGCCCACCATCGGAAGACCAGCGCAAAACAAATTCTTGAGTGCGCGATGTTTGATTCTCTTCAAACGCTAGAGATATTCGCTTTAGCTCTCGGGCCTGATCGAAAACCAGGCGAACCACTTGAGTTCCGGGGAGCGCTGCGCGCCAACCGGTCGTATCCCTCAAAACCAAGGCGGACTCGATCGGATGATCCGCATCTTCCGAGGTGACCTCGACTGCGGCTGCAGTCTCCAAGTTTAACGAGTTTGTGGCACTGCTCAGCAGATCAGTTGCTGGTGACGTCAATAGTCTTTTACGCATGTGCGAATTCCCTATTTGCGTTCCCCCCGTGTGACGAATAGCAACTCCCCGGGCTAAAAGCAGGTGCCCATACTGATGATGACCTACTTCCGCGGTTTGCCCGTCACGAAGTGATCTTTGTCGAAGGCGTCAGCAGGTTGGCTCTTTTCCAGTCATGCCCCTCATCAGAAGTCAGGTAGTTAATACCGGTTTCTACATCATTGTGCTGATCACGGCAGAGTATCCGAGGTTTACCATAATTGGCATCAAAGCTCCGACATAAGATGATGACCACTTCCGAGTGCGTTAAGAGGGCTTTACAGATAGGTTTCCTTCTGGCTCCCGCTTTGGTTGCCGCGGATGGACACCTTCAGAAACCCTCCTCCGCTGCGGAATTGGTCAAAGCTGTCATTCACCACGAAGTAAGTCCTGCGAGTATTAACGAGATTCGATGGAAGTATCTGCTAACCAAACAAGTGAACGGGAAAGAAGAAACGAAAGAGGTAGTCGAGACCAATTCAGGATCGATCGAGCGTTTAATAGCGATCGCTGGCAGGCCTTTATCGAGCGCTCAGCAACACGATGAAACCGAGCGAATTCTTAAACTATCCCACAACCCCGAGGCGCAGAAAAGGCTTGAACAAAGTGGCCGGAAAGATGCTGAGCAAACGAACGCCTTCATGCAGATGATCCCAAACGCTTTTCTTTTCGAGTACGCCGGCGAAAGCGGTGATCTGGTCAAAGTCACGTTTAAACCCAATCCGCAATTCTCGAACTCCTCGCGTGAGGCAAAGGTACTCAGAGAAATGCAGGGCGAAATCTGGATCAACCCGAAACAACAGCGGCTCGTGAGTATCCATGGCCAGCTGATGAATGATGTGAAGTTTGCCGGCGGCCTGCTCGGTCACCTGGAAAAAGGCGGGCAGTTCAGCGTAAAGCGGGCTGAGATAGCTCCCGGCGATTGGGAAATGACAGACCTGGCAGTCAGTATGCAAGGCAAGGCGCTTCTCTTCAAAAGTATCAGCGTGCAACAGAAAGAACTCCACAGGGACTTTCATCGCGTGCCAAATAATTTAACGCTGTCACAGGCGGCCGGCCTTCTTCTTCAGCAAGCCTCCATTGCGGCCCAACCTGTCATCGTCGCGGAGCGATGACGCTGAAGCCGGGCCCGGCTCGCCGCGATGCTGCGGTCGCCTATCTTACAGAACTATTACCGACTTCAAGGGGCAATTGAACTCTCTTGCCTTGCGGTGAACATCAAATCATTACCGCCACAGGAGCCGGAGTTATGCAGGATCAGAGCCCGTCAATACCGAAGTTCGCTGAAGACAGCAACATCAATTGGGTGACAACCTTTTTCATGGTCGCCTTTCATATCGGGGCAATTGCAGCTCTGTTCTTTTTTTCCTGGAAAGCTTTGTTCCTCGCGATTGGGCTCTGGTGGATATCCGGGAGCCTGGGCATCGGGATGGGATATCACCGGCTACTCACACATCGCGGCTACCGGACACCCAAGTGGGTCGAGTATTTCCTGACCCTCTGCGGCACGCTGAGTCTCGAAGGTGGCCCCATTTTCTGGGTGGCTACTCACCGCATTCATCACCGCTTCACAGATCAAGAGGGTGATCCGCACTCGCCACGTGACGGAAAGTGGTGGTCGCATATGGGATGGATCCTGACCGGCAAATCCATGCATCACGACACCACCACCCTGACCCACTATGTTCCTGATCTAGCCAAAGACAAGTTTCATGTATGGATCACGAAATATCACTATCTGCCAATAACCGCGCTGGGGATTGTGCTGCTAGCCGTCGGGGGACTACCATTTTTGCTGTGGGGAATTTTCCTGCGAACCGTGGTCGGACTGCACGCTACGTGGTTAGTAAACTCAGCTACACACATCTGGGGCTCGCGCCGCTTTGCCACCCGCGATGACTCCACAAATAACTTCCTGATCGCCCTGCTCACATTTGGCGAGGGCTGGCACAACAATCATCATGCGCATCCTACTTCCGCGCGACACGGCCTACGCTGGTACGAGATAGATATGAATTGGTACGGGATCTGGATGCTAAAAACGCTCGGCCTCGCGAAGCAGGTCAAATTGGCACGAACGTTTACCGCACCCAACGCTTGAATAGGTCGTTCAAAAATACAGACGTGAGCCTCGGCGAGGTGTAGACTTTAACTCTGGCGCAAACTCCATGGCGCAACCAGCCACTGTCCGCAGTGACACCTGGTGTTGATCCGCTGCAGTGGGACTGAGCGGAGAAGAATATTTCGACAGCCTCCAACAAACGACCGGATCAGGAAGAGATTCAGCGGCTACTCATTCAGACTTCCGTAATCAGAGACGGCTGTGATCTCGACCTTCTGGTTTTCTTGTACAGGCATCCGCGAACGCTCTTGACCAGCGAGCAAATCGCTGCTTTTGTAGGACGCGACATGAACCTGGTAGCCAGAGCTCTGGATTCGTTTATTGAAACCGGGCTTGTAGAGCGCATTCATAATCCGACGCACGCCGCACGCCTGTATGTTCTTGCGATCGACGGTCCAGGGGACAAAGGTCTGAAGAGACTTTTGGAATTGGCTTCCACTCGACAAGGACGCCACGAAATCCTTGCCACCTTGAATTCGGGCAGTTCGCATCCGCGAGAGAACGCGAAGCGCTTGCGGTTGGTGAAAGGCGCTTGCGCCTAAGGCCAGAAGAACCTGGGTCCATGGGAAGTGGAGACTCATTATGCCTGAATCCGATCTCGTCAAAACCGGCATCGCAGGCCTCGACGACATTTTGCCCAACGGCATTCCGCGCGGCAACATCATTCTGGTGGAAGGCTCGATCGGGGCTGGCAAGACGACGATGGGCGTCGAATTTGTCTATCGAGGAGCGAGCCAGTTCGACGAACCCGGCATTATCGTTGTTTTTGAAGTTTCACCCGACAAGCTCATGCGCGACGCGCTCGGTTTGGGTTGGGACCTTCGTAAGCTCGAAGAACTCCGGCGGGTGAAGATCGTGTTCACCACGCGTGAGGTCCTGCGCCAGGAGCTGCAACAAGCGGACAGCGTCCTTCTCGATGAGGCTGCGAAGATGGGCGCCCGACGTATTTTTATCGATGGCGTGGGCCGTCTCGTCGGCAGCAACGGCAACCCGGAATCACGCTCCGCCTTCCATGTGCTCGCTGAGGGACTGCAACGCGAAAACCTTACGGCTTTTTTGGCGATCGAAGCGTCATCGCTTAGCGGAAACCCGTCGTTTGGCGGAAACTCGTCCGCATCTCTGCCTGAAGAGTCTATTGCCGACACAGTAATTCGGCTCCGGATGGAGGACACGCAGCGCGCAGTCAGCCGGTCCATCGAAATCGTGAAGTCCCGGGGACAGGACTTTCAGATGGGACGCCACTCATTTCGTATTCTGAATGGCAGGGGGATTCAGGTTTACCGCCGCGTGCAAGCACCGCGCAAACCCAGTCGGGATCGCGCTGCAGCCTTTGATCCCAGGACAAGGCTCTCATCGGGAATCCCCGGCCTCGACGGTCTCCTGAATGGCGGATACTTTGTAGGGAGCACCACGGTAATAGCCGGAATTTCGGGCGTGGGCAAGAGCGTGATGGGTCTTCAGTTCATTTCTGAAGGTGCGCGGCGAGGCGAACGCAGTTTAATGCTCTCGCTCGACGAGCAGGTTGAACAGATCGAACGCAATGCTGCCAGCGTTGGAATCGATCTCCCGGAACTTATTAAAAGCGGTCTTGTTCGTGCGGAATACGAACCACCTCAGGAGATTGAGGTGGACGTGCATTTCCACCATATTGAAGAGCTGGTGAAGGAATTCAAACCAAAGCGAGTGCTAATTGACAGTCTGTCCACCTATGGCTCTGCTCTTGGCACCGGGGGAAGAATTTTTCGAGACTTCTTTCATGCCCTGGTGGCGCTGATGAAGGAGCATCAGATTGTGGCGGTGTACAACCACGAAAATCCCGAGATGTTGGGCATGAATTCGATGATGGGCGATTTCGCCATGAGCTCGCTAGTGGACAACATCATCCTCATGAACTGGATCGAACTCGGGGATTCATTTCGGCTGGGCCTGACCGTCGGCAAGATGCGCGCCAATCCTGTGGACCGAATCACGCACGAGTGCGAGATTGTGAACGGCGAAGGCATGCACGTGCTGCCGCGAGCGCTGCTGGTGCCCAAACAACCGTTTTCCACCTACAATGGCCTTGTGTCGCGAGCCCCTGAGCGTCGCAGCCTCCGGCGACCCTGGCAATCAAAAGATGTGCCGTCTTTATGACTCCCTCTAGTGATGTGCTCTTCAGCTCAGATCTTTGGCTGCGGGCGCTGGAGAAGTATGCCGGCGATACACACCTTAGCGTCAAATTGTTTGATGTCCACGAACGCATCGTGTTCGGCCCGATTCATTCGACGCCCTTATTCCAATTGTTCGAAGAAAGAGGCTACGATCCCGGAATCTTCGCCGAGTGCGCCCGCCGTTGCCTCGCACAAACTGACAGTCGGCCTGCAGTTGTGGTGTCCGAGATATACGGACTGGCCGTAGTCGGAACCTCGTTTGTGTTGGAAGGCAAAATCGTGGGAGCGGCGGTCGCAGGCTACGCTTTCGTAGATTTTTCTCAACTCTCCGAAGTTCAGCGTCTGGCTAAGGATGCCGGTATTGGGTTCGAACAGCTGTGGCAAGTCGCTCGCGAGCAGAAGCCGGTGCCGCAGCAACGGTTAATGCTGAATGGCGAGTTGCTGCAAGTTCTAGGGGACGCCCTGCTGCGGGAAAACTACCGTACCCGGCAATATGAAGAAATCGCTCTGAAACTTGAGGAGGCCGCGAACGCGAAGAACGAAGCGCACCACGAGTTGCATAGAACAACTTCTGCCCTGCGCGAGAGCGAAGAACACTATCGCACCTTGTTCGAATTGGGTCCTGTGGCTGTGTATTCGTGCGATAACACTGGCGTGATACAGGAGTTCAACAGCCGCGCTAAGGAATTATGGGGCCGCACACCGGCGCCTGGAGATACGGACGAGCGCTTCTGCGGCTCGTTTAAGTTATTCCGTCCGGACGGCAGTCTTATGCCCCATGAGCAATGTCCCATGGCGGAGGTGGTGAGTGGCAAGATTTTGGAGGCCCGGGACGCGGAAGTGCTCATCGAGCGTCCCAATGGTTCTCGCGTTACCGTCATCGTAAACATCCGTCCTGTCAAAGACCAGGACGGAAAAATTACGGGAGCAATTAATTGCTTTTACGACATCACAGAGCGGAAGCACGCTGAAGAAGCCCTTCAACATGCCCACGATGAACTAGAGTTCCTGGTGGAGCGGCGCACGGCGTCACTGCGGCGGCTTTCAAGCCATCTGCAACATGTCCAGGACGACGAGCGTCGACGGATAGCTCGCGAGTTACACGACAGCGCCGGCCAATACCTGGCAGCGGTCAAAATGAACCTTGCTCAGCTGCAACAGGCAGGCCTTACAGAAGGTAAGGCGGCCATATTGGCAGAAGCGAACGAAATGGTTGATATCTGCCTGGCGGAAATACGTACGATGTCCTATTTACTGCATCCCCCAATGCTCGACGAGAGTGGTTTGGCTGCGGCTGCGACGTGGTACGTGGAAGGCTTCGCGAAGCGCAGTCACCTGCAGGCAGACTTGCATATATCGCCACTTCTCGAACGCCTGCCGAGAGATGTGGAAATGGTTCTATTCCGGGTATTGCAGGAAAGCCTGACTAATGTGCACCGCCATTCCAAGAGTGAGAAGGTCGAGGTCAGCATTGAGGTGGAGAATGGGCACGCTATCTTGATCGTAAGGGACTATGGGCGCGGATTACGGCCGGAACAGCTGGAAAACATGGGTGCCAGCTCCAACTCGGGAGTGGGACTGACCGGAATGCGCGAGCGCGTGAATGAGCTCGGCGGCTTTCTCAAGATTACGCTGGAGGAGCCCGGCACTTCCGTGAAGGCGACTCTCCCCGTCGGCAAACCGCATGTGCGCACGACGCTTGCTAAGGAGAGTTCAACCCGACGGGGTTCGGCTGCTTAGTCAGGCCGCCTCTGGAATCGCATCGATCGGCGCACTCTCAAAGAATGTTTGTTTATTAACCAGAGCTTTAACTCCACTCACCACCTTGGCGGTATCGGATTTCTGCGCTGCTCCCTTTACCCCGGCGTTCTTAGCTTGCCTGAGTAGCTCAGGGGTAATATACAGAGCAGCAATGAGGACAGGCGTAAAAGGCAAAACGCGACCAAGCACCTGCGCGGCCTCGATTCCGGTCATACCCGGCATGAAGTAGTCGAGGACAATGATGTCTGGCCTGAATTGCTGTGCTTTGGCGATAGCGTCGGCTCCGTCTACGGCTTCCGCACACACCTGCCAATCAGGGTTTTGTTCGAGCAACCCGTGCAGACCGCGGCGAACGATTCGACTGTCGTCTGCTATGAGGATTCGAAGCGGCATAACTGACCCAAGCATACTTTACTGTCCTCCAAACTTATAGAAAATGAAATGCCAGGTAGCTGTAGTTATCCAATTAGATATCTGTACTTGAAGCGCTATAGCCCGGTGCAGAAGGCACAATAGAGCTTCCGAAGATACGGTGTTTGTCAGGTTGTACGTCTTCCCAGCACGAAATGGAGGATGAGGGAGATCACCGCAAAGATCAATAACAGGTGAATCAACCCGCTGGCAACGTGGAACACAGTAAAACCGCAGATCCACGCGATCAGCAATATCACAAATAAAATCGTCCAGATGCTCATTTTGTCTCCGTTCTATTAAGGTCCCAGCACGCCGGACGAATGGCATCTTCGCCCGGCCTACCGGCAGTGCTATGCAACATCTCGGGTCTGTAGTGCTGGCTTGTCGCTACCAGCTTCTCCGGTTGATGAAATATCCTGACCGCCCGCGCGTTCAAGGATCTGCTTCGCTTTCTTAGTCTCTTCTGAATTATCCGAATTAACTGAAAGCAGAATTCCGCCATCTTTCACGCGGCCCTCATAGCGCTTTGCTTCGTACTCAGGAATACCCATGCCGATCAGAGCGCCGGTGAAACCGCCGACCGCGCCTCCAGCGCCCGCTCCTGCAAGCGCGGCTACAATGGGTCCCGCGGCGATGAAAGGTCCGAGTCCGGGGATCGCTAACGCCCCAATTCCGACCAACCATCCGAGACCACCACCCAAAAGCGCGCCGGTCCCAGCGCCTGCGGTTGCGCCTTCAGGTGCTTTGGTATTTTTCTCGTGAGCGAAATCTTTGGTGCCTTTTTTTTCCGGAAACAATGCGGAAACGTCGTCGTTGGGAAATCCCGCGTCCTTCAGAGCTTCTACCGCGCGAGTTACATCTGATTCATTCTTGTAAATACCGAATACTGCTGTGTTCTTACCTGCCATTAGTGATCTCCTTAATTTATTGCTGGGGTTTAACATCCAATTGATTGGTTACCTTGTGCTTGCCGACAATTTCCGACGCCTTTTCTTCGATCGCCCGCTTTTCCTCTTCTGACCGCACTGGCCCTTTCAGAGTGACCGTGCCGTTCTCGGAAATGATCTTGACGTTGTGAGCGTAGGTAGAAAGCGACTTGTCGGCCATGATGGAGCGACGAATGTCGCGGGTAATGTCTCGGTCTGGACGATTTTCTTTTTGCTGATCCGCCGTTGACTCGGCCTGGCTACGGTCTCTCTCGTTCACTCTAGTGTTGTCGGGAGCGGGCTTCGTGGAAGAATCCTGCGCACTGCCCAGCGTGGGCGTAAGAATTATCGCGAGAGCGAGTATGGACAATGTTACCTTCGTGAAACGTTTCATGTATTTCTCCGTATTCGTTAACCAGCATTGTGCTTTCAAGGGAGGTATCTACTTACCCCTGCTAAGAACTCTTGCGCTTTGTGAATGGGTATTACAAACCGAAGGTGTGAGGGATATTTCAGAAACTAGCGAACATCAGAGAGATTTCTGTAGTGACACACAATCTCAGCCGAAGTTCTTCTGGTGGAGTCTACACCTAACAGGTGCGTATCCACTGCCTTCAGACTCCCAGTTGGCGACTGCCAGCCTTCGCTATGATCGCCTGCTGCCGGAAAGCCCGCCATCGGGTTTAGAAGGTAGTTCGGTGGGAAACATCGGTGAATCCAGAGATGACTCTCATCGTTGAGGGTTTGTTTTCTCTCAATCCCGGGGCAATTCGCGCGCATCTGGCGCTGAATAAATATTCGACGCACGCTCGCTTCAGAAACTATGCAATATCGAACTAAGATCGCAGTGCTGCAAGTTTTGAGAGTTTCGCAGCCGATCCCTTTGCTGGTTTGCAATCGTATCTTTGTAAGACAGAGTATCTGGACTCTCTGAATATATCCGAGCGCTTTAGGGATTCAGTTGGCCGGCGTAGCGCAGCTGCACATGTCTTCTTTACTGAATCCGGGTCGGACTTACCCTTTCAGCTTTAACAAGCTAGCGAAATAGCAGGTTGGAGAAGACGCACTCCCGACGGAGCTTGTTCGTACCCACCAACAAAGTCGGCGTGCCGTCCCTACGGACATTTAGGGCGTCAATTAACAAATGGCATTACGTGGTAGATCATCATCTTTATAAGGTGGATCCTAATAATCTTTGTCAGTCCTGGCGACTGCAGGGTGGATCGAGCAACGTCCGCTCTGGCCGTTGGCTACAGTGAATCATTCTAGATTGTACCCGCCTTGGTGGATGGCACTTGTGCGGTCAATTCCATATGGTTGAAGCAGACTTCATTTTCCTTCCTGCTTTTCGGTAGGGATCGACGCTACGTCGGTTGGCGATCCGCAATTCTCCAATCAAATGTTGCAAGAAACCAGAACTCAATGGTGAGTTCACAATCGCGCAGATTGCGCAGAGGGATGTAATTCAATGAAATTCAAAACCCGAATATTGGCGGTGCTAACAGCCACAGTCCTGGCGGGCACCGTCGATATTGCAGCGCAGGAATCGCCAGCACAAGTCAGACGTATGGACGCAGCTATAGCAAGCGAACCGTCGGATCAAGTCAAACGTATGGACGCAGCGGCAACAGTTCTAAACGAGATTATGGGCACGCCGGATAAGGGCATTCCCCAAAAACTTCTGGACTCAGCGAAGTGCATTGCCGTCATACCGTCCATGTTTAAAATCGGTTTTATTTATGGTGGCCGGCACGGAAGAGGACTCGCAACTTGCCGTACCTTTAGGGGATGGAGTGCGCCCGCTCCGTTCTCTGTGACCGGAGGCAGTTGGGGCCTGCAAATCGGCGGCGAAGCGGTCGATGTCGTCATGCTGGTGATGAATAACGAGGGAATGGAAAGAATGCTCTCCAGCAAATTCAAGATCGGCGCCGATGCCTCGGCTGCGGCTGGACCCATCGGGCGGCACGTAGAAGGTGAAACGGATTGGAAGATGCGCGCTGAAGTTCTGACCTATTCTCGTGCTCGCGGTGCTTTTGCAGGCGTCACCCTGAACGGCTCATCCATCACACAGGACAGAGACGGAACACGCATTCTGTACGGACGGATGATCCCTTCGGCCCAGATTTTAACGGGCCAAGTTCAACCTCCCGAAGGTTCCCATAGGTTCCTGGCGGCGGTCGAAAAGTATGGACCGGAGTTAAACTCTGAAGCCTCGCATCGTGGCCACCGGAATACGGAGGTCGCACGCTCTGAGAAGTTGAATTCGACGGAGACGAAGACGACAATTGAAGCCAAGCTCAAGAATGAACCAGGTCTGGAAAGTAAAGACATCCAGGTTACCTTGACTCCCGACCTGGTAACGTTGTCAGGATCTGTCATTAGCACTGACGACCGAGACAAAGCAGTGACTATTGCGAAAGCCTCCGCCGGTGATCGTGAAGTTCAGGATCACTTATCAATTCAGAGGCCAGAGTAGCTTGCACCGGACAGTAAGGAACGGAAACGAGTAGCCCTCCACAGAAGAGACCCGTTCCGCGTTGCTATTCGTACAACCGGTAGGCGTTAGTACCGCATACCTGTTTGAAAGTTGTCAATGTTTTGACCGACGAAGAGGATTTCATTCGAGAACCTCTGCTTTTTAAAAACCTGGTTTTTCGGAGTCTTTATAAGTTCGCGCAGTAAACGTTGCGAGACTGAAGCCATCAAACAAATAAGGAGATAATTCTTTTATGGAAACCAGAACCTTCGGACAACGTGAAGACCGCATGACGGGAGCCATTGAGTCCCAAACCGCCAAGGTGCCTTCTTCCGCATTTCTAGCCGCTGCAATTGGCTCGATTGGAACATCCGCAATATTGAAAGCGTTCGGCAAGGACCACTGGGCAGTATTCGTGGGCCAGTGGGCACCAACATTCCTAATCCTTGGTCTCTACAACAAGCTCGTAAAACAACTGGGTTCGGATGCATTCAGCAGCAGCAGCCGCGCCGCATAATAGCGAGTTGCTGAATGATCCCTTGTTATTGGCGACGGCGCTGAAGTAGAACCGACACAACGCTTCGGCAGTAACATTCGGCGCCGCCGAGTCATGTAAAGTGGGCTGGCATTCATTGCGGTCCACTTCGATTAGGGCTTCACGCCCGTCAGCGCCGTAAACGAATCATCGACAAAGATGATCTCTCCGTTGATGTTTCGCATAACGTCTGTACACCTATAAACCTTAGCCGCCGAAATACCGGCCGCACTGTTACAGCAACTGCTCAATGAATGTGGCACACTGCGAAGCTTGCATGGAGTGCGCCGCGCCGCCAATCGTTGAAAGAATCCAACACGAAGCACTAGAAAATGCCCTCAGAGATTTAAAAAAAACACGCATGACGGTACCCGATGACCCAAAGCTGGCAGCGTTGAAGGAAGACATTCGTCGGCTATCAAAAAACCGCAGACCAGAAAGCGGAGACGCGACAAGGATTTTGGCTGCCCCAGGGATTCGAACCCCGATATGCTGATCCAGAGTTAATGGATCACATTGACGAAAATCCTGGGTTTCATGCTGATAATTCAGTCACTTACCACCAACTCAAGCCGCACGGAAGCACTTTGATGAGGTACTGGAAAGGCTCGCTTTAGCGCATAAGGTATCGAGCCGCACGGCACACTTACGGCACACCTGTTGGAGAGAATCGCGATTTCTCGCGCTCAATTGAAATTCCACCCAAACTCGCAAAGCAATAGACGATTGCCGGAGCTTGCTCCAGAATTTCCGATTTCGTAGGCGGTGTACAGCGTGGCTCTTAAACTGAGTTTAATAACTAGTCCAGGAGTTAGATATCCAAGGGCCTGTTTCCCTGTATACCAGTCTGCGGCGAGCGTCACTCGTTTCCCGATCGGCTGCTCCACTCCGAATTGCCCTCCTGCCTCATTTCTTGAAGAAACCGCGTTGGGAGTGAAGTCGTAGGCGCCGAAAGTAAAGCGCGTGCTCGCCTTCAGTGTTTTCGTCAGTTCTCCATACAAATAGTTACCCGAGGTGTAACTTCGGTTCTGCATGGGGATGAAGACATCGTCGCCGACCACGAGTGCCCAACCGTTCGCGGTGCCGTCATATGCCTTCCACTTGATCGTGGGGCTCAGTGTGGTTTCCGATGGACCAGGCGAGGCAATACCGTTCAGATTCACTCCGATTTCAATTCTGTGACCGACGCCAACAACAACTCGGGGAACGTAACTTCCACTGCTATTGTCCCAGCGATAAGCGAAATCAAATTCGCCATAGACCTTGCTCTTGTCGAGCACATCTCCGCTCGGGACGTTGAAGATCGTCTCCTGGCCGACCAACTGCTGCGTGAACGCAAGCAGGAACAGAGCGGTAACGAGATAGATTGCCGGTTTTCGCACCTAATACCTCGATCGACACTAATGGTTATTTCAGAGTCATCGAATCTAGCGCCAGGTTCAGGTCCAACACATTGACACGCGGCTCGCCTAAAATTCCGAACTGCCGCTGCTGAATGTGGCTCGTGACAAGAGCGCGAACTTTGTTTTCGCTTAACCCGCGCACTCGCGCGATTCGCGGAACTTGGAAAAGGGCTGCAGCAGGAGTGATGTCCGGGTCGAGTCCCGAGCCGGAGGTTGTAACGAGATCAATGGGAACTAGCGTGTTGGGATTGTCAGCTTGCGCGCTAGCAAGATCGGTTTTTACGCGGTCAATTAATTTCTGGTTCGTAGGACCAAGGTTAGAACCGCTGGAATTAGCGGCGTCATACCCACTGCCGGCAGCAGAGGGGCGAGAGTGGAAATAGAGGTCAGAAGTGAATGGCTGGCCAATGATTTTGGAGCCGATTAGCTCACCGTTTTGTCGAATCAATTGGCCGTTGGCTTTGTCGTGAAATAAAGCTTGCGCGAGTGCAGTCACCACAAGTGGATAGACAATTCCCAGGAGGATCGTTGTGCTGATTGTCATTAGAACGGCGGTAATCAAGTTCTTCTTCATAAATGCCTCTATGCGAGCCCAACACGCGTGATTAGTAGGTCAATCAGCTTGATTCCGACAAAGGGAACAACCACGCCCCCCACGCCGTAGATGAGCAAGTTGTCGCGAAGCAGTGCTGCAGCACCGAGCGGGCGGTATTTCACTCCGCGAAGCGCCAGCGGAATCAGTGCAATGATGATTAGCGCGTTGAAAATTACGGCAGAAAGGACGGCGGATTCCGGGGTTCTCAGGTGCATGATATTTAGCGCATTCAGAACCGGAAACGTTCCGGCGAACATTGCGGGAATGATCGCGAAATATTTGGCAACGTCGTTGGCAATCGAAAATGTCGTGAGCGAACCGCGCGTCATGAGTAATTGCTTGCCAATTTCCACGACTTCAATCAGCTTTGTAGGATTCGAATCAAGGTCAACCATATTGCCGGCTTCTTTTGCAGCCTGAGTGCCGGTATTCATGGCAACTCCCACGTCGGCCTGGGCGAGAGCGGGCGCGTCGTTGGTGCCATCGCCGGTCATTGCAACCAGCTTGCCCTCAGCTTGTTCCCTGCGGATTAAGTCCATTTTGTCCTTCGGAGTGGCTTGTGCAAGAAAATCGTCCACTCCAGCCTCACGCGCAATGGCGGCAGCAGTGAGTGGATTGTCGCCAGTGATCATGACGGTGCGGATTCCCATGGCTCGAAGTTGATTGAAGCGGTCACGAATTCCGCCTTTGACCACGTCTTTAAGCTCGATCACTCCCATCGCACCGCGGCGCTTCTCAGCTACAACCAGTGGCGTACCGCCTGAACGCGATATTTCTTCAACCGTAACCTTCACGGGGTTGGGGAAAGCGCCCCCACTCTGAGAGACATAAGTCTCGATTGCACTAGCCGCCCCTTTACGAATTTCATACCCATTGAGATCTACGCCTGACATCCGTGTCTGAGCTGAAAAAGGCACGAAAGTTGCGTCCTTCGAACCAAGCTCGCGCCCGCGCAACCCGTATCTCTCTTTCGCCAGAACGACGATAGAACGGCCCTCTGGCGTTTCATCAGCCAACGACGAAAGTTGTGCCGCGTCAGCTAGCTCTTGTTCCGTTACGCCAGGTGCAGGTACAAACCGCGATGCTTGCCGGTTACCGAGCGTAATGGTTCCCGTCTTGTCGAGCAGAAGAGTGTTCACATCTCCCGCAGCTTCAACGGCGCGTCCTGACATCGCGAGCACGTTGTGTTGAATTAACCGATCCATGCCGGCAATGCCAATCGCGGAAAGCAGCCCACCGATTGTCGTGGGAATCAGGCACACAAGCAACGAAACCAACACGAACACGGTCTGCGGCGAGCCGGAATAAATCGCGAAGGGCTGCAACGTGACAACCGCCAGTAGGAAGATAATTGTCAATCCTGCAAGAAGAATGTTGAGGGCGATTTCGTTGGGAGTCTTTTGGCGCTCAGCTCCTTCAACCAACGCGATCATGCGATCGAGAAAGGTTTCGCCGGGATTCGAAGTGATTTTGACTTTGATCTGATCGGAGAGGACTCGCGTGCCGCCGGTGACGGCCGAGCGGTCGCCACCGGCTTCACGGATCACGGGGGCGGATTCGCCGGTGATGGCCGATTCGTCCACCGACGCCACGCCCTCGATAATTTCTCCATCGGAAGGGATGAATTCGCGCGCAGAGACCAGTACAAGGTCCCCGGTTCGCAGCTTCGAACTCGGGATTTGCTCGAGCGTTCCACCGATTCCAATCCGATGGGCAAGAGTTTCGGACCGCGCCTTGCGCAATGTGTCGGCCTGCGCCTTTCCTCGGCCTTCCGCCATCGCCTCCGCAAAGTTTGCAAACAGAACCGTGAACCACAGCCAGAGGGTGATTTGCAGGTTGAACTTAAAAGCCGGTCCACCCGTGAAAAGAAGAACTGTCGTGATGACACTGCCGATCTCAACCACAAACATGACTGGGTTGCCCATCATCTTCCGTGGGTTGAGCTTCAGAAGCGAATCCCAGGTTGCCCGGCGCACGATCTTCCATTCCCAGACTGCTTTTGATTTCTTTGCCATAGGTCAGCTCTTAGCCGTCAGCAAAATATCTGCTGTCAGCAATCGGTCCTCAAACCGTTCACATCGTGCCTCCCCTCCTTCTCGGAAGGCCGCTTCAACCACCATCGCCGCACTGCAACTCCAGCCCAGAACGCCTCAACGAGCCCGAATGGCCAGGCGCCCTGCAGAAATCCATAACTCGATCCGAGTAAGCATGCGAAAGCAAAAGCCAGAACGAACCAATTGCCCTTTCCTTCCATCGCGTACGTCACCAACATTGCGGTCACCGCAAACAATCCAAATGCCGACAAGGGAGTCATTGAATGTTCACGTCAGAATGTCTTTCCGGCCATCATCTGCAAGTGCTCTAGAATTGGTCCCAAAGTCAATGCCGGGAAGAAAGTCAGCGCGCCAACGATGAGAATGACGCCGATCAGAAGCACGGTGAATAACGGCGTAGTGACGGGGAATGTCCCCAACGATGGTGGAACATATTTCTTTTTCGCCAGATTTCCAGCAATGGCGAGCATTGGAATGATCATCAAAAAGCGTCCGATCAGCGTGTCCATTCCAATGGCCGTGTTGTACCAAAGCGTATTGGCATTCAAACCAGCGAAGGCCGAACCGTTGTTCCCAGCTCCTTCTGTGAACGCGTATAGAATCTGCGACAACCCATGCGGTCCTGGATTGGTGATGCTTGAAACTCCAAAGTCCTTAACCACGGAAACTGCTGTTAAGCCCAGAATCGCTAGCGGAAAAACAAGCGTCACCAGCATGGCCATCTTCACGTCATAGGCTTCGATCTTCTTGCCCAAATACTCCGGTGTGCGGCCCACCATGAGGCCGGCGATAAAAACGGCGAGGATGACGTAAATGATCATTCCGTAGAGGCCCGAGCCGACGCCACCAAACACAACCTCACTGAGCATAATGTTCGCTAACGGCACCAGCCCACCAAGCGGCGTATAAGAGTCATGCATGCTGTTGACGGCGCCGCAACTCGTGTCTGTGGTAACTGTCGCCCACAGCGTGGAATTTGCAATTCCGTAACGAACCTCTTTGCCTTCCATGTTTCCACCCGATTGCAGCGCGCTGGCACGCTGATCGACTCCTTTCAGCAAGGGGTTGCCGCGAGACTCCGCCCAATACGCCGTTGTCACTCCTGCAAAGAACAGGATTGACATCGCTGCGAAAACAGCCCAGCCGTGCCGCGGTGAGCCGGTCATGCGCCCCAAGGTGTACGTGAGGCCCGCTCCCAAAGCAAACATAGAGAACATCTCGAACAAGTTCGAGAACGGCGTCGGATTCTCGAACGGATGAGCGCTGTTGGAATTGAAAAATCCGCCGCCGTTTGTTCCAAATTCCTTGATGATTTCCTGCGAGGCGACTGGACCTTGGGCAATGGTTTGGGTCGTTACCGTGTCCATGAGCGGCTTGCCGTCAGGGGTTACAATCGGTCTCCCGCTTGAGTCAACCTTCTGCAGGTGTTGAGGCTCAAGCAATTTAACTGTGTCGTATGGCTTGAAGTTCTGGACTACTCCCTGCGATACGAGCACCAACGCCCCAACAATGCAGTACGGCACGAAAACCCACAGGCAGCAACGGACCAAATCCACCCAGAAATTGCCAATCGTGTCTACCTGGCGGCGAACTACGCCGCGAATCAATGCAATAGCCAGCACAATGCCAACCGCTGCCGACATGAAATTGTGATAAGCGAGACCAGCCATTTGAGTGAAATAGCTCATCGTGGTCTCGCCGCCGTAGGCCTGCCAATTGGTGTTTGTTGTGAAGGACGCAGCGGTATTGAAAGCCAGGTGCGGTGGATTCACGCCCGCTAATTTTTGCGGATTGAGGGGCAAATAAAACTCAAGCCGCTGAATGAAGTACAACACCAGCATCGAGACGACGCTGAATAGCAGCATCGATATCGCGTACTCGGTCCAACGCATTTCATGATTTTCGTCAACGCGAGTAATCCCATAGAGCAAACGCTCAATTGGCCGAAGCACAGGATCAAGAAATGTTTTTTGCCGGTCGAATACCCGAGCCATGAAGGTTCCGAGCGGCTTTGTAACCAGCAGAATTAGTGCAAAGAACAGAAAAATTTGCAACCAGCCGTTGGCAGTCATTAGAACTTCTCCGGCCGCAAGAGTGCGTATAGCAGGTAAAGGCCTGTCAGGACGCTAACAACGAGCATGATCATTGATTCGACGGGCATTTGCGCTCCCTCACTTCACGCGATCACAAAATTTCACGTATCCGATCGCCAGAGCGAAGAAAGCGATCGTTACTACAACCCATATCAAATCCTGCATGTCTCAATCCTTGTCATGGCTTGGCAGTCCACTCAGTAATGCCGAGAGGCTGTTTTCTTTTGCACGCGCCGATTCTCCGCTGGGTACATCTGCAGTACCTCGCCTTTGTTCCTCGGTCTGCTCGCCCTCGAGGCTGCCGTTCGAGACCAGCTGAGGCTGCGTGCCTTGTGCGCGTCGCGCCACAGCGCCACAAGGAAATAGACCAGAAAAGCACAGCTCGCCATCGCAATTGCGATGAAAATTCTTAAACCGATCACATGACCCAACTCTCCGAGATCATTCGGCCTACGAACTCACGTCTTATTTCATCAATGCGGGCGTAAAGGTGGGCTAAAAAGTTCGTAAAGGAAACATAAAGAATTTGCGCCGTGCCGAGCCACCACACCGCGTTCTAGCGCGAAGGTACTCCTTCAGGTTCGAAACGGTAACCTACCCAAGGCTCGGTCAGAATGTAGGAACGCGAATGTGCCACCGGCTCAATTTTCTTGCGAAGTTGGCCGATAAAAACGCGAAGGTACTCTGGTTGCTCAGTGCTATTTGCTCCCCACACCGCCGCGAGAATTTTCCGATGTGTGACTACTTTGTGCGGATTACGCGCCAGATAGACGAGCAGCTCAAATTCTTTGGGGGTTAATTTTACCTCATCACCACGAACAATGACAACGTGAGCATTAAGATCGACGCGGAAATCTCCTTCTTCGATTACGCCGCGACCTTGTTCCTGAGGGGCACGCCTCAAATTGGCGCGCACGCGCGCCAGGAGCTCGTTCATCCCAAACGGTTTTGTGACGTAATCGTCGGCACCGGCATCGAGGGCTTGAACTTTTGTGCGCTCTTCGCCTTTCACTGATAGCACGATGATTGGTGCATTGGACTTGAGGCGAAAGCGGCGGCAGAGTTCAAGCCCATCCATGGCTGGCATAGAGAGATCGGTAATCATCAGATCCGGGGGCCAATCGCCAGCCACCTGAAGTGCCGTTTCGCCGTCATTCGCTACTCGCAGATCATACCCATGAGCATCCAATGAAGTCCGCAATACGCGCGTGATCTGCGGCTCGTCATCCACAATCAGAATCCGGCGGTGATCCCCTGACGGATGGTCCGCCGGGCTCACTTTGCCTCCTGCGTGACGATGTGAACGTCAACCGGCGGCGCGTGTCGCAGAAATTTCTGGATTACCGTCAGGTAAAGGTACTTACGCCAGCCTTCCTGCGCAGAACGGCCAAAAATGACATGCGTAATGTGCTTCTCACGAACAAATTCCGCCACTCGCTCCGCGATGTTTCCTCGCGGCAACCGGACTGGAGTTGCGCCAAGGTTCTCCGCGAAAAGAATATTCTCCTGTAGCGTGCGGCGATTGTCTCCATTCCCATCGGCAGGAGAGTCCACGTAGACGACGAAAAAATCGGCATCAATTGCATGGGCCATGCGGCCGCCACGCGCTATCAAATACTGCGCTATCGGGTTCGAACTGATTGCTACCGCGATCTTCTCCCGAACTGCGATGCTGGGTTCAAGGCGTTCGCGCGCCCAGTGCGCTTCCAAACTCTTGTCGACGACTTGCGCAACCTGACGTAAGGCGAGCTCGCGAAGGGCTATCAGATTTCCACGACGAAAGAAATTTCCCAATGCACGCTCGGCGCGATCAGGCGGATAGATGTCTCCGCGCCGCATTCGCGTCTGTAAGGCTTCCGGCGTGAGATCAGACATGACAATCTCTTCCGCGCGTTGGATTACCCAATCGGGAACGGTTTCACGAACATGAATGCCGGTTATCCGCTCCACCAATGGATTCAAGCTTTCGATGTGCTGTACGTTCACAGTCGAGAGAACGTCGATCTTCGCGTCAAGTAACTCCAACACATCCTGATATCGCTTGGGGTGTTTGCTCCCTTCGATATTGGTGTGGGCCAGCTCATCTACTAAGACGACGGCAGGCTTGCGCGTCAGGATTGCATCCACATCCATTTCCGTAAAGACAGTTCCCTTGTACTCGATCTGCTTGCGCTGCAGTATTTCAAGTTTTGATACGAGGTCGGCGACACCTTTACGCCCGTGGGTTTCGACGACTCCGACGACCACATCCTCGCCACGGCTGTAACGGCGTATGCCTTCGCTGAGCATGCTGTATGTCTTGCCGACGCCGGGAGCGTAGCCGAGAAAGAGCTTGAAAATGGCCTGCTTCTTTTCAGGCGCGATTTGTTCCAACCACTCTTCTGGGCTCTTCTGCACGAAGATATTGTGATCTGAGACGTGCTCTTTGTCGAGAAAGACGCTGAACTAAACGCCAATAACAGTCGCGACGGGGTTACAATCACGCCGAGACCCTGTCGATGGGAAACGTCTTAAAAGCACTGGCGTGTGTGCTGATTGTTCCCGCCGTGATCGCACTGTACACGAAGGGCATACACGCGAACGCAACTACGGTTGCGTTGACTTACCTGATCGCAGTGCTCATAGTTTCAGCGAACTGGGGATTCTGGTACGCAGCGTTCCTGGCGGTGCTTTCAACGCTCGCGTTCAATTTTTTCTTTTTGCCGCCAGTTGGGACTCTTACAATCGCCGATCCGCAAAACTGGGTCGCGCTTGCTGCGTTCCTCGCCACTGCAGTAATCGCTGGACAGCTTTCTGAGCGAGCGCGCCGTGAGGCAGCCCGAGCAAATCACCGGCGGCGCGAAATCGAGCGCCTCTACGCCATTAGCCGACACTTGCTGACAATTGAAAGCGTGCCTGAACTGTTAAATCAGGTCCCCCGACACATTGCAGAAATCTTTGGGGGGAGGGGGGCAGCTATTCTCCTGGCTGACAGAAGTGATATCTATCGCTCCGGCCCTGATACCCGCGAGATTGATAGCGAGCGGCTGCGTTCGGTAGCTGCTCGCGGCGAACCGCTGTTGGACTCGGCAGAGAACATCGCATTTGTTCCACTTCGGCTGGGGGTAAGGACGATTGGATCAATTGCAATTGCGGGATCCGATCTCTCTCGCGAAAGCCTTGACGCGCTTTCGACGCTGATTGCGATCGCCATTGAACGTACGAATGCGGTTGAAAACGTCGGCAAGGCGGAGGCCGCCCGCGAACACGAGAAATTGCATTCTGCGATCCTCGACTCAATTGCCCATGAATTCCGAACTCCCTTGACCGCCATCAAGGCATCCGTGACGAGCATTCTAGCTGGCGGACTGGACGCCTCCCATCAAACCGAATTGTTAACTGTGATCAACGAGGAATCCGACCGAATGGACCACCTAGTGGAAGAAGCTACGCAGATGGCTCGGTTGGAGTCGCATCAGGTGGAATTGAACCGCAAACCGCACGGGATTCAGGAAGCGATCCAGCGCGCATTAGAGACGGCCAAAAAGTTTATCGGGACCCGTCCAGTGAAGGTTGATTGCCCCGAAAACCTGCCTGCGGCAGAATTCGATTTGGACCTGATCACGAATGTTGTGCTGCAACTGTTGGAGAACGCGGCAAAATACTCTGCGCCTGACTCGCCGATCAACATCTCGGCCGAACAATCCGGGGACAAGCTGGTCGTCTGCGTAGCAGACCGAGGGCCAGGAATCGATGAGCTTGAGCAGGCGCTTATTTTCGACAAATTTTATCGTGGTAAAGACAATCGGTATTCGGTACAGGGCACAGGCATGGGCCTGGCGATTGCCAGAGCCGTAATCGAAGCGCACGGCGGAACAATTAGCGTGACGAGCCAATTAGGGCAGGGGAGCGTATTTTCTTTTAGCCTGCCGATAAGCACAGTGGCCGTCCGTTGTTAGGCCCTGCCACTCATCTGGAACTCGTGGGGCCCCTGCCATGCTCACACTCGGTTGCAACGAGGCAGCATACCTCCAGTTGGAGTGATTCTCGACTGGAGCTGCGATCGACGTTTCCTCAGCAGCCACCGCGCGCCATGCGGCGACTGTTTATAAACGATGCGACCGCGCCAGTCGCGATGGCGTCGAAGCAGTCCCATGCGGTGTAACCGCAGCAAATAAGAAAAGCTAGCTCGCATTAACTAACACCCGCTGCGACGCCCAGTCAGGCGGGCCGCTTGACGAAGTCGCGTCGGAAATACTCCATGTCTCCAAGAAGAGTTTGACGTTCATATGTGACGAATTGCAATTTCTGAGAGGAAACGTACCTGCCGCTGAAGAGGACGCCTAAATTTTTCCTCGAAAAACTCGCAAACTGAAAGAGTGATTTCTCGCTCGGGGAAATGGGCGGAGAGTCCGGACAATTCCCCGCACAGTCAAGCTCAAGGAGCGACGAACGAAATTCGGATAACTACTTCATTTTGTTTTGGCTGCCCCCCAGGGATTCGAACCCCGATATGCTGATCCAGAGTCAGCTGTCCTGCCGTTGAACGAGGGGGCAGCAAGTGAGGAAACTTCAAGCGGCAGTTCTGATTTTAGGGTGAGAAAGAAAGTGGGTCAACCGAGAGTAAGTCAGGCGCTAAGTACCCCGCAAAGGCCTTGAACCACGAAAGGCGCGAAGGAAACACAAAGAAAAATCTTAGAGATGCAGTGCACGAAGTTCTTGCGTCTTTTCACGAGTCAAACCGCCGCCTCTCCGACCAGCCAATCCAGCGCTTCCTGCCGAGATTTGAATGTGGGAAGGTCGCGTTGAGAGAACGACTTGATGTTCTGGTAAAACACCTTGGGCAGCGTTTCAACTCCGACCCAGGCGGAGCGCTTGAGGTGAGGGCGCACGTAGACGGTCGCTTCTTTCAAGCTGGCAATTGCGTCTTTATTGAACGTCGCGCCGGTGAAATCTGCGAGGAGAAGCACTGAGCCGCGCGGTTCGGTGTTTACATAGGTGGGAACAAGCCGGCACAGTTTTGTTATCTGCTCGGGCGTGCAATTGGAAACGTCAATGAGGAGCACTCTCGAGCCGTTGTGCGCGATGAAACGGATTTGCTCTTCCATGCAGCCTCCGAGGAACCGGACACAGCAGGCGTGAAGCGCAACTTGCCGTTCTCTTATACTCCAACCGGCTGCTTGCTGGCCACCGGAACTGCGGTAAGCCAGTTATGCCGATCGGGCTTGGTGCCGTTCACGATGCCGAAGAACTCGCGCTGCAGAGACTTCGTAATCGGGCCCACAGTTCCCTTCCCGACTGGGATGCGATCGACCGAGCGGATGGGAGTGATTTCCGCTGCAGTGCCGGTGAAGAAAACTTCGTCGGAGATGTAGAGCATTTCGCGAGGAATGCCGGCTTCGGCGACCGGAATTCCCATCTCGCGCGCGAGTTTCAGGATGGAGTCGCGGGTGATTCCCGGCAGTACCGAATTACCGAGCGGAGCGGTCTGCAAAACTCCGTTGCGGACGACGAATACGTTCTCACCCGAGCCTTCGCTCACGTATCCATTCGCGTCTAGGGCAATCCCCTCGGCATAGCCATTAACAGTGGCTTCCATGCGGATCAACTGCGAGTTCATATAATTTGCGCCAGCTTTGGCGAGAGCGGGCAAGGTGTTCGGGGCAATGCGCGTCCAGGAAGAAACGCAGACATCGACGCCAGAGTCATCCTGGGCGAGGTATTTTCCCCAGGGATAGTTGATGATGTAGACCTCGACCGGGCAGTTGACGGGGGTCACACCGGCATCACCGTAACCGCGGAAAACGATAGGGCGAAGATAACAAGGCCAGACATTATTGGCGCTGATTAACTCGACCATTGCGCTGACCAGTTGCTCACGCGAAAAGTTCACATCCATTCGGTAAACCTTGGCAGAATCGAGCAGGCGGCTGATGTGCTCATTCGCGCGGAAAATGGCCGGACCCGACGGCGGGGCGTAGCAACGGACGCCTTCAAAAACCGACGAGCCGTAATGGATTACATGGGCCATTACATGGATTTTTGCGTCTTCCCAGCGAATCATCTTTCCGTTGTGCCAGATGTGGTCGGTTTTCTGCAGCGGCATGAATATTCCTCTCGGACGATTATAGCTTGACGAGTGCGGCAGGTTGTCACACTGCGGTAATTGCGCGCGGTGGAACCTGAGAGGACTCATCTTGAGTACGCAGTTTTCGAGGGTTCCCGGATATCGCAGGTATTCTCCCGGCAGACTTCTGCGCGGGGCTGTGTTTCGGGGGTGAATCTTTTATAAACAGTAAACATCAAAAGGCGGGGAGAAAAGTTATGTCACTCCGACCTGTAAAGCGGATTATTCAACCAAAACCAACGATCGAAGGCGCGGGGGTGAAGTTGCAGCGCGCGTTCGGCTTTGGAAAGACAAGGGATTTCGATCCGTTTCTGCTGTTGGATGATTTTCGTAACGAGAACCCGGGAGACTATTTGGCCGGATTTCCCTGGCATCCGCATCGCGGGATTGAAACGATCACGTACGTGCTGGCGGGTTCAGTTGAGCATGGTGACAGCTTGGGAAATAAGGGCAAGATGACTGCGGGCGATGTGCAGTGGATGACGGCCGGCAGCGGAATTCTGCATCAGGAGATGCCGAAAGGCGATCAGCAGGGTCGGATGCATGGATTTCAGTTATGGGCGAACTTGCCTTCAAATTTGAAGATGACTAATCCGCGGTATCAGGACATTCCGGCGAGCGCGATTCCCGAAGTGACTGACGATGATGGAACGCGTGCTCGAATTATCTGCGGTGAGTTCTGGGGAAAGCGCGGGCCGGTCGAGGGGGTCGCGGCTGATCCGAGCTATGTTGACGTTTCGGTTCTACCGGGGCTGAAGAAGCGGTTGAACATCGAGACTACGCGGAATGCGTTCGCATACGTATTCGCTGGATCAGGAACGTTTCGTGATGCTTCTAATCCCAGGGCGGTGCTGACGGAATCGGGCGTTGATCCGAATGCTCAGCCCGAGTACGACGCAGCAAACCATTCTTTGGTGCTGTTCGATCGTGGAGATGAAATCGTTGTGCAGGCGGGGCCGGAGGGGATTCGGTTTCTGCTAGTTTCAGGCAAGCCGATCGAGGAGCCGGTCGCGTGGTACGGTCCGATCGTGATGAACACGCAACAGGAACTTCAGCAGGCTTTTCATGAGTTGCAGGACGGAAGCTTCATCCATCATCGGTAAGCATCTTAAGGTCCTCAACCCTGAAATTCGAAAGGAGATTGCCGTGAAAGTAGCGGTATTCGGCAAAGGTCATGTAGGCGGTGGACTCGCAGATTTGTGGGAACGCGCGGGCCATCAGGTGAAGAGGCTGGGTCATCAAGGCGGGGATGTTTCTGATGCTGACGTTGTGCTTGTCTCGGTTCCGGGGAAGGCAGTCGAGGATGCAATCGGGAAGTTAAAGGGCGTGAAGGGCAAGACGGTTATAGATGCGACGAACCGTTTCGGAGTAGAACCGCCGTCGGGCTTTCCGTCGAATGCTGAGTTCATCAAGTCGAAGACCAATGGGCCCATGGCAAAGTCGTTCAACATCAACTTCGCGGCGTTGTATGGAGAGCTGGGCAAAGCCAGAGTTAGGCCAAGCAACTTGTGGTGCGGAGATGAAGAAGCGCGGGTGGCGGTTGAACAGCTGAATCGCGATGCCGGGTACGATCCGGTATATGCGGGGCCGCTGACGAATGCGCGCGACCAGGAGGAGTTCATCAAGTTAGTTTTCGCGATCAATAAAGCGGGCATGGGACAGTTCTTTTATCGGATCGCGAAACCGGGCGAGTTGTGAAACAGCAGGTTTCTCGCTCAAAGCTCCGCTGCCGATTTGGAATGATGGCGGTAATGCGCCAAAAAAGGCCCCATTTCTGGGGCCTATTTCAAAAGAGGCGAATGGCGGGATCACAAACAAGGATCGAGGACGCCGGTCCGGCTGAGTGGACGGCGAAAGTCGGGTCGAAGAAACGAGAGAAAGAAGAGGATCGGACTCAATGCTGGTGCCTCTTTTCTTGCTGGTGAAATTGCAGTTGCGGGGCCAAAGGCGAAACGAACTTCCGATTCGCGGGCTTTCGCGGAAACCATTCGGGAACAACGGCTTAGGGCAGCCTGAGCTCCCCATCCAGAGAAAGCTGTACTCCCCATCAAAGCTGCAGAATTATGCACATTCGGTGCAGCACCTTCCCCAGTGTTACTAGCAGTGTCTGTTACTAGCAGTGTCTAAAGAGCCAAACAACTCTGGTATGCTTCCTGCGAGCCGGCCCGAGGAGGTTCCATGCGCCGCTTTCTACCCTCATTTCCAGTTCTCTTTGCTCTCACATTCTTGGCGGCAGCTCAAACGACATCCGCGCCGCAGACCGCGCGTCAGGCATTAATAGAAATGTTTTTCGGCACTGCGCCGAATCACCTGCAAAAGCATTTGCCAGATACAACCCGGAACGTATTTAAGAAAATGACTGGGCCGAACGGGATGAATACGATGGACGAAGTCTCGATGTTTGCGACCATGGCGAGGGCTGGAGGCGGGAAGTTCGAGACATTTGATACCGGCCCGGTGCTGCTGCGGGTGGAAGATCCGAGGGAAAATCAAAAAGTTGAAATAACGGTCGAAGCTGACAACCTGTCGGGCGACGGCGATCAGATCGATCTCGCGTTGCAAGTAACCAAGGATGAAAAAGAACAGGTTTTGCCCTTCGTCCCGCGATTGACATTTGTGATGAAAACGGAAGCCGATGTATGGCGACTGAGTGACATCAGCGTGACGCTGCGGGTCCCGCTTGAAGATGCGGATTTTCTCAAGAGCATTGAGCAGGAACACACGAAGCAAGCCGAGCAGATGGCACAAATGAACGTACGCAATATTGTCAGTGCAGAAACCGCCTACCATTCAACTCATAACGCCTATGCGTGCAGTCTTGCCGAATTGGGCAAGGCGAAGCGGGAAACAGATCTTGGGGGAAAAGGCGTGAGCTTCCCTCTTTTGAATGCAGACCTCGGCAGCGGCAAAAGCGGCGGTTACATCTTTGTAATTTCGGGGTGCGACGGCAACGGTTATAAAGTGGTCACCGAACCCGACACTCCGGATTCCGGCGAAAAAGCGTTCTGCTCTGATGAAAGTGGCTCGATTCGGTTTTCCGCTGATGGTAAAGCGGCGACATGCCTGAGCGGCGGCGGGACAGTGCACGGAAGAGACTCCGGACCGGATGTAACCCGGTTGACGGCGATTGCTGCGGGAAGTGGAGAGTCAACCGCGCCTCATTCGAAAATGCCGACAACACACGCAGGAGGTGTGCCCGGCGGCATACAGGCACCACGGCGAGTACGCGTTTCACAAGGGGTCATGCAATCGATGATCGAGAATAAAGTTGCACCTCCTTATCCCCCGGATGCAAAGGCTGCGCGAATTCAAGGCGCGGTGGTTTTGAAAGCGATCATTGGGAAGGATGGGACAGTTCAAGAGTTATCAGTAATCTCAGGGCATCCTCTGCTCGCCCCTGCCGCGCTCGAGGCTGTTAAGCAATGGAAGTACCGGCCTACTCTTCTGAATGGCAGCCCAGTCGAGGTGGACACCCAAGTTACGATCAATTTCACACTTGCTGGCCAGCCCCCCATTCAATAAAGACACATCGTTTGCGGCAATTCCCTGCATCCTAATTTCCAGAATTCCTCGATTTCTGATAAACAGGAAGTTTCACCTGGAGGAGATTGTGGGGAGATGTGTCCTGATCGCCGGGCTCTGCTGTGGCTTTTTAGCCACTCTCGGTTGCGGTGGAAGCAGCAGTAGCACGACGCAGCAAATACGGGTTGTGATGGCGTCGCCCAACATCCCTCCCACTGACATCACAATCGACGGCGCTGAAGTTGCCACCTCGCTTGGCTTCATGAACTTCATGCCATACGTTCCGGTGAAAACCGGGCAGCATCATGTGGAAGGACTTGCCGTCAGCAATTCAGCGGCTATTTTTCAGGAAACGATTGCAGTAACGGAAAGCACGAATCTCACCGTCTACGTGACAGGACCGAGCGGCAAAGCGCAAACCCTGGTGCTCACAGACGGCGGCGGCACGTCCACCAACGTAGTAACAGGCGATGGCAATATACGCGTGATTAATGCATCGTCGAGCATGGGGCCCGCAGACGTCTACATTGTGAACGCAGGCGGCGGCATTGGTGGTGCCACGCCGCTGGCGACCAAACTGCCGTCCAACCAGGCCACTGGCTATCAGAAGACCGCAATTGGAAATTACGAGGTGTTCATGACCGCGCCGGGTACGAGCAATGTGTTTCTGGATACGGGTCCGCTCGCCCTTTCGCAAAGCCAGTATCAGACAGTGGTCGCGGTGGACGCGGCTGACGGAGGTTTCAATTACATTGTATTAACGGATCAGTAAGAGCCGGGCTACGAGGCAATGGAGCAGCGCGCCTTCGCAATTGGGTACGCACCTGATCATTGGTGATAGATCATGGCTCAGAACTCGGTGGCTGCTGTTGTGACACTTCTTTACACGGATGGGATTACTATCAACAACACTTTCCACTCCTGCCGCGTCTAACCACAGAGCGTAAATTCGGATCTACGTCTGCATCGTTTTCCGGCTGTATAATCAGGGATTTGGAATTTGGAGGCGAACTAAATCATGGAAACGCACGCCAAGTTGTGGGGGCGTTTTAAAGCGAATCGCGTAGGTTTTACGCTTGTCATATTACTTACGCTGACGGTCGGGATTCTAATCGGGACGGTCGTCTCCTATGGCGTAAAAGGACAGGAGAAGGACAAACGTTCGGCTGATGCGACCCCGTTGACCATACCCTCGCCTCGTCAAACCTCTAACCAATTTGCGCAGATCGCGAAGAGCCTTGAACCGGCAGTGGTGAATATCAACACTGAATCGACGATTAAGCCCTCTGCGCATCGCCGCGGCGATGAAGATGGTGATGAACAAAGTCCCTTTGGCGACTTTTTCGATAAGTTCTTCGGCCAGGGAGGCGACCAAGGTCCGATTCGCGAGCGATCGCTGGGATCTGGCGTGATTGTTGATTCGAAGGGCTATATCATTACGAACCGTCACGTGGTGGAAAAGGCAGACCGGATTCGAGTTCATCTGCAGGATGACGCTGCTGGCGTGCAGCACGACGCCAAGGTGATTGGCAGTGACAACGAAACGGATTTGGCCGTAATTAAGATTGATATCGACCACGCCTTGCCGACCGCAAAGTTAGGCAATTCGGACGGAATGCAGGTTGGGGATTGGGTTCTGGCTGTCGGAAGTCCATTCGGATTACAGGCAACGGTAACGGCAGGAATCGTTTCGGCGAAGGGCCGGAATATTGTGCCGAATCACCAGTTCCAGTCGTTTATTCAGACTGATGCCGCAATCAACCCCGGAAATTCCGGCGGCCCGCTGGTCAATATGGACGGCGAGGTGATTGGGATTAATACGGCTATTTTGACTGACACAAACGCCTACGCAGGAGTCGGATTTGCTCTGCCTTCAAACACGGTGGCGCAGGTCTATAACCAGCTCACCGGGCCCGAGCATCGCGTAGAGCGCGGATCAATTGGCATTGAATTCAACGCACAGGAAAATCCGGCGATTGCCCGCGTTTATGGCGTGCAAGGCGGGATTACGGTTTCGAGCGTGGTACCGGGCAGCCCGGCTGAGCGCGCGGGGTTGAAAGTGGGCGACACGATCACTTCCGTAGATGGTAAGCCGGTGAAAAATGGCGACGAACTAGTTTCTGATATTGCCGCCCGTAAGCCGGGGTCGAAAGTCGCGCTGGGCTACTATCGAAACGGAAAGAAGGATACGGCCGATGTCACCGTTGCCGACCGGGCAAAACTTTTCGCTACCCGTCTTGGTGAAGACGAAGAAGGTGGAGAGGAAGCTGCTCCGAAACAGAGCAAGCTCGGAGTTACGGTCCGTGATCTTACGCCTGAAATGGCCGACCGCCTTAATGTACCGTCCAGCCAGGGCGTAATAGTTCAGGAGATCAAACCAGGGTCATTCGCCGATGATATCGGTTTGACGCGCGGCGACGTGATACTCGAAATCAACAAACAGAAGGTGAATAGTACGGAAGACTTCGACCACATTCAGTCAACTCTGAAGAGCGGTCAGGATGTAGTGTTCCTGGTACGGCAACGCGGCGCCGGACGCAACGATGGCACGATCTTCCTTGCCGGAACACTTCCGTAACTGTTACTTGCACGAAGGGAACTGGCGCGACGGGCTGCCTCCGCGAGATGATCAATCAGCGCGGGAAAATGACTGTTTACGCGAAGGGCTGAGTATGTCTTTTAAATGCGCAGAATTGCGGAGGTTGGCAGGAGTGGTTTTGCTGGCCGCATCGGTTTCGTTCTCTGGGGTTGCGATCGCTGAGACCCAGCCGACGTCTGCCAGTGCCAACAAGTCAGCCCACCACAAGGCACATCACCGAAAGAGTCATAAACCGCGGGTACGTGGTCAGAAGGCTATCGATACCGGCCGTGTTCAGGAGATCCAAGAGGCGCTCATTCGCGAGCATTACCTGAAGGGAGAGCCTTCGGGCAAGTGGGATGCGTCAACCCAGCATGCTATGCAGCAGTACCAAGCTGACCAGGGCTGGCAAAGCAAAACAGTGCCCGATTCCCGAGCGCTGATTCGTTTGGGGCTGGGACCGGACAACCAACACCTGCTGAATCCGGAGAGCGCGATGACCACAGCGCCGGTAAAACCAAGCTCCGCGTCAACCAATACGGTGTCTTCTGCTGCACCAGCATCGGCATCCGGCGCTGCATCCATGCCTGCGGCACCCGTTTCGGTCCCCGCTTCAGGAATCGTGAGCGATCCAGCGCGGTAACCGTCAGTTCCGCTCGAAATAAGGAAGAGGCTGGTTGTTTACCACTGCAGCCGGGTTCTGCTCCACCAAAGCAGTCGCAAGTTCCTCACTCATTTGTTTCGCGATTGCCTTTCGAGCTTCTGAAAGATTCGGTTTCCGCCGCTCGGTCTCATGCGCGTCACTGGCAAGGAAATGGATGGCTTTTTCTTTTAATAACCAATCCGCGATCTGGCGGGCTCGTGCTCCCCAATATCCCGTGAAAACAGAAGCTGTGACCTGAACCGCGCAGCCGAGTTCAATCCACTTAAGAACGCGGCCGGGATTCTGCTGCACGATGGGATTGCGTTCAGGATGAGTAATGATCGGCTTGACGCCGCGTTGATGCATTTGCGTGAACCATCCATCGATTTGCGAAGATATGCTGAAATTGCTGAACTCAACCAGCATGTAACAGCCCTCGGCGATGCAGTAGGTTTCTGGAGTACGCAGCGCCGCCTGCATATTGTCGAAAGAAAGGTGAAAGTCACAGCCGAGACTTAAGGTCGGGCGAGGGCCGACACGCTTTCGCAATTCTGCCACAAGAGTTGAAAGATATTTGCGATCGTAAAAGTAGCGATCGTTCGAATGCGGAGTGGCAACGACATGCTCAATGCCATCTTCAGCCGCCATGCGGCACATGGCTTCGGCGGTTTCCCAGGATTTTGGGCCGTCATCCACGTCAGGCAAGATGTGGCAATGAATGTCAATCACTCACATGATTAGACCAGATTTGCAAAATTTCGTGATGTCACGTTGGTGTAACTTCGTAACTTCACGCGGTGGATCGCCGTAACACAAAGTACAAAACCGCCACTGAACCAAAAGCGCACTTATCCATACCAAAGCTGGGATTAGGAACGCGCTCGCATGAAGTCGCGAATCTCTGAGTAAGCTTGCCGCAAGGTTTCTTCCTGCGGAAGAAAGACGATGCGGAAGTGCCTGGTGCCGGGCTTCTGGCCGAAACCGGAACCCTGCACCGTGAGAATATGCTTCTGCAACAGAAGCTCTTTTACCCAGGTGGCGTCTTCTTCGGGAACGTCAATACGCGGGAAGGCGTAAAACGCGCCGCGCGGTGGAACACAACTCATGCCCGGGATGGAGTTGCAGGTTTGAACTGTGAGATCGCGGCGGGCGGTAAGCTTGCGGCGCACTTCGATCAGGTGATCTTGCGGACCTTCGAGAGCGGGCTTGATCGCGTACTGCTGAGGATGGTTTGCTGACAACCGCGCGCGAAGCATTTTGTGAATGCCTTCGATGTAGGGCTTCACCGCAGCCGCTTCCCCGCTCACGATACCCCACCCCATACGCCATCCGGGAGCAAGGTAATTCTTGGAGAGGCCGCCGATTGTGACCACGGGCACATCGGGAGCGACAGTCGCGATTGAAATTTGCTCGCCGCCATCGAGAATCAACTTGTCGTAAATTTCATCGGCGATGATCAGCAGGTTGTGCTGGCGGGCAAGCTCGGCGAGATCTTCGAGCATTTGCCGGGTGCAGAGAGCGCCGGTGGGATTGTTGGGATTGATGAGAACGATCGCTTTCGTACGCGAATTGATTTTCTTCTTAATGTCGCTCAGTTCTGGCTGCCAGCCGTCCTCTTCGTTCAAATAATAGGGATTCGCCTCAGCGCCGATCTTGCACAGCACGGCGGGATAAAGCGGATAGTCGGGACGTGGCGTGAGAACGTTGTCGCCGGGATTGAGCAACGCAGTGAGAGAAAGATCGACCGCTTCGCCCGCGCCGTTGCTGATGAAAATATTCTGGACGCTGGTGAAACCATTTTTTTCGGCCTGCGCGCGGATGGCATCGAGTGCTTCGGGAACTCCGGCCGAAGGGGCATAGCCGTTTTTGTTGTCGCGCATGGCACGGTATGCGGCTTCGATGAGATGCGGCGGCGGAGCGAAATCGAAAATATTTGGATCGCCGACGTTCAGGTAAAGAACTTTGTGGCCCTGGCGCTTGACTTCATCGGCGGTAGAGACGAGGTCGCGAATGGCGTAGCGCAGGTTATCGAGGCGTTGGGCGGCAGTAATTTCGCGGGTTTGGGTTGCTGGCATGGCTTACATTCTAACCGCCGAGCAGGTCGAGAGCGCAGAGAAACTTTACTCACAACTGAGACGCGGAGAACTGGAAGCGCAATGTTTCTGAGCTTCGAAATGGCCCGCGACCCAGCCGGTTTGGCCAACGACGAAGGACCGACGACCGAGGACGCTTCATTCTGGCCGATCGATCTGTGCTCTCTGCAACTTGTCCGAATAATCCACATACACCGACTTCCATTCCGTGTAGAAATCGATTGCGCCGATACCGCCTTCGCGGTGGCCGTTGCCTGTGGCCTTCGTGCCTCCGAAAGGCAAATGAACTTCGGCGCCAATAGTTGGAGCGTTGATGTAGGTGATTCCGGCGTATAGATCACGCATGGCGGCGAATGCCTTATTCACGTCTCGCGTGTAGATCGCCGATGAGAGGCCGTATTCGATGTTATTGGCAATCAGGACTGCGTCTTCGAAGTTCTCGCACGGAATGATCGAAACGACGGGACCGAAGATTTCTTCCTGCGCGATACGCATCTTGGGATCGACGTCAGAAAAGACGGTGGGTTCCATGAAGTAGCCATGCTTGAGATCGCCATTGTCGAGGCGGTTGCCGCCGCATTGCAACTTCGCACCTTCGGTTTTGCCGATATCGACGTATTGCAAATCGCTTTGCAGTTGCCGCTCGTTGATGGCCGGGCCCATCTCGTTTATTTCATCGAGGCCGTTGCCGACTCGCAGTTTGCGGGCACGATCAACGAGTCGACGAACGAAGTCGTGATAGACGCCCTTTTGAACGATGATGCGGCTGGTGGCAGTGCAGCGCTGGCCGGTGGTGCCGAAGCCGCCCCAGAGTGCGCCCTCGATGGCGAGATCGAGATTCGCGTCGTCGAGCACGATCATGGGATTTTTGCCGCCGAGTTCGAGCGAACAATGCTTAAAGCTCTTCGCAGCAGTTGTGCCGATAGTTCGACCAACTGCGCTTGATCCAGTGAACGAGATGGCGCGGACTTCAGGATGCTCAAGCAACGGACCACCGGCTTCCGGGCCGAATCCGGTCACGATGTTAATGACGCCTTTCGGAACTCCCGCGTCGGTGAGAACGCGAACCAAATTAAAGGTAGAAAGCGGAGTGTCTTGCGCGGGCTTAATGACGCACGTGTTGCCGCAGACAAGAGCCGGCAACAACTTCCACGACGGAATCGCCATTGGAAAGTTCCACGGCGTGATCATTCCGCAGACGCCCAAAGGCTGACGGATCGCCATAGCGAATTTGTTCGGCAGCTCAGAAGGAGTTGTCGGACCAAATAGACGGCGTCCCTCGCCCGCCATGTAGTAAGCCGTATCAACCGCTTCCTGCACGTCGCCTCGAGTTTCTTTTAAAACCTTGCCCATCTCACGGGTCATATCGCGGGCAAAATCCTCTTTGCGCTCGGCGAGCATTTCGGCAGCGAGATAGATCATCTCGGCGCGGCGCGGCGCGGGAATAAGACGCCATTTCACGAAGGCGCGCTTGGCGGCGTCGACCGCGGCATCGATATCAGCCTTTGCAGATTTCTGAAAAATTCCGACTACGTCGCGGGTGTCGGCAGGATTGCGATCTTCAAATGTCTCGCCAGTCGAGGCTTCGGCCCACTCTCCATCGATGAAATTTCGGTAAATGTTGGGGCGAAACGCATCGCCTTCAATCGTTGGGCGGGTCAGAGTGTCGGTAGCCATCGCTTCCTCCTGCGATATTCATGCTATCGCTGGGACAGAGGTGGGGCAAGCGAGCGGACTTCGGACATTCTGTCCCAGAAGAACTTTTAAGCTCGGCAATGGTCGAAGTTTGCAGAAGGGGTGCCGAATGGACTGTAGAGCTACCCTCGCTTGCCCATGACCTCAGTAACCTTAGGTGCGCGGTTTCGGCGCATTCCCCGCATGCTTCGCTGTAATAATTTTCCTATACATCCGGGAACTTTCTCGTCCTGTAGAGGATATTCGTGTCTGCGAACCGCAAAACAGAGATTCAGATCGCCTGGAAGACGGTTACCTACCGCAGCGTAATTACGTTCATTCTTGCAGTCGTACTCGCAATCGGGATTGCAACGCGGTTCGCATTTCCAGAGTTCAGCGCCAGCACCGGCAAGGCGGTAAGCAGCTTGTTCACAAATCTGCTGGAGCGAGTTGCCGCGGAACCTTTAACAAAACCCGCCATTGTTGCTCAGCAGGCACACATCACAGCGCTTGATGGTACGGTGCGCGTGAAAAAAGCGACCAGCAACGATTGGGTAAAGGCCGACTACAGTATTCCGCTCGAAAAAGGTGACGTGATTCAGACCGGCTCCGAGGGAATGGCAAAAATCGTTTTCAACGATGGCACGAATTACACCGTGAAGCAGGATTCGCTGATCGTGATCGAGGAGAACTCGGCGAACGAGCATCAGCAGACAAATGTAGCCGTGGCCGTGAATACCGGAACTGTGGACCTAGCGACTGGGACGTATTCCCAGGGTTCGAAATCGGAAGTCATTCTGGATGGCGCAACTGCCTCACTGGCTCCTGAAAGCGCGGCGCGTGTGAGTAAAGACGCCACCGCTAAAAAAGATGAACTGCTGATCACAAAGGGCAGCGGCACGGTCGAACGAAATGGTGAGACCGTCCAGTTGGCAAATTGGGAGAAAGCGACGTTCCGGCCGCAATCACAACATATGGAAAAGGTAAAAGAGATTGGGCCGCCAACACCAATTTCCCCTGCGAACATGATGCCGATTTTCAGTTCGAACGACTCCAAAGCCATCGAATTTTCCTGGACACCGATGACGAACGCGAAAGGTTATCGTTTGATGGTTTCTCGAAATCCTTATTTTTCGTCGCTGGTTTTGGACCGCAAGGTGAACTCGGCGGATGTGATGGTCTCGGGGCTGACGGAAGGACCTTATTACTGGTTGGTGAAATCGTTCGACGTGGAAGGCAAGGAATCAGCCGAAAGCGAGAAGAACCGGTTCACGATCATTGCGAAGCAACTGGATTCGGGAAAGATTGCGCTGGAACTTGATCCTTTCATCCAGCAGGGCCGGGTCATCGAAATAACCGGGAAGACTGAAGCGGGCGCGCGCGTGATGGTGAATGGACATGAAGTGCCGGTGATCGGGGCCGATGGCAGCTTCCACTATTTCACTCCTCCCCTGCCCAATGGCGAGACGCTGATAACAGTAACGGCGCAGGATGCAAAAGGCGGCGTGAATACGGAGCAGCAAAAAGTTGTGATTCAGTGACGGTTACCCCCACTGTCACTTTGTTTGTGCAATCGATGGCTTTAATTTTTAGCGCTGGGCTGGAAAAGTCCTTACAATGGGATCAAAGCCCAGAGACAACTTAGGTTTTTGCGGGCACCGCCTCCGGCGGAGTTGTGCCCCAATGCAGTAGATCAACAAAAGGGACAAAGTATGTCATCCAACGGATTTCGTAATGGATCATCGAATGGGCACAATGTGCGGTCGCTCTTCAGCATTTTTTCGAGCGATCTGGCGATTGACCTGGGGACCGCCAATACGCTCGTTTATGCCCGCGGCAAAGGTATCGTGGTCAATGAGCCGTCGATTGTGGCGCTGAATAAGAATAGCGGCGAGGTCGAGGCCGTCGGCAAAGAAGCCAAAGAAATGCTGGGCCGCACGCCGGGGAACATCGTTGCCATCAAGCCGATGAAAGACGGTGTAATTGCCGACTTCAAAGTCACGGAAAAAATGCTCAACTACTTCATCCAGAAGGCCCACAACCGCAAGATGCTGGTGCATCCGCGAATCGTGATTGGGGTTCCTTCGGAAATCACGCAAGTGGAAAAGCGCGCGGTCATGGACTCCGCCTATCGGGCCAAGGCGAGCGAAGTCTTTCTCGTCGAACAGGCGATGGTCGCTGCGATCGGCGCTGGACTTCCAATCACCGAGCCCTCGGGCAACATGGTGGTCGATATCGGTGGCGGAACGACGGACATTGCAGTGATTTCCTTGAGCGGAATTGTTTATTCGCGATCGGTCCGAATGGCGGGTAATCAGATGGATGAAGCCATCATGAATTACCTGAAGCGGAAATACAACCTGCTGGTTGGCGAACGCACGGCAGAACAAATAAAGATGGAAATTGGGTCGGCGTATCCGCTGGATAAACCTCTGACCATGGAAATTAAAGGCCGCAATTTGATTGAAGGAGTGCCGAAGACGATCACAGTGGATGACAGTGAAATTCGCGAGGCGCTGAGCGAGTGCGTTTCGACGATTATGAATGCGGTCCGCGTTGCGCTGGAACGTACTCCTCCGGAGCTTTCAGCCGACATCAGCGACCGCGGAATTGTGCTGACCGGCGGCGGCGCGCTGCTGAAGAACTTGGACAAACGTATCCGCGAGGAAACCGGACTGCCGGTTTCGATTGCGGATGATCCATTGTGCAGCGTGGTACTTGGGACCGGTAAGATGCTGAGTGATTTTAAGCTGCTGAGGAAGATTTCGATTGAGTAGCTCTCAGCCATCAGCTTTCAGCCGTCAGCTAAACCGGTCCCGTGATGGCCGACTGCTTAAAGCTGCAACCCCGAAGACGAAGGTAGACGAAGGAGATTCTCCAGGTAGTCGCTGCGTACACTGCTTTTGACTTCCTGATGGTTTCGGCTGATAGCTGACAGCTGATTTTATGGACACTCTCATGGGCCGCTATCGCAATGTCAGCATTCTGGCAGCGGCCATTTTCATCCAAATCCTTGGACTTGCCGTTCAGGTCAAGCGGGCCACCGAAAACCAATCCTCGCGGCTCATTCGCATCTGGGCGGTTTCTGCCATTACGCCGATGGAAAAGACGATTGTGAGGACTCAGAGCGGCGCCTCTAATATTTGGCACAACTATTTCTATCTGCGCGGCGTGCGTCAGGAAAACCGACAACTGAAAGATCAGATCCAGGAGCTGCAGCTGGAGCAGGTACGGTTGCAGCAGGACGCAAACCAGGCACACAGGTTGCAGGCCCTTCTCGGGTTCAAAGAGCAGTTCATTGCGAAAACACTTGCGGCACAAGTGATCGGGTCGAGCGGCAGCGAACAGTCACGCACGATTTATATCGACAAAGGGTCGCGCGATGGAATTCAGCAGGACATGGCCGTGATTTCTGCCGACGGGGTCGTTGGCCGCGTCATTAGCGTGTTCAAGAGCACATCCCAGATATTACTTATTAACGATCAGACGAGCGGCGTGGGCGCCATACTCGAACAGTCGCGCGTGCTTGGCGTATTGCAGGGAAAACCCTCAGGCGGACTTGTGATCGACAAAATCATGGCGGATGAGGACATCAAGGCCGGCGACAAGGTAGTGACCAGCGGCGGCGATCTTATCTTTCCAAAGGGTCTGCTGATCGGCACGGTTTCGAAAATTGATAAAGGACCTGAGTTTCTGCAAATTTCTGTTAAACCTGCCGCAAGACTGGATCGTTTGGAAGAAGTTCTGGTAATTCTGAAGAAAGAAGAGCGCGAACCGGTTGCGCCGGGCCTGCCGTTGCGGGCGGCTGATATTTTGGCCCGGCGGCTGCCGTCAGTGCCCGATAAACCAGCTACGCCGGCGACCGGTGCCGCGACAGGTGCTGGTTCGCGCGCCGCAGTTGCTACAAATGCTGCAACACATCCGGCAGGTTCACTTGGAACCTCGACTCCAGCAGCTCAGTTGAAAGCACCTGGGGTGACAGGATTAAATTCGAAATCAGTTACAACAGGCACGCCTTTGGCGAATAGTGGAACGGCCCCGGTAGCAAAATCTAAACCGGCGAACGCGGACGCGACGGCTTCTCCGAACATTAACTTGCCCACGTCTACTCCATCGAAACCTGCGGTCGACAGTTTGCCATCACAGCCCGATTCTTCCGGGGACGCTCCTCAATAACGTGGCCCTGACCTATACATCGCGCGAGCAGATCGAGGTTTACCGATTCAGCTGGCCGGTTGCGCTTTTTGTGCCGCTGCTAGCCATTGCCCTGCAATCGTTCCTGCCCATCTGGCTGCCGTTTTTCCGCATGTTCGATCTCCCCCTGTTGGTGGTGATCTTCTTCGCGATGGCGCGGAGAAATCCGGTCACCGGTTTGATCACAGGCGCAGCGATTGGCCTGCTTCAGGATTCGCTCACACAGCAGCCGATTGGCTTGTACGGGATCGCCAAGACTTTTGTGGGTTACGGGGCATCATCGCTGGGCGTGAAGCTCGATGTGGAGAGCGTCGGCACGCGGCTGATTGTTACGACAGCCTTTTATGTCATCCATGAAGTGATTTATTTCAGCGTTGCGCGAGGCATGGTGCGCCTGCCTTTGGGTTGGAGCTGGTCGCATAAGCTGGAATCCGCCGTTGCCAATGCGGTGTTAGGAGTGTTTCTGTTCGCGGTGATGGATCGGTTGAAGCAACGCGCTTGAGCTCAGTCTTTCCTCGGACTCACCAATCAATCCGCTCGTTCCCCGTGATTACATCGAAATGACGATCGCGGCTTAGCAGTGGCAGAGAATGTTGTCGGCACAGGGCTGCAATCCAAATATCATTAGTGGGAATGGGTCGTCCGATTCGTTTTAGCTCGACGTTGATTTCCGCATAGTAGCGAGTTGTTGGTTCGTTGACATCCAAGACGAGGCAATCCTCAATTAAGCCTTCGAGCCAGCTTTCATAACTCGCCCGGTTTCGCGACTGCGCTATTCCGTGCCGGTATTCGCCCAGCACGATCACAGGTACTGCCATCTCTTCAGAACGAGCGAGAAGAGAAATTACCCCAGGATCATTGTCGGCTGCCGCAGATAGCGCGTTCGTGTCCAAAATCATTTCCAGAGTTCGGGATCAATTTGCTCAAAAGTTTCCTCGACCCGCCTTTCAATTTCTTTTCGTTCTCTGTGCAGGTGTTTGAGTTTCCCGAGATGTTTCATCCACGGCTTTTCCGCGGGGCCTGCTTTGGTCAGCTTTTCCTGCACTGCTTCCGTTACGAATTGCCGCAGCGGAATGCCGCGTTGGGCCGCAATTGACTTAGCCCGCCGAAAGAGAAAATCGGGAATTTCGAGAGTTGTCTTCACCGAATCCATATTCCCATATTTAAGGGACTTGCGCAATGCAGCGAAGATTTGAGGGTCAACTCCGTAGGCCACTTTTCTAACCGGTATGACCTTAGTAACCTATCCCGCTGTTCCGCCATCCAGAGAAGCTTTACAATCAGGATAATCTGTCCATCTGCGGCATCAAGCCAACGACTGTTCTTAGCTCGCTGAGAAGCGTAGCGCCGAACGGACCGACGACCAACGATTGAATTATGTTCGGCCGCGACGAAAAGTTATCTCACGTCCGCCTTACCGCAGTGCAATACGTCATTCTTGCGATATTTCTTTTCTTGGCATATGGGCTGTGGCGACTGCAAGTTTCGCAGAGCGAGTACTACTCCGCTGCCGCGGAAAGAAATCGTGTGCGCGAGGTTCCCATTCTCGCTCCCCGTGGCAACATTTACGACCGCAACGGCAGGATAATCGTCCGAAATTACACTTCCTATACCGCGCTGCTCATGCGCGATTCTTCGCGCGATCTGAATGCCGATGCCGACCTGATCGCGACCGGCCTGCACATGGATCCGAAAGAGGTGCGCGAAAAAATTCGGCACTTTGCGTCGACACCGCAGTATCAACCGATTTATTTGAAGGAAGACATCACGCTCGACGAGGTTGCCTTCATTGAGGCCCACAAGAACGAACTCCCTGAACTTGACACCATCCGTGCTTATCGGCGGCTTTATCCGCTAAAGGGATTTTTGGCACACCTGATCGGCTATGTGGGCGAGGTCAGCGAGGACATGCTGAACCAGCCACAATACGAGCTGTATAACCCCGGTGACGTCGTGGGCAAATCCGGTGTCGAGCAGGAATACAACTCGCTCTTGATGGGTACAAATGGCTCCCGTCAGGTTGTGGTGAATAGCCATGGCAAAGAGGTTGGCGCGCCGCTCGAGGAAAAACCTGCCATCCCAGGCAAGCCATTGAAGCTGACGATTGATGTCGATCTGCAAATCGCTGCGGAAGAAGCGATGGAAGGAAAGAACGGCGCGATCGTGGCGATGGATCCGCACACCGGCGAGATTCTTGCCATGGCGAGCAGGCCGACGTTCGATCCGAACAGCTTTGCAATAAAAATCGGGCGTGCCGATTGGGAGAAACTCGTCACTGATCCTGACAAGCCATTGTTGAACAAAGCCATTCAAGCACAACTAGCGCCGGGCTCGACTTTCAAGCTGATTATGGCTACGGCTGGTTTACAGGAAGGCATCGCGGAGAACATGCATGTGATCTGCAATGGCGGTGCGGAATTCTATGGACGTTACTTCAAGTGCTGGATTTCTGCGCGCCACCAGGTGCATGGCGACGTGGACATCACCAAGGGGATTTACCAATCGTGTGACGTTTTCTTTTATACCTTGGCTGAGAAACTCGGCATTGGGCGCATTGCGAAATACGCAACTGAGTTCGGGCTTGGACAAAAAACCGGGATCGACTTACCGGATGAAGTCAGCGGCGTAATGCCATCGGAAGAATGGAAGCTGCGAAACTTCAGGCAGAAGTGGTTTCCAGGGGAAACGATTTCGGTAGGCATTGGTCAGGGGGCAGTTGCTGTCACGCCAATCCAGCTCGTCAGAGCCATAGGCGCCATCGCGAGTGGCGGAAGGATGGTACATCCTCACGTTACAAATCCAAAAGATTTACCGCCCAACGTGGTTCCAGCATCCGGCGTACCGGATGAAGTGACGCTTCCTCTGGATCCGCAGAACTGGACCATCATTACAGACGCTATGGCGGACGTGGTCAGTCCGCTCGGAACCGCTGGGCTGTCACACATTGAAGGGGTTGACTTTGCGGGCAAAACCGGCACGGCGCAGACAATCTCGAACGCCGCAAAAGCCAAGCTGGCAAATGGGAAGTCTCGGTTTCGCGATAATGCCTGGTTTGTGGGTGTAGAGCCCCGGCGCAATCCAGAAATTGTGGTTTGCGTTCTGATGGAGGCTGGGGATGAGGGTTACCTTGCCGCTCGAGTAGCCGCTCAGGTGGTGAAGTTTTACGCGGAAAAGCAGCGTCGACAGCCAACGAGCGTCGCGGTCGGGAAAGCAGCAAACGGAAAAGTTGAAGTTGGGGCGCTGTGGACGTCGCATGACGGGAAGGATGGCAAGCCGGACAAGCTAAATGGCGGGAAATTCGAGCTTGATTTGTCGAAGCGTCACTTGCCCCTGGCGACAGCTGCGCCGGGGTTGAATTGATGTATGCACGAACAACAGGGTCCCTCGACTCGTAGTTGAATTGGCGGAGCGGCTCCAACCGCTTCGCTCGGGATAACAAGGCTTTATGGTGGGAGTTTGCTAGAAGCTAGGAGCTAAAAGCTAGAGCCGGTTTTTTATGGCGCGCAATATTTCATTCCGGGATTTCGATTGGGTGCTGGTGGCGTTCGTGCTGATCATCTGCACGCTGGGTGTAATTGAGATCCGCAGCGCTACGCTGCACACGAAATTTGCCGGGGTACACGTCAAGCAGATGTATTGGATTCTAGGCGGCTTCGGCGGCATGTTGCTGATGAGCGTGTTGAACTATCAAGCGCTGTTGGAGCAGGTGCACTGGATGTACATCGTGGGGGTGGCCTCGCTCATGTCGGTGCTGGTGTTTGGCCAGAAATACCTGGGCGCGCGCCGATGGGTGAAGCTGCCCGGGGGAAATCACTTTCAACCTTCGGAATGGGTGAAGCTGATTCTTATTTTGGCGGTGGCCAAGTATTTTGCCGACCTGCAACATCGCGAGCTTTCCTGGACGGATTTCATCAAAGCCGGAGCCATCGTCGGAGTCCCAATGCTCATGGTTCTGGCGCAGCCAGACCTCGGGACCGCGCTGACGTATCTACCAATTGCCATCGTCGGCCTTTTCCTGGGCGGAATTCGTTGGAAACAGGCGCTGGCGATCGTGCTGCTCGCCGGGCTAGCGATGCCCTTAGCATGGCATCACTTGAAGGATTATCAGAAACAGCGCTTGGTGAGTTTCATGGCCCCGGATAACGATCCTCGGGGCGCGGGTTATCACGTTAAGCAATCAGAAATTGCAGTCGGCTCGGGTGGAATTTGGGGCAGCAGTTCGGGATCGCAAACACACCTCGCCTTCCTACCCGAACCGCACACGGATTTCATCTTTGCCGCATTCTCAGAGGAACATGGTTTTGTAGGAGCTCTGGGTGTGCTGCTGTTATACTTTATTGTGCTGATGCGTTTGACCCAGAATGCACAAACAGCGCCCGACCGTGCTGGCACGTTTATTGTGATGGGTGTTGTGGCCGTCCTGACCTTTCATATACTGGTCAATATCGGCATGGTGGTTGGCTTTATGCCGGTCACCGGAATACCGTTGCCCCTGATGAGCTACGGAGGGTCATCGGTACTGTTCATGTTTTTAGCGCTGGGGATGGTGATGAACGTCCGCATGCGCCGCTTCGTGAACTGAAGCGAAAAATTGCTCGTGTGGCGCGGACATTCGTGTCCGCCAAACGCAGTAGGAAAGTTTGTAGATGTAGTCAGACGTGAGTGTCTGACCTAAAAATTACGTTCGTCCTCGCGTGAAGAGGGCAATCGCCGGCATCAGAGACAAAGCCGGATAGGATTTGAAGTACGAGCACGGGCGGGTAACGGCCCCCTCAGACTACGCAAGTCGCGGAATCGAGAGAGCGGTCACAAACCCGGGCAGATTGCGATCAGTGAAAAGATTTCTGCACGTACAGAACTCAGACAGCTTCGTTCTATCAGGAACGGCGCAGTACAAGTCTGTTTTAGTCCGCTTATCGCAGCTTCAAGCATCCCTTCCCCTAAACCTATGTCTCTGATCCGGTGAAGCCGTAGCCGCGGAACGGCTGCGGACCGGAGTTTCAATGACAAAAGAATTGTTCGTGTCTTCCACCCCGCATGAGACCAAAGTCGGCATGGTGGAGGATGATCAACTGGCAGAAGTGTATCTGGAGCGTGAGAACGAATACACGCTTGCGGGATCGATCTACAAAGGCCGTGTCACGCGGGTTTTGCCGGGAATGCAGTCAGCATTCGTGGACATCGGGCTGGAACGCGACGCATTCCTGTATGTCTCCGACTTTATGGAGCTGCAGGACCAGGATGAGGACCTGGATGAAGTTCCGACTGGGAGAACGGTGCAAAACGCGAGTTCGCCAGCACAGAGTTCCCAATCCGGAGGGAAAACTGGAAGCAGTGAAGAGAACGAAGACCGGTCGTTGAAAGACTCAGCGTCCGAGACCGCAGTAGCTGGTGGCACTCCCTCTCCGCGCGAGGAGCGAGACCGAAGCTGGCGCGGACGCAGGAGACGAGGAGGCCGTCGCGATCGCTTCCAGCGGCAGCCACAAAGCGAATCTCGTCCAGAGCGTGAAGAATATGGGCCGCCGCCGGGTTACGAGCCGATTCTCCTGCCGGGCGAATCGATTTCGAAATATCGCGGCCGCCGAACATCGGCGAATGCAGCTCAGGCGGTTGCGGGGGCTGATGTGATCGCGGAAGACTCTCATGCTGCAATTTCTGAAAGCTTCCCGCAAGACGAGCCGCTATTCGCTGGAATATCGAGTCGTTCACCGGAGACTGAACCTCTCAATGAGCGGCCTGCTGAGCGGGAACCGGATTCGTCCGCCAATGATTTAACTGCGGCGTCCGAAGTTGGGCCTGAAGATTGGGGCCGCGAGCAGAAGCGGTTGCACGAACAGAGTGTGACGGCAGTATTTGGACAGACGGCTGAAGAACAGCAGGAAAACGAAGAGATAAATCAGACCGCGGACGCAAGGGAAGCAGAACCTTCAGCATCGGTGTCAGGGCGTCCTGAGCAAACATTCGAAGAAGAAGAAATTGACGAAGAAGAAGCGGATATTTCCGCTTACGTCGAGGAACTCGAAGAGGAAGGCGCATTCGATGAGTTTGAAGAAGAAACTCATGCTGCAGGAGAAGAGCCGGGCGCATCGGAGCAGATAGCTGCGTCCGCCGAAAGCGGAGCAAACATAGTTCCCTTCTCTGCTGAAGCTGTTTCGGAGGAGACCGCTGACGTCGAGCAATCAGTTGAAGACGTCGACGAAGCCGCGGAGGAAGAAGCGGAACTCGAAGAGGCGCAGGCGGAAGCTGAAGCTCTATTGGCGGCCGAAGGTGTAAGCAATGGCACGATCGATGCTCGCGCTGAGGTCCGGGCTCCGGCAGCTACGGCGGCGTATACGCAGCGCGCGTATCGGCCGGGCTATGATCGCGCGCGGCGCGGGCGACGCCCGAGCGGCCGGCGCGTCCGTCGCAACCAGCCCCAGAACTTGCCGCAGATCACAGACCTCCTAAAAGAAGGCCAGGAAATTCTGGTACAGATTGCAAAAGAGCCGATCGGGAAAAAAGGCGCGCGAATTACAAGTCACATTGCCCTTCCCGGCCGCTTTCTCGTATACATGCCAACCGTGAACCATACCGGCGTCTCGCGCAAGATTGCTTCTGAAGAAGAACGCCAGCGTCTGAAGCGCATTATCCAAAGCGAGCGCGAAAACGGACATGGCGGATTTATTGTTCGAACTGCCGCTCAAGGTGCAGACGAAAACGAACTGCGAGCGGACATTCGATTTCTAAAAGGATTGTGGAACGAAATTCGCACGCGGGCGGAGAATGGCAAATCGCCAGCATTGATCTATCACGATCTGAACGTTGTCGAGCGCATTTTGCGCGACCAGGTAACATCGGACTTCTCTGCCATCTGGGTCGACACCGAACAGGAATACGAGCGCATACTGAGATTCGCAAACCGTTTTCAACCAGCTCTTGTCCGTCGCGTGAAGCTCTACACGAAAGAGACGCCGCTATTCGAGCAGTTCGGATTGAAAGAAGAAATCGACAAAGCGCTCAAATCGAAAGTCTGGCTCAAGAGCGGCGGTTACATCGTCATCAATCAAACCGAAGCTCTGGTCGCGATCGATGTGAACACAGGCAAGTACGTCGGCAAGACGGCGCGCCTGGAAGACACAATTGTCAAGACCAATGTGGATGCGATTAAAGAGATCGTCCGGCAGATTCGGCTGCGGGATCTTGGCGGGATTATCGTCATCGACTTCATCGATATGGACGAGCGGCGCAATCGGCAGAAAGTCATGCAGGCTTTGGAAGAAGCGCTGAAGAGCGATCGATCGCCGTCAAAGGTGCTCCAGTTTAATGATTTCGGCCTGGTTGCGATCACGCGAAAACGGGTCAAGCAATCCCTTGAGCGCACGATCGGCTCGCCGTGTCCATATTGCGAGGCGACTGGCTTCGTGAAGAACGTGAACACTGTATGCAACGAAATCTACATTGAGATGCGGAAGTTAGCGAAAGATCTGGAGCATTCGGATGTAATGCTACGCGTGAATCCGGAAGTCGCCAAAGCGCTCAAGACAAACAACGGCCGCTGGCTGAACGAACTGGAAGAGCTGACGAAGAAAACGATCATCGTGAAGAGCGATGCGGCGCTGCACCAGGAGAAGTTCGATATCAACTAGCTGTCGGCCGTCAGTCGTCAGCCTCAGCAAAACACACAAAAGCGGGCCTTTTGGGCCCGTTTTCTTGCTGAGCGTTTATCTCCGGCGAAATCGACTCTTTTCCAACTGAGATCGAACGAGCGGCTGTACATCGGGCGACTTACCTAGCTCCGTTCTTCCGCCACCTTCGTACCAAAGAAGAGCTTCTTCGTAAGCTTTCCTCAAGACTGGATCCTGAATCCAATCGCTAAAGAACTTGCGGAAAACGCCTTTCTCGAGCAGGTGTTCGAGTGTTGCGTTGATGATGCAGATACGTACCTCTTCCGAGCTGCGCTTGTAAATCTCACCCAGCCAGCGCTTCCAGTCCTCCATTACGGACCTGGGCACGTCAGGATTTTCCCAGTGAGAGGCAAGCACATTCACGAGATCCCAGCCTGCCGAATACCTGCTGTCTAACCACTCACCGTCGGGATTTTCGATGAAGCAGCGTTCGTAATAGTGCCTTACAAATCTCAAGTACTCATCTAGCGAGAGCCCGGGGTCCAGTTGAAAGCGGTGGTTACCCAATGTTGAATAGACGAAACCAAGTACTTCGATGTCCTCAATGGACATCCACTGTCGAAATAGTGCCCCAGGGATGACTTTGATCTTGGGAGACCATTCGGAGTTGTTGGGACGGTTCCACAGCATGTCAATGATTTCGTCGAGGTTTGACTCCGGCCGCATGACACCATTATTTCGATCCGTCACAGTTGTCTCAAGTTACCCATGTGTCCGCTGATCTTTCCGCAATAGCTCAAAAATCGGTGGACGTACGCCCATTTCTATGTCACACTAACTGTGTGAGTACAATTCGCACACACGTTGTTCTTCCTGAAGACCTGGTGCGAGAAATCGACGAACTCGTCGGCCCTCGTGGGCGAAGTGCGTTTATTGAAGAGACGGCCCGAGACGCGGTCCGGCGCAAACGTCTGCTGCGGTTCCTGCGAAGACACGAGCCTGCATGGAAACAAGAAAATCACCCTGAACTTGCCAAGGGTGCCGCGGAATGGGTCCGAAAACTACGGGCTGAAGGCGAACGCGCCACCCAACGACGTTTGAAGGGCAAACAATAGCTGGATGAAGCTCCTTTTGGACACCTCAGTCCTAATTGACATCCTTCGATTGCAACACCGGCGGAAGGAACTGCTTGCGGGGCTCGCCGAGGAAGGACATCGCCTGAGCACTACGGCTGTGAACGTTGCCGAAATCTATTCGGGCATTCGTCCGGGTGAGCAAAATCGAACAATTGAGTTGCTGGAATGTTTAGAGTGTTATGCGATCGATGCCGCCGTCGGTGAACACGCGGGAAGGCTTAAAAACCTTTGGGCAAAGCGAGGGCATGTCCTCGCCCTGCCAGATGTATGTGTAGCGGCGGTCGCGATCGAACAGGATTGCGCACTGCTGACCGACAATCGACGACACTTTCCCATGCCAGAGCTGACCCTTTATCCCCTGCCCTAGTCGTCGCCTGCCGCTGCGCCTTTTGCCTCTGGCGCGCCGTTCAAGCTCCGTTCAGCGATGCCGCTGTATTCGCGAAGCTTCTTCAGCGAAGCCTGAATCTCTTCGACGTGCTGGCGATGCCCACGCTGCGAGGCCATTGCTGAGACGCGCTCTGCATTGCTTGCCGCATTACTTCCGATTTCGAGTAGGGTGGCCAGAGAATCTGCGTGCACCTTCCAGAGTGAGGCAGAATTCGTGGCGCGCTTCAGCTCTTCCCATTCGGTGATGATTCGTGCTGTGACAGCGACAATACGTAGCAGCACGCGTGCAACACCGGCACGCAGGCTTTTTTCTTCCAGAAAATCCGCACAATAAGCATCCGCTTCGGAAGGTGTGAGAGTCAGGTTAAAGAACCGCATGGGTACTACCTGACGGAACTTCGGGTCGGCAACGCGGACAAAAATTCGTATCGACTCCTCCACCTTGAGGAGCTTGGTCTCTTCGGCGGCGAGTTGCTGCGAATTGACTGCCTTCCGGACCGCGTTCAAATTAAACGCCTTGGCGGACGGGTTGGCACCTTTAGCAGCTGGTTTTGCCGGCGCTGCCGTTGCCTTTCCGCCACGACGCATTGGCGGCACTTGCTCGAGCGTCTGCTTCAGGCGCGACACGCGGCGGAACTTGTCGAGCGCTTGCCCATAGTCCAATTCGAGCAGGTTGTTTTCATCCATTGCCTTCACGTGCTCGACCGTGACATCTACGCCATCGACACTGCCCAGGATCGTGCCGCCCTGCTCTTCCAGGTCCCCTGCAAACTTCTTGATATGTTTGGTTGCGTCACGGAAAAGCTCATCGAACTTCAGCCCGAACATCGCGTTGTACGGGGCAATCGTTGCCAGAACTGCGGGATGGAAAAACGATTCATCGAGGTTTTGCTTGATCTGGCGAACTGTCTGAATAACTCCGGAGTCGAGCAAAGAATTGAAATCACGAAACTGCGAAACCTCTTCTTCAAGGGCATCGAAACGGCGCAGCACTTGAACATGTTCTTCCGGCAGCGATAGCAGGTCCGCATCCGCGAGGATTTCAATGAGAGCGATTTCGAACGGTGAAAGCGGGAGAGAACCATCAAGCCCGTAGCCGCGTTGCTCCCACTGACCGGGCACTCGGGGATGCCGATAAAGAAACGTTACGATGATGTCGGCTTTGTCGCGGTCGAAGTCGCTGTGATCCTTTTTTCGGACGAAATAGCGCAACATGGCTTCTGCGATCTCGGGGTCTGTGTCGTCAGAGAAAGCGCGCCGAAGCATGGCAGGGGTAATGGCCATATCAAGCAGGCGCAACCAGCGGCGCATGGCCATAAGCATGCCCGTGACGTCGTCCTCGCCTTGCAAGGAGACCGTCTCAAGACCCGCAGGAACCGGAACTTCGCCATCAACTGCATCCTGCAAGAGCTTTTCGTAGAAGCCCTGAACAGTCGCCAGGATGGCAAGTTCCCATTTGGGATCTTCCACCAATAGATTTCCCTCGTCGGAACTTTACGAATCGATTCAGGATAAATATTGCCAGAGAGCGAGATTACCGGATAGTTACCTTAGTAAGAGAGGCGCTGGTGCGGTGTCCGAGCCGAGGGAACTCGCGGGCGACATTGAATCATTCAATCACTGAATCATTGGAAACTATACAGTCGGCAACGCATGATTCAGTCTTCGATGATTCAACGATTCAATGCTTTCAGAATTTCGCGCGCGGCGTTTGCTCCGGAGCCGCCAGTGAGCCCGATTCCCGGATGCGTGCCCGATCCACATAGATAGAGGTTACGAATGGGAGTCCGGTAACGAGCCCAATCTAGAAACGGACGCATGGTGAAGATTTGATCCAGCGCCAGTTCGCCGTGAAAAATGTGACCGCCCGTTAAACCGTACGTCTGCTCAAAATCGAGCGGTGTGATGATTTGCCGCGCCATGATTTTGTCGGGGAGATCCGGTGCATATTGCGCCAGAGTTTTTGTCACTGTATTACCGAGCGCCTCTTTATGATCGTTCCAGGTGCCCTGTTTCAATTTATACGGCGCATATTGCATGTAGATCGACATGACGTGCTTGCCTTCAGAGGCGAGAGAAGGATCAGTCAAGGTGGGAATTGTAACTTCGAGATATGGAGCGCGTGAAAAGCTTCCGTATTTCGATTCGTCGAAGGCGCGCTCGAGATAGTCGATCTCAGGACCGATTTGAATGCGGGCTTTGAGAGCCTCGGTGTTCCCGTTCAGAGCGGTGAAATTCGGTAAGGCGGATAAGGCCAGGTTCACCTTTGCCACGGTTCCATTCATACGGTAATTCTGCAGGCGTTTGGTGAAGGTGGGTGATAACAGAGATGGATCGGTAAGTTTGAGGAATGTGCATTTCGGATCGGCGTTCGAAACAACGGCTCGCGCATCGAATTCCTCTCCTGAGGAGAGGACCACTCCGTGTGCTGCTTCATTTCTGATTTTGATGTAGGCGACTTCAGCGCCGGTGCGAATTTCGGCTCCGGCTTTCTGGGCGGCAACGGCCATGGCTTGAGTGATGGCACCGATTCCGCCGGCAGCAAAATAGTTTGCGCCTCCCGGGTTGGGATCGGCCGCAGCACGAAGCAGCAACACAAGGCTTGTGCCTGCGGACCATGGCCCAAGGGATGTCCCGAAAATTCCGCGCGCGGCAATGGTGGCGCGCAAAAGATCGTTCTCGAAAAATTCGGAGACCAGATCGGCGACCGCCATTGGTCCCCAGCGCAGCAGGTCGTAGGTGCTTTTCTTTCCTAGACCTCTGATGGAGCGGCCGAGTTGGAGAAAATTGAAGATGTCAGACTTTGTTGGGCTCGCGATTTCCGGCGGCGTAGTCGCCAGAGCTTTAGAGATTACGCGCGCGGTTTTATCAAGAGCTGAGTGGAAGTCGAGGTATCGTGCGGCATCTCTTTTCGAAAGCTTCGAGATTTCCTGCGCGGCTTTGTCGAGATCGCGAGGGAGAACCAGGGCACAATTCTCGGGAGATAGCGACGTGACAGCAATCTGCGGCACGATCATCTTCAGCCCGTGTCTATCGAGCTGCATGTCGCGAACCACATCGGCCCGCAACGGACCAGCAGAGTGGGCGAGAATCGAGGAACGAAATCCAGGATGAAACTCTTCCGTGATCGCCGCGCCACCAACCTGATCACGACGCTCGAGCACGAGCGGCTTATATCCGGCTTTAGCAAGGTAGAACGCGGTGACTAGGCCATTATGGCCAGCGCCGATGATGATGATGTCGCGAGAGTTAGGCATTGTGCTCTGTGGTTGTCCTCTGTATAACTCTGTGTTCTTCGCGGTCAGGTTCTCACTTTTTTACGGAAAAGTTCTCACCACAGGGGCAGAGCGTTATACAGAGCAAACCCCGGGAGAAATTTAGCCTACGTCTTTCATTACCTCCAACGCCGCCAATCTTCCTGGTGCGCCCATGATGCCGCCGCCCGGGTGCGTGGCTGAGCCGCACACGTAGAGGTTACTGATCGGCGTGCGAAATCGCGCCCACCCGGGTGCAGGACGCAAAAAGAACAACTGTTCGAGCGACAGCTCGCCCTGAAAAATATTTCCTTCGCTCAGTCCCCATTCACGTTCGAGATCGAGCGGCGTGACAACTTGCTTGTGAAGAATGATGTTCCTCAGATTCGGCGCGTACTCGGCAATTGTGTTGATCACTGTGTTTCCGAAATCGTCGCGTAGTTGGTCCCAGTTCAATCCAGGCTTGAGTTTGTAAGGCGCATATTGCACGAAGCAAGAAAGCACGTGTTTTCCCGGAGGCGCAACGCTGGGGTCAGTGAGCGAGGGAATCACCATGTCGATATAGGGACGGCTGGAAAACATCCCGTACTTGGCTTCGTCGTAGGCGCGCTCCATGTATTCGACTGCGGGGGAAATCGAAATTGCTCCGCGAAGATGAGCGCCAGCTCCGGGCAGGCATTTGAAATCCGGGAGAGCGTCGAGGGCAAGATTCACTTTGCCGGAAGATCCGCGGAATTTGTAGCGTTTCACTTCATCGACGAAGTCGGCCGGCAAATTTCCGTTGTCGATGAACTCAATAAATGTATGTCTGGGATCGACGCTCGATGAAATGACTCTGCCATAGACTTCATCACCATTTTTCAGAGCAACTCCAACCGCACGGCCTTTCTTCACGATGATTTTTGAAACCGGCGCTTGCTTGCGAATCTCGACTCCGGCTTCAAGCGCAGCTTCGGCGATGGCGTTTGAAATTCCGCCTGTGCCACCGCGGGCGAATCCCCACGCGCGGAATGCACCATCAATCTCTCCCATGTAGTGGTGCAGCAGTACGTAGGCTGTGCCGGGCGAGCGCACGCCGAGAAAAGTGCCGATAATGCCGGAGGCCGACATCGTGGCCTTGAGCACGTCGGTTTCAAACCACTGGTCCAGAAAATCAGCGGCGCTCATGGTCATAAGCTGGACTAGGTTGTAGCGATCCTGCGACAAGAGCTTCTGAAAGCGCCGTCCCATGAACAAAAGCTTCGAAAGGTCTTTTGGATTAAGCCCGGTCGGATCGGGTGGAACCATATCCAGAATGGGCTTTACGAAATGGCACATCGGCTGCATCGCTTTGCCGAAATCTTCGTAGGCATCAGCATCGAGGCGCGAGTGGCGGGCGATTTCGCGATATGTTTTGCCGTGATCGTTCACCCGCCACAGATAATCGCCACTCGGCATGGGAGTGAACGTTCCATCGAGCGGAAGAATTTCGAGTCCGTGACGCGGAAGATCAAGATCACGAATAATTTCCGGTCGAAGAAGCGACACAACATAGGAGCAGACCGAGAACTTAAATCCGGGAAACACTTCTTCCGTTACCGCCGCACCCCCGAGCACGTGACGGCGCTCCAGCACCAACACTTTCTTGCCGGCGCGGGCCAGGTAGGCGGCATGCGTGAGCCCGTTATGCCCGCCTCCAATGACGATGACGTCGTAAGTGTTTGCCATTAGCCTTTTAGGCAGCTCGTTTGTGTCGCTACGTTATTTCCATCAGCGCCCGCGAAAGTCCCGCCGCTGGAAACTGGGGCGTCGCGCCTAAATTCGACGCCACCCATGCGCCCAGGCGGTTAGCCAACTCGTTTATCTTCGGCAGAGGACGTTTCTCCAACAATCCATGGACAAGTGCTGCCGTGAACGCGTCTCCCGCACCGATCGTATCTTTTACCCTGACTCGAAATCCACTGTGCTCGTCGACGCCATCTTGACTGCAAAGCAGTGCTCCGTGTTCCCCGCGTGTTATGCACACCAGCCTCAGATCAAATTGCTCGATCAAAGTCTGACAAAACAATATATCGGTGTTGTTAGTTATCGCGAGCAGCTCGCGCATTCGCGGCACTTCCTCGTGATTCAGCTTCACCACATTTGCCAATTTGAGAGATTCAACAATGATTTCAGCGGAATAAAAGCTCTGTCTCAAGTTCACGTCTAATACACGTAGCGCATCCGACCGGGTCGTGGCGACGAAATTGCGAATCGCGGCTCGCGATCCCGCGGAGCGTTGTGCAAGGGAGCCAAAACAAACTGCATCTACTTCGCTTGCCAGGCGCCGCAATTCCGGCGTCCACTCTATGAAATCCCATGCCACCGGCTGAACGATTTCAAACGTCGGCTGCCCGGCACCATCCAAGCGGACTTGAACTACTCCTGTGGGATGCACAGGATCCGCTTGCAGGAATTGATCGCCAATGGCGGCTTTCGTCAGTTCCTCGCGAATCTCCTTCCCGAGAAGATCATTTCCCACACGGCTGAGCACAATTGCGTTCTCGCCTAGTAGATGTGAACAGTAGGCGAAATTCGCGGGAGCACCGCCTACTTGCTTTCCCGACGGCAAAAGATCCCACAATATTTCCCCGATTCCAACCACGGTATGAGCGTGCGGCATGGGTGTCACGACTGGGAGAGTTGTCCGCAATCCTATTCAATATGGGCCGCACGAATTCCCATTCGAATGCGAACCCGAATCACTTCTGCTCCAACTCTCTTCTCGCCTTCAGCAAATCCTTCTTCTGCTCTGGCGTCACGTTCGGATATTCCAGGTTCAACTCCTCCATGGTATTCACAATTGCTGCGGCGACGACCAGGCGCGTAAACCATTTGTTGTCAGCCGGCACCACATACCATGGAGAATGCTTCTTCGAGGTTGCCGCAATCATCTCTTCGTACGCCTGCATGTAGTCGTCCCAGCACTCCCGTTCGCGGACATCGGCCGCAGAAAACTTCCAATTCTTTTCGGGGGTATCCAGGCGCGCCATGAATCTTCGCTTCTGCTCCCTCTTCGAAAGATTCAGAAAAAACTTCCGCACGACCACACCGTTGCGCGCCAAATAGCGTTCGAAGTTCGCCATGTCTTCGAACCGCTCCTGCCAAATATTCTTCCCAAGGAGTTCCTCGGGTATGCGCTCATTCTTCAGAATGTTCGAGTGCACGCGTACGACCAGCACCTCTTCGTAATACGAGCGGTTAAAAATTCCAATGTGCCCACGCTCTGGCAATCTGTAAGCGGCCCGCCACATGTAGGCGTGGTTCAACTCCTCCTGGGAGGGCTGCTTGAACGCGTGCACCTGGCAGCCCTGCGGGTTTACACCGGACATGACGTGCTTGATCACACCGTCCTTGCCTGCCGCGTCCATGGCCTGCAAAATTATCAGCAGGGCCCACTGACCCTGCGCATATAACTTGTCCTGCAACTCGCGCATATCGGCGATGCTTTTGTCGAGCAACTCCTGGGCGTGCTCTTTCGACCGGAAATGTGCAGTATCAGCGGGATCAAACTTCTTCAACTGAAACTTTTTTCTGTGGTCCACACGATATCGGTCCGCCAAGTTACCCGCCCAACTCATACCTGCTCCGCTCGTTGCGTTGAAATTAACTGGCGAGTGTACCATCCCGCCCGAGATCGGCATTTTCGGCACTTTAAGACGGGCTCATTCAGGGTTGCTAGTCCTGCGTACTTTCGGAGATCGGACGTTCCCCCACTTTTAGCCCAGCACCATCTTGTTAGGTTCTGTTAGATTTCGATCAAATCCGGCAGCACCTCCTATTACTACCTTAGGCGCCAAAACGATTCTGCTACAGTCTTTTCCCTATGGAAAATAAGGTTTGCCCGTGTAGAATCTGAATGGAGTATTGGAGCTTGCCAAAGTTTGAAGAATGTATTCAGCGCCTAGAAAAGATCGTTCAGGAGCTGGAGCAGGGCGATGTGCCGCTTGAAAAGTCACTCACCTTGTTTGAAGAAGGCATGCAGCTTTCGGGTTCCTGTCGGAAGGAACTGGAAGAGGCTGAGGGCAAAGTAGAAGTTCTGCTGAAACAGAGCGGCAAACTCCAGGCCGAACCGTTCGAACGTTAAATTCCAGCCGAACGCATACTGGTAAGACTTGTACTAACGCTCGGGCTTGTAGAGCGAGCTAGCCAGGGCAAAACTGCTGGCATCTGCCCATCAGGTGCGGCATATAGGAGTTCCCCCATGCAGCACACGAACGTTGTTCTTCTTCAGAGTGATCCCAAAATTGCACAAACCCTTGCCGCGTTGCTCGCTGATTCTTTTCATCGTGTTCACGTGGCTAGGTCAGTAGAAGAACTCCATCGGGAAGCGGCCAAGCACCATCCGAGCGCAATCGTGCTGGATCTCGAGTCTGCGCCTCTGACCGAAGTGGAAACGTTGAAAAGGGAATTTGAACATGTGAAGGTAATCTGCAATCACCGTGTGGCGGATGAAGAGATGTGGACTCAGACTCTGAGCGCCGGTGCCGATGATTGCTGCCCGTCATCTGATATGCGCGGAATACTCTCGGCCACGGTGAGGGCGAACCCAATGCGGAGCATCGCGGCAGCCTAAAACATTGCAATTGATCAGAAGAGGCGTCCGGCAACGGGAGCTTTTTTTGGTTAAACGTTACCTGCTTGCCAATTTTTGGTTAAACGTTACCTGCTTGCGAAAAGGGTACTTACGGCCGGCGATCCGCTCACCTCACATGGCGAAAACCCAGAAGCAAGACAATCCCTTTCATTTTCAACACACTCACTGGTACATTTCATGCTGCAAATCAACTTTCCTGATTGTGTGACTCTGCTAACTTACAGCTAAACAACGCCGAATCTCAGGTGATTCCGGCTCACTTCGTACAGGATTTTCCTTAAGGGGTACTCTCAAGCTCCGTTTTCCAGGGAGAATTGTGTCTACTCGCGCCTGAGTTTCGCCAGGGGGTACAAGAGCGTGAAAAAAATCTACCTATTCGGGATTTCAGCATTACTTTGTTGTGCTTTCGCTTGTGGTGGAGGCAAGATCGGTGCGGGGTCGACTGAGAACGCAGGTTCTGCAGGCCCCGCGGCTTCGAGCAGGTTCGCGGCGGGAATTGCACATGTCGCCGGCAATTACGGATTCACCAACAACAATTATCTGGTCGAGGGTGCAGAGAAGATCAGCCAGCTCGGAAGCGATTCCATATTCATATATTTGACGCCATGGTTTCGCTCGCAATATCCGGATAAATCTTTGGCCAGCTGGCCAGCGACTGACCCGGCGAATGTTGCGCAATTGGCGCAGACCGCACCGTACGATGCAGTGTTTCACCTTCCCTTCAAGACCATCGTACTGACGGTATACACTTTCGCGAACAAGGACTATTTGCCCGGCTTCGCGCAGTCGCAACAGATGCAAAACGCTGAGCGGGAGGAGTTCTATCAGCTCACGACGTATCTTTACTCGCGATTTTCTGGAACTGGAAAGACGTTCATCCTGAAAAACTGGGAAGGCGATTGGGTGGGATTGGGAGGCGAAGGCACTTCCACTACCGTGAACATTCCAGAAAACACGGTGCAAGACATGATTGCGTGGCTGAAGGCGCGGCAGGCGGGCGTGACCAAGGCCAGGAACGAGGCGAATGACTCCAGCGTGACGGTTTTGAATGGCGTTGAGGTGAACCGTGTCCTCGATTACGCGCAACAAGGATTGACACGCGTGATCAATGCCGTTGTGCCGCCGGTGAAGGCCGATATGGTCACGTATTCATCGTATGACTCGACGGCCGTCGGCAACGATGCGGGATCGATGGAAAAGGCAATGAACCAAGCTTTGAACAGCATTAAAAAACTGGCGCCGGATCCGATGGGCTTGGGCAATCGCCGAATTGTGATCTCAGAATATGGATTGTTTGAGAACCAATTGGCCGGAGGAATCACATGGCGCCCCAGAGCAATTCTAAGCACGGCAAAGAACGCAGGCATTTACGGGGCGTTCTTGTGGGATGTGTTTGATAATGAGTGCAACCAGCCTGGTGGTCAACCTGCGGCAGTTGACACTCCCGTGGGAAATCCGTCGCGACCGGCTGACTCGAATTGCAGGGGCTTGTGGGCAGTGCGACCAGATGGCAGCACGAGTCCGGTGGTCAAGGTGCTGAAGCAGTATTGGTGAGGGTGGGATACCTCGAGATAACGCCGACGGGGGGCGCGCGCCACTACACCATCTAATGTTCGTAGCCAGGCCCGCGCAAAGCCCGACCTGGCCGCTCGTCGGTAATCTTCCCTTCAAATACAACCGGCTTTCCGTTCACGAATACGTACTTCACTCCCACGGAATAGCGTAGAGGATCGTTGTAGGTAGCGACATCCTGAACAGTTGCCGGATCGAAGACTGCAATATCGGCCATCATTCCTGGTCGGAGAATCCCCCGGTCGGTGATTCCAACACGGCTGGCGGCGAGCGAGGTCATTTTGCGTACCGCTTCTTCCAGGCTCATAGTGTGCTCTTTGCGAACATACTCGGCGAGTACGCGCGTGAATGTTCCGAAGGCACGTGGGTGAGCTTTGGTTTCGCTGAGTGGACCATCTTCGGCTTGTTCTGGGGAGTCCGACCCCAACGTGACCAGTGGATTTGAGACTGCGGCGCGAACGTCGGCTTCGTCCATGATTGAGATCACGACCTGACTCTCACCGCCGTCGGCGATGGCGACGTCCATGGCGGCGTCCTTAGGATCTTTGCCCATCGCACGGCCAATCTCCACGAAATTCATCCCTTCATATTTGCGAAGATCGGGATTCAAAACTTGAATGAGCATCACACCTGCTCCGCCACCGGAACCCAGCCATTGGTTCTCCCAAGTTGCACTGGGCTCTTCCATCTCTTTTTGTGCGCGCGCCCGCTGGGCGGGATCCCTCAGGCGAGCGAGCATTTGATCGGTTCCACCTTCCGCGACCCAGCTTGGGAAACAGGCGATCAGACCATTCGAGGCTCTGGTGTATGAATAGACGCTCGCGGCGACATCGATTCCGCGGGCGCGAGCGGCTTCGATTCTGCGAAGTACTTCCGGCATTTTGCCAAAATTTTCTCGATATGCGGTTTTCAAGTGCCAGATGGTCGTAGAGATTTGCGCACGCTGCGCTATGGCGAAGACCTCATCGAGTGAGGGGAAAATTTGGTCGGCTTCTGAGCGCTGGTGTGTGAAGTAAACACCGCCATAGCTGGTTGCAACTTTAGCCAGCTCGACAATTTCGTCTGTCGAGGCGAAACTGTCGGGCACATACTGCAATGCGGTGCTGAGACCAAACGCGCCCTGCTGCATCGCCTGGGCAACCACTTGCTTCATTTGGTCGAGTTCGGCGGACGTAGCTGGTCGGTTATCTTTGCCGATCACATAATTGCGCACGCCGCCGGCCCCGACAAATGTTCCCAGATTGATGGCTGGCCTCGCGCGCTCGAAATGTCGAAAGTATTCGTCGAGCGATCGCCAGTCGAGAGCGACGTGAAACTTTTCGGCAGTGGGCCGAAGGTCCTCGAGCAGGCGGTCGTTTACAGGCGCAATGGAAGTTCCCTCGCCGGTAATTTCGGTTGTCACACCTTGAGTAATCTTGCTCGCGGCACGGCCGTCAATAAGAAGATTAAATTCGGATTGACCTTGAACATCGATGAAACCTGGCGAGATGACGAGGCCGGTGGCATCGATGCGTTGTTTGGCTGGGGCCGTATGAAGATCGCCCATGGCGGCGATGCGATCGCCATTAATGGCAATGTCGCCGTAATGCCAGGCTGCTCCGGTGCCATCGACGATGCGGCCGTGAGAGAGGATAACGTCGTAAGTAGGTTGTTGGGCTCGGGCGGTGATTGTCAATAACGCAAACGCCAGAACTAGACAGGTGGCGAAGAACCCGCGAGAATGCCCGCTCCTCCACTTTAAATAGATTCTTGTATGGATCATTAGAACTGGGGATGATAACCCATCGCCGCCTTAATAGGTCCATCAATGATTCTGATTGTTATACTTCACCTGAATGCTCGCGCAAACTCTCGAAAACGGACGCAAGCTGACCGACGCCGCGCTGGAACGACTGATACCGGGATCCGACGTCCCTCCGCCTTCCATTCATCGGGCGATGCGGCACAGCGTTTTTGCGGGGGGAAAACGAATTCGTCCTATTTTGTGCATGGAGGCAGGCGGTGCGGTTGCAGGCCAATTGCCGGCGGGAATTGAGGAACTTGGAGCGGCTCTGGAAATGCTGCACACGTATTCTCTGATCCATGATGATCTTCCTGCTCTCGACAATGATGACCTTCGGCGGGGGCGGCCGACTTGCCACAAAGTCTTCGGAGAAGCCGTCGCGATCCTTGCCGGTGATGCGCTGCAAACACAAGCTTACGAAGTACTCTCGCAATTGCAATGTCCGCCCGAGGCTCGGGTCAAGATCATTGAAGAAATTGCGCGTGGCACGGGAACAGTGAACGGAATGATCGGAGGGCAGGTGGTCGATCTCGAAGCCGAGCGGACCAGGCCCGACGCGAACACGCTCGAGTACATTCACCTCTCAAAAACCGCGGCATTAATCACAGCCAGCGTAGTCACAGGCGGCATCTATGGAAGTGCAACTCCGGCCCAAGTGGAAGACTTGCGACGGTTCGGTCGCGCAATTGGATTGGCGTTCCAAATAGTCGATGACGTACTGGATGTGACGCAGACTTCCGAGCAATTGGGTAAGACCGCAGGAAAAGATATTGCTTCGGAAAAGGCGACGTATCCGGGTTTGTTCGGGCTAGAGGAGTCGCGGAAAAAAGCGGACGCGTTATTGCACGAGGCATATCGCGCGATAGAAAGTCTTGGGTCGAAAGGCGAGACATTGAAAGGTCTGGCGCAGTTTTTGGTTGAGAGAAAAAATTAATGTGCTCGAGCGTTCTCGAACGCTCGACAGAGAACACGAAGGACGCAGAGAAGAGCCACAGAGCAGGTCTTGTCAGGACGCGAACGAAGCCCAAAACTGCACACGTTCCCGGGCAGAACTGTGTTGAATTACTCAGGTACAAATAAACGAAGATGATATCTGGAAGCCATAGGCGCCTTAACGTTATACTTACCTCCAGAGATCCTCAGATCACTTCAAAGGCAGTTCTCACCTTGCTTTTGTCAAAGGCTCAATGAAAAAGACGGTTTCTCCCCGCATTGCTTATTTTTCGATGGAGATTGCACTCGAACCTGATATCCCCACGTATTCGGGTGGCTTGGGCATTTTGGCCGGCGACACGTTGCGCTCAGCTGCAGATTTGGGCACGCCCGTCGTGGCGGTGACGCTCGCTTATCGCAAGGGGTATTTTCGCCAAATTCTGGATGCAAACGGAAATCAGTTTGAGCAGCCGCAAGAGTGGGAGCCGGAACGGCAGGTCACGGCTGTAGGGCCACGCGCCACAGTCGAGATCGAGGGGCGTTCGGTTTCAATCCGAGCCTGGAAATACACAATTACAGGAATCACGGGCGAGACCGTGCCTGTTTATCTGCTCGACACGGACTTGCCGGAAAACGGGGAATACGATCGTTCGTTGACGGATTCCTTGTACGGCGGGGACCAGCGGTATCGGTTGGCACAGGAAATTGTGCTGGGACTAGGTGGTTTTCAGCTCCTGCAAAAACTGTACTCGGGACAGATCGAAACCTATCACATGAACGAGGGCCACTCGGCACTGCTTTCGCTCGGATTACTTGAGCGACGCCTAGACCAGAGTTTTGCTGGCAGGTTGAAGCAACTCGACATTGATGGGGTGCGGAACATGTGCATATTCACTACGCACACGCCTGTGCCTGCAGGACATGATCAGTTCCCGCGAAGTCTGGTTTCGCAGGTGTTGGGAGGCGAGCAGCTCGGGCTACTCGACGAGGCCGAGGCGTGGGAGCGCGACGCGCTGAACATGACCTATCTTGCGCTGCGGTTCTCCGGATATGTGAACGGCGTCGCCATGCGGCATGGCGAAGTTTCGCGCGGGATGTTTCCTGAGTACGCGAAGGAGATCAGCGCGATCACGAATGGTGTTCACGCGATCACATGGACATCGCCTGCGTTCAGCGGGCTTTTCGACTCTTATATTCCCGGATGGCGAACTGACAACAACTATCTGAGGTATGCGATCAGTATTCCTTTGCCGGCAATTCGCGAGGCCCATGCCGAAGCAAAGACTGAGCTACTTGCGGAGATTGGTCGCGCCTACGGCGTTCAGCTCGATCCGAAAGTTTTCACCATAGGTTTTGCGCGACGGGCAAGTACTTACAAGCGTGCCGATCTTCTCTTTCAGGATCCCGAGCGGCTTCGGAAAATTGCTCGCGAAATCGGACCTATTCAGCTCGTCTATGGCGGAAAAGCGCATCCACACGATGAAGGCGGTAAGAATTTGATTCGCCGAGTGCTTGACGGCTCTGCTTCTCTCTCGGACGTAATCCGCACGGTATACGTTGAGAATTACGATATGCGGTGGGGGCGGTTGATCACTTCCGGGGTGGATATCTGGCTCAACAATCCGATGCGGCCGCAGGAAGCTTCTGGCACGAGTGGCATGAAAGCCGCTCTGAACGGGGTGCCCAGCTTTAGTGTGGTGGACGGCTGGTGGGCCGAGGGACACATTGAAGGGGTGACCGGCTGGTCGATTGGCAATGACGAATTAGCCGAGGACCAAGCCGTGGAGCTTGGAAACCTTTATGACAAGTTGGAGCGTGAAATTGTGCCGATGTTCTACGGCCGACCGAACCGTTTCACAGAGATCATGCGATTCTCTATCGCGCTGAACGGCTCATTCTTTAACACGCAGCGCATGGTCTTGCAGTACATCTCAAACGCTTACAAGATGAATCGTGAAGTCGCAGCGCCGGAAGCGCGAGTATAGCCAACGCTTCTGCGTTTGATCCGAAGTACTCTGTGGATTTCCTCTGGTGGAACACCGTGTTTTCTGTGGTTAGATTTTTCAAAATCCTTGACGCAGAGAACACGGTGTCTCACAGAGAACCCCCACAGAGATAAACATGTCTTTCTTCCTTGAAACTCCACGCTTAATTCTTCGTGAATACGCTGACGCTGATATTCCAAAACTTGTTTCACTGATCGGAGCACCCGAAGTTGCGGCTACCACGCTTCGTATCCCGCACCCTTATGAAGAAAAGCACGCGCGCGAATTTCTCTCCAGCATTGCAAAAGAGAATGAGCTTCGCCTCGGGATTAGCCTGCAGAATGATGGACGGCTGATCGGGGGAATCGGACTACATCCGCAGATGCAGCATCGTCGCGCCGAACTCGGTTACTGGATCGGTGTACCGTTCTGGGGAAATGGGTATGCCACAGAAGCAGCGCGCGAAGTGGTTCGGTACGGATTTGAGCACCTAAAGCTACAGCGCATTTTTGCCGGACACTTCGAAGGCAATGGCGCATCACGCTCTGTACTGCTTAAGCTCGGGATGCGATACGAAGGATGCGCACGCCAGTCGGTGGTGAAGTCAGGAAAGTCGATTGATGTTCATGTTTATGCAATTTTGCGCGAGGAGTACGCAGGTTCCTGATTTCTCCGAGCCCCGCCTTGTGTTACAACAAATGCGACGGCGATGGAGTTCGCCATAACCGCCCGCACCAAACGTTCCCAAGAGGCCTTTGCATAACGGCCTTTAATTACGAACGACGCGCGCTGATAACTCCTACCATTTTGGTAAGGAGAACCGTGTGCGCACCATAAGCGATCTGCTTGTTATTTCCATTGGCGCCATCTTCGGCGCCAATGCCCGTTGGGTCATCAGCCGTTTCGCTGCGAAAATCCTTGGACCGGTATTCCCCTACGGAACCCTGTTCATTAATGTCGCGGGCAGCTTCATCGTGGGATTTTTCATGATCTGGAGCACGCAGCGTGTGCTGCTCGACCCACGGTGGCGACTGTTGATCGTTGTTGGGTTTTGCGGAGCGTTTACTACGTTTTCCAGCTTTGCCTACGAAACCATGGTGTACTTCGAGCAGGGACAGTGGATACTGCTGTTCACGAATTTCCTGTCCAATAATTTGCTTTGTTTGGCTGCAGCGTTGGCGGGCATGGCGCTGGCAAGGGTGCTGTAAAATGCCTGATCACATGGCAGTCCAGGTCACGATTTATTTGAACGAAGCCGACAAGTGGCAAGGCAAGCCGCTGCATTTGGCAATTCTCAACTATCTGCACGACGAGAATGTTTTTGCGGCTTGCGTGTTGCATGCGGTAGCAGGATTTTTAGGGCGGCAGCGGGTAAAGACGAGCCATCTCGTCGATGCCGGTGGCAAGCTGCCGGTGATCATTATTTTCGTTGATACCGATGAACACGTGAGCCGGGTATTGCCGAAGCTGAAAGAAATGGCCGCGCACCGGCTGGTCGTGAGAGAGAATGTCGTGATCGAGCAAGGCAATTTGGGATAAGCGAAAAGAGCGGCGGATGTATGGCAGCGCTTCCTCACAGGCATGAATCTCCTGTCGTATAATCTTCCCGATGTTTGTTGTGTTGAGCCGATTCGTTATCGCGAATGAAATGCATCAGGCAGTGAAGAAGGCATTCCAAGAGCGGCCGCACTCGATCGATTCATATCCAGGCTTTATTCGCCTGGACGTTCTAAGCCCACAAGAGAACCCCAAGGAAATTTGGCTGATTACCTATTGGACTGGACGCGAACACTTTGAGAAATGGCATGGCAGCCATCTTTATCGCGAGTCGCACGCCGGCATTCCAAAGGGATTGAAGCTTGTGCCAAACAGCGTTAGTTTAAGTTTTTTTGAGCATGTCACCTCGTAAGAAGATCAGCTCATCCCCTTCGATTTCCGCAAGCGCGGCCCAATGGCTTGATCAAAGGATTAATTCATTCTGTGTAGCCGTTACAAATGCAATTTTTACAAGCCATCCAGAGTTAGACCAAAAGTACGGACAAGCCGGCCGTCAGAAATGCGAGCAAGATACGGCCTATCATCTTCACTACCTTGCGGAAGCCGTCTTGATCGACTCAGAGGCAATGTTCAATGACTATGCAGGGTGGGCCAAGGTCATGCTGTTTGCGCGTGGTATCGCTCCAGCAGACCTGATGTGGAATCTGCGCACAATCGGCGAGGTGCTAACATCGAACGCGCCGCCAAACTTGCGGCGTACATTTGCGCGATTTATCAATTCAGCTTGCACTGCACTGGCGTCGAAGCCAAGTACATTGCCAAGTTTTATTAAGAGTCAATATCCGCTTGCGACGATGGCGAACTCGTACTTGAACTCGTTACTGATTCTGGATCGGGAGACGGCGTTCTCCACCGCAATGCAGGCATTGGAGAAAGGCCTCAGCATTACAAAGTTTCTTGAAGAAGTGATTTATCCAGTTCAGCAGGAAGTAGGGCGGCTATGGCAGGAGAACCGGATCAGCGTCCTACAGGAACACTACTGCACCGCCGCGACCGATCTTCTACTTGCTCGTTTGCAGCAGAAGTATCGTGGCGTCCCGAGAAGCGTCAAGGCGCTGGCTGTCTGTGTGGATGGAGAAGAACACTGCTTAGGGCTGAAAATGTTTTCCGATCTGCTGGAATCGGACGGCTGGAAGGTGGCCTACATTGGCCCGAAATGCCCAACAGGCGATGTATTGCGGCATGTGAGAGACTCTACTCCTGACTTGGTAGCAATCTCAGTCGCTACTCCTCTCAACCTCGCGAAAGCCAGAGATCTGACTTTGAGAATCAAATCACTTCCGCTTAAGGAACATCCTTTTGTGATCGCAGGCGGCGGGGCATTTACCGGCGATACGGAGCTTTGGAAAAGCTTAGGAGCAGACGGCGGCGCAAGAAATATCTCTGAGGGACTGGCCCTTGCCAATCGGCTTGTGGAATCCGCCACACGACATTGAAGAACTTCAGGATGGTTCCGCGTCAATGAATCCCGCGCTCGACATTCTTGCTATTGCCGCGCATCGTGACGATGTTGAACAGACCTGCGGCGGGACGCTGCTCAGGATGGCAGAGCGAGGACAGCGTACGGGCATTCTCGATCTGACTCGCGGCGAGATGGGAACGCGCGGGTCTGCGGAAGACCGCGAACGTGAAGCCAAAGAGGCGGCGAAGATCCTGCGCGTCTCGTGGCGCGAGGCGCTTGACATACCCGATGGTCGCGTCGAGAACACGTGGGAAAACCGCTTGAAAGTTGCGCGCGTGATTCAGCAGACGCGGCCGCGAGTGGTGGTACTTCCCTACTGGAAAGGCCGGCATCCTGACCATTACACCGCATCGAAGCTCGGCTACGAGGCGTGCTTTTTGGCAGGACTTGCAAAATTAGACATTGAGCGGGCCCTCAGCAGTCGGCAATCAGCATTCAGCCAGGTTGCATCGGCGGTGGCGAGCGTGGTGGCCGGAGAAAAGCAGATTCAGCCGTCAGCGGCTAAAGACGATGACGGTTCGCCTAGTGGCGGCATGACTGGAAGTCGTGCCCTTCCCGATTTCGCGCCACATCGCCCATACAAGATTATCTACGCGACGCTCTATTACGATATCCGGCCCACATTCGTCGTCGACATCACCGAACAATTCGAAGCACGATTCGAATCGCTGATGGCGTATAAAACGCAGTTCAGCGATCAGGAAGCCGGCAAAGACATCTTTCCCGCCCGGGATGAAATCCGCGCGCGCGTGGAAGCGATGGCTCGATTCTACGGCATGCTGGCCGGAGTAACTTACGCAGAGCCGTTTCTGCAGAAGGAAGTTGGCTTGGTCGATGATGTCATAACGATTCCGGTGAAGTCGATTTAGCGACTGCCTTGTGCGGCCCGCTAACGCGCCATCATCACGGTCGTTTGTAATAACAGCCGGTTCCCTCTCCCCGCGGAGATGCTAGTTGTCGGAGATATTTCCAGGTTCGCCCGTTCGCGCTGCATTCCATATCGGATATGGAACTCCTGCCAATCGATTTATCGCAAGGGCCTGAAGAACAAGCAGGAACACAGCTATTTCGATGATCACCAACTCGCGTGGCTTCGAAATGATCCCGAGCGAAACAATCAGCGTAGTCGCACCAGCCGGGGGATGGCTAACATCGAGCAGCACCATCAAGGCGCCGGTCGCCGACAAAGACAATGCTGCTGCTAGAATTCTTGGCCAAAAGATGCCCGGATGAACACCGAACGGCTGTGCGCCGGCACCGGTAACTGCGAACGCCGCGTAACCACAGAGAAGGCCTACTGCATGCCCGATGATCGTATTCCTAGGGCTCGAGGCTTTCGTCATTGGGGAAAAAAACAGAAGATACGCAGTGGGACCGAGCGAGGGAAAAACGAATGGATTCCGGCTCACCAGAGCCAAAACCGCAAGCACGCCAATCGTGACAAAACCATTCACGAACACATAAGCAGAGCGCACCAGCCGATGAGGGAAGCGATCCAGCAACCAAACCAGCCGCAGCCGGCGCAACATGGAGAGAATATGGTCCGAATCGGGGCGCTCGGAGAATGGCGAGTTGGGATTTCGCATCAGATGTTGGGCAGCAGATCGAAATATTCGTCGTCTTCGTTCTTGCCTCCCTCTCCTTTACCGAGCAGCTTTTCAGATTCGATGAACTCAATGCGCTCGATCCATTTCACCATCTTGTAGCCAAGCTGGTTCTCCACCCGCAGCCTCAGTGGTGCTCCATAAACTTCCGCTAGCCGCTCGCCATTCATGCGGGTCGCAAGCATGCATTGCGGTTTGAGCAGGTTTTCAAGGCTCTGCGTGTCGTAGTAATGCCCACCGTAAAGGGCCTCGCCAAATGAGAAGAAGGCGGCTACTTTCGCTTCCGGTTTTGGTTTCACTATTTCAATAAGTTTTTTCATGGGGAGACCGCCCCACTTCGCAATTCCGCTCCAACCCTGAATGCAATGGTGCATGGTGATGTGTTCGACTTCTCCCATCTGCTCCAGGTCGTCAATCGAGAGTTCAACCGGATGTTCAACCAGGCCCGTGACTTTCAATCGGAAATCTTTAAAGTCAGTTTCCGCCAGATGCTTCCAATCGTCTCGCACCGGCAGTTTTCCGTTCGGCCAGAAGTATGGTGATATCTGCTGCTCTGAGTATTTCTGCTCCGGCAACAGGCGATTCAAAGTGAGAAGCTGCATGGGGTAGGTCACGACCTTGAGCGCATGTTGCAGGCCCCGCGGATGGTGCCATGAAATGTAATGGGCCGCAACCCAGGAAAGGATGACAACGGCAATGCCGATAAATCCGAGATACATGCCCATGGGATTTTGATCGTCAGTGCCCATCACAATGTGGTTCATGTTGCGGGCAAATCCGGTCATCACGACTAGCGTGACGTGAACAACCAAAAATGAAAGAAACCCCAGCATGTTCAGGAAGTGAATCGAGCGGGCCGACTGCCGTCCGCCGAAGACCCGTGGATACCACTGGAAGCGGTTGACTACTGCCGGAGACATTGCAATTCCGGTTGCAATTGCCAAGGGGCCAAACACAAACACGACCGTGAAATATGCGAGTTGCTGCAGTGCGTTGTAACCGTAAAAGCCATTCGGCTCAGGCGGAAGATGAAACGTGGCGTAGTGGACGAATGTGTTCCACGCTTGCAACAGAACTGTCGGCGATGTCGGCACGATCCGGAGCCACTGCTGGGTATCGAACAGCATGATGATGAAGAAAATTCCTGTAATGATGAATCCGTGCACATCGATGAAATGCCAGATTCGAGCTACGCCGATGGTGTGCCGGTATCCGGGTGTTCCCACTAGGGGCGAAATATAACGGGCGTCATCCTTGGCCGTCCAAAGCCGGTCGCGAGGGACGTTGAGCGGCGTGAAACGAATCCATTCAGTGCCGGGCGTGCAACCATCATTGAAATAGAGACGCGGATGGTCCATCAGAATCGAAAGCCCGCTGCGGATCAGCATCATTACAAAGAAAAAGTTAAAGAAGTGGCAATAGCGGACCCAGACCGGAAAGCCATGCGGCCCGGAAAAGTTGTCGGGATAAATTTGCGGAACCGGCGGAACGGGCGGTAGGCCTGCAACCGCAACTTCGACCCATGCCGCAACAACTACGCTTACGATGAAAGCAACGATCCCGACCAGAATGGAAGGGCGAATCCAAACACGGAATCGGCGATCAGGAGGATAGTGAACTGCCCGATGTGCGGAATCGAAGGAAATCATGCCGTCTCCCGAGTAGTATCGGTAACACATCTTGATTCGCTAAATAGCTCAAAGGATTTGAAAAATGCCTCTTTCAGGTGAGTTGTAAGAACTGACTCAATACCTTCCGGACTACTTTCTGTTTTGGATCCATAACATTGCGCATCTCACGAAATATGGGTAGCACCTGGCTTGCGCTAGCCTTCTTCGTTCTGGAGGCGACGGCGCAGACGCCTTCACATTTCACCTCTCGCGCAAATCTGGTTCCTGTTCCAACGCTGGTCCGCGACGCCAATGGAGACGCAGTATATGGTCTGCATGTGGAAGATTTCATTATTGAGGACGACGGCATTGCGCAAACCGTGCACCTGAACGAAGAAGCGGAGCCTGAGCCGTTGTCGATAATGATTGCAGTCCAGTGCGGCCGACGCGCTAGCCGTGAATTCAAAAAAATAAGCGGCTTGGCTTCCATGCTAGACCCGGCACTAAGCAACGGTTATAACGAAGCCGCAGTGCTTGTTTTCGACAGCAAGCTTCATTTCGTCCGTGACTTCACAAGCAATGCTGATGAGGTTGAAGAGCCTTTGAGGAATTTACAGTCGGGCGACGGCGGTGCTGCGATTCTCGACGCAGTGGCGTATTCGGCGAGACTGCTCGCCAGGCGTGAGCAAGGTCACCAGCTCATTCTCCTGCTTATAAGCGAAACCCGCGACCACGGCAGCAAGTTCACGAAGCTCGACGACGTTGTTCGGCTGATTGGAGAAAACAACATTTCCGTGTTCGCGGTCTCCTTCTCGCCTTATGTCTCAAAGCAACTGGACACGCTTCATGGCCGAAATCAGGATGAATGGACTTCAAACATCGATCTGCTCGAAAAAATGACGGACATCAGAGAGGCATTGCGGAAAAACATTCCCGGCGCTCTGGTCTCAATGACAGGAGCAGAATCCGAATCGTTCGCTACCCGGAATGCATTCGAAACTGACCTGACTGCATTCTCGAATCACCTGCACAGTCGATATCAGCTGAGCTTTCAGCCCAACGACCCGCAACCGGGTTTACATCACATTCGCGTGAGGCTGCGTGATCCGCGGAAGAATTACCAAACACTTTCCAGAGCCTCCTATTGGGTCGACGAAACACGATGAGCTATTGGACAACGATGTCCGACCAACACGAGCAGAAGTGGTTCATAGCTATGCTATAATCCGTTTTCGCCTGCTTCGTTTCGAGGCAATGACGTGATCCCCTCTGACGGAGGCGTTCCGATCACGAATCAGCAAATTTCGATTACTTGAACGCGAGGTCTCACTATGTCTGGCCACTCTAAATGGGCCACAATCAAACATAAAAAAGGCGCGCTGGACGCCAAGCGCGGAAAGATTTTTACGCGCCTCATTAAGGAAATCAGCATTGCCGCCAAAAATGGAGGCGATCCCGATACCAATCCACGTCTGCGCACCGCGATTGCGGCGGCCAAAGCCGAGAACATGCCGGCGGATAATATCAAGCGTGCTATTCAGCGTGGTACCGGCGAACTGCCAGGCGTAAATTACGAAGAGTTCACGCTTGAGGGCTACGGTCCAGGCGGAGTTGCTATTCTGCTCGACATTAATACCGATAACCGCAATCGAACAGTGAGCGAGATTCGCCACGCGTTTGGGAAGAATGGCGGCAACATGGCGTCAGCCGGCGCCGTAGCGTACATGTTCCACAAGAAGGGCGACATCATGGTGTCGAAGTCGGCAGCCTCGGCGGACGATCTGATGAACCTGATTATTGAAGCAGGCGGCGAAGAGGAACCGATTGACGACGGCGAGAATTGGGAAATTCTGACGTCGCCTTCTGCTTATGAAGGCATGCTCGAAGCGTTAAAGAAGGCTGGCATCGAGCCCGCTTCATCGAGCGTCAGCATGATTCCCGACACTTACATCAAGCTCGAAGGGCAGCAAGCATCAACAATGATTCGCCTGCTCGAAGCTCTTGAAGACCATGACGATGTGCAAAACGTGCATGCGAACTTCGACATCGACCAGAAGCTGCTGGAAGAAGTTGCGACGTAATCCAATCACAATGACGGGCGGGAACGCCCGTCACCTTCGATTTCGAACTTAATCCAGGACGCTCTTTGTAGAGCTGTTCTTGCCCCGAGACCCACCCATTGCGCCAATTCCGCTTACCCCTACTCACGCGAACTCTCGATACGTCAATAAATCTTTAACAAACGAAAGTTAAAGCTGGCCCTCTATGCACCCTTGCGGTAAGTGCGCCATCAAAGATTACGCATGGCCTCTTTCATCACCCGTTCGTCGCGCTCTGATTCTACTTTCCCAGGTGTGCGTTTGGCATCAGCGCCAACAACTCCGGCGTCGACGCGGGAACCCTGGGCCAAGCGCCTGATCACCACTGCAGCGCGTCGACTAAAAAACAACTCGTTGCTGTTTACTGCGGCGGTGCGTGGATTTCGTGCCCTGCAAAGGCTCGGAATTACGGTCACGCCCAATCATTACTACTGGCCTGTTCCCGACGTCGGGGAACTGGAAAAACGAGACTGGCCGATTTATCCCGAACCGCCGGGTTGCAATTTCGGGATGCGGGATCAGGTTTCCCTACTTAAAGAGTTTGCGTCTGCCTATATACCTGAGCTCGCCTGGACTGCAACGCCGAAACCAGGCTCCTACCACTATCACAACGGATATTTCGAATGCGGAGATGCCGAAATCGCATATTGCATGGTCCGCCACTGGAAACCGCGCAGGATTATTGAAATTGGCTCAGGATACAGCACGCGGGTGATGACGCAAGCCTTGCGCGTGAATCTGAAACGCGACGGAGTCGCAGGTGAGCTCATCACGGTTGATCCATATCCGGAACGTTTGCCAAAGGACGGGCTCGGGGATGGAGTAACAGTTGTGCCCGAGCGGGTGCAGTATCTGGATCTCTCGTTGTTTGAACTTCTCGGCCCAGACGACATTCTGTTCATCGATTCCAGTCACGTCGTTGCTGTGGGAAGCGACGTGGTGCGCGAGTACTTGCAAATTTTACCGCGACTCAATCCGGGCGTTCTCGTCCACGTGCACGATATTTTTTTGCCGTCGGATTATCCGCGTGACGCGGTACTCGAGAACTTGTGGTTCTGGTCGGAACAATATTTATTGCAGGCGTTTCTGGCGTTCAATCCTGAATTCGAAGTGCTATGGGCTGCCAGCGCTATGCAGCTCTCGCACGCTGAACTTCTTGAAAGGTCCCTGCCAAACTGGAGGAACAGCTACACGAGCATGCCTGCAGCTCAGCGCCGCTTTGTTCCTACCGCTGACGGAAATCGCGTGTGGCCGTCAAGTTTCTGGATGCGGCGCGTAATGAAATAGCGCAAACTTATCGCGGAGCTCGCGAAACTGTTTACGCGGCGCGAATACCTCAATCTGTCAAGATGTCATCGCGGTAAAATCCCGTTAAAATTTCAACACTCGTGTGCATAATGTTGTGGAAATGACTGCAAGTACCAACTTAAGAGCTTTGTTAAGAGAAATTTATACAAGTTGCACATACTTGAGTGCGTTGACCGAAAGTTTATTCCGCGATGCGAACCTCGGCAAAACAGCGATTAGACAAATTGCTGCTGGAGCGAGGACTCGCCTCATCCCGTGAACGGGCGCAAGCGTTGATTCTCGCCGGAAAGGTTCTGGTGAATGGTCAAAAGGTCGAAAAATCGGGAGCCGGAGTGGATCCATCCGCCGACATCCGGCTGCTCGGCGAAGACCTGAAATACGTAAGCCGTGGCGGCCTAAAGCTGGAGCGCGCACTCCATCATTGGAACATTGATGTTCGAGAGCGTGTGTGTGTCGATGTAGGGGCATCGACTGGAGGGTTCACGGATTGCCTGCTGCAACATGGCGCGGCCCGCGTGATCGCGATCGATACGGGCCAGGGGCAGATTGCATTCAAATTGCGGCAGGAGCCGCGGGTTCGTCTGCTGGAAAAAACAAATGCGCGATATTTGACACGCGAGCGACTCGGCGAAACTGCCGACTTTATTGCATTGGACGTTTCGTTCATTTCGGCCACACAGGTACTACCTCCAGTGGTTTCTGCCGCATTTCCAGAAAACGAACGCGATCGGGCGGGCAGACAATTTGTGGTGTTGGTGAAACCTCAATTCGAAGTTGGACGCGAGCTGGTGGGCAAAGGCGGCATTGTTCGTGATGCTGAGGCCCAGAAGCAAGCAATCGAGAAAGTTAAGCGCACCGTGCAGGAGTTAGATCCCGCGTCTACGGAGGTGATCGAATCACCCATTCTTGGGGCGGAGGGCAACCGCGAGTTCCTGCTGTACGCGAAATTCTGAAACTTGATCAGCCCTACTCTCACCCACTGTCATTCCGAGAACCTTTAGGTTCGAGGAACCTACCGTGTTTCTGGCAAGAGCAGGTTTTTCACCGCTGAAGCGGTTCGGAATATCAGAGTAAGAGTTGAAGGTCGCGAAAAAATCGAGTTTCGCTTTGGCTGGGTGACTTCCTTGCCGATTCGGTACAATCTCTTTTCACATGCATAAAGGAGCCGCTTCCTCCAAAGCAGTCGGGATCGTTTCTAAACCGAATAAGCCGGAAATCGCCCAGATCGTGCCCCGACTGACGCGCTGGCTGAAGGAGCATGACTACAGCTTCATAGTTGATCCTGAGACCGCTCCTCACCTGACGAACGCTGAAATGGTCTCCCGCACGGACATGGCCACGCGAAAACTTGATTTCGTGATCGTGCTCGGTGGCGACGGCACTTTACTTTCGGCGGCGCGCGCCGTGGCGCGGGCAGGAATTCCGGTCGTGGGAGTGAATTTAGGCGCTCTGGGATTTTTGACCGAAGTCCCGCTCGACGAACTCTATCCGACACTTGAGACCATTGACCGAGGATCCTGTAGGATCGATCAGCGCTCGATGGTGCATTGCCAGGTCGCACGAGGCGGCGAGAACGTCGCAAGTTATGACGCGCTGAATGACGTGGTGGTTGGGAAAGGCACCATAGCGCGTTTAAATCATTGTGATGTTTTCATCGACAAAGTTTTCGTCTCGCGCTATCAAGCGGACAGCCTGATCGTTTCTACGCCAACAGGATCAACCGCATACTCGCTAGCTGCAGGTGGGCCGATCCTGATGCCGGATGTACAAAGCTTTGTGATTACGCCGGTTTCGGCACATTCGCTTACCCACCGCCCACTCGTTGTACGCGATACGTCGTATATAGAAATCGTGGTTATGACCGGGAGCGATGAGGCCTACCTGAGCATCGACGGACAGGCGGGTATGCCGATATTCGATGGTGATCGTATCTGCTGCCGCAAATCGGAGTATCAGGTTAAGCTGCTGCACACAAAGGGGACATTTTTTGAAGTGCTCAGCAGCAAGTTGAAATGGGGACAGCGGTAAGAAGCAGCTTTTGGGTAGGCTTTGGGCCCTTACGCTTGGGCTTCAGCTCTTGAGGTTCACTTCATTGCGGAGCAGGTCGGAGATCGTCTCTCGGCGGCGAATTAACTTGGCTGATTTTCCATTCACCAATAATTCGGCTGGTCGTGGCCGCGAATTGTAATTCGACGCGAGCGACATTCCGTAAGCGCCCGCATCCAGAATTGCGACGAGATCTCCCTGTTCTACATAAGGCAGGCGGCGATCACGAGCGAAAAAATCTCCTGATTCGCAGACTGGGCCGACAACATCGACAATTTCCTGCTCAGCATTATTTCGCTCCACTGGAACAATCTGATGCTCGGCCTGATAAAGCGATGGGCGAATCAGATCGTTCATTGCGGCATCGACCACGACGAATTTTTTGTCGCCGTTCTGCTTGCGGTACAGAACGCGCGTCAGAAGCACGCCGGCTGGGCCGATAATCGAACGGCCAGGTTCGAGCAAAATCGTGAGGTCCAAATCGCGCAGGGGTTGCATGACCGCATTCGCGTATTGCGCAACCGTGCTCTCGAACTCCTGAGGCCCTTTGTAATTAATGCCAAGGCCGCCACCTGCATCGACATATTCGATCGAGTGACCGTCCTTACGTAATTCCTTCACTAATTGCGCTACTCGCTCCATCGCGGCCCGGAAAGGCTTAAAATCCGTGATCTGCGACCCGATGTGGACGCTCACCCCGGCAACGTGCAGGTGTTCTGAATAGGCGGCCCGGGCGTATAGCTCACGAGCTTCGCCAATCGGGACACCGAATTTATGCTTCTGCAAGCCGGTTGAAATGTAGGGATGAGTATCTGCAGGAACGTCGGGGTTTACGCGAAAAGCAATGCGGGCCATGCGTTTGAGCTTTGCAGCGCATGCGGCGACAACTTCCAATTCGGCAGCGCTTTCGAGATTGAAAAGCAGAATACCTTCTCGAATACCCGCCTCGATTTCCGCCGCTGTTTTTCCTACTCCCGAAAAGACGACCTTCTTTGCTGCACGTTTGTCGTTGTGCCGCACCCGCTCAAGTTCACCGCGTGAAACAACATCAAAGCCACAGCCCAGTTTTGATAACAAGTGAAGAATGCTGAGGTTTGAATTGGCCTTGACCGAATAGCAAATGGAATGCGGTACGCCCGTAAACGCTTGGGTGAATGCCGCCACACGATCTCGGATTGTTTTGGTCGAATAAACGTAGAGAGGCGTCCCGCACTTCTCTGCAAGGCTCGAGAGAACAACTTGCTCGCACTGAAGAACGGATTTGCGAGATCTCGCGGAAATGTAAGTAAAGCCGGGAGGGCGCTCGAGGTTTTCGTTCACGTGCGGGCTGGCGTGCTCCCTTTCACTTTGATTGCGACCACGGTCTGGTCATCGAAGGCTTCGACGCCGGCTGCATGCTCGGTGGCAGCCTTGAAGATCGATTTCACCATCGAATCCGGCGATTGAGAAGAACACTCCGCAATTATCTTCTCTACGCGAGTACGGCCGAACAATTCGCCCGCTCGATTCGTGGCGTCAAGAATTCCGTCGCTGAAAAATACAAACACATCCTCGGGTTCAGCCTGGAAGGTGAATTCGTCGTAGTCAGCGTCTTCAAATAGGCCCAACGGCAGACCCGTTGCTTCCATCATCTCGACTTTGCCTTGGCGGCAATAAACCGGGCGTGGAAGGCCGGAATTCGACACTTGAAGAGTACGAGCTTCTTCGTCCCACACGCAATAAATCAGCGAAACGAACTGGCCGTCGATACGGCGTTCGGCGAGCGAGTAGTTGACTGCGGCAAGCATCTCTGCCGGCGACGGTTCCATCGCCGCATGAGAACGAAGAATTCCGCTAACCAAAGCGGCGTAGATCGCGGCCGGCGCGCCTTTTCCGCTTACATCTCCAATCACAAGACCGAGGCGCGACTGCGAGTAGGTTAGAAAGTCATAGAGATCGCCGCCGATCGTTCTGGCGGGTACGAACTTCGCAGCGATCTCCAGATTGCGCAGTTTGGGGCGCGACTGAGGCAGCAACCGGACCTGCAGCTCTCGCGCCATCACGAGATCCCTCTCTAACCGGCTCTCCTGACGGGCAATCTGCTCATACAGCCGCGCGTTTTCGATTGCAATCGCGATTTGCGCGGCGAGGGTCGTCATGGTGCGCTGATGGTCTTCAGTAAAAAAATTACGTTTTGTGTGCTCAAGGTCGAGCACGCCGATGATGTTTTCCTGGTAGATCAATGGCACAACTAATTCGGAACGGGTTTCGGGGTTTGTCTCAATGTAGCGCGGATCCTTCTTAACATCTCCGACCAGAATCGCCTGCCTCTGCACCACAGCTGCGCCAACAATTCCCTTCCCGACTGGAATGTCATGTTTGAGGTGAATATTTTCCTGAAAGCGCAACGAAAAACGATGCTGAAGCTTTTCGCCAGAAGAATCGAGCAGCAGGATGCTGAACATCTGGAAGTCGATCAGCTTACTCAGCAGTTCGCCAACCCGTTTCAAGAGTTCATCGAGGTTCAAAATCGACGTCAGTTCGCGCGCGATTTCATTTAGCAGCAGGAGCGTTTTCGCCTGCCGCGTCATGCGCGTGTAGAGACGCGCGTTCTCGATGCCCACGGCCATCCGAGACGCGATCAGAGTAAGCAGGCGCTTATGTTCCTCTGTGAAGTGTCCGGATTGGGTTGACTCGATGTCGAGGACGCCAATGACGCGATTTTTAATGATCAGCGGAACAGCGAGTTCTGAACGAACATTGGGGACTGCGGAAATATAACGCGAATCGTTGGCAACGTCATCGACCAGCACGGCCTCGCCCCGCTGGGCGGCAATGCCAGTCACCCCTTCGCCGACTTTCACGCGAATACGTTCTGCCGTTTCGCGAGCATGTCCCACGCTGAAACGGAAATATAGTTCCTGGCTCTTTTCATTCAGCAGCAGAATGCCGAAGATTTCGTAGTCGATGACCTTGCGCACGAGTTCCGCGACCCGTCGCAGGGTGGTGTCGAGGTCAAGCGTGGTATTGACCACGTCTGCCACTTCGAGCAGCAAAGGCTCGATTCGAGATTGTGCTTCAACTTGAACGGCTGCCATTTCCACTAAGTTAATGATAGCAGCCAGAGCTGGTGCGATCTGCCGGTTCGCAAGCTGCAAATGCCAGGAAGTGTGTGGATTAATAGCACTTACCCGGTGCCGTTGGAAGCAATCGGTAACACGCAAATATCGGGCAGATTTCGGTATTGTTCAGCGAAATCGAGCCCGTAACCGACGACAAATTCATCGGGAATAGCAAAGCCGGTATAGTCGACGTCCACAGGCAACTGGCGACGCGAAGGCTTATCTAAAAGAACGGCCACGCGAAAAGACTTGGGTTTGTGCCCGAGAAGCAAACGCTTGAGAAAAGTCAGAGTCAGCCCAGTGTCGAGAATGTCTTCTACCAGAACAACATTCTTTCCACGCAGGGATTGGTCGACGTCTTTGGTGAGCCGCACCTCGCCGGTTGAGTCCCAAGCGCGGCGCAACTCGTCGCTTGGATCCGGTCGATTTCCGTAACTCGAGACGGCGATGAATTCAAAGGTCGCATCGACCTCGACCTGGCGCACCAGATCACTCAGGAAAATTGCTGCGCCCTTCAGAACGCCGACGAAAATGACCGGTTCGCCTTTAGCGTCCGCCGTGATCTGTTTGCCCATGGCTGCTACTCGGTCCGCAATCTGCTCTCGCGAAAGTAGGACTTTCAGATCGTCCATGGGATAGACATCTTACGACAGCTCCTAAGAGCTACGTAAAGCAATCTTTCACCGTAAGCATTCAGCCACATACTTGCCTGCGTTGAACTAGCTCGCGCAGCACGACTAGAATGTTCATTCATATTTCCAAGGCACGCATATGAAACTCAATGGACTCAAACTTACCTGGCTTGGCCACGCGACATTTCGTATTCAGACTCCAAAAGGCAAAACACTTTTGATCGATCCGTGGGTGATGGGAAACCCTGCATGTCCTGCGAATGAAAAGGATATGAGGGCGGTTGATGTGATGCTCTGCACGCACGGACACGGCGACCACATCGGAGATGCGGTTGAGATCGCGAAGAAATATAACCCGAAGGTTGTAGGAATTCCAGAACTCTGTGGCTGGCTCAGCAAAAAAGGAGTGAAGAACCTCGCTGAGATGAATAAAGGCGGCACGCAGCAAGTGGAAGACGTGAAGGTCACGATGGTCCACGCAGACCACTCGTGTGGAATTCAGGATGGAGATCAGTTGGTCTACGGCGGCGAGGCATGCGGGTATGTGCTTGAATTCGAAAACGGGGTGAAAATTTACCACGCCGGCGACACAAATGTTTTTGGAGATATGGCGATCATTCGCGAATTGTATTCGCCCGATATCGCCCTGCTGCCGATTGGAGATCACTACACGATGGGCCCACGCGAAGCGGCTTACGCATGTAATCTGCTGAAGCCGAATACTGTCATCCCCATGCACTTTGCGACTTTCCCTGTCTTGACAGGCCGGCCAAGCGATTTGAGCAAACTGGTGCACGGGGTGAAAGTAGTCGAGATGAAGCCGGGCGACACAATTTCGTAGCTTCGGGTCGTTTCTCAAAACCAGAGACATTCACACGTTCACAATTAAGAAGGAACTGATGCCGAAAACTCCTGAGAAACCACGTTGGCGGATGCACGGGATTACCGCCGAGCCGGTAGAAGACTACTTATATTCGCTATTGCCGCCGCGCGACGAAGTTCTCGCAGAAATGGAAGATGAGGCGGCCAAGCGCAATATTCCGATTGTGGGACCTGCGGTTGGGAGAATTCTTCATCAGCTTGCCCTGGTTTCAGGCGCGAGGAATATTTTTGAAATGGGATCGGCGATCGGCTACTCCACCATCTGGTGGGCACGCTCGCTCGGCGAGGGTGGGCGCGTTTTCTATACTGACGGGGATCGAAAGAATGCTGACGAAGCGCGAGGCTATTTTGAGCGTGCTGGAGTAGCGAACCGTATCACGATCAAAGTTGGCGATGCGCTGGAGCTGCTCTCAGAACAGACTCAGCAATTCGACATAATTTTTTGCGATGTAGATAAGGAAGACTATCCCCGCGCTTTTCGCATGGCACTCCCGCGATTGCGCAAAGGCGGATTGTTCGTTGCCGACAATGTGTTGTGGAGCGGGAGAGTTGCCGAGCAAACGTCTGCGGAAGCCTCTACGAAGTCGATCCAGGAGTTCAACCGGCTTCTTTATTCTTCGCCCGATCTGTTCACAACAATTTTGCCTATACGCGATGGCCTTTCCGTGACAGCAAAGCTCTAGCGGTTTCCAACTGTGGCATTTCTTGCCTAGTTGCATCCAACTGGGGAATTGCATTCACCCGTTCAGGAGCACGTATGAAAGTGGGATTTATTGGGTTGGGAAATATGGGCCAGCCGATGGCAGCGAATCTGCTGAAAGCGGGCCATGAGCTCACGGTTTACAACCGGACAGCCGCAAAAGCACAGTCACTCGTAGATCAAGGTGCGCGTCTGGCGAAGACTCCTGCGGATGCATGTAAGGGTGATGCGGTTTTCACGATGCTGGCAGACGATGGCGCTCTTGAGAAAGTTGCGTTTGGCGAATCGGGTGTTTTAAGCAGTTTGAACAAGGGCGCGATCCACATCTCGGCGAGCACAATCAGCGTTGGTCTTTCTGAAAAACTGACCGGCGAGCACACAAGGTATGGTCAGCAATTCGTATCGGCTCCTGTTTTTGGACGACCGGAAGCCGCGGCTGCAGCGAAGCTGTTTGTGGTTGCGGCTGGACAGGGCGCTGCTATCGACAAATGCGCGCCACTGTTTGAAGTGATCGGACAGAAGACCTTCCATTTCGGAGAAAACCCACGAAGTGCCAATCTGGTAAAGCTCAGCGGAAATTTTCTCATTGCATCGACGATTGAGAGTCTCAGCGAGGCGATGGCGCTCGTCGCAAAAGGCGGACTCGATCAGCGCGAGTATTTGGATTTTCTCACCTCGACGCTTTTTGCCGCGCCTGTTTACAAGACTTACGGCGGACTGATCGTCGAGAAGAAATATCAACCCGCGGGATTCGTCGCGCCACTCGGATTGAAGGACGTTCGGCTGGCACTCGCGGCTGGCGAAGAGTTGCGCGTACCGCTGCCACTCGCCAGCTTGATACGCGACCGCTTTCTTAGATTGCTGGCAGAAGGCGGCGAGGAACTTGATTGGTCGGCGATCTCGCGATTCGCCGCCAAGGATGCAGGATTGAGAGGCTAATGCCTGATTTCCGCCGATCCGTAAGGCCATCTCTCCGCCGAGATCACCAAGCATGCCAAGAAAAGCTGACAGCAGTTTGCTGGCGGGTGTCCCCTCAGTTCTTCTCTTCGTCTCTTCGTCTTTTCCTCTCTGCTCTCGGCGTCCTCGGCGGTGAATCTTTGCTGCACCAAAACTGAACCTCTCGGTCTATACTTTCGTACTCTGCTTTGTTGTCCACTCCACGAAGAGGAACGGCCCGATGAAGCTTGCTCGCCGAAGCGTGTTCTTATACGTGCTCGCAGTTGTCCTGATTTGTACAGCAGCAATCAGTCAGGAAAAATCTAACCCGAGCGACGGCACTCCCGCATATCGCAATCCACAATTGGCAATTCAGGACCGGGTTCGAGACCTCCTCTCGCGAATGACGCTCGAAGAGAAAGTTAGCCAGATCGCACCCAGTCGCGGACAGGCTGTTCACGTAATCGATCCGACAGGGACCTTCACGGACGAGAGCGCGTCGGCAACTTTAAGCCGATGGTGGGATCCGGACCTCGAGTTCCCACCGAAACGCGCGGCGATATTGCGCAATGGGCTGCAACGATATCAGTCGGAGAAGACTCGCCTGGGCATACCGCAATTGTTTATGGGCGAGGCGCTGCACGGATTTATGGAGTACGGCAGCACCAGCTTTCCGCAAGCGATTGGGCTCGCCAGCACATGGGACCCGGCTCTGGTGAAGCAGGTATTCACCGCAGCGGGCGAAGAGGCCGGAGCAGCCGGTGTGGGCCAGGTGTTTAGTCCGGTGCTCGATATCGCCCGCGACCCGCGATGGGGACGCACGGAAGAGACCTACGGCGAGGATCCTTATCTGGTATCGCGAATGGCGGTCGCTGCGGTGACGGGATTACAGGGCGACCGGTTTTTCATCGGGCGCGATCACGTGATGGCAACCATGAAACACTTCGCCGTCCATGGGCAGCCGGAGGGTGGAACGAATACGGCGCCGGGAAATTATTCCGAGCGAGTGATCCGGGAAAATTTTCTGGTTCCGTTTGAAGCTGCTGTGAAAGAAGCTCACGTCGGCAGCGTAATGGCTTCGTATAACGAGATCGATGGTATTCCGTCGCATATCAACCATTGGCTGCTTGATAAAGTGCTACGGCAAGAGTGGGGCTTTAATGGATTCGTGACCTCCGATGGGAACGGCTTGCAAATGCTGATCGAGACTCATCATGTGGCGGCGACGAAGGCCGATGCGGCGCGATTGGCGCTTGCGGCGGGAGTTGATTACGACCTTTCGGATGGATCGGTTTATCGCACTCTCGTCGAGCAGGTGCGGCAAGGAGTTGTTCCGGAAGCTGAGCTGGATCGTGCAGTCACGCGGATTCTGGCCGCGAAGTTTCGCCTGGGTTTGTTCGACAACACGTATGTCGATCCGGATGCAGCCGAACGGATCACCAACAGTCCGGAACATCGCAAAATTGCTCTGAAGGCCGCGCAGGAAACAGTGGTCCTGCTGAAGAACGATAAGAACCTTCTCCCACTCGATCTTAATAAGCTGAAGACGATCGCTGTGATCGGACCCGATGCAGATCAGCTCCATCTCGGCGGGTACAGCAGAAACCCGCTTCACGGCGTGACCATCCTGCAAGGAATTCAAGACCGAGTTGGTTCTAAGGCAAAGGTGGTTTATGCCGAAGGCTGCCGGTTTACGAACAAGCACCAGGACTGGCACGGATGGTTCGATGACAATGTCGAACTGATTGATCCGGCAACGCAGCAGGACAAAATCAAAGAGGCAGTTGCGACGGCGAAGAGCGCTGACGTTGCAATTCTGGTGGTCGGCGAAAACGAGAGCACAAATCGCGAGGCTTGGTCGGAACAGCACCGTGGTGATCGCGATTCGCTCGATCTGCTCGGAGCACAAAGCCAGTTGGTCAGAGAGGTAGTTGAAACAGGAACGCCAACTGTCGTGCTGCTTATCAATGGCCGGCCACTTTCGATCAACTACATCGCACAGCACGTTCCCGCGATCCTCGAAGGTTGGTATCTGGGTGAAGAAGGCGGCACGGCGGCCGCAGAAGTGTTGTTTGGCGATGTAAATCCCGGCGGCAAGCTGCCGATCACTTTTCCGCATTCAGTCGGCGACCTGCCGGACTTCTACAATCACAAACCATCCGCTAACCGAAGCTACGCCTTCAGCACACGCCAGCCACTATTCTCATTCGGCTATGGGCTGAGCTATACGACATTTAAGTTCGACAATCTGCACGTGGATCCTTCGAACATTCAAAGCGGCGGAACAGCGAAGGTCAGCGTGGATGTGAGCAACACCGGCAACCGCGAAGGCGATGAAGTTGCGGAGATGTATATTCATCAGCGGATCGCTTCGGTTACCCGACCGATCATGGCACTGAAAGGATTTCAGCGGATTTCGCTGAAGCCCGGCGAAAAACGCACCGTTGAATTCACCATCACTCCCGACGCGCTTTCGTTGCTCAATGTCGATATGCACAAGGTGGTTGAGCCGGGAGCTTTCGACATCATGGTTGGGCCGAGTTCCGTGCAGACAAAAACTGTCACGCTCAACGTCGTCGGTCCGGAGGGACAGACGGGACAATCCGTGATGTCTCAGCCGCCAGCGGGGTCGGAATCCGGAATGGTCAGCAACTTTGATGATCTGAAGGTGGCGGCAAATTATGGGGGATGGATAGTCAGCTCCGATCAAATGATGGGCGGAAAATCGAAGGCCGCAATGAAAGCGGTTGAAGGAGGCGCGGCAGGAACAAAAGGCGCGCTCGACGTCAGCGGTGAAATTATTCCAGGAGCGGACTTCACGTGGGCGGGCGTCATGTTTCATCCCGGAGATTCGCCTGAGGACGCGGTGAATCTTTCTACGAAAAAGACGATCTCATTCTGGGCGAAAGGCGATGGGAAAAATTATGCGGTTGCAGTAATGACCGAAAGCAACTCGGGTCAGATGCCCGGGATTCAGACCTTTGCCGCTGGAGCGGACTGGCAACATTACAGCTTCCCGCTCTCGGATTTTAAAACCGACGGGCACGACATGACCGGTGTGGCTTTCGTTGATTCTCAGACACCCGGGAACTTCGACTTCCAGATCGATCAAGTGGAGATCAGATAACGGAATGCCTTGCCCAGGGTGCGGCGGGCAAGGGTGCCCGCGACTTCATGATGAATATCGCTCTCGCCTTTAGAATGCTTGCGTGCGGATACTGATTTCGGCAGGCGAAGCTTCGGGTGAAATGTACGGGGCAGAGCTGATTAGGGCACTGCAAGGACGATTCGCGCGTTCGAACCGCCATGGCGCTAGTTCCGCAGTCGGGGATGCCCGCACCACACTCGATCCGGAGTTCTTTGGTATCGGCGGCGACAAGATGCGCGAAGCGGGCTGCGAGCTTGTCGTCGATGCCAAAGAGCTTTCTGTCGTCGGCATCACAGAAATTCTCAGCCACCTTCCTAAAATTTGGGGATTGTTTCACAAGCTCATCGCCGAAGCAGATAAGCGCAAACCAGATCTTGCCATTGTCATCGATTCGCCTGCATTCAATTGGCGAGTAGCGCGCGAGATGAAGAAACGCGGCATTCCAGTCGTTTATTACGTCTGTCCGCAGTTCTGGGCGTGGCGGCAGGGGCGAGTGCGATATCTGCGGAGGTACGTGGACAAAGCACTGGTTATCTTTCCATTTGAAGAGAAGTTCTATCGTGCTCGCGGCGTAGATGCGGAGTTCGTGGGACATCCTTTGGCGCAACTTCCCCGCCCTGCGGGATCTCGCAAAGAATATGCCGCGCAACATGGGTTGGATGTCGCGAAACAGTGGATCACGTTGATGCCGGGCAGCCGCCGAAAAGAAGTTTTCATGAATGTTGGCGCCATGGTAGATGCGACTTTGTTGCTCGGTAGCGGCTATGAATATCTGCTCCCGGTCGCTCCAACGCTTGACCGCGAATTCGTTCTGCGCGAAATATGCAGGGAGACTGGCGATGATAGAGAATGGGGTCGGGCTGAACTCCCGAGTATCCATCTGGTACCTGAAAGCCTTCCCGCCCTCGCGCACTCCCGTGCCGCAATTGTCGCCAGCGGAACAGCAACAGTTCAGACCGCGCTCATGGAAACGCCCTTTGTGATGGTCTATCGCGTGACTCCGCTCAGCTACTTACTTGGTAGATGGATGGTGAAGGTTCCGCATTTTGCCATGGTCAACCTAATCGCGGGAGAGGAAGTCGTGCCGGAGTTGGTGCAGCAGGATTTTACGGCACAAAGAGTCGTTTCAGAGCTTAGAAACATCATCCCAGAGGGCATGCCTCGGCAGAAAATGATGGACGGGCTGCGAAAGGTAAGAACCCGTTTGCGCTCAGAGAACCCGTCTATTTCGGCGTCAGAACGCGCCGCTGAGGCTATTTTTCAGCTGGTACATGCCGAGACTTCAACAAGATAGGAATGCGGAGTAAACCTTTCCGGCTGACTATTTAGAATAGCTAAACATGGCGTCGCACCACGAAGAAGAAGTTCTGGGCAAAGCGTACGACAGCCGGCTGATGAAGCGGCTGCTGCGCTATTTGCGTCCATATCGTTGGCAAGTTGCCTTAGCGCTTGTGGCGATTGTGCTGAAAGCTATTGCCGACGTGCTCGGGCCGTTCCTTACCATGGTCGCCATCGATCGCTACCTGGCGCCGGTGCACGAACAACCGACGTGGCTCACAGGCTGGTTAAGCCCGGAGCCGCTTACCGGTATCGCTGAAATCGCGGCTGTTTACGTAGGCCTGACCATCTTCGCTTTCCTTCTCGAATACCTGCAAACCTACTTCATGCAGTGGGCCGGGCAGATGGTGATGTTCGACCTGCGCAGCGAAATCTTCCGCCATCTTCAGCGGATGCACATTGGGTTCTACGATAAGAATCCTGTTGGCCGGCTGGTTACGCGCGTTACCACCGATGTAGATGCGCTAAACGATATGTTCACTTCGGGCGTGGTCTCGATATTCGAAGACATTTTCGTCCTCGCCGGGATTCTGGCCATCATGCTCTCTGTGAATTGGAAGCTGGCGCTGATCACGTTTTCCGTGCTTCCTTTCATCGCGTACGCGACCAAGATTTTTCGCGACCGGGTTCGCGATTCATACCGTCGAATTCGAGTTGCGATTGCGCGAATCAATGCACATATGCAAGAGAACGTCAGCGGCATGGTCGTGCTGCAGTTGTTCAATCGCGAGAAGAAGGCGTTCAAGACCTTCTCCGACGTGAATGCGCTGCATATGGAAGCCTACAAAGACGCCATTATGGCGCACGCGGTTTATTACCCCGTCGTCGAAATTTTGTCGTCGATTGCCACTGCGCTGGTGATTTGGTTCGGCGGCGGAGATGTGATTCGCAATTGGGCGGTCAGCGGACTCGCGGTAAGTTTTAGTCCAAAGACGTTGCTGGCGTTTCACGTAGTGCGAAACGTCACTACGTTGGGCGTGCTGGTTGCCTTCATGCAATATGCGCAACGATTCTTCCGTCCAATTCAGGACCTCAGCGAAAAATACAACATTTTGCAATCGGCAATGGCGGCCTCTGAACGCGTGTTCAAGCTGCTTGATACTCCTGCGGAAATTACCGAGGCATCGGTGACCAAAATGCCGCATGGCCCGGGCAGAATTGAGTTCGATCATGTATGGTTCGCGTATCGAACGATGCCCGTGGATGAGGAGAACGAACCTTCGAGCGCAGCTCGACAGGACCCTTCGAGTTCGCTGGGGGCAGGCCCGCGAGGGCGCCCGTCCCCACACGAGAAGACACAGTCCGAAGAATACGATTGGGTGCTGAGAGATGTCAGCTTCACCATAGAGCCGGGCGAAACTATCGCCATCGTTGGGCACACTGGCGCTGGGAAAACTACGATCATCTCCCTGTTACTGCGGTTCTATGACGTGCAGCGGGGAGCGATTCGAATTGATGGAGTGGATGTAAAAGAAATGCCGATTGCCGAGCTGAGAAAGAGATACGGCGTCGTGCTGCAGGATCCGTTCCTCTTTTCCGGCACCATTGAGGGAAATATTCGCCTCGGAACAAATTGGATCAGCGATGAGCAGGTGCGTGAGGCCGCCGAGGACGTAAACCTTTCCGATTTTATTCACGCTCTGCCGAACACGTATAAAGAAGAAGTACGTGAACGAGGAGCGACGCTCTCGACCGGGCAAAAGCAATTGATTTCATTTGCTCGCGCACTCGCTCATTCGCCGAAAATTCTGATCCTGGATGAGGCTACATCGAGCGTCGATACGGAAACCGAGTTCAAGGTTCGTGACGCGCTCGACAAAATGGTCGAAGGGCGAACATCGATCATCATCGCGCACCGGCTTTCGACTGTGCAGCGCGCAGACAAGATCATCGTCATGCACAAGGCGCATTTGCGCGAGATGGGCTCTCACCAGCAGTTGCTTGCGCAACGCGGGATTTATTACAAGCTCTACCAACTGCAATACAAGGACCAGGAAATTGTGACGCACGCCGGGCCACAAGTAACGGCCAACGCTGATGATTAACGATTTCTGCGCTCGGAATGTCTCCGAAAAAAGCTATGAGCAGATGCTGACCGTCGCCATCAGCGAAGCGCGCAATGGACTATCGGAAGGTGGCTTGCCTATTGGCGCCGCAATTTTTCGCCAAGACGGGAGCTTAGTTGGATCCGGCCACAATCGTCGGCTCCAGAATAACGACCCGTCATTACACGGCGAGACCGACGCATTCCGCAACGCAGGCCGGCGGCGCAGCTATCGCGACTTGATCATGGTCACAACGCTTGCTCCTTGCTGGTATTGCAGCGGCCTGATTCGGCAATTTGGATTTCAAACGGTAGTTGTCGGCGAGAGCCGAAATTTCCAGGGCGGGCTCGATTGGCTGCGCTCACTGGGGGTAAGAATTATCGATCTCGATTCCGAGGAGTGCGCAAGCATGATGGCGGAGTACATCCGGCGTCATCCAGACATTTGGAATGAAGACATCGGGGAAAACGAAGCCGACGTCTGAAAGACGGAAATTCCGCCCTTCATTGGCGTTCGAACGCAGCTTATGTTTCTATTCTTGTCCAGGCGATTGCAATAAACTTAGCAAAAGTTGCTTCTCTTCCGGTGTCAGGCCGGAATAGTGTCCAGAACTGAGTTGTTGCTTTCGCACATCAGGCGGCATTGCACGCAGTGATTCAACCACGTTGCGAACTGCCGGACGCATCTCCGATGAAGGTTTGAACGTCTTGAACTCAGCGAAGGTATAACTCACGGTTCCGTGTTTCGCCGGTGCCGGCACGGCGTCGCTGCTAGTTCTGTAATCCTGAGTGCTCACCCTGTAATCGGAAGTGTTTTCAGTCTTGGTTGAATTTGACGGCTTCGGTCGGGGAGTCTGGCCATAAGGTCTGCGATTTTGCGGAGCTCCGTTTTTTTGGCCATCGGAGCAATGATCCGTGTAGCGGTAATCGCATTCGCTTCTGGGAGAATCGTGATCGTAATAAAGGTCCCGATCAGGATACGAATATGGATACGGATAAGGATAGGAGTAAGCGTACGGACCCCACCAGGGCGAGCCGTAATAGTAAGGATAGTCCCATCCCCAATAGGGGCCGAAGCCAAAGCCGAAGTTCCACCCCCCGCCCCATCCAAAACGCGGGTAGCCCCAGGAACCGCCGCGCCAGCCGAATCCTCCGCGAAAACCGCCGAAACCCGGTCCTCGAAAGCCATTGAAACCGCCGCCGTGGAAGCTCCCAAAACCTCCGCCATGAGAACCCCCAAAGCTTCCGCCGTGAAATCCGCCAAAGCCGCCATGCCCACCGCCGCGTTGCGCCAGCGCACCTTGCGGGATTGCACACAGCGCCGCCGACACCGCCAATACAAGAAAAGCCCTCGGTAAAAATGTCTTCATGGAAGTTCTCTCTAACCAAACGTTAGATGCAGCAGAGCCGTGTTCTTGGATACCAGCTCACCACAGCAGATATCTTCAGGGCGCACGCTTACTCACAGGATCATTATGTTTAGCGTTTAAGCCTTGAAAGTGCCATTTTTGCAGCATGATAACCACACATTCCGTGGACTCCTCCTCCGGGCGGAGTGGATGCCGAGCAAATGTAAATATTCGGCGCTGACGTAGCATAGCGGCGCCAACTCGGCCGGAACAGGAATTGTCGTATATCGGTGACACCACCTGCAACATCTCCGCCGACAAGATTACTGTCCATTGCTTCAAGATCAATAGGGCGAAAAACACGGCGCGCCAAAACGCACTCGCGGAATCCAGGAGCAAAACGTTCGATCTGATTCTCGATCCTGGGAAGCATGTCGAAGGTTGACCCATTCGGAACATGACAATAAGCCCACGCTGTGTGCTTCCCTTCCGGCGCTCGCAACGGATCGAACAAGCTCGGCTGCGTGAGCAGAATGAAAGGCCGTTCGGCATGCTCTCCGTTTCGCGCGGCACTCTCCGAGGCGGCGATTTCATCGAAACTCCCGCCGAGGTGAACGGTAGCGGCGCGTCTGCAGTCCTGCGCTCGCCAAGGAATTGGCTCGCTCAGCGCGTAGTCCACTTTGAATGCCCCCGGGCTGTATCTGAAGCGACGCAGGATTCGCTTGTAACTCTCTCGCAATCGATCCCCGGCAATTTTCAATAACTGTCGCGGAGTGAGATTGCAAAGATATAGATCCGAATCCGGTAATTGATTCAACGATGCGATTTGCTTGGAAGTCTTCACCCTGCCGCCGAGTCTCCCAAAATATCCACAAAGTGCATTCGTAAGCGACTGCGCGCCGCCGCCGGCAATCGGCCATCCCACGGCATGTGCCGGGATAGCCATCAGCATTCCCATTGCACCGCTCAATGGCTCATTCAGGCTGAGAAATGAATGTGCGGCGAGACCGGCGAACAAGGCCCGGGTGCGCTCACTATTAAACCGATGCGCGATCGCGCTAGCCGGAAGAAAAGCTTTGAGGCCAAACTGCGCCAATAATAAAGGACGCCTCGGAATCGAAGGGACCGGACGCAAGACCTCGCGGGCGAATGCGGGCCAATCGTCGATAAATGGCTGAAGGAGGTCGCTCCATGCCTTTCCGTCTTCGTCTAGCGCACGTTCCGCGTCTTGAAGATTCCGTTCCAGGATAACCGCTGTGCCATCGTCAAAGGGATGTGCCAGCGGCGCGGGCGAGTGAATCCATTCGAGTCCGAAGTCGCTCAATGGAAGCGAAGAAAAAAAAGGCGAGCCGGCGCCCAGGGGATACACTGCGGATCCAAAATCGTGCCGAAATCCAGGCACGGTTAATTCCAGAGTACGAACCGCACCGCCCGGAACTTCTTCTGCTTCGAATACTTCAACGTCGAGGCCTGCCTGCGCAAGCACGATTGCAGCTGACAATCCATTCGGGCCGGAGCCGACGACAGAAGCATGAGCACTCATGTGAATTGATCTCAATAAAGGGACGTGTCACTCGCGCGGAGACACATTGGGCCACCCGGTTACTTGGATGCTGCCATCGGCTTCTCGCTCCAGCGTCGGCGCATATAGGCCGAGGAACTGGCGCCGCCACCACATTCCAGTCGAGCGCTTCTCGGCCATGCTGGTGAACCAGTACTGCCAGAGCACTGCGCGAACCTGCTTCGGCGGTTGTTGCGCGAATGGACTTCCGGCAAAAAGCGAGAGCACGTCTTTGTCATTCTGCAGCAATCGGAACTCGGTGTTGGGCACGATAGGATATTCACGCCACTGCCCGAGTGATGCGAACCAGAGATTCCAATCGAATCGCGGCTGGTATGGCGCGTAGATTCCTGGAGCCTGATTCAATGCTTGCGGCTTGTAGCGGAACGGATAGGCAGTCCAGTTCTGTCCGTCCGAGGAACCTTGAAATTCAATTTCGTAACGCCCGCGCGTCATGACTGCGAATAAGCCATACTGATTTGCAATTCGAACGGGCTCGAGCGCAGCTACCGGAGAAGTCGGCAGCGGCGCGCCGCGGGCGAACATCCAGACAAGTTCGGCTGCAGTGACGTAGAAAATCCAAGTCAGCATTACCGCGCTGACCGCGAGCTTTATCGCACTCCAGTGCTTGAGTACGTTGGTCAGCCAGTTGTCACGACTCTCTTCTTCTTGTATTGGTAACTGCTTGTCCAAAGACCTCAGGGGCCATTTTTTTGACCATAAACTGCCGATGAAGCGGTCATCAATCAGCAGTATGCCCATCGCGAGAACGATGTAATTCAGGAATGCATAATTCGCCGTGAGGATAACCATGATTTGCCACGGCGTGACAATGAAGAACAAAATGAGGCGCCAGCGCCGCGGAAGAAAAAGCATCCAGACCAGGCCGAGTTCCATGATGAGAGTAAGCGCTACCGCAGTGGCATGAACGCCGTGCGGCAGATGCTGCACATACCAGCCGATCCAGGTAGGCAATGGTCCATTCTGATAGTACTGATCCATGGCGGTAAAGTTTCGCCACTCAGGATCTCCGCTCAGTAGTTTGACCGCACCCGACTCGAAGTAAATGCGAAACCACTCCCACTGCAGCAGAAACAGGCTGGCACGCGATGGCGGACTCGCCCGGCCGAGTCTTGGACGAATTCCTGGCGGCGCGAAGAACAGAGAAATGAACCCGGCCTCGAGCAACATCCCATCCGATTGATAGCTCGAGAAATCCTGGGCCGCGCTAATAACGGACAGGAAACAGATGAAACACACGAAGAGCGTGAGGCGCGGCCAGAGATTAAGGAAGACAAGAACCGAGCAGATGAGACCTACCCAGCAAATAGCCATCAGCATGGCCGAACTGCTCGAAAACCACAGCAGCGTAGGCGCATACCATAGGCGTTCCAAATGACCGAGCGATTGCGCAACCTGGTGAAGGTAGCTTCCGGCGGGCAGAATTCCGGTAGGGCCGATCAGCCCGCGAATCTGGAAGAGGAGAGAGAAAAACGCAGAGAAATAAATTAGGCCGAGAGCCCGAAGGAATAGCCAGCGAGGGATGAGGCGGTCCGACGCCCCCTGACGCGAGTCAAACAACCACCCGATCACGGGCAGTGACTTCCCTGGCATGGAAGTCAATTATAGGAGTGGCAGAATGGCGCTTGGTGTTATTTAAGGAACCCTCGGGTTCGTTTTGCAAAAAAAAACGATTATGCCGGCTGAGATCAGCGGCATTCTTCTTTACGACCGCCTAGCGACGCATATGAGAGAAACAACAACATTGTCATTTTTAGATCGAAAGGCGAAGGGTAGGGCAGCAGTGACTTAGAGGGTAACGTCGGCGGCTGTGGGATTTTGACTCCTGGCAAAGCTATTCGCTGCGCAGCAACGTACAACATAAATGCACGATGCATACGGCGCTCGTACATTGTCTCAGCTCTGGAATACCGGTCTGATCCAGCGTCCGCTGCCACTCGCGCCGCAACCTTCCTAGCCTCTGCTTCGCGTTTTTCAATTCGCGGGAGGAGAAGTTTTTTTCTCTCAAGTAGTGCAGAGGCCCAATTGATCGCCTTTATGAGTTCATTAGCTCGAGAAGTAATGCCATCTGTGTTTCTGGGTTCCTGCAATTCAGATTTTACTGTTCGTGTGTTCGTACCAGGACCACCGTCTATCTTTCCTGTTTCGCTTTGTCCTAATTCAGGACTTTTGTCCGAAGCTTTGAACGCCTGCTGAGTTTCATGAATTAGTGTTTCCGTTCCCTCCAGACCACCCAAGGTTATGCATGTAGCTGTGAATTCACTCGTAAGCCCGAAGCACCCTGCCAAGATGGCCAGGGTGGTCTTGCTGAGTTTTCCTGTTTGCTGAACCTCCGACTCAACATCTCGGAATGTCTGCGCAAATGATATAAGCCTAGAGAAGATGCTGATAGCTTAATACGACATTCCTCCCACTCCCAGCGAACAGAAGGTTCAAGCTTTTCGCCAGCCACCGTCCTAACAAGGATGTCCGTAAATCGAGAAACAATACGTTCCACGTCATTGATCTTTTCCATCTCCACCCGCAAGCTCTCCGATTCGTATTTGAGAGCAATGGTCTCGGCACGTCGAACTCTTTGGCGTCGCCACCAGTTCTCAACAAAATCGAAGAAGATTTCCGCTATCGGCGCTGGCTGGAATATCTGAAAAATTTGCCTCTAAACCGAATGAAGTCATCCGTGCTCTCACCCGCCTCTTCTACGACTACATCTTTCGCGTAGAGCGCTTCTGTAACCGCATTGCGTTTTACTTTCTGCTTTCCAGCCGCCGACTTTGGGCCTTTGGATCTGGCGCCATTTCGGCGACTGGCTTCGGTTTGTTTCGGAGAATTAGCCCGCTTTAGCAACCTCTAAGAATCAGCGCTGTTCAGTAGGTCTGTCTCTCTTCCATCTCGCGAGGGCCGCCTTGCGGGCAATTTCGCGGCGCTGTTCCGCTGTAAGCTTCTGTTTACGAGCAGTACCCCCAAGATGACCGAGATGTACGGCGTGTGGATCCTTGTTTTTTTTCTTTGGCATCGATATGACAGCACCTTAGCTCGGCTTCTCCATCAAATCAACTATGTTCTTGACAATGCTTAGCGCTATGCATGTACTTATCGCTAAGCATGCACGGAGGATACATGCGGAGAACCAGGCAATACACGAGGGACGTTCGCCTTGCGAAGACCATCTGGCGTGAGATCAGCAAACCACTGATTCGTGGCCTTAGGTCGATATTGAGGGCCTACAAATTGTCGGTGGCATCCGGCGATTTACTTCTGCTTGAGGGAAGGTGGTATGTGACGCATGCCGGTCTGCTCAGGCTCGCCAAACGCCAACATTGCGGAGGAATTGACGTTCAACCGGTCAACCCTTTCTGCAACGAGGCTACTTCCCGTTACGCCTTTAGCGCAACTGTCTATGCGTCTCCTGAGGGCAAAGGGTTTGTCGGTTACGGGGACGCCGACCCGTCGAACTTGTCTCCTTTAGTTCGTGGCGCCGAAATGCGGATTGCCGAAACTCGCGCGGTCAATCGAGCGTTAGGAAAGGCCCACGGTATTGGCATCTGCTCGGTGGAGGAGGTTGGATCGTTCGCTGCTCGCCCGGGTGCCGCTGCTGAAGCCAAGAACCTTCCACAACATGCAACCAAGAACGGCAACGGACACTCAAACATCGGCGGCCCAAAAGTACGCGATCGGCTTTGCCAGCTGATCCGACAACATCAACTCGATGCCACCCTCGTGAACCCTACGCAACTGACTTTTGCGGTGTAAAGACGCTTCGGGAAGCCTCGCGAGCAAGTCGAGAACTTCGTCGCTCACCTAGCTGACTGGGCGGAGAAGAACCGCAATGCCTTGCTTTGCCAGTTAAACAGCTATTTGCGCACAAATAACGATGGCGCATGAAATGCTATCTGGCAGGTCTCAATCAAGCGAATAGCTCTAATGAGGACGGCTTTACTGATGGCCTATTCCTGGTCCGAATCGAACGCTTGCAATATCGCTGGCATAGATCGAAGCCGCATTATCTGATTCTATTTAGCGTCCTTGAGCCTAAATCGCTCGCCGGTAATCGTTTTAGTGCCCGCTTGGACTGCACACAACGTGCCTTGTGGCGGCTGAATTGGTTTCTGCGTGAGTTCGGCTACGACGTGGAGTTGCTCAGCCGCTTTGTGCGAGGTGCGGGCAGGGGAGTATTGGCGACAGGAGAAGTTAGTCTCGTTCGACGCCTTTCTGGAGAGGCGGTTCCCAGAGTCGAGGAGAAAGGCGTACTACCTGATGTCCATTCACGAGCACTTACCGCCAGAGGCAAAGCAAGGTCTGAAGCACGTGGGATGGACGAAGGGGGTGGAGCTCGCTAAATTAGCGAGGAGCAGGGAGGGTCAGGATTTCGATTGTGCAACCTGGTTGCACAAAGCGCAGACGTTGCCCAAGGAGGCTTTTCGGCGCGAAGTTGAGAAGGAACTGACCGGAAAGGATTCTGAGCCTTGGGAACTGATCTACTTCAAGGTCTACAAGAGCCAAATTCCAGTTCTCGAGCAAGCTATTGAAACAGCCGCGCTGATGCTAGGAAGCGACAGTCGCGCGGGTATTGCTTGGAAATGATTTGTGCAGACTTCGTAGCCGGTGCAAATCTGGACGGCGCGAAACCTGAAGTGCTTTTGAAAGCGCTCTGCAATTTCTTGCGCTTTCTGCCCGCGGACCAGATGCAATTCTTCCGCAGCGCGGTACTCGAACAGGATTATGAAACAATCTCTTAAAAAAAAGCGCTCCCCCCGCCTGGCGAAACAGGATTATGACAAACTGCGAGCGCAGGTACTTCACCGAGATAATTGGCATTGTCAGCTTTGCGGATCTATGGTGATGCTAGAAGTGCATCACCAACAGTTTCGGAGCCATTCAGGCCAAGACGAATCGCAAAACCTTATCACTCTGTGTAACACCTGCCACCAATTAACGCACAGAGCCCATCGACTACACTGGTAACGGCTGCGCAGATTCGAATCACAGTTCGTAACGCAGGAACATTCGTTCGCGACGCCAATCAGGCTTTCCGTCTGCGTTCACATCGCAAACGGCGACGGAATCTACTCCGTAATCAACTATGGAATGAGTCGCTGGAGCGTAAAAGTTTGGATTAGCGTGACATTTCCAGTAATCCTGGACAACTCACGACCCCACGTATCCTTCTAAGAAGCTTGATCGCTGAGGTCAGCAACGAACACGGAGCACAGCAAGAACGTGCTAGTAAGAGCTAAACATCATCGGCGGCATCTGACAGTACACACTTTCTATCAGGTTCCTGAGCTGCTGGCAATTATCTGTCTCGTGGGCGCACTCTTCTCATTAGCAACGTCGTTCAAACTCGCGAACAACCGTCCAACTGTTTCGAGCCGAGTTTCAATGAACCCGTTAGACCATATATCCTTGGCTGCGTTTGGTGCTTTACGTTCCGGCTTTCACAGTCAGAACCCGATCCTTCTGGCATCGCCAGGCGGGTTGAACATTCAGGATGCAATCAATGCTCTTCCAGAATCCGGCGGAATTATTGAATTAAGCCCCGGTGTGTATACGCTAACAGCCTCGATTTCCATGAGGAGCAACGTAACAATAGAAGGTCCGCGTTCCGCAATTGTCTCGCCCGAAATGAATTTTGGAGCTTTCACGAACTCCGAAAGCATTTCTAATGTTACTTTCCATGGATTCACACTTAAAGCCTCGGGAATCGCGCTGGCCAATGTTGATCAAGTTAGTGTGGAAAGTATGGCTTTCCTGAACACGGAGTCAACCGCAGTTAACTTTATGGATCCGGTCACTCACATCAGCATACTTGATAATTATTGCGAAGCCCCCACAAGTTACTTTTGCTTTGCGATCGGATCATCTGCATCTCCCAATCCTCAGGATAGTGATTGGATTATCCGCGGCAATACCATGCAGGACTGTGCCGCGAATTGCATTTTAGTGCGCGGCGGCAAACATATCGTTATTGCTGAGAACATCGCTAGCGGCTGTGGAGACACATGTATAGAGGTTGGGACTGGGACTTCTCAGGCAGTTGTATCTGCAAATGTTGTAGATACTAGCGCGAGTACCACGGCTGTGCCGATAGTTGGAATCTCCACGCGCTCAAGTCAGCATAATGCGGTCGTAAGTAATTCTGTAAATGGAAATCCCGACGACACCAACGGTAATTGCTATTTGGCTTGGCATGGGAGTGAGACTGGTGAAAGTCAAGCAGAACGATACAATTTATATGTAGGCAATGTAGCCAGTAATTGCTTTATCGGGTTTAAGACGGCCAACGCAAATCACTTTACGGTGGGGGCCTTCGACTTTTCGAAGACCGGAACTGCGGCACGCCTAGATCGCTGGTCATTGGATCACGTCGAACTTCCCAGCCGCGGTGATGCCCGTGTCATAATGCCAACAGGAGCACATCTACACCCCGAAATGACTCCCCTCGATTTCTAGTATGTGTCTCACAGCAGAGACCAGATCTGACGCGACTAAATCGGATACAGCCTCACCTAATTTGCTATCTGATCTTTGTATCCATGCTGTTTTGCAACCAGCGCGCCTGCCGGCCTCAATGTCCGAAAAAGCGTCACCGACCAGCCAAGAACTTTGAAGATCCAACCCATGATCCTTTGCTGCGCGCAGAAGCATACCTGGTTTTGGTTTACGACAAGAACACCTCTTACATTTTGCATGGGGACAAAAATATATACCAGAAACTGTAACTCCGCTCTTCGCCAGTTTTTCCGTAAGGCGCTGATGAATTTCTTGCAAATGTTCCAGACGAATCTTACGAAGTGCTAAACCGCGCTGATTAGTGACAATAAATATTTTGAAACCCGCAGCGTACAAAGTCGAGATTGCACCAATTGCACCGGGTATGAAGCGAACGTTTTCCCATCGCGACACATACTGGCCCTCAGGTGCCTTCTCGATAATCACGCCGTCTCTGTCAAGAAACACAGCGACCATGTTTCCTTCCACATTAAGCAAGTGATTCACAGCTAGCTTGCGAATTTGTTAACGCACCAAATAACTGTTCTTCCACAATCTCGCAAAGAATGTGGCCGATCATAATATGCAGCTCCTGAATACGAGGGGTTCGATCGGATTCCACGCATATGCAATGGTCTACAATCCGTCTTAGTGGTCCACCTTCGACGCCTGTCATTGCTACGGTTATAAGCCCTTTTTGCTTCGCGACGGCGATTGCATTCAAGACGTTCTTCGACGCACCGCTGGTGGAAATTCCAATAGCAATGTCACCTGGAGAACCCATAGCTTCCAACTGCCGGGAGAAAACTGACTCGTAGCCATAGTCATTTCCAATTGCCGTCAAACTGGAAGTATTAGTGGTAAGTGCACAACCACGAAGCGCCGGGCGCTCACAACCAAAGCGGCCCACTAGTTCTGCCGCCAGGTGTTGAGCGTCAGCAGCACTTCCGCCGTTTCCGTAAAAAAAAACAGTTCCTCCATTACGGAGCGACTGCGTCATGCACGACCCCACTTCTCCAATGAGGGCCAGAGTCTCGGCATTTCCTAGAAGGGCCTGCTTGATCGCTAGGCTTTCCTGCACGCGCTCAGCGATCAATTGTTCAACGTCCACTGCGAGTCTCATAAGCCCTCCAAGTCTGCAATCCGTGATTGTCAAAAGCGAATTCTGTCGGAACCGCGCCTAGCTTTCGTACGGCAGCTGCAACCTTATGCTTTTTCTCAAAGGCACAGTAGAAGAGCATATATCCGCCCCCACCGGCCCCCGTCATCTTTCCTCCCATCGCTCCAGCTTTCCGGGCTTCTTCGTAAATGGAATCAATCGAGGGATTTGTAATTTTGGGTGAAAAGTGCTTCTTTGCCTCCCAAGCACTATGCAGGAGGTCGCCAAAGTCATCTAACCGGTGTTGTAGTAGCAGGTTCTTCATGTCCACTGCGAGCTGTTTTTGCTGCCGAAGAGCACTAACCGTCTGCTCTTGATTTTCCCGATATCGACGCGTCTGATCTTCAATAATGTGATCTGACCGGCGAGTTGATCCTGTAAAACAAAGGAGTAAGTTATGTTCGAGTTCGTTCACGATCTCTTGACCGATCCGCAATGGGTTCACAACAATTCGATCCTTAAAAAATTCGATAAAATTGAATCCTCCGAAAGTTGCCGCATATTGGTCTTGAAGACCACCTTGGATCCCCAGATCTTCGCGCTCTATCGTGTACGCCAGGTGCGCAACCTCATAGTCAGTAAAAGCGAAGTTCCTGAACTCCTTGACCAGGCCCACCAGCCCGACCATTAATGCCGACGACGATCCCAATCCAGACCCCGGTGGAGCATCGCTGTGCAGAAAAATGTCGAAACCGTGGGAGTTCTTCGCTCCCATTCGAATTATCGCCGCTTTGACCAAATCCAATTGACCATCGAAAGCTAAATCGCTATCGACGGTGTAGCTGAGTGACAGGCCCACATCAAGGGATTCGATATTGATTTGGTCGTCCTCCCGTGGACGGAGACTGCCCCATGCGAAATTGTTAATGGTGGCATTGAGAACACAGCCAACCTCTCTCTCTGGAAATGGAGGCACATCTGTGCCACCCCCGGCAAAACTAATCCTGAGCGGCGCCTTAGCTCGTATGATCATATTGAAACCTTCTCGGTAGTTCAGCTTGTGCCCTGTTGTAGTCAGCGGGAATTCCGATATCAATGAAATAACTTTCAGTGACAAACCCACGCAGACGACCATCAGTTAGGCAAGGAAAAATATCTCTTTCTATGGAGACAGCTTTGCCGGCAGGAATCAGCTCAAGGAAGCTCTTTTGAAGCAGATAGACTCCGCCATTAATCAAAGTCCTCGCCCTGACTTTTGGCTCACACTCGTGGGCAGCAGTTTTTTCTGTAAAACCTACAATCTCTTCCTTCGAGTTAAGCTCGACACTTCCGTATCTGTCGAAATAAGACATGGGGGTTACCGCAAGGGTGGCAAAGGCTGAATTGGAATGGTGCTGATAATACATTGCACGAAGATTCACGTCCAAAAAAGAATCGCCATTCATGGCAAAAAATGAGTCCGAGTCTACTAATCGTTCAGCATGTTTAAGTGCGCCGGCTGTCCCGAGGGGAATATCTTCAGATGAGTAATCAACTTCTAGTCCAAACTTATGCCCGTCGCCCAGCGACTCCCGCAGTTGTGCTCCCTTGTAACCAATACAGAGGATGACTCTCTTAATTCCACTTTCGTTTAGCCATAGCAGTAGATACTCAAGAAACGACTGACCTCCTACGGGGGCAAGCACCTTGGGGCCATCATCATAGCAAGTCCGTAGTCGCTTGCCGAAGCCACCGGCCAGCACGAGCGCAGGACAATTGCTCACCCACTTTGAATTACTTTGCATGACTTGTAGTTCGCTGAATTTCTAGAGCGAGCTCATGCCCATGATGCTACGTTGAGTTTTCGCCGCGTAAATGGGCATTTTGAACTGAATCAGAGTTCGCGAAAAACGAGCTCGTGGCTCGCAGATAAACCGGAAGAGCCATTCCGCCCCAATCCGTTGGATCCAATCCGGCGCCCGCCGCCGAGTAAAGGACAAAAAGTCAATTGTGCCGCCAAGAGCATATGCGCAGCGCACACCAAAGCTTTCCAAGACCCTTGCATTCTGACGAATCCAAAGCTCTTGCTTAATAGGACCAAAACAGACGCCTAAATGACGAGGAGCAAAATGCTTAATCTCTGAGAGGATATGCTCGGAACAAGAGGATTCGAAAGGTGATTGGGAAAGCGGTGGTCCAAATCCCGCGACTTGAAGACCTGGATAATCGTTTCTGAGTCGTCTGACTGCTCCGGCGTTCGAAGCCTCTGTCGAGCCAAGAAGAAATAGTTTTTCATCGCGCTGTCGACAGAATTTTGCCAAGTCGTGAATAAAATTGGCTCCTTTGAGCAACACAATTTTGCGACCGGGATAGAGTAATTTACAAATCCACTGCAGAACTTTTCCGTCGACAACATTTAGCGTACTCCGCACTAATTCGCGAAACTCGGGATTTTCGTGAGCCAAGACGAAAACCTCTGCATTTACCGGCGTAATCTGTAGAAATCTTCCATTGCCTTGAAATAGGGAGTCTGGTGACAGCGAAATTAGATTTAAAGCGCCACAGTTGAACGTCCACCTTTCTTCTGCGCAGGGTGCGCCAGGATCAGAAAGGGGCAGATCCCTTGACGTACGAACTTCAGTTGTTTGCAGCCAGCTCATGACTCTCCCCATATTTCAAGTATTTTTCGCGTGCCACAAGTGCCAAACAAGTTCCTATCACAAACCAGGGCAAAAGATAAGATATAAAACTAAATGGATAATATGATGTGTTCATGGTCACTACCATCGCCAATGGAGCCGCTTGGGCGACTAGAAAGACAGGTGTGCCGGAATAAGAGTTATTTTGAAGTGCACGATAAATCGCGAAGAAGAACATTAAGCTACTAATCAAAGCAGGAAAACCGAATCGGATTAAGATTATTCCGTATCCCCCTTCATAAACTTCTGCATCGAGTCCCTGTCCAAGAACATTTCGCCAATTCCAAAGCCCCTCTTTGTAAAGCCATACGAGGCCTTGAGTATGACCTTCCTGAGGATTGGTCCAGGATAGAAAAGCCAAACTGTCGGAATACAATTCGGACATGGGTGTCCACACCGCAAGCCCGAGAATAATCAGTGCTAAAGAGCCAAAAACCAACTTATATCGCCTACAACGCAACAGAACAAAAACTACACTGATGGCTACGAAGATCCAAGCGGACCTAGTGAAGGTTAAAAAAAGTGCGATCGCAGTCATTCCTGCCAGTATTTGATGTTTCCACCCGGAGGGAGCACAGAAGGCCAATAGCAATAATGGAAACGCAACGAGATGTCCAAAACCCACGGCGTCACAGACAGTACCAATTGCGCGGAATGGCGAGATAAACGCGAACTCATCTCTTCCACGAGCATTGCCAGGCAGTCCCTCCTCCGCCTCCTGACTGTCTTCTCCACTTAGTTGCTGCTGTAGAACGGAGTTGTCACCCGATTCGCCCTTGACATCGGCATTGTATTGGGCGACGTTCACGTGATCGCGCCAGAAGTTTAGATCCGGCAGCAGATAAACCACAATCCCGGCCAACGCTACAATGGATACAAAATACGCCATGTGCCGTACAAATCGTTTGGCAAAAGTAGGTTTCGCGAAAGCCACTCCGACGGCCACGACTAAAATTTGCAAGGGGAAGCTGAAAACGCGCAACGTCCAAAGATTTGCGAGCGCGCTTTGCCCCTGCAAAAGCACCGCCCCAAAATAACGTAGAAAACACCAACCAGTAAAGACGGCGAGAATCTTCAATGGGAACAGCCATTTTCCACCCCCGCACACCCGCATTTTCGGCAGAAAATGGAAAAACAACCAGAGCAGGAGAAACTCTTTAATAATCAGAAGACCTTGGCACGAACCTCGACTCACCCAACCAGATGTGTACATCCAGGCGAGCACAAAATTTTGAACATAGGCCCACGGGAAGATCACATACAGGCTCTTCTCTTTCAGCCAAAGGAAAAGGAGGATGCTCGCACTAAAGGCCAAAAAAATATAAATCACGGGCGCAAACTGTATGTATTAGATTGTGTTCACGGGTGCATGCATCTGCTCACTAGATGCGAAATGTTCGTGGGCGGACCTGCTGCAGACGCCATTAAACGATTGATGAACTACGCTTAAAAATTCTTGCGCGTATCTGTCCCATGAAAATGAGGAGGCGCATCGCAGGCCGCTAGCGATGAGCTTAGCGCGTAATCTTCGGTCTTCATGCGTTTCCTGAATAGCTTTAGCAATACTGTCCACGTTCTCTGGATCGCAATGCACCGCGCATCCTTGCGTGACCTCAAACTGCGCACCTCTATCTGATGTAACTACGGGACAGCGCGACGCCATCGCTTCAATAGCTGGGAACCCAAATCCCTCATAGATTGAAGGAAACACAAGAAGACTAGCCATTTGGTAAAGATTCACAAGATCATCGTCGGAAACATATCCGGTTAGGTGAACATGCTTTGTAAGATCGAGACGTCTGATTTCCGCGAACACCGGGTTGTAAAGCCACCCTTTGCGGCCCACTATTACCAACGCGGGATCAAACGAGCCTGCTGTTTTGAGCTTGCTAAAAGCCGCGAGTATCCGAGAAAGATTCTTTCGCGGCTCGAGAGTCCCCACGAAAAGAATGAACTCTCTCGGCACGCCTAACCGCTCCCTCACGCTCTCGAAAGCGGCAGAATCGTGGCGTCCCAGGAAAATGGACCTCAATCCAGGATAGATAACGTGAACTCTTTCCCGGGGCACATTCACGTACTTGATGAGATCATCGCGGGATGCTTCGCTGTCAGTTATAACGATCCGATTTGTACGCGCTGCATGCCCACCCACAACCTTGTAGTACCAGCGAGATTTGAACTTCATCGTGCCTGAATGCAACCAAGGCGTAGCGTCTGGAAGGGTCCATCCCATTGGACATGACAGTTTCCAAGGCGGAGGGAATGCGGGGAAATGTATGTAGTCAAGGTTCGCGGCTTTCACAGCGCCATCGAACCATGTGTGTTTCACTAACAGCTCATGCGACATTGGCGCCATAATCGCTTCACATCGTCCGATGTAGGCACAAAAATCCTTGTGGACCTCGCGGGAAAAGAAAAGCACATACTCATTTTTCAAGTCGTTCCGAAACAAACCATGAGTCATCTCGATGGCCAGAAGTTCGTTGCCTGTTGCGGGCCGCCAAATGGAAGTCAGGTCAATTCCGATACGCAAGCCGGGTCACTCTTTCCGCATTTACCGAATGCGAGTTTGCGGTAACCTGCTGATTCCCTGTGACCGCTTGACAAAATTGTCTTTGAAATTTCGTCACAGTAAATTCTTCTGTCACACGGCTCTTTTGTGCTGCTACATGCCGAGAGTTGTCAGCTAGCTGCACCCTTTGTAAGGTGTTAACTAAGGATTCCGGATCTCCGCGGCGGAAGAGCCATGCCGACGGAAGAACCTCCGCCATTCCATCGACATCAGATGCAACGATCGGCAAGCCATACCACATTGCTTCGAGCATCACGAGCGGTACCCCTTCGAACTTTGAGGGGATTACGACCAAATCGATGGCCGAGTAGAGAGAAGAAAGATCGTTTTGCCAAGGCAGTATAGAAAAACAATCTCCAAGTTTGAGATTACCGATCATCGTTCTCAACTTCTGCTCGTCCGGACCCTCGCCGACAATACAGAAACGAAAGCCGTTCAGTTGTCCTCTGTGTCGAGCAATGGCATCAACGAAGAAATCTTGGGCCTTTTGGCTGAAGGTAATCCGCCCGATCACAGCGACGACGTAGTCTCGCTCCGGTATGCCGAGTGCTCGCCGAGCATCTGCTCGCTTGACAGCCGAGTACTTGAAATCTATCCCATTCGGAACCACTTCAATCTGAGCTTTTGTGCCACGCTCGCGGAGCATGCGCTTCGCACTTTCGCTGATAGTGACGAATTTATCTGGAAGGCGATAGAGCTTTTTATCCAGAAAATCCCGGCAGTTTGTAACGAGGCTGAAACATGTATCCAGCCGGTGTGCCATTGGAATATAGCTGATCGTGCGAAGGCCGATTCGATTCGCCACGACCAGTCCGAGCCAACCCATTTCGATATTTCCCTGAATAACGACCACCACATCGGGTGCCAAGCTTTTCAACAAACGATGCAGGCGAGGCACTCGTAAGATTTGGACAACAGGACGTAAGGGCTTAAACCCCTCGGACTTTAGCGGCAACGGGCACAAGCGGATATGACCAATGTTTCTTATTCGGTGGAGCTCATGGGACAGGCGTTTATTGCCCTTGTGAAAAACGAAGCTGACATCAATGTCCGGCCTGCCGGCGAGAAAACCAACGGCAGCGACAGTCATAGCTTCATGACCGCCGTATTCGCGAGCGTCGGAATAAAAGAGAACTCTAATCACTCCCTCCCGTCTAGTCAGTTTGCCGATAGAGATTCGCAACAATAAATAGAAGTTTGTTGCTTCGTCATTTCGACACCGGCGTTGGCAGTTTTTCGGTACACCGCTACAACGGAATGACCAGGCGGCCTATTAATACTAGCGCGTAGAGTCCACTCCCAGGGCAGGGCAATAGAGCGGGTCACGGCACGAACTGCAAGATTCGAGTATGTAGCATCAAGGGTTCGATCCCGCCGACCTAGAATAGTGTTCACGAAGCTCTGAACACCTTGGGTGCAATAAGATGAGATATGCTGATCTGACAAGGGCTCGTGTACTATGTCGACGACCTCCAAGTTAAACATCTTGGCAATATTCCGTAATGCGGTGTCCGTCCACCTAGTAGCGTGGTGAGGGGGCATATTGAGGATCACATTGGCACGCCTGCCCATGAACGAATCCTCACTGGGAACAGAGTGGATCATTAATCCCCCAGGCTTTATGGAACTGACCGCCGCTGAAAGAAATCCATGTGTGTCGGGAATATGCTCGAGAACTTGAAAGGAACAAACAGCATCGTAGGCCGTCTCTTTCCTAGAGACATGCATCTCGATAGTTTCTGCCTGGACGTTTACGCCTTCACTGCGTGCCTCAGCAGCGGCATTCCCGTTTAGCTCCAGCCCCAGGTATCTGATCTGTGGCAGTTTCGCAGCAAAAGCGCCTGTTCCCGCCCCAATTTCGAGCAGCGACCGACATTCAGAGAGATAACGTGCAGCAATCTCAAACTCATTCTTTTCAGAAAGATAGTACCATTTGTGCTTTGCGAGTTGGGTGTAGAAGCTTGCGTCCCCTGCTGGACAAGGGTCGTAAAATCGAAGATCGCATCGCTGACACTTCCTCAGTGTCAAATGATCATTTGTCGTGACCACTTCGACGCCTAGCTGAGATCGATAAAGATGCTTTATTCTCTCAAATTCCAAAACCTCGAGGACCGCAGTACGCTGCGTCAGACACAAAGGACATTTCATAGCCGTAACCTATGTAGCGAGAACAGTGTAATTCGACGGGGACTTACGTCCAGAAGGTAGATTTTCCGCGAATGCGCCAGTCCAGTTAACAACACACCGAATCGGTGCATGCCACTTGCTCGGGAGCCGAAGAGCTATATTAAGGAATAATTGGGCCCAATCGCCTCCATCTTCCCGTATCTGCCAATTTGAGAATCCTGCACATCTCAATAGTTCTGAAAATCCATATTTAGTGAAGCGGAAAAAGTCGTGCGGTTCCTCATGTAATGGCCAGTACAGGGGGCCGGTAAGAATTAGTGCTCCGTGCGAACGAAGAACACGTCGACACTCTTGAATCATGAGCTCCGGCTTCCTGACATGTTCAATGATCTGAGTCGCGAAAACCACATCCACAGAGCCGTCTTTAACGGGAAGCTGTAAGGCATCGCCGACGAAATCCGGAGAAGAATCGATCGTCGTACAATCCATTCCAACGTAGGTTGCGCTCGGGAAGAGGTCTCGATACGGTTTGTGGCCACAGCCAATATCCAAAACAGTGACAGGCCCCTCGACTAATTGCCCTAGCGCGGTTGCCGCGGCCCACTCGATGTTAGGCCAGAGATACTTGTACACCAAGTAGTCGTTGCGCCACGGTTTTAAAATCCGCTTGTGCAGCCTACGCTTTTGCATTTCTGACAAGTTGCCGCATTTCCGGTTCGAGGCAATAGGCTGCTAAGACGATCACTGATGCGAGTGTACCGAACAGCCAGATGTTGTCCCCATACTTCGAACTAACATCTCTGAGAACGAATGCCAGTGATAGGGCCGCGATTACGGAGAACGCAAGGCTGGGGCGTCGCAAGATCTGTGTGATCAGTGGCCCAGTTAAATGTCTTCTGGCTTCAGACAGCGGAGACAACATCAGCCCAAGGCCCACCCATACCATAAATGCATAGCTCCACGCCAGACCTGTAGGGCCAATGCAATATAGGCACAGCAACGCAGCCAGGAACTCACACGTAGTCCAAATGCAGGACAGCTTTGCGTAGATGAAGCCACCGCAATGAACCAGAACCAATGGTCCTAGGGGAGTAGTGGCCAAACCCGGCAGCATGCGCAAAAATAATAAAGGAACCAAGGCTAAAGCGGGTGCCCATTTGCCGTGAAACAAACGAGTATTGACCGAAGGAAGGATCAACCAAACTGCACAAAGTACAGGCGCGGTCAGTGTCGCTAGAAGGCGTATCTGTTGCAGGTAGCTCGGCCACCGTGCTTCAAAGTCATTCTGCTGCGCAAATATCGGTAAAGAGACCCGAGCAGATATCTGTGCAAACGCTTGGGAGCTTATCTGGCATACCTGAAGCGCCCATGTGTAGTTACCGATCCACACTTTCCCAAAGAACGGCCCAACCAATAACAGTGGTAAGTTGTCTCTCACCACATTGGCTAGGCTGCCAAGCTGAATCCAGCTTCCTTCGTGAAGAAGATGGAAAGCTTCGTGAACTGTTCGAAATGAAAAACGCCATATTGCAGGGTAGTGAAAGATGCTAAGCGCACATAGCCTGAAACTTCGCGACAAGAGGAGCGCCCAGAAGAAAGCATAAACCCCAGAATGAAATGCAATTAAAAAAATTGCTGGCGCTCCCCTCTCGAGCAGCATGCTCGTGGATTCAATCCAGGCGATATGACCGTAATCCAGCCGGCGCTCGAGCCGCGCGGTCGGTAAGGTCACTAGCGGGTAAAAAATTAGAGCGCTACCAACGAACAAAACCGCGAAATGATAATCTGCCGCCAGCTGCGGTTTCCATCGCAACATTGGGCTTTGAAGCAAAGCGAACAAGAGCGTTATAAGACCAGCTCCGCATAGCATCAAACAAAGAATGGTTACCTCCTCCGCATCGGTTAACTCTCGTGACATCTTGATGATAGTAGTCTTGATGCCGCCGTCGAGTACCAGTGCGAGCATAGAGGCGAGGGCAAAGGCCGCCCCATAGGTTCCGAATTCACTGGGGGACAGTAGCCGCGAGTAAGCGATAAACGAAAGCCCGACCAGCAAATAGGAAAAGGTATTCGCCGCGAACAGCTTCAGCACTTTACTTTTCATTTTGAAGTTGAGAGCTCTGGTACGTACAAAATATTGAGCTCATACCTGGGTGGAACCGGCTCCATTGCCGTTAGCGATGTTCGGCGTTCCGCTTCGAAAGCCCGCTGTCCACTGCGCAGGTAAGCTTTGCAGGACTTCGATCACCAATTTCTTCCCGGGATGGTGTGCGTCGATGCTTCGCCATCGGCATTCAGCAAAAATCCAAATGACACTAAGAGCGAATGCCAAAAGAGCACCGAGAAAGACGATAGCAGTACGAGGAGGAAAAGACTTCCTTTCGGGTAAATCTGCCGGATCTAATATCTTGACGCTCGGAGTTTCCTTGGCTTCCTGCACCTTCGCCAACTCATATTCCTGGGTTAAGGTTTCAAAGACTGCCTCTTGAGTTTTCACATGCCGGTATAAATCTGCATAAGTCACTCCGAGAATCGGAAGCTCCCGGATCGGGGGATACAGGGCATTAGGCTCTTTAGTTTGAGATTGATTTGCCGTAGATTGGGTTAGTGTCGAGGGGCCACCCAATTTTAGAAGCTGCTTCTGTAGTTCATCGACTCGCGCCTGAACTTCTCGAACCCTCACATTCCCGTTGGCGTAAATTTGCCGAAGGCCTTCCAGTTCCGTTTGTGCGGCCGCCAACTGTCCGGTAAGGCTTGCGCCGCTTTCGATCATAGCCTTACTCTGCGCTTGCAAGTCTATAGTTGTGTTCTTGCTAGCAAACTCACTGAACTCTTTTTGTGCAATATCGAGGTCCTGTTGGACATCTTTAAGGCGCTCTTCTAGGAATTCACGCTCACGATGAGCCGAGGATGTGTTTAAGCTCGTGACCACTTGGTTCAGCTGCGTCACATACTCTTCACCAATGGCCTTCGCACGTTCGCGTAGATGGTCAGACACCGCGATAGTGAGAATTCCACTCTTGCGATCTTCGGAGATCGAAGTCCGTTTCGAGAGAAGCTTCCGAGTATCATCCCATCGGGCGATTCCGTAGGCCTTGCGCAAGTCTACTTTGTTGATAACCGCATCCTGTACTGTGCGGCTCTGAAGGATTCCAATGAAAAGCTCTCCACTAGTTTTTAAACCTAAAAGGTCAGCTCCTAAGCCGCCTATTGATCCCTCCGCTTTACTTGCCAATGTTGCGAGCATTCCCATTCCTGCAGCAGCCCCTTGATCTGGTGGCATCAAACGCACTGTCGATGTGTACTGGCTAGGAATAAGGACGGCGACTATAGCGGCGATTACTGTACCCAGCGCGATAATACGACCGATGAGGCGGCGATGCTCCCACAGCAACTTCGCGTGCTCAATTTTACGAGTGTTGGACTGAACAGGGTCAACCGCAATATCCCGTAAGTCGTCACGCGGAAATCCGAATTCTGCTTCCTCCTGCAGAGCCGATCTGTTACTTTCTCTTTGCGTCATATTGATCAGGAAATGCGATAATAACCAAAATCATTACGGAACTTAGACATTAAATCCCCCTCATAGCAAAAATCGACGTATGTAGAAGGATCGCGAGATCCATAAAAAAGTTGCGGTGACGGATATAGTACACATCGTATTCAATATTTTCATGGATCAAAAATGCACGATCGCCGCTCAACTGCCACAAACCGGTGAGACCCGGTTTTACCTCTAGACGATGACGATGCTGTTGCGTGTATTGCTCGACGATGAACGGCATCTCCGGACGCGGCCCCACTAAGGACATGCTGCCTTGCAGTACATTAAATAGTTGGGGTAATTCGTCGAGGCTCGTCCTGCGCAGGAATCTGCCAAGTCGAGTAATTCGCGGATCGCCCGATTGCCGCGGAGAATAGTCGTACTGGGTTGCAGTGACTTTCATGCTCCGAAACTTGTACATCTTAAAGGCTCTACCGTTCTGCCCAATTCTCTTCTGGCGAAAAAAAACTGGCCCCTCGGAATCAAGTTTGATCAAAAGAGCAGCAACTAGGAACAAAGGTGCTGCAAAAGCAATCAATGTAAAAGAACCGACGAAGTCGAACACACGTTTCGCGGCCTCGTAAGTGAAGCGGTGACTCGGCTTGCCAAACGAAGCAAGAAGGATGCCGTCTATGTCCCGATAGTCCAGCCAAGCATCGGACGACATTAAATGATTCGGCACAAACGAGATCCTTGCGTTGGCGGCCAATGCTTCTTCCACGGTTGCAATGAATCTCTCGCGACCAATCGAAGGAATGGCAATGATGACCAGATCTACCCCGTAAGTTATCAATAGGTCACGATTGATCGGACCCTCCAAAATCGGAGCGGGTCGGCGACGCTCGTAAGCCATTTCAAAAAGAGTGCCGCCTGCTTTGGCAGGATCATCGTCGACTATTGCGACAGGCACTAGTCCCAACTTAGGAGACGCCTTGAGTACAGAAAGCACCCGGCGCCCAGTACACCCCGCACCATAGATTAGTACGCGTTCATTTCCGTAACCGCGCGAATGGAGAGTATGTACTGCTAAATACAATATTGTCTTTTCTATGAACAAAAATGTTGGAACTAAACTGAGAGAAAGCAGTAGAAGAGTACGTGGGATTAAAATATTGGCAAATAAGCTAATGATCATAACAGCTACCAGTGCTTCTGCCGACACTCGCAAAACCTGCTCCGTCTCGCGCACCCGCAAAAGGCTGTTGCCTCTGCGGTACGCACCAACGCGATCTAACATCAGCACGATCACGGTCCCGAAAATTGCACCCGCCGCCCAGATTAGACTGACAGGAAAGCGAACGTGCCTCCCCATTCCCGCAAACACATACACGAAGTAACCCGTTCGTGTTGCGAGTGCAATGATCGCCAAATCAGCAAACATCTCGCATGCGATGATTAGCCGTCTGAAATTAGCAGCGGTCGTTTGCTTTGCGACGCCCGAGCCAACCAACCGTAAATCGAACGTCGGTGTTCCGTCAGGTTGCGTTCTATGGGTTTTGGGTAACTTAACTGAGGAGGACATTCTGACTCACTCTCACATTGATAACTAGCTGCATCGTTATACCCACTTCTTTACTCTCGAATCTGCAAACCCGGCCGCCATGTGAATTCGAGCCCAACGCTTGCATTATTCTTGCTACTGGAGCCGAGTAGCGGAAATCGCCATTGTTCATATTGAATAAATCCTTTCGCCGAAAAAGTCTTCGAAATATCGAGACTGGAAGCAACTGCGTAGTCAGAGGATCGCCCACCCTGAAGAAATTGGTGCGAAACTTCTTGCAGTCGATATCCGAACTGGAACTGGGAACGAGGACAGAACGAGTATGTGAGCCAGCTTTGCACTCCGCGGCCGGCACGCCCAATCCAACTTCCCATCAAGTTTCCGTCGTTTGTGTATCCGGAACGATAGCGGCGAATTCCGTAGTAGACGAAACCTGGTGCAAACTCACTCGTGAGTGGTTCATGAATGCCTTCGGCGCGGAACTGCAGGTTGTGCAGCTTTGGAAACTGCGGGACATACAAGCCGGGATTAACGGTCGCCCGCGTTGATCCGATAGGCGAGACTTCGTCGACCGTTAGCGCATCACCATAAATAGTCAACCAATCCCGGATCCCGGGCACACGATACTCAAAGTCCGCGTTGGTGGCCCGTTTGGCTGGATTATTACCAGTTGTTGTAGATGAATTTTGAGTGTGGACGTAAAAGGTTCGTACAAAGTTGTCGAACGTAAACGGAAGGCCCGGTCCCCCGAATTGAGCGGTAAATCCTATTCCCATTTCCAGGTTTGCTGTCGGCTTGAAACTAAGTTTGCCGCCGTCGAGAAAAGGTTGTGGAGAAATGCCCCCAGGGCCGAGCAACTGATTTCCATCTAACTCAAATTGATGGCCAGCCAATTGTCCCAGAAAATATTCGACCCGCACCGGACCCAATAAGTTTGATAAAAGCGGGACCTCATAAGGCGATACACTGTCGAGCTTTAACATCAGCACGGGCTCGGCGTTGTCACTCATCAAGAGAGAGCCCGATTCTCCAGGCCCCAACCATAGGCTCTGTTTCCCAAAAGACAGTTTTGTATTATGTAACGTGACTGAGACCGATCCCTCAAGCAAGTCGAGCCGATTTACTTCAGCCCTCCCGTCAGGAACGGGACTAGTGAAATCTGCATTTGCTATTGCCTGAAGTACAGTTGACCCGTCGGGCGCAATTGCCGGCGAATGCTGATACTCACCCCGAACATCGACCGCAAACGGTCCCGCTTCGGCGTGGGCAGTTATGCCGTCGACCGAGTTGAAGCCTTCTCCATACGGGCGTCCATAGTCATTGATGATCGTTTGGCCGAAGTGGTAGCCGTCCCGCAGTGGTGGGCCGGAGATTTGAGTTACACGCGTGTAGACGGAATCAAGGCTCGCGCCGAGGTTCGCCGCACCGTCTAACCGGCGCGTTTCGGGAGTGAATTCTTCGGCGAGATCCTTGTAGATTCGAACTGCCTGGTTACTGTTCTCGGCATCCTCGTCGCCGATGCGCTCTTCGACTTCTTCGAGCATGTGCGCGCATTCCATGCGCGTCCATGGGCGAATGCCCAGGTATGCAGTCTTGATATAACCGAGTGCGATCAAACGCTCCAGCGCGGGATAGACCCAGCTATCGAGCGGAACGTCAGGCGATCCCATATTTTCAGAATTGCGGGTTTTTTCGCTGGAGCTATCGGGAAGGAAATTGCCCCACGAGTCGCCAGTCAGATCGGTGTCATGGTGAGCACGATAGGCCTGCCTTCCGAAATACCAACCTAACGCGCTACCTACGATTACATCAGAAGCAAAATGCTGCTGGCCGGTAACTCGCGTTGCACTAATGCCGGTTGCCAGGCCATAAGCGAGAATTTTGGTTAATGTCCCGGGATACTCGTGTGCCATTACGCTCGCGATCGACCACGCGATTGCAGAGTGCTCAGAGGGAAAAGAGCTGCCAGCCTGAAAGAAGGTGCCCTTCCCATTCGCCTGATATGGGCGAGGGCGCTGCGTAATTTCTTTGAACAGGTAACTCACTGCTGTACTGTTAATCGCTGCTTCGCCGCTTAGAAGCCCGGCTTCCGACATATGATCATCATTATTGAGGTGACCTAAAAGAAACGATCCGGCGCCGGCGCCGATCAAGGAGTAAGTCGCGTAATTCGAGAATGTTTTGCTACGGTTTACCTCTCCGAGTGGAATTTGTTTAGAAATCCAGCTGTCACCGGCCATGAAGCCAGCAGTAATTCCTGTAAATGGAGCGATCCATTCGAGATCCTTAGACCGAAAGTGCGCGGGAGCTGTCCAAAACGCGTACTGATCTTCGGCAAAATGCTTTGCGAATGGAAGAAGCAAATGATTGTCAGGGTCAGCACCGGGCTCGAGCTCATACTTCGAATCACCTTCTTGCGTTGATGAGTGGAAAGGATTCGCTAAGGATAGATGGCGGCGATTGCTGCTGCAGTTACTGTGTTCTCCTGACGGAGAGGGCGCCGACGGCAAACCACTCTCGTCACTCGTGCTCTGGGCCCAGGTTGTCAGACCGAAAAACAAGATCAAAGTGGCTCCTGCCGCGACACTACGAATTAAAGACATCTGAACAAAGCAACCTAAAAGCTTCTTCCCACCTGAATTGCGACGCCAATTGCATAGGCCAACTGAGCAGACTCGAGAGTTTGCTTCCATTTCGTTGTCCCACTAAACGCCTTCTCCGGAACCATGACTAAGTCGCCTGGATGCAGAGCGGCCCGTTCGACTCCGCCGCTGAACAAACCACTCGATCCGCCGGCCACCGAACCATCGGCGCGGATTACAAAAACTGCTTTTTTGTTTGCGCTGTTCGTCGGACCGCCAGCTTGTCTCAAGTACCACCCAGCATCTTTTCCTGGTTTGTAAGTAACTGCAGTCGGGTTATAAACCGAACCTTCAACCATTACGAAGTTCGGGCGTTTGGGGATGTAGACAACGTCTCCTGCACGGACTTGAATGTCTGCCGGAGTATTTGCCCATTTCCTGATGTCTTTAGTTACATGAACGACCAAACGACCCGATGGCGGCGACTCCTGCAGCTTTTGCAGCGATGACTGCCATTGGTTTATAGCTGCTTCCTTCGCCATTTTCTGATCGGTATCCTGTTCGGGAATGAGGGTCAGGTTCGCACCGTCGATTCTCACCTGACGGATGAGCTGCTCGCGATTTTCTTCCTCTAACTGACGTACCTGCTTGCGCTCTAAGACAACGCCGTAAGGATAAGCATCGCCGCGCAGCCCGCCCGCACGTTGAAGAATGGAGCTAAGGCGTTCGCCTTCCTGAATTCCGTAAGTACCGGGATGAATTACTTCGCCTGCGACGGAGATACTTGCTCCAACATCTTTCCAGCCCGTGACTTGTTTGATCGTAAGTACGTCTCCGTCGTGCAAACGAACATCGGTGTCAGGCTCCCCCTGCATGGCTTTGCCGATGGGCACATTCACGCTCTCGCCCGCGACGTTCGTGCCGTTCACTAATTCGTAGTGAGTCAGATCAGCAGTTTGGGTATAGGCACCGCGCTTAAATCCGCCTGCAACGCGAACAAGATCGGCCGCACTCATGCTTTCGCCGAGCGGATATTTTCCCGGCCGCGCAACCTCTCCCTGGATAGTTACCGTGGCAGGATCAACCTTCGCCAAGTCTCGATGGACAAAGATACGGTCCTTCGGCTCAAGAAGAAGATTGTCCTTCGGGTCGTTGTCCAAAGCCCTTTTCAAATCCACGCTGATGACCTTTAGCTTGCCATCTTCGGTGTGCCGAAAAACTTGAGCATTGTCGAGTTCAGCATCAGGTGTGACGCCGCCAGCAAGAAAGACTGCATCACTGAGGCGAGTAGCTCCATTCGTGACATGATCGCCGGGATCACGCACTTCCCCATCGACGCTGACTACCGGCTGATCCTCGAAGTCGTAACGTCCGAAAACGCGAACCGTGTCGAAAGGCTTCAACGTCAAGTCTTGCTGTTTTCCTGCAAGCGCATCACCCAGGTTGAACGCGAGGACGACCGGAGTGTAGTCAGGGCCCTCCAGGCGAATGATTTCTGCATGTCGCTTGTACGGTTCTGGCAGCAGGTCGCTATAGGAATGAATGAGGTCGGTGAGCCTCATTCCATCGCGATAGGCGTACTTGCCGGGATGGAAAACGTGGCCATCGAGATAAACCGTCTTCTCCGAATAAGGAAGAATCGGCGAAATCTTAATGACATCGCCGTCCTGCACCGAGAAGTCATCGAGGGCTTTATTGACCGCCTGCGCGTCGTTTCCTTCAGGCATGTCCAGCTGCAACATCGTATGGCTTTGATGTGCCATGACGCGCTCGACTTCAATGTGACGATAAGTTCCGGAGGTCAGCACGCCACCCGCAAGCTCAAGCGCTTCGGACAAACTTTTCTCGCTACCCAGTTCATAGATCGCCGGGTGCATGACCATACCTTCAACTGTCACCTGCGCGCCGATGGGAGGAACCTGAATGGTGTCGCCGGATTGAATTTTGGCGAGATCATTGTGCACTCCATGGAGGAGCAGATCGTAGGCATCGATTTCCTGAACCAGATTTTTGCCGCGGTATAGGCGCAGGTGACGCAGCGAACCACGCGAGGTCGGGCCGCCTGCCGCGTAAAGCGCATTCAGCGGTGTCGAAAGCGAGCTGATGTCGTATGGGCCGGGATTCTCGACTTCACCAACAACGTAGACGCGGACGCTGCGGATGCGCGACAGCGAGACATCGGCTTCGACCTCATGAAACTGCGTACGCAAGGCGGCCTGCACAACCCGCTGCACATCGCCGAGCGTGCGGCCTGCGACTTCGACTGTGCCTACTTCCGGCAGCGCCAGACGACCGGAAGGATCGACGACTCGCTGCAAGCGTTGTGCAATGCCACCCCAGATATCGATGCTTACGCCATCTCCCGGACCGAGAACATAGTCGGGCCCAGCAGGAAGATCCATCGGGAGCTTGTCGACGTTTCCAATCCCGTTGCGAAAAATGTTTTCGCCGAAATGTTGCAGGACTGCGGGACGCGGAGATACCTGAGAATAAAGGTCATACAAGGAAGGCACATTCGCGTAGGGATTTGCCCGGCGGCGAAGCTGTGGGCGATCTAGGTTCAAGTCTTCCGCAGAAGGTACTTGGTAACGCGGTGCGACTAACCTGGCCTGTAAATCAGCATCAGAGGACCGGGCCGACATGTCACTCGGGTTCCGTTGAGGAAACGGAACAGAAGTCATAACAGAATTGCCAATTGAGATCGATCCGCCGTAGTTCGGCACTTGGCTGCCGCGATTTCTAGCCGGGCTTCCATCGAGAGTTGCAGCATTCAAGCTGGAGGACGAACTTGCGTTGAGAAGACCTGGAAGCTGTTCGGGAGTGATGTGGCTCATTGTTCCGCCGGAAGCCGGGCCGACGTTTTCAACGCTCATCCCGTCGAAAGAATCCTCATTCGCGGGAAGTCTGGTCATTTCGAGCTGGCGCTGTGGATTCTCAGGTGCTGGACTGACCTGAGGCGCCGCCGGCGATGTGGGTGCCGTGGGCTGAACCTGGTTTGGAATCGTTTGCTGCTGAGGAAGCGTGTAGGTTTCGACGCTCCGGTCGTGCCGTTCCCAATAATCATCTTCCTGACTTACAGACTTTGGAAGCTGATTCGACCCCGGTGTTTGTGCAGATGCCGGCGTGCGAGTCAATCCCATGCGAGCGTCCAACTCTTTTTGCCGTTCGATTTCTTCGAGCGTCGGCTTGGCTCGAACGTATGCACGATCTTCTATTTCGCGAGTAGCAAGAACGCAGATGTTGTGATCTTCGCGAAGCAATTCAAAGAGAGCGTCGTCGGTCAGGTCTTCCGGATCGAGAATGCGGCCTTGCTCGTAGGCCTTACGAACCAACATTTTTTTCACTTCCAGAAGCAGACCGGGCTCCTGGTGGAGCAATTCGATGATCTTGTCGGGCGCGAGCGCGACCTGGCGTTCGGCTTCCTGCTCCGCGCGAGACTTCATTCTCGCGGTGGGGTCCGCGTCATATCTTGCCGTTTGTGTTTGGGCAGAGCTGAGAACCGTGCCTAGTGATCCGGTGCAGAGCAACAGAATTAAACAGGGCCTCATCAGGCCAGCCAAATTGCGCATACGAAATCTCCTGCGCGTCATTTCATCCTCAATTCTTGGGTACAAGCTGGGCAGCAAAATCGACTCGTTTCAAATTGCTTCAAGATCCGAGGCATCCACTTCGACTGCAACAGATCTCATGAGCACATCGACGGAGATCACGACTCGGCATTTATCTTTTTTGCGCGAAAGCACGCCCTCTGCGCCTTCCATCGGTCCGCGCACCACGCGAACCTTTCTGCCGACTTTCAAGTACGGGCAGGGCTCGGCGTAAGTTTCGTTTTCAAGAGCATTGCGGAGGGCTTCAATTTCGCGCTCGGGGAGGGCGGCTATTTTTCCGTTGAAACTCACAACCTGTACCGCGCCGGGCACCTTCAGCACCGGTATTTTTTGTTGCTCCTCGATTCGCACGAAGACATAGCTGGGAAAAAGCGCAAGCTCGACCTGTTTTCGCCGGTCTTTCCAGCGATGCCAGCTACGGTAGAGCGGCAAAAAGGTTTCAATGCGGCGCTCTTCAAGTTGTTTGGCGACGACCTTTTCGTGGCGCGCGTTCGTATAAAGCGCATACCAGTGAGCGGCACCCTGTGGGGCACTTGCTTCCCGGTTGCTGGCTACTTCTCCGGTTCGAAAATTCATACCCTATTTACAGCTCCGCCACCTCACTTACACTCTGGCCTTTTGTGAGATAGCCAATTAAATCTTTTTTGTACAGCTACTTACGGAAACCTGGGACACGAAGCAACCGCTAGGCCCCACTACATAACTCGTTCATACCGCAGCTGAGTCTTGCCGCGAATGACATTCAAGATTCCCTCTTCCGAACTTTCGATTGAAGTCGAACGAATGTCAGACCAGAAGAAAACGCTGTCATTCTCTTCAGGCGCCACTGCCAGCACTTTTACCAGGGGATGATTCACCAACAGGTAGTCGCAAATCGGCGGACGCTCGCCTGGTTTATCGAGGGCGACAATTACAAAGTCGGGTTTACACTCGGCCACGGCCTGGGCGATTTTCGAGTCGTCCTCTAGTTCGCCTAGCACCTCAATGTCGGGTTGTTCAGAAATGGTGGCCAGGACCAGGTCTCGCATGAGACGGGGGCGGTTCGCCACCAGCACTCTGATTTTTTGCATAGCACGCTCCAAGCACGGACGCGAGTGCGGCAATTATCAACGTGAGTTGCTGGATCACGTAAGGGACAAAAGTGTCCCCGAGAAGAACACGCCTATGTGAGCAGAATTGGTACGGTAATTTTGTTTAGTACCAATCGAACTTGGTAGCGCGTACCAATTTCGTACCAACCGTTAAGGGAATGCACTGATAGGAGTGCAGGGAGCGAGGGAAATCGGTACGGATTCAGACAACGCTCACGGAGAGATAATTGCCACCGGATGAGGACGGATTGCAGGCCGAAGTAACCTTTAAACCGAAATGCCTTCAGTTCTGCAAATATCCACCACGGCCAGCCGATGACTGGCGCCTAGTTTACGAAGCATGCGATGCACATGGTTACGAACCGTCTGCTCTGCCAACTGCAGTCGATTTGCGATTTCTTTATTAGTAAGACCTTGCGAAATCAATCCCACGAGCTGTTGTTCGCGATTGGTTAATCCCAAACGGGTGCGAGCGTAGAAGCTTGGCATCTGATTCTGCTGTGCGGCAAAACGAAATAAAAAGGCACAAAGCTCAGGAGAGCAGAATGCGCCGCCGGTCGCGACCGTCCGTACGGCAGCAACCACCTCCAGGGCCGAGGCGTCCTTCACCACGTAGCCCATGGCACCTTCGCGGATCGCTTGCAGGAAAGGCTGACCATCGGCTTCCATGCCGATCATGACCAGTTTGATAACCGGCAGCCGTTGCTGAATCTCGCGGGCAAATTCCAAGTGCGCAATGTTGCTTGTGAAGGAATCAATTACAAGAACGTCAGGAGAAGAAACTGCAATTTCCTGCAAGGAGTCATGAGTTAAAGCGGAGGAACCGATAACATGGAGGCACTCTTTTTTGCTAAGGATTTTCGATAGTGCTTCACGCAAAAGTCTGTTTTGAGCAAGCAGGAAGACTGTAGCGCGTCCGTCAACACTCATTGGCACCACCACCTCACTTGCGAATAGTGCACGTAAGCCTGAGTTTTTATGGGCAACTCAATTTCATCGCGCGGTGCCCACGCACTCAGGTATTGCTGTATGAGTTCTAAGGTGTATGCCGATTGTAAGTCTCTCAATTGGGAAACACCTAGGAACCTGACAAATTTTTGTAAAACTCCCCAACTGGTGTGTCGGAATCGAACCGCATTCCGTTATGAACCAGAACCCGTCCCTATATCGAGGTAAATTGCGTTTAACTTCCGTTGAAAAATCGTGAGTTCATGGTACCAGAGGACGCAAGAGTTTCTCTGTGGAAAATCAATGCTGTCATTGACTTAGGTAACAGGGTCCGTGGAGGTCGAACCGGTAGAGTGTCATCGCCGACCGGAACAGGCTTCGAAAACTTCACCAGGGAATCAAGGGCTGAATTTACGAAAACGGAACAACGCCGGAGGGTACTACCAGGAGTGAATTGCTTCGGATCCCGCGCGAGGCAGGCTGTTTACCCGGACTAAGTTCGCGTTTTCCCGGGTAGCCCAACAGCAGCCTTTCAAATCTCACCTTGTGAATGTTTGTTCCGTTTTCGTAACAAACCATAGGCTAGAGACCGCACGAACTTGCCAAGCTGCGATGGCCGATGGCATCTGCCATCGGCCCTTAGCAGCGACAATTTTGTCCTTGACAGGTTTTTGACAAATACCTATTTCGGCTGCGGCACGATCCGTATATACGGCTTGGGCGATTTCCAGCCATCTGGATACTTTTCCTTCGCCTGTTCGTTCGAAATGCTTCCGCCAAGAATGACGTCGTCTCCAGGTTTCCAGTTCGCCGGCGTGGAAACCTGATGCTTTGCCGTGAGTTGCAGCGCATCGATCACGCGCAAGATCTCGTCGAAGTTGCGACCTGTGCTCATGGGATAGCTGAGCTGCATTTTGATTTTCTTGTCGGGGCCAACCACGAACACGGTGCGAACCGTCGCGTTGTCGTTCGGAGTACGTCCTTGCGAAGTGTCGCCAGCAGCAGCGGGCAGCATGCCGTAAAGCTTGGCGATTTTGAGCTGTGGGTCGCCGATCATTGGATAGTTCACCTTCGCTCCCTGCGTTTCTTCGATGTCACCCTGCCACCTCTTGTGATCGCTGACCGGGTCAACGCTGACGGCCAAAATTTTCGTGTTGCGCTTCGCGAACTCGGGCTGGAGCTTTGCCATTGCGCCCAGCTCCGTGGTGCATACGGGTGTGAAGTCTTTGGGATGCGAGAACAGGACGGCCCATCCGTTGCCGATCCAGTCATGGAAATGAATGGTGCCCTCGGTTGTTTCGGCGGTGAAATCCGGAGCGACATCGTTAATGCGCAGAACGGCAGCTTCGGCTGGAGTCAATGTTGCAGTGCTCATTTTCCCTCCTCAGGAGAAATTTATGTCTAAGAAAATTGTTCGGGCCTTGCGGTGCAAGTGGTGGATGCCTGCCCAAATAAAAAACCCACCCGCTTTGCGCCAGGTGGGTTCGAAAAACCTTCTACTCTACCCACACGCCGGCGCGCACATACAACAACAGGCACAAACCGGCGTGGTGATTCGCATGAAAATAGGATACGCAGGGCAAAGTTTGGCGTCAAACTCGCTGTGAGCACGTGTGACTCACGTAGCCATTCCAGAAAAGCTTTGAACCATTCAGGTCCACTCCTCCGTCCAATACACATGTGTTCTCTTCGATGCCTACCTTTTACGCAATTGGACGTTTTTACCTCGCGCGCTCTGGAAGGCAATCCGCTCGCCGTGTTCCCCGATGGGCGCGGACTCACCGATCAAGAAATGCTAGCAATTGCAAGAGAGATGAACCTTTCGGAGACGACGTTCATCCTTCCGCGAGACGCTGCCACGGAGAAAGAACACGACATTCGCGTGCGAATTTTCACCGTTCAGGAAGAACTGCCTTTTGCCGGCCATCCGACACTCGGAACCGCGTTCGCGCTGCGTGGCGACTCTGGCGCTAACGAAATCAAACTGGAATTAAACGTCGGCACAATTCCGGTGCAGTTCGAAGAAAAGGACGGCGAGCCTGTTTTCGGAGAGATGCAGCAGAACGATCCGGTCTTTGGGCAGATTCACGAGCGCAAGAAAATTGCAGAAGTCACGGGCATTCCGCTCGAAGATATCGATCCTGAACTGCCGATCCAGACGGTATCAACTGGCGTGCCTTTTACCATCCTGCCGATTCGCGGGCTCAAGGAGATTCGCCGGCTTGCAATCAATCAAGCGCGAGCGATGGAATATCTGAGTTCGAGCGGAGCCAAGTTTTTCTTCTGCGTGACTCGCGAGGCGCTCGACCAAACCGCCCGCCTTCACGCCCGCATGCTGTTTTACAACGGTGAAGACCCCGCAACCGGGTCAGCCTCGGGCTGCGCAGCAGCGTGGATGGTACAGCACGGAGTCGCCAAACCAGACGAACGTGTTTTGATCGAGCAAGGCATCGAGATGCAGCGGCCGAGCAAGATTTTTGTTCGTGCTTCTCGCAGCAATGACAGAGTGGTTAATGTACGCGTCGGTGGAAATGTTGTTGAAGTTTTGCGCGGGGAAATTTTCTTTTGAATTCACAAGCGATAAACTCCGCTGAAAATGCATACCCGCACACACAATCGATTCTTTCAAGTTGAAAATTTCGCATTGGCTTTCCCGTCACTTTACACGCGTCTGCTCCGACGATAGGATTCATTCCGCTCTAGTCGATTTTTCCGAACCTAAAATTCAAAATTTTTTGCGCTGCCTCTTAAGGCGCTATTTGGGAAGGCCAATGAAACCAAAACGCACGATCCTCTGTGTTGATGACAACGAACAATCACTCTCAATCCGAAAAGTTATGCTCGAAACCCGGGGCTATCGCGTTCTGGCATATTCCGACGCGCAGCAAGCGCTCGAGCGCTTCCAGCAAGGCGGCGTTGACCTGGTGCTTACAGACCTGATCATGCCGGGAATCGATGGGTCAAAGCTGATCGAAGGCGTGAAAGGGTTCTCGCCTGAGACCCCGGCGATCCTTCTCTCCGGCAAAGTAAAAATCTACGAGCGAGAGACCGGCGCCGACGTCTTTCTGGCGAAAGGAATGTATGCGCCTGCCGATCTGCTCGAGCGGATTCGGCTGCTGCTTGTACGCAAGCGCGGGCCGAAGCGCGGCCACACACGCCTGCACAGCCAATGTATTCACGCCCAAGCCCACCAACAAACCATATCGCCTCCGCTTAACTAAGTCCTAAACTCGACAACCAATTTAAAGAGTTCGCTGTAGTGTGAACCTGCGAGAGTTGGATATGCGCTAAGCGGAAGCTGGCGCACCAGCAAGGGTTGTCCAACTCTCGTCTTCTGACGCGCATCTTGAAGAAGTCGCACGATGAACCGGCCTGGGCCATTACGGGCGGCAATGCGCACGCGCGCGGGGAAGGTGCTCGCCATCATCGTCGTGGCCGTTTTCTGTTTCGGCGTTATTCTGTTGATTCTCGCGCATCATGCGGGCCCTCTGCTACGAGCACGGGTGATTCAAACACTTTCAACCCGTTTCCGAACCAAGGTTGAGCTGGCTGCCCTGAACATTTCTTTCTACCAGGGCCTGACGGTTTCCGGAAAAGATTTGCTCATTTACGGCAAGTCTGATCCCAACATCCATGCTCCTGGCGTTCAGCCGTTGATAACGGTCGATGAATTCCGCTTTCGATTGGGAGCGCTGGCTCTCCTTCGATCTCCAATACACGTCGGAACAGTGTTTTTGAAAGGAATGCGCCTGAATGTTCCCCCCAAGCGCCAGGACGAAAATGACTCAGATAATTTTTCGGCCGGCAAGATCAGCATAATTGTTGATCGCTTTCACGCAGAAACTGCGTTGTTGATCATCAACACCGACACTCCTGACAAGCAGCCGCTTAACTTCGTAATCAAGAACCTGTGGATGCAAGATGTTGGTGTGGGTCAGCCGATGAAGTTCACGGCCAAGCTCATCAATCCCAAGCCTGAGGGCTACATAGATTCGCATGGCGAATTCGGGCCGTTTGATTCCGATGAACCACGTGACACACCGGTTCGTGGGGATTACACATTCACCAACGCCGATCTGAGCACGATCGCAGGTATAGGAGGTATTCTTTCATCGACGGGAACTTACGACGGTACACTCGGGCATCTGGCGGTCGATGGGCAGACGAACACGCCGGATTTTCGTCTTCAGGTGAGCGGCAGCCCTGTTCCACTCAAAACCAAATTTCACGCCATCGTTGATGGAACCAACGGCAATACTTATCTTGAGCCTGTAGAAGCCAACATTCTCAACACCAGCATCATGGCGAAAGGTTTCGTGGTTCGCTCCGCACTTCCTCATGGCCATCACGTTCATCTGAATGTGACTATTTCTGATGGGAATATCCAGGATTTGCTGCAGCTAGCGGTGCGCACCAAGCCTCCAGTGATGAGTGGCAGACTTCAATTGAAGATGAAACTGGATATTCCGGCTGGAACGGAAGACGTTATGCAGAGATTAAAGTTGAAAGGTGGGTTCCGCGTTCAACAAGCGCACTTCTCTAACCAGAAGATTCAAAGCAGGGTGGACGCGCTCAGCATGCGCAGCCAAGGGAAACCGAAGCTCGCAACCGATAATATTCCCGATAACATAAAAAGCGAGATGAGCGGCAACTTCAGATTGAAAAATTCCGTGTTTACCTCGCGCAATCTCCTGTTTCAGATGCCAGGCACCAAGGTGAAGCTAGCGGGTAATTTCAGTCTGGATGGAAACGAATTTAATTTCGCGGGACGCGCCCGATTTCATGCCAGGCTTTCGCAAATGGTTGGAGGCTGGAAGTCTGTCTTCCTCAAACCAGTGGATCCGTTTTTCGCCAAGAACGGCGCAGGCACCGTCCTCCCGATTCGCATCACCGGCACAAAATCGGAGCCGCACTTGGGGTTGAACTTCGGCGGCAAGGGACCACTCGCAGATACGAAGTGAACGGGTGCAAGTACGTGCTGTCTGTGTCTCCGAACCGACTTGCCTTTGTTGTAAGATCGAAAGCTTAATGCCTGCGATTATCCAAGCAGTTGACCTGCAGAAGACCTATCACATCGGCAAAATCGAAGTTCCAGCGCTGAGGGGAGTCTCGTTTAGCGTGGAACGAGGGGAGTTTGTCAGCATCGTAGGGCCTTCGGGTAGCGGAAAATCCACGCTGTTTTACTGCTTAGGGGGATTGACGCGCGCCGATTCCGGAAGTGTGATCATCGACGGAGTTGATTTCACGAAACTTTCCGACGCTGCGCGTACGAACATGCGGAAATCGAAGATTGGGTTTGTGTTCCAAAAATTCAATCTGCTGCCCACCCTCGATGCCCGTTCGAACATCGACGTCGCGATCGACATTGCCGGAAAAAATGGGGATCGAAACGAGACGTACTTCAATAAGATCGTCCAGTTGCTTGGCATCGATAAACGGCTGCAACACCGACCTTCAGAGCTTTCCGGAGGCGAGCAACAGCGGGTCGCATTGGCGCGGGCGCTCATCAATCGGCCTGCGATCGTGCTGGCCGATGAGCCCACTGGAAATCTGGACACGAAAAATTCAGAAGCCGTGTTGAGTATGCTGCGCCATTCGAATAAGGAACTCGGGCAAACCGTACTCATGATCACGCACAATCCATCTGCCGCTGATTATGGCGACCGCATCATTCACATGAGGGATGGCGAAATCGTCGATGCAGAAAAAGATCCGCAGTGGCGCATGGGAAACTGACGGATTGAACCATTCAATCATCGGATCATTTAATCATTGAAACAAAACCCAATGATTCAATCCCCCGGATGACTCATCACTCAGTTCCAGTGCATCTGCTGCTTGATTTATAATCGTGTGATTGAGCGGGAGTAACTTGAGGCGTCTGGCGGGCGTCTGAGCCCGCCGCCGAAATCCCGAGCGCAGTCGAGGGATCTCGAATACAATTTCGATACTGAGCGGGAGTAACTCAGTGGTAGAGTGCGACCTTGCCAAGGTCGAAGTCGCGGGTTCAAATCCCGTCTCCCGCTCCAGAAAATCTCGGTCCAGCCCGGAGACATGGGTTACAGAATGTACCGGTCACATGGGTAACACTTTTGGGCCGAATGGATTTTCGAGCGGTTCCAAGACTCTGGTCTCCAAATCGAAGTAACCCAGATCATACTGCATAAAACTGACGAGCC
>DASRFP010000021.1:0-13615 GCA_035651475.1 Terriglobales bacterium | reverse complement strand
GCGCTTTGGCAAGCTTATCTATGTACGACGAACTGAAAAGACGACCACCAACATTCGATTGCATCTGGATGCCTTTATTGGCGAAGAGCGCGGCAAAGCCCATTTTGTTTCGGTCGTCGGTGGAGATATAGAGATCGGGGCCATTGCAGCAGCCCTTGGGAACGGAGACATGTTCACAGTAATGGATCCCGCAGGCGGCGAAAACATAGTTGCGCTGGGAGAAAAACCGCTGCTCTTCCGCGGTTCCGTGGCAGTTGCAGGACGTAAGCGTCCATTGCGCCATCTCGTGGCCTGTTCCCAGGGATTGGCAGGCACGACAGCGGATGGCAAGCTCCTACTCGCGAGTGATGACGACAGTTTCATCTGGTCGTCGTGGGTCAGCCATTACGGACTGCCCGCTACACCTGAGTGGGGGCCCTGGATGCTTGGCGAATTGCGATCACAGAAACGCGTGCATGCTCTCTTGGGATTTGGGTATCGAGGAGTTGCGATCAGCGCGACGCGCAAGCAACTACTGGCGCTGCTCTCAAGGGGTCTAAGAACCCGAAAGCTGCGTTTCCCGCCTGAAAACGGACCCGTCGAGTGGCCTCGCATCCAGCTCGCCAAACACATTTCGTAGTCCCTGTATCGCACGAATCAAGACCACAGCACCCGCAGTTACTTTCAGCGACCAATTCGGTCGTAATTGATTGAAAAACCGCGGCACGGGTGGCTCCCAAGAGCGGTTTTTGGCGTATTCAGAAACAATTACTGGACCATAATTGGACCATGAAATTCTTTAGGTAGCTCGGGTTCCGCATCGTGCGGTAACTGTCGTGGGACAGCTTCGAATTGGCCAAATCAGTGATTACCCGTTACTGCGGTCGGCGCGGCAAGGGGCAGAGCCAAATAGCTCGGTCGCTGAGCATCGTGGAAGATTCTGATGTTCGCGATTCGAGCGTCTTCGATCCGCTCATAGCCGATCCGGCCACCTGTGTTGTAGTTTTTCTGGTAACTCGGGGAATTGAGCGGAGCAATGGTTAGGCGTAGCCGGGATCCAGCAGGAATTCTCCGCGCCTTCCAGCTGAATTCAAACGGAACTTCGACGACCTCCCCCGGCTTCAGTAGTTCTGGCTTAAAAACACCGTTACGGAACCGCGCCCTTCGGATCTCCGGAAGACGCTGCTTCCAGCGTCTTCGCGTAACGCCATTCGCCCGCTCCCATCATGAAATACGCGACAGGCTCCCGCAGAAACGCGGGTTGTGGCCCGCGTCCTAAAACCCAGTCGTACCAATCCGCGTGCAGCTTGTTCATGTCGATGACCGCCGCCTGGAGGATCGAAATACCGCCGATCTGCTTCTCGGGGTGTTGCGTACCGAGGTGATCCCAAGGACCGATGACGAGAAAGGTTTTCGCCAGTTCGGTCGGCTGTGCATGAGCAATGTAGTTGCGGTAATAACGAAGCGCTCCCGGCTGGTCGTCGTCAAAGTCGCCGGTGGCGCTAAGAACGGGAAAGTTCATGTTCGTATAGTCCGGAGGTTTAGGCTCGGCAGCGAGGTTGAATGCTTCGTCTCCCACGTGATTCAGCCACTCCTTCATAAGAGAGAGTTTTTGTCCATGCTCGTCGGCCATCCACCAATCATCCCGCGCGATTCCCACAGCATCATCCAATTCAGCAAAGGGACGGTAGGCGGCGTATTGTTCGAGCATCGTGCCTTGCCAGTAGTTAGGGTTGGCGATGAAATCATTGTTAAGCGAACGGGCCAGAGACGTAGCCTAAAACTACGGCTGTCCATGCTTGTGGAATTCCATTCGGGTTTGGTATGTCCCAGCCGGGATAGATTGGCACGTAGGGAGCGATTCCGAAGAGATGGGGCGGATGCTGGGCTGCGGTGCGCCACTGCGTCATGCCAACAAATGAACCACCGTACATAAAGACATGGCCGTCGCTCCGGGCTGCTTCGCGATCCACTCCACCGCGTCATAACCGTCCCGGCCAACCTGCAGACCCAGATTGTCGCTTTTCACGCCGCCAGACTGGCCATGACCACGAACGAGCGCTTGCACAAACACATAGCCCCGGCTTACAAATTCCTCGAAGTCTTTATGACGCCCACCGTCGATGTCATACTGCGTCAACTCCAGCACGGTTGGTGCTTTGGCTGTCAGGTGAGAAGCTTTAAAAATCCAGGCCTCAAGTTCGACTCCGTCCCGCACCGGAATCATTCGACTCATCTCAATGTCGTAGCCCGCTCCAATCTTCTGTGGAGTCCCGGACGATGCTGCGGAGACTGTCAGAAGAACGAACAATGTAGTTATAGTGACGGTGGCGGTCAGATTGGACAAAAAGGAAAGTTGTTTCATAGTGTTGTGCTCGGATTTGCGTTTTGGTCCGATCATCATAATGTTGCGTATGTCATCAGAGGATTCGATCGATCTCTTCCTTGCTGAGTGGCTCTCCCAGAAGCGTCAATCCATGCTGTTCAAACTCCACTTTGCGTGCTTCCCGATTCTTCGGATCTTCGCTTTGAGCAACCGGCGACCATTCTGTCTCCATTAATCCCGCGGGTGTGTAGAGATGAATTGCGCCACAATGAGAGTGCTGCGCTACACTCCAGCGGTGCGGGACTTTCATCGGCATCAGCAAGGAATCGCCGGGCTTCAGGCGCATGCGCTCGCCGTCAACTTCGGCGACGAATTCGCCCGTCATCACATAGATCCATTCATCCTGTTCGTGATGCAAATGAAGCGGGGCACCCGATAGGATTGATGATCACCTGACGGAAAGACGAAGACTGCAAGGCGCCCCTCAGAGTCAGAGGAGCGGACAACTTCGGTGTCGAACATCCCTGAGGGTGAAGGCGCGCTCGTCGGGACCGTTCCGTTTACGCGTGAAGCCAGAGCGGACGAGTACCGGTTGCCTCGCTGGCTCTAGGATGAATACCTGGTGTGGTGCCTTCCGCCCCAAGCGCAGGGCACCACCAGCCGCTCCGGCGCCAAGCGCTAGGAAGTCTCTGCGATTCATCGATCAATGTCTCCCATAACTAATGTTCAGTGCGACGAATCTCTAACAAGCAAGGCGTCTACATTTGCTTCAAGCTTCTCGAACGGCTGGTCAAGATCGGGCGCGGGCTGAAGGCGCCCTTCGCGATCAACCAGAAACGTTTCGGGATAGCGCGCAATGTCACGATATAGGCTCGGGACATCTCGGGTCAGAATGAGAAGTGGATAAGTCACCTTGATTTCCGTCAGAAATCTCTTTTGGGATGCAATGCCGTCGTCCGACATGCCAAGCACCACTAATCCACGATCCTTGCGTTCTTGGTACAAGCGATCCAGCGCAGGCATTTCCGCGCGACACGGTGCACACCATGGCTCCCAGATATTTACAAGGACGACCTTGCCTTTGTAATCCGCTAGGCGTCGGTGATTCCCAGAAAGGTCCGTGGTTTCAAAGACCGGAGCCGTGACGTCCCGCATTTTTCTGTTTCGCTCTTGCTTGGACCGGATAAAGCCGTCGCTCACCGGCTTGGCGATCAGGCCGAGCGAAAGAATGGCAATAGCAAACCCAATCTTTCCTGAGAGCAGAAGGCGCGAACGGGAACGGTCTTTCATGGCAAATACCAATGTGACCGCGAAAGGCACAACCATCACGACGGTGGACACGGACAGCCGGAACAGCCAGTCTTGCTTAGGGTCGGCGCTCCAGCGCATCAGTACTCCATTTACGAGCACACTCAAAAGAACCGCCATGATGGGCGACAGGATCCCTGAGACGAGCACGCGGTACTTTGAAAGTTTGACCAACGAAACCTCCCCGAACAAATTGTTACTTTCCTGAACTCATCCCGGTCGCGGTGACCTTACTGCCGTGAATTGTTACCGCCTTTTTCAGCGGGCCACCCACCTCGCCCATCTCGCCAATTTGCGTAAAGGAACTCGGGGTGATGCCGGACCAGACTTCATGCCACGTCATCTTCTTACCGTGCTCCGGGAAATCCAAGTCGATTGTTAGCTGTTTTCCATCCCAGTTCAGAGTGCTATTGGAGTACGTGTTGAAATCGCAGGCGGTCGGACCGGAATTGTTGCAGAGCATTCCGCGCAGCTGATTTGTGGTTTTGTCCCACCAGTGAAGCGCGATAAGGAACATTTCTCCGGAAGGAGCACTTACGTGCTCTTCTTCCATCAAGACGTATCCACCAGGGCTAAGTCGCCAGTGCTCTTCGCCCGTGCCGGTGCCGCCAGCCGAGGAAATGCCACCGGGTGCAAACTCATACGTTGTGGACCAGTTGCCCTTCAGGGCCTTTTCAAGGCTCTGCATTTCCGGCGCCGGCCCTGCGTCATTGGACGGCAATTGATCGCTCTTGATCTGATTACTCGTTACTCTCGTGGCGTGAATCGTGAACAACCGCTTCCGAGGTCCACCTGGATCGCCATATTCCCCGGTTTGCGTGAACGAATTGGGAGTGATATCTGACCAGACCTCGTACCACACAGACTTCTTCCCGCTTTTCGACGTTTCAATTTCATCAATGACAAACTGTTTGCCGCCCCAGCTCATGGATATGTCGTTCTGCGCACCCTTGACGTCGCATGTATACGGCAGCCGGTTCTGGCATTCCATGCCTTGGAGAGTTTTGGTCGCGGTATTCCACCAAAGAATGCCCAGCAGAAAGACCTCGCTCTGCGGCATATACAGATGTTCTTCTTCGAGCAACGTAAATCCGCCTGGTCCAGGACGCCAGGTTTCTTCTCCAGTGTTGGTCAGACCATTCGGCATCGTGGCGTCAGGCTCAAACTTCACATTGAGCGCCCACTCCCCGGCGAGCGCTTTGGTCAGACCCTGAAGATCAGACGAGGGCTGCGGTGCCGCGGCAAGTGACTGGCCGTATGCGCATACGTCACCGACGAATATCCCGCAAACAGTTAAAAGGCCGAGTGAAACTAGCGCACTTTTCAAGCCTGCGACTAAGAAACTCTTTTTCATTCATTTCCCCATTCCGAATCTTGTCTGCAAGATTCTTTTGGCATTTGCGCCACTGACCCGGGTGATTGCGGCTCTGGTGTCGCGACATTCCGCATGTCGGCTCCGCATTTCACGCAGAACGGTCCGCAGTTGAGTGGTGCGCCACATTTGACGCAGAACTTCCCCATGACTTGGCCTCCTATCCGCGACCTTTGATTTCTTAGCAAAAATTGGGATTACATTGGCGCCTTCACGTTGCTGTATTCGTACCGTGCGACCAAGTGCATCTTGCCCACCTTTCCGCCGTACTCCATATCAACTTCTTTCTTCAGTGCCAGTCCGCTCGTTTTGGAAATCCAGATTAGACCGTTTTCGTTTGCGATTTCGGTTTCACGACGCATGGAATAGACAGCCGCGGCTTCTCCATTGACGGACTCGTTGCGCACGAATTGACAGGTGGATTTCCCTTGTTTCTCGTTCTCCAACTCTTGTTGCAGCACATCGTTCGGGGTTGCGGGGCTGACCATCCATTTACCGCTTGCGAGCATATAGGTCTTTCCCTGGACGTAGATGGTCTCGACTTTGCGTTGCTGCCCATTTACAAGCGGAGCCGTCTGGGTGGAATAACTATGGCTGGGAGTGGTGACGATTTTGGCCAGGGCGTTGTAGACCGGCTGGCAGGCATCAGCCGCGCGTGCTGTCACAGTCTGTCCCATCACTAGCAGTGAAAGAATAGAAAGCGCAAAAACGTACTTGCGAAACATGAGGTCCTCCTTAATCGAATCTGACCCTGTCTCTCGGGCCGTTTTCCCGTCAGTGATATCTCGTAAGAGCAATGCGCGTCCCTGGTTTCTCCTCGCCCGATTCGTCGTAGTAATTCGCTGAGATTTGGATTCTTAAGCCACCGCTCTTTACAGACCGGGTATTTCCTCCCTCGCTTTCCGACCATGCGCCGTGCACGCGCGCTTTGTACCACGCCACCACCGTCGTTATTAGGTCGGTCGTTGCGAGTCCATACATTTTCGATTGCACGCGCGCGGCGATAGGGCTGCTCCAGGGGCGGGCATGAGGGTAGGCAGGGACAACGGACGCTGCCCAGTCGGGATATGAAGGCGCGACGCTATCCGCCGCACATGCTCTCTCGATCTGCCCCATCACCAGTAATGAAAGGACAAAAAGCGTGAACGCGTAGTTGCGAAACATGAAGTTCTCCTTGTCAAAAGTTGGTTCTGCTATTGCTTTTCGCGCCGGTGAACTCAAACTACGGTTCGACTTTGTACAGCGTTGCCATTCCCGCATCCATGTGGTGATCAATGCGGCAGTGAAACACCAGACGCCGAGGTTGTCAGGAGCCATGTCCGCGTTACGACCTTGGCTGCAGCTTCCGATTGAGCGCACCTAGTTGGCCCTACAGCGCAGCTCGCTGTGCATTCTTCGCGCAAAGGCAGGCCCGCGTCGCTCACTACGGGGTGCACACCGTGCCGACGTAGTCGCCGCTGGTAGTGCCTGCTGCCGGATCGAACTCCCCACGCAGTCGGATTTGTCCAGTCGCGTTTGCCATCGCACCAGTGCCGCCGGTAAACGTGATCAACGAAGCAAAGCCACCCCTTCCTGGCGGCAGATCGATTGTTCCAGTATCAGTCCCAAACAGTTGATCGCCGCTCTTAAGACTGATGATGCTGTGACCGGTGAAGAACGAGATCGTTGGCACTTCGGGCTCGCCATTTGGAATGATCTTGTCCATGGTGAAGCGATAATCGCCCTGGATGCCACCCCATACGTGCCCCGCTGTGCAGAGCACTCCGGGACATGCGTTGGCTGGTTGAAGTTCGGCCTCGAAACTGCCTACGAGTGGTTTGCATTGTTGGGCAGCAACTGGCACTACCATCGCTGCTATCAGGAAAAACCCAAATCCGAACGAGACGATTTTGCCGAATTCCTTCATAGTTTCATTCTCCTTTTGGGCAGTCGTCGCGAATACTAAGTAAACATGCCTTTACGGGCTCAACCTCGTACAGCGGCGCCATTCCTGATTTTTCACGGCCCAAGGTGCCGCATCGACGGTTTCGCCATGCGCGTGTGCCGGCCAGGTTACGTGAACGGATTTGCTCCGGCGCCGCCCGCCCGCAACTCTCGGTTTCCGCATCAGGGACAGAGTGCTGTGGTATTCACTATTGCCTGGTTGATGGAGTTGAAAACCTTGTTGTTGAGCAGGGTGTTGGTTCCCGCAGCTGGATTAGAGCTGAAAGCTGCGCAGGCGTCGTTGATCGTATTGTTCTGAATCGTGTTACCGGCGGCCACTCCTGACAGACGAATAGCCGTGAGAGAAGTCCTGATGTCATTGCCCTGGAATAATCCACCGCTTCCTGAGACCTCGATGCCGATCAGCGATGCTCCGGAAATGTCGTTGCCGCTGACTGAAGGCGGAGCCGAGGGACAGTTGAATGGCGCGAAGTAGATTCCAGCTTGTGAGCTACTGATGTGGTTGTTGGCCACGGTGCCGCCGGCTGGGCATTGCATGTAGATCGCAAACCTTGCACTGTTGATGTCGGTTCCCGCCGACGGATAGTTGTAGTCGGCGATCGTGTTTCCCTGAATAGTGCTGTTTCCGCTCACAATCGAAATCGCATTTTCGTTGCTGGCAGAATTTCCTGCGAAGGAGTTGTTGCTGATCGTAGTATTGTTTGCCCCTCCGTCGGACTCGATAGCTTGCCCTGCATTGACGAACGTGCTGTTCTGCACTTTGATTGTCTGCGTGACGGTCGTATCGTTCTGGGCGAGAATACCCGCGCCCCGAGCTGCGCTTGAACAGGGTGGAGGGCCGATCTGGAGCTGGTTCTTGATGGCTACGTCCGTTAGTATTGCGGATGAGTCTTGCACCAGGACTCCAACCACAATCGCATTGCAAATTGGTAAACTGCCGGTTGCATCCAGGGCAACGCCATTTATCGTGACGTTGACCCCACTCAGGACGATGATTTGTGCCGCGATTGCACTGTTTGGGAAAAAGGGTGAATTGTTTAAACCAGTAGCGTTGGCGTTCAGTCCACCCGCGGGAGGCACGATCATCGGATACGCGCTATTGCCACTAGTTATTCCTTTCAAAGTGAGTGATTTATCAATCACAACTTGTTCGGCATACGTGCCGGGGCAAACTTGGATCGTGCTGCCTGTTGGAACACCTTGAACGGCCTCCGTCAGGCTGTCATAGCTGACTTTGTTAGGCATGCAAGTCCCTACCACCACGGTGGCGGAAAATGCTGGCACCGCTGCCAGAAGACTCAACAGGAAACACATTTGTGAAATGATGCTCAACGGGATCTTCATATCCTCTCCTCTTCTTTGAAATCGGTGCCCAAGTGACGGCAGGACTAATACCACTGCTAGTTTGAAAAACTGAGTCAATTATTTTCCTCGTTCATATCTGCTGAAATGAGACGGCACCGTCACAGTCTTACGCCCGCATACTGCGCGGCGAATCTGCCCACGATCGGCAGCTTGAAAAGTTTTTGCTGATAGGCCTGATACATCAGGAAAATCCAGACACCAACGCCGCCCAAGGTGAAAATCAGCATCAACGGCACCGCAATCAAGCCGAAGATTCCAGCCGTCAAAGGCGTCAGCACAGCCGAGAGAATCATCCAGACAATCCAAAACGCGATCCAGGCGACATTGAAAAAGATCGACTGGAATGCGTGAAAGCGAACGAAGGAGTTCGATTTATATGGATCAAGGACCAGAAAAATGATTCCCGTGATGAAGCCCGCCAGGTAGGTGAGGGCTCCGACGAGGTTCGTATCCATCGCTTTCGATCCCGACTCCGCGGATGGAACTGCGAACCCAGTCGAACTCGCGATCGCCGAAACAGAGAAATCTGGCCTGAGTTCTGTCGGCGACCCACAGGACTGACAGAAGCGAGTGTCAGCGGCTAACGCGGTACCACAGGATTGGCAAGGGCTCATCTCCGCCTCCTCAGGATTAAATTTGGTGCACCACGACGGGAACTTTGCTTCCGACTAGAGGAATTCGCAAACCAACTGAGGGCAAATTCTGCGTTAACTGCTAATTCTTTCCGTTCTAATGATTTAGAGGGTCTGATTAACTCGTCTAAGTCTGTTTTCGTGCTAAACTCGACGCTCAAAACCGCGCCTGGCGTTATGAAGGCCTCTGCTACGGACAATTCTCCCGCCCCGGAAATAAGCTACAGTTTCGGACTTTACGTGCTTGACCCGGGCGATGGCACACTGACGCGCGATTCGGTACGCGTACGCGTGCAAGAACAGCCTTTCCAGCTACTGCTCCTCCTGGTGGAACGCGCCGGGCAGATTGTTTCGCGGGAAGATATTCGAAATCGACTTTGGCCACAAAATACATTTGTTGAATTCGACAGGAGCTTGGGAGTGGCAGTACTGAAGGTTCGGGAAGCTCTTGGAGACGACGCGAGCAATCCCAGATTTATCGAAACCATTCCTCGGCGGGGATACCGGTTCATAGCCCCGGTACAGATTGAAAGCCCGGTTGCTGCGAATCCGGCCCAGCCGAGTATGTGGAATAAGAAGCGGCTCGCGTGGATAGCTGTCATCGGGAGCTTGCTCGCAATTTCGGCGGCGGTAGGAGCCTGGATTATTCGCTTGAGGAGTCGGATTCCCGAACATGCCGCGATCGTAATCGGCGATTTCGCTAATGAGACCGGTGACGCCGTATTTGATGGTTCCCTGCGCCGGGCGGTGATGATCCATCTCGCGCAGTCTCCTTACGTCACCATCGTTCCGGAACAGAAACTGGGGATGGCGCTGCAGAACATCGGGCGGTCGCCCGAGGAAGCCCTCACCCCCGCACTGGCCTTGCAGGTGTGTCAGCGGTTGAAGGGCGCGGCATTGGTTACCGGCCTCATTCGAGGTACGTCCGCGCACTATGTGGTATCGCTCGAGGCGCAAAACTGCGCCGATGGTGCATCGCTCGTCCACGAATCCTTTCCTGTGGATGGCAAACCGCAAGTACTTCCTCAGCTCAGTGCAGCGGTTGACGACCTCCGCAAAAGGTTGGGCGAGTCGCGGCGGTCGCTGAATTCATTCGATGTCTCGATTGAGCAGGCGACCACCAGTTCTCTCGAAGCCCTTAGGGCGTATCAGTTGGGACTCGACCTGCGCTCGCACTCCAAAAATGTGGAAGCGCGCGATGTATTGAAAACGGCGATTGCCCTCGATCCGGATTTTGCCATTGCCTACGCACAGCTGGGGTCGACGTACTCCAACCTCGGCGAGCCGTCTTATGCAAAACAATATTTCGAAAAAGCATTTGCGCTAAGAGCGCGCGCGACCGAACCAGAACGACTTTACATCACGGGCCGCTATTTCGACATTGTGACTGGGGAGCGCGAAAAGGGCTCTGAAAACTCCAAGCTGTGGCTGGAGATTTACCCGAACGATTGGAAGGCTTACAACGCACTTGCGAACAATGCCGTCCTCCTCGGGCGATATCGGACTGCGGTGGATAATGCGCGCAAAGCCACGGAACTCGGCCCTAGTCAAGACTTCGGTGTATCCAATCTGCTGATGGGGCTCATGGGGCTGAATCGCATGGATGAAGCCAAGGCCCTCTGCGAAAAACTCCTCTCGACCGGACACGACAATAGTTTTATCCACCTTGACCTTTTCGGCGTCGCATACTTCGAAAACGATCAACCGGCTTTAGAGCGTCAGCGCGATTGGGCAAAGAAACATCCCAACGATGTGGGAATGATTTTCGCGGAGGGATCGGCCGCCGCATCGGAAGGCAGGCTCGAGACTGCCACTAAGCAGTTCGATCAGGTGGCCGAACTGGATATTACCAACGGTGATTCCGAGGCAGCGGCCATCGCCCTGGCAGTCTCGGCAGAGATCAACTCTGAAATGGGGCGTGCCTCAATCGCCGCGAAGGAATCCGAACGCGCGCTGAAACTAGGCAAAAATGAAATGGTATATGGCCTCACGGGTCTGGTTGCATTGCGTGGAAACGACGTTCAGCGCGCGCAGCTTCTATTGAAGCAGATGGATCATGAACACCCTCTGGCTACTTTCAATCTTGGAATCTATTCCCCCATTCTTCGGACCATGATGGCGGTCTCCCGTGGCACATCACCTGGTGAGGTCACGCATCTTATGGAGCCTGCTCTGCCGTACGAATTTGGTTCGCTGGCCGACATGCTCCCGATTTATGTTCGCGGAACTGCGTACCTGGCCGCCAAAGCTCCTGCTCAAGCTGAGGTGGAATTCCAGAAGATTATTCACAATCGAAACATCGACCCACTTACGACTCTATATCCTCTTTCCCTGTTGGGCATGGCCCGCTGTTACCGGATGATGGGAAAAACAGCCGAGAGCGAGACTGCGTATCGAGAGCTGTTCACCCTCTGGAAGGATGCAGACAAAACCTCGCCAGTCCTCTTGAAAGCGCAAAATGAGTTTGAAGAGATGAGGAAATCCAAGCACCGCGATCCAGGTGAGCCAACGCGGGCCCGATCGGCGAGCTGGCGACCCCCATCTGTCTTCTCGCGTTGTTGGTTGGCTACGGCTAAGCGTTTTTCAATCCAAAGGCATAAAGCCAGTAACTCGGCCCGGGGCCTCCTGAGTTGTTCAAATGGACCAGCGTTTCGCGCCACCTAGTACCTAGCGCTGCCCCCGCAAAGCGACGTCCAAAATGGCACCTGGCAGTCCTAAACAATCCAATTAGCATGTCGGAGCTCGCGAAACTAACAATTCGCTAAGACGAAAAGGGGCAACGACATGCAGAATGGAAGCAAAAGATGAACGAGTGGTGCCGTTGAGCGTACTCGAACGGCGGACCATTCGTAAGACAATCGCGCACGGCGGCAAAGCTGCTCGGAATCGGCAAGACCACGCTGTATCGCAAACTGAAGCAATATTCCGCCTCAAGTGGATTACCCATCTAGAACTTAGCGCCTGGCGTGGATGTTGGGGAAATATAACAACCTATGTTATATTATTATTGGAATCAAGGAAGGATTGATGCAAGGGACAGTATTGAAAAATGCGCGCCTCAGGAAGGAGTGGACGCAGCAGGAAGCGGCTGTGGCGCTAGGTGTCACCCAGGCTTATTTGTCAATGCTCGAAAAGGGGCGCCGTGAGGTTCCAGATCGGCTGGTGCTTAAAGCTCAGAGAGTGCTGAGCCTGCCACCCACCTCGCTGCCCTTGTTGCCGGAGCCAGAAACCGTTACACGAACCACAAAGGAATTGGATTGGGCACGAGAGCTCGGCGCGCTCGGTTATCCGGCATTTTCCTACCAACCCGCCCGAGCATTACATAATCCAGCGTTCGTCCTGTTCGCGGCCCTGAATGAGCCGGATCTGGACTCACGGGTCGCAGAGGGTCTGCCCTGGTTGGCTTGGACCTATGCCGACGATCTGGATTGGAAGTGGCTGGTTCGGAATGCCAAACTACACGACCGACAGAACCGGCTAGGCTTCACAGTTTCTCTGGCAAGAGAAGTGGCGCAGGCCAGGGACGATAAACAACGCACGAAGACGCTTCAACAATTTGCGCAGCTCGTGGAGGTTTCGCGGCTGGCACGAGAGGATACCTACTGCCATGACTCGATGACGGAAGCTGAAAGAGAGTGGTTACGGCAAAGCCGTTCTTCCTTGGCCAAGCACTGGAATCTTCTGACGGACTTGAAGGGGGAACAGCTTGCCTACGCATCCCGATGAGAAGATTCCTGAGCCCTGGCTCTCTTTCTTACGCGAACTCGATGGCGTGACTGACGATGAAACTGTTCTTCATTGCATGGGAGGCTTCGTAGTATCCATGGTGTACGGTTTTTCGCGGCCCACTGCGGATCTCGATGTTTTGGAGATCGCACCACTGGATGCGGGAAGATCTCTGCTGAAAGTGGGCATGCAGGGAGGCCCACTTCATCGCAAGTACAAACTCTATCTCGATCAGGTCGGCGTAGCTCATGTGCCTGAGAACTATGAAGATCGACTGAGGGAGATATTTTCGAAGACATTCAAGCATCTCCGCCTGTTTGCGCTTGATCCGTACGACCTCGCATTATCCAAGTTGGAGCGGAACATCCAGCGCGATCGAGACGACGTAAAACATCTTGCACGAGCTGTGCCCCTGGATGTCGAAGTGCTGAAAGAGCGCTATCATAAAGAGCTGCGCTGGCAGCTAGGCAATCCGGAACGCGAAGATCTCACGGTTCGCCTGTGGATTGCCATGATCGAAGAAGACGCGCGGAAGCATAACTGATTTCGGTTTCGGCCCGATCCCTCACACGAGCACGCCTGCCCTAGCCCCCTTCGAATTTCACCGTTTCTCCTCTCCACACGCCCAGGAGTAGCATATGAAAACTCGTGTTAAGCACGAATCCATGAGGAAAGCGCAAGGACAGATGCCGGGTGACCGTTTGCGCTCCCTACGTCAACAACGTCGACTCACTCTCCGGGATGTTCACGAGTTCAGTCTGGAACTCGCTCGCCGGTTCGGGCAGACTGCGTTCGTGATACCGCCCAGCCGATTACACGAATTCGAGAAGAAGAACATAGTGCCCAGCATTCATCGGATTTGCACATTGGCGCGAGTTTATAACTGCAGTCTCCAGAAGATTCTCAAACTCTACGGCCTGCCTCCGCAGTAAGCCTACTCTCAGGTTTCCGCTCGCCTGAGTG
>DASRFP010000020.1:0-210161 GCA_035651475.1 Terriglobales bacterium | reverse complement strand
TTCTTAGCAGATTTCTTTTTTGCGGCCTTCTTCGGAGCTTTCTTCTTTGCCGCTTTTTTCTTGGCTGGTTTGCGCGGCGCTGTCCTGGAGCCGCCTCCGCCGCCGGAGCTCACCGGAGCTGGAGCCGGTGCGCTGTAAGGTTCACGCTCTTCCATGGAACTGGAGGGAGCTTCAGCTTCTTCTTCCTCCTCTTCCTCTTCGTAATCTTCGTCGAGCGAGTCGTTGAAGCCGCCGGTATCGCCAAACTCGTCCGCTTCATCGTCACGCAGGTAGAGGGTTTCCTCGAAATTCATCTTTCCTCCTCAATTTTGCCGGACGCCGCGGCGCCGGTTTGCGCAGACCTCGCGCGGGAAAATTTAAAAAGACAAAACTTGCGACGGCGCCGGATTATAACCAACTGCGAACACCATCGCAACCTGTTTCAGATGCAATTCACGTTTCCTACGAAAATTATCACATGCGATTTGTGAGATCCCTCGACTGCGCTCGGGATTTCGCCAGCGAAGCTCAGACGCCTCGCTATTCGGCTCAAATTATTGTGCGGGGATGACGAGCACCATGCCCGGACGCAACACTGCGACATTGGCATTGGTTTGTTTTATGGCTTTAACGCTGGTCTTGTAATTTGTAGCGATGGAATACAGAGTCTCGCCGCGTTTCACGGTGTGGTGAATCTCGCCGCCGGCACTGGAGTCCGCTAACTTACTGGTTACGTGTGACTTAGGCCTGGTGTTGTGCTCCGCGACCGCGACCGTCGGGCTCACCGGCAGGTGAACATAAAGCACCCGTCGGCCAGCGAGACTGTCTCCCCGCAAACGGTTCCAGCGGCGAATGGTTGCCGGCGCAATGCCGAGGTTATTTGAAACTGATTCGAGCGTATCCTGCTTTCGTATGTGATACACAGTCAAACGGCGCGCATAAGTCTGGGCGTCGCCGCTCGCGTGTCTGCCTGGAGCGATCGGCACAATCAGCTTAGCGCCGGGCTCGATCGAGTCGGAAGCCTCAAGCTGGTTGGCCTCCGCAATTGTCTTCATCGGCGTGCGGTAGGTGCGCGCAATCGACATCAGTGTGTCGCCCTTGGCCACCGTGTGATATCGCCACCACAGGCGCATGTCGACAGGAATAGAGGCAATCGCAGCTTCGTACTTATCTTTTGTGCCAACCGGTAGGTGCAGGTCGAAATGGCCTCGCGGAGTCGTCATCCGCAGCAGGCTGGGATTCAGCTCCTGCAACTCTTCGGGCGAAGCGTCCACGCACTCGGCAACCAAGCGCAAACTGACCGGGTAGCTGATCTTGACCGTGTCATAGGCCATCGGAGGATCGGGCACCACGTCCTGCAGCCCATATTGCGCCGGATTCTTGGCCATGATCGTCTCGGCGACAATAATCGGCACATAATTGCGGGTCTCTTTGGGAAGGACGTTCCGGCGATAAAGTTCCCAGAAATCGGCATAACCGGTCCGCTTTACAGCGTTTTGAACCGTGACCGGGCCAGAATTGTAGGCTGCCATAGCCAGATACCAGTCGCCGAATTCGTTGTATAGGTCTTTCAAGTGGTGAGCCGCGGCGCGGGTCGACTTCTCCGGATCTTGCCGTTCGTCCACCCAGAGGTCGCGGTGCAGATCATAGGCGCGTGCACGGCTTCCCATAAATTGCCACATGCCGCGTGCTCCTGCCCGCGAGACCGCATAAGGATGGAATCCTGATTCCGCCTGCGCCAAATAGATTAAGTCCTGCGGAACGCCTTCTTCCTTCAGAATGCTCTCGATCATTTCGCGATATCGGCCGCCCAACGTCAGCCCGCGTTCGAGCGTTCCGCGTCCTCGCGTAGAGAAATAGTTGATATAGCTCGCCACCTGATCGGTCATCATCAGGGGCAGGTCGGAGTGGGTGGCTTTGATCTCAGCAGTCGCCTTTGCCTTTAGGTTTGGATCGACAGGATAATTTGTGATCTCATTGGCCTCGTCAATCGGGGCAGGCTCGGACTTCTGCTCCGGTGCAGTTTCGCTCTGCTGCAACGCTGCCGCCTCAAGCTCGTTCACACTTTCGAGTACACGATCGAACTCCGGCTGAAAACGTGGGTCGTTACGCATTTCGGCCGGGCTTGCCAGGAGCATATTGAAAGCAGCGTCGAAATGCTGTTTGGCCACGTCTTTGTTGCCCGCGTTGTACTGGTCAAGCCCGGTCTGATATTCCTTTTCGACCTTAGCAATCAGCTCCGCGACGGGATCGGCTTTTGGCTGAACCGCTTTGGGCGGAGCTTCGGCATTTGCCTGGGCTTGGCTCGCCTGTCCTGATTCAACTGTTTGTTGGAGGCTGTCGGTTTTGCCGGTTTGCGCCTTCTGCTCGATGGGAGGCGGTGCCTGTTTCGACGCTGGCAGAAGGTGCGAGGCAGGCTTCTGCGCACTCTGGCAGCCTGCGCCAAGCACAGCCCCGGATACCGCAATGAGGATTGAAAAACGCTGAATCTTCATTCCCATCATGTACTTAGCGCAAAATGGCCGTTCCGCTGGACTACGAAATCCTACTCTTCTGTGTTTGGACGGGTCAACGCTAAATCGGGTTTGCTGAAGTTACTTCAGGAACATTCCGGAAGGACAATTGAAGCGGCTTCATGCTTTCGGCTCCAGGCTTAGGCTCTTACTGTCTTCAGGCATTGTCGGTTGCGTACCTCTCAGCCACCTATAGCCCAAACCTCAAATTCTGAAGCCGACGGCGCTAAAGCCCAGAGCCCAATTTCCTGCATCGAAGTTTCGATTAACCAGAACCCAAGGAGTTCTCCTATGCCCGAAGCAGTCCAAAATCAGTGCGCACATCCACGATGTACCTGTCCGGTAGCCGAAGGTGAGAAGTATTGCAGTCAGGCCTGCTCCGATGCTGCCGAGAGCAGCAGCGGCAATGACCGTTGCACTTGCCCTCATCCGCAATGCACCAGCGCAATGGCCGCCTAGCCATATTACCGAGTATATGATCTAACCTTTACGCCAAAGTTGGCTCGGGATTTATCAGGACGCCGAGCCGGTAAGGTGGTTATCGTCCAACGAGAGTGCCTGATCGTTCGAGCGTGATGCAAGCCACTTCGCCCCAGCCTGCCATCAGCATGAGCTTCAAACGAAGCCATGCGCGAAAAACCCAAATCCTCGTCCTCATAGTGATCGTTTCGAATGTTCTCGGCAACGTTTCTCTTAGCCGCGGCATGCACGAAGTTGGACGTATTGTTTCCGCCTCGCCAGCAGCCTATGTAAAAGCTCTAGAAAATCCCTGGACCCTTCTCGGGATTGCGGTGCTCATTATCTGGATGCTGACCGACCTGGCACTGCTCAGCCGCGCCGATCTCAGCTTCGTCCTGCCCGTTACCGCCAGCGCTTATGTTCTGGTAGCTATAAGCGGACACTTCCTTTTGCATGATCACATTAGTTGGCAGCGCTGGACGGGAATCGTCCTGATCACGCTCGGAGTCGTCCTGGCGGAAGAGACTCCCGACCGGACTACGAATGGTTCCGAGGAGTCTCATTCATGAAGTGGATTCTGGTCGGGATTATCGCCCTCTGCAACACACTCGGCGACGTGCTGAATACCGCCGGAATGAAGCGTCAGGGTGAAGTCGAAGACCTGCGTCCGCGTAGCTTCGGCATGATGATTAAGCGCATCTTTCGAAATCCGCTGGTCCTTTGCGGATTCGCTGCTATGGCGGTCTCCTTCTTCGCGCTACTCTCGCTGCTTTCGATTGCGACTGTAAGCTTCGCGGTGCCGGCTACTGCGGTCAGCTATTTGTTAGAGACTTTGCTCGCGAAATACATTCTGCGAGAGGACGTACGATGGCGCCGCTGGGCCGCGGCAAGTCTGGTGGCATGCGGCGTGGTAATGCTTTCGTTCTGAAAACCAAAATTATTGGGCAGCTCGCAGCAGAGAGCTAAGCTTTTCCACGTCCGCAGCGTTGCTGTCACTAACGGCGATGTAACGCAAGCCATCTTGCGGCCATGTTTCCAGATTAAAGTCGAGGCGGTGGCCTGTTGCCTCTTTGCCGAGGCTTTTTGATAGCTTCTCCGAATCCTCAAGAATGAAGACTGAAATCTGATGTTTGCGCACCGCAAACAATAACTGCGCGGCAGGGCTGTGCTGAATGTAAGCCATACGCCCGCCGATCAGCCGGAACTCTGAATTTTGCAGCTCCGGCAGATTAAAGGTGAACGGCAACTTTCCCTCGAACCACGGCTTAACCGTGTGCCGATCTGACGATATGACATCCACAGGATTGGCGCTCGCCAACACCGACGTGTGCAGGTCAACGACTTCCCCGAACACATCGGATCGGTTCCTTGGTTGAAGCAAAATCAGCGCAGCGACCAACACTGCAGCAACCGACGCAGTGGCGATTACCAGAGCTGGCCACAATCCCCGCCGAGGTGCATGTGCCTCATCGATCGAACTTAAGAGCTTGGCGCGAAACTCAGCAGATGGCACAAATGTTTCCGTCGCGGCGGCGTGAACTGCGCGCTTGATCTGCATACGCCCAAGCGCTTCAGCAGCACATGAGGAGCAGGTGCGCAGATGGGCCTGCATGGCTTCGAACTCGGGTTCTTTCAGCTCCCCATCGGCATACGCGTTGAGGCGCCCGCGCCATTCGCAATTCATAGTCCTGCCCTCTGCACCTTCGAACTCAGCAATTCTCGCAAGGCTCCGCGAGCCCGCGATAATCGCGACATCACCGTTCCGATCGGAATGCCGAATGTCTCAGCGATCTCTTTGTAACTCATCTCTTCCATGTCGCAGAGCAAGATGATTTCGCGCTGCTGCACCGGCAACTGCTCGAGTGCGTTTCGGACTTGCGCTTGATCCAATCGCGCAAGCAGCAGCGACTCGGGATCGCCGGCTGCGGCAGGCTCATCAACCGCATTTTCCTCATCGTCCAGAGAGACATTCGCTTTCAGTCCGGTGCGCGAAGTCAAAAACGCATTTCGAAGGATCCGATATATCCACGCTCGAAAATTTGTGCCCGGCGTAAACGATGAGAAACCCTTCAACGCTTTCACATATGTCTCTTGCACCAGGTCTTCTGCTTCCTCGCGATTGCCCGTAAGCCAGTGGGCAAAATTGTAGAGCGGCGCCAGCAATGGGAGAGCCAGCGCCGCGAATGTGTCGGCGTTTCTGCGATCGTCGCGCACGTCTTAAATACGATAACCCGCCACGCTGAAATTTATTCCATTCAGATCCGCAAGTCTGCGTGCTCTGGCCGTGCATGATTCACCAGTTTCCACGGAATAAAACTCTGCGTTGCCGGTTTCAATCCATGAGCACAAAGCAAATTTCCACTGGAGGATTCGGATGTCGAGTTCAAACTCAAACCACAAGTTGCGGCAGGAGCTACGGGGAGAAATCCCGCACGACCACAACCACGATGGCGTAGATCGCCGAAGTTTCCTGAAATGTATGGCCTGGGCAGGAACCGGCGCGCTATGCGTAATCCAAGGTGGCGTGCTCAAGTCCTACGCGCTTCCGCACGTCGCCAAGCACAGGATTAAAGGCGATCTTAGCTTCGTCCAGATCAGCGACAGCCATATGGGCTTCAACAAACCCGCGAACCCAGATGTCGTCGGCACATTTCAAACCGCGCTTGATCGCATCAAGGCCCTCGAGGTGCAGCCCGAGTTCATTCTTCATACCGGCGACATTACTCATCTCTCGAAGCCAGAGCAGTTCGATACCGTCTCACAGATGCTTAAGCAGACAAATAAAGATGCGTTCTACGTTCCCGGCGAGCATGACGTTCTCGATGACAACGGCAGGGGTTACTTGGATCGGTTCGGAAAAAACAGTCGAGGCGCAGGCTGGTACAGCTTTGACCAAAAAGGTGTCCACTTCATCGGACTGGTTAATGTTGTCGATCTGAAAGCCGGCGGTCTCGGAATGCTAGGACATAAGCAACTGGAGTGGCTGGAAGATGACCTGAAGCATCTCGCGCACAGCACGCCGATTGTGGTGTTCGCTCATATTCCGTTGTGGGCCGTCTATCCCGAATGGGGATGGGGCACGGAAGACAGCGCGCACGCGCTTTCGTATTTAAAGAAGTTCGGCGCTGTCACGGTTCTCAACGGCCACATTCATCAAACGATGCAGAAAGTCGAAGGCAACGTCACTTTTCACACCGCTTGCTCGACCGCGTTCCCTCAGCCGCAGCCTGGTGCCCCACAAGGGCCAGGACCGATGAAGGTTCCGGCCGAGCAACTTCGCACTGTGCTCGGGATCACGGACGTGAATTACGCGCGCGGCAAACACGCCCTTGCGCTCACAGACTCAACTCTGGCCTGACTACATGGCGAACCAAAGAAAGGAATGAACATGACTCGGAGCTTACAGCTGTTGCTAATTGGTTTTGCAGCACTGGCCGTACTCAGCCTGTGCAGTTTGAAATCCGCACGGGCGCAAGTAGCGGCTTCCAGTGCGGAAGTCCGCATTGACAATTTCACCTTCAACGCACCGTCGATCACGATTCCAGTCGGGAGCGAAGTGACATGGGTGAATCGCGATGACATTCCGCATACCGTCGTCAGTGAAGACCAACTGTTTAAATCCAAGGGTCTCGATACCGACGACAAGTTCACCTATAAGTTCACGCAGGCCGGAGTCTACAAATACTTTTGTTCGCTCCATCCAAAAATGACCGCACAGGTTGTGGTCAGGTGAATGCGACAAATACGGAACTACCGTGAACCCATTCGACCTGAGACATGCGCTGCTTGCCAAACACGCGCAGCACGTTGTGACCGTTCACTTTCCGATTGCGCTGTTCGTCGTCGGAGTGATGTTCGATTTCCTGGCGAAATTTTCGATGAAAGCGGCGCTCCGCACCGCGGCTTACTACAACTTGCTCGTGGCGGCAATATCCGCTCCCTTTGCCGTTTGAACTGGGATTCTCGCGTGGCAATTACAACTTGATGGTCAAAAGCTACACGGCATGGTTCTGATGCACATGCTTTTTGGGACCGCATCCGCCGCGCTAATTGTCTTTACATGGTGGATACACCACAGAGCGTCCGGTTCCGAGCGGGAGCTGTCATCTTATCGATTGCCAATCGAGGCATGCGCGGTTGGTATCGTGGCTCTCACTGGCCACCTGGGAGGGTTTCTGAGCGGGGTGAATGTGCCGTTCTGACGTGCGGCAACGCAATGCGGCTTAAGCCACAGGCTTCAGCTAGCTCTCTGCCTTAAGCAATTGGTCCAACCTGTTCAGCAGGTATTGCGGATCTTCCTCGCCTTTGCGAATCCACAGGTCGGCCAGTCCCAGGCTCTCGTCCAGCAACTCGCCATAAGCGGAAAGGATGATAATCGGAATAGAGGGGTTCAGTTTCCTGATTTCCCGGGCCACTTGCAGCCCGTTCATGTCCGCCATCCAGTAGTCGAGCACTACCGCGTCGACGGGCTCGGTTTTGAATGCTTTGATTCCCAAGGCCCCAGATTTTGCGCTTAAAACCCGGTATCCTGCTGATTCCAACAAGGTTTTCCGCAATTGGAGAGCAGTCTGTTCGTCATCGATACAGAGCACGGTTGCGACTTTTTTGTCCATCTCGAGGGCGCGCACAAAATTCCTGCGGGGCAACTCCGTTAGATTCATACAGACCGGCAAGCACGCGCAATACACGAAACCATGTAGAGTCGAGTGTGCGTACTTCTAATGCTTGGCTGGACCGGTCGACTCACGCACTACCAGCTCGGGCTGCACAGCGATTTCGCGTTGCCACTCACTTCGGCGTTCGATCTGGTCCACGAGCATGTCCACGGCAAGTTCTCCCATCTTGTGTAGCGGCTGGCGTATGGTGGTGAGACTCGGGTAATGAAACGCGGCCGCCGGAATATCGTCGAAGCCAACGACAGAAATATCATGCGGCACGCGCATCCCTGCTTCCTGGAAGGCGCGTATGGATCCAATCGCAGATATGTCGTTATAGGCGAACAGCGCCGTAAAGGGCCGCTTTCTTTCTAACAGCTTTTTCGCAAAAGGATAGCCAAGGCTGGGAGAAGACTCGGTCGAGTCGATTTGGACAATTAGCTCTGGATCAAGTTCTACTCCAAGGGCGTGCGCGACCTGTTCTACCGCCTCCCAACGAGAATGCGAATCGGCGCTGTCAGGGTGTCCTCTTAAAAGCGCAATGTGTTTGTGGCCAAGCTCGAGAAGATGCCTGAATGCCAGTTCCGCCGCATGCCGATGGTCAAGAACGATGTTTGTGACCCCTTCGTTGTCCGTATGGCCGGGAATCGACACGGCTGGAACCGGCAGGGAATGGGCCAGATTGAAATCCACTGTGATAATGCCCTCGGACCCACGTTGCAGCAGCAGGCGGGCATACTTGTCGAACAACTGCTGATCGTGCCGGTGAACGCCTGTGACAAAGAAATAATTCTTTTGCCGCGTGCCGTGCTCAATTCCGGCAATCACCGATGAACTGTAGCCGTCGCCAATCTCGTGCGCGATTACGCCAATGGTGAATGTGCGCTGTTTCCGCAGCGAGCGTGCGAAGAAGTTGGGCCTGTAATCCAGCTTCCGCGCCGCAGCGATGATGCGGTCACGAGTGGATTTCGGAATGTGCTTCGCGGAGGGCGCGTCATTCAAAACCGACGAGACGGTCCCGGCAGAGAGGCCCAGATGGGCTGCAACGGATTTTAAAGTGACCGGATGACCATTCGATTCTGGTTTCTTGTTCTCAGTCATGCGAACAAAATCGTTTTAATCGTCTTCCCGAAAGGGATTTATTATATGGCAAAGCTCCGTCATTGCGAGACAAAACCGGTATAGCTCAATGAAATTCTTCAAGGTATGTCCTGATTTAGTTCTGGCTTCGAACTAGCTGTGCAGCCCCGCCCGCCACAGGAGGTAGCTCGTGCTCTCCCGGGCGAGAGCAGCCACTTTCAGCCACCCCGACCTCGGGCGCGAATCCGGCCGTGGCGCAAGAAATACCCGCAGCCCCTGGCGTTCGAGCATCATCTGGATGCGGAACATGTGATACGCGTCACTTACTGCGATGCAACTCGCCATGTGGTTTTCGCGCATGATCGCAGCCACTCGCCCGGCCGACTCCGACGTGTCCGAGGCCTGGGTTTCCGCGATCAAAGCGGCTTCAGGCACTCCCTTTCTCATAAGGTAGTCGTGCCCAACTCCGCCTTCACTGAAGTTCGGGTCGGCGGCCGAACCTCCGGTCGTAATAATCACGGGCGCAAGTCCCATGCGAAAAATCTGGTTCCCATGATCGAGTCGGGCGCGGAAAACGGGCGAGGGCCTGCCATCGTACTGCGCGGCACCGAAAACGATGATGGCGTCGGCGCGCCTGAGTTCCTGCTTTTTGGCATCGCGCAGAATGAAAACAGAAACGCCCCCGAATGCTAAAAGCACGATAACCGCCGCCAGGAGAGTCGCCCAGAACAGCCGATGATTTGAGCTTCGTTGGACGGCGAGCGTTTGACTCACCCCTTCGCGAAAAATTCCGAGATATCCGGCGAGGGAATGGCTCCTTCGCGCAACACGCGCCAACGCGCGTCGTCATCGGTGAGGTCGATGATGGTTGACGCGATTTCGCGCGGCGATTCGCCGCCATCTACAATGATGGGAATGCGCGTACCGAGTTGGTCGCGCACGGCGAGCGCCGAAGTACACTCCGATTCGCCGCTGAGATTTGCCGAAGTCGCAGTGATAGGAATCTGCGCTGCCTTCAAAACTGCAAGCGGAATGTGCGCATTCGGCACGCGCAGCGCAACGTTCCCCGTGTTTGCGGTTACCTTGAGTGGCAGGCGAGAGGCTGCTTTGACGATGATCGTAAGCGGCCCCGGCCAGAATTTTTTGGCGAGAGCGTAGAACTCATCCGGCAGTGGCTTGGCGAGTTGTTCCGCCTGCTCTACGCTGTCGATCAACAGTGAGAGCGGTTTGTGGCGCGAACGTGACTTAATTTCGTACACGCGCTCTACCGCGCGAAGATTAAACGGGTCAGCAGCCAGGCCATAGAAGGTGTCGGTCGGCATGCCGAGAACTTCTCCGGCGCGGATCTGGTCAGCAGCGTACCGGATAAGCGAAGGCTCCGGCTTTTCGCTGTTGATTTTGACCATTTCGACGCGCACAAAAAACTCCTGCGGAGAATGTAGTTGGAATGTATTTGCGAAAGTAAAGATAACACGAGCACCCGCTTGCCGCCGAGTAACGCGTATGATTTCCCATCAGGAGAAATGTTTTGCCAAGGGCAAAAACTGTTGAGGCCAGCCGGCTGCGACGCATCGAGGGGCGGCACAATTCGCTTCTAAAAGAGCTGCGCCAGGCCTTTCATCGCGGCGAGCTGACGGAGTCTGGCGAGTGTGCGGTTGAAGGTTTTCGCATCATCGAAGAAGCCATTCGCAGCGGTTTGAAGCTTCGCGCTCTTTTCGTAAACGAATCGGCCAGGGACCGGGCTGCGCGCCTATTGCCGCAGATCGGTCCGCACGTCGAAACGGTTCTAATTCCGGACAAGCTCTTTGCAACCGTGGTACCGAGCGACACTCCACAAGGCTTCGCCGCGCTGGTACGTGTGCGGCCACATAACATCGGTGAGATTCTCGATAGCTCAAGCCATGGACCGGTGCTTGTGATCGCAGGACTTCAGGACCCCGGAAATGTCGGCACAATTCTTCGCTCGGCAGAAGCTTTTGGCGGGAAAAGCCTGCTGCTCGGCGAAGGTAGCGCCAGCGCATATAACAGCAAAGTCGTAAGGGCCTCAGCCGGTTCGCTATTTCGGGTTCCATTTGCAAAAGCCGAATTGAAGACGCTGCTCCCGGTGATGCGGACGCGCGCCATTCGTTTGTTAGCGACATCGTCGCACAAAGGCACGCCGCTGCCCGATGTTGACTTTAGCGGCCACACGGCAATTTTCATCGGCAATGAAGGCGCGGGTATTGACAAGCGGCTGCTTTCCGAAATGGATGAACTGATCATGATTCCACATTCGCCGCGCGTGGAATCGTTGAATGCAGGAGTAGCGGCAAGCATCGTGTTGTACGAGGCTGCGCGAAAAAATTCGTCGTTCGCCGCCGGTCGTTAGTCGTTGGCCAGGAACAAATCGCAGGGGAGAAAGACCGAGAGTTGAATTCATTGGCAATTGTTACTGCTGGAGTGCGACGACGATTTTGCGACCTAGGAAGGACAAACGACCAAGGACGCGAACGATTCCATGAGCCTGTTTCCAACAAATCCGGCCAGCAGCCACCAGAGTGATCCTGGCCGGCCGCTTGCCGATCGCATGCGTCCGCGCACGCTCGATGAATTCGTCGGGCAGGAGCACCTCATCGCTCCCGGCAAACCGCTGCGGGCGCAAATTGAGCGCGATGACATCAGCTCGCTGATTTTCTGGGGGCCTCCGGGGACCGGTAAGACAACTCTCGCGCAGATCATCGCCCGCATGACCCGCGCCGAATTCATCGAATTCAGCGCGGTGCTCTCCGGCATCAAGGAAATTAAGCAAGTCATGGCCGAGGCGGAACGAGCCCGCCAGTACGGCACTCGCACGATTGTGTTCGTCGACGAAATTCATCGCTTCAACAAAGCGCAGCAGGACGCTTTCCTCCCGCACGTCGAAAAGGGCAACATTCGGCTGATCGGCGCGACCACCGAGAACCCATCGTTTGAAATTATTTCGGCGCTGCTCTCGCGCAGCCGCGTCTACGTACTTAAGCCCCTTACTGAAGAGCAGATCGTGCTGCTGCTGCGGCGTGCTTTGAGCGATTCGGAACGCGGACTTGGAGCGATGAATCTCTCGGCTTCCGATGATGTTCTGCGGCAGATCGCAGCCTATTCGAGTGGCGACGGGCGCACCGCGTACAACGTGCTCGAAGTTGCTGCCGCGCTTGTCGACCGAGTCGAACGGAATGAAAGTCAAAAGACCAACCCTCCCCTGGATAGCAAGTGTCGAGCACCCTCACAAGCCAGGGAGATTACGACAGAAATTATTCGGGATGCGTTGCAAAAGCGTGTGCTGCTCTATGACAAGGCGGGTGAAGAGCATTACAACCTGATCTCGGCGCTACACAAGTCGGTACGCAACAGCGACGCCGATGCTTCGCTTTACTGGCTGGCGCGTATGCTCGAATCCGGCGAAGATCCTCTCTACATTGCGCGACGGCTGGTACGCATGGCGGTCGAGGACATCGGACTCGCTGATCCCAATGCGCTTGCCTTGTGCGTAGCCGCCCGCGACGCATTCGATTTCATTGGTATCCCCGAAGGCAATCTTGCCTTAGCGCAGGCAGCCGTGTACCTTGCGCTGGCACCCAAGTCGAATGCGCTTTACACGGCTTACGGCAAAGTGCAACAGGATATAGAACGCACGGCTGCCGAGCCGGTTCCTCTCCATCTTCGAAACGCGCCGACTGGGCTGATGAAGCACCTCGGCTACGGCCAAGGCTACCAATATGCTCACGATGCCGAAGACAAAGTCGCCAACATGCAGTGCCTGCCCGACAATCTGAAAGATCGACGCTATTACCAGCCGACAAACGAAGGCGAAGAGAAGCGCTTTCGCGAACGGCTGGAACAAATCCGTCGCATACGTCGTCCGGAGTAGGCTTTGGGCTCTAGGCCTCCGGCCTTGGGTTTAACGTTTTAGGATTTTTGGAAAGCCGAGAACCAACACCCCAGCGCTGCAGCTTGAACCTTATATCTGGAGCCCCGAGCCTGGAGCCTAGAGCCAAAAAAGCCAAATCTGTTCCATTCCGGCTGCTTGGGTCCCAGAACGGATCGCGCAAGGCCGAGGTCCGCTTCCATCACCTGCAGTCGCTGTCCTCAAGTGCTCTGTTCTCCAGTATTTGGCCGTCCGTGCGATAAGGCGAATCTTTGGCGAAAGAAATGCTCTAGTCAAACTCGGAGTTTACGAATTAGAAACTCGAATTCCAAACAGAGAAATCCTGGTTCTGAGAAGGAGGCCACGCATGTTGGATCTGGACCAAATCAAAATCACCCGCCGCGATCACGAAGTGTTGCGCTTGCTGGTACAGGGCTGCAGTAACAAGGAAATCGCGACCGAATTGAATATCAGCCCGCGCACCGTAAAGCAGCACCTGCGCACGTTGTTCCTGCGCGCGGGAATCAAACAGGGACGGAAGCGCGTAATTCTGGCAACCGCCATCTTCGAAAAGGAGCAGATGAATGTCGCCTCGTGAGCAGCTAAGCGCAAAAGAAATTCAAGTCGCCACCATGGTCTGGGAAGGGAAGACGAACCCGGAAATCGCTGCCTTGATCGGCTGCACCGAGCAGGTAATCAAGAACCAGCTTCGCAGCGTTTTTGACAAGCTCGGTGTCTGGAGCCGGCTGGAGCTTGCGCTTTATATCGCCTCCCACGGCGGAACAAGCTGGGCGGCCGATCGTACTCCCGCGTCCTCCTCGATCCCTCTGCGCGCAGCAGCGGCTACAGCCCGGAGCGCTTGACGAAAGCCAGCGCTCCAAGCGCTGCAGTCCCCCGGGGAGTGATGTTCTCAACAAAGCGGCGCAATAAATCCTGGCTTTCAGAGGATGTGTTGACGAAAGAGACGCCGTTTCCGAAGCCAGGCGCAACGCTGACCACTCGTCCTTTGAGCGGCAGCTTAGTCTCGCGCAGCCAAAGCGCAATATCGAAATCCCTCGCGGCAGGGAGCGGGATAGCCATCTCGACGAAGCATCCTCCCTGGCTGAGATCGGAAGCCTTACCCCAAATGACCGGCTGACCTGCCGCGCGTATCTCGACCGAAATCGAGCACTTCACGCGCGGCCAACGCCGGCGGTCCGCATTTCGCTGTTGCAGGAAGCCGTCAATGTCTCCAGTAGGTAGAGCAAAGTCCCAAAGCGGCTTTTCCGGATTGAGATTGACTAACCCCATCGTGCCTGCGCCGGACGTTCCCGGGGTTCCGGCCCATTTCACGCGAAAATGGACTTTGTTTTTTCCGTAGGTGAGCCCAATGATCTCATCTAGCGCGACATTGGCTTTTAGGCCGGCCAGCTTCACCCCACCACGGCTGACGTCAATGGTTTGCACGCTTTCCGAGAACACCTTCCCTTCGCGGTCGGTGCCAAATACACGGACTTGCACCGCGACGATTTTTCTCGGTTCGCGCCGATTGCCCACTTAGTTAAACTCCGGCTGCGGCAATGCTACGGGATGGTCCGCAGGGTTCCCACGAACGGAGGGCAGTACTTGCAGAGCAGTGAAATTCGCCTGGACGTTGCAAACGATTGCAGAAGATTCACGCCAACGCTCCACTTCCTACGAAAACAAAGGAGTTAACCAACAACTGCGGCACTCGAATTGCTCACATCAAGCAACCGGGATTCGCATTCCCGGTTCGAGAGCGGCAATACCCGTTTGGCGCAGGCACTGCGGGGCAAAATCAATGAGCTACAAAGAGACTTTTTGGATGGCGTGTGATTCAACCGAACAGTTGCGGGCCGAATACGGGCCATTTCACACCCGCGTGGAGGCTGAGCGGGAAGCCGCAAAGCTAGGTTTTGGATATCTGCTGCGTTACGAGCACATCATCGGCGATGACGACGACATCAAGGAAGTCCGCTGCATCTTCATCGAACTGCAGCTCGAAGCTGTTCAGCAGGCTCCAGAGAAGTTACATACACGTTGCGCAACCTGCGGCGCTTCAGCCGTACACGATTATTCGTGGCAAGCCGAAGTGTGGGCCGACATTCACGAATTTGAGCACTCGCGCCACCTGATCCGCCTGTTCGAACAAACGCGAGCCGACGGCCTCAAAGAAGTTCGTGGCTGGCGAAGCGCTTGCGCCGAAGGGAGTTTTGAATAGCCTCATTCCTTTGGACTTCTAGGCGCCAGTGAAATTTTTTATACCCGCTACTCACCCTTCCACAGGGCACTCCGGTTTATCATAAAAACATCCCGCCACCGAGTAGATGTACCAGCCGTTAGGTTGTTGCGTCAGTGCGTGTGGCCCAAAACACCATTTGACGATTAAGGAGTAAACGTAATGCCCAGATCAAAATCCCCCCGTACGCCCAAACCTAAGGCTGAGAACGGCGTTGAAAAAGCCGACAAGAAAGTTCTGCAAATGCCAGATAACGGCAACGGCAACGGACGCAACGGGTTTGTGCCTGCCGATCTCGAGTCGAAAATTCGCCTGCGCGCCTATGAACTGTACCTCCAGCGTGGAACGAACGGCGGTTCCGAAAAGGAAGACTGGCTCCAGGCCGAGCGCGAAGTGTTGGCCCGCCATCCGGGACAGTCGCAGACGGCATAGTTCATAGCAACGAAGTCATTTCACCGGCTTATCATAGTTCCGTAGTTCGTGACTTGTGGTTTGTGAATTGGTGCTCTTAATCTTGATTCGAGCGCCATTCCCTAAGCATGTAACCGGCGCAACAGATCACGAGCTACGGATCACGAACGGAAGCTTGCTTTCGCCCGTTGCTTCCGTTCGGCAATTCTGAAAAAATGAGAATTCCCCATGGCGGAATTTGGCAGCTTCGTCCTCCTGCTTGCGCTTGCCCTCGCCGGTTATTCGTTCCTGGCAGGACTAATCGCGATTTTTCGCGGCCAGGGATCTGAACGCCTGACCGAAACTGCCCGCCGTGCCGGGGTTGCCAGCTTCGGTGCGATTTTCATTGCCGCCGTTGTTCTGGTGACCGCGGCCTTCCGCAACGATTTTTCCATTTCTTACATTCTCCATCACAGCAACCGTGATCTCCCACTGCCATATAAGTTCGCAACCCTTTGGTCCGGACAGGAAGGTTCGCTTCTGTTCTGGTCTCTGTTGCTCTCCGGCTACGGATTGGTGCTGCGACTGCGCCACAAAACTGATGAGCGACTGTTCGCGCACGCGTCGGTAGTAATCGCGGCCGTGCAAGTCTTCTTTTTACTGCTGCTGAATTTTGCCGCGAAACCATTTGCGATGACGCAGGGCGGCGTTCCTGCCGACGGTAATGGGCTCAACCCGCTCCTGCAGTATCCCGAGATGGTCATCCATCCGCCGATGCTTTACCTCGGCTACGTCGGTTTCACAGTGCCTTTTGCGTTTGCATTGGGTGCTCTGGCCATGAGATACCCAGGCGAGAAATGGATCCACATCACGCGCCGCTGGACGATGGTGACTTGGGGATTTCTCACCGTGGGAGTTTTTCTCGGTGCGCACTGGGCATATTCAGTGCTCGGTTGGGGCGGTTATTGGGGATGGGATCCGGTTGAAAACGCCTCGTTGATGCCTTGGCTCACCGGCACCGCGTTTCTGCATTCGGTGATGATGCAGGAAAAACGCGGCATGCTGAAGACCTGGAACATGTGGCTGGTGTTCTTCACCTTCTGGCTTGCCATCCTGGGGACCTTCCTGACCCGCAGCGGAATCATCAGCTCTGTGCATGCTTTTGCGCAATCGTCAATCGGCGACTGGTTTGCATGGTTCCTGTTGATCACGTTGGCAGTTTTCACGCTGGTCTACGTGAAGAACCGGTCACACCTGAAGAGTGAGCACAGGCTGGAGTCGCTGGTTTCGCGCGAGTCGAGTTTTCTCTTCAATAATTTGCTCTTTGTCCTGGCGTGCTTCACCGTGCTCTGGGGAACCTGGTTCCCGAAAATTTCTGAGCTTGCGACAGGCAAGAAAGTGACGGTCGGGGGTGCTTATTACAACACCGTTACGATTCCGGTTGCTCTGCTCTTGCTGCTGTTGACCGCCGTCGGCCCGCTGCTTGCCTGGCGCAAGACGTCTTTGGAGAGTCTGAAGCGCAATTTCTTGTGGCCGAGTTTAGGCGCCCTGGCGGTTGGAATCGTACTGGTCGGGCTCGGCATGCAGCCTTGGAAAGAAATCTCCTACTTTTACGCGCTTGTTGCGGCGATGCTCGCTGCGCTGGTCGCCTTGACGGTCATCTCTGAATTCGTTCGCGGCGGACGCGTAATCGCTCGGCACACCGGACAGAACCTTGTCACCTCCATGGGCCGCCTTTGGCACCGCAACACGCGTCGCTACGGCGGATATCTCGTTCACTTCGGCGTGGCCCTGGTCTTTATCGGAATTTTGGGTACGCCGTTCAATCGCGAGGCGGAAAAGGAAATGGCCTTCGGCGACAAGATGGCGCTCGGTCCTTATACGCTGGTGTGCCGCTCTTATACCCAGGAAGAGAACCCTAACTATGCGAGCGATCTCGCGATCATTCAGATTTTCAAAGGCGATCGGCTGATCGACACTCTCTATCCCGAAAGCCGGTTCTACACCGCGAGCCAGCAGCAACAGCACGTGCCTGCAATTCGCTCAACGTTGCAGGAAGATTTGTATGTGGTCTACGAGGGCCAGAATCAGGATACGGGCCGCCCGATCATCAAGGCACATTTGAATCCGATGGTCTCGTGGATCTGGATAGGGCTTCTGGTGATGGTCTTCGGAACCATTCTCGCGTTATTTCCAAATGCGGCCCCTCTTCGCGCCGCGGTGCGTGAAATTGTCGAAGCGGGCGTTCGAGCCGATCCTGCTCCGGTGGGAGCCGGTGATTAATGGCCTTTTTTGATCCCAAACGCGCGCGCTTGATCTTCGGCCTTTTCGCGGGAGTGTTGCTCCTGCTTGGTGCAGGTGACGATGCCGCGCGAATCGACCGCATTGGCCATCAGATAATGTGCGTTTGCGGTTGCAATCAGATTCTGCTCGAGTGCAACCACGTCGGTTGCTCTTACTCGAGCCGTATGCGCGACGAGCTCACTGCAGCGGTCACGCGCGGCGACAGCGACAACGTGATCCTGCAATGGTTTATTCAGACCTACGGCACGACCGTTCTGGCCGTTCCCACCAAAACAGGTTTTAATCGTATTGCCTGGATCATGCCCTATCTCGCGCTGGTTCTTGGCATTGGTTTGGTTGTGCTGATCTTGTGGATGTGGAAGCAGCGTCCCGCTCCGGCTAACGCGAGTGCTACTGCGGCCATGCGCCGCACCGATCTTGATCGATTTCGCCAGCAGGCGCGGCGGGAGACAGAATTATGATTCCGTTTCTTTGCGCGGTTGTGAGCGCCGCGGCCTTGTACTACATCTTCAGCCTTCCCGAATTCGTGACTGCCGGGCCGGAGAAGACTCGAGTTGCCTTCCTTCGAGAACGGAAAGATGTTGTGTACGAAAATTTGCGCGATCTGAATTTCGAATACAAAGCCGGAAAAGTCCCCGAGATCGATTATCAGTCAATGAAGAATTCGCTGGAGGAAGAGGCGGCGTCGATTCTGGCCGAAATTTCGAGGTTGGAATCGGCGCGCGCGTAACCTCGGTGAAAACCTGTGCAATTCTGTGTCCTCTGTGGTTCGGCTTTCAAAGAATGAACCACAGAGAACCCAAAATTTCACAGAGGAACGCCACAAATATAGGAAGTATCTTGATCAACAGAAACAAATGGACGGTGCTGTTTGCTCTCTTAGTTTTCCTAAGCAGCGCTGCCGCTGCCAATACTCTGACCGGAACGGTCACTAATGGCACGAGCCACAAGCCCTCCGCAGGCGACGACGTGATTCTGATAAAGCTCGCTGCCGGCATGCAAGAGGCCGGACGTACCAAAACGGATGCGCAGGGAAAATTCTCGATACCGCTGCCCGATGACGGCATGCACCTGATTCGCGTGGTGCATCAGGGAGTGACTTACCACCAGCCTGCGCCTCCGGGAACGACCACAGCCGACGTCGAAGTGTACGACGCGAACCCGAAGGTCGCCGGTGTGAAAGCGGTCGCCGACCTAATGTACATCCAGGCGGGCAAAGGCGATCTCGCGATCATGCGGCTGTTTGCTGTCGACAACACATCGCAGCCTCCGCGCACGCAAATGAATGACGCGGACTTCGAGTTCTATGCCCCGGAAAACGCCGAGATCGAAGACGCACAGGCGCAGACCGCCGGTGGCCAGTGGGTAAACACGCAGCCAGTCCCACAAAGAGAAAAAGGCCGCTACGCATTCGTATTTCCTCTTCGTCCCGGGCAAACGCAATTCCGCGTCACTTATCATCTGCCTTATTCCGGCAAGGCGTCGCTCGATCCGAAACTGATCTATCCCCTCCAGCATTTTGTCACCATCATGCCGCGATCGCTCGGCTTCACTCCAAGCCACAGCGGCGTGTATGAAGACAAGCAGCCTCCAGATTTGCCTGACGCGATCGCAGAAGTAGCCAGCAGTCCCAAACCCGGGCAGAATCTCGCGTTCGAGATCAGCGGCGAGGGCAGCTTGCAGGACCAGAGCCAGAATGCGTCGAACCAGGGTGGATCGTCCGGCGCAGCGTCGACATCAGCCGACAATCGCCCGGGTGGCGGGCTCGGTAAGCCAGGAGACGACCCCGACCCAATGGACCAATATCGCTGGTGGCTGTTGGGAATATTCGGTGTTGTGCTGGCGGGGGGTGCGGTTTACATTACCTCGCGTTCGAAGTCGCCGGCTATCGCAGCAGGTCCGACCGTGCGCTCTGCGCCTTCATCCGCTCCGCTGCTCGATGCTCTGAAAGAAGAGCTGTTTCAGCTGGAACTTGAGCACCAGCAGGATCGAATCTCCGATCAGGAATACTCGAACGCCAAGGCTGCGCTCGACCAAACACTCGCCCGCGCCTTAAGACGAAATAAATAGAATAAATAAAGGGTCCCCCACCTTTGTCACGTTTTATGTGACAGGGTGGGGCATTTGGCTTCTTATCTCTCGGTCCAGCTCACGTCGCCCTACCTCACCTTTGCGCTTCTCGTAGACTGGAACCAGTCATCCTTTGCACCCGTACCACGTATGAACCTACTTTCTTTCAGGTAGCATCTATTCTCTAGGGGCTATTTATGGGGAACACTTTTAAAACCGCGTTTCTGCTAACCGCACTCACGCTACTTTTGATGTTCATCGGGCGAATCTTTGGCGGCCAGAATGGCATGCTGATCGCGCTGATCATCGCTGCGGTACTAAATTTCATTTCATATTTCTACTCGGACAAAATTGCGCTCCGGATGTATCGTGCCCGGCCGGTCACACGTGAGGAACTTCCGCGTGCCTATCAGATTGTCGAGCGCCTTACGCAGAAAATCGGGATTCCGATGCCGAAGATGTACGTGATCCCGACCGACTCGCCAAACGCCTTCGCCACCGGCCGGAACCCCGAGCACGCATCGGTTGCGGTTACACAAGGCATTCTGAATCTGCTAAATGATGAAGAGATGGAAGGTGTTCTCGCTCATGAACTCGGCCACGTCCGCAATCGAGATATTTTGATCAGTTCAGTCGCCGCAACGATCGCGGGTGCAATCACTTACCTTGCGGAGATCGCGCGCTGGGGAATGATCTTCGGCGGGTATGGAGGCAACCGCGAAGAGCGCGAAGGCGGCGGCTTCGGTGCGCTCATCATGCTTTTTCTTGCTCCTTTTGCTGCCATGCTGATCCAGCTTTGGGTCTCGCGCACGCGCGAATATCAGGCAGACGAGAGCGGCGCTCACTATACCGGCAATCCTTACGCATTGGCCAGCGCTCTGGCCAAGCTGGATGCTTACTCGAAACGGCTGCCGTTGCAGGCGACTCCCTCTACAGCGCATCTTTTCATTATTCAGCCGTTCTTAGGTATGAACTTCGCCAACCTGTTCTCGACCCATCCGCCGATCGCAAAGCGGATCGAGCGGCTGACGGGCAGGCCGGCCGAGTACACGATGCAGTGAGCCGCGAGTCGCGAGCACTGAGCTGCCAGCAAATCCTGGATCGCTCGTAGCTCATTTCTCACTTGCTCGGTCACTTCGGTAATCACGTGAACCCAACTCTCGCGTTATAGAATCACTCTCATGTCCCCGGAATCCGTCATTGCCGCCTCAGATCGGGCTTCCCGCCTTGAAAGTGAACTGAAAAAAGTCATTCGCGGCAAGGATGAAGTTGTTCGCCTGGCGCTGGTTTCGGTCCTCGCGCACGGCCACTTACTCATTGAGGGTGTTCCCGGCGTTGGTAAAACCACACTCGCCCATGCTCTGGCGCGATTACTCGGTTGCAGCTTTCAGCGCGTGCAGTTTACCAGCGACATGCTTCCCTCCGACATCATTGGAATTTCCATCTATTCCACGGTGGAGCAAAAATTCGAATTCAAGCGTGGGCCCGTTTTCACCAATATATTGCTTGCGGATGAGATCAACCGCACTACTCCGAAGACGCAATCCGCGCTGCTCGAAGCGATGAACGAGGGGCAAGTTACCGTCGATGCAATTTGCCATCCTCTGCCGCAGCCATTTCTTGTAATCGCAACGCAGAATCCCGTCGAGCACCATGGGACTTATCCCTTACCCGAGTCGCAGCTTGATCGCTTCCTTATGCGCGTGCAAATGGGATACCCCGACAGCCACTCTGAGCGCCAGATTCTCCGCGCCGAGGCCGGGACCGCGCAACTGGAAAATCTTCACCCAGTGCTCACCGGCGAGGATGTTCTCGAAATGCAGCAGCTCGTAACGCAAGTGGAAGTGGATGATTCACTGGTGAGCTATGCGCTCGAAATCGTCGCCCGCACGCGTCGCCACGAAAAACTCACGCTCGGAGTTTCGCCGCGCGGCTCACAAATGCTTTACCGAGCAGCACAGGCAATGGCATTCATCGAGGGCCGCACCTTCTGCGTACCCGAAGATTTCAAGCCCTTAGCAGTACCGGTCTTCGCCCACCGCGTCGCCATTCACGGAATGAATTCGTCGGGGCTGAAGAAATCTGTGCGTCCCGAAGAAGTGATCCGCGAGATTGTAGAATCGGTTCCGGTGCCGGTATAAGCAACGCCTGTTAAACGTGCTGCCATTCCGAACCGCTTTGGCGACGAGAAATTGCTTTCACTTCGGAACACGAAATTCCACTAAGTCCTCGCCTATCATTGGAAGCATGACTTTTCTGCGTTTCCTGATACTGCTGACCCTCGCAGTTTGGCTGGGCGCGCTCATCTTCTTCCCTTTTGTCGCGCAGACCTCATTTTCATCACTGCCTTCCGACCAAGCCGGCCAGGTTGTTCGCGGATCGCTGATGGACCTGCATTCGATCGGACTCACCTGTGGAGTCATCTTCCGTCTTTGTTCAGTGGTATACAATCGCACGCTGCTCGGACACTGGCGAGTTTTTGCAGCCGCTCACGTTTTTGTGTTGTTAATGATCGCCCTCACCGAATCGTCGCAATTCGTGATCATCCCTAAAATGGATACCCTGCGTATATCGGCAGGTGAAATCGACATTCTTTCCGCTTCTGATCCCATTCGCGTGCAATTTGATTCACTCCACGCATGGTCTGTGCGGACCGAAGGCACTGTATTGGTTCTCGGGCTGATAGTTCTGTACTCGGTTGCCCGGCGCTTCTCGTCATTTCGTACATAGGCCGCGCGCATAGTCGCGGAAAAATCATTTATTCTGTTATTTGTTCTTCCGAATCCTCAGCCGCTGACGGCATCCCCGAAAAGCTTAGAGCTAGGAGCTAAAGCTAGACGCTTCCTTATGAAAACCGGCATCATTGGCCTGCCGCAGGTAGGCAAGACATCGTTGTTTCGGATTCTCACGAAGGCGAGCGTGTTGCCCTCGCACGCCAACCCGCGTGAAGCGCACGTCGGAGTTGCCAAAGTTCCCGACGATCGCCTCGACCGTCTGGCCGCGCAATATAATCCGAAAAAACTGACCCATGCGGCAGTTGATTACGTTGATGTCGGCGCAATCGGTCAGGAAGCCCTGAAGGAATCCGGCTACATTGGGCATCTTCGCCAGGTAGATGCCCTTGCGCACGTCGTGCGGGCATTCGAAGATGATTCGGTTCCGCATGTCGGCCCCGTGGATCCACTGCGCGATATCAAGAACGTTGAGTTTGATCTCATGGTCAGCGATCTTGGACAGATAGAAAAACGGTTGGAGCGAGTGGAAAAAGATTTGAAGAAGATGCGCTCAGCCGATCTCGAGAAAGAGTTCGAGCTGCTGAAACGAGCAAAAGCTCATCTCGAAACCGAGCGTCCGCTGCGGGAACTCGAAATGACTCCGGAAGACAAGAAGCGGTTTCGCGGCTTCATGTTCCTCAGCGAAAAACCAATTCTGTACGTGCTGAATATCGGCGAGAGCGCGGAACTAGGCAAGGACCTGGAAAACGCAGTCCAAAAATACAAGCTGGGCGAAGTCGCATCCAAGCCGAATGCGGGGGCGACAGCGATCTGCGGTAAAGTTGAAGCCGAACTCGCCGAGATGAGCGACGCCGATGCCGCCGAATTCCTCTCAAGCTATGGTTTGAAAGAAAGCGGCCTGGCTCGGCTCATTCGCAAGACCTATGAGCTACTCGGCCTGATTTCTTTCTTCACCATTGGCGAAGACGAGTGCCGCGCCTGGACAATTCCGGTCAACACCCGAGCCGCTCAAGCTGCCGGCGCGATTCACTCTGATTTGGAAAAGCACTTCATCCGAGCTGAGACCATCCGCTGGGACCAGTTGCTCGAATCCGGCTCCGAAGCCAATGCCCGCGCCAAGGGTATTCTGCGACTTGAAGGCAAAGACTACATCGTTCAGGATGGAGATGTGCTGCACATCAGGCACTCGGGGTAGCAACCGACATCTTCTTGATCAGCATTGGCCCGACCTGCGAAACTGATCCCGCTCCCAACGTCAGAATCATGTCTCCTTCCTGCGCTTGCTCTATCGCAGAGTTCACGGCATTTTCGAATGAACTGACGTAACGAACAAAATCCCCACCCTGCCGCACAGAACGCGACAAGGGTGGGGCAACCGCTTTTTCTAAAATCTGCCGCGCCAGGGCTTCTCCGGTGATTCCCTCAATCGGCTGCTCGCTCGCGGGATATATGTCGAGCACGTACAGCGAATCAGCGTCGCCGAACGCAGTCGCGAACTCATCCATCAGATCGCGAGTGCGAGTGTAGCGGTGAGGCTGGAAGATGACGTGAATCTTGCGATATCCGCATTGGCGGGCAGCGGCTAATGTAGCGCGAATTTCAGTTGGATGATGGCCGTAGTCGTCAATCACAGCGATGCCGTTTACGGTGCCTCGCAGTTGAAAGCGGCGGTCGACACCGCGAAAGTGCTCGAGCGCCTCGTGAATTTGCGGAACAGAAATATCCAGCCCTACGCCAACGGCAATTGCGGCGGTCGCGTTCAAGATATTGTGCAGCCCAGGAACATGCAACGTGAACTGCCCGAGGTCTTTATCGCGAAAATTAATTGAGAACGAGTTTCTAGAACGGGGAGGCGTGGGTGTCCCCGCCCATGCATTGCCGTTTTCTCCCGACCGCGAACCGCCGGCGCCGGCCGTTAGGTTTTTCAATGTGATGTGAAAATCGGATCCCTTTCGCGTCCCGTAGGTCACCATCCTGCGTTTCAGCTTCGGCAGAACTCGTCGCAGTATCGGATCGTCATTACAAGCCACCACAATTCCATAAAACGGCACGCGATCCATGAAGTCGAGGAATGCGCCTTTCACATCTTTCATGTTGCGATAACAATCCATGTGCTCGCGGTCAATGTTGGTCACAACGGCAATAATCGGCGAAAGCTTCAGGAATGAGCGGTCACTCTCGTCGGCTTCAGCGACTAAATATTGCGATCGCCCCAGCCGCGCGTTCGAGCCCATCGCATCTACGCGTCCGCCCACCACGACTGTGGGGTCGAGGCCTCCGGCAGCGAGCACCGCGGCAACCATCGAAGTCGTTGTGGTCTTACCATGCATGCCGCCGATTGCAATCCCGTACTTCAGGCGCATCAATTCGGCGAGCATCTCTGCGCGCCGAATAACTGGAATATGCAGCCTGTGGGATTCTTCGACTTCAGGGTTGCCGTGCAAAATTGCTGAGCTTGTGACTACAACTTCCGCATCGGAGACGTTCTCCGCGCGATGGCCTTCGAAGATTGTTGCTCCGAGCACCTGCAGGCGATCTGTGACCGAAGACCTTTTCAGATCGGACCCGGAAACTTTATAGCCGAGGTTCAGCAGCACCTCGGCGATGCCGCTCATGCCGATGCCGCCGATTCCGACGAAATGAATACGTTGAATTTTTGCAAACATAAAAAGGTGCCAGCTTCAGCCCGTAGCTTCTGGCAATCTGAGTTTGCCAGGAGCTAGCAGCTAGACGCTGATTCTTCAATCCCAGCCACTTTTGCCGCCAACTCCGCAATTTCCTTGGCTGCGTCGGGATGCGCCATCGCCCGCGCTGCATCGCTCATCCCCGAAAGCCTTCTCGGATCCTCGAGCAGTGCGCAAAGAGTATCTACCAGCCAGACTTCATCGAGCTTCGTCTCTTCGAGTACCACCGCGGCTTTCGCTTGCTCCATTGCTTCTGCATTCCGGCGCTGGTGGTCATCTGCCGCACGAGGAAAAGGAACAAAGATCGCGGGTTTTCCGGCGGCTGCAATTTCGGCTACCGTGCTGGCGCCCGAACGGCACAACACCAGATCGGCGCGCGCGAAGAATGCCGGCATATTGTCGATGAATTTGTGGACTTCGGCGGAAACTGCGATCCCAGAGTAGGCGGCTTGCACTTCATTATAGTCACGCTCTCCAGTCTGATGGATTACGTGCAGCCCCGCCAAACGTTTCGCCAGCTCGGGCAGAGCGTGGATTACTGCCTGATTGATAGCACGGGCACCCTGGCTTCCACCAAAGACCAGCAAAGTCGGTGATGCCGGAGAGTACGTCTTCTTGGGAATTTGAAAAAACGCAGGGCGCACGGGAACTCCGGTTACGACAGCATTGCGGAAGTGCTCCGCTGTTTGCTGAAAATGAACAGCCGCCGCCGAAACGAATCGCGCGACCATACGATTCGCGAAGCCCGGAACCAGATTCGGCTCGAAAGCGAGAGTCGGTGTGTGCTTCAGAATCGCGGCCAGCATGGCCGGGCCTGATGCATATCCGCCAACACCAATTACGACATCAGGCTGGAATTCATTCAGCATTCCTGCTGCCCCAAGAATCGCTCGCGGAAGATCGAAAGCAGTTTTTAAGCGGGTTGTGAGACTAACCCGATTCAGTGCGCCGACCTTCACCAGCTTCAGCGGAAATCCTGCTGCCGGTACTAGTCGATTTTCCAGCCCGCGTGGTGTGCCGATGAACAGTACCTCCGCCTGATAGCGATTTTGCAGCTCGTGTGCAATCGCGAGCGCAGGAATTACATGTCCGCCCGTGCCTCCGCCTGCAAGAATCGCTCTCATGAAGGAACTATAGCTGAGTGGGCAAGCTCAAATCATTCCGCCTGTTTCGTGATATTCAGCAACACGCCGATGCACGCCAACGTGATGAACAGCGAAGAGCCGCCGTACGAAATCAAGGGGAGTGGGATACCTTTAGTCGGCATCAGCCCAAGCACTACGCTAATGTTGATGAATGCTTGTACCACGACCATGCTCGTGATTCCCACCGCTAGAAAGCGTCCGAAGATGTCTTCGGTACGCAGCGCAGTCCGCACTCCGCGCCACAGGAACGTCGCAAAGAGCACTACAACCGCAAGGCATCCCAGCAGCCCTAATTCTTCGCCGAGAACAGAAAAAATGAAATCGGTATGCGGCTCAGGCAAGTAGAACAATTTTTCCTTGCCTTCCATGAGCCCCACCCCGGTCAAGCCGCCCGTGGAAACTGCAATCAGAGACTGGATAATGTGGAATCCGCGCCCCTGCGGATCGGAATACGGATTCAGGAATGCCAGGATGCGGTCACGCCGATACGCTACATGAAAAATCAGAAAGTACAGCGGCAGCAGTGAGCCGATGAATGCATACGCCAGGTACTTGAGCTCCAGCCCTGCCACGAACATTATGCAGATTGTGATTGCCGCACAGGCAATTGCGGTCCCCAGATCCGGCTGGAAAACAATTAGACCGATAAACACCAGCGTCGGCAGCACGGCTGGAATTAGCGTATTGCGCCAGTCGTCCATCGATCTGGTTCGGTTCTCGAGGAAAAATGCCAGGAACAGAATCAATGCAGGCTTTGCGAGTTCAGACGGCTGGAACGAAAACCCGCTGAAGTGAATCCAGCGATGCGTGTGATGCGAGCGGTCGAGAAAAAACACTGAGATCAGCATCAGCGTGGTCACGCCAAGCAATGAAAAGACGACCGCCGGATGCTTCAGCCGCTTGTAATCGATTCTCATGCCCGTCAACATCGCGGCGAAGCCCGCGACCGCCCAGCCAAGCTGCCGGAGCAAGAAGAAATAACCGGAATGATAGCGTTCCTTCGCCATGACTGCCGACGCACTAAAAACCATCACCAGGCCGATAAAAACCAGCAGCAAAGTCACGATGAACAATAGGCGGTCGACACTGACACGCTTAGCCATGAAAATTCATTTCACCACGGAGACATCGAGGCACGGAGAAATCTTCGGTTGGAAATTTGGCAAGAAGGTTACTTCCGTGGTTCGGATCGCACGGCAAGGTCGTGAACAAGCTCTTTGAAGACTCGGCCGCGGTGCTCGTAATTCTGGAACTGATCAAAGCTGGCACAAGCCGGGGCCAATAGGACGATGTCTCCAGGCTTTGCAGCTGATGAGGCCTGTTTCACCGCGACCTCGAGAGTTCCTGACTGAATGATGCTCACCACGCGATTAATATGCGAATCAATCTTGTCCGCCGCGGCCCCAATCGTATAAACAGCTTTCACCCGCTCACGCAAGAGATCATTCAGCACCGTGTAGTCGCTGCCCTTGTCTTTTCCGCCGAGAATCAGGTGAATGTTTGCGGCGAACGATTCCAAAGCTTTAATCGTCGCATCGACGTTCGTTGCTTTCGAATCATTGTAATAATCCACGCCGCGAACCGTTGCCACATACTCCAGCCGGTGCTCAACCGCTTTAAAGTTTCTAACAGATTGCCGAATCTTCTGGCTGGGAGAATCCATTAGTGTACCCGCACAAACCGCCGCGAGTACGTTTTCAAGGTTATGGGCGCCCTTTAGAGGAATTTCCGAAACTGGCATGATTTCGCTGATAGACGAGTTTTGCCGAAAAACCACCTGATTACCGCGAACGAAGGCTCCAGACTCGACCTCGCGTTTGCGGCTGAACCAGAAGATTTGACCGAGGGTGCGTCCGGCAAGCTCAACGCAAGTGGGATCGTCTGCATTCAAGACTGCAAAATCTTCCGAGGTTTGGTTTTCGAAAATTCTGGCTTTCGCATCGGTATACACAGCAAAAGTCCGGTGACGATCCAAGTGGTCAGGAGTAATGTTTAGCACCACACCAACTTTTGGCCTGAAACTGCAAATTGCCTCAAGCTGAAAACTTGAAACCTCGAGCACGATTGCTGTTTGAAAGCTTGCCTCTGCAACCAAGGAAATAGCCGCCGTCCCAATATTTCCTCCTACTAGCGTTTTCAACCCTCCGGCCTTAAGAATTTCTCCAACCAGCGTCGTCGTAGTTGTTTTTCCGTTTGAGCCTGTGATCGCGACAATCGGCCCATTAAGAAACTGGAACGCGAGCTCTATTTCGCCTATGACTGGCCGGCCCAGGTTCTTCGCCTGGACAATTGCCGGCGCATCGATAGGGACGCCGGGACTGACAACAACCATGTCCTGGTTCTGCAAAGTACGGGCGCTGTGGCCGCCCGTCTCAACGGCAATCCCCTCATCGAGCAGTGCTGGAATCTGATCGCGCAACTGATCCTCGGACTTTGTGTCCGAGACGGTCACGTGTGCTCCGCGCGATTTTAGGAACAGCGCCGAAGCCAGGCCGGACCTTCCCAATCCAAGCACCAACACGCGTTTAGTGTTTAGCTCGATTGCCATGAGTCAAGTTCACGATAAATGCAGTGCATAGGCTTGTCATCTGAAGAGATGATGGATAACTCTAGCCTGCGAGATCGGCCAGTTCTGCAAGACTAGACACCTCAGCGTCGGGCTTGGCCACCGCTTGTTTAGCAGCCCCAGCATCGGGGCGCGGCGAAGGCCGATTCACCCAGACCGTAGAAATTCCGAGCGACTTCGCAGGAACAATATCGTGATAGACGCTCTGCGCGGCATGCATCCAGTGCTCGACCGATATTCCGATTCTCTCTTGCGCCAGGCGGAAAATTTCGAGCGCTGGTTTATACGCCCTCGCCTGCGCCGCCGTAGTTACGTAATCGAACCGAGCCTCCAGCTTCGGGGCAGTCATTGCAAACAGATCATCGTCGATATTCGAAATGATTCCCAGCTTGAACTTGCGCTTTAGAAGATGCAGCGCGCGAACTGTGTCCGGAAATGGCTGCCACTGCTGCAGCGAATCAGGCAAGGACTGCTGCTCGCGCGACGAAGGAGTAAAACCTAAGCGACTCCCAAGACCTCGCACGACAGCGCGCAAGATTTCCTTGTATTTGCGATAATCACCCGCTTCTTCTTCCGCCTCGATCTCGCCGTACAGTCGAAGAATTTCGGCATCTTCCAGCGGCGCAGCGTGTGCTGAGAGAATCGGGCGCAGGGCGCTTAGAATTCCGGTCTCCCAGTCGATGAGAGTGCCGTAACAGTCGAATGTAATTACGCGGAAGCGAGAAAAATCAAGAGACAAGCTTTTGGCCATCAATGGTCGGCGCTCCGGAAACCCGCTAGCTTACGGGCAATGGTTCACCGCATCATTGCCTGATTTTCAATGGCGCTTTCAAACTGAACGCAACCGCAGACTCGGCCGGAAGCACAATTTCCTTATTGCCGGTGTAGGCTGCTCCCGCACCGCCGGCACCTGCGCCTGCGGCCGCTCCAATGGCAGCGCCCTTACCGCCGCCTGCGAGTCCACCGATCAGTGCCCCCAAACCGGCGCCGCCGCCGGCGAGGACTCCTGTGCGCTTGCCCTTGCCTTTCAACGTCTGCGTGAAGGTTGAAGTCTGAATTGGAAGCTGCTCTCCATTCACCTGAATGGATTGAAGTTTTAACTGGAGCAGCGCGCCTCCGGCAAAATGGCCCATGGGTTTAGCATCGACCACGACGCCTTCAACCCGTGTTCCTGCAGGGATCGCTTCTTGTCCTTCTACGGTTACGGAGCGCGCCAATGTCCCGCCGAAGGTCTGTCCGGGTTGGCTGATCTTCGAACCAACCTCGTCCGCGAGCCGGACGGTCAAAGTCTTTCCGCTTGGAATCATTACTGTAATCGGCGCGGGTGGCGGAGCCGGCTGGGAAGTACCTGCCTGTGCCGGCGTGCTATTACCCGCCTGCGAATTGTCTGCAGGTGCAGGATTGTTGCTCGCCTGCGCAGCGTCCGTGGGTTGCGCGGAGTTTTGAGGTTGATTGGATTGCATCTGGCTGGGCTTGTTACACCCCATGGCCAACAGCAGAGCCGCAGACAGTACCCACGTACAAATACGCACACTCATGTAACCTCCTCTTGTAGATGATTTAGCAGATAGGGGCGAAAATCAGCAACTCACAATGGTGCAAGGCCGGATTTAGACAATCATCCAATCTCGTCCAGCAGTGGAAGCATGGCTTCAGGTGTTGGCGAATGATCTCCATTGCTGGCACTCTTCACTACGATGCCGCCGTCGGAAACGGCCGCAGCTGCCACAGCCGTCTCGTTTCTCTTCAGGAACTTCGCCGTATTCAAAAGCGTCCGTCCGAGAGAGGCGTTGTAACTAGTCCAACTGGAATCGTTTTCGGCCTCGCGCTCGAAATGCGCCCTCATGCTCTCCATTTTTGAGTCGAGATCGTCCAGATAATGAAGCACCAGCGCTTCAGGGAACATGGGCAGCTTCGGGGATCCGAACTCATACTCACCGTGGTGGCTGATGATCAGATGCTCGATAAGGGTCTTCATCTCGTCGGGGAAGTTCGGAATCTGCGCGAGTTTCTTCTGCAGCATCTCGAGCTCAATAATCATGTGACCCAGCAATTGGCCACGGCTGCTGTAGGAGAAAGAACGCGTGTAGCTGAGCTCGTGAATTTTGCCGATGTCATGCAAAAATGCTCCGGTCAGCAGCAGGTCGCGATTAAGTTGCGGGTAGTTTCGGCTCACCAGGTCACAGGATCGAAACAGCGAAACTACGTGGTCCAGCAGTCCGCCAATATAAGCATGGTGCAGGGTTTTTGCGGCTGGCGCATTGCGATAGGCGCGAGCGATCTCTGGGTCAGCCATGAACGCGCACACCAGCGATCGTAAATACGTGTCCTGAAAAGAATCGATGAAGCTGCCGAGAGTGCGCCAAAGTTCATCAACGTCCTTCGTTGTCTTCGGAAGGTAGTCCGCGAAGTCGACCTCGGAATCGCCCAGTTTTCGCAATTTATGAATTGTGATCTGAAAGCGGTTCTTATATTTGTTCAGCAGACCCTTAACTTTTAAAAAATCGTCCTGCTCGAACGCGTCGAGCGCGTCCTCAACGTTGTCCCACATCTTGGCTTCGATCTGGCCACAGCGGTCGGCCAGGGTAAGTGCAAGGTACGGTTCCCCAGATTTTTTAGGCTTTACTTGTTTTGTAGTGACAACAAAGCTTGAAACGATGACCTTGTTTTCGAAACGCGAACAATCGGAAAGGAAGAAGTCCTTCATAACATCGCCCTAAAGGTTAAAGACAAGCAGATGACCACGATTCCGGGCTGCCGCAAGCTTAACCTAAAGCACGCCCAATTTCTTCTTCTTTTTCTTCAGTTCCTTCGCGCTCGCTTCTTTGGCGCTTGTGGTAACTATCGGCTTGGTTTCGTCGGGGCTGGCGCCCGTATCTACATAACCTGACTTAATGTCGATGTATGCGTCGTCACGCAATTTCTTTAGGTACTCGCGCAATGCGGGCTGCAACTTCTGCATGTAGACGGCTTCCTGCAAGCGCGGCTCGATTTCACTAAATGGCGGAATACCGGCCGTCTGGTGTTCAGTGACTTTCAAAATCACGAAGCCCTGTTTCGTGCGGATCACATCCGAAACGTCGCCCTTCTTCATATTGAAGGTCAAGTCTTCGAGTTGCTTGGCAAGTTTGCCTCGCTCGAAAAAGCCCAGATCGCCGCCCTGTGCCGCCGACGGCCCTTCCGAATTCTTCTTAGCGATAGCTTCGAAATCCCCGCCTGCTTTGATCTGCTTCAGCAAATCCTCAGCTTTGGCTTTCACGGCATCGAGCTTTTGCTGGTCATCCCCAGCCTGTTCGGTAGAGATCAAAATTTCGCTCAGCTTTACCTCTTCGGGACGCGAGAGCTCCGCCTTGTGTTGATCGTAAAATTTCTGTTCTTCTTCCTTCGAAACGTTGATGCGCGACCCAACCTCGCGCTGGATCACTTGCTGCGTGATGATCTCAGTCCGCATATTCTGCTTGAAATCTTCAAACGAAACGCCCTGGGCTTGCGCCGCCTTCTCAAGGTCTTCCATTGTGTCGAGCTTCATCTGCTTGCGCATCTCATCCAGGCGCTTGATGAGTTCCGTCTCGGCGGAGATATCGAGATCTTTGCCCTTTTCGAGCAGCAATTCACGGTCAATCAATCCACGGAGCACGTCCTTCTGTTGATCCGCGACCGCTTGGTCGGCATGCGCGGCGCCCTGTTGCTGGGCTTCTTCCTTGAGTTGCTGCTGCTCGCGTTCGTAGTCGGTTTTGGTGATGATCTGGTTGTTGACGCGTGCAATGATCTCCTCGACCACGGTGTCAGCAGAGAGAAATCCCGGGGTTAGAATGGCACCGGACAGGATTAGACAGAGAACAACTCTGGACATAAGAAAATACCTACAGAGAGGATTGGCGTGTGTTTAGCTCTCCTCAGATTGTAACTCCTTCGTGATAGTCTTGCGGGTTTATCGGCACATTCTGCTCAGGCACCGGATCCAGTGTTGCTCAGCATCCTATAATGCACGATTGCAACCAGATGGCGCGGTTAAAGACCACCAAGAACGCATTCCCGCTGTGGGCAGCGGCATTGTTGTATGCAATAGCCGCGCCGGTTCTCTGCGTGGCGGCCAAAGAATTTTCCATGCCGAAGGCGCAGCCGGCCTTCAGCTATCCCGCCCACGATCATCATGCGAATGAGAACGTCACGGTCGCGCTCGATCCTTATGACACTCCGGCGAAGGCCAACATCTTTGTCGTGAATTACCGGCAGCACAACTTGCTTCCGATGCTCTTAATCATTACCAACGATTCCGACCAACCGATAGAACTCGTGGATATGAAGGCCGAACTCGTAACGGCTGACCATACTAAACTGACCCCCGATAGTGAAGACGACATTTTTCGGCGTATCTCTCATCCTAACGCTTCCAGTACCCGATACCCACTTCCATTTCCGTCGCCAAAATCGAAGGGAGGGGTTAATTCGAAACAGGCAGATGAGATCCGCAGCGCCCAGTTCCGCGCAAAGGCGGTCGAACCACGCAGCTCACAAATTGGTTTCCTGTTTTTCGATGTTTCGGACATTCCGAATCCACTCGCGGGAGCGCGCTTTTATCTAACTGGGGTTCGGAACTCGGGGGGAAATGACTTAATGTATTTCGAAGTGCCGCTCGACAAGTATCTCGATAGCACGAAACAAAACTAGCTCGACCTCGCCGAGATCTGCTGTTCCGAATCGTTCCTGATCGTGAGCTGGCTCAGTTCCGACTGCGCTGCCTCCTTCGCCTCTTCCAACGACCTATGCTGTGTCCAGCGCAGAATCTCTGCCGAGCCCTCTCGTTGAATCACACAATGGTAGACCTCGGGATTCAAGCGCCGGTCACGGCGAAAATCGGCGTAAAACGCCCCACGCTGCAGGCGCTCGTACCTGACAATATGAGAGTGGTCCGAAGCGGCGTCTGAAAGTGGCATAAATTAGAACTCAGCAGCGCGCCTGGCTTGTCCTACTGTTTCCGCATCCAGGACGTACGCAATTTCCGTGTCACAGAACTCACAACGCGCCGTTCTCCTCGCCTGTGAGTCCAGGTTCGTCGGCGTGGGCAATGAAAACGAGCGCAAGCAATCAGTACAGGTAAGCACGAAATATTGTTTTCCATTCAGCGGGATCCAGACTGGCGCGTTCGGACCCCGCACAACGTTGGCGCGAAGCGGAGATTTTTCTAGAAGACGACGTATGTTCAACACCAACTCCTCAGGTGAATGCTCTCCGCCCTTCTGCAGATAAGCATCAGCGATGACTCCCATCGGCACATCCGTACCAGCGTAGGCGCCGCTCATAGCAATCACGGGGATCTGTGGAAATCTTCGTCTTATTATCGACAGCAGCTCAAAGCCCGACATTTTCGGTAGGTTCAAATCGGAAATGATTATGTCGGGCAAGGCCTGCTTCATCATGGCCAAAGCTTCAAATCCATCTTCGGCGCACCGAACCGTATACCCCAGCGTACTGAATAGTTCATCGGCCACCTCGCAGAACACAGAGTCGTCATCAACGATGAGCATTCGATATTCAAACTGTCTTGGCATCGGCCCGGCTCCTTACCTGGATTGTGTCCTTCCCGGTATAGATTCGCCGAAGCCTTTGACGCGTCAGGCACTCAGTTTGTTGCAAGACGAAGCGGCAGGCAAATACCCGATAATATTCCCGAAATCCTAGGTTTGTTCGATACAGTACAATCCCTAGAAGCACCGGTAAAATCGTGTACCCTAACCCTCTCCTACGATTTGGGCCTGCGTTTAAGTGGTCTGAGGTTTGCCGTACGGGATGTTGAATTGGACGTCACTTCCTTTGGCGGATCTTCCTCGAACGCGCGCAACGACGTTTCGAGCTCTGTTTGTATAATTTCCCAGACCAACGCCATATCGGGAATCAAATTGCTGACCTGGATCGACAAGAGGTTCTTTTGCACACACTGCGCCAACACGCGTAACAAGAGTTTGGCCTCTCGAACCACCAGCGGTACCGTGTATCCTTGTCGTCTGCGCATCTCGCCGTGAAGCGCGGCAGCATTTGCTTGGTCTGGTGTTATTTCATTCCCTCTCGCAAATACGAGCGTCTCATGCAGAATGGGAGGAATGTGGCGCTTTCGCTCTGAATCAGATAGCTGGATTGCGCTAAGCTCCTCATCTTGTTTGACTTCCGCCAACCAATGCTCGGTAATCCAGTCTTGGTGTGTCTCTATGATCTCAGGCAACCGTCTCGGCTGAATTCCGTGATGTGGCTTTCGGTCTACAAGCTTTGACCTGATGCTTGTGACCAATGGCTCAATGTCTGTTGGTTTTATCAGGTAATCATCTACTTGCCGGCGAATTGCTTCTAGCGCCGTTTCGAATGCCGGGTACCCGGTGAGAATAAAATTCACCGCATTAGGTTGTGTGCGCCGCATCGCGCTGACCACGGTGAAACCGTCTCCGGGGCTTCCCACGTTCAAGTCCGCAACTAGGACATCGAAATTCTCTTGCGAAATCAACCGAAGCGCTTCAGGAACGGTACCGACCGACGCCACTGAAAACCCGTACGCTTCAAGCATGGGAGGCAGGGTTAAGCGGATGCTCTCCTCGTCGTCAACGAACAACACTCGCGGCCGTTCTGGCACTGTCGCAATACCTCAGGAACAGATAGTCACAACCTTCAACTCATGTTTGCTTAGATGCCATCGTATTAGCAGGAAAAAACGCGTATTTGTACCAATCCGGTGAGGGGGTTAATGTACTGGTATTCATGAAATGGCGATCCCTGGAAGAGTCTTCAACAGCAGCAGACACCCGCTCGCTGGCCGACGTGTTCGCTGAGCGCAAACAACTCATCGCCGAATATGTGCCGCCCGATGTCCGCGCTATTCACGAGCGCGCCGTCAAAGAGCTACAACAGTCGGAGATTTCCGCGCGCGCCCTGCAGACCGGGAGTAAAGCCCCGGAATTCGCGCTCGAAGACCACAATGGCAATGTGATCCGTTCGGCCGAGCTTCTGCGGAGTTCCCGCCTGGTGCTGTGCTTTTTTCGGGGCCGTTGGTGCCCTTTTTGTATCGGCCAATTGGAAGCCACGAACTCAGTTGTTGCGCAACTTCGCGCATTCAGCGCATCACTGCTGGCAATCTCGCCGCAAACAAAACACCAGTCCTCTCTCACGGCTGATCAGCACCGTTTACACTTCCCATTGCTATGCGACACAGGAAACTCAGTTGCAAGACAATTTGGATTGGTCTACCGTGTGCCCGAATATCAGCAGGAAGTCTATCGGAGTGCATTTGTGAACTTGCCATTTGTGAATGGCGATTCCAGTTGGGAGCTGCCGATTCCCGCCACATACATCATCGATCACGATGGCAAGGTGCTTTTCGCGAGCGCTGACCCCGATTACACTGCCCGCCCCGAGCCGGACGAAATCCTCCAGTTTCTTTCACAGCTTCCGAAATCCTGAATGTTCATTCGTCACATCCTGCCTGTTCAACTGTCCTAAACAGGGAAAAAGCTCGGCCCTAAACTTCCCAAAGAGGGATTTATTCCGCTTTTGAAGCGGGATCATTCAACCTCGTCTTCTTTTCCGAGGTACTCATGACTGCCGCCATTGCTCCGACTACATTCGCCATATCCACCCAGCATCCTGTTGAAGCGCCGGGACAATTAAATCTTTTGATCGTGGATGACGATCGCGCCGTGAGGGAAGCGGCGCGGGAAGCTACTTCAATGCTCGGTCATCATGCGAGTGCCTGCGACTCAGCCGAACAGGCCGCGCGCCTCCTTGAATTACAGAGTATCGATGCGGTTCTCCTCGATATGAAACTTCCCGGGGCAAGTGGCCTGGAAACCTTGCGGCAGCTGAAGCGGCGTCGTCCCGACCTCGAGGTGGTCGTGATCACCGGTCACGGGACGGTTGAATCGGCTGTGCAGGCAATGAAAGCCGGGGCCTACGATTACGTGACCAAGCCTTTCAGCCTTGAAGAGCTCAAGCTGCTCCTGCAGCGCTTGGCCGCACACCTGAAACTCAAAACTGAAAACCGCATGCTCCGCGAGAGGATCAAATCAAAACAAGGTTTTGGCAGCATTATTGGGCGCGCGCCCGAGATGGACAAACTGTATCGCATCGTCGCCAAAGCTTCGCACAGCGCGCATCCGGTGCTGATTCTCGGCGAGAGCGGCACGGGGAAAGAAATGGTCGCGCGCGCGATCCACTATTCAGGCCCGTATCGAGATAAGGCATTCATTCCCGTCGATTGCGGTTCGCTCGTGCCCAGTCTGATCGAGAGCGAACTATTCGGCTACGTGAAGGGTGCTTTCACCGGAGCAATGCAATCGAAGGCCGGATTGCTCAGCATCGCCGACGGCGGCACTGTTTTTCTAGATGAAATCGGAGAACTCCCGGTGGAATTGCAGGCAAAGATGTTGCGCGCCTTGCAGGAAAAAGAAATTCGTCCAGTAGGAAGTACGAAGACTACGCCGATCAACATCCGCGTTTTAGCCGCTACCAACCGCGACCTCGAGCAGGCTGTCGCGCAAGGCTCGTTTCGCCGGGATCTCTATTTTCGTCTGAATGTGCTTACGCTGCGAATCCCTCCGCTTCGTGAACGCCGACAGGATATCCCTCTGCTCGCCGGCCATTTTCTTGACCGCCTTTCGCATACTTCCGGCCGAAGCCAGGAACTGAGCGATGATGCGATGCATGCGTTGCTTGCCTATGATTGGCCGGGGAATGTAAGGGAACTCGAAAATTGCCTCGAACGTTGTGCCGCCATAACTTCTGGTTCGGTGATCCACGGCGTCGATCTGCCGAGTTCAATCACGGGCATGCCTGCGCGATTGCTGCAGGAAGGCTCCGGCAAGGGCATAGTGCCGCTAGCCGATCTGGAAAAGCAGGCCATCATAGGCGCGCTCACGCGCCTCAATGGCGATAAACTCAGCGCTGCGAAAATGCTTGGGATCGGGAAGACGACGTTGTATCGAAAGCTGAAGGAATACGGCACGGATTTCTAACCAACTTGGAACGAGATTTTCCCGAAATGGAATGCCCCAGGAATGTCAGGTTAACTTTCGTCTTTGTTTTCAGTCGCCAAATTTGGCCTTTCACTTGCGATATGCACCTGCATGATCTTGATCATTTGGAATTCCGGAAAGGCGCAAGAGTGTGCGCGGTCGATCGAACATGACATGGGGGAACCGGTCCGTCTCGCTTCCAGCTTGCTGGAAGGCACAGAGTTCCTCGAAGCAGGCGAGTATTCGGCTGTCATTATCGATCAATGGATAACAGAAGCGGAACCAGAACTGGCGAGCCTGATTTGTGACCATCTTGGGATGGCAGTACCCGTGTTTGTGAATTTCGGCATCAGCGGTGTGGAACGTATTCTGCGCGAATTACGAGCAGCTTTGTCGCGCCGGGCGATCGAGAGCGCGTTGGCCCGTCGCAGCGCCGGCCAGGCGCTCTGCGAGGATCTGAAAAATGACGTGACCGCGCTATTGCTCTCCTGCGGGATTGCACTTGAAAACGCTGCGGTCAACGATCCTGTCAGAGTGCGGTTGAAGGAAATTGAAATTTTGGCCAGCCACATCAAAGAAGAACTGGCAGTCGGCGAGGAGGAGTTGGCCACTGCGGCTAAGGCGTAGGATTGGGAACTTCCGAATGTTCCAGCATGAAATCGAGCATCTCCTGGGGCACGGGTGCATTCCAGACCGGCGCGAATGATTGCCGATGCAGTGGCGAGGGGCCATGTTCGCGCAGGGCGGCCAGGTGCTTCGGTGTGCTGTAGCCTTTGTTCGAGCGAAGGTTATATGCAGGAAATACAGGGTCCCATTCCGCGATCATGTGGTCGCGATGAACTTTAGCGATAATCGAGGCGGCGGCAATCGACGCGGAGAGAGCATCACCGTGAATGATAGGCTGTTGCGGCACCTCATAATCCAGGCGCATTGCGTCAATCAGTAGATAATCCGCAGCCGGATTTAACTGCGAGACTGCCTCGTGCATTGCCAGCCGCGATGCATGATAAATATTGATCTGATCGATCCGCGCCGCATCTACCGTGGCAATTGCCCACGCCACCGCACGTTCGCGAATCCGTTCAGCAAGTACTTCGCGCCTCTCAGCCGGCAATAGCTTTGAATCGCGCAAACCGCGAATCCTGTAACACGGATCGAGCACCACCGCCGCGGCTACGACCGGTCCGAACAACGACCCGCGGCCGACTTCGTCCACACCGGCCACCAACTTCGCTCCCGATGCCCATGCCGACTTTTCATATCTCAATGTGCAGCGCAGACGCTTCAGCAATCGCATCTTCAGCGTTGCTGCAGACAGCTTCTTTCCAGTGCGAGGATTGACGGTGGACTGCATTTCGAGAACAAAGTGCCTGGGGCTTTATTGAATCCTTACGCCGAGTGTCTTACGCGCAAAACGAATTCAGGCGTATGGCTTTCATCAGAGTGTAACGCGAGAGGGAGGTTTATTTTACTGCGTTGTGCACTTTCGAAAGGAAACGACGAATATGGCCGGCCTGTGGTGCGGCAGAATCAGGTTTCGCGAGCGGCAACACATCTGGAACATTTGACTCGCCCGATTTGATTTCTGCGATCGGCACTGAAATAACCTCTCCCATTACAGCGACGCTCAATTTCATTTGTAATGACACTGATGTTTGCGGGCGTGAGCCAGAATCTAGGGATACCTCCCTGCTTTCGGTCTCGAAACCCGATGCAGTGACCCGAATGGAATAAGATCCGTTATGAAGTCCCTCACGCCGAATCGACCGCCCCCGTCCGTGTGCCCTGCTGCAACCATTCGTTCTTTGCCATCAACAACCGAGATTTGCGCTCTCGGAATAACCGCTCCAGACGTGTCCACAACCTCAATTGCGATCTCTCCCACATCCTTTTGCGGGTTGTTAATCGTAACTAAAGAGCCTGGCGCTTGACCCGGAGTTTCAGCCGTCGCAGCCGCAGCACCTAACAACGCTGACAATGCCGTCCCTCCAATTAGTGAAACTTTCTTGAGCCTTCGGCGAAAACCGACCGGGCAGTCCTGCGTCAGGACTGTCCCATCGGCGCGCCGATACCACCTGCCACAAACCCTTCCTTCGGCGGCGATCAGCAATCGCTCAATTTCGACCCCGGACATCGCCGAAAAGTTGTAGACATTGCGGTTGCATTCAGGGCAGTGACGAACTCGCTCATCTCCTGTCATCCGGTCCCAGTTAGCTAAACAGGGAGAGGCGATTTTTAGATTTTCGAGCACGAGTAAAGGCTAGTCGCGGTACACGGGGGTGGTCAACGAGAATCGCGTCAGTTGTGCACGCCTGGACTTTGAGGTGGATTTCGCCTTGCAGGCTGTGAATGGTCTTTGATGACTTTCACTTCAAAGCTCACCGGCAACTGTTTCGGCGGATAGCAGGCGGCGTTGTCGCAAGCCTGATACTTCAGGAATCCGTGGAAGGCATATTTAGCCGGCAGAACCGATTTCAGGGGGCGCACAACCACATTGATTGCGAAGTCCCCCGTGTAGACGTTGAGCTTGTCGTTCGGGGCAAAAGGAAAGCTCCGGTCCACGCCGTCCGGATACGTGACCCTGCCGACGATGATGTCGGTCGGAGGGTCCAGCCGCAGCTCGGTCTTTTTCAGATATTCCTGCCTGGGCTGGTTCGAATTGATGTGGTATCCGCGCGCTACCCGGAATTGCAGCTCAACTGTACTCGGATGACCGCGCTCAATCGCTTTGATTTCGGGCGGTTCGTAAGTAACGGATCCCTTTCTGGGGCCAAGTTCTTGTGCAAAAGTTACGCAACTCAGCGAGAGCACGCATATCCACAGGAGCTTGCCGTTCACTTCGCCGCCACCTGTTGCCCGAGTGCCTTTTGAATGTCCGTTTCAATTTCGGACTTGCTGACCAGACCAAAAACATGGTCGAGAATCTTCCCATTGCGGCTTATATAAAAAGTCGACGGCAGGTACTCGATACCCCCGTACTGCGCGCCGACTTCTTCCTTGCCGATGAGGACCGGATAATTCACGCCCATCTTCTGTGCGAATGAAGCGATATCCGCTGGGCTGGCGTCATCCATTGCTATGCCCACTACTTGCAAACCTTGCGAAGCGTATTTCTTTTGCAGATCGACAAACCACGGCATTTCCACTTTGCAGGGTTCGCACCACGTCGCCCAGAAATTCAAAAGAACCGCCTTGCCGCGGAAATCGGACAGTGTCATCTTCTTTCCGTCGAGCGAATTCAACGTGAAATCTGGCGCAGGCTGCCCTTGAAGTTTCCCCGCGGTTGTAGTAACCGGTGCGCGGTGCGCTCTTTCAATTCCGAAGACCAGCATGATCGAGATCACCATGGCGATCACGATCAGAATTACCGGGTCGCGTCGGCCTGAGTGCCTGGAATCACGACTCCTCGGCGGCGCAACCGGCGGACGATCGGCGCTGCTTCCGAGATCAGTTCGTGTTTCCGCAGGCTGGTTGAGATTTCCTTCTGCTTCAGGTGTACTCACAAATCTCCTTTACAAGGTGAAGCGGTTCAGGAACGAGAGATAATGCGAAAGCAATGTGAATCTCCCGAACACAAGTAGAACTCCCAGCACAATGAGGAGGCCCCCGCTCGCAACCTCAATCGCATGCATGTGGCGGCGAAAGCGTCCATAAAAACTCAGAAACCGCCCTATTCCCAGCGAAGTTAGCAAGAATGGTACTGCTAATCCGAGCGAATAAATCGTAAGTAGGAAGATTCCCTTGCTGACTGAATCCTGCGCCGCCGCCAAGTATAGTATCGCCGAAAGTATGGGTCCGACGCACGGCGTCCACCCGAACGCAAATGCGAATCCAATGACAAAGGCGCCCCAGGCAGTGCTGCCGCCCTTTACGTTATGAAGGCGCGCATCGGAATAAAGCAGCTTGATCTTATATATCCCGGTAAGGTGCAGCCCAAAGACGATGATTATTACCCCGGCAACCTGTGCCAGCACCGATTTGTATCGCGCGGCAAGCTGGCCTACTTCGGTCGAGAGCGCACCCAGGGTGATGAACACAATGCTGAAGCCGATTACAAAGGCGATCGAATTCAGCATTACTTTGCGGAGCAGAACTGTGTTCTGCTCCTTAAGTTCCTCAACTCCAACGCCGGAAATCAGCGACACGTATCCTGGCACCAGTGGCAATACACATGGCGAAAGAAACGACACCAGTCCCGCAACAAATGCAGCAATTGGAGTTGGATTGGCCACTCGGAAGTATTGTACCTGTTCGATGTCAGGAGATTGTAAGTAGCGACTAAGGCGGCGGTTGGTGGCTTGTAGCCGTGGTTCGTGACTTGTGGCGCGTGATTTGCGACCAGGGGACAAGCATCGGAAGTTCTGCCGCCACCAATGACTAGTAGCCACTAAGCACTGAACTACAGATCACTAATTCCACCTACGAACCAGGAGTCACGGGCCCCGGGCCACAACTCACTGATCACTCACGGCTTCTTCGCCGCGGGTCCAACTTCCTTCGGTGCTTCGGCGACCATCTTCCGCAACAGTTCTGTCGGCAGAACTGCTGTCAGGATCGCGCGGTCATCTTTCTGCTCAACCTTTAGGCTGTCCAGCGCCTTCTTCACGTCCGGATCAGGCGTTTGTCCGGCGACCGAAACTTCGGCCGAATGGAAAACCGACAGGAACGTGTTTACCTCGGTCGTTAATTGCTGCGCAGCCTGGTCGTCATGAGTGAAAGCCTCCGCCCGCAAATGAACCGCCCGCAGATAACGCACTGAAGCTACTACCGTGGCGGGAGTCGACAGTGGTAATGAAACGTCAGCGGCCGATTGCCATCCGGTTGAGTTCATGCGAAATATTCCCCACGCGAGGCTCGCAAGCGGAACTCGTTTGTAGAATTGCCGCAATAGCGCCGGGCCACCAAATGGCGAGGCCAGCTTCCGCGAACGATCGACGATCCCGTGAATCACGCCCGGGTTCGGATGATTCGACGCCGCAACCGTATCCACGCTAAGAATCGCTACCCTGAGCATCCTGTTTTGCAACGGCACATTGTAGATGTCGATTCCACGATAAGACTCGACTGATTTTGCAAGCCCTTTCAAATAGTTGCGCAATTTGTCTGCGTGGATGTGTGCTACAAAAATCTCAGAGTAGCGGGTTTCACCACCAGTGAGCGGACCGGCATAGTGGATTGCTAGCGCCGCCTCTTCAAGGTCACGTTCAAACTGAAACCCGGTCGCCTGAATGAACTGTTCGTATTCAGGGTCGTGCGGCACATCCGGAAGATGGTGTCCAATATCGGCGAGCCGCATCCAGCTCAGATCGAGGTAGACAAAAGCGTCGGCCCCGGGCAGCAGCCGGGCGGCTTCCGGCGGTGCATGCTTGCGCAACTGCACGACAACTGCAACGGCCACTAAGAAGATGACAAATCCGAACAGGATCGGAAGGCCGCGCTTCAGTCGCATGGCAGGTTGCGCACGATCATATCAAACTCGTATGGGTGGAAGTTCGCCATCTAGGTGGGACATTTTGTCCGACCAATTTGTCCGGCAAATTGAGATGGGAAAAAGAGATCATCGTGCCAACAGTTTGCGCTCTTGTAGCCCGTAGAATATCCAGATGCCAAACTGCGTAAGTTGTGGCCGCGAGTTGCCGCCGCACGGCCATCCCGACAATATCTGTCCCGAATGTCGCGCCGCTGCCACGGTTCGAGCTTACGAGCAGGCCAGAGCAAACCGCAGGGTGATGTTCAGCGGGATGTTACGGATGATACCCGTCACCTCCGCGATCATTGGCGCCAACATTCTTGTTTATTTGGCCATGACTCTTTCCGGTGTTTCGCCAACCGATCCCCAAATCCCGGACCTTGTAAAGTGGGGAGCAAACAATGGCGTGCAAACCCTGGTTAGCCAGCCATGGCGAATGTTGACTTCGAATTACGTCCACATCGGGATCATCCACATTGCGCTCAATATGTGGTGCCTGTGGAGCCTGGGCATACTCGCGGAGCGCATTTTCGACCGCTGGACATATTTTCTGACCTATACGGCTTGCGGCATTGCCGGTTCGCTTGCCAGTTTGGGTCTTCATCCCCACAGATACGGTGCCGGCGCATCTGGGGCGATCTTCGGATTGGCAGGCGCGCTGATCTCTGCACTCTATCTCGGCCATCTTCCAATACCGCCTCGCGCTCTCAAATCGACGCTGAAGAGCCTTGTGATATTTGCCGGTTACAACCTGTTCTTCGGCGCGGTTGTTCCAGCCATCGACAATTCCGCGCACATGGGAGGACTTGTCTGCGGGCTAATCTTGGGAGCGGTTTTGGCGCCGCATCTCACTTCTACCCCGGATGAAAGAAATTCCTGGCGGCGATTCGTCTTCATGGCGGCGACAGTAATTTTGTTCGGAATCTTCGTTTTCATTCGGCACTCGGTGGTGCACGCTTCCTAGAGTTCATTCGCTGTCGCTGTCATCATCACCTTCAACGATTGCCTCAGCCGCGCGACTTTTTACGGCAAATGTCAACTTCTGGTCTGGTGTGATTCCGAACGTGGCGCGAATCGGATTGCGCTCCCACACTGGAGGCGAGCAGGGATGAGAAGCGCCTTTGTTTTCGCCCACGGCCTTCCTCAGCAGCGGTTTGCGCCGCCCCAGTTGCACGATCAAGGCATAGATTTTCTGACCGTCATCAGAAATCCCGCAGTACGCCCCATAATCGCGGAACCAACTCACTGATGACATATTCGGATCGAACTCGGACAGCGCGACCTGCTGCACTTTTCCGCTACTTCGATCCACTAGCAGCCATCCACCCAGTTGCCACCGCCACTGCGTTGGACCGTTTTCCTGGGGCAAGGAATCATTTAACCGGTAAACGCGTTGCACCACGAAGGTCCGCTCGGTCACATCATGCACAGCGCCAACAGTAAATTCCTTCGTGTGGCCATCAATATAAAGTGGGCGCATTTTCAATGTGGATGGCTTGCTCTCGTCACTGTCGGGACGCCAGGGAATTGCAGCCCACCTTCCCAGCGTGACGACGTGCGGTTTTGAGGCCGCGATCAACGAAAGGCTCAGCAGCATCACAAGAACTGCGAGATTTACTGCACGCATCATGCCCGAAAGATAAACACCTCTGGTCCATTAGAGGCAAGGTCACCTGAACATTTCTCGATAAATAATTTCAAATCGGGAAATCACTCTTCAGACTTCGCAATAATGTTAAAAATATGTGCAGCTGTCCCAAGGAGACCACTGTGGCGCGACGCACCTTGCTTTTCGTAGCGGTACTCTGCATTTCCGTCTTTTTGCTGGTTGGCTCGTTTTCCGGCCAGCAGTCGGAAGAAAACCCACCTCCCGACCCGCAAATTCGTGCCGCCCTAAAAAGTATTTCGCCCAAGCAAGTTCAGTCGGATATCGAAAAGCTGGTCAGCTTCAACAATCGGAACACGCTTTCTGCGCAGGACAAGCAGGCCATCGCATCAGGCAAGGGAATTGGTGCAGCCCGTGAGTGGATCAAGAGCGAGTTCGAGCGCTACTCGCGCGAGTGCGGCGGATGCCTCGAAGTGAAGACGGACACCTTCACGCAGCCGGCTGGTCCGCGCGTGCCTCAGCCAACTGTCCTCACAAATGTGTACGCAGTTCTGAAAGGAACAAGTCCGGAAGACGCCAAGCGGGTCGTTCTGGTTACGGGCCACTACGACTCCCGCAACACTGACGTGCTGGATACGACTGGTTTCGCTCCTGGTGCGAACGACGACGGGAGCGGAACTACCGTCAGCCTGGAGTGCGCACGGGCGTTGAGCAAACTGAAATTTCCCGCAACGATTATTTTTCTGACGGTTGCCGGAGAGGAGCAGGGGCTCGATGGCAGCAAGCACTTCGCCGAATATGCAAAGTCCCAGGGATGGGATGTTGAAGCCGCTCTGAACAATGACATTGTCGGCGGAGACAGAAGTCCGGGGCAGAACCCAAAAGTCGTGCGGGTGTTTTCCGAGAGCATCCCGGACAACGCCACCGATCAACAAATTCGCATGATTCGCGCCCTCGGCGGCGAAAACGATTCGCCCTCGCGCGAACTCGCCCGCTACATTGCCCAGGCTGCTCGCACCTATCAGCTCGAGGTTTCTCCGCTCCTCGAGTTTCGCCGCGACCGCTATTTGCGTGGCGGGGACCATATTTCATTTAATGAGCAAGGCTTCCCGGCTGTACGGTTTACCGAATATCAGGAAAATTTCACCCGCCAGCACCAGAACGTGCGTACGGAAAATGGAATCGAATATGGCGATCTGCCGAAGTATGTAGATTTCGATTACGTAGCAAACGTGGCGCGGGTAGATGCGGCAACACTCGCATCCCTGGCCGCCGCTCCGGGTCCGCCGCAGAATGTAAAGATCGAGACCAAGCAGCTCGTAAATGATTCGACTCTTAATTGGGACGCACCATCCGATGGGCGAGCGTCGCAGTATGTTGTGCTCTGGCGAGCTACCAGCGCGCCCGATTGGGAACATTCGCAGGCAGTCAGCGCCACTCGCACTACGCTTCCTGTTTCGAAAGATAATGTGATTTTTGCAGTCCAGTCGGTGGACGAAGCTGGCCATCGCAGCGAGCCCATCGTGCCTTCGCCCGAGCGCTAGCTGCTGCTAGGATAATTAATTGTGTGGCGCGGACGCCCTCGCCCAGGTTTCGCAACTAAGGTCTAATGGCCCGAAACGTCAATTTCGATATGGGCTTTCCGCCTCTGCGCGGCGCGACCCGGCAGATCATCATCGCGAGTGGCGCGATCTATGTAGTCATTCTGCTGCTGCTCTCGTTTGCTCCCGCCGCCGGCCACTTGCTTGTCGAGCTAGGAACCCTGAATCCTTTGGCGATTCGGCACGGCTGGCTATGGCAGTTTGTCACCTATGCCTTCGTCTACGTTGATCCTCTTGATTTCGTGCTTTCTTTGTTGGGTGTTTACTTTTTGGGGTGGGCTGTCGAAGACAGGATCGGTTCTGCGCGTTTCTACGCTTTGTTCTTTGGGACCACAATCCTTTCCGGCGTCGCGGGTTTTCTGCTTTCGCTATCCGGCGTCGTTGCGCAGGGCGGCGCGTCTGGATGCGGTGCGGCCGTAAATGCGATTCTGATGGTTTTCTATCTTTTCAACCGGAATGCGCCCATCATGCTGTTTCCGCTTCCCATTCAGTTCCCGGTGAAGTGGATGGTAATCGGAATCGGCGGAATTGAAACCGCATATTTGCTCCTGCACCATTTCGATCTTTACGATTTTGTTTTGTTGTTAGGACTGGGCGCTGGTTACGTCTGGTACGCGCTCTTTCTTACCCGCAGGACTTCAATCGGCATTACGGAAAAATATTTCAGTATGCGCAATTCCTATTACCGCTGGAAACGTCGTCGCGCGGCCCGCAAGTTCGAGGTCTACATGCGCGACCACAACCGCACCGTCAGCTTCGACGAGCACGGCAACTACATCCCACCGGACGACGACAAGAAGAACGGCGGGTCGAAATCCGGCTGGGTGAATTAGGGATCAGCCGTCAGCTACCAGCAAAACCAACCCAAACCTCAAAACCTGTAAACCCCGAGCCATGTCATTCCGAACCGCTTCAGCGGTGAGGAATCTGCAGTTCTTGACCAGAAATGCAGATTCTTCGGACCTGAAGGTCCTCGGAATGACAGCTGGTTTTGATTTACTGATGGCTGATGGCTGATTTACGCGCTTACCAGCGAGCCGATCTTCTCGCCAGTTACGACCTTGGCAATATTTCCGTGCTGATTCAGATTGAAGATGATGATAGGGAGATTGTTGTCTTTGCACAGCGAGATCGCGGTCGAGTCCATGACCTTGAGCCCTCGTTTGAGCACTTCCATGTAGGTGATCTGCGTAAATTTAGTCGCGTCTTTCACAATCATCGGGTCGGCGTCGTAGATGCCGTCGACCTTGGTGGCTTTCAAAATCGCATCGGCCTTGATTTCCATGGCTCGAAGCGAAGCCGCGGTATCGGTCGAAAAGTAGGGATTGCCAGTGCCGCCGGCAAAGATGACTATGCGGTTTTTCTCTAAGTGGCGCATGGCACGGCGGCGAATGAACGGCTCAGCGACCTGATTCATCTCAATGGCCGATTGAACGCGGGTATAGACATTCTGCTTTTCAAGTGCATCCTGCAAGGCAAGCGCATTGATCACCGTCGCCAGCATTCCCATATGGTCGGCCGATACACGGTCCATGTTGCGCGCCTGCTCGGCGACACCACGAAAAAAGTTTCCACCGCCAACGACGATAGCTATTTGAACTCCAAGCGCGTGAACTTCTGCGAGCTCTGCGGCGATTTCGTGAATGCGTGTGGGATCGACTCCGAAGCCTTGCTTGGCGGCAAGCGCTTCGCCGGAAAGCTTCAGCAGAATGCGTTTGAAGATCGGCTCGGGCATGCTTTCAAATATTATCGCGTAGATTAAAAAAGGACACCTTTCGGTGCCCTTGAATTACTCAGCCTTTTGTTCCGGTTTTGAAATCGCTATCGTTTCTCCGGCATCACCAACCTTGAATCGGGCGAAGCGCCGGACGGAGATGTTCTCGCCCAGCTTGCCAATCTTGGTCGTGATCAGCTGCGAGATCGACAGAGTCTGGTCCTTAATGAAGGGCTGCTCATACAGGCAGACTTCCTCGTAGAACTTTTCCATCTTTCCAGCAACCATCTTTTCCGCAATATGTTGCGGCTTGCCGCTCTTCATCGCTTGATCGAGATAAATTTCTTTTTCCCGCGCGAAATCGGCCTCGGTCACGTCTTCCTTGCGAACGTACTTCGGGTCGCTCGCCGCGATGTGCATCGCGATGTCGTGGACCAGTTCCTTGAAGTCATCGGTGCGGGCGACAAAATCGCTTTCGCAGTTGACCTCGACCAGCACGCCGATCTTGCCTCCAGCATGGATATAGCTGGCCACAGAACCTTCGCTGGTCACACGAGTAGCCTTCTTTGCGGCAACCGATACGCCCTTCTTGCGCAGGACGACCACGGCCTGCTCAAAGTCGCCCTTGGCCTCAGTCAGGGCTTGCTTGCAATCCATCATCGGCGCCCCGGTCTTCTCGCGGAGCTCTTTCACTTGTGCTGCAGAAATATTCACGGTAGTTGTGCTCATAATTTTGTCGTCTTCGGTCGCGCGTCGTGTGCAAACCAGGACCGTACAAGTTTTGACCCGCGCCGTTTGCATCGCGCGCGGGCCGAATCCCTCAGGGCCAAAGCCCCGCCGATTTGATTCTCTCCGGCACAGCTGAAGCCATGCCCTGATACGAACCTCAGAAGCTAAAGCCGCAAGCGATGACCGGCTGATCGGTGAACTCGTGCTCTCCCGGGGTCGCGCTAAAGCCTTGAACCGGAATTGGCCGGCGCATGACGCGCGACTGCACTAAAGCGTTTGATGCTCGACTTCTTCAGTCGGACTCTCGGCGGTCGCAGCCTTCTTCTTCGTTCCAGGTCCGAGGACGTCTTCCATGCTGATGTCCTCTTCGCTCTCCGCGCCAAAATCGGCTGACATGGCAGCGCCGGTCGCCATTTCTGATCCTTCGACCGGCTCGGTAACAGCAGCTTCTTCTGCCTGCTGCGCCTCGCCAACTCCCGCCGCGAGGTCCTCCGCCTGTTTGTCGGTCAGCAACTGTGAGCCTTCAACCACCGAATCGGCAATCTTCGAAGCGAACAACCGAATTGCGCGCAGCGCGTCGTCGTTACCCGGGATCACGTAATCCACTTCGGTCGGATCGCAATTGGTATCGACGACCGCGACAACAGGAATTCCCAATTTCCGCGCCTCGCGCACAGCGATCTGCTCTTTATTCGAATCGATCACGAAGATCGCATCGGGCAGCTTACTCAGATTCTTGATTCCGGCCAGGTTCGCCTGCAGGTGCTTGCGCTCGCGTTCAAGCTTGATCACTTCTTTTTTCGGCAGCAGCTCGTAGCGGCCATCCGTGGCCATTTCGTCGAGCTCTTTCAGCCGCTTCACGGACTTTTGCACGGTTACCCAATTGGTGAGCAGTCCGCCCAGCCAGCGTTGGTTGATATAGAAACTTCCCGCGCGGCCGGCCTCTTCTGCGATTGCATCCTGCGCCTGACGCTTAGTGCCGACGAAAAGAATGGTCTTGCCCTCGGCGGTCAGATCGGCAACAAACTTCGACGCCTCTTTGAACATCTTGAGCGTCTTCTGCAGATCGATAATGTAAATGCCATTGCGCTCGCCGAAGATGAATTCCTTCATCTTGGGATTCCAGCGCTTCGTCTGATGCCCGAAGTGAACACCCGCTTCGAGCAACTCCTTCATGGTGATATTAGCCAAACAACCTCCTTTGTAGTCTGCATCCGAAACTTGAAACCGCCATTTCGGATTGCTTTCCCGTCCCCGCACCGGAGCACGGGAAGAATTAAAACAAGCATTCAGCCGTAAGCAATCAGCCTTCAGCTAAACCCAAACCACTCTCATTCCAAACGAGCGCACCGATTCGCTTCTGCGAATCAGAAGCGCAGCCGAATCTACAGTTTCGATCTACCGCTTCGAGAACTGGAACCGCTTCCTTGCGCCCTTCTGTCCGTACTTCTTGCGCTCTTTGCCGCGTGAATCGCGGCTGACCAGTCCCTCGGACTTCAGCTTCTTGCGCAGCTCAGCGTTGAACTCCATCAACGCGCGCGCGGTGCCTAGCTTTACGGCATCCGCCTGACCATTCACGCCGCCGCCGGAAACATTCGCGATCACGTTAAACGTGCTCGCGGCCTCGGCGGAAACCAACGCCTGCTTCGCAGCTACACGCTGGGACTCGGTCACGAAATATTCTCCAAAAGGACGTCCGTTGACCTTGAACTCGCCACTTCCTGGACGCAGAAACACGCGGGCTACGGCTCTCTTGCGCCGTCCCGTTCCGTAGAATTGAACTAGATCAGCCATCAGCTCTCAGCCGTCAGCTCTCAGCTATTTCTTGCTGGCCTACGGCTTTTACCTTTCTCAAAAGTTCAAATCTCAACTCGCAGCGGTTTAGGCTGACAGCTGATCGCTGACGGCCGACGGCTGCTTTACGCCAATTGCTTCACTTCCGGCTTCTGCGCCTGGTGCGGGTGCTTGTCACCCTTGTAAACCTTAAGCTTGCTCAACATGTGGGTGCCAAGTTTCGTTTTCGGCAGCATGCGTTTCACCGCATCTTCCATGATCCGCTCAGGCTTACGTACCAGCCGCTTCTTATACTCTTCCGTGCGCAGTCCGCCTGGATATCCCGTATACCGCTGGTACACCTTTTGCTCGGACTTCATGCCGGTGATCTTCACCTTTTCTGCGTTAATCACAACCACGTGGTCGCCAGTATCCAAGAACGGCGTGTAGCGCGGGTTCTCTTTACCGATCAGTATGCGGGCCACTTGCGACGCAACGCGGCCGAGCGCCTGTCCCGACGCATCCACCACATACCACTTGCGCGCAATTTCCCCCGCTTTGGGGAAATACGTAGACATTCTTAGCTCCCAGAAAAATGAAAACTAAAATGAAAACCAAAGAAGACCGCTGAGTATCCACCGCAGAATCCCAACGAATTACAGCTCTTGGAAATTCCGCAACTACATGCGCCGAAAGCGCAGGCTACCGGGCGGGCAACCGCAGAACTGCTAAAGATTTAAAGATATAGCAGGAAGTGCCTTAGTGTCAACGCGGAAGGTGATCCCGGCAGGCGCACCGGCCAGATCCGAGTTTGCGTTCTTCCTTCTAGGTGCTCATGACCACAGGTTCTCCTCTGGACAAGCGGCCCCTCGCCATGCAACATCAACACCGGTAATCGACATTGTCATCCACAACCGAAACCGCCAAAGCTGAACCCAAACCCGCCCTCCTCCGCCTGGCTCCACTTCTCACGGTTTGCGCGGCAGTTGTGGTGCTTGGGTCGCGCTTCTTCCTGGTAATCGCGAAACACTCGGTGAACTTCTTTTGGTGGGACCAATGGGATTACCTGGGAGCGTTCTTCCGCGGAAATCCTGGAATCGTGGAACTGTTCACATGGCAGCATGGTCCACATCGCGAAGGTGTGGGACTTCTACTCGACAAGTTTCTCTTTCCCTTAACGCGCTGGAACACTCGCGTGGATGCATTTGTGATCGGAGTGTGCGTTTTCGCCGCGATGGTTTTGGCGCTGATGCTGAAGCACAAACTATTCGGCACAATCTCCTATTGTGATGTCGCAATTCCGGCGTTATTTTTCACCCTCGCGCAGTGCGAAAAAATCGTCGCCGATCCCAACCCAGCCTATGCCGGATTTCCGCTGCTGCTCATCATGCTTTATTGCCACGCCTTATTGCAGCGAAATCTGCTGCTGCGGTATTTACTCGTGCTCGCGCTGAATTTCCTGCTGATCTACACCGGCTTTGGTGTGTTCATGGGCCCGGTAACGATTGGCGTGTTCATTCTCGAGTGTACTCGCAGTATCCGCCGAGTCTCAGATGTTTCGTGGCCTCTTCCGTTCGCAGCGCTGATTATCTCTGCACTGTCACTGGCATCTTTCTTCGTGCACTACAAATTCTGGCCGGCCGTTAATTGCTTTCGGTTTCCTTACCATCCGTTATGGCACTATCCGTGGTTCGTCGCCATCATGTTTTCCCGCTTCGTTATTGGTGCGAAGGGCATTGCTCTGGCAACCCTAGTTGGGATTCCGATTGCCGCTATTGTCGTGGTCTTGGCCGCCGTTTATTTCTGGCGTGTGCTACGGCACAAAGCAGGTGTCGAGGCGATGATTCAGTTCGTACTGCTCACCTACACCCTGCTGTTCTCCGTCGATTGCGCAATCGGCCGCGTCTGCTTGGGATTGCCCGAGGCCGCGCAGGCGGCGCGATATGTGTCCCTCATGATCCCGGCATTTCTCGCTCTCTATTTCTGGTTGTTTCGTCTGAAACTCGGAAGCAAACGTACGATCACACTGACTGCTTTCGCCGTGATCTCGCTGGTGGCGAGCTCGAACAGGCCTGCGCTTTTGCACTGGTACACGCAGACCAAGACGACTTGGGCAGCCTGCTTTTTGCAGACCCAGAACGTTCAGGCCTGCGATCAGCTTGTTGGAATCTCGATATATCCCTCCGACGGAGTTGGAGCCGCTACTTTTCAGCAGAAACTGGAATTCCTGAAGGACCACCATTTGAGTTTTTTCGCTGGTGCGGCTGAATCCGATCGCAAACAATAGACTTCGCTGCGCGATTATTAATCTGCGGCCGCTTCCGCCGTCTTCATTGTCGGCGCTTTTTTCGTCATGCTCGCACTGGTCACTAGAATCACGGCCGCGATCACGATTATGCTACCTGCCGCGACGTAGCGGTCGATAACTTCATGCAGCACCAGCCAGCCGAGGAATATCGCCACCACTGGATTGACATATGCGTAGGTTGAAACTTTTGCCGTAGGCGCATGGCCAAGGATATAGATATACGCCGTGTAGCCGATCAGGGAGCCGCAGACCACAAGATATGCGACCGCACCGATGCCGCGAGTCGTCCAGGTAACGTGCGAAAGATCCCCGTGCAGCAAAGCAAAAATCCAACTCCCCAATCCAGCCAGAAAGACCGGCCATGCAGTCTCGCCAAACGTCGCCGTGCCTGACTGCCATTTTTTCGAAAGCACCGAGCCAAAGGCCCAGCTGAGGGCTCCGCAAATCAGTGCCACGGACCAAAATAGTTGCCGGCGACCAACCTCGCCCGTCTCGAGAAGCTGCGGCCAGAGCAATACCAGGGTCCCCATGAACCCAAGCGCCAACCCCGTAACGGCCCGCCGCGAAAGTTTGTGATGGCCAAGCATTAAGGAATCCAAAATGAGAAACCACAACGGCATGCTCGCTACCAGCATTGCCGCGAGCCCGGTAGGAATGTATCGCTCCGCATAGCACAGCGTAAGATTGCCGCCCATCAGCAGCAGAATGCCAACAATGCCGAACTCCAGTAGCCGCTTGGGAGAGTAGCGAATACTCTCGCCGCGCGCGAGACAATAGGCCAGCATGATCGTGCCGGCAATTGTGAACCGCACGGCGCACATTAGCGCCGGCGGGATATGTTCGACTGCAATATCGATCGCGAGATACGTCGATCCCCAGAACAGATACACCAGCGCAAAGTTGAAGGCCAGCATAAACCGGGATGGCTGAGAGGCGGACATTGGGGCCTTATCAACTAGACGAGCGGAAACGACCACTCGATTCAGAATCAATCTCCAATTGAATCATCGAATCATCGAAGGATTCAATGATTGAACAGCAATACGTTAGTTGGTGATATCCGAATCTTGCGACCAATATCACATTTCCCTGGATTGAGTTGATCTGCGTTTTCAGCGGTTTAATCCGGCTGGCTCAATAATTCAATTTCCTATATGCCGAGCGAAGTCGGAGATATTGGCATTGGAGGCGGTGGAGGGTAGAGCAAAGCCGCTAATTGTGGATACCGCGAGGCGAAAAAGTAAATCGAGTATGCGGGGAAGAACACGATCAAGGGCACCGAGATTAACGACACCACATAGAAGAGGATAAGCAAAAAAATGCTGGCGGCAACTATCGCTGCGGTGATGGTAAATACATCCCAGCCCAGACCAGCGGCTTTGCCGAACATCACCGAAATGACGCCCAGACCTCCGAATGGAATTAGCAACAACACAATGACAATCGCCGCCACAATGCTGACTGCGATTCCTGCAACGATCGTCATAGCTACCTTTAGCACTGCATACCACGCATACGGACCTTTCTCACTGCCCAGCATCCGCCACAAACGTCGCCAACCTTCGAAGGCGGAAATATTTTCTAGCGCCATCTGCGGGACGACAAAATCCTTCGTAAAAACGTGAACAACCAACGCCCCGATTATCCATGCGGCAAAAATCAGAAACACAAAGACGCAAGTCAACGCGATCGCGATGATGTGATCACGCGGAGTCTTGATCCAGCCCAGTGACAATGTAGTGGCCAAAGGAACACCGATGAGCAAAACTGTTCCGCCAAGTACGATGGCCGCGAGTATTAACTTCCATACGAACAACTGCAGCGCGGGCCCGCCACGTTGGCTCCAAAATCGGCTGACTTCACAGTGTTTGGCAATGATGCTGTCGAATAGTACGAAGCGCATCCGGCTATTCAGGTACATAAATATGAGCACTACGACCGGGATCAGGAACCCGAGTAGAACCAGAATCGGTCCCAGCAGTGCCCAATTGTGCGGTATGCCCATTCCCCAATGGTGGTGCGCCGAACTTGCGGTTGAAGGCGGATGGAAGCGACTGCAGCCATTTCCTGAACTCAACTCGCCCGCGAACAAGCCCACCAGCGCTACTCGTGTCCACTGGCCCAAGCGGAAAGGTCGGAAAAGCTGTTGTTTTGTGTGATGTAAAGCGGGACCAACCGAATCGGTAGCGGACAATGGCAATATGCACCTCGCGAAGGTGAGGAGTAGATGCGATAAAAACTAAATGCGACGAGTGAGTCCGTCAATGGGAAGTTAGCAATCGGATCGTTTGGTTTCAAATGATTCAATTGCCCGATGATTCAATCACTGAATTGCCTTATTCATATCTCAACGCTTCTACCGGATCAAGTCTGGATGCCCGCAATGCAGGAATCAATCCGCTGATCACCCCAACCAGCAGCAACACGAGACTAGAGACCATCAGCGTCATCATTGAAATGTGGAGATGAATATCGCCCTTTCCCGAATCATCTTCGAACAAAGGGCCCATCATCGGAAGCGTGCCGACCGCAGCTGCAACCACATAGGACACGAGCACACCAATTGCACCGCCAATGAGCATGATGAGCAACGTTTCCGCTAGAAACTGAAGTTTGATGTGCCACTTTCTGGCACCGAGAGCGCGCCGCAAGCCGATCTCGCGAATTCGCTCCTCGACTGATACCAGCATAATGTTCATCACTCCCACGCCGCCGATTCCGAGCGTAAGCGCGCCAATGAACGTGAGCAACACTTCAAGTCCTATCGTGATTGCATCAATGACTGGACGAAATTCGTCGCGTCCGAACATCTGGATTGCCTTGGGATCCGTCGGAGAAAACTGTTGCCGAGTCGCCACTGCAGCCAGTACCTGCGCCATTGCGCGTTTTTCAAACTGCGGCGCCACCGGTTCGAACACAATCACGGCTGCATACCGCGTGTTCCACAAATCGCCAGCGGTCGAATAAGGAATCCACGAGGAGTCGTCGTCGCTTGAAAAATAATTGCTGAGCTGGATCTTGCGCGCCATCACACCAATGACGGTGAAACGCACTCCTTGCACTAACACTGTCTCACCCACCGCGGGCCGCCCGCTGAACAAATCCTCTTTCAACTTGCCGCCCAGGAAAATCACTCGTCGGCGTTCCAATTCATCTTCCGGACTGAGCCAACGCCCTTCCGAGGGAACTTCGTTACGCATTTCGCCGTACTCGGGACATACACCACGCACCGGGTCAGTGCCGACCATGCGATCGCCATATTGAATGCTGGGCCGGCGAACCGTTTCGAGGCAGGCGTATTTCACCAGTGGCGCAGTTGCCTTGATCATTTCGATATCCGCTTTTTCAAAGACAACCTTTTTCCCAGCGCGCTGGCCACCCGGCTGTTCGCTCGTCTGCTGGGGCCAGCAGATGACAACGCTTTTGCCGAATGCATCAAAGCCGCTCACCAAAATATTCCGGAAGCTGCTGCCGTAAGCGATGAGCAGGGTCACGGTTGCGATTCCCCACACGATGCCAAGCATGGTGAGAAAGGTGCGCGTGTAATTGCGCTTCAAAGCCACCCAGGCTTCGCGAATGATTTCAATCAACATATCGGGTCATCTCGCGATCTGGTCATCGGGCGATCGGACCTCGAACAACTGGCATTTAACATCTCCCGATCATCAAATAACCAAATCACTCGATGTTTCTATCCTCCCGCCTCAAATCTCAAAGCCTCAATGGGATCCACCGATGCCGCTCTGCGCGCGGGATACAGCGCCGAGAGCACCGCAATTCCGCCGAGCATGGCGCAAGCCAGCACTCCCGACGTCCATGTCGGAATTAGCCCGGCGAAGAAATCCGGCATCGGCAGCAGGTCGACGAGCCAGCACAATCCGTAGGCTACGGCCAGTCCGGTGCCGCCGCTCACCAATGCAATGACCATCGCTTCAACAAAAAATTGCTTCAGAATCACGTTCGACTCTGCGCCGAGCGCCTTTCGCACGCCGATTTCGCGCGTGCGCTCGCGTACCGCTACCATCATCACGTTCATCACGCCAATTCCGCCAAGAAACAAAGTTACAAATCCGACCGCGCCAAGAAAATATTTCATGCCGCTCGTCATCTTCTGGAACGCCTTGGCTTCCTGCACGGTATCCCAAATTGGACAAGCTTCTTTATCAAGCGGATCGTAGTGATGCATGGTTGCGAGCGCCACGCGGACCTCATGCTTGCAGGCTTCGTGTTGCTCTACGGAACGTGGAGTTACGAGCATCTGATCGAACGTATAGGCAGTGGCTGGAGGCTTATCGGGGAAATCGCGGTGCATCGCGGAGAACGGCACGAATACTTTGTTCACGTCCCAGCCGTCATAGCTTGAGTCCTGTTTCTTCTTCTGCATTACACCGATGACGAGATAGGGAATGTCATTCAAATAGACGTTCTCGCCGATCGGATTGCGGCCTTCAGGGAAGAGTTGTTTGGCGGCGTCGGTACCGAGAAACGCAACTCGCCGCGCGGTATTCTCGTCGTCCCAGTTATAGAAGCGGCCCGATCCCACAGTGAGGCTGCGAATCTCTCCGAATTCCGGGTACGATCCGGTCACGAGAAATGACGCATTGTTGTAATTGCTGTGCGTGCGAACGTCCCCCTGCTCAAGCTCCGGCAGCGCGTACTGGCAATCGGGAGACTGAGTCTGTACCGCCTGCACGTCGGCATCTTCCCATCGCACCAGGCGACCGGCGCGCGTACCGCCCGCGTGCAGGCTGGTCCGGCCGTGGAAGACGATCATGATGTCCTTGCCCAGAGTCCTAGATTGGTCTTCCTGGCCTTTGCGCAGGCCTTCGCCGGCGGCAACCATCAGCACGATCGACACAATTCCCCAAGCGATACCGAACATGGTCAGAAACGTCCGCAGCTTGTGTGACCACAAGGTGCGGAAAACGTCACGAATTAGATCGGCGAGAACCATAGCTCACAACCGCACCGCAGGTTTGACGCTTGCCTTTACAGAACGTAACCAGCGGGCATCCAGGACTAGTTACGCAAAACGCGCCCCGTTTGTTCACTGCATAAGCTTTTGAAGGTCGGGAATTCGACCACCGGCAGTCAGTCAACCACGAAGATACCAAGGCACATTGACTACAACGATTCGGCGGTCGCCCTTGGCGTAAAGAATGACCTTGAGAGCGGCGGCACGCTGGTTATGAAGTAAGTAGTAGTACCAGCGCCGCTCTACGAGTTCAGGAACCAGCACAGAGATCCACCGGCCCGGATTCTTGCGTTCCAGGTCAAGAATGTATTGGTAAATCGGGGTTATAACAAAACGGTATGGTGATCGAACCAGCATCAATTGAGGGGGAGTTAATCCGGCATGTGCGGCGGGTGTTTCGACATACTCTTTCCACACGCCACTCAATCCATCTTTAACTTCCGTTGTCGAACTCTGCTTCTTCGAAGCTTTGCTTTGCCGACCTTTGTCCGATTCATCTTCGGGTACAACGTGCACCACAACCAATTCGTCCGACAGAGTGTAGGCGAAGCGCAGTGCCTTTTCAGCCAGCTTGCTCCAACTTTGTAATGGCATGACCACTATCGGCTTTTCAATGCCGCTGAAGTCTGCTGGCCTGTCGCAGTTGGTCTCTCGTTGGATCCTTGCATAATGCCGGTGCACGGCGGACATCAGCAATATTAAGCCCGGAATTGCCAGTACCGTGATCCATGCGCCTTCCCTGAACTTTGCTACTACCACGACACAGGTCGTTAATCCCGTCGCCAACCCTCCCACGCCGTTGATTAACATGCTTGCCCGGGAGCCGCGTCGACGATTTTTCCACCAATGGACGACCATTCCCGATTGTGAAAGTGTGAAAGCGGTAAATGCGCCTACGGCGAAGAGCGGAATAAGCCGGTCGGTGACGCCGCGGAAGACAATCAACAAAATCGCGGCCAGAATGGCCAGGACATAAACGCCAAACGAAAAGATGAGCCTTCGCCCTCGTATGGTGAACAGGTTCGGTAAATAAGAATCCTGCGCGATTGAACGGCAGAGCCGGGGGAAATCCGCGAACGATGTGTTTGCTGAAAGCGCCAAGACGCTCAGGATCGAAACCATCGTGATGAAATAAAAGATTCCCCTGCCAGCTACCGCAGCAGTCAGCTGTGACAGCACACTTTCATAGCCAGCTTGCCCCGGTGGCGTCGCCGTAATGCCGTACGCTTTGCAGAGATATGCGATTCCAGCAAGCAAGAGAATTAGGACTGCAATGATGAAGGTCAACGTTGCTCGCGCGTTCTTCACTCGCGACTCACGAAACGCCTGCACCCCATTGCTCACAGCTTCGACTCCAGTCATCGCGGTGCAGCCGCTCGCGAACGATTTGACCAGCAGCCATACACTTACCACCGTCACTGCGGCCCCAGGTCTTGGTATAGGCGCAATCGGAACGGCGTGCCCTCCGTGCAAAAAACTTCGCAACACGCCAATCAAGATCGTTGTTCCAAGGCATAGAACGAAAACGTAAGTGGGTGCCATGAATATCGCGCCGGCATCGCGAAGGCCGCGTAAATTCACTAGCGTGAGGATTGCGAGAATAGCAAGGCAGAGGATCAACGTATGTGGCTGGAGAGCAGGAACAGCCGAAACTACCGCACCCACACCGGCTGAAATTCCGACCGCAACATTCAAAACATAGTCGAGCATCAATGCCGCACCGGCAACGAGACCAGCGCGCGCGCCCAGGTTCGCGGATGCCACGATGTAGGAACCACCGCCATCCGGATATGCGGCGATCGTCTGACGATAAGAAAAGTAAACGATACTCAGCAGAATGATAATGATTACGCTGATCGGAAGGATGTATGACGCCCCGGCAACTCCGAGCGGAATCAAAATTGTGAGTGCAGCCTCGGGTCCGTATGCGGCCGAACTCAGCGCGTCGAGGCCGAATACAGGGACTCCAACCGCTGGCCCGATCTGCTCTTTCGTGTCTTCGTCAGACGAGAGCGGGCGTCCAAACAAAAAACTGATGATTGATTGACGCGGCGGCCGCGCCGGGCTGGGTTGCGTAGTTCGCACGGTTTAGTCTGCGCTTAGATGCTCGGAACGTGCGGCACACTGATTCAGGATCAAGCTCTCCATTGGAGACAGATTCCGAAGCCATCCGGGTCTTTGAAATACATCTGCTTCATGCCATACCAGGCCACTTTCGGCTTTGGGACATCGACACCTTTGCCCGTGAGGTACTCGTACGCAGCGTCCACATCAGGGCAGCCAATGAATACACACGTGTCCTGATTGGCAAAAACGCGTTTCGGATCGGGCGTCTCAGGCCGGTCGTCATCCTCGTAGACGGTATTCAGCATCAGTTCAGCGTCGCCGTGCCGCAGCCATGCCCAGCCGCCGCCTTCCGACTTCTGCACGATCTCAAAACCGAGGAGATCACAATAAAAGTCAAGTGAGGTGTCCATATCGAACCCCCGAATTAGTGGACAAAGCCCTCGCATGTCGATCCCCATTGGATATGCCTCATTCCGGCTCGGGAGTTTGCCGCTCATGATGCCCTAATCAGCTGTGCGTTCCACTTTCCGATTGCGGTGCCCTCAAGCCAATCATCCATTTCTCGTAGCCCTAGTTCGCACTGCATTTTGTGTCTCAACTGTTTATCACGAACTTTTTTCTCCAGCGGAGGCAATAAATCAAACGTGATATTCGCCGGCTGGAATTTTTTCGGATCGGCATGAGTGATGTAATGGACTAGCGATCCCAATGCCGTCGCTCGTGGCGGCGCAACTGGAGTTTCTGCCGCGATGATATGCGATGCGAACATCCCAGCTAGCATTCCCGTCGCAATTGATTCCACATAACCCTCGACGCCACAAATCTGGCCAGCAAACAGAACTAGCGGGTGCTCTTTCATCTGCATCGTCGAAGTCAGCAGTGAAGGAGAGTTGATGTAAGTGTTGCGATGAATTTGACCGAAGCGCAGAAACTTGGCACCTTCCAGCCCTGGAATCAGCCGTAACACTCGCGCCTGCTCGCCATATTTCAAATGATTCTGAAATCCGACCAGATTGTAAGAATCCGCCCGAAGATTTTCTTGTCTTAATTGAACCACGGCGTATGGCAGCTTTCCGGTTCGCGGATCTTTTAGGCCAACGGGTTTCATCGGCCCGAAACGCAGCGTGTCTCGGCCGCGCCTCGCGATTTCCTCGATCGGCAAACATCCCTCGAAATAATTGAGCTTTTCCCAATCTTTGGCTTCGACCGATTCCGCCGAAACCAGTGCATCATAAAAGCGGTCGTACTCTTCTTTCAACATCGGACAATTGATGTAATCGGCTGTGCCTTTGTCGTATCGCGCCGCGAGATACACCTTTGACATGTCGATCGAGTCCGCCTCAACAATCGGGCTGATCGAGTCGTAAAAATAAAGTTGCTCGTGTGAGTCGCAAATTCCTGTCCGACTCAGCCGTGCGATCTCCTTGCACAAGCTATCTGGCGTCAGCGGCCCGGCGGCGACAATCGTCAGCTCACTCTCAGTGATCTTTGCGACCTCCTCGCGCCGAACTTGTATCAGCGGTTCCCTCGAAATGGCCTCGGTCACTCGCCTCGAAAATTCCATCCGATCCACCGCCAGCGCATGCCCCGCCGGAACCGCGCACTCTCGGGCGATCTCAATCAGCAGCGATCCTGCTCGCCGCATCTCTTCCTTCAGCAACCAAGGCGCAGTATTTTCCGATTCCGACTTCAGCGAATTCGAACAGACCAGTTCCGCGAATTCCGCGGTCTGGTGCGCAGGAGTCGATTTCACCGGACGCATCTCGTACAGTTCGACCGCAACGCCGCGACGGGCACACTGCCAAGCCGCTTCCGATCCTGCCAGCCCCGCGCCGATCACCTTGACCCGATTCATTTATGCCCTTTCTTGCTCATGGCCTGCAATGGATCTCCAACCAGGCAAACATTCTTCCACTGGTCGAGAAACACCGCGTCAATATTCTTATAGAACTGAATGGCGGGTTCGTTCCAATCGAGCACCTCCCACCGCAAGCAAAAATAACGCTCTTGCCATGCAATGTTTGCCACGTCCGAGAGCAATGCCGTTCCAACGCCTTTGCTCCGGTATTCAGGACGCACGAAGATATCTTCTAAGAACAACCCGGGTCGGCCTTGAAACGTTGAATAGAACTCAAAGAAAATTGCGTAGCCGGCAACCGCCCCATCCCACTCCGCAATCAGAGCACGAAACTTGGGCTGCGGACCAAATCCATCGCGCAGGATGTCTTCTTCTGTGATGATCGCCTCGTGCTGCAATCGCTCATACTCTGCTAACTCGAAGATCAGAGTTTTTAGAATGTGAGCGTCATTGCGGGTTGCAGAGCGGATCTTTAACATTTTCCCAAACTCCTCCAAACCAATAGTTCAGGCGGGGATTATACAGGCCTGCTTCTCCACAAACTTCTCATTACTCCACAGGATGTGCACAGACATTCCCCGCTTGGGCACTTGCGCAAATTTCTTCGCCGATGCACATTCAAAACAGGGGTTGTTCATGAAGGTTGCTGCGGAAGTTTGTCCGATTTGTGGTGGAAGTGGATGGAAGTCCGTCACTTCTGATCGGCGCGTCGTGCGTTGCGAGTGCCGTCTCAAGTCTCGGGCGGAATCTCTGCTCACCGGAGCTCGCATTCCGAAGCGTTACGAGCATTGCGAACTCTCGAATTTCGAATTCGACGGTCCACATCGTAACTTAGCTTCAGCGCGAATGGCGGCTTGCAAGTTCGTTGAAGATTATCCGCTCGACAGCACAGGGCTTTTATTGATCGGCAGCATCGGCGTAGGTAAAACTCATCTTGCAGTGGGAATAATTAAGGAGTTGGTTCTTGGCAAGGGCATTCCGTGCCTCTTCTACGATTACCGCGAACTGCTCAAGCAGATTCAGAATTCTTACAATGATTCTGTTAAAGCGACCGAGTTAGACGTACTCCGCCCTGTGTTCGAGACCGAACTGTTAGTCCTCGACGAACTCGGGGCAGTGAAGCCCACCGAATGGGTTTGGGATACAGTCAGTTTGATTTTGAATACTCGTTATAACGACAGTCGCACGACGATTATCACCACCAATTATCCCGATGATGCCGCTCGCGATTCGAACGCTAATTCTGAGTTTGCGCGCGCTCAGCGTGCCGCACGCGGCGAAACTCTCGGCGACCGCATTGGTGAGCGCATGCGCTCCAGGCTTCACGAAATGTGCCGCATTGTGAAGATGGAAGGCGCCGATTTTCGGCAGACGTACCGGAGCGCGAGCTTCCGCTGAAGGTTTGGCGAAAACCATGTGGATCCGACACTGAGAAAGAGTGAGTGGCAGGTTATTCGTATCCGAGTTTCTTCATGAGGGCAACAAAGTCAGGGTCGTTTACATATTTTTCAAACGAAGAATCCTTTCGTGGATTCGGCATCTCCTCTCCATTTAGCACATGGTCTCTGTGCTGGAAGACAAGGGTAAGATCGTTAATAAGCTCACGTTTATTACCCTCTTGCGCATTAAGGCAGGCTAGATTGTAGTAGTTCAGCGGGTAGTCAGGGTCCTCCCGAATAGCACTCTCCAGGAGCGCACGACATTCTTTTGATTTGCCGCTGATTCCGTATGACATCGCCAGTTGATCGACAAGAATCCGGTGCTGCACTAGTGTCAGCTTAATTCCAGCGTTTTCTAAATTGCGAGCTTTCTCAAATGGAATAACGGCTTGATCATACTTCTCTTGCCTGAATAGAGATTGCCCGAGATAAACTTGTGCGTAGATATTATTAGGATCCCGTTTCACAAGTTCTCGGAAGTCACGCTCGGCATCCGCGAAGTGCCCAGTAGCGTATTCGTGTTGTGCTTTCTCGGCCAGTTCTTTCGTTGTTGGCTGGTTCTGCGTAGAAGTCACGCGCATGCTTACCAAGAGAAGAAAAACAATATACGAACATCGCCACATAAAACTGCCCTCTTTTTTAGTCGATAGAGACCGACTATCTCTGCTGAAATACTTCTGCTCGGCTTAACGTGAGCACGACGGTTTGCGCCAGCCGCTCGACGACCGCCAAGTCACCATTGTCGAAGGCCTGTGGCGCCGCGGAAAAGACTTCGAGTAGTCCGACAGTCTCTCTTTCATACAGAATCGGAGCAGCCACAATCGAGCGAATGCCGAACTCTCGGCACGCGGCCCCATCAACGCGCGGGTCCGATTCGGTATCATCACATCGCAGCGGTTTCCCCTGGCGAATGCATTCTCCGCTTAATCCAGCGCTTAGATCGACTTCCGTGCCGACCGGAGGAGTATTGCTTCCAGCCGTCGCTCGGCAAATCATTCCATCCTGGTGCGCCAGGGCCAGCGCCGATCCTGTTCCACGCGTTATAACCCAAGCCCTGCCGACTATCAGGTTCAACGCGGCGTCCAAATCCCCACTCAGTGATTTGAATTCGTACTGCGCCGTCGTTGAACAGACACCTTCCACATCTTCCGGCTCAGTTTCCAAGCTAAGTGAAAGCGCCTTGCGGCTTTGAACTCGAGCTGCAGCTCCAGTTCCGCTTTCACGAACGATCCACCGGGGCGCTTTCCAACTCCGGGTAGCTGCGTTTTGGGTAAGCCAATTGCGCAGGCGTTTCCTGGCATCATCCGGCAGGTCCGAAAACCGCACTCCTGCCCGGCCCAGCGCATCAGCCCATGCAACGTAGCCGGTTGTTTCGAGGAGGACGGCTGGTTCGCCAAGTGAAATGTTCATCTGTATTTCGCTATGCGCTTCAACCGGAGCGAGCGCCTGCATTGCCATCCCATCCTCGCTCAGGTCGAGGATCATGCCGCCAGTCACACCATCGAAACTGGCAAAGGCAGGCGTGTTGACTTTCTGCCGGAGCGAGTGTCGCCTCTCGAGAATGAAATTGTGATTCACAGCAGGTTGCTGCTTATTGCTTCTGTTAGTGAGTGACTGGCCAATGGCGGCTGGAAACATGATCAGCGTGAAGTGGGCATATGAGAAGTACATGGTCAGGTACATTCCTGCAAAATCAGCAGTCGGCATTCTGTCATGCAGCACTCGGCATTCAGCACTGAGCATTCAGCCGTTTAAGGATCTCACTCGACTGCTGGTTTTAAAAACGCGGCCCCTGCTCTTCGCAGGAGCCGCCTCAGGTTCAGATCACAGCGAACGCAGGAAATTCAAAATGTCCTGCATCTGTGATGGGCTAAGGGACTGGAAATTCCTGATCACTTGATTCGCTTCCGATCCGCACTTTCCCTGGCTTAAGCGCGTGAAGTGCTGACCTCGGCAATCATTTCCCGAACCAGAGTGAGCGAGAATCGCCCGCATCAGGTCCGCTGTCCGCCCGTCATGCAGGAAGAACAGCCGCTGCCCCACGCCCCACAACGGTGCAGTGCGGAATTCATCGGGTCCCGCTATTCCTTGGTCGATTCCATCAGCTAGATTCGGCCCCATGTGGTGAAGAGCAAAATCCGAGTAAGGATGATAGGTTTGGCTCGGCCCTGTGTAGACCGAACCGCCGCTCGTAAGCGACGGAGAGTGGCAGTACGTGCAACCGATGGAGCTGAACAGCTTCGCGCCATTCTGCGTTGACGTTGTGCTCGGAGCCGGAGCCGGCGGCGCGAGCATGCGCGAGAACGCGGCGAAATTTACCACGTCCGACGACATCTCCGAGATGGTTCCAATATTGGTCCCGAAATTCGAGCTGCCGCCGTTTCCATTGATCATGTTGCTCGCATCTTCCGGCGTGGTGTTGTACACGCAACCCGAAACTGCGCTACGTTCATTGGGGAATACCTCATTGCTTGTCCCAATTTCCACGTTGTAAGCCTCGCCCGCGAACATGAGCAGCGACTTATTCTGCGCCTTCCATCCGAAGCGGGTAATGCTTCCGTCATTGCCGCTGGTGTTGAATGTACCTCCAATCAACAGGTGCGCACGCGCCGGCGCGGTGCTTGCCAGGTTTGACTGCAGCGCTGCGTCAGCTGTGCTCTCGACTAGTCCCAACCCAAACGTTGGAGTGGGAATGCGAAAAATTACGTTACCCGCGGACAACTGCTGCCCGAAACCAGGCTGTGCCAAATTGCACCCGGACGCATCTGTGCGCCCAGCAATTGTGTACAAATCATGCACGCCGCCGTCGAGCGATCCATTCGAATTAATGATGAACCGCGCCTCCCGCACGGGGCCACCGCGTGTGATAAAGGTGGGCACCGTATTGGTGGCGCCATCGAGATTAGCGGCCGCTACCTGCGGATTTGCTGCCGGATTTTGCGGGCTCGCAAGCCCAGGGCTGCTGCCACCAGCAGCAGGTTGCGAGTGGCACATCATGCAGCTATTGCCGTTATAGGTTGGTCCCAAGCCGCTACCCGGCTCGATCTTTCCAGAAACCGAATCTACTGCTTCAAAGCGCGCCAGTGATTGATTGAAAAAAGCCAGTCGTTGGGCATTGGAAGTAACTACTGGAAAGGTTCCACCTGCTCCGGCTGGACCCGGACGTGGTCCCGGATCGCGTTGCGCCCACGCTGTGAGCGAAACGGTCAGCAAGGTAATACATAGAGACACACTTGCCATATGCGAATTTTTCATCGTCATCTCCTCGCCGTCCGAGCACACGTCGGCCGGCAGTTGGTCAAGTGACGAGATAAGGCGCGCGTAAAGGCTCGTCACCATGCGGGCGTCAGGCAGGCGCGCTCACTTGGGTGATCGTGAAATGTGCCTTGGGCTAACGGAGCCCAAAGAGGAGTTAATCGGTACGCGCGTTACGTCGTGCGAAGTGACGTAATCAGTGTGAAACTCTGGCTGGGAATATAGGCGCGAGATGAACGACGGTCAAGACGTAGTTGGTACCACTCACAAGTGCAGTTGTGCATGTTTTTGGAACCGGCACTGGAACGATTCATTTCGTCTTGGTAGTGGCGTGCTGGTGAGCTCTTTAGGTCCTAGAGTGCGATTTCGAGCGCCGCGGTTGAAGAACTTTCAAATCAACTTCGGCCGGGCGCGCAGGAATTCTACCGTGCTCTCTCTAGCGCTTCCTGAATCAGCGGCCTGAGCGCCTGTGATGAAACTCCCAGCGTGCCGCCAGCGAAGCCGTCGATGTATGCCGCATTTACGCCAATCACTTCACCGCGCGAATTAAAGACGGGCCCGCCGCTTGCTCCATGGGCCGTGGGCGCGTCGTAAATCAGCTTGTCGCCGACAACATCGCCTAAATGCCCGCACGTTGCTGACGGACGTATCAGCGACAATGCGGCCAATTCGCTGGCCGCACCCTGATCGTCACGCCGGAACGCGAGCCGCGCGTAAACCGGAGTCGGAGCCTTCGCCATCATTCCCAGCACGCCCATCGGATAACCGACGACTGCAACCAGTTCGCCAGGATTCGGTTTTGCCGTCGCGAGAGGCAGTGGACGAAGACCCGCTGACGAATCGTCATCTATTCGCATTACCGCAAGGTCGCCATCCGATGACAGGGCCGCGGGAATCAGATTTACCGGTTCCGGAGATCCGGGAAAATACGCAACCATTTTCTCGAGTCGTGGTGTTGCGCCCTTATTAATGAGAGCGTCTGTATCTGGATCTCCATACCACGGCTCGGCAACATGCCGATTGGTGGCGATCAAGCCATCCGCGACCACAAAACCCGTCCCAGAAATTCGGGTACGCTGCAGTGGCTTCTGGTTCGCGAATCCCACCTGATAGATCCCGAAGATGTAGCAAATCGAATTGCGGTAGCGATTCAGCACCAGCGATGGCATCGCCTGTTCCTGCTTGAGTTGCGCGACTTCGTCCGATAAGGTGCGAATCTGCTCCTGCAGCGCCTTCGAATTCGGCGTCAGGAAATAGTGCATGAGAACAAGAAGAATGATGGCCAGAAAGAATATGACTGCCGCTTGCAGCAGCCGCTGCCAAGCCACACAAACTGGTTCTTCTTCAGGCGCTGGAGGGTCGAAATGCGTGAGCTGATCGAAAGCCATTCGGAAATCCGGTGGTCAGCTGAGATTCGGGCGCCGAAGAGGGATTCGCGCCGGTTAGTCGCTGGCTACTGGTTCTTATGTTCTCGCCGATTAGACACAGAAGGTACGGTACTGAAGGGTGTGTACTAGAGGTTGTACAGAAGATACTTAGAGTGGCGTTTTCCAATAGCCCGGACGCCTGCTGGTGTGGGCCACAGCTAAAATCTGAATATCCCCGGGGGATCTTTCCCGATATATCAGTACAAATGGGAAATGTCGGAGCAGGTAACGCCGAGTATTAAATGAACCGATGGCCCATCGCGAGGGACTTTCCAAGACGCTCGTAAGAGCTCGCTCGACCTCTGCGTCGAATCTTTGCGCTGCTTCTGCACTTCTGTCCAAATACCACTCGAAAGCATGGTCATACTCCACGGCAGCCTCTTGGTGAAGCTCCAGCTTGTTACTCAACATTTGGTAATTTTGCCAGATTCCGTTTGCGCACTTCCGCCCAGGGAATGGTTTGCGCTTTGCCGGAATCTAGATCGGCTATACGTCTCTCGATTTCCGCCTCCCAAGCGGCTTGTATGTCTTGATCCACCTTACCGCCGAGATTAGAAATGAGCGATTCGGCGAGCGCTTCTTGTTCTTCGATCGACAAAGACAGCGCACGTTCCAAAAGTCGCGAAACTTCCGCTGTTATCTGTGCCATGTAACAATTCTACCGGAAGACAGAATGCTCTCTGCTGCTTCCAGAAGTTATACCGCATCCCCTCTCTTCCTCAGAAACGCCGGCACATCCAGGTCTGCCTGCTCGAAGTTAGCGATCATTGCCGTCCGCATGCTTTCGACTGAAATCACTTCTGCCGATGGCGCAGGCGATGACGCCGGTGCTGGTTCAGCAGATTCCATCACCATTGGGGGAGAGGTTGGCTCGATTTCAAAGTCGTCGGGTTCGCTGTTCACAGTAAACCCAGTCGGCTCGCTCTTGCGGCGCGGGCGGTCTTCGTCCTTGAATCCGGTCGCAATGACTGTGATCTTGACGGCATCCTTCATCTTTTCATCGAGCACGGCACCGAAAATGATGTTGGCGTCGTCATCGGCGGCACTTTGAATGATGCTGCAGGCTTCCTGAACCTCAGCCAACTTAAGTGACGCCGATCCAGTGATATTAATAAGGATTCCGCGCGCTCCATCGATCGCCCCAGCTTCGAGCAGCGGCGAAGCAATCGCCTTTTGGGCGGCTTCGGTTGCGCGGCGTGAACCGTTCGCGCTGGCGGTGCCCATGACCGCGTACCCCATGCGCGCCATGATCGCCTTCACGTCGGCAAAGTCGCGATTAATGATGCCTGGAATCGTAATGATGTCGGAAATTCCCTGAACGCCTTGACGCAGGATGTCATCGGCCACGCGGAACGACTCGAAGAATCCGGCATCTTGCGCGACCGCCAGCAGCTTCTCATTGGGAATGACGATCGTGGTGTCGACCGAGTCCATCAGTTCGGCAACCCCGCGCTCTGCCTGATGCATGCGCCGCTTGCCTTCAAACGCGAATGGCTTTGTGACCACGGCGACGGTTAAAGCGCCCATCTCGCTAGCTAGCGAGGCGATAATTGGGGCCGCGCCAGTTCCTGTTCCGCCGCCGAGACCCGTCGTGACGAACACCATGTCCGCGCCTTCGAGCGCTTCGATGATCTTGTCCGAATCTTCAAGCGCAGCCTTGCGCCCGATTTCAGGATTGGCGCCCGCCCCAAGGCCGTTCGTGAGCTTCACCCCGAGCTGAATTTTGATCGACGCGCGCGACATGCGCAGCGCCTGCAAATCCGTATTCGCTGTGATGAACTCGATCCCGTCCATTCCGGCATCGATCATTCGGTTCACGGCGTTGCCACCACCCCCACCAACGCCGATCACTTTTATGCGAGCGTCATTGCGGAAGTCGTCTGTGTAGTTGATGCGAATTTCGTTGCTCTCTTTTTTCATTAGGACTCCTCAAAGTCATCGTTCGTCGTTAGCAACCCAGGTTCGAGCTCGAGCTGCGAGTTTCGAGCAATCATAGGTTTGTGAAGATTGCCCGCAGCTCACCGCTCGTTGCTCACAATTCCTTATCCCACCAGCATGGTTTTCAATCTTGCACTCCATCTTTCATCCTGCACGCCGCGTGCAATGCGTGCCCGGTGTCCATACAGCACCATTCCCAACACAGTCGCGAATTCGGGTTCGGCTAAGATCGATGGCATCTTCGCAATTGGCACCGGCCACGCCATACGGACTGGTTTGCGCAGCACCGAGTCCGCAATGTCCATGAGCCCTGGCAGCCGCGATCCGCCACCGCAGAGCACGATTCCAGCTGCGCAGACCTCCAGCATTCCCGCGTGTCGCAGGTTTTCGCGCAGCATTTCGAATACCTCTCTCGCCCGAGGCTCCAAGATTTCACCGACCGTTCGTTGAGAAACCATTCGCGATGGTCGATCGCCGACCGAAGGGACCTCAACCTCGTTGCCCTCGGGAATCAAAGTGACGATCGCATTCCCGAAAAGCCTTTTGATCTTTTCCGACTCAATCAGAGGAGTGCATAGACCGACAGAGAGGTCGCTGGTGAAGTGATCTCCACCAACGGGCAGCACCGCACTATGCGCCACCGCGCTTTCCTGAATCACGATGACGTTGGTCGATCCTGCACCGATATCCGCAAGGCAAATCCCTAACTCCCGCTCATCGGACCGCAACACGGAATCTGCGCATGCCAGCGGCTCGAAAACTGTATCGTCGACATGAACGCCCGCGCGGTTGACTGCGGTGATCACATTCTGTGTAGCCGAAGCCGCAGCCGTGATCATGTGGACACGAACTTCGAGGCGGGTTGCGATCATTCCTAGCGGGTCATGCACTCCGCGCTGTTCGTCCAAAATGAATTCTTGCGGCAACAGATGAAGTACTTCACGGTCAGGAGGCAAGGGAATCGCCCGGGCCTTCTCTACTGCCTGCCGAATCTCTTCCCGCCCGATTTCACGAGCACGATTAAATATCAATCCGCCATGCGTGTTTACGCCGCGAACATGCGAACCAGCGACGCCTAAAGTTCCGTGCTCAATGGGAATTCCAGCGCTGTCTTCAGCGCGTTCAACTGCTTTCTGGACCGACGCCACAGCTTTTTCAAGATCGACGATGATGCCTTTACGCGAACCCCGCGAATCAGCAAGCCCGTGTCCGCGATAGCGCAGGCCATTCTCAGTAACTTCGGCAACCAACACGCAAGTTTTCGCGCTTCCTACATCAATCGCGGTAAGAAATTGTTCGTTAGCCTTCGGCATGCTTAACGGTTCTCTTGCCCTTTCTTTATTGCGGGGCTGGGCTTTCTCAGTGCTGTTTGGCGCATCCCTATTGGGTGTTGCGGCTTCACAAGCGACGCGGTGTGGCTCACCGTCTTAGTAGCTGCAGATTTCGTTAGGGGAGTGGAGTGCTTGTGCCACTGCGCCGGCTTTGCCTTTGTCGTAGCCAGCGCAACCTTCCGTTCCCGCAGGACTGGCTTTGAGAACTTTGTCGCGGAAGTCCTAACCGGAAGAACACGTGCTGCTGTGGGTCTGGGCTCGCGACTGATTAGTGCACTGGGCTTGACTCCAGCCGCTATCGCGGCTTTAGCCACCGACGCCGAAAGAACTGGCGGCCGTGCTGCGCCCTGCAAATCAGGGTTCACAATAATTTGCCGGTCATACCGCAGATCGACTGACTCAAGTTTCGGGAACTGCTGGCGCCACTCGCGCAAGTGCCCGACGTAAATCTTGAAACGCTCAAGATAATCCGACGACCCGAGGTGTACGAGAACTTCCCCCTCGGGGTCGTTCGTGAGCACCTTCACGTCTTCAGGATCGGTCAAATCGACTTCGCTGAGGTCTTGCGAGTAGTGTCCTCCGCTCGAATCGAGTTCCCGTAACAACTCGTCGTAAGTCTTCATTCGTGCTGTGCGGCTCGAAAGGGGCTCCCCTGGTGACATTCCAACGATGACGGGGAATGAGTATTTTTTCCTGCCCGTAAGCTCCATCAGCACGCCGCCGGCGTCGATCAGCATCACCTTCGATCCCACGCGGGCAAATGCCACCGGAGTGCGTTCATGAACTTGAATTCTGATCCGGTTCGGCGCAAAGCGCATCACGCTCGCTGATTCAACCCAGGGAATTTGCTCAAGCTGCTTCTGCCGCTGATCGAGTGGAACAAAGAAGATATTGCGTCCGATGTCGCCGCCCATCACTTCCATGATTTGTGAACGGCTCACATTACCGAGCCCGGACATTTCGATGTTGTCGCTCGAATCCAGCCGAAATCGCCACGAGTGTTCGCCATAGTGATACAACGCTGCGGCAAAAACGAATCCGACAAGGGCGAGCACTAGAGCAAGTGCCACCCAGATGAGGCGCCTCGCAGTTTTCTTAGGGAGGGGACTACGGCGGGCAGACACACGCTTTTGGGCCCGTAGGAATGGCGATTCCTTCTCCGCGTCCAAGTCGAGCAGGCGAGCGTCTTCAAGCTCTTCGCGCGCCGGTCCGTCGGGCGTGGAGTACAACTCTTCCTGAACAGTGGCACTACCTCTTCGCGCCATCAGGCAGGTTAGTTGTCGTGGGAACCGCTGAGCAAATTCACTATAACTTTATTCGCGTGGCGAGAGGAAGCTAAAAGTTGGTGCTTTTTTGCACAGGGAAGTACGGTCGTGAGTCGTCCGTCATGGTCGTGCGCCAAAACCCTTCCCAACGCTGTCATTCCGAGGACTTCAGCTCTCAGAAATCTGCTTTTTGCTGGTATTGCTGCGCGGAACTGAAGAGGCAGGTTCCTCACCGCTAAAGTGGTTCGCAATGGTAGCGAAAAAGCTTTTGCTGACGACTGATGGGTGAGGGTGACAGCTGCTCCTCTGCTATCATTCTCCCCTTCCGATGCACCCTTTTCTTCTCAGCCTGCTGCTTGGCCTAACCGCCGCAGCCGCCAATGTGTTTGGTGGAACCATCATTGTTCGAAGGCAATGGGAGCGCTCTTACCTCAAATATTTCGTTGCCCTCGGTGCAGGCTTTATGCTGGCCACGGCGATAATCGAGATCATTCCGGAGAGCCTGAAATTCGGTGGCAGAGGCGCGGCGTTCCTTATCCTTGCCGGCTATCTCCTAATTCATTTTTTCGAGCACACTGTCACTCCCCACTTCCACTTCGGCGAAGAGACCCATCACGACCAATTCGTCTCAGCTCACAAGGGCTTTTCCGTCCTGTTTGGATTGGTAATTCACACGTTCTTCGACGGAATTGCCATCGCGTCAGGCTTCATCATTTCGAACTGGCTTGGCTGGGTGATTTTTCTCGCCATCTTTCTGCACAAAATTCCCGAAGGTTTTACTGTCGCTTCAGTAATGCTTGCCAGCGGACGCAGCAAAGAACTGGCTTGGGGAGCCTCGGTGCTACTGGGCGGAGCAACCTTCGCCGGGGTACTTACGATGGCGTTGCTCAAGCGCGAAGTCGGAGTCGGCTTGCCGCTTTCCGGAGGCGTCACCATCTATGTCGCCGCCTCTGACCTGATGCCAGAAGTGAACCGCGAGCCAGGAGGCAAAATGGCGATGGTCGTTCTGCTAGGCGTAGGAATCTTTTTCCTGCTGGACTATTTCGTTCATTAGTCCACGGTGTGCTTTGCCGTGTAGCCTTCGCGCGCGATGACCTGGTATTTCACATCTTTATGTTTCTGGTCCTGGATCTTCAGCGGCCCACCGTCCGGAGCCACCACATCTACCTTTAACTTCCGATAAGTGCCGTCCAGTTTCGTGTTCGTCGGGTGATAGGCAATCATGTACTCGTGCCGGATGTCTCCGCTGATGTCCTTGAAGGTGTCTACAAAATCGCCTTCAAACCGCGGTTGATAAAAACGCCCGCCGGTTAGCCGCGCGAATGTCTGCATCTCGTTGTCTGCCTGGTACCAGTCGATCTGCTGCATTCCCATACTGGCCATGCCATGCGACATACCCGTGCAGTGGTGAGTTTCGCAATATTCCCGCAACATCCATCCAATGCTTATAGAAAAGATGGTCACATCGTGAGTACTCTTCACCTTTTTCGTGATCTGGTCCAGATTCAGTTTGCTGAATGTGTCGATCCCGGTGCTAACGAGCACAATGTATTTGTGGCCTTCCACTCGATCGAGCCGGTCCAGCGTGTCATACAGTGCATCGAATAAATTCGTTTCCGAAAATCCCGGCATCCGCAACGTATTCAACCCCGCCATCACAGCGCTCTTGTCCTGGGTGAAGTCCACCAAAATATCGGGCTTCATGTCGTAGGAAACGACCGCCACCCAGTCATCTTTTTTCAATGTACTTGCGAAAATATATGAAGCTTGCAGCGCGTCATAAAGGAGCGGCCAGGTAGTCGACGCAAACTCGACCAGAAGCACCGCAGTGATTGGCGCTTCTTCGATCCTGAAATCCGAAATCGTCTGCGGCGTCCCATCCTCATAAACCCGGAAGTTTTCCTTCTTCAAATTTGAAATAAACTGCCCGTTCTTCGTTGTGACCATCACCGGAACCGTAACCACCGGCACGTCAACGTGTATGGAGTAATCAGGCATCCCCGCAACTTTTTTCGGTCGCTCCGGCGGCGGTGGCGGAGGCTGTTCCTCGCCCTTCTTGGGGATGGCGTAAGGTCCGGCGTCGCCATTGGGGCCTCCGGCTTCGGGCGGAGCCTCCTGCCGATTCGGGTTCTGAGCGTTCGGAGCCTGGTCACTTGAAGGTTGGGAGGACTGTTGCTGAGCCGCGGCGGAAATCGGCGCCCAGGCCACCAAATTAAGGATTAGCAAAAAACTTAGAAAAGATGCGCAGAAATGTGCAGCCCAAGCAGATTTCTGGATGCAAGTTATCGAAAACATTGGGCGCCTCGTGGAATTCACTATGCTAGTATAGACGCCAGAGCTTCGTGATTGGGATGTTTGCCGCAAACTCCCAGCGGCAAATTTACACAACGAAGTATTTCAGTATAGGGACTTGCCCCAGGGTCGTCCCGGCGGGACAAAATGAGACGAGCTGCTCTCGTGCCAGTGGTAGTGTACGCTGTTGTACTCACCTTCCTGAGTTTCTCCCCAAAGAGTCACGCGCAAACAACGAAATCCATTCAGACCATCTCCGTTAGTCAGATCCACGAGGGAATGCGCGGCGTGGCTTACACGGTTTTTCAGGGGACGAAGCCAGAGCCTATGGACGTCGAGGTCCTCGGCATTCTCAGAAACGCCAATGGTCCCAAGGGCGACATAATTCTCGTTCGTCTCGGCGGTGAGAAAGCCCAATACACCGGTGTAGTCGCCGGCATGAGCGGCAGCCCCGTTTATTTCAATGGGAAACTCGCGGGCGCAATCGCGTTTCGTATCGGCGAATTTTCGAAAGAGCCGATCGCAGGGGTTACTCCGATCTCCGAGATGCTCGAGATCAGCGCGATTGATAGCACACCAACAAGCATTCCCGTTCAGGTGAAGTCTGTTCCATCCTTTGCCGCTAAGACGTCCGGGCCTGGTTTGCCGTCTGGCACTCCTCAGAACTTCGCGAATTATCTGAAGCCGATTGACACCCCGCTCGTTTTCAGTGGATTCACTGAAGATGCGGTGCAAAAGTTTGCCCCCCAATTCGCATCTGCGGGAATCGTTCCGGTTATGGGCGTGGGTTCTGCTAGCGACAAGAAGCAACCCGATCCGCTCGTCCCCGGTTCGGCAGTGAGCGCGGTTCTTGTTAGTGGCGACATGAACATCGCCGCCACGTGCACCGTAACTTACGTAGATTCCGATCATCTTCTTGCCTGCGGTCATCCTCTTATGCAGTTCGGGATGGTCGATCTGCCAATGACCAAGGCAGAGGTTTTGGCTACCCTGCCATCACCTCTGAACGCTTTCAAAATTGTGAACGCCACAGAAACAGTTGGAACATTCGTACAAGATCGTCACACCGGAATTCTCGGCGAATTCGGAAAGAAGCCGGAAATGATTCCGGTCACGCTCACTATTCACGGTGGCACCTCGCCGAAAGTTTTCCACTACCAAGTTCTGAACAATGCGCGCCTCAGCCCGGTCGCGATCTCAACCACGGTTTATAACGCGCTTCACGGGGTGAACGAATACGGCGACGAAACTACGTATGCCATGAAAGGCGACATCAGCGTCGAAGGTTTTCCCGACGTGAGATTGCAAGACATGTTTTCCAGCGCCGACGGCATGCAGCCCGCTGCGATGCTGGCTGCCAGTTCTGTTGGCGACTGCTTCGGCCGTATTTTCGATAATCCCTACAGCACGCCGGATATCAAAGGTCTGCAACTCGACTTCGAAGTGACAAACGAACGCCGCTGGGCACGTCTCGAGAGCGCCCGCACAGATATCAGCGAAGCTCGTCCGGGCGACGAGGTGAACGTCGAGGTTCTGCTTCGCCCCTATCGCGGTGACGCAATCATCGAGCACATACCGGTCCGCATCCCCAATTCAGCCTCGAAGGGATCGACTCTGCACATCATGGTCAGCGACGGCGAGATGCTTGACCGCATGCGCCATGGTTCCGGCGGCGCACAAAAGCTCGACTTGGCATCGACGATCGGTGTCTTGAATAAGCAGCACGAAAATAATCGCGTCTATGTTTCGGTTCTCGATGAAGATCCCGAAGCCATGGTCGCCGATAAAGTCATGCCCGCGTTACCTCTCTCTGTGATGAACGTTATGGATGGCATGAAAGGCACGCAAGACATGACCGTGCTCGGAGAATCTTCTGTCAGCGAAACTGCAACTGCGCCGCTAGACTTCGTAGTTTCCGGCGGAGAAGTGCTCCCGATTACGATTAAGTAATTAGCCTTGAGAAATGCTGTCGTCCGATGTGTGGGATCCCCATCATTCGTCTTTGCGAGAAGTGGGGCACAATTTCCTCGTGTTACTCTGATTCCAACGATTCTCCCCGCTAGAGGCCATACAATTTGCGCAATTCAACAACCCTGTTCGCCGTTCTTCTGTCACTTTCTCTTGCCGTATTCGCCGAAGGCACCCGCACCTGGCAGCAGTCGAAATATGACGAGTTTCTGAAGGGTACCTCGCATGGCGTCGCTATCTCGAGCGACGGGTTCTTGGAGTTGGCGCCGCAGTTCAAACTCGTGGCCAGTACACCAGCAAGTGCGGTTTGGGCGACAGCCGTCAGCGCTCACGGAGATATTTTCGCGGCCACTGGCGCCCCTGCGCGCGTGTTCCGTATTGCGTCAGGAGGTCAGCCGGTCCCGATTTTTCAGCCGCAAGAGTTGCAGGTGCAAGCTTTGGTCGTAGACAAAAGTGGCGTGCTCTACGCCGCAACGAATCCCGATGGCAAGGTTTACAAACTGGAAGCGAAATCCGGCGGCGCTAATTTGAACGCTGCAAGCGAATGGAGTTCGTCCCTCTTCTTCGACCCCAAGACCAAATACATCTGGAGCCTCGCTCTCGACAACGGCGGCAATCTGTATGTCGCGACCGGAGACCATGGCGAAATCTTTCGTGTTTCTCCGAATGGCGAGCACTCGCTTTTTTTCAAAAGCGATGAGCCTCACATCCGCGTGCTCGCATTCGATGCGCAAGGAAATCTGATTGCCGGCTCTGATGGCAGCGGCCTCATCTATCGCATAACTCCCAAGGGCGACGGATTCGTTCTCTATAGTGCGCCTAAGCGAGAGATCACCAGCCTGGCAATCGACAAGGTGGGGAACATCTACGCCGCAGCTGTCGGAGAGAAGCATTCTGTTCCCGTCGCGACCAACGTCACCGTGGAAATTCCTGCGCCGAAAACATCCGAGTCAGTAGGCTCTGGCAATTCCAACAGTCAGTCCTCCGAACCGACGATCTCGTTGAACAATTCGAACTCAGCTATTCCCGGCGGATCGGAAATCTACAAAATTGCGCCCGATGGCTCGCCCACGCTCGTATGGAGCTCCCACGATGATCTCGTGTACGCGCTCGCTTTCGGTCCGCACGGCCACTTGCTCGCCGGAACTGGAAACCGCGGCGAGATTTTTGAAGTCAGCGGTCGCGAAGACTATGTCGAACTGCTTAAGGCGGAAGCCAATCAAGTGACTGCGCTCGCCCCGGCTCCCAACGGCTTGTACGCCTCGACCAGCAATCTCGGCAAGATTTTTCTGCTCAGCGACACACCTGATTCCGAAGCCAGCTACGAAAGCGACGTCTTCGACGCTGGGGTGTTCTCAAAGTGGGGACGTGCGGAAATGCGTAACGAGGGCAACGTGGAACTTTTTGCACGCAGCGGCAACGTCGATAATCCTGACCGCAACTGGAGTCCGTGGAAAAAAGTCGATTTGCAGAAAGATGCTGAAATCACTGCTCCACCGGCTCGCTTTGTGCAGTGGAAGGCGATTCTTCATCCCGGCCAGACTGCCCCCCGCGTGGACAGCGTCTCGCTGAATTATTTACAGAAAAACGTTCCGCCCGAGTTCGACGATGTGACCGTCACTCCCGGCACGCGATATCAGGCTCCGCCTCGTCCGGTTGGTCTTGAGCCCGGTCAACGATTCGACCCACAGCCCAATCCAATTCACGACCGCGAATCGATCGGCGTGAAGTGGAATGTTCACGATGAGAATGATGACCAGATGACATACTCCGTCTACTATCGCGGTGACGGCCAATCCCGGTGGCTGCTTTTGAAAAACGCCTTAAATGAGCGGTTTTATTCTTTTGACGCTTCGCTGCTTCCCGACGGAGGTTACACGATCAAGGTCGTTGCTTCCGATTCTCCTTCGCATTCGCCCGGTGAGTCACTGTCGTCCGAGCGCGAAAGCGACCGCTTCGAAGTGGATACGACGCCTCCGCAGATTCAGGATTTGCAGGTTTCGGTTCCAGAAGGAAAGATCCGCGTACGTTTTCGTGCCACCGACAGCTTTTCTCCCATCAAGCGTGCGGAATATTCATTCGACGCAGGCGACTGGCATTTCGTGGAACCTATCGGTCAACTTTCGGATTCTAAAACTGAAAACTACGATTTCTATTTACCGCTTCAGCAGAATCCGGCGGGCGAGCATGTCATTGTAGTGCGCGCTTACGACCGCTTCGACAACATGAATTCCGCGAAGCAGGTATTTGGGTACGGGGAAGGTAAGCCGTAACCGGTATTCGGCTGAACTGACTCAACGACCAAACGCCTCAAACACGGACGCTCGTCCCCAGAACTTGTCCGCCCATCCAAGAAAATATTTCATGTTCGGCGCGTCGGTGTGTCCACCGTCATCTTGTCGCCATGCCAGTTGCCCTTCGAGCAATCCCTTGTTCACCGGGGGCATGTTCTCAGCGCTGTAGCCATCCATTGGTGAAAGCCCTTTCGCGCCCAGCAACGGCCACACGGGATTTGCCAGCAGAGTCGCCATGAAGCTCCCGCGATGGTCGAGCCATTTTGCGTCGCCTTTCTCTGGAATGCCGTAGCTGATGAACGTGAGCCGCGGCGCGCACAAGGCAACCAGTTCATTTGAATCCACCGGAAGATCAGAGGCGTTCTTGCTTCCGAAGGTGGCGTCTGAAGCACCGTACTTCATAAAGTTTCCCGCCATCCAGTAGTATTCGCCGCCGGTCAGACTCTCGACCGCTTCGCCGAAATTACGGCGAAGCAAAGTCGCTCCGCCCTTTCCAGAAGATCCAACCAGTACTGCCGCAAAGCGCTGATCGAACGCCATGGTCACAAGCGCAGCTTTGCCATACCGTGACACGCCTTCAATTCCCACGTGCTTCGCATCGACAGCTGAATCTGTTTCGAGGTAATCCAACCCGCGTCCCGCGCCCCACGCCCATGCCCGCAGCGCTCCCCAGTCATCCGGTTTTCGTGGCTGTCCGTGATTCACGAGTCCGATAATTCCGCGCGTCAGCCCGGCACCGTTATCGGCCTGAATGCTTGCCGGATCGATCAGTGCAAATCCCCAGCCATCGGACGCCAGTTCCCATGTGTTCGGCGGGTCGCCATCGGCATTCAATTGCGGAAACTGAAACGGTCGCGGCAGATCAACTTCGTATGCCGGGTGTTCTTTAAACACTTCTTTCAATGACGGGTCCTGCCGAATCAGAAGCGCCTTCATCGCAGCATTAATATGGGCCAGTTGCTCGCTCGATGGCTGGTTCGGGGCAGGGAACTCGGCTGGGCCGAACATCATGAGCACCGGCACAGGCTTGTTCGCGCCTGCAGGCGTGACGACGATCATGTGGATATTCACTTCGATCGCCGGGTCATCTGAATTGTCCACGTGTCCTATGACTTCTTTCGCGACGACCGGAGTAAATCCGATGCGCTCGTGATCTACGCGAGTGACTGTCCATGTCACCTTCGGGATATCCTTCGGAACACGCCCATACACACAGCACTCGAATCCTTCGATAATCTCTGCGCGGCGCTTCTGCCACATCTCAGGCGTCGTCACCTTCTGGCCATCGTTGAGGATAAGCGCATCGGGAATATTCGGAAACGGGTTCGCCTTGCTCTCGTCATAGTTCGCGTGATTGGGAGCGCTCTCGTTGCCGCTCGGCCCTGGCCGCAGCGACCAAATGCCAAGCTGCTGCATCATGTTCTGCTGGTCCTGCCCGGCGGTGAACGTAACGGGCGGCTTCGGAGCATTTTGAGTGTTGGTTTGGGCAGAGGCTTTGGGAATTGCGCTACTAACTAATAAGAAGATAGTGCAGAAAGAAAATCTTCCGAATCGATCAAGCACACGGTGCTCCTGGCGTAAGATGTCTAGCTATTTAGTTTGAGGCTGATATTAAAGACCACAATATGAGACCTGTACAGAACAAAATTGTCCCGATTCTGTTGCTGACAATTGCCCTCTCGGCGTATTCCTTTGCTCGACCGCGCTCGACTCAGACGAAATGGGTCGGCACTTGGGCCGCTTCGCAGCAAATTCCTGAACCGCACAATGCGCTCCCGCCCGAAGACATGCGAGACATGACCATGCGGCAGATCGTTCATCTGTCAGTTGGAGGGTCAACACTGCGAGTACACGTTTCGAACGCCTTTGGAACCGAGCCGCTCCACTTTACCTCGGTTCACATCGCGAAACCGCTTTCACCCTCTTCATCACAGATCGATCCTGGTTCGGACCGGGGGCTCACATTCGCGGGAATCGTTGATGTAACCGTGCCTGCTGGGGCTGAATATATTTCTGATCCCATCGACTATGCCGTCGCACCGCTTTCGAATCTGGCGGTCACATTTCATCTCGACTCGCCTCCGGTAATCGAAACCTCACATCCGGGTTCGCGCTCGACCTCTTATTACACTCACGGCGATCTCGTCTCAGCGCCCGATCTTCCTGACGCAAAGCATATCGATCATTGGTTTCAGCTTTCCGGGATCGACGTCCGCGCTTCCGCCAATTCCGCCGCGATCGTCGTTCTCGGTGATTCGATCACCGACGGTCACGGTACTACGACGAATGGTAACGACCGCTGGACTGATGTTCTGGCACAACGGCTGCAAGCGTCATCGGCAACGCGGGAAATAACCGTCCTGAGTTTGGGAACCGGAGGGAATCACCTGCTCACCGATGGCCTCGGTCCAAACGCACTCGCCCGTTTCGACCGTGATGTTCTTGCACAAAGCGGAGCGAAGTACCTAATCGTGTTCGAAGGCGTGAACGATCTCGGAGGGCTTACGCGCTTAGGCGAAGTTCCTGCGGCAGTACACGCCGATTTAGTACATCGGATTGAGGGAGCATACGCGCAGATTGTTATGCGTGCGCACGCTGCTGGCATTCAAGTTTTCGGGGCGACGATCACGCCGTTTGTCGGGTCGGCGTACTATCATCCGCCTGCGACCACCAACGCCGACAGGGAAGCAATCAATGAATGGATTCGCGCCCCTGGGCACTTCGATGCAGTAATCGATTTCGACAAAGTTATTCGTGATCCTCAACAACCGGATCGAATGCTACCTAGTTATGATGGCGGCGATCATCTGCATCCATCAGTAGCGGGGTATAAGGCGATGGGCGAGGCCGTGCCGCTGACGTTGTTCACTGCACGTTGATCCCTTTACGCTGTCATTCCGAACCGCTTTAGCGGTGAGGAATCTGCTGTTCGTTAGGGATGAAGTAGTACATTCAACTCGAGATATCGTCTGTACCGAAGACCCTGATTGCGGCCTTTGCGCCAGAGGCGAAAAGAAAACGCCAGCAAAGCCGCCCCACATGTCAATTCGACAAACGTTCGTATATTCATATGGGGTGTTTCCCCGAATGTGGTCGGTGGGCTCGAGTTCTTCATGGTCAGCCAGTGAACCTGTCTGTCCCACAGACTGATCTGAATTCGGCCGGGTCTTAAATCGAGATCGTTTGTAAGAACCGGATTCTGGCGTCAAATCTTTTCAGGTCATCATCGGACATATTCTTCGGGAGCTTGGCTTCAAACCAATTGCCATCCCAGAACTCAGCGATACCCCCGTCCGAGCTGTAATCGGAAATCCCAACATCCAGAATCTTTACCGGACCGAAAATCGGCGCACCAGCTATGAAAACTCCGTCCATAAGAAATGCAATCGCGATGAGAAGGAAAGCCACTGCATTGTTGGGATCTGTCCGTGTGTTCCCTGCAGTTCCGGCGAGGAGCAAGAATGCAACAAAGGTCAGACCAAGAATGGTGAAACCTATCGCGCACGCAACAGGTGCGATTCGATTTGTGTAAGCGTATACGGTGAGGGCCAGAAGAATGCAAATGGCGTAGAACACACTTGCACGTCGGTTGAGCAGACTTCACGGATCCTTTGGCAGAAACTCCATCCTGTTCTTAAGGGACACCGAAGCTCAAGTTTAGGTGCCATTGCACTGTCAATCATGTATCTTTGGTCACCAGGTGCGAATGTCGGTTGCGTCTCAAAGTAACGTGATCATGTCGAAATCGTTTCCTCCACCGGCGTCAGCCGATCCGCATCTCTCAATTCCGGAAACATCCACGCCCATAGCACAACGACGATCAACGTCCCGACTCCGCCGAGAATCACCGCCGGAACGGTTCCAAACCAGTGCGCTGTCACTCCAGACTCGAATTCGCCAAATTCGTTCGAAGTCCCGATAAAGATCATGTCGACCGCATTGACCCTGCCGCGAACTTCATCCGGCGTGGCGATCTGCACCAGAGTTCCGCGCACGACCACGCTCACCATGTCGGACGCTCCAACTAGCACAAGAGCCACCAGCGATAGCTCAAGGCTATGCGAGACTCCGAACACGATCGTGAATGCGCCGAACCCGGCAACGCAGAAAAGCATGATCTTGCCCACGCGGCTTCGCAGCGGCTTGTAGGCAAGCAGAATTGCCATGAATCCAGCGCCCACTCCAGGTGCAGCTCGCAAGAGCCCAAGGCCCCAGGCTCCGGTGCGCAAAATGTCGCGCGCATAAACCGGTAGCAAAGCCACTGCGCCGCCGAGCAAGACTGCGAACAGATCGAGCGAGATCGCGCCGAGAATAATTTTGTGCGTCCAGATGTAATGCAAGCCAGCCAGCACCGAGCGTGCGCTGACTTCTTCGTGAGGGCGTTCTATCTGGGTCAACTCCACCTGGATTAGCGCAACCAGGGCAATTGCCGTCACTACCAAAGCGATGCCATAAACGCCGGCTGGGCCGTGAAACGCCGCGTACAACAATCCCCCGAGCGCGGGTCCGAGAATCGTTGCTCCTTGAAAGATGGTGGCATTCCACGCCACTGCGCTCGGAAAAACGTCAGCCGGTACGAGCAATGGCAGTAGCGATCTCGCCGCGGGCGCATTAAAGGCCCGCACCAGCCCCAGCAGCACGAGGACCAGGTAAATAGGCATCACCTCGTGCATTCTTCGGTGTGCGATCTCAAACAGCAGTGCGTAGCAAATGCCAAAGCCGATATAACAGAGTGCGACCAGACGCTTGCGATCAAAGCGATCTGCAGCATGTCCAGCAGGTAGAAAGAAGAGAACGACGGGGAGGAACTGTGCCAACCCTACCAGTCCAAGGTCGAGAGGTTGTCGTGTAATTTCGTAAACTTGCCAGCCCACGGCGACGGATTGCATCTCGAGCGCCGCAACCAGGAAAAATCGCGCCACGACGAACAGCGTGAAATTCGAGTAGCGGAAAGCCGCCAGCCCCGCATGCGCCTGTGCTTCGGACATGTCCTTCTAATGTGCCACAGAGAGCGCGAGTGCTCCACAGGCTAAAATAAGCACTCAGCATTCAGCGAGCGGTGAGCGTGAGCGAGCCCTCTCTTTTGCTGACGGCTGATAGCTTCTTCCATGCGCTTCGAATTCTTCATCGCGTCCCGTTATCTGCGTGCCAAGCGCAAGCAGGCGGTCATTGGTGTCATCACGGGAATTTCCATTGCCGGAGTGGCGGCTGGTGTTGCGTCACTCATTATTGCTTTAGCAGTAAACAATGGCTTCCGCCAGGATTTGCAAGCCCGTCTCCTAGGCTCTACCTCCCACGTGAATCTTCTCCGCACCATGGGAGATGGCATTCGCGACTGGCGTCCGCTGATGCAGCGGTTGCAAAAGCAACCGCACGTGCTCGCGGCCGCTCCGGATATCTACGAGCAGGTGCTGATCTCGATCGGGTCGAATGCACGTGGCGCAGTTCTCAAAGGAATTATTCCGCATGATGAGCGCAAAGTTAGCGATCTGCTCGACAGCGTGAAACAAGGCTCGGCTGATGCGCTAGACGAATCCGCGCCTCTGAACACAGCGGTATCGGACAAGAGTGTCCCACCCCAAAAAGGATCATCAGACGCCGATTCCCTCGCCGCCGTCCAGCAGCGCCAGTCTTCCATGCCGCCCATTATTCTCGGTTCGGAAATGGCCAACGAACTGAACGCAAAAGTTGGATCGATTGTTCTCGTCACCAGCCCTCAGGGCGAGCTGACCCCATTCGGCATGGTTCCCAAATACGTTCGCTTTCGTGTGGTCGGAATCTTCAATTCCGGGTTCTATGACTACGACTATTCCTGGGCATTCACAAGCTTGTCCGCTGCGCAGCGGCTATTTTCCCTTGGCGACCTCATTCAGATCATCGAGTTCAAAATCGACGATATCTACAAAGCACCCCAAGTTGGCGATCAGCTTGCGCAGGCTGCGGGGCCGGGCTTCATGACGACAAACTGGATGCAGCAGAACAAGCCTTTATTTCATGCTCTAAAGCTCGAGCGCCTGGTCACGTTCATCACAGTTGGGCTGATTGTGTTTGTCGCCGCCCTGAACATTCTGATTTCGCTTGTCATGATGGTCATGGAGAAAACGCGCGACATTGCTGTGCTCATGTCAATGGGAACGCGGAAGTCGCAAGTCCGAAAAATCTTCGTAGCGCAAGGTGCGCTGATTGGAATTGTTGGGACAGCAATCGGACTCGTGATTGGCTATGTTCTCTCATATTTCGGCGGACATTATCATGTCTTCGCTCTCGCCCCCGAGGTTTACTCGATTGACTACGTTCCGTTCGCGCCGCGGATCATTGACGGAGTATTGGTTGCCTTCGTCGCGGTGGGGACTTCGCTAATTGCGACGATCTATCCTTCGTGGTCAGCTGCGCGGATCCTGCCGGCGGAGGCCTTGAGGTACGAATAAGCTCCGCGGAACGAGTTATTTACCCTCAGTCCCGGCGGAATCATCTACCCCCATGTGAGCAATCGCTGAACGCATTTGATAATCCGACGCCAACTCGCAAGTCGTGTAGCCGCGCATGCCGGTATCTCCGTCACTAAGGCGCTCGGTGCGCTTCACCTTGTACATACGTAGCGTCAGGCAGGCTGTATCGTTGAATCGAGTAAACCTGCGCGCAACAATCGGTTCTGACGGCTGGATCAAGGGACGACTCAGCGCGAACATTCCAAACGGCGTGGGGACAAGTTGCGGAGCAACATCGAAGGTGCTGCTTGCCTCGTTTGAGGTGGACTTTTCCGAGCTTTGTTTTTCGGCGGCGAGCGCAGGTATCGTTACCGCTATACATACGAGCGAGAAGAAGAACGATCTTGAAAATTGCATGATCGAACCTCCAAATCTACGGAAGATTATAGTCCCGGCCGCAAGTGGATGCGTCACCGGATTAGACGAACGCGTTCCCAATTGGGGAAGCAACGAAGGGTGCCTTCCATGTTTAAATGAATTAAGGTTTAAATGAATCAAGGAAATTTCCTGCGGATGTAGAGTTTTCTCCGGCAACTCAGGCTTGAGACGAGGAGCTTACTAGTTGCATCTAAATCAACAGGTGCTGCGAGTCGAAGGACTGACAAAGGTTTTCCGGTCCGGCGCCTCAGAATTGGTGCTCTTTGAAAACCTCTCGTTCGAAGTTGCGCAAGGGGAGATGCTGGCCATCGTGGGCTCGTCAGGTGCAGGAAAGAGCACCTTGTTGCACATTCTGGGGGCGGTTGATAAGCCTTCCGGAGGCGACGTATACTGCGCCAAGTTTCGCCTGAATTCTTTGTCGGACGAAGCGGCGGCCAATTTCCGGAACAGAGAAATTGGGTTCGTCTGGCAGTTTCACTACCTGATGCCTGAGTTCACGGCTCTCGAGAATGTGGCTATGCCACTTCTCATGCGAGGAACTCCGAAGGCGGACGCGGAAACAGATGCGCGTCGGTGGTTGGAAGAAGTCGGCCTGGGGCAACGTACGCATCATCGCGCCGGCGAACTCTCTGGCGGCGAGCAGCAGAGGGCAGCCTTGGCACGTGCGCTGATTACCCGCCCAAAGATTCTTCTTGCCGATGAGCCGACCGGCGACTTAGACAGCCGCACTGCCGAAGTGGTTTTTGATTTGATCTCCCGGTTGCATCGCGAGTATCAACTTACCTCTCTGATTGCGACGCACAACTTTGGGTTTGCCCGTCGTTGCCATCGCGTTCTGCGGATGGCGAATGGGCGAATCGAAGAGATCGTGCCGGAGAATCTGGTTGAATGAGGGGAGTGTCCAATACAGAGCTGTGATGGATCGGATTTGAAAATGAACCGAGATGAACACCGTCGGCAGGTGTTCTTAATATAAGAAGGAACTGCGATAATGAGTCGTGGTTCCTTTCGTAACCTTGAACGGTGGTAAAACAGAACGAGGCCCATCATAATGAGGACATGGGCTCAATGACTGCAATGTTTTTGGGGTTCCGGAGAAGCTAGGCCGACTTGACCTTTCATCTCTGGGGGAATCTGGGGGAAGGGGTTATGTTCGAGCGTTATACGGAAAAAGCAAGGCGCGTTATATTTTTTGCACGGTATGAGGCCAGCCAGTTCGGCTCTCCTTATATAGAGACCGAGCACCTGCTCCTGGGACTCCTGCGCGAGGATAAGGCTCTCACCAACCGCTTTTTGCGTTCTCATGCCTCGGTCGAATCAATCCGCAAGCAGATCGAGGGTCACACAACCATTCGCGAGAAGGTTTCGACTTCCGTCGATCTTCCGCTGAGCAACGAGTGCAAGCGAGTGCTTGCCTATGCCGCGGAAGAGGCAGAGCGCCTGTCGCACAAGCACATTGGCACTGAGCACTTGCTTTTGGGTTTACTAAGAGAGGAAAAGTGCTTTGCCGCGGAAATTTTGCACGAGCGCGGCCTGAGGCTTTCGACCATCCGCGAAGAACTCGCCCGCAGCAGCCAGGAAAAAGCGCAGCCGCAGCGCCAGCGTGAGTCTTCTTTACTGAGCGAGTTTTCACGTGATCTGACGCAGGCGGCGATGGACAGCCAGCTCGATCCGCTGGTTGGGCGCGAGAACGAGCTTGAACGCGTGATTCAGATTCTGTGCCGGCGGACCAAGAACAATCCGGTTCTCATCGGCGAACCGGGGGTTGGCAAGACCGCAATCGTAGAAGGACTCGCGCAGCGCATTGCTGACGGCGAGGTGCCATCATTCTTAGCTGACAAACGAATTCTCGCACTTGATCTATCATTGATTGTTGCCGGGACGAAGTATCGCGGGCAGTTCGAAGAGCGGCTGAAGACCATCATGAAAGAACTGATGGAGTCGCAGAACTGCATCATCTTCATCGACGAGCTGCATACGCTGGTAGGCGCGGGGTCGGCGGAAGGTTCGCTCGATGCCGCGAACATTCTGAAGCCGGCGCTTTCGCGTGGCGAAATTCAGTGCATTGGCGCAACGACTCCGGGCGAATACCGCAAGTCGATTGAAAAAGACCGTTCGCTCGAGCGGCGTTTTCAGGCGGTGAAAGTTCCGCCACCGAATGAGAGCGATGCTACGAAGATCCTTTTCGGCGTTAAGGACCGCTACGAGAAATTCCATGCGGTCACTTACACCGATGAAGCCATCAACTTCGCCGTTTCGCACTCAAACCGCTACATCCCCGACCGCTTTCTGCCGGACAAGGCAATCGACCTGGTCGATGAAGCAGGGGCGCGCGTGAAGCTGCGTCAGACTTCGCTGCCGGAAGAGATCACCGAAGTTCAGAAGCGGCTCAAGTTCATCGTGCACCGGATGGAGAATGCGGTCGCGAACCACGAGTTCGAAAAAGCGCGCTTCTATTCCGACGAAGAACGCAAGGAGCGCGAGAACCTGCGCATCCTACGCGAGAAATATCACCTTGATGAATCGGCGACAGGGGTCGTCAATCGCGAAGATATAGAAGATGTCGTTTCGCGCTGGACTGGCGTGCCAATCGCGTCGATCAAAGAAGAAGAATCAGCCAAGCTGTTGCGCATAGAAGAAGAGCTGCATCGGCGCGTGATCTCGCAGGATAAATCGATCAGCGCTCTGGCGCGCGCCATTCGCCGCAGCCGCGCCGGACTGAAGAACCCGAATCGGCCAATCGGCTCGTTCCTTTTCCTTGGGCCGACCGGTGTTGGAAAGACAGAAGTCGCCCGTACGCTCGCGCAATTCATGTTCGGCAGCGAAAAGTCGCTCATCCGCTTCGACATGTCCGAATTCATGGAGAAGCACTCGGTCTCGAAGCTGATCGGTTCGCCTCCGGGATACGTCGGCTACGAAGAGGGCGGCCAGCTCACCGAACGTGTGAAGCGCGCGCCATATTCAGTCGTATTGCTCGACGAAATCGAGAAGGCGCATCCCGATGTCTTCAACATCCTGTTGCAGGTGTTTGAAGACGGTCAGTTGACCGACGGCCTTGGCAACACGGTCGACTTTAAGAACACAATCCTGATCATGACCTCCAACATTGGAGCCCGCCACTTGCAAAAGCGCGAAGGCCTTGGGTTCCAGTCAACGAAGGAAGATGCGATCGCGGACAAGGTCGAGGAATTGGTCAAGAATGAAGTGAAACGCACGTTCAATCCCGAGTTCCTGAACCGGTTGGATGAAATCATCATTTTCAACGCGCTGAACGAAAACGACCTTATCCAGATTCTGGAGCTCATGGTTACGCAGCTCAACCAGAACCTGGCGCAGAAGTCGATCACGGTTACGGTTGCGGACGAAGCGAAGAAATGGATCCTGAACCAGACGCTCACCGACCGCAGCTACGGCGCTCGCCCGTTGCGCAGGGCCTTGCAGAAGTACATCGAGGACCCGCTCTCGGAAGCGTTGATCCAGGGCACGATCACGATGCGGCCTGCGTTCATCGAGGTCTTCCTCGAGGACAACAAGCTGTTCTACCGTCCCGTGGACTCGAAGGAGAACGAGGGAGTGCTGCTGTACGAAAACTAAAACTCGCAGTGCGAGGGTTATCCTGAGCGAAGGCTTGGGGTGCTGACTCTCGGAAGTTGCGCGTCGAGCAAGCCAGAGTCGAAGGATCTCATAACGACGAAGCCGTTAGCGAAAGCTGGCGGCTTTTATTTTGGAATTTATACGAGATCTCATCGGCTATGTGTGCTAGCTCAGGAACCAGCTATGTACTACGATTAATGCAGCACAAATGGATGCTAGTCGTCACAAAGAGATCATGTCCCATGCGGATGTACAGTTTGGACCGCAGTGGACCATTTTAAGAGCCGAGCACAATTTAGAACTCCGGCAAGCGCAGTTCCGGGCTCGCGAAACACACAATTCTGCTGCCATGTTGCCGGCCGAGGCCGCGTGCTACATCGCCCACGCAAAGGCCCTTGTCGTTGCTAGATCCCAGTGTATTGCCGATGCATATACTGCGTTCAACGAGCCGACCGGGAGAGACGCAGAGGATGAGCTCATGTCGTTTTACGACACAGTTGTCGCGGCTCGTAAAAGCAGCTTTCAAGGTGAAATGGTTCTCTGTCAGATGAGAACCGGAGTCAGTACACATCAGCTTCCGCATCTCTTGGGGGGATTCGAGCGCGAGACAAACCCCGCATTGGTAGAAGGGAAGGCCATTCTGGACAGGCAGCGAGTGTTGATGAAGAATCGGCTACCGCACGAATCCGAAACCAAGTATGTCGTTGATACGAGTATTTTTAACTGGCTAACGGACGGTCGAATCACTAAGAACGAGTTGCCGTCGGATGCTGGATTTGCGATCACCCACATTCAAGTAGAGGAAATAAACAAGACGCAAGATCAAGAGCGTCGAGCACGACTTGCTATAACTCAGGCGCATTTGCATCCCAGACTGCTGCCGACCGAGAGTTTCGTCTATGACGTTTCCCGTTTTGATCACGCAAAATGGAGTGACGGAAAGCTGTGCGGATCACTAAAGACAGAGCTGGATGTCTTGAATGGCAAGAGGCGCAATAATATACGCGATGCTCTAATAGCGGAAGTTGCGATTGCGAATGGCCTCACACTCTTAACTGCAGATGCTGATCTCCGGACCGCAACTGAAAAGCATGGTGGTAAGGTCATCTTCTTTGCCGCGAAGAATTAACCTGGGGTCCTTTTAGTTCATTGCATCCTGCGACCGTAGCCAAGCCATTCTCATCTACAAACCATGCCTGACAAAGCAAACCTTGCCCAGAAATTCTCCCAAATCCACGAATACTGGAAGCCCTGCATTGGCGGCGGGCTCAATGGGCAGCAGGTCAAGCTGGTGAAGGCGAAGGGCGAATTCGTCTGGCATCATCACGAGAATCAAGATGAGATGTTTCTCGTGGTTAAGGGACGGTTTCGCATGGACTTTCGCGAGAACGCGGGCGAGGGCGCCCGCGCCACACGGTCAGTTTCCCTCGAACCAGGCGAGTTTATCATCGTGCCACGCGGAGTCGAGCACAAGCCCGTCGCCGACGAAGAATGCTGGGTGCTGCTCTTCGAACCGGCCTCGACGCTCAACACCGGCAACGTAGTAAATGAACTTACCTTGCACGAATTAGAAAAGCTTTAGGATATGTCGTCGAACCCAGCAGTTGGGTTCGCGATCGTCTGCTGAATGGATGTCGCTTGATACATCGACGAGCGGCTTCTCTGGGGCTTGCTCAATACCACCCACGCGATCAGGGCGATGAGAATTACGACAGCGATAATCACCAGGATTAGCGCCCAAGGGTTCGTCCGCTTTCGCGTCATGACGACGTGAGCGTGGCCATCGCGAAGGTTTCGTTCATCGGGGTGGGAGTTTGTGGTTCGCGGCCACTTTCATTTCCTCTTCCTGGTTGACCTAACAACTGACTTTTTAGCGAAAGAAGTGCATCGCCAGGAGCGCGAAGCCTAATACCACAACAATGATTGCGATCCACGGCCAGGGAAATTGCTTGCGGCTGGCAGTAACGCTTTCACCGGGTTTTTCTTCAAGCGGTTCTCTGGGTGGAATATTCGGATGCATTGCCATGGATACGCCTCTGCTCTCGATGCGAGCCGTCGAACCGTTACTTGGGGATTTCGGCGGTCGCGTTTATTGCGCGGTCGCGTTATTGTGATGACCTCAAGCAAATCCGCGATGCTCGTCCTGGAACACAATCGAGAGCGACTGACGCGGTGATAGTAGTTCCGGAAGGGCTTATGTGATGTCGAGCAAAGCTCGTCTCCTTGCTCGCGAAAGCTGACGCACTCTTCCACGATTTCGCTAATCGTTGGAGGTAGCCCTGACAGACCGGGTAACTCCTCAGTAATCACCAAAGGGCGTGTCCTTTCGGCAATAATCGTCTGAAGCCCTCATAAACACTGGTATTTCCGCCAATTTCCTGTTGTCCACCGATTAATCACTTTCCGATTGCGCCAAATCCTGCAACTCCCTTACTATCAGAAAATTGCAGGAATTCAGACGAAGTTATGCTTCCAGCCGCCTTCTTGCAATCTAAGTAGCTGTAAATCCCGGGAATGGGTATAGGTTAGTGACCGCTAAAGAATTCGCCTCGCGCCTTGTCGTCATCGTCGCCGCAATCACCCTGATCACTCAACCAGGAATTGCAGCCACCATCAATACGCGATCCCTGACTGTGCCTACGAAAAAGCGCACAGTCAGAGAAAATTCGCATGCGCGCCGTCACATGCATCACCTCGCGCGCAGCCGCCGCGTACGCTCGCGTACTGTACACGCGCTCAAGCGACACCACTATTACGAGCACTTCTACGCCAGTTCTTACGCCGATGACATTACGGACGGCGACATCACTGCAGGTGAAGATCCCGTTGTGCGTCAGGCGGCCATCGACGCACTGGGCAATATGAATGGTACTATCCTCGCGATCGAGCCCACCAGCGGGCGCATTCTGGCCATGGTGAATCAGAAGATGGCGCTCTCGAGCGGAGCCCAGCCCTGCTCGACAATCAAGCTGTCGGTGGCGCTTGCGGCCCTCAGTGAAGGCATTATCACCAAGGAAACGCAAGTGCGTCTCGGCGGGCGTTATCACATGAACCTCACCCTCGCGCTCGCACATTCGAATAACGCCTACTTCGAAGCTCTCGGCCGCCAGCTTGGATTTGAGAAGGTCGCGCACTATGCACACCTTTACGGACTCGGTGAGCTTGCCGGCTATCACATCGCAGGTGAAAAGCCCGGCGTCTACCCCGAAGAAGTAATTCCCGCAAGTCTCGGCGGAGTAGGGAAGATGTGCTCGTTCGGTGAAGGTATTTCGATGACTCCGCTGCAACTCGGCGGTTTAGTTACTGCTATCGCCAATGGCGGCACCATGTATTACCTGCAGCATCCCACCACGCCCGACCAAGTGGCCAACTTTCAGCCCATCGTGAAACGACATCTGCCGATTGGCGGACTCATTCCTGAAATCTCCGACGGAATGGCCGGAGCAGTCGAATACGGTACCGCCCGCCGGTTGCTTGCGAATTTCAGCGAAGAGGAAGTTTTGGGTAAAACTGGCACGTGCTCGCGCGCTGGCACGCGCTTCGGTTGGTTCGGCAGCTACGCCAACACCAACTACGGACGCATCGTAGTTGTCGTATTTCTTGAAGGTGGCCGCCCTACCTTCGGTCCTAAAGCAGCCGAACTTGCCGGCCACATGTACCGCAACCTTTACGACCACAACTTCTTCGTCGAAAAACCTCTTACCCCAGCAAAATCGGCCGCTACGGAAGCACCGAGCAGTTCTGACTGAATCCGGCCTGAAACTTGAACCAGGCCAGTGAAGCCTTCGTGTGTTCGCGAGTGCCGACTCGAATTCCCTTGAATTTTGCTTGAGGAGATGTTTTCGGATGGAACCATCGTCGAATATGAAATCGATAAATAGGCGCTCCCCACCGAAGCGCCCGGCTCGTTTCTGATTGCCTATACTGCTCCCAACACTGAAGGAATAGACAAAGTGAATGCCGCAATTCGCGCAACGTTTAAAGCGAATCTGCTCGATGGGCCAGCGTTCGGACGTATGGTGGATTCCAGCGCGCACCGGGACGAATTGCTGCCCACAAGTGCAGCGTATAAGTAGGCCGGTTTGCCAATTACGCGCAAGGCCTATTTCCCGCATCGCGAGAAATAGGTTTTTTGTCGTTGGGAGTTTCTACTGGAATTTCGTTTCGATCAGGCCGTTACTTCGTCTCTTGCCACAACGCCGTCCCTGATGTGAATCACCCGATGCGCATATTCGGCGATGTCGTGCTCGTGAGTGACCAGAACAATCGTGTTCCCCTCTGCGTGCAGCCGATCAAACAAAGCCATAATTTCGCTCCCGGTCTGCGAATCGAGGTTTCCTGTGGGCTCGTCCGCAAGAATAATCGACGGCTTATTTACCAGCGCGCGGGCAATAGCAACCCGTTGCCGCTGACCGCCTGAGAGCTCATTGGGCTTGTGGTTCATGCGTTGTCCCATTCCGACAGCTTCCAGTGAACCCTGTGCGCGGTCCTTGCGCTCCTCCGCGGGAACCCCTGCATAGATCAGCGGTAATTCAACATTGTGCAGCGCGGTCGCGCGTGCCAGCAGGTTGAAAGTTTGAAACACGAAGCCAATCTCTTTATTCCTGATGTGGGCCAGTTCGTCGTCGTCCAATTCGCTCACTAACTGGCCATTCAACCAGTACTGCCCTTGGCTTGGGCTGTCAAGGCAGCCAATCAAGTTCATCAGTGTCGACTTGCCCGATCCGGAAGGGCCCATAATGGCAACATACTCATTGCGACGGATCCTCAAATTAATTCCGCGTAAGGCATGCACCTGCTGCTCAGAACCCATGTCGTACGTCTTCCACAGGTCCGAAGTCGCAATCATGCACGATTCCGGCGAGGCTGACAAATCGGGTTGGGGAATGCTGATTACTTCCGCTGTCGCCATCTTCTTCTCCTGCTCTGACTGGGGCACAGATCGCTCTCAGTCCCTTGCCTTTGGACGCGCCATTAGGCAATTAGTCACTTTGTGTTTAGATAAGGGCGTCCTCGTATTGTGGATACGATTGCTGTAGGTGAAAAGTTCCGCTGCCAAATGTTTCTGTCCCCGAATGTTTCTGTCCCCGACCCCTTCCGCGATTATAGCTGCAACACCCAATTTGTTTGATGCTGTCGATCATTGCTTATCAACTTGGGAACGATGCTTCGATTAGTACTTGTAATGATTCGGGTATCACCTAGCTGAGGCACAGGTGATGCCAAACGCGCTGATGCGAACCGGCTTTTACAATCTTCCAAGGCAACCAAATGTTCTATCCAAAGAATCAGGATAGAAGGGGTATTTTCCCCTATGTTCTTCCTGCTCAAAGGCTTGTATTCCCATCGGCAAAGACATAGAATGATGACACTCAGAGTGCGTCTGAAGGAGTACTCTTCCTTATGCCCCGGTTCCAGTCTTTACGCATAGTTCTGTCATTAGTGTGCCTGTCGGCCTTCTTTCTGTGCTCATTGGCATTTGCCTCGGCATCTTCCGACCAGAATTCTCCGTCTCAAGTTGATCAAAATAACGGCCAGGCTTCAGCGAACTCCAACGACCCGCTCAAGCGTCCGATCGATGAAAAGCGCAAGAAGCAAAATGCCAGGTCTCTGAAGCGAGAACTCAGGGGCGAGTACAAGAAGTGGCTCGATGAGGACGTCCGCTGGATCATCACTGACGATGAGCGCAAGGCATTCTTGCAGCTCTCGAACGATGAGGAGCGCGACCAATTTATCGAGGCATTCTGGCAGCGTCGCAATCCTGATCCCGACAGCGAAGACAACGAATTCAAAGACGAGCATTACCGGCGCATTGAGTATGCAAACGAACACTTCGCGGCGGGCAAACCGGGCTGGATGACTGATCGGGGTCGAATCTATATCGTCTATGGTCCACCCGACGAGATTGATTCGCATCCTTCCGGCGGCAGCTATGAACGTCCAATCGAAGAGGGTGGCGGAGAGACCTCCACTTATCCGTTTGAGGATTGGCGGTACCGGTATATCGAAGGCATCGGACAGGAAGTCATCATTGAGTTCGTCGATACCTGCATGTGCGGCGACTATCACATGACCATGGATCGCAGCGAAAAGGACGCATTGAAGTATGTCCCTAACGCTGGCCTTACGCTCTATGAGCAGATGGGCATGTCTTCGAAAGCAGATCGCTTCTCAGGCGGAGGTCTCGAGCAGCTCGGCGCCGGCCCCGATTCCGCGAGTCTGCAAGCTAAAGAATTTGATCGCCTGGAGCAGTTCATGAAGCTGCAGCAGGCGCCGCCGGTGAAGTTTAAGGACCTTGAAGAGGTCATCAGCCACAAGATCACTTACAATGCAATGCCGTTTGATGTGCGGACGGATTTCGTCCGTATCACGAACGACACGGTCCTGGTGCCGGTGACAGTCCAGCTCAAGAATCGCGACATAACCTTCAATGACAAAGACGGCGTCGAGCATGGCGTCGTCAATATTTTCGGCCGATTGACCACGCTTGCAGGCAAAGTAGCTCAGACCTTCGAAGACACCGTGGTTGCAGATGTTCCTGCAGAGCTATTACCTAAAGAAGTCGATAATTCGAAAATATATTGGAAGGCAGTACCTTTGCGGCCCGGCCGGTATCGTCTCGACTTGGTTGTAAAAGATGTGAACGGCGATCGCATGGGTACCTGGAGCCGCGGTATCATTGTGCCCGAGTTTGAAGACGACAAGCTGGCGAGTTCGTCGCTGATCGTCGCCGATGATGTTGAGCCGGTACCTTCGAAAAGCGTGGGCAGCGGGATGTTCGTCATTGGGCAGACAAAGGTGCGCCCACGCGTGGCGCAGGCAGACGGCAAGCCCGTGGCGTTTAAGCGTGGCCAGAAAGTGAATTTCTGGATGCAAGTTTACAATCTCAGCCTTGACGACAAAACGCACAAGCCTTCTGCCACCTTCGAGTACGACATCGTCAATGCGGCTACGAATAAGCAGGTCGTGCACGCAGTAGAATCGTCGGACAAAATGGGAAATGTCGGTGAACAGATTACGCTGCAGAAAGCTGTCCAGGCAGCCAATCTTGACCCAGGCGTTTATCGCATTCAGATCAAAGTGAGCGATAATATTTCCAAGCAAACTTTGGATCCGACGGCAACTTTTTCAGTCGAGTAAACAGGTTCTGATGCGCGGTAAGCTCGGCTATCTCGTGATCGTGCTTGGTCTGGCCCTGCCGTCGTGGTGTGCCGACAGGACTGCCTCGATCACGGGCTATATTCGCAATTCAGCCGGCGCCCCTCAGATAGGCGCCGTGGTTCAAGTGCTGGGGTCTGCTGCTCAGGTCTTCAGCTTTATAACGGATGACAAAGGCTTCTTCCGTGCATCCGGTTTGGTTCCTGGTGTTTACTCGGTCAAAGCCTCCGCGCCTGCCTTCTTGCCTACCCTGCGAGAGAAAGTGAATCTAAAAGCAGGCGCCACTGTCCTGCTGAATCTCACGCTTTCCACCGTTTTTGATGCCCTGGAGATCACGCCTCGGCGCGGAACTTCCGAAGATGGCGATTGGGACTGGGTATTGCGTTCGGCCGCGAATCGTCCTGTGCTCCGCATTTTGCCTGACGGATCTCCGGTCATGATGGCAAGCAAATCGACATCGAGCGACGTGAAGGGTGCCCTGTCATTTGTGGCCGGTGCTCCTTCGGAGGGCTTTGGCTCAATTTCCACCATGAGCACGGGCTTCCTCGTACAGAAGTCGGTGTTCGCTTCAGGGACAGTAACTGTCAATGGCGATGTAGGATACGGCGCCGTTGTCCCGAATGCCGTGGTGCGCAGTTCCTACAAGCACCAGATGGCGAATGGTTCTACGCCGGAAATTGCCTTGACCATGCGGCGTTTGTCTTCGCCTGATCTTGGCATTCACAATGCTCAGCTTCAGGCCCTGGCCCTCACCACCTCGGATGATGTTTCTGTCGACAATGTGCTGGAGCTCAAATTCGGTAGCGAATTGCAAACCATCCAGTTCATGGGAAGAATCACAGCCTTCCGCCCATTCGGTTCGGTTGCCGCCCATCTCTCGCCTGACACCGTGCTGGAGTACCATTACTCGACTTCCCGTCCCGATGTTCGCGAAGATAAAGGCTTCGAGACTGCCCCTGCTGATTTGAGTGAGTCTGACCCGCGCGTCAGCATGAGCGGGTTTTCTCCCGCAATTGAGCGTGCACACCATCAGGAACTCGCCTTGTCGCATCGCGAAGGCCAGACCAGCATGCAAGCGGCGTTTTATTCTGATCGCCTGATCAATCCCGCTCTCACTGGAGTTGGCGAGTACTCCTCCGTTAATGGCAATGTTCTTCCGGATGTTTATTCGGGTACCTTCAGCTACGAAGGACGCACTCTCGATACGCACGGGATGAGACTAGTGCTCGAGCAAAAACTTGGATCAGATCTCTCAGCAACACTCGATTACAGTTACGGCGGCGTCCTTGACTTGCCTGGAGAAAAGACCACTCTCGAGCGAGTGCGTGATGAGAGCATCATCCGGAATCGCCATGCCGTTGCCGCAAAGCTGAGTGGCACAACTCCACATAGCAAGACTCGCTGGATTACTTCCTACGGGTGGACCAGCGGCCGCGCACTCACGCCGGTTGATATGTTTAACGCTTCTGCCGGACAAGCCGATCCATTCCTCGATGTCTTTGTCCGGCAGCCTTTGCCTTGCCTTGGCTCATTACCAGGACACATGGACATCGTGCTGGAGATTCGTAATCTTCTCGCCCAGGGATACGTTCCTGTCTTCGGTCAGGATGGGCGTACGGTCTACCTCGTTCAGTCCGCTCGCGCCGTGCGGGGCGGCTTAGCCTTCAGCTTCTAACCCAAAAAAATTTGGTCTTGTAGGAGGTTGCGTCATTTGCGGCAGGGTAGGGATTTTTATAAGCCCGCTCTCGCCGCCTGACCGGCTGGCCTTGGGCTGATGTTATAGCGCTTCAGCTTGCGGTAAAGCGTAGCTCGGCTGATTCCAAGCATTTTACCCGCCACAACTTTGTCGCCACGCACTTGCTGAAAAACTCGCTGAATTGTGACTCTTTCAATTTCCTCGAGATCAGTAGCCGAAAGCGGCGCCTGAGCAGGAAGGAGCGTGTTTTCTACGGCAGGGCTCGCCGAGAAAATAGTTGGAGGGAGATCACTAATGTCGATAGTCTTGCCGTCGCCGAGTGCCACCGCGCGCTCAATGCAGTTTTCCAACTCGCGCACATTTCCCGGCCAGTCATATTGCAGCAGACACTTCATCGCCGCGCCGGTGATCTGCGCGTCTGCCCCTTTCGCATAACGGTCCAGAAACCAGTGCGCCAGCATCGCAGTGTCGGACCGACGTTCGCGCAAAGGTGGCAGTTGAACCGTGACAACATTCAGGCGGAAATAGAGGTCCTTGCGGAACCGTCCCGCTCGGTATTCGGCGTCCAGATCGCGATTAGTAGCTGCAATGACGCGCACGTCAACTTTGAAATGATTGTTGCTGCCGACGGGCCGAACTTCTTTTTCCTGCAAAAATCGCAGCAGTTTGGCCTGCATTTCAAGCGGCAGCTCGCCGATCTCATCCAGGAAAATTGTGCCCCCGTTTGCCGATTGCAATAATCCAGGCTTCGAACGCATTGCTCCGGTAAACGCGCCCTTCTCGTGCCCAAAAAGTTCGCTTTCTATCAAAGTGGGGACTAATGAGCCGCAATCCACCGCCACAAATGGCCGATCGGCAAAGCTCCCGCGAAAGTGAATGGCGCGCGCAACCAATTCTTTGCCGGTCCCGCTTTCACCGGCAATCAGCACCGGAGTTCGCGTGTCCTTCAAGCGCGCAATCATGCGAAGCACATCTTGAATTTTTGGCGAGGTCCCGACAATTCCGTGCAATTGCGTCTCAGCCGATGTGCACTCGCGCAAAAATTCGTTTTCTTCGACAAGTTGGATTTTTTCGGCCATCCTTCGCAGCAGCAGCCGCAACTCTTCGACCGCTGAGAACGGCTTCGAAATGTAGTCGTAAGCGCCAAGCTTCATGGCTTGCACGGCAGTCTCGACTGAGCCATGACCCGTCATCACGGCAATTTCACTTCTCGGAAGCACTCTTCTCACGTGCTCGAGAAAGTCAATGCCCGACATCCGCGGCATAACCAGATCGGTCAGGATGATGTGCGCCGGATGCTCATCTAATAGCGCCAACGCACCTTCGCCATTGTTTGCTTCTTTGCAGATAAAGCCGAGTCCCTCTGCAACCGTCATGCAAAGCCGGCGGATACTCTCTTCATCGTCCACCACAAGAAAACGAATTCCGAAACGTTCACTCACGTGCTTTCCCCATGGTTTGCTCAATAACAGAAATGAACTGCTGCACTCGGAATGGCTTCTCCACACACGGTACGCGGGTACGCTGCAATATTGCTGCAGTTTCCTCGCTGGCCACGTCGCCCGTTATATACACCAATCGCGACGCCAGTTCAGGACGATTCGCAGCAATCCAGGCGTACACGTCGGCGCCATCAATACCCCCCGGAGTACGCATATCCGAAACCACGCCCAGAAATTCTCCTGCCTCCAGTTGACGCAGCCCAGCCACGCCAGATTCGCTACACACAACTTCGTAGCCGCTACGCTCCAGCACGGCGCACACGTAGCTTGCGACGGCGGGCTCATCTTCAATTAGCAAAATGGGCAAAGGCTTTGCCTGGAGAGCAGGTGAGCTCATGGTTTAGTGAACCCCGCGACTGCCGAAACCGACGCCAACTCTCGCACTCCCGGTAGCCGTACAGTAAAGGTCGCGCCTTGCCCGGCGGAATTGTTCTCACAAACGATTTCTCCGCCATGCTCCTTAATAATTCCGTAGCAGATGCTGAGGCCGAGGCCCGTGCCTTCTCCCACCTGTTTCGTAGTAAAGAACGGATCGAAGATTCGGTCGAGGTTGCTGATGCCGGAGCCGTTGTCGCTGAATGTGACCTCAACCACACCATCGTGGCAGTCAGTGGAGACAGCAATTCGCGGCGCCTGCACGTTGTCGCGCACCGCGTCGTATGCATTGTTAAGTATGTTCAGGAAGACCTGCTGCAGCTGGTGCGAATCGCCGATGATAAAGGGCAGATGGTCGCGAAGATTCTCTGTGACGGAGACGCCGCGGCTCTGCAGATCGTAAGCTCGTAGCTGTAATGTTCGTTTCAGAATTGGATTCAACTGAATCGGTTTGCGTTGAGGCGGCATCTGGCGCGCAAAGCTGAGCAGGTTCTGCACAATCTGTTTGGTTCGTTGTGCCTCCTGCAAGATAACTCGTAAGTCCTTCCGGGCGGTCTCCGGCACATCCGGATTTTCCATCAGCAAGTCCGCAAATCCTAAAATCGCGGTCAGCGGATTGTTCACTTCGTGTGCCACTCCGGAGACAAGCTGCCCTACCGCTGCCAGCTTTTCCGTATGCATCAGCTTGGACTGCAATGACGCCGCATCCGTCACGTCGCTCATCACCACCACAATGCTGCTCACCTGGCCGTGATCGTCGCGCATAGGGCTTAAATTGACTGAGAACTGCCCAACCCTTCGGTCGGCCCGCAGAATCTGCAGATCGAGATTGTTCACCTGATTGCCGGAAAGAATTGCGGAGTACGCATCGCGGAAAGCATCTACGCTGGATGGCGCAACGACAGCCTCCAGTGGCTTTCCGATAATCGCCTCTTGTTCGTAGCCCATTACCTGCCAGCGCCGGTTTGCGTAACTCACCAGCCCGGCTGTATCGACCACGAGAATCAAACTCTGCGTGTTGTTGAGAATTTTGCCGGAGAAATCCCGCTCTTTCTGCAATTCAGTCTGGTAGGCTTTCAGCCCGGTAATATCAAGGATCAACCCGCGAAATTGGGTAATCTGTCCTTGTGCGTTGTAAACGGCAAACGCGTTGATCAGCACATGCACGGCGCTACCATCTTTACAGCGCAAAATCGCAGCGCGATTATGCAAGGCCCCGTGTCGCTCCATCTCTGCAAATAGCGCGCTGTGTTGCTCTGCCGAATGAAACACCTCGTGCCGCGCGTCGCAATGCAGCAGTTCCTCACGGCTGCTGCGCCCAAGCATGCGGACCAATGCATCATTGACCTCGATGAAGCGGCCATCGGGGCTGCAGAAAAATAATCCTTCTTGAATATTGTCGAAGAGCTCACGGTAGCGCCGCTCGGCCTCGCGACGATCGGTGATGTCTTTGAGGACGTGAACTGTTTGTAGTCCTTCATTGCTTGCAGCGTGCACCTGCGAAGTTGAAACCAGAAAAGTCCGTTCAAGTGGAGGATGCACATATTCATCTGCCAGTTCGCCGGTCGGCCGGCAGAACGGGCAGGAACGCGGCATGGCGGCGTTGATTCCAGTACCCAGCAACGTCGCCATATTTAACCCGATCAGTTGCTGCGGCTGCACACCAATTAAATCTGCGAGCGCCCGATTCACTCGCAGAACATTGCCCGATTCATCGTGCGCCACAATAAAGTCGGCAATAGCATCGAAAATTTCTACCCAGTGCCGGTTGGCTTGTTCCATGCGCGTGAAGAAACGCGCATTTTCGAGCGATACAGATGCTTCTCCGGCAATCGCTTTTAGCAATTGCTGATCTTCCGTCTCCAGAGGAGTTTTACAACCGGCAAGACAAAGTGCGCCCAGCAGTTCCCCTGAACCGCCGATTAAGCGCGCCACGACGATCTCTTTCCAGCCCTCAGTGGGGAGAAGGCCATCGCCACCCACCTCGGTCATCTCGGTTGTGACCACGGGTTCCTGGGCTTCCGAAATGGTCCGGCTAATACAACGCGCAAACCGAGCTTCGACCTCGCTGCTCGGCTCACCGCATAGTGAATGAAGCACTGACACGGTCGCATCCGCACCGTCTTGCGTCACTAATGCTGCGTCGCCAGCCCCCATGATTTTTGCTGCTCTCTCCAGGAACTTGCGAGCCATAGCTGGACCGCGCACGAGCGAACTCATTTCTAGTGCGAGGTCGGTGAGCGATTCAGACCGTTTGCGATGACGTTCAGAAAGAAGCAGGTTGCGGCTGACTTCAAGTGCCGCTGTCATGTGGGCGGCTAGCGCCTGGACCCGGCGGACGTCCTCCTGTGAAATCGGCTGCCGCTCGCGCTGGTCTAAGACGCCAAACACTCCAAGCGCCTCGCCGTTTGCTCCAAGCAGAGGAACTGCCAATAGCTGACCTACATTGAATTCCCGCAGGACTGCCGTGTTCGTCCCGGCGACTTGCGAAGCGTCATCAGACCAGAACACCTCTTTATTGAAAATGGCACGCGTTAGCAGACCTTCAGGAATCACGTATCCGGGCGGTCCATATTCACCTCGCGTGTAGCTCCAGCGCACCTGCACAGTGCTGTCTTCGATGAGGCCCACGAAAGCGCGCTCGAAGCCGAGGAAGTCGCTGGCCCGCTGAATGAAGCGGCGCATGAACTGGTCGAGGTCAGAAATAGATCCCAGTTCTGCGGCAATACTCACGATCTGTTGGAGTTCCTGGGCCTGTGCCCGGGCAGTCGCGTAAAGTTCCGCGTTTGAAATCGCAACCGCGGCAAAGCTGGTTATCAGCGGCAGCAGTTTCTTTTCTTCGCCGGTGAATGGTCCCTCGGACCGTGGATATACGAGCACCGCCGCTTCTCGGGTCGAGGTATGAAAGGGAACTGCGAGCAGGGTGCCTGCCGGGAAGATATCTCCAAGAAAGTGCGACGGCGGATTCACGGAAACCGAGATGAGTCCGTTTGCCGCAATGGCACGGTTGGCTATGTCGGCGGTGAAATGCAGGCCTTTACGTTCCTGCCGTGCCCGTACCGAGACATTTAAAGCGCTATCTCCCGTAGCCACTGACCACAATTCGAATCCCCTCGGTTCGCGCCCCAGTATGCAAACCAGCGGAGTGCGCAATAAGGCCCGTATGCGGTCAGCAACTGAGTCGATCAGTGAAAGAGAATCCGGCTGGCCGCGAAGACTCTGGGCCACTTCAACTAGAATCTCCGTCCGGCGCTTTTCTTCTTTTGTCTCGCTCGCGAGTCTTGTCGCCTCCAGCAAGCTGCCCAGTTGCGCAGCCAAAATCGTTGCTTTCGAAGCGTGCTCCTGATTAAAGAAGAATGGGTCGTTATTGTGGACCAGGACTGCCGCGCCGATCACTTCATTGAACACAATCAACGGTGCAGCCAAAACCGACTTGACTTGAAATTCGCCCGCCAGTGGATACCGAGCCGTATCGACCGAATTCGCGTATACGGCTCTGCGCTTCTGAATCGCCTCAACCACGACCGCGCTCTGGCTCATCCGGAGCCGTTTGCACAGGAATTCCTCTGCCATCCACCCATCCGCAGCCGCCGCTATCAACTGGTCTGGCGGAACGAAGTGCCAAATGTAAGCGCCGCTTATGCCAAAGTAAGTAACTGCTCCATGACAAAATAGGCGAAGCAATTCCTCGGACGCCGAAATTTTCGAAGCCTCGCTTGAGAACTCCAGTAACAAATCCTGGAATCGACCGCCATCACCGGCCTTTTCTGCCATTGTTCCCAGAATGTGTTCGGCGCCCGTGATCGACTCCTGAGACTCGAGATGTTCCAAGTTGTTGATAAAGCGGACTCTATCTTCTAGTCTCAATTTGAGTCAAGAGAAAACGTTTTACCAACACGCTGTGGTAACCGATTTCGTAATCGAAGCCGTATCCATTTGAGACAAACGGCGAGGTTCTCTGAGACGATCTACGCCGCCTACTCTTCCAGATTCCTCACTAAATGTAAGTAAACATTGCGCCGATTAAGAACGTTGAGGAGCAATTTCCCGTGGCAGTGGCTTTGCATACATGATTTGTTTTTATTGCCACTAGGGGGGAAGTGTCCGTGTCAAACACCGTTCGCAGTACCAGAAGTTTGCTTGTTGTGCTTCTAGCTGCTTTGCTCGGCTCAGCATTTCTCATGGTCGTTGTGCATCCTGCTCCAAGTTTCGCGCAGGAGCAGCCGCTGCAGCGCAAGGTAAAGAGCAGGGTGCCGCCGGAGTATCCGGAGATTGCCCGCAAAATGTCGCTTACTGGAGTTGTCCGTCTTCAGGTTGTCATCTCGGCCAACGGCAGCGTGAAAGACACGAAAGTAATCGGTGGTCACCCGATTCTTGCAGCGGCGGCGGCGGATGCGGTGAAAAAATGGAAATTCGATTCCGCCAGCGCGGAAAGTACGGAAACCGTCGAATTTAAATTCGATCCGGGAAATTAGATCGCGCTGGCAATTGAAAGCTGCGGAGCCAGACTCATGTCCATTACAAAGCAACTTTATGTGAGATTCGGCGCGATTTTGGGAACAGTGCTGCTTCTCTGCATTGTCATCTTGGTCGCTGTCGAACGCGAGCACAGCGCCAAGTCCGCGGCTTCTCAAGCGCTCGAAATGGCCGAACTCACCAATCAAGTCCGTTTTCAGATGATGCAGAACCGGCTCTACCTGAGTAATTACCTTCTCAGTGGCGACAGCCGTGAAGTAGACCGGATGAATGATGGAATCAAGCGACTGGGCGAATATTTGGCGCGGAGCCAGAAGTTGTCGTCCGATCAGCAACACGCTGCGCTCGACAAAGTGGCCAACAACGAAAGTTCGTGGGCCACAGAATTCGCGCAACCAATGCTCGAAAAACGCCGCGAAGTTGATGCCGGTAACGCCACTGTTGCCGACCTGCAAATCTATTACCTGCAGAAAGACGCGTCGTCTTGGGTGAAGAATTCAACCGACTATCTGGATCAGGCCGATCAGATCACCAAAGATGTCGTCGAGAAGCGCCGCAAAGATGATGAGTCTGCCGGCACAGAAATCATCCTCATCGCAACCCTAGCCACGCTGGCTGCCATCGGTTTCGGAATCGTGGTCGCATTTAAGACCGCCCGTTCCATTACCCTTCCTTTGGGTGACCTGATGCTGGTGTCTAAACAGATTGGCGACGCTGGCGATCTCGACCACAAGATCGATATCGACCGCGCCGACGAGATCGGTCAACTTGGGCGCAGCTTCGATGGGATGGTCAAGTATCTCAAGGAAATGGCTGCGGTTTCAGAAGCTATTGCAGGAGGAAATCTAGGCGTCGTTGTTAGGCCGCGTTCAAGCAGTGACGTGCTCGGCAACGCATTTTCCAAGATGACCGAAGGCCTGCGCGGCCTCGTTCGCAATGTCAAAGATACTGCGACGCAAGTTGCCAGCGCGTCGGCGCAAGTTGCCGGTGCTTCTGACGAATCTGCCAAAATCAGCCTGCAAAGCTCATCCGCCATCGACGAAGTCACCAGCACCATGCACGAGATGAGCGTCAACGTGCAGAACATGGTGAAGAGCACGCAGATCCAGGCTTCCAGCGTCAGCGAGACTTCAGCCTCCATCGACCAAATGGTGGCATCGATCCAGCGCGTTGCCGATACCGCTAAAGTCCTTCTCGATATTTCCAACCGTTCTCGTGAAGAAGTGCATAGCGGAATCTCGACGATGGAAAAGGCCACCGAGGGCCTGAATAAGATCAACTCGACCATCGGCGCCTCCGGAGAAATCATCGGGGTGCTTGGCCACCGTGCCGATGACATCGGAAAAATCATCGAGGTCATCGACGATCTCGCCGAACAAACTAACCTGCTTGCCTTGAACGCTGCTATCGAAGCGGCACGCGCCGGCGAGCATGGCCTCGGCTTCGCCGTCGTGGCGGATGAAGTTCGTAAGCTTGCTGAAAAATCGGCGCAATCGACGAAGGAGATTTCTGAGCTCATTGAGAGTATCCAGAAAGAAGCCCGGAAAGCGGTCGATAACATGCACGAGAGTACAGAGATCGTCGATCAGGGCCTCAAGCTTGGCCAGGAGCTTCACCAGGCGCTGCGCAAAATCTCCAACGTCGTCACCGAGGTGTACAAATTCGCTCAGGAAATCGGCGCCGCTACCAACGAGCAATCGCATGGTTCGTCGCAAATCGCCCGTGCCACCACTCGCCTGAACGAAATCACGCACGAAATCAACTCTGCCGTTGAAGAGCAGGCTTCGGGTGCCCATGCGGTCGTAAAGGCCATGGAGCGCATGCGCGAACTTGTGCAGCAGACGACCTCCGGCTCGACCGAGCTTGCCGCTTCAGCCGAACAGATGTCGAAAATGTCACGCGGATTGCTTGATTCGATGGATAGCTTCGGAATCGAAAGCGATTCCAATTTGTCCGAAACCCGCAAGAACGCGCGTCATGCCGCGGCAGGATCACGGGCATGAGCGCAGCATCTCCGGTAGCGCGCGAGTTGCACATCGTCGGTTTCCAGGTAGGCAGGGAAACCTACGGCGTCCCGATCACCTCGCTGCATGAAATCGTGCGCGTTCCTGAGATCACAACCGTGCCGGATGCCCCGAACTTCATGGAAGGAGTCATCAACCTTCGCGGAAAGATCGTCTCCGTGATGGACCTGCGCAAGCGCCTGGGCGAGAAAAAAGTGACCTCGGGTAAACGAAATCGCATTCTTGTCGTCGAGCATCGTGGCCGGCTCTCTGGGTTGATCGTGGATTCCGCTTCTGAGGTGTTGAAAATTCCTGCATCCGACGTGGAGCCCTCGCCGGCCGCTTTGCACGAAGGCGGCCTGAACTGCGTGACCGGTTTAGGAAAGCACAAAGGGCGGCTGATCGTATTGCTCGACATGAACCGCCTGCTCGATCTCGGCAACACGCAAAAAGAAGCCACCGAAGCCAACAGCAAGAAAGACATGCGGCGAGCGGCCGCAGGCAAGTAAGGCGCAGAAGGAAACCGATGAGCACTCCAGCTCTGGCCATCCAGCTCAGTGATGCCGAAATGCGCTTGCTGCAGACGCTCGTCTATCAAGAATGCGGGATGTACTTCGACGCGCGGCGCACCCACTTTTTACAGGACCGCTTGCAGCGCCGACTACGCGAATGCCGGCTCGATTCCTTCTACAGCTACTACCGGCTACTCATCAGCGCGGAAGGGAAGCAGGAGCTTTCCCGGCTGCTCGAAGATTTAACCGTCAACGAAACCAGCTTCTTCCGCAATAAAGCGCAATTGGAACTGTTTCACAAGCAAATTCTAGATGAACTGATCCGCAAGAAAGCAGCCGAAGGCGATTGCAACCTGCGCATCTGGAGCGCCGGCTGCTCTACTGGCCAGGAGCCGTACACCATCGCGATGCTGATTGCCGACGCGCTTGCCTATCAACAGCTTCGTACACCAACTTCTGAAGAAGTCATTTGGCCAAAGCCGATTGTGCCTCCGCCCTGGCATGTAGAGATCCCTGCCAGCGACATCAATTACACCGTTCTCCGCGCCGGGCAGGAAGGTGTCTACAGCGAAAACCAGATGGCTTCCGTCGATTACAGCTATCGTCTTCGTTACTTTGACAAAGTCGGTGAGCGTTACGCGATAAAGAAAGCCGTCAAAGAACTTGTCCACTTCGACTTCCACAACTTAAAGACCGAATTCCTTCCGCAGAGTAACGATGTGATTTTCTGCCGCAATGTAATGATGTACTTCGATGAGGCTGAACAACGCCGCCTGATCGGCAAGTTCTATCGATGCCTTGCTCCCGGCGGATATTTGCTCGTTGGTCACGCAGAAAGCTTACTCGGCCTCACCGACAAATTCGCGATGGTCTATCGCAATAGCGGGACCGCATATAAGCGCCTGGAGGTGTCGCTATGACCCAGTTCTCCGACGATCCCGGCGCTGAAATGCGCGAGCTTTTCTTCGAAACCTCGCAGGAACTGCTGCAGGCGCTGAACGACGACGCGCTGAAGCTGGAAAAATCGCCACGCGACGGTGAGGTCGTTCGCAGCATCCGCCGGACGGTACACACCCTTAAAGGCGACTCGGCCGCATGCGGATTTCAGGAGTTGAGCGAGCTTGCGCACAAACTCGAAGACGCGCTTGCAGTCGATATCACTTCGACTGCGGTTTCGTTGGTCGAATTGAGTTTTCTCGCGGCCGACATTTTCACAGAGATGCTGAACGCCTACCGGCATCAGAGTTCGATGCCGGAAACTTCTGCGCTTCAGAAAATGGTCGAGGAACTGGCATCCGGTTCGCAATCGGCAGCGAAGGCGCCAGTCGCAACTACGCAGGTCAGTTGGACCGAATACGAACAAAAATCTGCCAGCAATGCTCGTAATCAGGGCAACAGAATTTTTCACCTGATCGCGCACGTCGATCGCAACTGCGCCATGCCAATTGCCGCACGGCAGTTGGTCGTAACCGCACTCAGCTCAGTTGCGCAAGTAGTAGGAGTCAGGCCGGAGGGCTTCGCCGAAAGGGCCAAGAGGCTCGACCTTCTCATCGCAACCGGAGCACCCGAAACGATGATCGTCTCCAAGTGCCTGATTCCCACAGTAATTTCGCGAGCTGAATACTTCGAAATACATTCAGCGGAAAACGAGAGTAGCGCTGCTGCCGCTCCGAACCATGGGGAAGCTTCCCTCGCAGTGGAAGCCGAACCTAACCCGCAAGCCGCTCCTGCACCAGAGCCAGCTGCCGCCCCAAGCGGCCCAGTCTCTGAAAATATTTTACGGGTCGATGCCGAGCGCATCGATAATGTGCTCAACCTTGTCGGGGAACTCATCATTGCCAAGTCCATGCTTCAACAGGCAGTCCAGGAATTTTCCCGCCGCTTTCCAAAGGACGCATTGCGCCTGCGCTTTGCTGATGCAATGGGATTTCAGTCGCGCGTCATGAACGACTTGCAGCGCTCAGTGATGAAGGTCCGCATGGTGCCTGTCGAGCAGCTCTTTCGACGCTTTCCTCGCATCGTCCGCGACACCGCCAAACGCTGCGGCAAACAAGTTCAGCTTCTTATCAGCGGTCAGGATACCGACGTCGACAAGGGCTTACTTGATGCCATTGCCGAGCCGCTTACCCATATCATCCGCAACTCGATCAGTCATGGTATTGAAAATCCTGAGGCGCGCGAAACCACTGGAAAGCCCGTGCTCGGCACTATTCGTCTCCACGCCTATCATCAGGCCAATCAGTTGATTGTCGAACTCAAAGACGACGGCGCAGGAATCGACGCTGCCAAGGTCAAGCACAAAGCACTGCAAACCAAATTGATCAAACCGGAAGAAGCCGAGCGTTTATCGCCGCAGGAACTACTCGACCTGATCTTCCGTCCCGGTTTTAGCACGGCGCAGGAAATCACGGAAGTTTCTGGACGCGGGGTCGGCCTCGATGTTGTGCGCAGCGTGCTGAGTCGCATGAAAGGCTCGGTGGAGATCGAGACGGAGCTTGGCCAGGGCACAACCTTCCGGCTCAAACTTCCCTTGACCCTCGCCATTGTTCAAGCACTCATGTTCCGCATCGAGCACCGGCTTTATGCCATTCCGCTGAACTCGGTTGCCGAAATCGCTCGCGCACATGAAACCGATCTGCACCGTGTTGACCAGACAGAGGTCATGCAGTTGCGCAATCAGATTTTGCCACTCGTTCGCGTGGCCGCGCGCCGTACGCCGGAAGTCAATCGCGAAAAAGAAAAAATCTTTGTATTGGTTCTCACCTTCGGAGAACGCAAGTTAGGGCTGATCGTTGATTCCCTCGAAGGGGAAGAGGAATTGGTGACCAAAGCCTTGGACGATCAGACAGTTTCAACCGATCTCGTCAGCAGCGCCTCCATTCTGGGCGATGGACGCGTGGTGCTGATCATGAATCTTGCAGCAGTGATGGACCGCTTCAGTAGGAGCGGCACCCACGTGCGGCAAGCCGGCGCTTTCGCGCCAGTACCCGGAGCGCAGTTTCCGGCGGAGGTGCGGCAATGAGCGCGCAACCCGTACGCGTCCTTGTCGTCGATGACTCGGCGCTCATGCGCAAGCTCATCCCGCAGATGATCGAGACTGACGGCTCGATCCATGTCGTGGGTACGGCCATGGACGGCAACTTCGGTCTGAAAAAAATTGCCGAGCTCAAGCCCCAGGTCGTCACGCTCGATCTCGAGATGCCTGGGATGGACGGACTCGAGATGCTCAAGGAGGTCATGCGGCGGCACCGCTTGCCTGTGATCGTCGTGAGCTCGCATAGTACGAAAGGCGCTTCCGTGACGCTGAAAGCCCTCTCGTTGGGCGCGTTCGACTTCGTGGCCAAGCCAGCCGACGTCACCTCGCGCATGCAGGAGAGCGCGAATGAGTTGATCGCCAAAATCAAGGCTGCTGCCCAAAGCCGCGGCATTCAGATCGCACCGACTGAAGAAGTGCCGCAACCTGTGCCGCGCAAAAAATTGACATCGACCGGCACCAACCCGCCGAGCAAAGTGATCGCGATCGGAGTGTCGACCGGCGGCCCGCAATCGTTGCAGTACTTGCTCTCGCAGTTGTCGCCGGAGTTTCCCGGCACCATTCTCGTGGTGCAGCACATGCCGGAAGGTTTTACCGAGATGTTCGCCCGCCGGCTCGATGAGTGCACTTCTCTGCGAGTGAAAGAAGCTCAATCGGGAGACGTTTTGCACGCCGGCCGGGTGCTGATCTGCCCTGGGAGCAGGCACCTAAAGGCCAAGCGTCTTCCCTTAGGCGACGTCGCGGTGCTGAGTGATGAGGCCCGAGTAAACGGTCATCGCCCTTCTGCCGATGTGTTGTTCAGGAGTGTCGCGGAGGAATTTGGCACTCGCGCCATTGGCGTCATTATGACCGGGATGGGCGATGACGGCGCCAACGGACTAGCTTCGATCAAAGAGGCAGGCGGTGTCACGATCGCCCAAAGTGAGCAGTCCTGCGTTGTCTTTGGAATGCCCAAAGCTGCAATTGAGCGCGGACACGTCATGCGCGTGGTGGATTTGCAGGCCATGGCGGCCACGTTAAACGCTCACTGCTCTGAGCGCCCGAACAAAGCCATCGGAGCCGGACAGGCATAGAGTTTCGCCGGTACCACTCGAGCGTGCCGGAAAGTGAAGTGAGAAGGGAAAAGAAAGAGGAGGAGTTATGGAGCACTTTGCAGCAATTAAGCGGAGCAAGGACGGTCAATCAGTCCGTTACCTGATCGTCGACGACTCCGTATTCGCACGCAAGAATCTCGCCCGCATCATTGAATCATTCGGCGGCGAGGTCGCAGGAGAGGCGGGTGACGGACTGACGGCCATCTCGGAATACGAGCGCACCAAACCCGACATCGTGCTGATGGATATCACCATGCCCCAGATGGAAGGCATTGAGGCCGCGGAGAAGATCGTGCAGAAAAATGCCGATGCTCGCATCGTCATGGTCTCTTCGGTCGGTTATCAGGAGAACATCGTGGCTGCTTTGCAACGTGGCGCACGCCACTTTGTGCAGAAGCCGGTAAAGCCTGATGTCCTGTACGAAGTCATTAAATACGTGCTTGGAGAAGATGGCGCGGTCGCTGCCGCAGCCGGCTCAGGGGCCTAACAATGAAAATGGATCTAATCCAGCCGTTCATCAACGCGGCCGATGCGGTGTTGTCCCAAGGCATGAAATCGCCTATCGAGATCGGCAATCTCACCATGGAAGAGGACGCCTATCGCCGCAAAGGTGTTGCAGCTATGGTGGAACTGAGCGGCGATATCGAAGGCCGTATCATCCTCGACATTGAGCCCTCTGCCGCAGCCCGTATTGCAAGCATGCTCTCCGGCACAGAGGTGCCCGAAACCGACGAACTTGTGCGCGAAGCCGTGTGCGAACTGGCAAACCAGGTCATCGGTAACGCTGTAGCTACGCTGAACGATGAAGGTTTTCATTTCCGGGTTCATCCTCCCCGCCTTCACACCTCCGAGCAGGGCGCTCGCAACACACCTGACACCGAGGCCATGGTGCTCTCGTTCGAAACTGCCAGCGGCAGTGTCTTCATGAATATCGCTCTTCGCTACGGCAAAAACGTATCTACCGCAGCCGCGATGTAGGCCGCGGCTGTTCTGCAACGCTCCTCCGGCCGGCATTCCGCTTGTAGTCTCCACTTTTCTCTCACCAGCTGTCATCCTGAGCGAAGCCAAAACTTCGGCCTCCGAAGTTCTTGCGAACTTGAAGGACCCATGCAACTTGTGCTCTGAAGAAAGGGCTGGGAGGAATTCTCTCCCTGAGAACTTTCGGAGAAGAAGATCACCCGAGACCGCTACGGGCCCGCCAACACGAAAACGGGATTTTGCGCTGGCGGCACTCCTCCCGCAAGCGGCGGGAACGTGCTCAATGGTGCATTCACAGAAACGCCGGAGTATGTGTCGCCAGGCCTTCCATTCACCGGATAGGTGTCGACTACTCCTACACTGCCTGCATCGCACTGTCCGACATAAACTTTAAAATTCGAATTCGTTCCGCCCCCGGAAGACGCAATCGAAGCACGGAAACGCGCAATTCCAGGTTGCCAGACAGTAGGCACCGGACCTGAACCCAGTCCACAACCGGTCGCACTGAGAGCAGCGCCGCTGCCAATTCCTGTAATCACGGATTTAAGCGTCGCGCTCGGCCCGTCAATTACTGCCACTAAGGTGTCTACGCAATTGACAGCGTTGCCGGATGAGTCTGTGCATCCTGGAGCAAATTGATATGCGGCTACGTACGCACGGCTTCCATCGCCAAGCACCGTCACTGCATCCGGGGCACAACCCGAACACGCCGACGCAGCCGCAGTCGCAAGATTGATCGTGTTAATCAGCTTGGGTGGATCGACGCTGGCGTCAAGAATTCCCACTTGGCTATTCGTAGGATTGGTCACGTAAAGACGGTTCATAACCGGATCAAACGTCAGAAAGTTGCTTCCAGCCCCTGCATTCGCCGTTGCGGTTGCGGAACATCCCACCGCGGGACTCGACGCACAATTTATCGTTGTTGCGAGAGGATTAAAGTCATAAATGACGCCGCTTGCATCCAGCACGTAAACCCTCGTGCTATCGGATTTCGCGACTACCCATACCGGCACCGCACCCACAGTCGGCGAAACAGTTTGCGTTACAGTATTGTTCACCGTGCTGATCACGCTCACGGTTCCGCTGCCCTGGTTAGCGACATATATCTGCTGGTCGTTCGGCAGCTCCGTCAATGATACCGGATGCCTTCCCACGGCAATGGTCGCGCTTACCACATCCGTGCTCGTGTTGATCGCGTAAACCGAATTCGTTGAATATCCCGCGACATACATATTGTTGTTATCTGCCGTATTCGCGAAAACAGCATTTGGCGTCTTTGCCTGCGCACCGCCGAACTCAGGGTTGTCCGTAGCACTGGTTGAGTTCGCGACCGAAAATGTGTTTCCGCTCGCAGCTGTCACCGTATAAACGCCATCGAATCCTGCCGTAGCGCATCCGGTCACAAACACAGTATCGCCCACGGAAAATAAGGCCGCAGCGCCGTTATAGAAATAGGTCGCAGTCGTGCCATCGCCGGTCACCTGCATTATCTGTGCGCCGGGAGAAGGGGGAACGCTTACTGTCGCCGCAACTCCTGTTGGCGAAGAAGTAGTATTTGCGGTGACGCTGTCTTCGCCACTATTTGCAACATACATCCTCGTTCCGTTCGGAGTAAGCGCCGCGTGGGCGGGCGCAAGCCCAACAATCAGATTCCCCTGAATGCTGTCTCCGGAAGCGTCAATGTTGCTCGCCGATCCGTTACCTCGGCTGTTGCCTGCAATACCATCAGTGTTAATGGAGATTATGGAATGGGCCGCCGCTGGGCTGGGCTGTATTCCTTCGAGCGGCTGAGCAACAGGGCGGTAATAATCTCCGCATGCCACGCCACACACAGCCAGCGTCAGCATCACAGCGGTGTTCAGTAGTTGGAACCGCGCCGAAGGCGCAATAATCCTGCCCGGAAGTCTCATTCGGAATTGCTTATTCTAGCGACTTGCGGCGATCTTCGCCAGCGAGCCGCGTTTGACGTGGATTGAGAGTAGGAAGCAATTGGAGCAATGGAAGGTTGTCTGATTGAAATTCCTTCTCATTGCGCGTCGTGGGTTGGGCCCCGTGCCGAAGCTCCCGGGGCTGGCCCAAATGCTTGTTATGGAAAGACGGGGCGTGCCAGCCAAATTACCTTTTAGCCCTCTTCCTTGCTGGAGCCGGTGCAGCCTCAGCCGTCGCCGATGGCTTCTTCTTGCCTTCCATCTGTGCCAGGCTTTCCTTCAATGCGGCCATCAGATCGACTACTGGGGCCATCTTCTTCGGCTTTTCAACTTCGGCAATCTTGCCGCCTTCGAGTTTCGTCTGAATCATCGTTTTCAGATTCTCCTGAAACTCGTCGTGGAATTTCTCCGGTTCCCAGTCACTCGAGAGTGCATTGATCAGCTGATGTGCCACCTTAACTTCCGCGTCCTTCAAATCAACGTCGGGCGCGCCGAAGCCTTCGACCTTGCGAACTTCTTCCTCGTAATACATCGTGTGTAGCATCAGCCCGCCTTCGTGCGGCCGCAAGAATACTGTGTACTCGCGGTTATGCATTGTGAGTTTGGCAATCGCAACAAATTCGCTCTCCTCGAGGGCTTTGGTCAACAATGCATAGGGCCGCCGCCCAGCTTCCTCTGGCATCATGTAATAAGACGACTCGAAGTAAACCGGATCGACCTCGCTGGCCTTCACGAACTCGAGGATCTCCATCGTCTTTGCCGTCTTCGGCTCGATCTTCTTGATCTCTTCCGGCTCGATCACGACATACTCATTCTTCCGGTACTCGTATCCTTTGACGATTTCGCTGCGCTCAACAACTTTGTTTTCTGCTGGGCAAATGAGCTGCTGCTTCACTCGTACTAAATCGTCACGGTGCAACATGTGGAAGGAAATGCTTGAACTGCGCGCGCCCGAAAACAGGCGCACCGGCATTGAAATCAAGCCAAAGGTAAGATATCCAGACCAGACCGAAGCTGCCATAGTTAGTCCCTCGATGACTGCCAAAGCTGGCGCTGCGACAGAAAACGCCGGGTAGCAGTTTAGACCACCCCGCGTATTTTGATGCACCAGAATTGTGCAGGTTATCGAAACTAAAAGCGGGACGGATGGGGTGCTACTTTCGGCAGGGCCATATCTGGTGTTTACCCGCTTGATTCGGTGTGCGGTGCATCACCTGGCCCACACCTCATATTGCTATTCACCTTTCTTATGAGCCACTTAGCGGTATTTCGACAGATACCTGCAATCCTCGAAGCCCAGAAAATTTTGATTTTTGCTTCTATAAGCTCCCTTTTCGCCGTTTTTGGAAGGTTAGTTCGCGGGGTCACAACGGGCGGAGCCATAGCGGGAGCGGTGGTCTGTTTTGTCTTATTGTGTTCGGCGGGACTTAGGGGCTTCGCAGCTCTCTTCACAGTTTTTGCGTTTACTTGGGTTGCAACTCATATCGGATACGCTCGCAAACAACGGCTGGGAACGGCTGAGGCCCGCGCTGGTCGCAATACGCTGCAGGTCCTCGCGAATCTCGGGACCGCAGCAGGATGTGCGGCCGTCTATACTCAATTTCCGAATCCGAGGATTTTCGTGGCAATGGCGGCCGCCCTGGCAGAGGCGGCAGCGGATACGGTTTCGAGCGAAATCGGCCAAGCTATGGGTCGAGTTCCACGGCTGATTACAAGTTGGCGAGAAGTTGCCCGGGGCACGAATGGGGCAATCACCGGAATTGGAACTGCTGCCGGCGCAATTGCTGCCGTGGCCGTTGCATTTGTTTTTTTTGCATTTGGAGATTTCGGTCGAGTCTCTTTACTTGTAGTCGCTTTTTCCGGCACGGCAGGGATGTTCGCCGATAGTTTTCTGGGCGCAACTATCGAAGGACGGAGGGGGATTGGGAATAACGCGATAAATTTCTTTTCTACGGTCTTTGCAGCGATCGTCGCGTTCCTTATCGTGCCTTAACCTTTGTGGTTTTTCTCTTTGTTCTCTGTGCCTTAAGCTTTTACAACCTAACCACAGAGAACACAGAGTTACACAAGGAAAACCACAGAGAGAAAAAATCGCGCCTCGATTTCTTCCTGCTTCATCTCTCAGGGTACTCTCGCGTAAGGAGCGAAAATGACCGACCCCCGCTACCCCATCGGCAAGTTTCACTACGAAGGCACGCCGTCAAAAGAACAGCGTGCCAAGTTCATTTCCGACATCGAGCAAACGCCGTCCGCAATTCGCGCAGCAGTGAAGGACTTGTCTCCGCAACAACTCGATACGCCATATCGCGAGGGTGGCTGGACTGTTCGCCAGGTCGTGCATCACGTTCCTGACAGCCACATGAACGCATACGTCCGGTTCAAGCTGGCATTGACCGAAGACGAACCCACCATTAAGCCCTACGCCGAAGACCGCTGGGCCAAACTCGCGGATACGCAATCGACGCCAATTGAAGTTTCATTAGTGCTGCTGGAAAACCTGCATGCCCGCTGGGTGTGCCTGCTACGCTCGTTAAGCGAAGAGGATTGGAAGCGAACTTTGAGGCATCCGGAACTCGGCGTCATGCCACTCGAAAAAAACCTCGCTATGTACGCATGGCATGGTACACATCACAGGGCCCACATCACAGAACTGCGGAAAAGAATGAATTGGCATCCTGCTAACATGTCTTAAGAAGCTACTTTCGCGATTGCCGGAGATCCCTTTTCATGTCCAAGCCCGCGCCGACAACGCGCACTCGTGTCCAGCGCCTGCCGCATCGGGGCGTCTATAATCGCGAAACGGTCAACCGCATTCTCGACGAGGGATTCATCTGCCATGTCGGTTTTGTCCTCGAAGGGCAGCCGTTCGTAATTCCAACCAGCTATGGCCGGGACGGAGACGTTCTCTACATCCACGGTTCGGTCGCGAGCCGTATGTTGCGCAACGCGGGCAGCGGGATTCCAATTTGCGTTACCGTCACATTGCTTGACGGCTTGGTTCTGGCTCGTTCAGTTTTCAATCACTCGATGAATTATCGCTCGGTTGTGGTCCTGGGCACAGCTACCCCGGTGGAAGATCGTGACGAGAAACTCGCAGCGTTGCGCACAATCTCTGAACACATCATTGCGGGACGCTGGGACGACGCTCGCCAGCCGAATGATAAAGAATTGAAAGCAACGAAAGTTCTCCGAATGCCTATTAATGAATTTTCAGCCAAGGTGCGGACCGGCCCACCGAAAGACGACGAAGAGGACTATGCCTTTCCGGTATGGACAGGTGTACTGCCGTTGAGTGTTGCGGTGGGCGAGCCAGTGAAGGACGTGCGGCTTCTTGAAGGGTTGAAGATTCCCGAGTACGTAAAGAACTATGCCCGATCTCGCCAGCCCTCGTGACCTTCGCGAGTGTACCTTCGACCACGAAGGACACGAAGTCACTAAACGAGAAACTAGTTATGCCGGCTTCGGCAGTGCTGCCATTCTCCGCTGCATTTCCTCTGCCGAGACGTCTTCAACATGCGTAGCAACCGTCCACACGTGTCCGAACGGATCGACCAAGTTTCCCGATCGGTCTCCATAGACCTGGTCTTGTAGCGGCCGGGTTTCTTTTGCGCCGTTCGCAATCGCCTGCTTGAAGGTTTTATCAACATCAGGAACGTAGATCATCAGGCTCACTGGCGTGCCGCCATATGCCTCGGGGCTGCTGTGAAGTCCTTGCGGACCCTCGTCAGCCAGCATGATGACAGAATCGCCAATACGAAGTTCCGCGTGTGCAACCGAATTGTTCGGGCCGGGAAAGCGCATGATCTCCTGCGCGCCGAAACTGCTCTTGTAGAAATCAATTGCGCGGTTAGCGCCTTTAACAATGAGGTAAGGAGTTACTGAATGATATCCATCAGGTACAGGCTTGACTGCCATAGCGGCCTCCTCTAAAGATTGCTGGCGAGAAACTGGGGTATGCACCTTCATCAGCCCAGCCGGAAAGACTACCACTTCTGACGAGAGTAGATTGTCAATATTTGGCGAGAAAACCGAAGCTAAGAAGATACTTCCATCGCCGTTGCGCTTTGCTTCTTCCGCTGGTTTGCCGGAAGCACTTTTTTTCTGAGTCGCAATGATTTAGGCGTGACTTCAACGAATTCGTCCTCAGCAATGAACTCGATTGCTTGCTCAAGGTTGAGCTGCTTGAAAGGAACAAGGCGGATGGCTTCGTCCGCGGTTGAAGCGCGCATGTTGGTCAGTTTTTTTTCGCGCACGATATTTACATCCAGATCCACGTCCTTCGCATTTTCTCCAACGACCATTCCCTCGTAAACATCGACGCCCGGCCCCACGAACAACACGCCACGCTCCTGTAGGTTATATAGCGAATAGGATGTGGTTACGCCCGCCCGATCGGCCACCAGTGCACCCGTCGGTCGATGCGGAATTTCGCCCTGCCATTCCGTGTAGCCATCAAAAAGGGAATTCATGACGATCGTTCCCCGCGTGTCGGTAAGTAATTGACTGCGCAACCCAATTAACCCGCGGCTCGGCACACGAAATTCCAGGCGCACGCGTCCATAGCCGTGATTATGCATGTTCGCGACTTCGCCTTTGCGCCCACCCAACTGCTGCATGACCACACCCACGAATGTTTCGGGAACATCGATGGTCAGGTGCTCAACTGGTTCCATCAGCTTGCCAGCTACTCGTTTGGTGACGATCTCTGGTTTGCCGACCGCGAGCTCGTAACCTTCTCGCCGCATCATCTCGATCAAAATCGAAAGCTGCAGCTCGCCACGGCCAAGCACTTTAAAAGAATCCGTGCTTCCCGTTTCTTCCACGCGGATCGAAACATTCGTCAGCAGCTCTTTATCGAGACGCTCGCGCAAGTTGCGTGACGTAACGTAAGTCCCTTCCCGGCCGGAAAACGGGGACGTGTTGACCGTAAATTGCATCGCGATCGTGGGTTCGTCGATCAGAATGCGTTCGAGCGGCGAAGGATTTTCGGCATTCGTGATCGTGTCGCCGATCGTGATCCCCTCAACCCCGGCAATGGCGACAATGTCTCCGAGTTCGGTCTCAGTGATGTCCGTGCGCTTCAAGCCCGAGAAAGAAAATAATTTTGTGATTTTCGTTTTCTCTATCGAACCATCGACCTTCGCAATGCCAACTTCTTCGCCGGTTCGCAAGTTGCCATTGAACACACGAGCGATTGCCAAGCGGCCCAGGTAGTCGCTGTAGTCGAGGTTCGCTACGAGAATTTGCAGTGGTCCGGATGGATCACCTTTCGGCGACGGAATCTTTTCTACAATGGCATCGAACAACGGCCGCAGGTCCTCTCCACGTTCATTCGTACTAACCGAAGCGGTTCCCGCTTTGGCATTCGTATAAAGCACGGGAAATTCCAGCTGCTCTTCCGTCGCATCCAGATCAATGAACAAATCGTAGATTTCGTTTAACACTTCCTGCGCGCGGGCATCTGGCCGGTCAATCTTATTGATAACCACAATCGGTGGCAGCTTCGCCTCGAGAGCCTTTCCCAGCACATATCGCGTCTGTGGCAGCGGGCCTTCGCTCGCATCCACCAGCAGCATGGCGCCATCCACCATCTTCAGGGCGCGCTCCACTTCTCCGCCAAAATCGCTATGGCCGGGCGTGTCCACAATATTGATCTTCACGCCTTCATAGAGCACGGCCGTATTCTTTGCCAGAATAGTAATTCCGCGCTCGCGCTCGAGTTCGTTCGAATCCATCACGCGTTCGACAACTGCTTCATTGGCGCGGAATGTGCCACTCTGCCGCAGCATGGCATCCACCAGAGTCGTTTTGCCATGATCAACATGCGCGATGATGGCTATGTTGCGAATCGATAAACTCAACAGGAATCCTTTTGAATATGCATTAGAAGATGTATCTAATGTAACCCATCGTCGAGGATCTCTTGCGCGCTGGGTCTCGCGACGGAGGCTTAGAGGCCTGCCAAGGTCAAAATCCCCGCCCAGTCTCGCAAAAATCGCGATACAAGGACGGGGCACCCTCGGAATCCACCTCTCGATTGCTGAGCTGAAGGGTGCAAACTCCTAGTCCAGTTCTTCCCATCCTAAAAAGATTTTTTGAACGGTACGGAATTCCACTTAGCGGGAATTATGAATTTCTTTCGCCGCCCTGTGCCCGCTAGCCATCGCTCCATGAACAGTCCCGTTGTGGCCCGTGGTGTCCGTCGCCTCCCCGGCGAAGAACAGCGTATTTGCAACCGGCTCGCCAAGGGTTCGCTGGCAGCCTTCACCGCCTACTTCCACATAACTGTATGCACCCCGCGAGAACGGGTCCGCATCCCAATCGTGAAAATACGGCGCGCGCAGCTTAGATTCGACTTCGGATCTTCCAATTTGCAAGAGAGTGCTCAGCGACTCGATTGCTTTATTAATTACCGCGTCCTCACCAAGTCCTGCCAATTCATCAGTGGAATGCGATGCCGACCATCCTGTAATGATCGGCACTGGGTCCGGCATCTCCGTCCACCACGTAGGAAACACATCATTGCGAGAGAAAAGGAAGCTGAGATCACCCAGCGGCTTCGAATCGGGAATTCCGCGCAGGTCCTCCCAAAAGCGCTGGTGAAAACAAAGCGTCACCCGCACAACCTTGCCCATCACTAATTTTTCGAGCGCCACCTTCTTTTCATTCGGCAAGGCAGGTTGAAAGTGGACCGAATCACGAGCCTGCAACACTCCCAGTGGCAGCGTGATCAGCACGCGCGGCGCGTTGAATTTTACTTTGTTTCCGTCTGAAATCGCGTGAACTGCAACCGAACCAGTGCGCCATTCCACACTGCTAACAACCGTATTCAAGTGGATCGGAACATTCAGGGCTTTGGTTTCCTTTTTGAAGATTTTGAGAAGCTTCTCGTAACCACCTGCAATCCGGAACGCGCGATCACCATAAATTTGCTCATCCGCTTCACGGCTGTGTACCAGCCAGTGCACGCTTACCAAACCTGGATCGGCGGCATTGAAGCCGCTTACATATCCTGTCGCCCACCGCTTCGCTTCGGCCTGGTCATCTCCAGGAAACCTCCGCGTCAAAAAATCCAGAAATGATTCGTCGGCATCTGTATCGTTCATCTCTTCGAGGATCTTATCCGCTTCTGCGAAAAAGTTGCATCGCTGGACTTTTCCGTCAATCGAGCACCACAAATCGCCGTCAACTTCGGTCGCTTTTAAATCGTGCTGCTGCAGTGGCAACCAGATTTCCGGCGCCATGCCATGAACAAACTCCGCACCAAGTTCGATCGGATGGTTCGATTCGCGGTCATGCACCGTCAGAATGCGACCGCCAATTCGGTCGCGAGCTTCGATGATCTCGACCCTCATCCCGGCGCGCGCCAAGTCAATTGCGGCCCTCAGCCCGGCAACACCGGCTCCGATGATGAGAACGTCGGCAGACATCGATGTATTTGATGCGAAATAGGAACTCTACCAGAGCGGTTTTGAAATAGAAGGGAAGCATGCCGCCAGATACGCATTTGGCGCAAAAAAGTGGGACGATTCGTAATCGAATCGTCCCATCGCTTGAAGAATTGGGCTGGATTCTACCTCGTTGCCAATGCCGGCTCCAGCTTGCCCGACTTGAACACTTCGTAACGGTGGTTGATTTCTTCCCAATTCACCGCGTTCCACCACGCAGCAAGATATTCCGGTCGCCGGTTGTTGTACTTCAAATAATAAGCATGCTCCCAAACGTCATTTCCAAGGATCGGATATAGCCCTTGCGAGAGCGGATTGTCCTGGTTCGGAGTGCTAATCACCTGGACTTCACCGCCGGGCTTTCCCGCGAGCCAAACCCATCCACTGCCGAACTGTTTCGCACCGGCATCGTTGAATTTGGTCTTGAAGTCGTTGAAGTTTCCAAAAGTTTTCTTGATCGCATCGGCGATCGGACCGCCAGGATCTCCTCCGCCTTTCGGCTTCATGATCTTCCAGAACATCGTGTGATTCACGTGCCCGCCGCCATTATTGCGCACAGCCGTGCGGATATCCTCCGGGACGGAATTCAAATCGCGAATCAAATCCTCAGCGCTCTTCGACTGCAGGTTCGGATGCTTCTCCAGTGCGGCATTCAAATTCTTCACGTAAGCGCCGTGATGCATATCGTGATGCAACTTCATCGTCTGCGCGTCAATTACAGGTTCCAGGGCAGAGTAGTCATACGGCAAAGGTGGTAATTCATGTGCCATGGTTTCTTCCTCCGAAATGAAAGATGACTGAAATGATTCCCAGGATGCAGTAGTGCAGTGGTCAGTGACTAGTCTTCAGTGTTCAGTTGCTGAGGGCAGTGTGGAATGCCTGACCACTACCACGGGCTTCAGGCATATTTTCTCTGATTCCAGCCGAGATTGCACGTAGCTGGCCACGTATGCGGCTCGTCATTAAACCGATCCTGAATGAAACGATTCTGGCCGACGTGTTCACGTCAACCTCGGCGTGCTACCTCGATCGTGGCAACGTCGATCTTCTTCATCGTCATCATCGCCGCGAAGGCACGTTTGGCTTCGTCACCGCCAGCCGCTAGCGCATCGGTTAGCGCGCGCGGTGTGATCTGCCAAGAAAGGCCCCAGCGGTCCTTGCACCAGCCGCAGGCGCTTCCGGCCCCGCCATTGCCGATGATTGCGTTCCAATAGCGGTCCGTTTCTTCCTGGTTCTCCGTCGCGATCTGAAAAGAGAAGGCCTCGGTGTGCTTAAACGTTGGGCCGCCATTCAGACCGAGGCAGGGAATACCCACTACGGTGAACTCCACCGTCAACACATCGCCTTTCTTGCCGCTCGGATAGTCACTTGGCGCATTGTGAACAGCGGTTACTTTACTATCCGGAAAAGTAGCGGCGTAGAAGCGGGCCGCGTCGAGTGCGTCTCTGTCGAACCAGAGACAAATTGTGTTCTTTGGCTTCATCTTCGTGTACTCCGTATGCTTCATCTGGGCGGAGGCGCGCGGTCTTTGTGTCCTCGTAAGCCAATCAGTTCATCTGCTGCGGCCGACAGTCTCAAATTGCCGCCCACTCGTCTGCCCTTCTGAATCATATCGCGGGCGAGCATCGACTGGACACGGCAGTTATAACTCGAGCGACACACGCTTTGCCTGTTTCGTTTCAGATTTTAATTGTTTGAGGAATGCGGACGAAGTGGATTTAGAAGTTAGTTAGCCGTTGCAGAGAGACCGCGGTTCATTTGCAGTTCACGGTTAAGAAGTGCGCGATTCAATTGCTCCACGAGCTCCATCAGTTTTTCCGGATCCTGCTCACGGCTGGCAGCTTCGGAGAGCTCTCGCCAATCTTGTCCCTGACTTTCCATAATTCACCTCCGCACACTGGATTACGCGGGAGTACATTGCATTTGCTGTGCCAAGACGCAACAAGCTCATGTTTTCTGTTACTTGGGAAAATGCACTCCAGCCGGGGCAAGTAAGAAATTCCATGATGTGAGAAGGATTACTCAGGATGTACTAACGTGTCGATTACTTGCGCCCTAGAAAACGGATTCTCGCAGTAAATGCACGGCGGTCGAAATTGCTGAACTGCAGGAACTGCGGCGATCCAAGAATATTGTTTACTGTATATGGATTTTGGTGGTTGGTGATGTTTTCGAACCCGCCTCGCAATGCCCAGTAAAACCCCATCGCATGAAAGCGTTTTTCCAGATGTGGGTTCAGTGTGAAATAGGTCGGAAAACGATAAACTCCCGGCGGCAATACGAGCTGCTGTTGCTGATTGACGACCGCAAATGGAAATCCGCTTCGCACCTCGACTGAATATGCGAGATCCAGATGTTTAATGATCGGAAGAGATCCCAGCGGCAGAAGTCCCCACGAGATGAATCGATTTGGCGCATCCCACGCATATGGGCCGGGCACCTGCGGGCTGATGACGAGACTATCGAGCGAATAATCGAGCACCTGATTTGAAGTGGAGCTCGAACGCGTGTAAGACCCGCTCACAGTGTAGCTCTTGTGAAACGTGCGCCGCAGGTCGATTTTGAATGCTTTGTAGTTGTCATGCCTGGTATTCTGCAGCACGAAGTTGGTGCTCGACACTCCCCCTGGAGTGTTATAGACGAACGCATTCGTCCCCTCGCGGCTCAAGTAACTCGCCTTTAAGAAGATTTCCGCTGGAAGCTTGTGCTCGACCTCCATGCTCCAGTTCACATATCGGGGGGGCGCCAATGCGTGCCTGTTGATTGCAAAAGTCGAGAAAAACAAAGCGTTCAAGTTTCCCGAGGGATCAAAAAAATAATCATGTCGACCGCCTTGCAGTGGCAGCGCGATTAACGACAAATTCGTTGACTGATAAATCTCCCCGATTCCAGCCGACACTTTCGTATTGCCGGAGTTGTCGAGTACGTACGTTCCTGCCAGGCGAGGCGAGAACAATGGTCGCCGTAATATCTGGTCCCAATCGAAACGCAGGCCTGGCTCAATCAAAACGCGCGGAAGTACCGACCAGCGGTCCTGAACATATGCGCTGGCTTCGGCGTTGTAAGTGCTTGAGGGTAGCGCGCCCGTGAATACCGAAAACAGTGCACATGGCGAGGAAGTCGGCGGCACCGTAGGCGGCCCCAGGCACGTCGTATTCGGCGCGAGCGTCTGCCCTTCTCTCAGCGTAGAAACTGGAGATCTCTTGAATAACTGATCGTAAGAGAGATGGTCCAGGTCAGTCCCAAAGATGAAATCATGCCTGCCATGCCATTCCCCTGGAATATAAAAATTCGCGATAGCCTGGGACCGTGTCGCGGTGGTATTTGCATGCAAATAGTAATTTCCCAAGGCTCCGTTCGTGGTCAGAACATATGGTTGCGTTCCGATGGGAGTCTGTCGCAATCCGTAACGGTCGTAGTTGAATCCGAATTCTAAGAGCCTATCCTCGCCCATCGTGTGCTGTTCTTTGACCGAGGTGACGTAAACATTTTCCGTATCTGCCGGACGAGTAGCTGGTGGCGCCAGGGTTGAAATCCCAAGATGGTCGTCATGCAGCCAGTCGACCAAAAAGCTTCCAGTCAGAATGTCATGGGAAGTTAGGTTCGCTTGTATTTTGGCGATATTGCCTCCTCGCCAGACGCGGTCGGAGTCTTCGTTCTTCGGCAGTCCGATGACAATTACGTTGTCGTATTCGCCATCCAATCCATCGAAAAACCACAATTTTCCCTTCACAATCGGCCCCGATAAAGTGAACCGCGGGTCAACTTTGTCGAACGCCCATCCATTCTTGTCTTGAAATGAGGGGAAGAAATTGGTCGCCGCAAAGCGGAAATGATCATCGCCGATGCCGGTGTTCAGTGAAAGCACTCCCGCCGGGGCTTTACCATATTCTGCCGATATGCGACTCGTTTCGACCCGCACTTCGCGCAACGCGTCCGTGCTCGGACGGACAAGCAGTTGCCCGGTTGCGGGTTGAGTCACATTAAACCCATCGAGCAGCACCAGCGTTTCGTAGGTTTCAGCCCCCTCAATATGCGGCTGCGCGCTTTGATCAAGCACTACGCCGGGAATGTATTCGAGCGCGTAACGATAATCGCGTGTATTCGGGTATGGAATGTTCAGGACGTCAATGCCGCTCAGTTGCTCTTGCGATGAGACCTGTTGCGGGTCAATTGCCGGAACTGACTCAACGACATTTACGTTTTCCCGCACTTCCTGTTGGTGATTCAGCCCGATCTCGATCTTGCCCGACGTCTGCACGTTCGCGAGCTTAACGAGATAGAATCCCTCTTTTTCGACCTGTATTTGCCACGACCCCACCCCAAGGTTCGTAAATTGGCAGCGGCCCGCAAGGTCCGTCTCGCAATGCAGGGATGCCGTGGGCGAGGTTAACTCAACGCGCGCTGCCGAAACAGCTACGCCGTTTTCATCGAACACGGTGACTGCTAATACCCTGCCATCGCCATGCTCAGGTGATGGGCTCTGGGCAGAGGACGCGCTCGAAAAGAAGATCAGCAGCAAAAAACAGAGAACTGAAACGGAAACTCTCAAGGCGGGCAATCGAAAGCTGAACAACATCTTAAGATGCATTCCACGCAGCTGCTATGTTCTTCGTAGGTTCCCACAGAAAAGACGCACAGAATTGTAAAAAGTGACGCCCCAATCCGTAATCACGTTTCGCGGGCCTGACGTTACTTTCATCTACGCATGCGACATGCGGTCATATTCAGCGGCCGCATTAGCGGAAAGTAAAACCCAAAGCGTATAGATCCCCAGTGCAGTACCGAAAGGCGGATGAAAAATCGCGAGAATGCCGACGATGATCGCGGTAATTCGTGCCCAGCGCTCGTGATTCATCAATCCCCATCCGACAAGAATTCCTCCCGCCGCAATAAACAGGAAAACCGAACCCAGCGAAAACATTAGGGGCGGCATGAAGTGTCGCGTGAACATTTCGTCGCCTATCACGATGTGAGAAGCGTGGCTCATGCCCATCAGTACAAGCGAAGGCACAACCCAAAGCACGCCTACCACGATCCACAAAATTCCGAGGGTGCGAAGATGGCGCTCCAGTTTCGTTGTCCCACCGGCGACCGGCACACCTGCTGGCGAAATGTTGGCAACCGGGGCGCCGCATTTGGGGCACAAATTGAAATCTGGTTGCAACTGTGTTCCACAGCGATTACAGAACAACATCCGCACACCCCCTTTAGCTTAGAATACGCCAGTAGCTGCCGGGAAGTTCAACGATTACTCTGCTGATACCGAGCGCTTGAGGTACTATTTCCAACAATTTATGCTGTTGCTTAATAGTCGGACTGGGCCCAGCAGTTCACTCCCTGAAATGAGAAGCAGAGCTGATGACTGCTGAGCTGCCCGACCCGAGCAAACGCCGCCGCTATCCTCGTTACTCCATAGACGTGCGTGTCTCGGCAAAGGTGTTCCGTGACGGCGCACCCATCGAGCTCTGGGGACGATCAATTGAACTAGGGCGGGATGGTATTGGCGTCACTCTGACCGGTCAATTAGAACCCGGAGAAGTGGCGACTCTGGAGCTCAGTCTGCCCGCCAGTTCCGTACTTCTGAAATTGCGTGCGCTCGTTCGCTACCGTGATGGCTTGCGCCACGGCTTCGAATTTCTTGCTCGCGACAGCATGCAGGAAGACCTGATCCGCAGAACCTGCGAATTGCTTGCCTACGGCCAAAAGGAGACCCACGGCTAGTTGTCCCACAAGTAGGCCCCGGTTCCTCACATCTATTTCTTGACATAACGGTAGAAACGAGGCCGGCCGCGGTGCCTCCAATAGTGCGCTTCGTAATTATCTGTTCCGGGTCCGGAACTCAAATAGCTGAAGAAAATGTGCTCTGACGGCTTGATCACTATTCCCACATGTCCGCGCCACACCACCAGATCGCCAGGCAATGGAGCTTTCACGCGCTCGAAATTCTCGACTCCCACGAAGAGTTCTGATGACGGCGCATAAGCATATGGGAGCCCTGCATCTTCATAAACTGCATGCACAAGATGGGAGCAGTCGGCGTCTTCTTCTCGTCGCACCCTTTTATCTAGCGCGGCGGCGAGTAGCGATAGCCGATCATCAGGAGTTAACGAATGGTTGTCATGATTTTGCGTTCTTCGTGCCACACTCAGCAGTGCAACATTTCCATATGGCTGCTCGAAATCATCTTGGGCGAATGCGCTTCCGAAACCAGCGGCAGCCAGGGTGATGACAATCATTGATGTCCAGAGAAGCCGCATTTCGCCTATTCTGATGCCGATTTTCGACCCCGTGCAGATTACGGCGGGGTAAGACCCTGGTTCCGTAACATCCGCCCACAACTTTGTTCTTGAGTGCTCTCTAACCGACGATGTATCGTGCTCTGACACAAAGTAGCAGCGGAAAAGATTTAATGATCGACAGAGTAATGGATCTATGGCCGCTTCTCGCGGTCGCAATTCCCAATACGGTAATTTGGTCGTATTCCGTCGGCGCCTCAATTTTTGTAATCGGGCTGGTTCAGATCTTTTATCGCGATGAATGGCAAAAGGCGCGGGGCTTTGACAAGCTGATTATCTTCGGGCCACTCTTCTACGCTGCACCGCTTGCCGCCTTCGGTACTGAACATTTCACGCTGACAGCAGCCATCGCCTCGATCGTGCCGCGATATATTCCCTGGCATCTATTCTGGGCCTATTTCGTTGGGGCTTGTTTCATTGCAGGCCCGCTGAGCATGGTCACCAGAATTCAGGCGCGTGTTGCCGCCAGTTTGCTTGCATTGACGTTTTTACTTTTCGTGGCCTTGATGGACGCGCCGGTTTGGCTGCATCATCCCGGGAATCGACTTTTCGCAATCCTCACGCTGCGTGAACTGTCTTTTAGCGGGGGAGCTTTGGCGTTTGCCGTCAGCCTCACCTACGGCTCACGCCCCGATCACCCGCGCAAGTGGCCGCAAGTCTTCGCCACCATCGCGCGCTACTTCATCGCAATTCCGGTGCTGTTCTACAGCTTCGAGCAATTCATTCACGCCGATCACGTCCCCGGCGTGCCGCTCGAACGGCTGACTCCGACATACATCTTCGGGCATTCTATTTGGACATACCTCGCCGCCGTGGTCTACGCAGTCGTGGGAATTTTACTGGTCCTTGGAAAGAAAATGCCCTCTGCCGCGGCGTGGCTCGGTTTCACCGTTTTCTTCATAGTATTGGTTGTCTACGTCCCGATTGCAGTCGCAGAACGCGCCAGTCTCAACAATGGCCTAAATTACTTAGGCGACACGCTAATGTACTGCGGAGCCATTCTTCTACTCGCAGGCACCATGCCGCGAGAGAGAGTGTGCGCCGTGGTACAGGCTTAACTGTATTGGGAAGTAAGGTAGCTGTTGGATATCCTGTTTTTGGGTGGTTTCTAAACTGAGGGCTAGAGACGAACACCCCAGACTCAGTCCGTGTTTCTAGTAGAAGGAGGCGGTTATGGTCGGTTCTCCCAGGTTGTCGTATCACCAAGGTGATCATGTTTGCACGTTGTTTACTACACATGAGGAACAACTCCAGGCCGCAGCGGAGTATATCCGCGGAGGCCTCAGCCGTGGCGAGCGATGCCTTTACGTCTGTTGCGAGCGTGAACTGAATGAGTTCCGCGCCGCGCTGAAGCAGGCGGATATCGATGTTGAGCACGAAGAAGCGCGAGGCGCTCTGGTCTTGTTAACCAAACATGATGGCCATCTAAAAGGCGGAACATTCGACCCGGACCTCATGATCGAAATGCTCGCCGCCGCCGTTAAAGATACGCTCGCCCAAGGGTTCAAGGGGCTGTGTGCCGCCGGTGATATGAACTGGCTGCTGGATAATGCTCCAGGATCCGAAAAACTGGCCGAGTACGAAGCGAGATTGAACCGTTTTTACGAGTCGAACCGGGCGCTTGGCCTTTGCTTGTACAATCTCGGGACCATGCCGCCGAATGCAATTGACGACTGCCTAGCAACTCATCCGTTCGTTCGCATTGAAGGTCCAATTCTGCTGGAAAACCCGTTTTACGAACTTCCCGAAAAAGCTATGACTAGGGTGGCTAAAACAAACGACCTTCGACCAAAAATTGAAAGAATCCGATCCGCGGCATCTGGCACGCGTCAGAAAATTGCTGCCCTATCATCACCGGCATAGCCAGGGTTGGCCTCTTTCAGCTTTGTTGCCGCTGGCGTGAGCGGGCAATCTTCCTACCATCCTGAAGGCATGGCTGACAGCAAAGCCACGTATCCCCCAAGCACTTCCGTGCTTGAGCGCAAGTAGAACGCTGCATAGAATCGGCCTACTCAGAAGAGCTCAGCAGTAAGTAGATGTTCTGCTGTCAGATGTCACTTGCCTGGGAATTCCCTGCGTATCTCAAAGCTGGAGTATCGCCCGTGAAAACTTGTGTCGTAATCCTTATCGCCGCAACACTGGTCGGCTGCGGCGGAATTGCCCCGGTGCCGAGCAATAACACCAGCCCCAATCCCGGTTCTAACTCGACGTCGTCGGCCGGTTCCGCATCGGGCTCGTCGTCGGGTTCATCTACATCGGGTTCGAGTTCCTCGTCGTCATCCTCATCATCGTCTTCTTCGTCGAAGCCCAATTCTTCGAGCGACGTTCCCGCTCAAGCCAAAACCATTCCCAACTTGCAAGTAAGCAAAGGCTGGACTGGCTATGCTCTGTTGCCACCGTGGTTCGGTATCTGTTCTTCGTGTTCTCCGAGCGGCCCGCAGACCACGTGGTCAAGCAGTCAGGGCGTAAGTTCTCCTTCACTCACCGGTAAAGCCATGAAATTGACCATTGGCGGGAAGACGAAATACTCGGATGTACTTTGGAACAACCACCTGATCGGCCAATTCTCTTCGCAGGGAATGTGGGATCCAAGCAACAGCATCAACTCCAACGCCCACAACTTTGTCTATGATATTTACTTTTTTGCGAAGGACTTGGGAACCTCGCAAGCCCTGGAGTTCGATATCAACCAATTTCTGAATGGCAAGTCTTACATCTGGGGGCACGAGTGCCGCATCGCTGGCGGCAACCAGTGGGACGTTTGGGATAATCCGAAACAAACATGGCACCCGACAGGAATTGGCTGCTGGCCAAAGAACAACCAATGGAATCATTTGACCATTCAGGTGCAGCGCACCTCTGATGGCCACCTTTTATTCAAGTCGATCACTTTGAATGGGAAGACCGCCAATGTGAACCGATACGACACCCCAACAAAAACTTCGTGGTCGGGAATCACCGTGAATTATCAGCAGGACGGGAACTACCAACAGCAGCCGTACTCAATCTGGCTGGACAAATTCAACTTTCACTACTGGTGAGGAGTTCTAGAATCTAATTGCTTTTACGCGGTTGCGACTACGCGGAAGGCGCAGAGATTGTTTCTCTGTGCCTTTTATTCATCAATTGCCTGACTTTTCGCTCGGTGTAGGGTGAGTGTTTGACCCAAGTGGAAAGACAGTATCGCATAGCCGTTTGGACGTGACCGACGCGTGATTGCTGTAAGGTGGCGTACACCGTTCGACGAATTGAGGTGGCGAAACGCTCCTTATATTCCTCAGCTCCTAGTCCCAAATCGACAACCGCAAGCTCCGGGTCGTCACAACTTGCCTCGATTATTTTTCCGAGCAACGAGAAACCCGGCGAGAAATCCTCGTATGCGGAATCAAACGTCGGTTGATACCAAAACCAGCATCCCCGAAAACGGAAGCCATAGTTCCATGCGACGGGGGCGTCATGAAGACGAAGGCAGCTGAGCACCATTGATTGCGTCGCACAAAGCTCGCGCGCGAGTTCAGTAAGGAACAAACGCCTGTCCGAATCCTCGAGGTTGCTCTTTCGTCCAGTAGCCCGAAATCGCGCAATGTGGGCCGAGTAAAACTGCTCGAGGCAGGGCGATACTTCGGAGTACTCTCGCAAGTGAAGTACTTCGAGCCCTTGGCTCATCATTTGCCGAATGGCACGCCGATAGACTTTCTTCTTGCTAAGCACAAGTTTAATTTCGGCTCTGTGTTCCGCCGATCCGAGGACAACACGTGCGCAGTCATATGCCTTTCGAATGTGTGAGTGGAACCCGTACGTTTTCGACTCCTGGAGTGCTTTGTGCGTAGGCGAGTCCTCGGGCATGTTTGCTAGTACCAGCGTCTCGACTCCCAGTTTTCTCAATTCTGCTTGAAGAGATGCCCATATCCGGTGCGTGTATTCCGGGTCGCAAAGAATGTCACAGTAGTCGGCCGTAGTGGCTGTAAGAAAAAACGCATGGCGGCTCGATAAAGATGTGGCCAGAGGAGCAATCCCGACGAGCTTGTCTGTTTCATAAAATAGAAAGACTAGCGGTTTAAAAATTGATCCGTACGCGCGTTGCACTGCAATCGCCCATTCATACGTGTAAAAAACCTGGGCGTTCTCCGTCTGATCCAGTAAAGAATTCCATGATGCTCGAAGGCCATCGTCCGCTGCCACCTCGTGTGAAACTATGATGCGCAAGCCACTCTCCTGTCCGGTCCAGCGTGCGCATTATCTGCTCTAAGTGCAGTGACTTCACGTCGGAACCGCTCTCGCAACAAACGATAGAAGCCGGTTAAATGTGCCTCGAATTCGGCGAGCGTCATATCCGAAGTCACGTGCATGCGCGGAAATGCGAATGATTGCATCTGCGCACCAAACCCGCCCGCGGTGTTCATAAAGGCACACCGGTATCCCGCCTTTTGAACTATTGTTAATTCTCTCTCGCTGACGGAGCCCGGATCCCCGAACGGATATGCAAACGCCCATACATTCCGGCCGAAAGTTGCGCTCAGCATCGTCTTCGATAAAGCTATTTCGTTATTTGCACTCAACAACGTCTGTTCGCACAGAACGGGGTGTGAGAGCGTATGCGCGCCTATTGTCATCCCCGCCGAAATCAGTCGCTGTGTTCCTTCTCTGTCTAGAACAAAAAATCGCTCACGGCATGCTGCATCATCCCAATAGCGCTCTTTCCAGGATTTTTCCAGCCCTAGTTGTTCGCGGATGGTGTCCAGCAATGTAATTCGTGATTCGCAGTCATACCGAGACAGATGTGTGAGGAGCTGAACCCAAATACCGCGCTTCTGATCGTGATTCTCGACTGGCTCTAGGCCAAAATTCCTGACATTCAAGCTCTTGCTCGAATCCAACATCATGAGGTACAGCTCTTCGTACCAGAGCATCGAGGGCTTCTCAGATGTGGAAGCGCCTGTGACAAAGAAGAGGCACCTGGTTCCCGATGACTCGAGCCATGGCAGCATCTCGGTCACATTGCGCAGTCCATCGTCACAGGTAAGCAGAACAGATCGTCGAGGAAGCTCGATTTTTCCTTCACGCCAGCTCAAAAATTCCTCTGGGCTTATCAATTGATAATGCGACTTTAGAAGTCGAAGTTGGGCACGGAGAGAGTCCTGATGAACCAATGCTCCATCGAGTGCAGGATCTCGTCTTTGATAATTGTTGGGAACTATTCCGTGATACGTAATTACAGCCGGTCCGTCCCCAATGAATCGCCGAGACAAGCCGGTCCTTGTAATGCAGGGATACACCACTCGCTTTAATAAAGCGCTAGCGATTCTCACTCAGTTCTCCGCGTGTCGATAGAATTTCATTCAGATTTACGTGGCGCAAGGCTTTTAAGATTGGTGGCTACAGATAGGCAATATATTTCTGATATTCACGATCTGCGCACGTTGAGCTCCGCGGTCGGCGGCTGACGTTAAATCCCTTGCTATCTCCAGCGTAAGCAGCACTCAACACGCGCGTGGTTACCGGCGCGGATTAAGCGAATCTCCAGGACTTGATGGGACGCCCGGAAATAAAGCCAGGAGCGCGGGGGATGAATAAATCCGGCGCGGGATTCTACGGTAGCCGCTCATCCCGCGCCAGGATCGATAGATGCTTACTGTGGCGCCACTCGCGGTTCATCGCTGCCGAATCCCCAGACGGATTGTCCTACTTCACGAAGCTGCAGCAGGCCCGGCTCGCGAATCTCTTGCGAATATTCCCACTCATGTGCGCTCAGAATGTCGAGGAGAGTGAGCGTACCCACCCTTTTGCCATTTCGGTCTAGCACCACACACAATTCCGCTTGCGCTTCCAGTAGCCGTGGGATGACGTTGTGCAGAATTTCATCCATATACACCACCTGCTCAGCCGGAGTATTCACGTCCGTACTCATCACGTCAGAGACGCGGTGCATCCGCATGGGATCAACGGTATAGGCTTCCGGAACAAGCTCGCCGCGCCGGACAAGCCGCTCCGTATTGATCGACGTATCGCTGATGTAGTGCATCGCCAGTGCCGCTACGACGCACACGATCAAGAGCGGTAGCAAGCCATTGAACGCGCCAGTTACTTCCAGCATGAACAGCACTGCGCTTGGTGTTGCGCGATAGAGGCTGCCAAACAAGGCTGCTGTGGCCACCATGCCGTACAAACCGATCGTTGCAGCGCTCTGGCCGATGATTTGATGAACGAGCGTCCCAAACGCGGCACCCAGGCTTCCGCCGATCATCAGTGCCGGTGCGAATGTGCCGCCGGAGGCTCCTGATCCCAGAGCCAGGGAGAAGGCCATCAGTTTTGCCACGCCAATTCCCAAAAGCTGATGGAGTGGATGAGGACGAGCCAGCAGCTCGGCGATCACGGCGTAACCTGTGCCGAGCACTTCAGAATGCCAAAGCGATAGAAGACCTACACACAGGCCGCCTGCGGCTGGAACCATAGGAAACCACCAGCGCCGTAGACGGTGCTCGATGAATCCTTCGCAGCCGTACAATGCTTTCTTCATCAGCCAGGCGGCGCCTGCACAAAACAAGCCCAACAGCACAAAGAACGGCAGCTCCATCGCGTGCAGGTGGTAATCGGTATTAACTGGGAAGACCACGCCTGTGCCACGGAATGCCATGGCTATCAGGGTTCCCACAATGGACGAAACAGTGATAGGCAGAAACGAGCGGGCGCGATATTCGCACACCAACAGCTCGACGGCCATCAGTGCCGCGGCAAATGGTGTTTTGAATACAGCTGCAAGTCCCGCTGCCGCACCGCACGCGAGTAATGTGCGGCGCTCCGCAGGGCTGCAAGGGAAGAGCCTGCTTAACAGTGAGCCAATCGCTCCACCGGTCTGCAGAATCGGCCCCTCGGCGCCGAACGGCCCTCCTGTGCCGACGGTAAGGGCCGCTGTCAACGGTTTCAGAACACTAATTTTCGGCTTGACCACGCTGCGATTCTTGAGAACAACCGACATGGCCTCAGGAATGCCGTCCCCTGCAATTTCCGGGCAGAAATAGTGCGCAATTAATCCGACAGCAAGACCACCAACGGCGGGCAGAAGAATTCGCCAGTAGTGGAATGGCGCCGAACCCGGCGGCATGGTCGCCGTCGAGAGGTGGCCGTAATAAACCGCATCCGATATGAAGTTGATAGCCCGCAGTAACGCCTCGGCGACCAGGCCGGCAATAACGCCGACCGCGATCCCCAGCAGGGTTACAAACGAGACCCGGTAGCGTCTACCCAACTTCGACCTCCGCCAGCTCTGGGGCAGTTGTCGGAAATGGTTCGAGTGTGAGAGGCGAAGTAGTCGTTGTCGTGTGCGACGGTTCCAGAACTGCCCGGTCCCTAAAGTGCGGATGGCATTCGACGCAAACCGGCATCGTGCTGGCGCAGTGACCTTCAATCTCTACCGTGATCAGATTGCGGGCATGCCGCCGGCAGCGCCCCTGAACTAGATAAGCGTAGTAATTTTTGACAGATTCGATGAACTCCAACTTGTCCTCCTTCGTGAGCAATATCCTAAACTATATCGCGTCACGATACAACTGAACAAGTTGTGTCATATTACATCGGTAATATATGTGCTGCTTATGGCGCTATAAATGTATGGCAATTAGCTGCCTATACCTAGCTGCATCCCAAACAATTTAATTGACTTTCCCTGCAAACAACTCATATGATGAATGTGGGTTGCCGTACCCTTTTCCCAGGGCCCTCGCAACGCCGTTTGCCAAGAGGTACTATGGCGCGGACTTCGCAAGCGAAACGCGACGAGGATAGGCCATTCGGCCAACTCGGCGAAGCTCTATCAGACGCCCTTGAGCGGGACCACACCACTCTCCCTGAATTCGCTCAAAGTATTGGCATTACATACGAACACGCCCGTAAGCTCGTGAAAGGAATGGCTTTTCCCTCCAGACTGCTCCTCAAAGAAATCTGCCACGTACTCGATTTGAACTTTGAAGAACTGGACCGCGTGCTGGTCGAAGACAAATTACGGCACAAATACGGCGCGCGCTATGCCGAAGCTCTAGGCGAAAATCCACGATACGAAGAAGTGAAACACGACATCGCCGTCCTCTCTCCTGAGAATTGGAACCTGATCAAGAATATGATCAAGACCGCTCGCCGCAGCCAAATCCACCCGCGCTAATCCGCTTATCGCATATCGCGACAGACCTGCGCAATCTGCCGAGAGCGAGTTTCAGGGCACAGTGCGACGCTGGTCGACAAACCCGTCGATCAGGATTACGGAGAGCGCTCCGCGACCGTGAAAGATTTGGCTGGTAGTCTCTGGTATATCTCCACAGCGAAAGGCGAGAACTACAAGCCGCAAGGACTGTTCGACGTGAATCCGTATCTGCATCCACAGCGGGCCGAGCCTCTGATCGCATTTCTGAAACGTGCGTTCGAAGCCGAGGATATCGCCAAGTACGTCGCGCCCGATGGCGTGGTGAATCACGCAGCGGTTCGCGTCGGGGAGTCTGTGATTGAAATGGGTGAGGCACACGGAAAATACGAGACGATGCCGGCGATGTTCTATCTCTACGTGCCAGATGCAGACGCGAAGTGTGATCTTTCGCTCGCGAAAGATCACAAGAAAGCGAAGGACCCATGCGTCTTCTGTAGGGACATCAAACGCCTCAGGAAATCCTCTCGTTGCCACTTGCTCGCGCCAGCCTTGACGCTGTCGCGCTGAGGTGAGAGACGCAGCGATTCTTGCCCTGCATCAGGCCTCCTCGATAAGTTAGCCACGCATCCATACCTATAGAGACTGAAAAAATTGAGGAGGAAGAAATGCTGGCCGGCGGCCCTGGTGGCAAGTTCGGCGTCATGAATGTCACGCCGCTTATCGATGTCTTGTTAACTCTCCTGGTTATTTTCATGGTTATCACGCCTGTCGCACCCAAAGGTGAGAAGGCCCTCATCCCCCAACCGCCGCCGCCCCACGCGAAACCGCAGCCGAACAATCGCTCGGTGGTCGTGCAGGTCGCCATCGGGCCACACGGACAGCCTCAGCTTGAAATCAATCAGCAGAACGTAAGCTGGTCTGATCTCACCAACCGGCTGGTTGACATCTTTAAGACCCGCGCTCAAAAAGTGTTGTTCGTGAAAGCTGACGATACTGTTCCGTGGCAGGATGTTGCCACCGTTATCGATGAAGCTCACAGCGCTGGTGTCGACAAAGTTGGCCTGATCACGGCCAAGATCGAGGCAGCAAGCTAAAGGCCGACTGAAATTTGGCAAACCGCTCCTGTCGCCCCTACATCATAAGACGTAACGGTAAGCAATGAGAGCGAACAGCCCCATACTCTTCGCGGTTCTTGGATCAGTTCTGATGTTGAGTGGGTGCGCGAAGCATGTACATCTCACACCAGCTACAACAGTTCCTGCTGCAACTGCGACCGCAAATATTACTCACGACAGCAATGGAAACACAGTCGTTACTCTCGACGTCAAGCATCTTGCGCGGCCGGAAAACCTCACGCCACCCGCGTCCGTCTACATTGTTTGGGTTCAACCCCGAGATGGCGCTCCTATTAAACAAGGTCAGCTCCAGGTCAATGACGACCTGAGCGCCCACTTCAGGACGCCGACAACTTACAAGACATTCCGGCTGTTTGTTACTGCCGAAAATTCCGCTTCCGTCACCAGCCCTTCAGGGCAGCAGGTGCTCAGTCAGGAAGTCGTGCGATAGGAAGTAGCTGAGCACTCGCAAAGCAGCCACTCGCTCGAAATGGCAAGCGCTTAAGAACGACCATCCATGGCCACTGCGAATAATTGCGACGTCAGTTGCAAACGGCGGGAAGCAAACGCTGACCAGTCGCCTCTGACTTAGCCAAAAGAGGTTGCTAACTCGTGCCTCTCTCTCCCTTGATGATCTACAATCCCGATGTGCGGGCAAAGAATCTATCCGCAGCGAATTTATGACCTTTCATCCGTCGCTCTCATCGGTTCGGAAGATGAGCCTAGTCGTCGCGGTGTTGACCACGGCTTCTTTCCTGCATTCCCAGAATCCAACCGCGCCAACCGCCTCGGAAGATCCTGAAAGCATCGATCAAGTTTGGCAGAAGGCGAGTAGTAAATATGATTCGCAACGCAGCGCTCTCCTCAAACGGCTGGACGAAGCCGACAATCAAGGGCCTTTCCGCCCTGACTGGGAATCGTTGCAGAAATACCAGGTTCCCGACTGGTATAGAGACGCAAAGTTCGGAATCTTCATTCATTGGGGAGTCTATTCCGTTCCGGCGTTCGGGAGTGAATGGTATCCACGGCTGATGTATGTCGAGGGATCGCCAGAATACGAGCATCACCTTGCCACCTATGGATCACAGGATAAATTTGGCTACAAAGATTTCATTCCAATGTTTAAGGCCGAACGCTTCGACCCTCAGGCCTGGGCCGAGTTGTTCAGAAAGTCGGGTGCAAAGTACGTTGTCCCGGTGGCGGAACATCACGATGGTTTTGCGATGTACGACAGTGGCTTGAGCGACTGGACCGTCGCGAAAATGGGTCCGCATCGCGACACGACCGGAGAACTGGCCAAAGCCGTTCGGGCCGCGGGCTTACACTTTGGTGTCTCCTCGCATCGAGTTGAACACAACTTCTTCTTTGGTCCGGGCAGGACAATTCCCGCTGACGTGAACGATCCGCACTACGCTGCACTGTATGGCCCCGCTCATACCTGGTTGATGAACCGATCGGGTACTCCCCTTAACAATGATTTCACTTACGTTTCCACGGCATGGGCCAATGACTGGCTGGCCCGAGGTGTAGAGCTGGTCGAGAAATACCATCCCGACATTGTGTATTTCGATTGGTGGATTGGACAGCCTTCGCTTCGTTCTAACTTGACGCGCTTTGCCGCGTTTTATTACAACAGCTCGCTGAAATATGCAGATCACCTAGGAGTTATCAACTACAAGGACTACGCCATGCAGGAACATTCGGGCGTCCTGGATATTGAACGTGGCCAACTCGGCGATATGCGCCCATCACCCTGGCAGACGGATACCTCCGTCAGCAACAAGTCTTGGGGCTATATCAAGGATGACACTTTCAAATCGCCGGAGTTCATCGTTCACCAGCTCATCGACATAGTCAGCAAAAACGGGAATTTGCTACTGAATATCGGCCCGCGTTCGGATGGCACTATTCCCGAAGATGTGGAGCGAGTGCTTCTGGATGTGGGTAGCTGGCTGGATGTCAATGGCGAAGCAATATACGGCACTCGGCCATGGCGGACATATGGTGAGGGCCCGACGAAAGTAACCTCTGGATCATTTCACGACACCGATACTGCAGACTACAAACCTGAGGATTTTCGTTTCACCACCAAAGGTGACGTGCTCTATGCGATCGGACTCGCCTGGCCGGCGCACGGAGATGCAGTAATCCATTCCCTCGCATCGATTGCTGGCTCCGAACACGTGAAGTCTGTTGCTTTGATCGGCAGCAGCGCGACCGTGCGATTTGAGCAACGCCCCGACGGACTGCACGTTCAACTGCCGAGTCAGCCTCCTGCTAAGTACGCCTACGTCCTTCGCGTCACGTTTAACGACGCCCACGCTAACAGAGACTGAGGTTGGAACGCTGGTAAATGCACAGAATCTCTATTCTCACTCTGATCAGCATCACAGGCGTGGAAGAGCGGCCATTCATGGCCGCGTTTACTCAGTCGAGGCAGACCGTGTCCAAAAACCATGAGAGGCTAAGCCTCTTAATATTGCTTGGTATATATACCAAGCAATATTATATTATGAACATGAAGTTGCTATGGGAAACCTTTAAGAAAGTAATGGGGATCTGATTTACCAATTCGACGTTTATATTGGTATATATACCAATATAAACAGCAACAAAGTCTAATGCTAGGCCGAGAAATGCTTTAACCCAACAAATTTACTTGTATACGTGTTTTGCTAAATACTCGGTATACATATTTAAAAATTTGAGGATACACCTGCACAGCAATTAGGCTTCTCAGAAGCCTAAAAAATTGAGGGGTCTTCTATTGGCCACACGGCTACAAATTGCAAGAAAAGACATAATTACCTTATTCGAGTCCCTGCCAAACAGGATCTTCTGGCCAAGCGATATTTCAAAAATACTGACTGAGCAGCGCAATTTTTGGCGACTCGCCCAAAGTACTACGACACCGCCCTTTCTCAGATTCCTTACAGGGAAAACACCGATGAAAAAAATTGACCTTACCCCTGTACACCACAGCAAGGCTTCTGGTGTGGTCAGGTACGTGTGGAAGGAGGTAAGCCCATATGAGATTGCACTCTCATTAAAACGAAACTCGTATCTTTGCTATGCCACCGCTCTTTTGTTGCACGGATTAACCGAACAAATTCCTTCGTTTATTTTCGTAAATGCTGAACAAAGTCCAAAACAGTCATCTGGGATACTGACCCAAGAGGGAATTGACAGAGCGTTCGCTGGAAAACAACGTGAATCAAACTTCGTTTTTCGATTCAACGACCACCAGGCCGTTTTGATTTCGGGGAAAAATACCGGCCAGCTTGAGGTAGTACAACTGGACTTCGCTGGGGCGAAATTGCCCGTAACTAGTTTGGAGCGCACTCTCATTGACATCGTTGTTCGGCCAAACTATGCCGGTGGTGTATTCCAAGTGTTAGAAGCTTACCGAAGTGCTCAGACACGGATCTCCGTAGCAACACTTGTGGCAACGCTTAGGAAGTTGGCATACGTCTACCCTTACCACCAAGCGATTGGCTTTTATATGCAGCGCGCTGGATATCCGGAGAAGCTATACGGCCGACTAAAGGACTTCGGCCTTAAATATGACTTTTATTTGACGTACGATCTTCGCGAGAAGGAATATATCGCTGACTGGCGCCTATTCATTCCAAAGGGACTTCATTGACTCAACTAAATTCAGCGTGAAGTCAAAATAATAATCAAAAGACTTGAGTTCTCCTCTTGTGGAGGTTCTAACACTCTCCCAATCCGGCCGATGAAATTCCCTGAATGACCCGATTTTTCCCAATAACCCGAGTGGAACCTCTTTGGCAGAAAATATTTGACGCGCCAATTCGAGGTTTTCGGCTGAAGCAAAATTCATACCTGTCTTGGAACGGATGAGATGTATGTCAAAGAAATCTCTAGCCCGAGGCGATGCAGTCCGGTTCAATTGATAGTCGGGCATTTGCTGGCAGATCGCGCGAAGCTTCTCTATCGCGATCATTTCTGCCGAATACACGTAGACCGTGTAGTTATCGAACTCCACTTTCCGCTTACCCTTCACGTACTCGCATTTACTCAAATCAATCGTGAACACCCGCTGCATGTTCGGCCCAATTACAAGTGAATCACGGCGAATTGCGTCAATATTCCCGGACAGCCGGGAGTACTTTTGTTGTTCCATCAACTTAAATGAGACCATGTATCCGCCCCAGCGCGGACTCATCCCCTCTCTCGCAATTTTGGGCTTGCTCTCGAATTTGAAGTCAAATACCTCATATCCGACAGCACCGAAACGTCTGGCGAGTGCTGCCGACAGCCGCTTCTCAATCTCCCCAAGGTCGTCGAAGTCGTTCTCAATTGAAAAGTCGAGATCAAGCGAACTTCTTTCGCTCATGCCTAGGGCGATATTGAGGGCGTTCCCTCCCTTGAGCACGACCTTGTCGAAGAGGATGTCGTCGGAAAACAGCGCCGTGATTGCTATTCTTCGAACAGCCTGAAAATCAAGAGGAGCATCTGCCATTTGAGATAATTCAAATACACGCTGGGAATTGGCAACTATCACATTGAAGTCCAAGGTATCAGCTTTGACACCCCAGGGCTGGGGAGTTGAATGACCAGCAGCCGCTGCAACGGGAGGAGGGTCCCTTTGGCCTCTGTATAGACCACCAGCCCCGTACGGGTTTGACCGCCTTTTCTCCTGTCCCATAAACTGAACTTTCCATGCCAGAAACCATTCACATCAAGCTTCCGGATGGGAGCGAGAAGGAATTGCCGAAGGGCTCGACGGCGCTCGATGTCGCGAAATCGATCAGCCCACGGTTAGCCGATGCGGCAATCGCCGCGAAAATCTCGACCAACGGTGATCACGCGGACAAAAGTGTCCACGCCACACCAGACCTCATCGACCTTACCCGGCCGCTCGAAAAAGACACCGAGCTCCGCATCCTCACCGACAAAGATCCCGAGGCGCTGGGCGTCTATCGGCATTCGTCGGCGCATTTGCTGGCGGCGGCGGTTCTCGAGCTTTTTCCCGAGACCAAGCTAGGCCACGGTCCGGCGACTGAGAGTGGATTCTTTTACGACTTTTACCGTCCGACTCCGTTCACGCCCGAGGACCTCGACAAGATCGAAAAGAAGATGCAGGAGCTGGTGCAGCAGAACCTGCCCTACGCGCGCGAATTTCTGCCGCGCGATGAAGGTCTAGAGCGCTTCAAAAGTGAAGGCGACTTCATGAAGTGCCACTTCATCGAGCAGTTCACCAAGCCCGAAGAAAAGATTTCGATTTACAAGACCGGCAAGTTTCTCGACTTCTGCCGCGGACCGCACATTCCTTCAACCGGCAAAATCAAGGCATTTAAGCTGCTGAACATCGCCGGCGCCTACTGGCTCGGCGACGAGAAGAACCCGCAACTGCAGCGCATTTACGGCACGTCGTTCTTTTCGAAAAAAGACCTTGACGTGTATCTGAATCAGATTGAAGAAGCCAAAAAGCGCGACCATCGCGTGCTCGGCAAGCAGTTCGATCTGTTTTCTATTCAGGAGCTCGCCGGTCCGGGCCTGATCTTCTGGCATCCCAAGGGCGGCATCATCCGCAAAGAGATGGAAGACTGGATGCGCGAGCAGTACCTGAAGCGCGGATATTCGCTCGTCTACACGCCGCACGTTATGCGCAAGCAACTTTGGCAGACTTCGGGGCACGAGGGCTACTACTCGCAAAACATGTTCGACACCATGGAACTCGACGACGCCGAGTATCGCCTGAAGCCGATGAATTGCCCCGGCCACATTCTTATATATAAGGACGGCCTCAAGTCGTATCGCGATCTGCCGGTGCGGCTGGGCGAGCTGGGCACGGTGTATCGATATGAGCGGTCGGGAGTGATGCACGGCTTGCTGCGCGTGCGCGGATTCACTCAAGACGACGCCCACATTTTTTGCACACCCGAGCAGATTGAAGATGAGATCGCCGCGTGCGTTGAATTTGCGAAAGACACGCTGCACGATTTCGGCTTCGACAAGTTCGTAACCGAGCTTTCCACCTGGAACCCTGAAGACAAGAAAAATTTCGTGGGATCGGAAGAGCAGTGGAACTCGGCGACGGCATCTCTAGAAAAAGTTATGAAGCGGCTCGGGATCGACTACACAACGATTTCCGGTGAAGCCGCGTTCTATGGACCAAAAATTGATATCAAGTTAGTCGATGCAATCGGCCGCCTATGGCAGCTTTCAACCGTGCAGTTCGACTTCAACTTGCCCGCTCGCTTCGGATTGGAGTATGTCGCCGAAGACGGCACGCGCAAGCAGCCGGTCATGGTGCATCGCGCGCTCTACGGATCGATTGAGCGTTTCTTCGGTGTGTTGATCGAGCACTACGCCGGAGCATTTCCAGTTTGGCTCTCGCCGGTACAGGTTGTGGTGGTCCCCATTGCCGAGCGCCACGTGGAGTACGCGAATAAGGTCGCGGCTCAGTTACGTGAGTCGAATGTCCGCGTTGAAGTCGACGCCCGTAACGAAAAGATGAACGCCAAAATCCGCGAGCATGCGCTACAGAAAGTTCCGTTCATGCTCGTCGTCGGCGACAAGGAAGCAGAAGCGGGCAAGGTGAACGTCCGCACGCGAGGGAAAGAGAAGACCGAGGACATGGGAGCGGAGGAGTTTACGAGCCGTGTGAGATTGCTGACTATATCCAGGTCTCCGACGATTTAAACATGCCGAGTGAGCGTACAAAAATGGAAGAACCTCGCAAAGGTCTTCAGGGCGAACAACTCGAACTTGCTAAATCGCTGGTAAGCGAAGTTCGTGAACGGCTTCAACAAGTCACGGCAGGTGATCAACGGTTCCTTTTTTCGCTGCGAAGATACATTCGCATACGGCTCGAACATGACGAGCGTGGTCGCCCCGGGGATCGCAAGAAAGTCAAGTACGCGAAAGCAATTTCGCAACGAGGTCTCTGCGCGATTTGCGGAGAAACAGTTCCGAAAGAGGCGGAACTGGATAGGCTGGATCCGGAACAGGGCTACACCGAAGGGAACTAGGCTCGTCTGCCACAAGTGCCACAGGGAACAGCAACGCGCCCGAAATTTCGGCTGAGTTCCTCGCAGAATTTAACATTGATGTAAACAGCAGGGTCCTCGACTCCGCAGGACAATTCGCTTCGCGCATCATCCGGGTTCGCGTACTGCGCCGCTGAAATCTCGACGGCTACGGCCACGCGCTTACTTTGGCAGTATCCGAAACGGCTTTCCCTTCGGCAGCCGGTATACAGAAAAATCCTTCCGGTCGAGGGTGAATACTGTATCTAGTCCATCGCGCGAGGCGACATGCACCAATGCCGCATCTGCGAGTTGCATTTGAATATCGTGGTACTTCTTAATGAGTGAGGCAAGCGGTCTGGCGTCGGCTGCCGCCAGCGATAGCAACTCAAACATTCCGGTGTCGAGGCTGTTCATCAGTTTCTGGATCGCATTCGAATCGCGTCTTAACAGCCACGCCGCTTCTGTGATCACTGGCCAACAGGTAAAGAGCGGGCCAGGCATATCGCGCAAAGCTTCGATACAGACCTGATGATATTGGTCGCTCTGACTCAGGATGGCAACGATTGGGCCGGTGTCGACGAGGACACGCCTCATTTGCCCTTGCCGAATCCTTCGAAATGACGCCTGTTGGTACTTAGGTCTCTCGGCGCCTTTTTTGCTGCTCCTATGATTCCTGCCTCTTGCGCCAATTCATACGCAGACTGATTCTGGGTGGGACGGCTGAGATAATTTTCCAATGCTTCGCGTACGAGTTCAGATTCACTGGTGCCACTGGCGCGTGAGTGGCTGCGTAAACGTGCGGTTAGCCGGTCGGAAATCCGGACCGTGATTCGTTGGGAGTCCATGTCCGACATTATAGCATATTCGTCAGACGGACTTTCTCCAATAAAACCAATCAGAGAAGTTTTCTTTCTATTTTGGTAATCTCTTCCGTTATTTATCTGGAGAAACTCGCATGCGACTGAATAGAATCGCGATCTCTGTCCCGTTGCTTTTATGTGGGCTTGGCTTTCTCGCCCAGGCCGCGGACCAATACGCCGTCACCTATGAGCGCAATGTCGTTGTCACTATGCGCGACGGTGTCAAACTAAAGGCGGACATTTATCGCCCAAGCGTCGATGGCAGGTTTCCCGTGCTCCTGCAACGCACTCCATACAACAAAGACAATGGCGTCACTTTCGGGTTGAGAGCCGCGGCACAAGGCTATATCGTTATCTTTGTCGATGTTCGTGGCCGTTACGCCTCCGAGGGCGAGTGGTACACATTCAAGCACGAGCCGAACGACGGATATGACACGATCGAGTGGGCCGCGGCGTTGCCATACTCAAACGGCAAGGTCGGCATGTTCGGTGGATCGTATGTCGGAGCAACGCAGGTGCTCGCGGCAATTACTCATCCGCCGCATCTCGCCGGAATTTGCCCGATCGTGACCGCCAGCAACTATCACGAGAACTGGACGTACGTGGGCGGAGCTTTTTCGCAGTGGTTCAACGAAGATTGGACCTCGGGGCTCGCGCAAGATACCTACCCGCGCCTGGTTGGTCACCAGAATGATCCGGTCGGCGGAATCTGGAAATTGCCGCTTACCAATTATCCCATTCTTAATCTCGAAAATCGGTCCGATCTTGCCTCCAACATATCGGTTGCCCCCTATTTCCTCGACTGGCTTGCACACCCAAGTTACGACGACTACTGGAAGGCAATCTCCATCGAGGAACATTATCCAGACATCAAAGTTCCGGCTCTCCACGTCGCCGCGTGGTACGACCTGTTCCTTGGCGGATCACTGCACAACTACGAAGGGATTAAAGCCCACGGTGGAACCGACGAGGCCCGACACGGCCAGCAGCTTATGGTCGTTGTCGGTGGGCACTCAGGTAACGGGCCGAAAATCGGGGATGTGAATTTCGGCCCTGCATCGCACATCGATGAAGACGAGATCACGTTGCACTGGTATGACTACTTATTCAAAGGCGAGCACAACGAATTTGCCTCAGGCAAGCCGGTGAAGATCTTCGTCATGGGCGCGAACCAATGGCGCGATGAAGACGACTGGCCGCTTGCGCGTGCAAAAACTACGAAATATTTCCTGCACTCCAGTGGCAAAGCCAATTCGCTGCGAGGTAACGGGACGCTCTCCACCACAGCCCCGTCGAAAGAGCAGCCAGACCAATACATCTACGATCCAGCAAATCCCGTGCCAACGGTCGGTGGTCCGCTGTGCTGCGAGCCGCAACGATGGGAGCCGGGTGCCCGCGATCAGCGTTCAGTTGAGGGGCGCGATGACGTGCTCGTCTATTCAACTCCGCCGATGGCTGAAGACACGGAGGTGACTGGCCCGGTTTCGCTCGAGCTGTATTTGAAATCGTCTGCGGTCGATACCGATTTCACCGGCAAGCTGGTTGATGTATGGCCCAACGGCTTCGCGCAGAACCTGACGGAAGGCATTCTTCGCGCGCGTTATCGCGACTCGCGCGAGACGCCGACATTGTTGAATCCCGGGCAGGTCTACAAACTCACTGTTGACCTTTGGGCCACGAGCAACGTGTTCAAAAAAGGTCACGCGTTGCGCCTCGAAGTCTCAAGCAGCAACTTCCCGCGCTTCGACCGCAACCTGAATACCGGCGAGTTACGCTACGTGCAGGTGGGCGAGGAATCTTCGCGAAATCAATTTGTGAGTGCAACAAACCTGATATTGCACGACGCTGAACATCCGTCGGCATTGATTTTGCCTGTTGTCCCGGCGAAGTGATGATTATCGGCGTGATCTCAGATACGCACGGTCTGCTGCGGCCTGAGGCTCTCGACGCGCTGAAAGGTTCAGGCCACATCATTCACGCCGGCGACGTCGGGGATCCCGAGATCCTGGACCGCCTGCGCGAAATTGCTCCCCTCACGGTCGTGCGCGGCAACATCGATCACGGAGAGTGGGCTTCGAAAATTCCCGAAACTGAGATTCTCGAAGTCGGGAACGCTTGCATCTACGTCCTGCATATTCTCGAAAAACTCGATCTGAAGCCGGAAGCAGCTGGACTTTCCGCGATCATCTACGGCCACAGTCACGTCCCCAAACAGGAGATGAAAGATGGTGTGCTCTACTTGAATCCTGGCAGCGCCGGCCCGCGGCGGTTCAATCTGCCGATTACGGTTGGCAAACTGATCGTAGACGGCAAAACAATCCGTGCCGAAATCGTGCAGTTGGATACTTGACTCCAGCCTTCTTCCTGAGTGGAGCAGCGGGTACCCCACCCATGTTCGCGTGTTTCTCGACTAGGGAATCGAATGTTCCTTTAGAATCGCGCTACATGTCTTTGCGTTTCGAAATCACCAAGACAAACGGCATGGCGCGACGCGGATGCATGAGTACGCCTCACGGTCCTGTCGAAACCCCAGTCTTCATGCCCGTCGGCACGCAAGCGACCGTTAAGGGTGTTCCGCAGGATGTTCTCGAAGAACTCGGCGTCCAGATTCTGCTCGGCAATACCTATCATCTTTATCTCCGTCCCGGAGTTGATCTGATCCGCAAATTAGGAGGCCTGCACAGATTCATGTCCTGGCCGCGGGCCATTCTTACCGACTCCGGCGGATTTCAGGTTTTCAGCCTCAGTGATCTTCGCAAGGTGAACGAAGAGGGCGTGACGTTTCGCTCGCATCTCGACGGCTCTTCTCATTTCCTGTCGCCGGAAAAATCAATGGAAGTGCAGATCGGGCTCGGCGCTGACATCATCATGGCGTTCGATGAGTGCACCGAATATCCTGCCGAGGCTTCCCGCATTCGCGATTCCATGGAGCTAACCCTCCGCTGGGCCGCTCGCTGCAAGAAATATTTTGAAGAGCACAAGAATGAAGTGCCATGGAGCTCTCAGCCATCAGCCCTCAGCCCTCAGGCAGTTTCAAGTTTCGAATTTCAAGTTTCGTGCAGTCTCGGCAAGGCACAAAATTCGAATGAGGAATCGGAAACTCGAAACTCGAAACCGGAAACTCAAAACTCCACCCAGGCCCTTTTCGGCATCGTCCAGGGTGGTATGGATCGCGTTCTTCGCAAAGAATCCGCCGAGCGCACGATCGAAATCGGCTTCGACGGTTATGCGATAGGAGGCCTCAGTGTCGGCGAGCCGCGGGCACTCACTCGCGAAATCGTCGAATCAACTCTGGAGTACCTACCCAAAGACAAGCCGCGCTACCTCATGGGTGTAGGCACTCCCGAAGAAATCGTCGAGTACGCAAAGCTCGGCGTCGACATGATGGACTGCGTTCTTCCCACTCGCGCCGCCCGCCACGGGCTGCTCTTCACATCAGAAGGGAAACTTTCGATAAAGCAGTCGCGCTACGCCACAGACCAATCTCCGCTTGACCGAAATTGCCCATGCCGCGTCTGCGATAGATATTCACGCGCCTACTTACGTCATCTTTATGCGACGAATGAGGTCCTTGCGCAAGTTCTGAATACCATTCACAATCTGTTCTACTACCTTGACACTATGCGGCGCGTCCGGCATTCTATTTGACTTGGGAGTGTCCAGCTTTATTTTCTGGTAACGTAGAGAGAGCAGCTGGCCTTCTGAGGAATCCTCCCTGTTGATCTCGGCACGCCTCCGGCATCTGCCCGTTGAGGCTTAACCGCGAAGAGCGCAAAGGATTCAGAAAGCCCGCATTTTTAGTGCAGGCGTGTGATACCCGGTTCTAAGTTCGCAATAGCTTCCGACATCGAATCGAATGTTTATATACGGCCTTATCGCATGGCAAAGCGGGAGTTCCGCGAGTTGGCTCGGGATTGCTCCGCTTATCTTCATCTTCGCGATTTTCTACTTTATTTTGATCATGCCGCAGCAGCGCCGGCAAAAAAAATGGCAGGCCATGCTTGGACAGTTGAAGACCGGAGACAAAGTTACAACCAGCGGCGGCATTCGCGGAACAATTGTCGCCCTAAGAGAGGACTCAGTACATTTGCGAGTTCCGCCAGATAATTTGAGGCTGGAAGTGAGCCGCTCGGCAATTGCATCGGTCACCACGCCGGAAGAGCCCGTGGCGAAGTAGGATTTTTTGAGGTTCAGGTTTCATAGTTTCGCTGTTTCAAGGTTCTAAGCCGACTCACCCTGATCGTGCTTTGCGAAACCTTGAAAGTTCGAAAGCCCTGAAACCCTGGTTTGCGGAGCAGTTTTCTCATGAACAAGAATTTGGGTTGGAAGTTCGTCATCATCGTCGGTGCGGTCCTGATCTTCCTTTATGGCGTGTTCGGTATCCCGAGCGGCCTTTCCGGTGGCGCTTTGGCCGATGGGCTACTACACGGGTCGGGGATGCGTCACGGAATTAGCCTTGGACTTGATCTCAAAGGCGGTACTCACCTGATCTTGCAGGTGCAGGTAAATGACGCTGTCAATGTCGATAGCGATAGTGCCTTGCAGACGCTGAAGTCGGGGCTGCGAAATGCGAAGGTCAACTATGCCGACATTACTAAACCCGATCCTGCCAATCACCCGGAACAGATCGTAATTAAAGGCGTCCCCCCCGAAGCGAGTGGCGACCTGCGAACGATCGTGCAAGACCGCTTGCCGGAGTACGATCTCGCCTCAGCTGCCAACGACACTTTCACGGTCACCATGAAGCCGACCAATTTGACTGACCTGAAGAACCGGGCCGTGCAGCAGGCGATTGAAACCATCCGCAATCGCATTGACCAGCTTGGCGTGAGCGAACCGGTGATCGAAGAACATGGCCTTGGCGACTACCAGATTTTGGTGCAATTGCCTGGAATCGACGACCCCGCGCGCGTGAAAGAAGTCATGCAGTCGACGGCAATGCTTGAGATTCGCCAGGTGCTTGGCGGCCCGTATCCCAGCCAGGATGCCGCATTGCAGGATAAAGGCGGCGTGCTCCCGGAAGATTCCATGCTGATGCCGGGTAAAACCAATCCTGACGGTTCTCAGAGCTGGTACATTGTTTCGCGAGTTCCGGCCGTCAGCGGCAAAGACCTTCGCAGTGCCGAACCTTCAACGGATGAGAACGGCCAGCCGGCAGTCGGTTTTACGCTTACTGCCGAAGGTGGCCGCAAGTTTTATGCCTTCACTTCCGCTCACGTGAAGGACCTGCTCGGCGTAGTCTTGGACAACAAAGTTCAGAGCGTTGCAACCATCGATGAACCCATTCACGATCAGGGAATCATCAAGGGCCGTTTTACCGAGCAGGAGGTGAAAGATCAGGCAATGATCCTGCGCTCGGGTGCCCTTCCTGCAGGAATTAAATATCTCGAAGAGCGCACGGTGGGGCCTTCGCTTGGTAGCGATTCCATCCGAGCCGGCGTTCGCGCGGCCGTTGTCGGTATGATTGCCGTGCTGGTATTCATGCTGATTTACTATCGCGCAGCCGGGATCAACGCCGACATCGCACTGATTTTGAACCTGGTTATTCTTTTGGGATTCCTTGGCTTTACCGGCGCAACCTTAACTCTGCCGGGTATCGCCGGCGTGATTCTTACCGTCGGTATGGGTGTTGACTCGAACGTCCTGATCTTCGAGCGTATTCGCGAGGAGTTGCGCAACGGCAAAACGCCGCCGTCCGCGGTGGAGCAGGGATTTCACTACGCCTTGGTGACCATTATTGATACCCACGTGACCACAATTGTATCGGCAATCATTCTGTTTCTGTTCGGCACCGGTCCCGTGAAGGGCTTCGCTGTGACACTCAGTTTTGGATTGTTTGCTAACTTGTTTACCGCCGTTTTCGTCTCTCGCGCCATTTTTGATTGGGTCTTGAGCCGGAAGCGCGTAGGCGAGGCGTTAAGTATTTAGAAACCGTTGCACGTCGCCGCATGCGGTCCTAAGCGCACGACGAAAGACGCACGACGAAGAGGTTTTCGTGGAATTTTTTCATAATCCGAACATCGACTTTCTAGGAAAGAAGTGGTATTTCCTCACCTTCTCGCTGATCTTCAGCGTTGCGGGCGTCATATCTATGCTGTTTTGGCATGGCATTCCGCTGGGCATTGATTTCCGCGGTGGAACGCTGGTTTACGTGAAGTTCTCGCACCAGCCGAATGACAATGCTATCCGCAGCGCCATGGATCGCGCCGGGCTGCACAACGTCAGAATTCAGACCTACGGCCATACAGGAAGTAACGAAGTTCTCATTGACGTTCCTCAGGCTACTGACCAGGCGGCACTCGAGCACCCAAGGGAGCAGGTAATCAGTGCGCTCAGCACCACCGCCCCCGCTGGCAAGCAGGATCTGAACAATACGAGCAATCTGAGCCTTGCTTCTTACCTGATGCAAAAGGATCCGCTGCACCTTGGTACCGACGCTCAACAACGCTACACGCAAATCGGCCAGGCAATTGCGGACTTTCGCGACAAAACTCAGGGCGGCGTGCTCGCGAATTTCGACCAATTGAAGGGAGTAGTCGAACCAGCAGTTCTCTCGTCGATCCAGGACGGTTTCTTTCTTTCGGATTTCGGTGTCTATCAGGTAGAGATTGTAGGGCCGCAGGTGGGTGCCCAATTACGTAAGCAGGCGATTCTGGCGACCGTTTACTCTCTTGCCGGCATGTTGATCTACCTGGCTTTTCGGTTCGAATGGATTTACGGAGTGGCTGCGGTAATCACTGTCTTTCACGATACGTTGATCACGGTGGGCGCATTCTCGCTGCGCGACTATCCTATGTCGCTCACCGTGATTGCCGCCATTTTGACCCTGATCGGCTACTCCAATAACGACACGATCGTTGTCTTTGATCGCATTCGCGAGAACCTGAAGCTAATGCGGCGGGAAAAGCTCTCGGATATTGTCAACCGCAGCATCAACCAGACCTTAAGCCGGACCATCTTGACGGCGGGTTTAACATTTCTGACTGTGCTAGCTTTGTTCCTTTTCGGGGGCGAAGTGTTGCACGGGTTTTCCTTCGCCCTGGTTATTGGCATCTTAATCGGGACTTATTCGTCGATTGCCATTGCCGCGCCGATTCTGGTGGCGTATTTGGACTGGCGATCGAATCGAAATCGGCCGGCGGCCATGGTTCCAAGTGGAAGTGGCAGTCGCCGGGAGAAGCTGAAAGCAAAGGCTTAGCTTGACGCGGGCTTCCGAGCCGGGAAGCTCCGGCAAAGACGCCGAAGTGATGCAGTTTTGATGTAAGTGTTCGCTCTGTTGCTTGTGCAGTGCTGCTCGCCCGGGGGCTTTCCCAGGTATGGCCGCGGACGTGCTTCCTACGCCGCATGTCGCCGGTCTTTGGTACGGAACTGGGAGCAAACTGGCGGCGTCCGGTGTCTAAAGTATCGTAGACCTGTGCAGGGAGAAAACTTATGTTTGAGGACAGCCTGATTGAATCGGGTGGAAAGCTAAAAACTAAGCGCGGCAGGACGACCACTTTTTCATTCGTTCTGGAAGCGATTATCGTCGGAATTCTGGTCCTGATTCCGCTGCTCTTTACTGAGGCGCTGCCGAAGGCGCAGCTCATGATGGCGCTGGTTGCACCACCGCCACCGCCGCCACCACCTCCGCCTCCAGCTGCCGTTCACATTGTTCACCAGGTGCAAACCGATATCGTGAACGGTCAGCTCCGTACCCCAACCAAGATTCCAAAGAAGGTTGAAATAATTAAAGAAGAGGAAGCGCCCCCGCCACAGATGTCAGGTGTTGTGGGCGGAGTTCCGGGTGGCGTACCTGGGGGTGCCGCAGGCGGCGTAATCGGCGGAATTATCAGCAGCGCTCCTATGGCGGTTCCCAAGGTTGCGGTTCAGCGGGTGCGCGTTTCGCAGGGCGTGACGCAGGGAATGGTTCTGCATCGTGTGCAGCCCCAGTATCCGCCACTCGCCCGCACGGCCCGGGTTCAGGGTAGCGTTGTACTGGCTGCCGTGATTGGAAAAGACGGCACCATTCAGAATCTGCACGTCCTCAGCGGTCACCCGCTGTTGACCCAGGCGGCGCTTGATGCCGTAAAGCAGTGGCGCTATCGGCCGTACATTCTGAACGGAGAACCTGTTGAGGTTGACACCCAGGTAACGGTGAACTTCACGCTTTCGGGCGGATAGTCTTCTTTCACTGTTATTCGGACAGCTCACCGGTTGAGGAATCTGCTTTCTAACCCAGGTTCCTCCTCGTTTCGGTTGCTCGATCTTGGAATGAGACGGTGTCATCCGGAGTGGCAGAACAACTTGAGTAAGAAATGTAAGCATCTGATTTTAGGTTAAAGATCCTGAGGAGGAAAGCAACTCATGTTTGCAGCTCATGCAGCAACACACCTAGTAGCACAAGCACATATCACTGCGACTTGGCTTCTGCAAGAAGCAGCCGAGCCGCAGTGGGACCCGATCTCGCTTTGGAAGCAAATGGGATGGGTCGCGCGCGCGGTCGTCTTCATTCTCTTCATCATGTCGGGCTGGTCGTTCGGCGTGATGATCGACCGCTGGATGGCCTTCAGCGCCGCCCGTAAGCAATCGCGGGCATTTGCTCCGGCAGTCGCAGGCGCGCTGCGGGACGGAAAGATCGACGAAGCAATTAAAGTTGCCGAGCGAAATAAGAAGAGCCATCTGGCCAAGGTCGTCACCGCTGGTTTGATGGAATTCCGCGCCCACCAGGAGAGCAGCGACATTCCTGGCGAAACCATTGAAGCCTCGAAACGCGCCCTCGAGCGCACCGAAGCTATCGTGCACGCCGAACTGAAGCGCGGCTTGGGCGGTTTAGCGACAATCGGCTCCACTGCTCCGTTCGTTGGCCTGTTCGGAACCGTGATGGGCATTCTGAATGCGTTCCGTGGAATTTCATCCGCGCACGCAACCGGTCTTACGGCTGTCGCAGGCGGTATTGCAGAAGCCCTTGTCACCACGGCTTTTGGATTGCTGGTCGCGATTCCGGCCGTGATGATGTTCAACTATCTGACTGGCCGCGTGGAAGCGTTCGACGTTGAAATGGACAATTCGTCGAGCGAACTGATTGATTACTTCCTGAAGCGCCGTGGCGCAGTGCGCAGATAACTGATTTTCTGGCGCGGGCGTCTCGTCCGTTTAACCGAAAGTCTGAGTTGCGAAGACCCGGCCGGAGCGACGCTCCAGTCGGGTCTACCTCCCAAATTCGGGCAGGAGAAACCGTATGGGTATCGTAAAAAGAGATGAAGGGGCAAGGGTTAACTCCAACATCAACGTCACACCAATGGTGGACGTCATGTTGGTGCTGCTGATCATTTTCATGGTTATAACTCCCATGCTCCAAAAAGACATTACCGTCGACTTGGCTAAGGTCAACAATCCTCAGCAAATGACAGATGCCGACAAGGAAGATGCTATTGTGGTTGCGATTACCCGCGACGGCAGCATCTATTTGGGGCGCGATCGCATTGAACCTGATCAGTTGACCAATAAGGTCAAGGATCGCATCGCCAGCCAGGTTAACAAGCAAGTGTATGTCCGCTCCGATGCGCGAGCAAAGTATAAGAGCGTTGTCGAGGTAGTAGATAACGTGCGCGCTGCTGGCGTAGACGATTTGGGCTTGCTGACCGAACAGAAGCAGCAGCCGCATAATCGGCCTCCGGGTGGCCCAGGCGCCCCGCCTACTCCGATCGCGGGTGGCGCGCAGTAATTGCAGTAGTCGAAGGATCTAAGGAGAATTCCTATGGGAATGGCAGTTGGTGGGAAGGGCGGTCAAAGCTGCGAGATCAACGTTACGCCCCTCATTGACGTGCTACTGGTTCTGTTGATCATCTTCATGGTCATTACCCCAGTGGTGTCGAAGGGATTGGACGCGTTGGTGCCACAGCCGCCACCGCCGAATCAGAAAGCGCCACCCCCGGATCGCACGATTGTGGTTCAGGTGATTGATCGCGGGCCGGGGCAAACACCGGGTCTTAAAATCAACCAGGACGATACCACGTGGGACGGTCTGCAGGATCGCTTGACTGACATCTTTAAGAGCCGTGCCGAGAAAGTCATGTTCGTGAAAGGCGACGACAACATTCCTTTTGCTGACGTGGCCAACGTGATCGATATTGCGCATCAGGCCGGGGTGGACAAAGTCGGCCTGATTACAGCCAAGATCGAAGCTGGCGGATAAGAACTTCTTGTTCGGGCGGGTGTCCTCATCCGCCCAGCGGTCTTTTTCAGTCGAATTGACGGGTGTCCCCGCCCGTCGACGCGCATATGGGGTTTCTGTTATCGTATGCGGCTGGTATTTATGCGCTTCGGTGAGGGGAATCAAACTTTCATGAAAACAAATATACGAGTTCTGGCGTTGTTCGCGGTCGCCGCCCTTGCATTATCAAGCGTGGGTTGCAATAAATTGCGGGCGCGTGACCAACTCAATAAAGGCGTTGCTTCTTACAAGAATGCGCGCTACGAGCAGGCCGTCGAGCATTTCAAGAATGCGGTAAATCTTGATCCAAGCCTGGCCAACGCGAAGATTTACCTGGCCGCCGCATACGTGGCGCAATACATTCCCGGCGTGGACTCTCCTGAAAACCTTCAGAACGCCAATAGCGCGATTGCTCAGTACGAGGCAGTGCTGCAGCAGGATCCAAAGAATGTGAACGCGGTCAAGAGCCTCGCTGGTCTGTATTTTCAGATGAAGAAGTTTGATGATGCAAAAAAATACAACCAAATGGCGATCCAGTTGGACGCGAACGATCCCGAGGCTTACTACTCGATCGGTGTTATTGATTATTGGAAGCTCTTCACGCCCATGCAGGAGGAACGGTCGAAGGCAGGCCTGAAGCCGGATGAGTCGCTCAAAGATAAAAAGCTGTGCGCCAGTCTGCGCGACAGGGACAGCGGGACCCTGCAAGAAGGTTTGGATAGCTTGAACAAAGCCATGCAGCTCCGTCAGGACTACGACGACGCTATGGCGTACATGAACCTGCTATATCGCCAAAAAGCTGACCGCGAATGCGACCAGCCTGATGAAGCGACCCAGGACCGCAAGACTGCCGACGACTGGCTGGATAAAGCGATGGCGGCAAGAAAAGAGAAGGCCGAGAAAGCCGCTTCGGCCCCGCAGGGCATTACCAACCAATAGCCCTCTCGATTTCCGAAGAGTGTTTTTTGGCTTTGACGCTTAGGAAGACGGGCATCCTTGCCCGTCTTAACTCTTCGGCTACTGTATCTTACAGACTAAAATATTCGCGCCAAACCTTCGCGGCTCGGCACAGCCATATTTCGCAAGAAGGGCTTGGAATTCCGGTTCTCGGTCGACGATGAAACCTGCCTGAAATAGCCAGACCTGATGGTCCTCAAGACTGCTTTTCGCTAATTCTGAAATTTGGGACGGAAACGTTTCTGCCCGGAACACCCACAGCCTTGGAAGCAGCGAAACAGATTGATAATTCCCGCACTGCGCATGATAGAAAAAGCCAATCGGCTGGCCCGAATGGGTGATGTCCTTTTGGCAGACATAGTAGCTCAACAGCAATCCGCTTTCGTAGTCCGTAAGCACAATGGACCCTGGAGCCGCTGACGTACTTAGATAAGCGACCGCTTGCTTCATCAACTCCTTCCTCTGATTTTTCGGCTTGATGTAAGCACCCGCTGGTATCACCGTAAAATTGCAGACTGCCAGTGCAATGAGAACCGCTACAGGCTTCGTCCATCTCCGCGACGGTTGCCAATATCCGAGTGCCACCGCAATCGTCGGCACCGCGAAAATCGCGAGGTAAACGTCATGTCGCGTTCCACCATAGGGGTATATTCCTGCCAGCGCTGTGACGCTATTGATTGCGAATGGCAACAGCAGCAAAACCCCAAGTTGCCGTGAGCTCGGATCACGACTTGATGTGTGGCTCTTTTCGCGAAACAAAAGCACTATTCCAATGGCGAACAGCAGCAAGCCAGCAATGGAGATTGCCCCTTGGCTGAAGAAAAAGTGAAACAGCCGCAAATTCGCTCTGCCGAGAAATACAAATATATTCTCCTCATCAGGGTGAAACAGGGAACTCCGCAGATACGATTCCGCCACATCTTGCGTTAACGGTCTGTGCCGAATGATTGCAATGTGAGTTTTCCAGAGAAACGCCGCAATCGTGGCGAAACCCAGCTGAACTGCAAGCCATATCAGCCTCAGGGATAGTCTGGTCCTCACGGAAACAATACGGATGAAGCCATATATTGCAGCCGCCAATCCGAAAATCAACGCACAATAATGCGTAACGAGCGCCAAACATGACAGGGTTCCCGAACTGAGCAGCAGCATTGGCGAATTCGTTGCAATCGCTCTGTCCAGTAGGTAAAGCGCAGCCGACATAAAGCACAGCAACAGCGCATACTGCCGAATTTCGGTCGACGTGTAGATGAGAGCTGGAGAGAACAGAAACAATGCTAATGCGACAACCGCAGTCCCGCGGTCCCTCACATCCCGCAGCCACGCATATAGGAACCATCCTGCAGCCGTGCCCGCGACCACCGAAGGCAGCCGCAGAAAAAATTCGCTCCTCGAAATCATCTCCCAGTAGTGCAGCAGCAGAATCAACAACGGAGGATGCGCAGTGCCGAGGCTGGCGCGATAAGCATCTGAAACCGACGGCTGCATTGCTAGCAGGTAGTGCATCGCCTCATCGGCATTCAAAAATTTTGAATGTGCGCTGATTAGACGCACCACAAGGCCCGCGACAATGATCAGCCCCGGAGCATATCTCTCCAGCCACAGTGTCGCTTTCATGCGTGTACTAGGTTGCTGAGTGGCGGCCATTCGAAAGAATGCTTATAGTACGAAGTTCTGTCCTAATAGGCCAGAACTCGACTGCTAACTCAATTGAAATGATGTGAGCAGATTATTCAAAAGAATTTTGATCGCCAATCGAGGCGAAATCGCTGTCCGGCTGGTTCGTGCGTGCCATGAACTCGGAATCGCGGCCGTCGCAGTCTATTCGGAAGTGGACCGCGCTGCCCTGCATGTATTGAAAGCCGATGAAGCCTACGCGATTGGTCCCGCCCCGGCGGCTGAGTCTTATCTGAATATCGACCGCATTCTCGATGTGGCAAAGCGCTGCGGCGCAGAAGCAATTCATCCCGGCTACGGCTTTCTCTCTGAAAACGAGGATTTTGCGCGCGCCAGCCGCGACGCTGGCGTAAAGTTCATCGGCCCCAGTCCCGAGTCGATCGAAATCATGGGATCAAAAACCCGGGCCCGGCAGACAGTCGAAAAAGCTGGAGTACCATTTGTGCCTGGTACGTCGCGAGGATTGCAATCTCTCGCCGAAGCGCGCGAATTGGCGGCGAAGTTCGGTTACCCCGTCATGCTCAAAGCCGCAGCGGGTGGCGGTGGCAAAGGCATGCGGCTGGTCGCAAACGAATCAGAGTTGCCGTCCGCGCTCGATTCAGCCGGCAGCGAAGCCTTGCGAGCCTTCGGTGACGATGAAGTCTACCTCGAGAAGGCCATCACCAATCCGCGCCATATCGAGATGCAAATCCTGGCTGACGAGCACGGCAACTGTGTCTATCTCGGCGAACGTGAGTGCTCAATCCAGCGGCGTCACCAGAAGGTTCTGGAAGAATCTCCTTCCACAGCGCTGACGCCGGAGCTTCGCCAGCGAATGGGCGAAACCGCGGTGCGCGCGGCGCAAGCCGCGGGCTATGCTAACGCCGGCACTATCGAATTTCTCTTCGACGGCACAAATTTCTATTTTCTGGAAATGAACACTCGCTTGCAGGTCGAGCATCCTGTCACCGAGCTGGTCACAGGCCTCGACCTGGTCCACTTGCAGATTCGGATTGCAGCCGGGGAAAAGTTGCCCATCGCGCAGCGAGACATCGCCCCTCGTGGTCACGCCATCGAATGCAGGATCTATGCCGAAGATCCTGACAACAATTATTTTCCCAGCCCCGGCAGGATCTCCGTCCTCAATGAGCCTTCGGGTCCCGGAATCCGCGTCGATAGCGGCGTTTACGAAGGCTGGAACGTACCGATGGAATATGACCCGTTGCTTGCCAAGCTGGTCGCGTATGGTGGAAATCGTTCTGACGCGATCGGAAAGTTAAAGCAGGCATTTAGCGATTATGTTGTTGGCGGAGTAAGGACCAACCTGTCACTCTTTCGGCGAATTCTCAGCGATCCGGATTTTCTCTCCGGCAAAACCGATACGGGGTATCTCTCGCGTTTGTCGCCAGAGCTGGGCACTGGTCGCAAAGGCGAGCAAGAGATTGCGGCTATTGCTGCCGCCATATTCCAGGCTCTTCAGAGTGGAAACACCGATCACCAGCACCTTACCGAATCCAAGCCTTCCGCATGGAAGTTGGCTGGCCGAAGCGAGGTCGTGAGCTAACCCATCATGCAATATGAAGTAAGTATTGGAGACAAGATCTATCGCGTCGAACTGCAACGGACCGAGGACTCCGGATCGGACAAGGACGTCGCTGAGGTTCTCTGGAACATCCGCCTGAGTGAACCGGAAATCGGTGAACCAGGAGCAGGTGAACAAGCAAGCGCCCCGCGCGACATCCAAGTTAGCTCACTGCGAGTAAGTCCTGGCGTTCTCTCTCTTATTGCAGATGGCAAATCCGTCGAAGCACGAGTGAGCCGCTCAGTCGAGACTGTCACAATTTTTCTTCAGGGCAGATCCTACGAGTGCGTCGTCCGCGATTCCCGTTCGCTGCGGAGTAGAAAACGCAGCGGGGTAAATGATGCAGGTGAGCAGAAAGTTACGGCCTCAATGCCTGGCAAAATAGTGCGGGTACTGGCGCGCGTAGGCGAAGAAATCGAACTCGGCCAGGGAATTCTGGTGATTGAAGCCATGAAGATGCAAAACGAAGTCCGCGCACCCAAAGCTGGGAATCTGAAAAGCATCATCGCGAAACAGGGATCAAATGTAAATGCCGGAGAGGTGTTGGCAGTTATCGAATAGCTGCTTCAGCAATTAGTGCCCTGAGCCGTTGCTTGCCAGCACTTGCTCCGCGTAGTAATTCCGGATTTTCGCCTGGCTTCGCATTACTTCGAAGTACGCCGTCTTGAGCAGTTGTTCGCGCCGATCCTGAAGCTGCTTCCGAATGTCCTGTTGCACGCGCTGGTCCGAGAGCTCACGTAGTCCCGCAGGCTCAACAGAGATCAGCTTCACGATCTGGAATCCAGCCGGATCATTCATTCGCATTACCGGCGTATACTGCCCTGGCTTCAGCTTCAGAATATTTTCGCGCGTCGCAGGATCCGTCCGCTTTAATGCTGCCTGCAGTGACGACTCTGGCACGATTCCCATGTCCCCGCCATTTGCCGCCGTTGCACCGTCCTCAGAGTACGTCATCGCCAGGCTCGAGAAATCCGCTCCTGCCTCAAGTTTGCCGAGCACGTCATCAATCTTCTTGCGGGCCTCCGCCTCATTGTGCACCTTATTGGCATCCAGACTGGCGTCCAGCCCTTGTGCGTTTGCCGAAGCCGCCACGAGAATTCGCGCCAAGTGATATCGTGGCTCGATCACATTGAACTCCGCTCTATGCTGGTTGTAATACGCGGAAATATCCTGCTCGCTGATATTAATTTTCGATGTGACTTCGCGGTTCAACACCTTCTGTGTCGTTAGCGAACGTCGAATCTCGCGCTTGAAGTCATCCATCGATAGATTACGTTGTTTGAGCATCTGCTCGAAATCTTTGTCATTGTAAGGCGCTTGTGTCTTCTTGAGTTCGCGGTCAACTTCATCGTCGGTTGCAAGCAAACCCAGCTTTCCCGCCTGGTGGATCAGAATCTGGTTATCAATCAACGTTTCGAGAATGCTGAGCCGCAACCCTGTGGCTTGCTCTTCGCTGAGCGGCTCCGTCGCGCCTGCAGTTTGACGTTGGAAATACCCCTCGAGATCAGCGCGATAGATCTTTTCCCCGTCGACAGTAGCAGCCACGTCGCCGCCCGGGGTCTTTAGCGTGCACCCGACAGTTAGGGCGAGAGCGACAGCGGCCGCCACTAACGAGATTTTTAGTCTGTTTCCTGAATGCAAAAGAGTCTCCGCTCAGTGCGTTACGTTCGCATTCGCCGCTGGCGCTACTGACTTGGCTGATGTGTCCGGTTGGGCGGTGGGGTGTGCGGGGGGCGCGACCCCTACCTGTTGCAGTGCCTTGTCAAACACCGCGCGGAATTCGTCGGCGGATCGCGCGCCGTCCAGCATTTCGCCGTTTACATAGATTGTTGGCGTGCCATCGATGCCGAGCGACTCTCCTTCTTTCATTGATGCTCTGACGGCATCTTGCTTCTGTTCCTTCACGCATGCCTGTAACTTCGTGGAGTCCACGTTGAATTTAGTACCCTCAGTCTCGGTGATGCGGTCGAGTTCGGCAAACTGATTGGTACGCCCGCTCTGCGAATTCACCTGACCTTGGTTTTTGTGAATGTAATCGGCGAAATCCCAATAGGCGTCGTTGCTTTGCGCTGCCAGGCAATTCGCGTCAACCGCCGCGTGAATTGCCCATGGATGCATATCTGAAAGCGGAAAGTCTTTGTACACAAACGCGATCTTGTCGCCATACTCCTTCAACAACTCAGGGAAGAGTGTGTTGTGTGCCCGCGAACAGAACGGACATTCAAAGTCGTCGTAACTGACCACAACCACCTTTGCATTCGGGTTCCCACGTACCGGCCGACCTTTGATGTCGATTTTCCGCATGTTTTCCGCATACGGGTCCCTGCTCAGGTCGAGCTTGGTCAAGCGGATCAGCGTCTTCTGGTCTTTCGAGAGAAGAAATTCATAGGTCTTCTTGCCGGAGTCGCCCACCGTAATCGATAACGCATCGTAGTTGGGGAATTCGCTGGCGCGTGGCTCTGAAATTGTGAGCTTCACCGAGTCCGGAAGCTCGTACTTGACGCGAATTTCGCGTTCAATACGCTGCTGAACATCGCTCGATAAAACTTGGTTCGGCAATACCTGCGCAGAACACGTAAACGTTAGCAGCAACACGAGTGGAAAGCTAAGTTGGTACAGCTTCAAAAAGACCGCCTGGATTGAGGATTGAGTGAATTATCTCACAGCTTATTACACAGCTTGCGAGTCACGATGGGGAAGTGCCCCAGAAGCCCTTGCCACAGAAGACCGGAACTCAGCCGGCACGCACGATCTGTTCTGCCGGAAGCAGTGCGTTCATCGAGCCCGAGCGGAACCCTTCAAGATCGAGTGTCACGAACTTGAAACCGAGCGCCTTGAAAATCCGCGTAAACTCGGCGGCCATTTCCTGATTGAGAGCGCGGCTCATCTCCTCGCGGGCAATTTCGATCCTGGCAATCTTGCCATGATAACGCACGCGAAATTGCCGGAACCCCAGCTCGCGCAGCGCATCTTCGCCCCGCTCGACTGCGGAGAGCGCTTCCAGCGTGACTGCCCGGCCGTACTCAATGCGTGATGACAGGCACGCCGAAGCCGGCTTATCCCAAATGCGCAGCCCTGCCTCGCGCGCCAGTTCCCGAACCTCGTTTTTACCTAGGCCCGCAGCCAGCAACGGCGCTGCCACCTTGTGCCTTGCTGCCGCAGCCTGTCCCGGGCGGAAGTCGCCCCGATCATCGCGATTCACACCATAGGCGATTGCTTCAAAATCGTGTGCTGCAGCGAACTTCTCCATTACTGTAAAAAGTTCGTCTTTGCAGTGGAAGCAGCGCGAACCATCATTGCGCACATATTCCGTCCGGCTGAATTCGTCTGTGTGGATGATTTCGAGCGGGATTTTCTGCTCACGGGCAAACGCAACGGCATCATTCAGCTGAAAACGGGCAAGGCTCGGAGAATCCGCAATCAGCGCCAGCATGTCCGCACCGAGCGCCTTGTGCGCAGCCCAGGCCAGGAACGCCGAATCCGTGCCGCCCGAATAGGCCACCAGTGCCCGCCCGAGCTTTCGAAGCTCTAAGTTAAGCGTTGCCTGTTTGGCGGCCAGTTCCACCGAATTTGCCATGCAGATATGGTAAGCCCAAAACCATTCTCTGTGGCGTTCCTTGTGAATCAGTGCTATCTGGGGTGAAACTTTCTAGAATTTTGATGGAGCCTTCCCAGTGAATTGCGGTCAGTACAACCGCTCGTTACGCCGCAAATTACCAAAAGATCCAATGTTCGCCAGCGAGAACGTAAATCGATATTGGTTCTCGTTCCTGACTGCGGCCAGGTTAAAGCGCCTGTATTCCAGGCTCAGGCCGCAGCAATCCCAGTTATAACTTGCCTCAATCGAACCATACTGCACCTGCCCGAGTTCCGCATCAAAGCCGAGGTTCGCGGCGCCGCTGAAACCGCGTTTGTTGGCGCTTCCGTACCCCAAGATGGTGCGGAATTGATTGAACTTCTGCGCGGGAGGAGCTGTGGTTGTATTCGTGATTTCGCCGGGCACATGCAGAAATGCGTCCCCCGCGCCCACAGTGAACAGGCCGAAGTGATAGTTGAAGAGAAACGTGCTCGAATTTACTCGGCTGGCAAGAAAATCGTAATCCGCATCCCATTCCAAATCGCTGTTGGTCGTTGTGCCAATCCGTAAGCGGGAGACCAAAGGTGAAAGGTGCCGTGGCTCGGTGAGAAACGCAATTCCAGTCAAGTCGACGGTGCTCGTGAACACATTCGTTCGTCCTGGGATCAGTGTTCCGCCGAATGTCGGATCGATAAAGTATTTCTGCGCCAGCTCCCAGCTGACGATCTCGCGCGTCTCCGGCTGCTTAGCGCAACTTAGGGTCGGATTCTGAGTGCGTTGCCACGGGATATGAGTTGGCGGAGGGGCGCCACCCACGATCAATGCAGGCATCCCTGGCGGAGCGCACTTTTCTTCCTTCGGAACGATCCGCTTCGCATAAAGATGATTCACAATCGCATATTCAACTTCATTCGTGTCGCTCAGAATGTCGCGATCGTCAAAACGAAGAATACGCGAGAAATTATTCACTCCTGTCACATAGTCGTAAACGATCCGCGGCTCAATGACGTGTTTCCACTTGTGCCCAAACAACTCGCCACTGAACACACGCTCCAGCGCAGGAGGCCTTAGCTGGAACGAGCCTTCGAGCGACTTGCGGTTGAGATCGTTGGATACGACTGCTCCGACCTGGCTGAGCACTGTAGTCGGCGTTGGAATAAGTTGCTGGGTGTAAATTGTGTCGCGCAATGACAGCTCAGGGCGGAAGCTCCAGCCGCCGAGCCCCAGAGGCAGTGCCACCGTGGGATTTAGATCCAAGCGCCCGAGCAACGGCGCGGTGCTGAATCCGGGTTCGCTGCGCGAAAGCCCCTCCACATCGGCATCGAAGCTACCGTAGAAGGGAGTTGGCCCGAGCTGGCGATCAACGGTTGAAGCTTCAAAACCGGGTGCATGCAAAATCGTGACTACGTCCCCGGGCGCCGTGCTCTGAAAATTCTGGTAGCGGCTCGTGTCGGCGTTGAGAAAGAAGTTTGACGTCGTATTCGAAAGGAATGCCTGGGAACGAACTTCGGAATCCACTGCTTGCGAAAAAACGTCGCTGAATGCCAACCGGAAAACATAGGAAGTAAGATAATCGATATTTGCGACAGCACGAAAATTGTGGTCAAACTCGCCTTCACCGTTCAGCCGGGCCGCCGTTCCGCCTTGTTTTATGCCGTTTAGACCGCGATCAAGCACGCTGAAAACCGTGGCATCCACGAACGAGTTATCGGTCGGCTGCGCTCGAAACTCGGCATCGGGCGCCCAGCCACGTTTCGAAAAATACTCCGCTCCTGCCCGGAGATCCATGCTCCGATTGATCGCCCAGAAGAATGCATCCCCAATCGTGTTGCCACGGACCGAAGACCGAGTCACGCTCGGAATAAAAAATCCACTCTGCCGTGGATTCTTCTGCGTCGGGTGCGTGGCATAGGGGAAGTAGAGAATCGGAATGCCTTCCAGCCGGAAGTTGCTGTGGTAAATGGTAGCCCGGCCTCCCACTTCGACATCAACTCGATGCGCCGCAAACTCCCACTTGGGCCGCGGAAGTTCGCACGTCGTGATCATTCCATCGGTCACAATGTAGTGGTCCGGACCTGTCTTCTCAATTACCCGTCCACTAAAAAAAAACGGGTTCGTCGTCGTGAACATATTATGGCGAGCGCGCAAGCGGAATCCGACGCTGCCGTGTGCGCCTTCGAACCTGCCGGTTTCGTTCTGTACGTTGTATTTCCCTCTGGTCGCCTCAATATGCTCATTGTTCGGGCCGCCTTCGAGCAGCAAGTTCCCCTCAGCGTCAACGTCGCCGGTGTCTTCGTTGTAGGTGAGTTGATCGGCTAGGATGGTATAAGTCGCGTAGTCGATCCTCACGCTGCCCTTCGCGGTGTAGACCGGACCGTTTTTTTCCTGCTCAATTGCGCGGATTGTTACGGGAAAATGCTGCGTTTCCGGTGCATCTGGGGGCTGCTTTGCGCTGCTCGAATCCTCATTCAAATCGGGATGCAACTGGCTGGTAACTAGGCGCGGGGCCACTAGCAGATGACAAACCAGTGCTGCCGTGATAAGCAATCGAAGGGGAAGCATTTCGAGCGCAAGAACGACGCGAGAGCATTCGCCTCTCGGCGAACTTAGCACGTTTGCTACTGGTGGAGCAAAAAGGCGCCGCGAATGTTCCCTCGCAGTTATGAACTCGCCCGAATCCCAATTCGACTCTGATTCAAACGAAACCTATTTCGATCCTGAAGCGATCGACTCAAGCGAACAGTTCTTTTCCGCAAGCCTGGAGCGGATCGGGCAGAAAGCCGAATTCGTAGTCGATTCGTCAGAGAATTCGCAGACACATCCTATCTCCGCGGAGCACAGTGAGAATTTGACGGGAGGGGCACCTCGCCCGTCCGAAAATTCTAATCACAATAACCAGCGGGAAGACGGGAATCTCGCCGGTCCGGAGGCGATCGCCCCTTCTGAAAGCCTGGATCCAGCAGACGCCCCCAGCCCTCAGTCTGTGCCGGCTCTCGACTGGCGCGATCTCGTCAGTGCCAAGGTGAAGAACTATAAAACGGCAAAGCCACGCCCGGAACGCTATCCGTCGCTGCAATTGTCATTTGAGTCGCGGCCCGCCTGGAAACCAGAAAGGACCGTTGCCCCGCTGCCGGAATCTCAATTTTTTTATCCGCAGTCAGATCCGCCGCAGGTTTTACCTAAAGATCCGCCACCTGCTCCCATTCCGTTGGTGAATGAGGCAACGGCGCGCGTGCTCGAATTCCCGCGCCCGGGAATGCTGCCATTCAACCGCGAAGAACTAGCCGAGCCAGTAATCGATCGGCCAAGAATCATCGAGGCCCCAGAGCTTTTGCCGCCGCCGCCTGCGCTTGGCGGAATTTCGATTACGCAACCAATCGAGCCGGAGCCGGAGCGACAGCCCGGTCTGGACATGCCACTCGCGACAGCACGGCTGTCCCGAAAGATATTTGGTGCGTCAATAGACGGCCTTGTAGTCCTCGCCGCAATTACCATCTTCGGCTACATGTTCCTGCGCTTCAATCCGTCGCTCCCGCCACTGCGGTTGAGCATGGCATTCGGCCTCGTTCTCGGTGCCATCTTATGGTTTGCCTATCAATCCGCGTTCATAATCTGTTGCGGTACCACTCTGGGCCTGCGCGCAGCGAGATTAAGAATTATGCGTTTTGACGGCACTGTAGTCCCTAGAAAATTGCGCCGCTGGCGCGTGGTCGCCTCAGTTCTCTCCGGTATCTCGCTTGGCTTGGGTTATGCCTGGTGCTTCTTCGACGAAGACGAACTCTCTTGGCACGACCGCATCACCAAAACCCATTTAGCCCCGGAGTAGTCTCGTTTGCTCTTCGTGTACCTTCGCGTCCCTTTGTGGTCATTGCTTTCCCTGACCGCAAAGCCATGGTGTTTTTTTTACTTTTTGTCCTCTTTTAAAACCGTTGGGCTAACCCTTCCAATACCATTTGCTAACATCAATTCGTGCCCCCAACTTCCCCCGTTCGCGTCCGATTCGCTCCATCCCCGACCGGTCATCTTCACGTCGGTAACGCCCGCACCGCTCTCTTCAACTGGCTTTTCGCGCGTCAGAAAAACGGCACGATGATTCTCCGCATTGAAGATACCGACCTCGACCGCAGCGAAGCCCGATTTGAAGATCAGCTGATTGCCGATCTGAAATGGGTCGGCCTCGACTGGGATGAAGGGCCCGACATCGGCGGCCCCTTCGGCCCCTACCGCCAATCGGACCGCTTGCAGATTTACCGCGAGCATGCCGAACGTCTGCTCAGCGAACACAAAGCATATTTGTGCTTCTGCACTGAAGAAGAACTCCAGAAAGAGCGCGACCGCGCCACCGCCGAACATCGCCAGCCGATCTACTCCGGCAGATGTCGCGCCATTGATCGTGCCGAAGCGGAGCGCCGCCGCACAGCGGACGAGCTATGCGCCATTCGCCTTCGCATCCCTGAGCATCCGATCAAGTTTCACGACATTGTCCACGGCGAGGTCGAGTTCTCAAACGAAGTCGTCAGCGATCCCATCATCCTGCGCTCCTCGGGGATGCCCGTCTACAATTACGTCGTCGTAATCGATGATGCGCTGATGAAGATCACCCACGTGATTCGCGGCGATGATCATCTCTCAAATACACCGAAGCAAGTCGCGCTATACGAAGCCCTGGGTTGGCCAGTGCCCGAGTTCGCACATCTTTCTACGATTCTCGGCAGCGACCGCGAACGCCTTTCAAAACGCCACGGCGCGACTTCCATCGCGAACTTCCGCGACATGGGAGTCGTCCCCGAAGCGCTGGTGAATTATCTGGCTCTGCTCGGCTGGGCGCCGACAGGAGGAACGCGCGAAATTTTCTCGCCGAAAGAACTGATCAAAGAATTTTCTCTCGATCGCGTCACGCCCTCGCCCGCCGTCTTCGACATGGAAAAGTTGTACTGGCTAAACCGGCATTACATCAAACAAAGTCCGCCGGGGAGGATCGAGAAGCTGGCGCTTCCTTACTTTGCGCGCGGACTTAGCGGCCTTAAAGGTGAGGTTCCCGAGCATGCCGGCGACGACCCTATTGCAACCTCATGGCAACCGGACGTGATCGGCTGGTTTGAAAGGATCACGCGGCTGTTAGCCCCTTCGGTCGACCGCCTCGACCAGCTTCCTGGCCGCGCCTTTCTCATTTTCAATTACGACGCCAACGCCGCCCTCGCTGCTCCTGACAATGCCGAAGTCCTTGCCTTACCGCAAACCGATGCGGTCCTCGCCCGTTTCACTTTCAAGATTCTCGAAGATGAGTCCGGGCGCGAAGGCAAGCTCACTGCCGAGCAGTTTAAAAAAATCGTCAACGAAGTGAAAGCCGAAACCGGAGCCAAGGGCAAAGAACTTTTTCATCCCATCCGCATCGTGATCACCGGATCCCACTCCGGCCCTGAGTTCGACAAACTGATACCGATTCTCGAGCAAGGCAGCCACCTGCCGCTCCCTAAGCACGTTCTCAGCGTCTACGAACGCGTCGAGCACTTCGCAAAAGCCCGCGCTAGATAATTGCTTTTCTTCTAGCGTTTTCTGAGCTTCTTCCACTCTCATCCTGAGCGAAACGAGACGATTCGCTTGCGAGTCGTCTGGTGTAGTCGAAGGACCTCTGCACCTTTCCGCATCACTGCTACTTCCAGGCGTTCTCCCAGCCTGTCGCCGCCACTCGGGCTCGGTCAACTCACTTCACCAAGCACTTGAGCGCCGCACTCAGCTCCCCATACCGGAATTCAAATCCGCTCTCCACCAACTTCTTGGGTACCACCCGCGCGCTCGCCAGCATGCCCTCCCGCGCGAGCTCTCCGAACGCAAGTCTCGCTGCAAACGCTGGCACCCGGAACAATGCAGGGCGCTTAAGCGCGCGAGCCAAAGCTTTCGTGAACTCCGCATTCGTCACGGGATTCGGCGAAACAACATTCACCGGCCCGCGAATCTCGACACGCTGATTGAGCACGTGCAAAATCGTGCCCACCGCATCCTCAATGTGAATCCAACTCCACCACTGGCGGGCGTTTCCGATTCGTCCTCCGAGGCCCAAGCGAAATGGCAGTAGCATTTGTTTTAGCGCGCCCCCATCCACGCTCAGCACAATCCCCAGCCGCAAATTCGCAATTCGAATTCCAACCTGCGCTGCCGGTTCTGCCGCCGCCTCCCACTCGCGACACACTTCCGCCAGAAATCCCGAACCGCTCCGGCTCTCTTCCGTCAAAATTTCCTCTCCACGGTCGCCGTAATAACCAGTAGCTGAGGCGCAAATAAAGCTCTGCGGCGGCTTTGCTGCCTGCAACATCGCCCGCACCAAATTCTGCGTGCTTACCACCCGGCTCTCCCGTATGCGGCGTTTCTGTTCGGGTGTCCAGCGTTCCGCAATGTTTTCTCCCGCGAGATGGACGACTGCATCAAACCCTGAGACCACGTCCGGAGCAACTTCGCGCAGCGCATCCCACTGCACTTCGTTTGGTCTCGCAGGTCGACGCCGCACGAGCCGGGTAACTGCATCGCCACGGTCCGCGAGCGCCCGCGCCAGCGCCGATCCTATCAGTCCCGACGCGCCGCTGATCAGCACCTTCGCCATGTGCAGTAAGTCTAGTTCAGTACTCCTCTAACGACTCTCCCAGCAGTTCCCACGCGATACCGCTGTGCTTGAGCGCCTTGCCATTACTTCGATTCACAACAGTCGCCCTCTCTGCATCAATATAAAGAGAGCGTCACAATTGCACATCAATCCCCCCCCGGGAGAGAGACTCTTGCGTTTCGCGACTGCCTTCATTTTTCTACTCTTCGCACCTCTGCTTTTTGCCCAGGCCCCACAGTCCACTGGCATTCCGGCGCAACCATCACACCAGAGCGACGCCCAGCAATCCGCCCACAGACCAATGCCCCAGGAGCCACAGCAATCCTACTCGCAGAATCCCTCAGTTCCCGGCTCTCCAAGTGATCCCGTTCAGACCGCGCCGCAATCGACGAAGGCCGCCCCTGCGAACCAGGGCGCACCAGCATCGAAACAGCAACCGAAACGAATCCTCGGTATCATGCCGAATTTCCGCGCCGTCAGCGCCGGAGCATTGCCTCCTCCACCCAGCCCGAAGCAGGCCTTCGTCATAGCCACGCGCAATAGCTTCGACTACTCCTCGTTTGTCTTTGTCGGAATAACTTCAGCTATGGCGGAATGGTCCGATGCCCACCCGCAACTTGGTGAAGGCATGGGCGGATACGGCCGATACTACTGGCGAGGTTTTGCCGACAAGACCATCGGAAACTATTTCGTCATCTTCGCCATGCCCACCGTCTTTCACCAGGACGAACGCTACTACGCCATGGGCAGAGGCCAGTTCTTGAAGCGCTTCTTTTATTCCGGCACTCGCGTCTTCGTCACCCCGAACTACGACGGCCACAACAGCTTCAACGTTTCGGAATTATTGGGCAGAGGAATTGCGCAAGGTATTTCGCTCAGTTACTATCCGAGCGGAACTCGAACCGCCGGAGCCATAAGCCAAAAATACGCATATGCCGTCGGCCGAGATGCTTTGACAAATATCTTCCGCGAATTTTGGCCCGACATCGCCACCCATATCCTCCACCGCAATCCGTAGTTGAGGAATGTCGAGGGTGCGGAGTGGGCTACTTCTCCGCGTTGTTCGAAGAAGTGCGAAGTAACCCTTGCCGAGGTTGCCTACCCTTTTCACGTTCCGTGTGACAGAGTTGGGATTTGATTGTCTCAACAAAAAGCACAGAGCCGGGGGATTTACTTCCTCCCCTTAGCCACAATCATCGTTATGTCGTCGTGCTGCTCGTGCGGATTGAACCGGCGCACCTCATTCACCACCGCAGTCAGCATCGGCTCCGGAGCGAGTTTACGGTGATTACGTACAACTTCAATCAGGCGGTCTTCTCCAAAATCTTCTCCTTTGTCATTGAAGGTGTCGGTCACGCCATCCGTATAGAGAACAAGTGTGTCTCCGGGAGAAAGCTCGTTCTCTGCGAGTGTGCACTCCCACTCGTTAAATAATCCCAGCACCGTTGAAGTCGATCCCAGTTTTTCAAGCGCCCCATCACTGCGAAATAACAATCCTGGATAGTGCCCGCAGTTTGCGTAACGCACGCGTCGCGACGAGTCGTCGTACTCGGCGAAAACCAACGTTGCATAAGAGCTATCGGTTGTGTTCGCCCAGAAAAGTTGGTTTACAGACTTTAAAAAAACTTGTGGTTGCTCCGAAGCGACAGCACTCTGGCTACGCAGATTCGCCTGCAGATTCGCCATGAGAAGGGCAGCGCCGATTCCTTTTCCAGAAGTGTCTCCGATGACCAGCCCCAGCCGTTGGCGTCCGAGATTCAGGAAGTCGTAATAGTCTCCGCCGACCTGCCGCGCCTGAATACAGATTCCTGCATAATTGAGCGTTCGCAGTGGCGGAGAGTTCTGTGGAAACAACCGTGCCTGGACTTGCTTCGCAATTTCCAGTTCTTGTGCTGTACGCCGTTCAGCTTCGATTTTTTCCGCGGCCGCACGCCTATGCTCCTCAAGCTCACGCACGAACGTATCAAGTCCTATCAGAGCGAAGCTGTTCCCATCGATATCTTCGAAGGTAGTCACAATCCCGCCCCACAGGGTGGTTTGCGGCGGCGCATGAAACTTAACTCCTCGCTTGCTCCATTCCTTGTATTTCTTCTCTACATCTTCGGTTACCAACACTGTGTGTTTGCCGTGCCCAATCAGCTTCTGGTCCGGCGATTTGGGCGCTGGCGCAATCAGCGAGAGCAACGTGTTTCCGTCGGGAGGGGAGATGGCGACCCATCGATTCGCGCCGTCATAGTTGTCGTCGACCAACACGCTGAATCCCAACTGGTCGACAAAAAAACGCGCGCTCTTGTCCTGATCGCGAACATAGACGTTCACACACAATATCCGCAGGTAGGGATCGTCGCGATCGAGACGAGGATCGTCCAGCCGCACGCGTCGGTTCTGCGGAGAGTTGCTCATGGGGGAAAATTATACGGCGGGGAACGAGTCCTACTGCACTGTCATCCTCAGCGGAGAAAACGCGATTCGCTCGCGAATCGGTTTGCGTAGTCGAAGGACATCGTGTTCTTCCCGCGCATACGCTGGATAACTCGAGGAATTCCTACCAGGAACTTCATGCGCTCGAGTTCAATGACGGAAATCCTCTTTTCGCGAATTTGCCTATTCCCATCCCCCAACCGCCTGCACCAACAAAGTCACACCGATGCACGCTAAGCCCGCGTACACATATTTCAGGAATCCTTCACCGCTCAATCGCCGATTAATAACACGCCCGAGAAACAGCGCAAGCAGGGCCGCTGGCAGCGAAACTAAATAATAGTGAGTTACTGTTCTTGTCCAAAGTCCGGCAATAAGATATCCGCACATCCCCTCGATGCTCGCCGGAAGAAAGTACGCTTGCAGCGTCGCTCGAAAATGTTGCGCTGACCATCGGCGCATCGAGCCATAGATGGCAAGCGGCGGGCCATTCATCCCGAAGGCGCCGCCAAAAATTCCCGCGCAAAATCCGCAAATTACTAGCCACACGCGATTGTCATTTTCCAGTTCGAACGGGGCCCACCCAATCAGCGAGTAAATCGAAAACAGCCCGATGATCGCACCCAGAGCGGCTCTCACAAACACCTGATGCCGGCTTGTCAATAGCAATAGGCCGAGTGGAATCCCCGGAAGCGTGGACAGGACGAGCCAGCCAGCACTGCTAAGATGAACCTTTCTCCAGTCTTGCGCGACGACGATTGCGGCAACCGTGATCGAGACAAGTACGGCAAGCGGGGCAGCGACTTTGACCGGTATCAGAAATGCGAGTAGTGGGACGGCAACGAGCGCCTCACCGAATCCGAAGGCCGAGCGGATCAGAGTCGCAATAAATATGACCAACAGGACTTGAAGAGTAGCAACTTCGATTGTGATCTCCGGATGAACCTACCGCTCCAGTCCTCGCTGCGCGATTCCAATATTGTCGCGGGTGGAGTTCTTAACCATGTACATCATTTCGTCAGCCTGACGGATGACGTCGTGCGGAGTCTTGGCATCGTGCGGATAAGTTGCCAGTCCCATCGAAGCGCGAACGTTGAGGTTTAGGTTTTCCTCTTTGCAGAAAACGGCGTTGCGCAGACTGTCTCGCAGGCGCCGGGCGACTATCAGCGCCGAGTCTTTCCCGGTTTGAGGGAGTAAAACGACGAATTCGTCTCCGCCATAGCGAAACGCAAAGTCGATCAATCGCAGCTGCGCTTTAATCAGATATCCGATTTCCGCGAGCAACTTGCTGCCAATAAGGTGGCCGTGTGTGTCGTTTACTTGCTTGAAATGGTCTAGGTCGATAAACAGAACCGAGAACTCGTATCCGAAGCGCGCTGATCGATAAACTTCGGCTTCCAGTGTTTTATACAGATGTCGCGCATTGTAGAGTCCGGTGCAGTCATCGGTGATTGTGAGTTCCTGAATGCGTTCGACCGAGCGTGCGTTCTCGATCGCAATCGCGGCGTAATCACAGAGGGCTTGCAGGAAGAACGACTCGGCTTGCGTGAAGTGGTCCATTTCCACATTCACAAGCTGAATTACGCCCAGTACTCGTAGTCTCGATTTGAGCGGAACGCAGATGATGGATTGCGTCTCCATCTGCGTGAGCTGGTCTACGCGTTTGGCAAAGCGTTTGTCGGCGCGAACGTCGGGAACGATAAGCTTTTCGCCAAACTTCGCTACGTGACCCGCGATTCCCTCGCCCACCTTCAGCCGTACATTTTTCAGCGCGTCAGAAGCTGTGCCGACTGCGATGGCAAAGTAGAGTTCAGCCTTTTGCTCATCCACCATCAGCAAAGACCAGGTATCAGGGCGGAAATATTCCGCCATCTTTTCCATAATGGTTTGCAGAATGGAGTCGAGATCGAGAGACGAGGTCAGGGCCTGTGCCACGTCATGGAAAATGCTCAATTCCTGGTTCTGACGGGCAGTCTCCGCTCCTGCGGCCTTCGACATCAGTGGGTCCTTTGCTGGCGTGAGGTTCTCAGATTATAGGCACCACTTGGACGACGAGCAATGAACCTTGGTAATGGCGTTCCCTGCGGGTTAAGAGAAATGGAAATCAGAGGGACCCGTCAGTTTTTACAAAAACAATTCACGGGTTGCCCCACCTTGTCCCTGATTTTTGGGACAGGGTGGGTCCAATGTACGCCGTTGTATCCATTTGAACCGTGACTTTCCCCATCCACATCTCCCCTTTCCCCTTCTACTGATTCAACTTACGATTGGCGTAATTTTCATTGCGCCTTCCCAACTTCTTTGGTAGCCTCAAATGAAGCGTAAGCTGTTCATTTTTATGGCTGTTCGGTTCTGATGGTGTTCCGAAAACTGGCCCCGGGTACCCTCACCCACGCCAAACACAGAGACCGCGATTTTCGCATCTATCAGGACAATAATCCCGATTGTGCTTCAGCATTGATGAGCAACTTTGAAGGAGAAAACTAAATTGTCATCCCGCAACCCGTATCTTTTTACGTCGGAATCTGTGACTGAAGGGCATCCCGATAAGATCGCCGACCAGATTTCTGATTCCGTCCTCGACGCCTGCCTTGCCGAAGACCCAACGAGTCGTGTTGCCTGCGAGACACTCACCGCAACTGGGCTGGTGGTCATCGCCGGCGAAATTACAACCAAAGCATATGTCGATTTCCAGACCCTCGTGCGCGGGGTGATCGCATCCATCGGCTACAACAATGCCCTCTATGGCTTCGACTCGAACACCTGCGCCGTGATTTCCAGCATTAACAAGCAGTCAGGCGACATCGCCATGGGGGTCGACACAGGTGGCGCCGGCGACCAGGGACAAATGTTCGGTTACGCCTGCAACGAAACCCCAGAATTGATGCCTGCTCCAATTTCGTTGGCACACAAATTGACGCGGCGGCTTTCGGAAGTACGTAAGCACGGCAAGCTCCCCTACCTTCGACCGGATGGCAAGTCCCAGGTGACGGTTGAATACGACGCGAATCGCAAGCCGGTACGCGTGGACGCGGTGGTGATCTCGACCCAGCATGCGGAGACAGTAACCAATGATGACCTCCGCGCCGATATTTTGAAGCACGTGATTCAGGCGACGATTCCCGCGGAACTGCTGGATGCCGACACGAAGTATCACATCAATCCAACCGGGCGCTTTGTGATTGGTGGTCCGATGGGCGACACGGGACTGACTGGGCGCAAAATTATCGTGGACACCTACGGCGGCATGGGAAGGCACGGCGGCGGTGCATTCAGTGGAAAAGATCCGACCAAGGTAGACCGTTCGGCAGCATACGTCGCGCGATATATCGCAAAAAATATTGTTGCGGCAGGCCTCGCTGACCGCTGCGAAGTTCAGCTTGCGTATGCAATTGGAATTGCTGAGCCAGTGAGCGTTCTGGTTGAAACCTTCGGTACTGCAAAAGTGAATCCGGAAAAGATCCCCGATCTCGTGAGGGCGCATTTCAAACTTACGCCGAAGGGAATTATTGAGTCGCTCAAGTTGCGCCGGCCGATTTATTGCAAGACGGCAGCGTACGGGCATTTCGGGCGCAATGATCCGGACTTCACGTGGGAAGCGACGGATAAAGCTGCCGCTCTGGCGAGTGATGCGGGAGTGAAAGAGCCGGCGCTGGCTGGATTGAGGAAGTAGCAGGCTTTACCACGGAGACACGGAGTCATTGAGAAAAGTCAAAACCTGAACCTTGCCTCGCAAAGTCGGCGAGACAAGGATGGGGCACCTTCAACTAATTCATAGTTGCAAAAGCAAGGATTTCCGGAAGCAGGAAGCGCCACAGGAGAGATATGTCAACAGCTACGACCGCAGTTCAGAACGATGTTAAGGGTCTCGAGTTCGCCGATCTAGGCAAGAAGCGGATCGAATGGGCTAATCAGTCCATGAAGGTGCTACAAATCATCCGCAAGGAATTCATTAAGAACCAGCCGCTGCGGGGAACGCGGATTGCAGCGTGCTTACACGTGACCGCCGAAACGGCGAACCTGGCCATTTGCCTGCGCGACGGCGGCGCGGACGTTGTGTTGTGCGCGTCGAATCCGCTCTCGACGCAGGATGATGTCGCCGCGAGTCTGGTGCGCGACCACGGCATTGGCGTTTTCGCGATCAAGGGCGAAGACAACGAGACGTATTACAGCCACATTCTGGCTGCGCTCGACCACAAGCCGCACATCACCATGGATGATGGCGCCGACCTGGTTAGCATTCTTCATACGAAACGCAAAGACGCGCTTGACGGAGTGATCGGCGGAACGGAGGAGACGACGACAGGCGTGATCCGGCTGCGCGCGATGGCGCAAGAAGGCGTGTTGCAATATCCGATCGTTGCCGTGAACGACGCCGACACAAAGCACCTGTTCGACAACCGTTATGGAACAGGCCAATCAACGATCGACGGCATCATTCGCGCGACCAATTTCCTGCTTGCAGGATCAAAGTTCGTGGTTGCCGGCTACGGCTGGTGCGGTCGCGGGCTCGCGAGCCGCGCGCGTGGAGCTGGAGCCGAGGTCATCATTACGGAAGTTGATCCGACCAAGGCACTCGAAGCAGTGATGGATGGTTTCCGCGTCATGGCGATGTCCGAAGCCGCGAAGCTCGGGGACGTGTTCTGCACGGTGACGGGCAACAAGAACGTCATTGCCAAAGAACACATCGATGTGATGAAAGATGGCGCGATTGTTTCGAACTCAGGCCACTTCAACGTTGAGATCGACATTCCGGCGCTCGAGAAAATGGCGTCGTCAAAGCGTACGACGCGGAATTTCGTCGACGAATATTCTCTTAAAGATGGCCGGAAAATCAACCTGCTCGGCGAAGGTCGACTGATTAATCTGGCTGCAGCTGAAGGGCATCCACCGTCCGTGATGGACATGAGCTTCGCTGATCAGGCGCTCTCAGTCGACTTCATGGTGAAGAACCACTCGACGCTAGAGAAGCGCGTTTATCGCGTTCCCGAAGAACTCGACAAGCGGGTAGCGAAACTGAAACTCGAGTCGATGGGAATAAAGATCGACAAGCTCACGCCTGAGCAGGAAGAGTATTTGGCGGGGTGGTCGGAGGGAACATAAGCACCCAACAGTCAGCATTCAGACTCAGAGAAGGGCGGCGCAAGCCGCCCGTTTCTTTCGGAAGAAGACCTGCGGTAGGACATAAATCTTCTCTGCACTGTGCCGATTCAGAAAGCGTTATGATCCAGCGGAGGTTCGAAGCCTCTTTGACGAAATGTCGACCACCTATGGCCTAGTAAATCTGATTTCTTCCTTCGGGTTTACCGCGGGTTGGCGCCATCAAGCTATCAAAGACCTGCCGCTCCTGGAGCGGTTCAAGCTGTGGAGCTGATGAGCGGCATGAACGAGCTCTGCAGTTTATTATCTAGGCACGCCGGTAAGAAACTGCACGTCACGGCCATCGCTCTCAAATTCTGCCGGAGGAAGTCGCCCGCGACCCGCAGTCGCTTGCCCGCTTTCAACGTGAGACCCAGGCTGCCTCCGCCTTCAATCATCCGAACGGTGCAGCCGGGTATCTTCGACTTTGTAAACCACGTCCCCTCCGGTTGTGGCAATACATGGCAGGTTCCCGGTGCAAGTCTTAGAAATTTTTATCGGTCATCCGGCACACTTTGCAAACCTTCGACGGAGTATCATGCTGTGAGCACGATTGATACTTTCGATCGCGAAGTCCGTCTATAGAGGAAATATGACGAACGAACTCACATTATCCGTCAACGGCGTAAAACAAACCGTCACTATTGATCCTGATACTCCATTGATATTCGTGTTGCGCAATGAGTTGAAGTTAACGGGTCCAAGGATGGGCTGCGGGATGGCGCAGTGCGGGGCGTGCGCCGTACTGCTGAATGGCAAAGAAATTCGGAGCTGCATTACGCCGGTTTCTGGGGTCGCCGGACAAGAGGTTACTACCATCGAGGGGTTGCCCGCGGTTTGGGCGGCGGAAAAGGGCTTGAGTGCGGACGAGGCGGAGAAAACCCTCCATCCAGTGCAGCAAGCGTGGATCGACGAGCAAGTGCCGCAATGCGGATATTGCCAGAGTGGCATGATGATCGTCGCGGCCCAACTGCTCGCCAAAAACCCGAATCCCTCAGTCGAAGAAATTAAGGACGCGTTCACGAATGCACCGCCCTCACCGCATCTGTGCCGCTGTGGAACGTATGCCGCGATTATCGATGCGGTTCAGCGTGCCGGTAAGGCGATGAGAGGAGAAGCGCTATGAACAGCAAAACCGCACAGCCCGAGACTCCGGTGTTTGGTACGATTTCGCGACGTGGTTTCGTGAAGACTGGTGGAGCGCTCTTTGTTTCGCTAGCCGTCCCCATTCCATTCGTCGCCCGAGCAGCTGCTGCTGAAAATCCAACTTCGATTGATGCGACCTTGCCCGAATCGTGGCTTGAGATTCGCAGCGACAACACCATCATCGCTCGCACGGGAAGAACGGAAACCGGCGTTGGAATCACCGGTTACTACCCGCAGACGATTGCCGAAGAATTGAATGTTCGGCCAGAAACCATCACTTTGATCATGGGCGACACCGACCGCACGCCGGACGGCGGGTATTCGGCTGGATTCCTCGATGGAATGACCAATGTGCGGAAAGTGGCAGCATATACGCATCAGGCGCTGTTAGGGCTGGCGGCTACACGAATGGGTGTGCCGGTTTCGTCGCTCAGCGTTACGGATGGTGTGGTGACGGGTGGCGGAAAGAAGATTACCTACGGCGAGCTGGTGCAAGGACAACATCTCGAGCTGAAGATTCCAATCAAAGGCACGATGCCGAAGCCTGATCCTACGGGCGAAGTTGGCATGACGTCGATGGATGGATTGACCGTCACCGGCGATCCGCCGATGAAGGCTCCGAAAGATTTCAAGGTCATCGGAACATCGTTTCCGGCGGGACATATTCCCGACAAAGTGACGGGAAAGACCAAGTGGAGCTGCGACGTGAACCTGCCGGGCATGCTGCACGCGCGAATGGTCCGCCCTGTGACGATGGGATCGACGTTGATCTCAGTAGGAACGATCGACGCGAAACAGTTTCCAACTGCGAAAGTCGTTCGGAAGGGAAACTTGGTTGCGGTCGTGTCTCCGAATGAATGGGAAGCTGTACAGGCAGCGCAGAGCGTTGCGGACTCTACAAAGTGGACGAACTGGGCCGGCTTGCCCGGCAGCGAGAACGTGACGAAAGCGATTCGCGCGCACAAGTTTGCCAAGCCATCGCAGAGCAAAGGCAAAGCCGCTGAAACGAAAGGCGCGTTGCAGAGCGCTACGAAGAAGATTTCTGCAACTTACGAACAAGGTTATGTGCGACACGCGCCGATCGGCCCGTTCGTGGCTGTTGCGGACGTGAACAGCGACGGCATCGTGACGATATGGACCCATTCTTCGCAGTCGCAGGGATTGCGTGCTCGAATTGCGTACGTGCTCAGTGTTCCTGTTGAGAAAGTTATCGTGCGCTGGTTGGACCATTCAGGGCAGTACGGGCGTACAACATTCGGCGGCGACGGGGCTGAGGCCGATGCTGCGATTCTGTCGAAGCTAACCGGAAAGCCGGTCCGAGTGCAGTGGACACTGCCAGAGGACATGGCGTGGTCGAGCGTTTCCCCAGCGTGGGTCTCCGATATGAGCGCCGCCGTTGACGCGAAGGGGCAAATTGTGGCGTTCCACAGCGCTCAATATGCACCTCACATGGAGGATCCGCGGCCGCTTGGAGCCCTTCTAGCAGGCATGCCTTCTGCAGCATCGAAGCCGGGCGGTTGGGTGGCAACGGAATGGCCGTACAACAAGATTGCCCACCGACTGGAAGATGTGTATGGAATGCCGAATATTGCTGGAGATTCGGCCTATGGCGGATTGCGCGGGAACATCATGCGTACGCCTGGACAGAGGCAGCAGAATTTCGCGCTGGAAGGATTTATCAATGAGGCGGCAGCGACGGCCGGCACGGACCCGATCGAGTATCGCTTGGCGCATACGACGGATGAGCGGCTGATTAGTCTGTTACATGCGACCGCCGAAGCAGCGAACTGGGAAACGAGACCGTCGCCACATCGAGATGCACGACGTAGCGGAAGCACGGCAATTACAGGGCGCGGTGTTTGCATAATGATTCGTTCAAATGCCTATTGGGTCGGGATCGCCGAGATATCTGTGGTGCCGAACACCGGAGTATTGAAAGTAACGAAGTTCACCCTTGGATGCGAACCCGGCAAAGTCATCAATCCGCGGCAACTCGATCGCTGCATGAAAAGCGGCGTAGTGATGGGACTGAGTGAAGCGTTGAAGGAAGAGGTCACCTTCGACAAATCAAAAGTGACGAGCACGAACTGGAACAGCTACAAGATTCTTACCATGGGCGAAATACCGGAAATCAAAATCGTCCAACTCTCGCGCGATGACAAAGGATTCGGCGGAGGATCTGAAGCGGCCAATGCGCTGGTTCCACCCGCGGTTGCTGCGGCATTGTTCGATGCGACCGGCGTGCGCGCGCGTAAGATTCCACTCACGCCCTCGTACGTGAGCAGCCTGCTTAAGGCGTGATGCCGTTTCAGGCGCTGTGTCGCAGGCGTTCGTCTTCCAAACACACGCCTGAGCTTCAGGTCCTGCCCATCGTAATTAATAAAAGGATTTTTTCGGTATCTCACACGCAACCGGAATTTTGCCGCAATCGTCAAAGTGCTGGGGTACGGGTCTGGCGAGACACTAGTAGTCTCGTGCTGCTTCTGCCATTTGCCTCTCCCACCCCGCAAATTTTTGCGGAGAGGTCCTGAAAGTGCTTTGCAATCTCCGCGTCACGAAGTGGCTAGGAATGGCTCCCGCAGTGGGAGTGTGTACGTGTTGCGGACTCGAATTTCGTGTTCCGCTGGCAGCGATTAAGCGCACGGTGGATGCCCAAGCAAACCTGAAGGCGCAGTTTGACCGCCATGATTGTCAGCGCGAGACGAACACACCAGTTGAGGAACGCGCTTGACTTTTTTTGATATTTGATTCAGCGCGCTGCATCAAAAACAATTTCCTATCACGTGATCGACAGCCCTCGTGCCGCGCTTGGTCGAAAGACCATCGAACACTGCCGAGGGCTTTATTTTGTTCGACGCGCAATGATTGTACCTGCGGCGGCCAGCAATCCGGACGAGCTAAGGCCAATGTCAATAAGTGACTGACAAAGTACAACGCCTGGTATATAGCTCCTTTTGGAGGTAAGTAGAGCCAATGGAGCCGGACAGAACAATCCTAAAGCGCCTTCTGTTCGTAGATGACGAACCCGCCATTCGTAAGACCCTGCCTGTCATTTTGCGGAAGTCCGGCTTCGCCGTGACCGTAGCCGCCACAGTATCGGGAGCGTTGGATGAAATCCGAAAGCAGCAGTTCGACATAGTCCTTTGCGATCTGAACATTGAGGGCGTAAGCGACGGATTTGAAGTTGTTCGTGCTATCCGAGCGATCGATCCCGATTGCGTAGCTGTAATGCTTACCGCGCATCCGGACATGCAAAGCGCGATAGAAGGAATTCGGCACGGAGTCGATGACTACATTCTTAAACCAACGGATCCCAATACCTTGGCCGCACTACTGGCGAAGACGTTGTCGAAGCGAGAATCAATAACAGAACGGCGTCCACTTAGCTATTAGGCCTTAACCAGTCGAGCTTACGGTGACCAACGTTGAAATCCGCGCTTCAAAGTTCTGTTGTCTAATTAGCAAGATCTGCGGCCATGACGAGTTGGGGAGGTTGATTCAAGGCTATCCAGTAACTCTGGAGCAGGTTCACCATTCGAGCAATTTCATCGGCCTTACCCGGTTTTACCAAATAGGAATTGGCGCCGAGGTCATAGGCTGCATTGACGGTCTCTTGACGGTCGTCGGCGGTTAGGACAACCAGCGGAATGCGCTTTATTTCATCCTGCACATGCATCCACTGCAACAACTGTATACCTGTTATTCCCGGCAGCTTCAAGTCGAGGAGAATAAGCGCGGGAAGTGGAAATTTGATTCGGTCGTAAAACTCGCCCCTGCCTGCGAGATAACGGAGTGCCTCGTCACCATTCGAGAGATGAACGATGGGGTTGAGTACCTTGGCCTTGTCAAAGCCGCGCAGCAGGAGTTCGGCATCAGAAGGTTCATCTTCGATGAGCAGAATCGTTCTGAGAACTTCTTCAGCCAAACACTACCTCGGGTTCAGCTTTGCAGGTTTGGGAACTCGTTCAGCTTCATCCAGTACGCCTCAAATTGATCGGCAAGGCGTTCCAGCTGCTGAAATCCGTTCGGCTTGCAAAGGTAAGAGTTAGCGCCGTAATCGTATGCGCGATTTACGTCTTTGGGCTCGTCTGAGCCACTGAGAACAACCACGGGCAGGCGGTGGATGGAGTCCCGTTGCGAACGTAACCACTGCAACACTTCAAAACCAGAACGGCGCGGGAGTTTGAGGTCAAGCAATATCACTAGGGGGAACGGGTGCACTCCCCGATTTTCGTAAGGACCTTCTCCAGCTATGTAAGCTACCGCATCGTCTCCATTCGTGACTCGGAATAATTTGATTTCGTCCTTGAATCTCTCAAACGCTCTCTGAACAAAACGATAATCGGCAGGGTCGTCTTCTACAAGCAACACCGAACTTTGGGCCACGCCTTGTTCCCCCTCGTCATCGATGGAAAGTTCGATTATGCCAGCCCTCCGTTGCGCCTTGAATACCGTCATCCATGTATTAAGCGAGCTGCTGTTTGCAGTACTTGCCACAGACTCGCGTAGGCATTCATAAATGGCAATGATCGGAAGATCGGATGATGAAGAACGCTACCGTAAGGGACAATTCTTGCGGCCGGTATCTGCGATACTCGCGATGAGCCACTTGCCATTGGTTCGCACCAGGTTGAACAAGTCGGTCCCGCAGTGGTCCACTTTGCCGTCTTGGAGAAACTACCCTACACCTCTGTCCCGAGCAATTACAAACATCAGTGCGTTTCGTCACCGGCAGGCGCCAGATCGTTGGTGTCGAGCGTTGAAGCAGTTGCTTTCTGTGGCAGTTCGGGCGGCGGCTGGAATTGGCCCGGATCTTTGCCGTCCAGCGCCGTACGCATGAATTGCATCCAGATGGGGAGTGCGGCGCGGGCCCCCGTTTCCCTCGGTCCAAGAGATTTCTTTTCGTCGTAGCCCAACCAGACTCCTGTAGTCATTGTCGGCGAGAAGCCAACGAACCACGCGTCGGTGAAGTCGTTCGTCGTTCCTGTCTTTCCGCCGAGAGGAAGTTTCAGTTGAGTGGCGGCCACGCCTGTACCGTGTTGCACGACCGCTTCGAGCATTGAAGTCATAATGCGAGCGGTTCGTGAACTGATGACGTCTTTCACGTCGGGATAATCCTCTTCGAGCACGCGACCGTCATAGTCGACAACTCTGGTTACAAATCGTGGAACGACGCGGACACCGTCGTTTGGAAACACGCTATATGCCGACGTTTGCTCGAGCAGCGTCATCTCGGCTGCGCCCAGTGCGACCGGCAAATACGGCGGCAGGGGTGAAGTAATTCCAAACTTACGCGCATAAGCTTCGACGTTGACGATCCCAAGTTTATCGGCGAGTTTCAGCGCGGGAATGTTGCGGGATTGAGCGAGCGCGCGGCGAAGGGTAATGGTACCTTCGTATTTTTCGTCGTAATTGTGCGGGAAGTACGGCCCGGAAGCGGTTTGAAAAATCGTGGGCTCGTCGAGAATGGTGTCGTCGGGAGTTGCGCCCTGATCAATTGCTGCCGTGTAGACGTACGGCTTGAACGATGATCCGACTTGGCGCTCGGCTTGCGTCGCACGATTAAATTTTGAAAGATTGAAATCGCGTCCACCGACCATGGCGCGTACATCGCCGCTGGCATTGTCGATGGCCAGCAGCGGGCCTTGCACTCCGGAGTCTTGCTCGAGAGTCACTCTAAGCTTTCCGCCAGTCTCAAGCGATTGAACTTTTACGTAAATCACATCACCGGGGGCGAGCAATCGCATGATCGGTATTTTCGTCCAGGCCACGTCGGCGGGGATCATTGTCGCCTTGTAATAGCCAATTTTTACCGCAGCGGATTTCGGCGAAACCTGCGTGACCAGAGCGTGAGAGTAGGCGCCTTCAGTCAGCTCTTCGTTCCAATCCGGATGTTGATAGCCGGCGAGCGTCTGGCCCTCGAGCAGAATATTCTCGAGATGTCCGCGCCAACCACGGCGGCGTTCATAGGCGGCAAGTCCGTCAAGCACTGCCTTATTTGCGGCTGCCTGCAAATCCATATCAAGCGAGGTATAAACGCGCAGGCCGCCGGTGTGGACCTCGTCGGCTCCGTATTTGTTTTCCAGATATTGCCGGACTTCTTCGACGAAGTACGGAGCGAGTGAGTTCGGATCGTGCGCGATATTCAACCCGAGCGGCGCATTGCGAGCATCGTTGGCCTGGGCCACCGTAATTTTGCCGTCTTCGAGCATCGCATCGATGACGAGATTGCGGCGGTGCAGCGCGCGATCGGGATGATTGATCGGAGAGTAGTAAATAGGGGATTTCGGCAATCCCGCAATCAGCGCGGCTTCTGGAAGAGTGAGCTGGCGCGCGGGCTTGCTGAAATAGTACTCAGAAGCGGCTTCGAAGCCGTACACTCCATGGCCGAGATAAATCTGGTTGCCATAAAGAGTGAGAATCTGCTGTTTGGTGAACCTCCGCTCAATTTGGATCGCAAGCAAGGCCTCCTCAACTTTGCGATGAAAAGAGCGGTCGGGAGACAGAAAAAGATTCCGTGCGAGCTGCATGGTGAGAGTGGACGCGCCCTGGACTTTCCCTCCGGATTCGATATCGTGGAACGCTGCGCCTGCAATTCGCCAGACATTAATACCCCAGTGGCGATAAAACTCCTTGTCTTCGATTGAGACAAGCGCCTCCAGCAGAACCTTGGGGAACTGATTGTAGGAAGCCACCACGCGGCGTTGAAGGGCGAATGAGCCGATGGCGTTGCCGTGAATATCGTAGAGCTCGGTGCTCGAAACTGGCCGGTAATGCTCGAGCTGCTGAACTTCGGGAAGATCGGTGGAGTAAACGAGGAAGAGGCCGCCGAGTCCACCGATCGCTGCGGCAAAGAGTATAAGGAGGCCTATAAAGAGCCGCGTAAGGAGCTTGCTGCGGCTGGGGTGGACGGCTTCGACTTCCTCCAGAACTGCTTTCATCAGGTAATGTGCTTAGGATAGCAGGATGCGGAAGGCAGAATGTTGCACGAGCGAAGACGCCCGTGCAACACATCTTTTGAAGTTGAGATCGAATTAGCTCTTGTGGTTTTTCAGCACTTGGATAGCCTTATCAAGCTGATCGTCGTGCTGCGGCGCTTGCTGTTTCTCTATATCGGACGGTGCGGCGTTCTCGTCTTCGTCGGGCAGGATGCTGTCATCGCTTGCGTCCGCCGCGAGAACGTTGGGTGTAACCGCCGTGTCCTGAATTGCCTTGCCTTCGGGCGAATAGTATTTGGCGACTGAAAGAATGAGCGCGCCGCCGTCAGGAAGTTCGATCAGCTTCTGCACTGAACCATCGCCGAAAGTCTTGTCGCCGACGACGTCGCCGCGAGCATTGTCCAGAACTGCAGCAGCGACAATCTCTGCCGGGCCTGCAGTACCTTTGTTCACCAGCACAACCAGCGGGAGGCTGGTGATGGCTTTTGAGGGATCGGCATTGAACGCCTGGCGCGGGTATTTCTGACCTTGCAGGTAAGTGATGGTGCCATGGTTCAAGAAAAGGTTGGCCGTCGCGATACCTTCGTTTTCATCGCCCGCCGCGCAATCGCGAAGATCAAGGATCAGCTTCTTTGCGCCTTCTTTTTGCAGCGACTTCACCTTGCTTGCGATCTCCTGGGATTTGCCCTTGGTCAGCGTATCAACTTTGATCTGACCGATTTCGTCCTGCAGCATTTTGTCCTTGACCGGAGGAATCGAGACAACGTCGCGCGTAATGACAACTTTTTGAGGTTCCGATCTTTGGGCGCGCACGACTGACAGGTTCACGGTAGAACCTGGACTGCCAGAAAGCAGGCTGCGGATTTCGGCAAGAGACATTTCACGCGTGCTCTTGCCATCGATGGCTTCAAGGATGTCGGTGTCTTGCAGGCCGGATTTGTCGGCGGGCCCGCCCGGAATTACCGAAACTACCGAAGCATACCCGAAACGCTTCGAGACCGCAGCGCCGATGTCCGCCTTTGCGTTGGTATTACGGTCTTTGTACGTCTCATATTGCTTGGCGTTCAGATAACTGGAGTTCGAGTCAAGCGATTCGAGCAACCCATGCAACGCGCCATCGGTCACGGTCGGCAGGTTCGGCTCTTCGACGTACTCGCTTCGCACGCGCGAGAGCACCTCGCTATAGACTTCCATCTGCGGATAGGCGCCGTCGTTGTTGGAAGCGCGGACGTGGGCGATCTGCCCCGCGAGCGAAAAGAGGAGAACGCCAGCGGAGGCAACGAGCAGGGCTGTTTTGACTTTGGTGGACATCTGACTCCTGGAACATAAAAGCCGCGCTCGGGCGCAGCCGGATACTTAATTATATCCGGTTGGATGCGAAACTCAGGAACTTCGGTGCTTTGCCGGAAGTGCAGGGGGTAACCTGCAAAATCATCAGGGATTGGTACTTAGGGCGGTGATTTCATCCCAGTCTGAGCCTCATTCTGGTTGCAATAACCGGCAACGTCAAACGCGGAGTGATACGTTCATTGTGTCAGTCGTTACTACTAAACATTGCTCGGCAATAGCCCCGGCAGGATCAGCGGCCGACCAATTTCTGCAGCTCCTCGGGATATCGGGCACCTTGCACCGGAATTTTTGATGCGATTGTGTCCAACTCGCGGAGATCGTCAGGAGAGAGCTCCACGTTGGCGGCGGCAAGATTTTCTTCCAGTCGATGTAGTTTCGTCGTGCCCGGGATCGGTACAATCCAAGGCTTTTGCGCGAGCAGCCAGGCGAGTGCGATCTGCGCGGGCGTGGCTTTCTTCTGCTGCGCAAATTTGCCGATCAGATCGACTAAGTCTTGGTTCGCGTTACGGTTCTCGGGCGAAAACCGTGGGACGATATTGCGGAAGTCGTCTTTTTCGAATTGCGTATCCTTGCTGATGGCGCCTGTAAGAAAACCCTTGCCAAGCGGGCTGAACGGGACGAAGCCGATCCCGAGTTCTTCGAGTGTCGGAATGATTTCCTGCTCGGGCTCTCGCCACCAGAGCGAGTATTCACTCTGGAGAGCGGTGACCGGCTGAACGGCGTGCGCGCGACCAATCGTCTTTGCTCCTGCCTCCGAGAGGCCGAAGTGCTTCACCTTGCCTTGCTGGATCAAATCTTTGATCGCTCCTGCCGTGTCTTCGATGGGAACTTTGTCATCCACCCGATGTTGATAGAACAAATCGATGACATCAGTCTTAAGCCGCTTCAGCGAGGCTTCGGCAACTTCCTTGATGTGCTTGGGGCGGCTGTCGAGGCCAGACTGCTTGCCGTTCGCGATATTGAATCCAAACTTCGTCGCGATCACCACATTCTTGCGAAACGGCGCGAGCGCCTCACCCACAAGTTCCTCATTCGTAAACGGACCATAGACTTCTGCGGTGTCGAAAAATGTGACGCCGCGTTCGTATGCCGCGCGAATCAGAGCGATGCCTTGCTCCTTGTCGACAGCGGGCCCGAGGCCAAAGCTCAATCCCATGCAGCCGAGACCAATAGCGGAGACTTCGAGATTACTTTTTCCAAGTTTGCGTTTTTGCATCGTCTATCCTTTCAGGGAGGTTGCGCGGCAGTGGCGCAATAGCTTTTTGGTTTACAGGTTTTCTTTGTCTGAGCCGGTTGAGAATAGCTCCTTCGCCAGCATGATTGCGGTGATCGCATTCGGCCATCCCGCATAAAAGGCCAGATGCGTAATCGCCTCGATGAGCTCGTCCTTTGTGACTCCATTCTGCAAGGCAAAATTCAAGTGAAAGCGCAACTGGTCCGGTCGATTCAACGCGATTAACGCGGCGACGGTGATGAGACTGCGATCGCGCTTCGGCAACTCCCTGCGTTCCCAAACGTCATCGAAAAGTACCCGGTCAGTCAATTCGACTAGCTTAGGGGCGAAGTCGCCGATCAGCTTCTTAGCTCCATCGGATGGTTTTGGCATTTTTACTCTCCTTGCACAATAAATCGACTTACTGCCGAACCTGCGACATTGCTTCCGGGCTGACCTCACCCGTAAGAATTAAGACGCCGCTTGCGCACGCTGCATTTCCCGCCAGCGCGCGGGTGGAACGCCCTCCCAGGTGCGAAACGCGCGAACGAATGAATTGCCATCCTCGTATCCGAGCAGGTAAGCAGCCTCGTTCAACTCAAGAACGGAATTATTCAGATAGTGCCGAGCAAGCTGATGGCGAGCTTCTTCGAGAACTCGCTGAAAACTAGATCCCGCATCCTGCAATCTCCGCTGCAACGTACGCGAGCTGACATGCAGCGCATCGGCGATGTCATCAATCGTCGGACGCCGACCAGTTAGCTTTTGCTGAATTGCAACCCGGACGCGCTCGGTAAAATTTTCGTCTTCGTTTTCCCGCTTCAGTTCTTCCTCAAACTGCGGTGCGAGCATCGCCAGAAGCTCGGCATTACGCGTAATGAATGGGCGCTCAGCATCGGCGGCTCGAAAGATGAGCGCATTGTGCGGAGCTCCGCAGATAACCGGGCAACCTAAGTGACGTTCAATGGTTCTTGCGTGCTGGCGGGGTTCAATGAACTCGACACGGAGTGGAGATATGCGCGTGCCCGTGCCGTGACGAGCAACGGAGACCACCCATGCGAAACAACACTCGATCAGCGCCATCGGTTCGCTCTCATCTGCCAGCAGCCAACTGAAATGAATCCTCCATTCTTCGCGATCTTTAGACTGCGCGATTTCTTCCGGGCAGGTTAGCTGCTTATATCTGGCCATCTGCTTCACGGCTGCGCCGAAGTTCTCGGTCGAAAGAGCAGCGAGGCTGATCGGATGGAGCCGTTCCGTCTTTGTTTCGGAGCCGAGTTGGAGACCGACTGCCGGATTGTTGCTGACCTCGCCGATTGCACGCCAGAGCGCGAAGAGTTCTTTCGTCGTCAGGAGCGTACGAGGTTGACCGGCAAACGTCTGTAAAAGTCCGGCGCGGCGCAGGACCGCCGAGGGTGATACGCCGAGTTCTTCCAATTTCGAAAATGTGCCGCCGGAAACGCGAAAATGTTTATTCATCGTCTTACTCGGATTTGAGAGATGCCATATCGATCGAAAAACGGTACTTCACGTCGGACTTGAGCAGCCGCTCGTAGGCTTCGTTCACTTTCTGGATCGGGATGACTTCAACGTCGCAGGTAATATTGTTCTTGCCGCAGAAATCGAGCATTTCCTGCGTTTCCGCAATACCGCCGATGCACGAGCCGGAGACGCTTCGGCGGCGCGGAATCAAGCCGAAAACCGCGAGCGCGAGTGGCTTCGGAGGCGCGCCTACCAAGGTGAGATTGCCGTCCCGGCGCAATAGGTTAATGTACGCGTTGATGTCGTGGTCGGCGGAGACGGTATCAAGAATGAAATCGAAGCTGTCGGCGTGCTTCTGCATCTCGTCTGCATTCCGGGAAATCACGACTTCGTCAGCGCCCAGCCGTCGCGCATCATCCTTTTTACTATTTGAGGTGGTGAACACCACGACGTGCGCCCCGAATGCGTGCGCAACCTTCACTCCCATATGTCCCAATCCGCCCAGGCCAATCACGCCAACCTTCTTGCCCTTCTCGATTCCCCAATGCCGCATCGGCGAATAGGTCGTAATTCCGGCGCAAAGCAGAGGGGCAGCGCCGGCCGGATCGAGGTTCGAAGGAACATGCAAAACGAACCGTTCATTAACGACGATGTTCTCAGAGTAGCCCCCGTAGGTGACGCCGCCGAGATGCTTATCGGGAGAGTTGTAGGTAAATGTGGCGTTGGAGCAGAACTGTTCCAGTCCGGCCTTGCACTCGGGGCAGGTGCCGTCGGAATCGACCATGCAGCCGACCGCGGCGAGATCGCCCGGCTTGAATTTGGAAACCGAGGTGCCCACCTTGGCGACGCGGCCAAGGATTTCATGCCCGGGAGTGCACGGATATACAGTCGCCATCGCATCTACCCACTCGTTCCGGACCTGATGTAGGTCGGAGTGGCAGATCCCGCAGAATAGAATTTCGATTTGAACATCGTGTTCGGTGGGGTCGCGCCGTGTAATGTTGACGCGTTTGAGGGGCGAGGTTGCAGAAGCAGCAGCGTAAGCTTTCGTATTTTGCATATGGCTATTAGAGTCTTCCGATCGAGATTTGGATATGCAAGACACGCCATTGTGCATGCAGAATGCGCCACGCAGAACTCTGAAATAGAGCGAAGGCGAATTGCAGCTTCTCTGATTTAGACTTGGCGGCTGAGAAATTGAACCAACTGCGCGCATGCTAAACCGGATCCAGGCAGTGAATGGGAGGATCGTAAAGGAAGGAGTTGTATGAGCAAGCTCAACGGCTTTAATCGTCGTGAATTAATGAAGACCTCTGCCCTTGCTTTGGGAAGCGGGCTTTTACTTGCCGAGGAAGTTGAGGCCTACCCGAAGGGCGTTAACACGAATTCCGCTCCTTCCGCGCTGCGCATTACGGACCTTCGCGTCGCCACGATCGCCAAGCCTGGGCCGAGCCCGTGTCCGATCATTCGCATTGATACCAATCAGGGCGTGTACGGGTTAGGCGAAGTTCGCGATATGGCAAGCCCCACGTATGCCTTATTCCTGAAGAGCCGGATCGTCGGGGACAACCCGCTGCAACTCGACAAAATTTTTCGCAAGCTCAAGCAATTTGGTGGTCCTGCCCGACAGGGAGGTGGAGTTTGCGCCATTGAAATGGCGCTCTGGGATATTGCCGGCAAACTCTATAACGCTCCGGTTTATGCGATGGTCGGCGGTGGCAAGTTCCGCGACAAAATTCGTATTTACGCCGACACTACCGAATCGAAAGATCCCAAGATTTATGCCCAACGCATGAAAGAACGCAAAGAAGTCATGGGGATCACCTGGCTCAAGATGGATCTCGGCATCGAAATGGTCTCAGACACGCCTGGTACGGTTACCCAACCTTCCGACCTCACTCCCTGGGAAGAAAACCAGCTCGAGCACCCGTTCGTTGCTACCGAGGTCACTGATAAAGGTATTGCGATGCTCGAAGAATATGTCGCGGCCGTGCGCGACGCGGTCGGCATGGAAATTCCTTTATCGATGGATCATCTCGGCCATCTTGGCGTGAAGTCGATCATCCGCCTCGGGAGGGCTTACGAGAAATACAATCTTTCGTGGATAGAAGACGTCATCCCTTGGACTTATACCGATCTGCTCAAAGAAATTTCTGACCAAAGCCCAACGCCGATTCTCACCGGAGAAGACATTTATTTGAAGGAGCCGTTCCGTGTGCTCTGCGAGCGCCGTGCGATCAGTAAAATTCATCCCGATCTCGCCACAGCCGGCGGAATTCTCGAAACTCACAAAATCGGTGACATGGCCGAGGAATTTGGCGTACCAATGGCAATGCACTTTGCCGGAACGCCGGTCAGTTGCATGGCCAGCGTGCACTGCGCCGCGGCGACGCAGAATTTCCTTGCTCTTGAAAATCACTCGCTTGATGTGCCCTGGTGGTCTTCCCTGGTCGAGGAATACGCGAGTGCTCCCATGGTGAATCATGGATGGATCGAAGTGCCGGACCGCCCAGGCCTCGGGGTCACACTCAATGAAGATGTCGTTCGGCAGCATCTCGCGCCCGGCAGTGGTTACTTCGCACCTACGCCAGAATGGGACCACGAACGCTCGTGGGACCGATTGTGGAGCTAAAGAGCAGACACACATCTGTAGAAATTCAAAATTCGCTTCCAGGAACAACGATGAGACAACTTCGGCTTCGGCATACTGCTGAATTAACGATCGTGATCTTACTTAGCGTGGCTTTTTGCGGGGCACAGACGAACGCACATCGGCAGCTCGACATGACTCCGGTAAAGCCGGAGTCAGTCGGCTTCTCCAGTCAGCGCCTCGATCGGCTGCATAAACTGATTCAGGACGAAATTGATCAGAAGGAACTCGCGGGCGCAGTCACAATTTTGGCGCGGCACGGGAAAGTCATGGACTATCGCACGTACGGATACAAGGACGTGGCAAGCCATGCCCCAATGACCCAAGACACGATTTTCCGCGACTACTCAATGACGAAGCCGGTCGCCGGCGTCGCGATGATGATTCTCTACGAGCAAGGAAAATGGCTACCGTGGGATCCGATTTCAAAATATGTCCCGGAATTCGAGGGGCTGAAAGTTTTCAAAGGAGTCGATGCCGACGGCAAGATGATTCTTGCCGCGCCGGAACACGCGCCGACAATGGCCGAGCTGATGTCGCACTCGGCGGGATTTTCATATGGATCGGGGCATTCGCCGGTCGACGCGATTTACCAGCAAAAGAAGCCTCTGGACTCGAAGAACCTGCAGGAGATGATCGACAAGCTTTCGACGATTCCCCTCAACTACGAACCGGGAACGCAGTGGCTTTATAGCATGTCGATGGACGTTGAGGGATACATCATTGAAAAGCTTTCCGGGCAAACCCTACCCGACTTCATGCGCCAGCACATATTCGAACCGCTAGGGATGAAAGACGCGGGCTTCTTTGTTCCTGAGGAGAAGCGCTCGCGTTTTGCGACCAATTATCAGAGTGACGATCAGGGACATATTGAACCGGTTGAAGCCAAGAACACTCTGATTAGGAGTTATGCGAGCCAACCGAGCCTGCCTTCCGGCGGCGGGGGGCTGGTTTCAAGCGCAGAAGACTACTACCGCTTCGCACAGATGCTTGGCAATCGTGGCGTACTTGGAGACCGACGCATTCTGGCGCCCTCGACGGTGAAGCTGATGACTTCGAATCACTTGTCAGAAAAAGTTCTGAACGGGGGATTCGGGATCGGCCAGCACATGATGCGGCCGGGCTTTGGATACGGCTTCAACTGCGCCGTGGTATTCGATCCACCTGAGGCCGGCGAGTCGGTCGGAAAGGGCACGTTCTTCTGGGATGGCGCTGCGGGCACTTGGTTCTGGGTCGATCCAACGAACGATGTCGTTTTTGTTGGCATGATCCAGCGCATGCTGGGGCACGACAATCACACTCTGTTGTACAAAAGCCATGCAGTGGTGTATTCGGCGTTGGTGGATCCCGCGAAGTAGCTACTTGGAATTTGTTGTAAGATGTCCAGCTTTGAATTTTGGGGTTGCGGATGATCCGATACCTGCTTGCCTGTACCTGCGCCTTTCTCTTCACGCTCCCGATTCACGCCCAGACGAACGAATGGAAACAGCTTTTTGACGGCAAAGACCTGACCGGATGGAAGCATGTCGGGCCGGGGTCCATGACTGTTGAGGACGGTTTAATTCACACGCACGGTGGCATGGGGCTGCTGTATTGGGCCGGTGGCAAGTTGGGCGATTGCCAAATACATGTGGTCTATAAAATGCGCGACCACAACGACAACTCCGGCGTATTTATTCGCATTCCTATTGAACCGCGCGAAGAGTGGATGCCGGTGCATTACGGATATGAAGTGCAGATCGACAATCAGCCCGAAGACTCGCACGAAGATGAGTATCACGTTACCGGCACGCTTTATTCCTTGACGAAGCCACTGGCGCGTCCGGGAAAACCCGGGCCGGAGTGGAACACCATGGACATTACTCTCGATGGCCCTCACACGATCGTTTCGGTAAATGGAGTGAAGGTGACGGACTATACCGAAGGTGGTCCGGTGCCGGAGCGGAAGTTCAGCTTTGAGCCGCAGCGCGGGCCGCGACCGAATGAGGGCTACATCGGGCTGCAAAACCATAGTGACAATGACATCGTGTTTTTCAAGGAAGTCGCAGTGAAGATGTTGAAAAAGTAAGTTTTTCAGGTTTCAAGGTTGCGAAGTTTCAAAGTTTTCGGAAAGTTTGTCTGCCGTTCCGACATTGAAACGTTGAGACCTCTGAAACGTTGAAATTTTCACGGGGGTCCTACAGATGAAATCGCTCTCTCGCAGGAATTTTCTTGGTCTGGGCGCGGCTGCTGCCGGCACAACTCTGGCTGCGAAAACAATCTTTCTTGATCCCAGCCCGGCGTTCGCTATGCCGCAAGAAGTTGCGGCGAGCGATCGCGTGCGCTTTGGAATGATCGGCATTGGAATGCAAGGCTCAGGTCTGATGCCGAACGCACTTTCCCTGCCCGGAATTGAGTGCGTGGCCGCGTGCGATCTTTATGATGGCCGACATACTCTGGCAAGAGAAATTGCGAACAATCCCAGCTTACCCGTTACCCGCCGCTATCAAGACCTGCTCGACAACAAAGAAATCGATTGCGTGATTGCTGCCGTTCCGGATCATTGGCATAAGCAAGTCGTGGTCGATGCGGTAAACGCCGGAAAAGACATTTATTGCGAGAAGCCGATGTCGCACAGTCCCGCTGAGGGTTTTGCAATGGTTGCCGCGGCGCAGAAAACGGGGCGCATCGTGCAGATCGGATCGCAGCGCGTCAGTTCGGTGCTTCTTACGAAGGCCCGCGAACTGGTGCAGCAAGGCGTATTAGGCGATCTCATGATGGTTGAAGGTTCGCTTGGCCGAAATGATCCCACCGGAGCATGGGAGTATCCGCCTCCACCGGATCTTTCCCCGGACAATCTCGATTGGAACACCTGGCAAGGTACGGTTCCCAAAGTCCCATTCAATCCCAAGATTTTTGCCCGTTGGCGTTGCTGGAAGGAATACGGAACGGGAGTTGCCGGTGATCTGCTCGTCCACCTGGTGAGCGGAATGATGTACGTGCTTAACCTCAATGAGGCGCCGCAACGGGCGATGGCAAGTGGCGGAATTTTGCGCTGGCCGGATGGCCGCAACATGCCCGACGTTCACGCAACAATTTTCGACTACGGCAAGAATCCGGTTTACATGCGGCTCAATCTCGGCACCGAAACCCCGGAGCAGTACCGCATCATGGGATCGAAGGGCATTCTCGACATGACCGAATTTCAGATAACCTTCACGCCGCAATCTGGAAAGGACGAAGCGCCGAGTTATTACACAAACAGCTATCCGCGCGCCATGAAAGCCGCTTACGACAAGCAATGGCACGAGGAGCATGACCCGAAGCCCGGCCAGGAACCTGCGCCGGAAGCGGAGTCGTTTCATAGCGACTCATGGGACGACGTGCGTCCGCATCTCTGGAACTTCTTCCAGGCGGTGAAGTCGCGCAAGCCAGTCATGGAAGATGCCGTGTTCGGCAACCATGCCGCGCTCGCGTGTCATATGGCGAATGAGTCGTATTTCCGTAAAAGCGCGGTGTATTGGGACGAGGGGTCGAAGACCATTAAGAGTTAGTAAGCAACTCAGGACCCAACCAGCAGTTCGCCCGGATTGTCCGCAAACCTAAAGGTTTGCTACCAGTCGAGCTAGCGCTGAGGCGTGACCGCCGCCGGGTCGGGGAGGTCTTGGCCTTGTGCCTGAGTTTTGGCCGCGCTGCGATCGACGCCTGTTAATTGATAATCGCCATAGTCGATGCTTAGAGTCGCAGTGCCTCCCATGCGGATGTGGCTCACAGAGCTGTTGTGCGCGATGAACCAGAAGTCGCCGATCTTCACCCAATTGGATTGGATTTGCGTGTCCCTGATCCAGAATGACGGTGACTTCGCGGGCTCACCTTCCATGCGGACTACCGCGAAGTCATTCGCATCTACCCAGATTTTCCCGTTGTAGAGGAATTCGTTGTTCTTGCGCGGTTTTACCCAGAGCACGTAACAGGTCTCACCTTTTGGTTCCTGTTCTATATCCAGCAATTCGAAGTTATAGTTTCTGGGGCTCAGCTCGAATTGTTTCCGGTCTTCGAAAGCTTGACGTTCACTATCAAGCAATTTGAGCAAAACGCGATTCAGCAGCAAATGCGAACCGTTCTCCGAGATCACGGTGAATTCCCGCTTGTTGGGGGCCGAGTAGGTTGCGAGAACTTCCATGCTCGCCTCCCGGCCACCAAGGAAGCCGTGGTATTGCAGGTGATACCAGCGCCTGCCCTGGAATCCGCGCAGTTCCGCCGCTCGGCGCGCGTTTGCAGTTGTCATTTTCTCGACGATGCTGTCGACGGAGAGTGTGGATGAGGTTTGCGGGTTGAATTTTGGAGGCTTCTGATCCCGTGCGATTAGATATTGCGAAATTTCCGTTGCGGTAAGGGGCTGGGGCTTTTGTGAGAAAGCTGGGCAGACGAGGAACGCGACTATTACCCAGGTCAGTACAGGGGCGGCGCTCCTCCAGGTACGTCCAGGCCGGGTCTGGATCGCCTGCTCAACACACCCTGTGCTCGAATTAGAGTGGAGACAGTTCATCTTCCCTCTCCCGGGTGGGTTCTTCCGGGAACTGGTCACGCGCGAAGCGTCTCTCTAAATACTTTCGCGCCAGATCTTTGCCACCAAGTCCGAATGCGATTGCTAATCCGAGCATCAGCGCGCCAAAAGCCAATCCGAATGCAACAAGCACCGTTCGGGGCGCAATTCCTACTACTTCAAACGCCATCGAGAGCACGAACAGGATCATCATCGTGCGCAGCGTCTGGCTGATCAGGCGGGGCGAGGGTAAATCGGCGTTCACGCCGCTAATCAGCGCGGACCGCGAAAAAAAGGTCGCAGCCAGCAGTCCGAAAAATAAAATGAGAAACGCCGCGAACAGCTTGGGGAGAAATTCAAAGAAATCTGAGATGTGAGGCCAGAGCCACGGCACAGGCAGCACGCTGACTCCGACCAAAATGAATCCAACCCATGCGACCCAAAATACAAAACGGGCAAGCATCTCGGTCGGCGAAGGCAATGCCGCGCGTCGCAGCAGGTGCGCAGCTCCAGTGTGCTCTGACAGTTTATCGAACCGCGCGATACGCAACACGCTGCGAACCAGAGCACTCAGAATCCAGGCTATGAGGCCGCCGACGATCACCATCAGCAACATTTCGATAAACCGCGGCAGGAAGCGGCCGAAGCTACGCAGGATTTCATCCATCGTTCTCGTTAGCTCACCTATGAAGTTTTGCCACATGTGCACCTCACTTTCCGCCGTTCCACAGTTCGAGCAGGCGCGGCTTTTCGTGTTCAAACGCCTGAGTCAATGATTCAACATTGTCCTCCACCTCTTCGGCGGAGGCATCACGGTTATCGGTCAAAAATGTATAGGCGCGTCCCCGGAACAGCGGCACCAGCGCCTGCACAATGTGGTCACGTCCAATGACGGCTTTCTGGTAGGCGACCGCAAACTCGTAGACGGTACGCGCCCACAATTCACCCGAGTACGAGAATTTTTCTTCCGGCAGATCTGCCAGTGCTCCTAATGCATCGTGGGTCGACGATGTGAGAATCGAAAGAAAAACCGGGTCCAATTCTTTGACTCCAAAAGCAAACATGTCGTGCAGGCGTTTCCGATTCAGACGCGAATGTTCTTCGCTGATCGCCGCCTCGCAACCAGAGCACGGCGCTTGCACCGGTTCCGGTGTGGATTGCCAAACAGACGAATAGGCGCTGAGTGAGCTGAAGAGGGTCCCTGCGGTTTCGCGCATCGCCCCTACCAGATCAGATGGCGCATCCTCGCGCCGCGTTTTCGCTCCTAAGAACGCCTGAGACAACTTGCACCTGCCAATTGCCGCCCACAGAGTCATCCACAACTCAGTTCCCCGGCGGCCTTGTTCCTGGTTCCAGATGTCTTGCGAAAGAAAGTGGCTGCCCAGATCAGCGGAAAAAGCGAAATCGGCAGGATATGGCTCTCGGACCGAGCAGCCATAGAGGGCTTTTGCCATTGGATATACCAAATTTCTGATAAGCAACCCGTCGAATTTGTGGCGTTTGTAGACGGGTAAAACCAAATCCCGACTCTCACGAAAAACCGGCCGCAGCAAACGCTCGATCCATTCAGGTTGGAGAGTGGTCGATTCAGGCGAGACGATTGCACAGGCGCGTGCTTGCAACAAATCCGTGGCTGCGAGAATGTTGCGCATGGCGAGACCATTGGCAGGACCGCCTTCATATTGCGTGCTGATGCTGTGCAGGGTGCGAAGGGCATGCACGTCGCTGGTGGCGTTGATGTCGCTGATCGCGGCAGCTCGGACCAGTTCCTGGGTTCCGTCGCGTGATCCGCCATCGGCATTGATGATCACGGCACGCTCGCGAGGAAAGTACTTCAGCAATCCAGCCCGAACCGCCTGGACGACTTGGCCTACGGTACGAGCGTCGTTGTAAGTCGGAACGCCTACAACGATATCCACGTCGCCGACGTTCATCAGCTCGTGGATAAAATCGTCCGAAAGTATGGTCTCGTCGGGCATGGCGAAGTAAGAAGCAAGAAATAAGAATGCAGAATTTATTCGGTCGTATGAGTTTCCGGCGTTGCTTCTGTATTCTGCCTTCTTACTTCTGTATTTTGTTTTCTAAATTCTTCTCAACCTAAACCAATAGAACTGATACGGCCCCAGCGTAAGCAGATACGGCAGCTCGCCGATACGGGGAAAAATATTTCGACCAAACATCTCCACCAGAATGCTTCCTTTGTAGGCCTTCAAATCCAATTCAACCGCCTGTGCTTTGCTCGAAAGATTGTTGACCGCGAGAATCGTTTCGTTCCCCATCTTGCGCGTGTAAGCGAGCACGCGATGATTTGCGGGATATAAGAACTGAATTGATCCGCGTCCCAGGGTGGGTGTGCTTTTTCTTACCTGAATAAGCCGCTTCATCCACGAAAGCAACGAGTGGTCGAAGCGTTTTTGCGACTGAACGTTGATCGCCTGAAATCCGTACACCGGATTCAGCATTAATGGCGAATAAAGCACTTCGGGATCGGCCGTCGAAAAACCCCCGTTCCACCCGCCTTCCCACTGCATCGGCGTGCGAACGCCATGCCGGTCGCCCAGGTTCACATTGTCCCCCATCCCGATCTCGTCACCGTAATAGATGATCGGCGTTCCGGGAAGGGACATCAACAACCCATTCATTAGTTCAATTCGACGCCGATCGTTATCGAGCAGCGGAGCCAACCGACGCCGAATTCCAAGATTCAACCGCATGGATTTTTCCTTCGCGTACTCGTCGTACATGTAGTCGCGTTCCATGTCCGTGACCATTTCGAGCGTGAGTTCGTCATGATTGCGGAGGAAAAGGCACCATTGGCAGATTTCCGGAATTTCCGGTGTTTGCTTCAAGATTTCCGTGATCGGCTTGCGGTCTTCGAGCTTGAGCGCCATGAACATGCGCGGCATTAGCGGAAAGTGAAATGCCATGTGGAATTCATCGCCACTGCCGAAATAAGCGCGGAGATCTGCCGGCCATTGGTTCGCTTCAGCCAAGAGCATTCGGCCCGGATATTCGCGGTCGAGGCGGCCGCGTAATTCTTTAATCACGTTGTGCGTCTCTGGCAGATTTTCGCAATTCGTCCCTTCGCGCTCTACCAGGTAGGGAATCGCGTCCAGGCGGAATGCATCGACACCCATCTCCGCCCAAAACTTCACGATGCTCCACATTTCCTCGAAAACCGCAGGGTTGTCGTAATTTAAGTCGGGCTGATGGCTGAAGAAGCGGTGCCAATAGTACTGCTTTGAGACCGGGTCCCACGCCCAGTTGGAGAGCTCGGTATCAAGAAAAATGATGCGCGTTCCTTTGTATTTGGTATCGGTGTCGCTCCACACGTACCAGTCACGGCGTGGGTTGGTTCGCGAGCTGCGCGATTCCTGGAACCAGGGGTGCTGGTCCGAGGTGTGGTTCATCACCATTTCGATGACGACGCGAATGCCGCGCTGGTGGGACGCGTCGAGGAAGGTTTTGAAATCATCGAGCGTGCCATAGGTTGGGTTTACCGACCGGTAGTCGGAAATGTCATAGCCGTCATCGCGGAGCGGTGAAGGGAAGAACGGCATGAGCCAGATGGCGGTTACGCCGAGTTCCTGCAGGTAATCGAGTTTTTGGGCGAGACCGCGGAAGTCGCCATTACCGTCTCCGCTGCTATCAAAAAAAGCGCGGACATGGACTTGATAGACAATCGCGTCCTTGTACCAAAGGGCGTCTTGCGATGGCAAAGTTCTTTTCCCCGAATGCGGCTGAGATGTTTCCCGCTGTGACCCGGCCGATGCAGTAAAACGAGATTAGATGCAATTGCTCTCTGGATGAGAGCGCCTAGCCGTCTTTACTACTGTAAGGCACGCGGCTGAGGAAATGTGATCTTGGGGTTTTCGTTTCGGCTTTCTGCTCCGTGTTTCCCTGCTCGTCTTCCTGTCCCCAGTTGAAGGTCTTCGACTTCGCTCTGCAATCCGGCCCGGGCTAAGTTTGTCCGCACCAAGCCTCCTCCTTACCAGGACCGCCAGCGGGCCGTCTATCCCCATACACAGTGTGTTCCGCGATCCACACACGTAGCCCATTCGAAGGCTTGTGAATTCAATGGTTTGCGCTTTGGGGTTTTGTTTGCACCCACACACGGCGTTCAAGGGAGAACCCATATGCAGGCGCTCATTACATTGTTAACCGTCATTGGAGGCTTGGTTTTCTCGATCGCGATTGCTGTCGTGGTCGAGGAATGGATTTTTGGCCAGATTTTTAAGATTTTCTTTACCCCGGCGGCGCTGGCCCAGCCAAACCCGTCTCCCAAGGTTCCGATCTGGACGCGCTGGATTGCTCAACCTGTGCGGGCGCACCAGGTCGCGCATCGCTAGCAGACAGTCTCTACCAGGAGGAGACTATGCTCTTTCTCAAGTACTTACTCGAATGGGGCGGAATTGGAATGATCGCTGCCTCGATAGCAATTCTTGCCCGCGACCTTTACCTCGATTTCATGTATCGGCGAGCGATCACGGCGGGTACTACACCCGCTCCGGCCACACCGGAAGTTCGTTGGCGCATGGCAGCTGTGATAGCGGGTATTGCCTCGCTTTCGATTGTGCTGGCGTCAGGCATCGTTGTGGTGCCGAGCGGGATGGGCGGTGTTCGCGTCAGCCAAACCAGCGGTACGATTCCGGGAACCCTATATCCAGGCGCGCACTTCCTGACCCCTCTTGCCGAGAGCATTGTGCTCTTTGATACCCGCGATCAGCTCTTTACGACCGGAGCAGTTGAAGACGGTAAAGGCGAGAAGAAGCATTTGGCGAATACCGAGTTGCTCGATGTGCAGGCGAAAGAAGGCTTAACCCTAGGGCTGGCCATCACAATCCGCTATCGTCTAGATCCTAAGCACCTTGATTACCTCCAGGCGAACCTGCCACAGCCGGTTGAAAAAGAACTGGTTCCGCCCGTAGTTGCTAGCACATGGCGCGAGCTTGTGCCTAATTACACGGTGCGCGAGGTCTTCGCCACGCGGAGGGAGGAGATCCGCGCAAAAGCTGCGACCGTAATTGGGCAGAAACTTGCCGCTGATGGGATCGTTGTCAAAGAAGTCATGCTGCGTGACATTCAGCTTCCGCCGGAGTACGCCAAAGGACTCGAAGACCTTCTGCTAAAAGAACAAGAAGATGACCAAATGGGAGTGCAGACCGATATCCAGCAGAAGCAGGTTCGGATTGCGGAACTGCAAGGCGAAGCCACGAAAGCCCAGCAGGTGAAGCAAGCCGAAGGGGAAGCGCAGGTACGCGTGCTTCAGGCCAAAGCCGAAGCCGATGCGATGCAATACACACTACCGCTGAAACAAAAACAGATCGAGCAGACGAAGCTCGAATCCGAAGCCCGCAAAGAAGCCACTGTACAAAACGCGGAAGCGAACGCGGCGGCTACGGTGAAAAACGCCGAAGCCATGGCGCAGGCGAAGGTGATCGATAGCAAGGCCGAGATGGAGCGCCGTAAGATGCTGGCGGATGCCGAAGCCGAGCGCATTCGAGTGACTGCGGTCGCCGACACCGAGCGGATGAAGAGCGAAGGCGCGGTATTGAAGCAGAATCCACTGCTCATCAACAAAATCATTGCTGAGAAGCTTTCAGACAAGTTGCAGATCATGATGGTTCCGTCCGATGGCAAATACTTTTTCGCCAACGACGTTTTGAAAAGCATGAACATGGCGAATAAGGGAAGTGAAGCTGACCAGGGAGAGGAGAAATAAGTGCCTGCTAACTTGTGGTTAATAGTTGGTTGCAAGTGGCTAATGATCAGTGGGTGGTTTCCTCTTCTTCGGGTACGAACCGCGGATCACGATCCACTCCTTTACTGACCACCTAGATTCCAGCCGGGAGGGCCCATGCGCTCGCGGATTTATAATTCGCCCAATCCGGAAATGAATTTTCCGATCTCACGCGTGGGCTGGGCTGTATGTGTTTGTCTCCTGCTCGCACAGGTTTCGTTCGCCGCGGACTGGCACCAACCTATCTCGGAACTTGCCGGCAAAATCGCCACTCTGACTGGGCCGGGCGTTGTTGCGCTTGATGTAAGTAATCGCTCATCTATTGCTTCGGCCGAGGTTGAAGAGATTCGTCGCGAACTCACCACGGCGCTTTCGACAGCAGGCGTTCGCGTGTGGCAGCCTGACCAGGCTGCCGCGATGATCAAACTCACCCTCTCGGAAAATTTGCAAAACTATGTCTGGGTTGCAGAAATACAGCAGGCAGCCAACGACAACGGAATCATACTGGTTTCATCGCCGCGGCCCGACACGGCAATCGCTCAGCAGCAAAACGTGCCGCCATTGACCCTGCGTGCGACCGCTCTCATTTCACGGCCGCAGCCGATACTGGACGTCGCTTTGCTCACCGGCATACCGCAGAGAATCTTCGTGCTGACCCGATCTGAGATCACACTACAGGAACTACAAAGCGGGCACTGGAACACGCTGCAATCGATGCCAATTACCTCGCCGAACCCTTTGCCACGTGACGCCCGGGGCCACATCATTCTTCGCAAAGACCACCTGTTCGACACCTATCTCCCGGGGCTTATCTGTCATAGCAACAATTCGGCACCGCTCGCAATGAGCTGCGCGCCGAGCGATGATCCGTGGCCGCTAGGGGCAGAGAATTTTGGCTTATCGGCATTCTTTTCGCCGACACGAAACTTCTTTACGGGAGCGTTAGTTCCGGGAATTGGCAAGCAGAAATCAGCTCCGCCGTTTTACTCCGCAGCGGCGCTCCCGCGATCAAATTATGTTCTATGGGCGTTTGCGGGACTTGATGGCCAGGTGCATCTTCTCGATGGATTCAATCAACAGGTCTTAAGCAAAGTTCGATGGGGAAGTGATCTGGCGGCAGTCCATGCCGCCTGCCGTCAGGATTGGCAGGTGTTGGCCGACACCTCCGAGAGCGAAACATCAGACTCGCTGCAATTGTTTGAGTTTGCCGATCGAGAACCGGCCGCAGTAAGCCCGAAGCTGGCGCTTAATGGCCGAGTTACCGCGCTTTGGGCCGCGCCGGATGGAGAAAATGCGATCGCGGCTTTTCAGAATTCGAGTACCGGGAACTATGAAGCGGTTCAGCTCAATTTCGATTGCGCTCGTTAGCTTAGCTTGCGCGATGGCGGTGGCTGCGGCAACGCGTCCGCATTATGGCGGAACACTGCGCGTTGCAGTTGCGGATTCACCGCAGAGTTTCGATCCTGCTTCGGCAGATTCACCGGCGCTTCGCTCGCTCTCGCAGCTTGCCTTCGAAACTCTCGTGAAGTTTGATTCACGGGGCCGTCTTGAGCCGCTACTGGCGAGCACCTGGCAAGTTGAACCTGGGAATCAGCGCTGGCGCTTTCAGGTGCGCGGCGGTGTCCTTTTAAGTGACGGGACTCCCCTCGATGCAAACACCACGGCAGCATCGCTGCGCGCGAGCAATCCGCAGTGGAAGGTCTTTGCCCTCGGAGATCTGGTCATGATCGAAACGGACGCTCCCGACGCCAGTGTTCCTGCCGAGCTGGCGCTCGCGCGCAACAGTATTGCTCGCCGAAATAGCGACGGTTCGCTCACCGGAACGGGTCCATTCACGGTCGCGAAATGGGACGCCGCAGCGAAGCACATGACCCTTGCCGCGAACGATCAATATTGGGCCGGCCGGCCATTCATTGATTCCGTGGAAGTGGATTTTGGAAAAAGCTATCGCGACCAACTGATGGCGCTCGACCTTGGGAAGAGTGATCTGGTCGAGATCGCACCGGAAGCAATTCGCGCGGCGCTCGCCGGGAATCGTGCCGTGCTTGCTTCTCAACCGGAAGAGTTGTTGGCGCTCGTGTTCAGCCACGATGTGCAATCGAATGCGGAGATGCGGCTACGTACGGCGCTTTCGAGCGCGATAGATCGCCCATCTTTAAGCAATGTCGTATTCCAGGGCGGCGGAGAACCAACCGGCGCACTCTTGCCGAATTGGCTCACCGGATATGGATTTGTCTTCTCGATCGGTGGCGGCTCTCGCGAAAGAGGATTACAGCAACGCGCGTCATTGACGCTGAGCTACGACGTTGCCGATCCGCTTGCGCGCATTTTGGCAGACCGAATTTTGCTGAACGCGAAAGACGCGGGCATCGTTTTACAAGCAACTAATGGCGACAATGCTGACATGCGCCTGGCGCGAATACAGTTGCCATCTTTGAATCCACAATTAGTGCTGATTGAACTGGCTCGCAAGTATCAGCTGTCTGCGCCGACCTTCGCAGACGCTTCCATTGCGGCGGAATACTCAGCGGAAAACACAATGCTGCAAACGCGGCGCATTATTCCTTTGCTTCACCTTAGAAGCGGAGTTGCAATTCGGTCGAATGTGCATGCAGTTGCCGTCTCTCCTGACGGCACTTGGGATTTAAGTGGCTCCTGGCTCTCGCCGGAGACGCCATGAGTTTCCGTCGGCGGCTTCTGTTCTTGTTCGCACTGACGGTGTTGCTGTCAGTTGCAGCCGTCACGGTGATTATTTCTACGTTGACCCGCCGCGCGTTCGATCGCGCCAATGACGAGCGAACTTCCGCGCTCGTGGCGCAGTTTCGCCGGGAATTTGATAATCGCGGTCATGAGGTAAGCCGCCGCGTGGAATCGATTGCTGCTGACGACGAAGCGAACCGTATGTTGATAGCTTCGGCGCAACGCACTCCGGATTACAGTTCATTTCTAGAGACTGCGCAGGCCATTGCGCAGGCGCAGCGTCTAGATTTTCTGGAGTTCGCCGACGATCACGGCAAGATCATCTCTTCCGCTCAATGGCCGGCTAGGTTCGGCTATGACGAACCATTGATTCGAAACGTGCCAACTGGAGCGTTCCTGAAGGAAGAGGAATTGCCGTCGGGCGCGTCACTGGGTTTGTTCGCGATAAAAACCGCGACTGCCGGCGAACGAACACTCTACGTGATTGGCGGCATCCGGCTTCACAAGAGTTTTCTCGCGACGCTCGAAGCGCCCGCTGATATGAGAGTATTGCTTTACGAAAGCCTCGGGAGCGAAGGATTTTCTGCTGACCATCTGATTTCAACCGTGCCGATTGAAGACGTCCAGCAATTCGCTCCGATCATTCAGCAGACGCAAAGGGAGAGGCATGAATCAGGCGCCTTGATTCACGCCGGTTCGGGCGATGAGAGCGTGCACTCGTTTCCGCTGGCAGGCGAAGACGGTCACGTGCTCGGAGTGTTGCTGGTCACGAGCTCGCGCCAAATCTACACCGATCTTCGCGATCAGATCCGCAGCGCGGCATTGCTTGCGAGTTGCGCGGGGCTGGTGCTCGCGATTCTGTTGAGTAGTTGGTCAGCGAGACGCGTGACGAAACCGGTAGAAGAGCTTGCCAGGGCTGCTCATGAATTGGCCGAGGGAAACTGGAAAGCGACGGCGGAAGTCAGCACGGGTGACGAACTGGGGCAACTCGCGGAATCATTCAATCGCATGACGCATGAATTACGTAATCAGCAGGACCGACTGGTGCAGGCTGAGCGTGTCGCGGCATGGCGCGAGCTTGCGCGGCGGCTGGCGCATGAGCTGAAGAATCCTTTGTTTCCTTTGCAGTTGACGGTAGAAAACTTGCTAAGAGCTCGTGAGCTGACTGTCTTACAGACGAAGGCACCCGCGCAACACGGAGAGGAGTTCGACGAAGTATTCCGCGAGAGTGCGACTACATTGCTTTTGGAAATATCAAATCTGAAAAGTATCGTTGCAAAGTTCAGCGACTTCTCGAAGATGCCTCAGCCACATTTCCAGCTGGTCAAACTGAGTGAGCTGATTGCGGAAGTGGCAAAGTTGCATCAGGCGCAGCTGGCGAAGGCAAGCATTCAATGCGAACTGGATTGCAGCGGCGAAGGTGTAATTGCAGCCGATGCTGATCTCTTGCACCGTGCTTTATCGAATCTAATTTTGAATGCGATTGACGCCATGCCGAATGGCGGAACCTTGGTACTGCGCTCCAGCACGCGCGCGGAGTGGGCCCGAATTGAGGTCTCTGACACAGGCAAAGGGCTGACCCCACAAGAATGCGCGAATCTGTTCACGCCTTACTACACGACAAAATCGCAAGGGACTGGCTTGGGACTTGCGATCGTGCAATCAGTTATAAGCGATCACGGCGGCAGGATCAGCGTTTCGAGCGAAGGCGGGCGCGGCACGACGTTTATCATCGATTTGCCCGTCAATCACGAGAAGTTGACGAATGCACAGGGAACACATGTCTAAGGAGAAGCTTTGCCGGTGAAGGCACATCTGTTGATCCTCGATGATGAGGCCAGTACGCTGGCGACGATTTCCCGTGCGTTCCGCCTTGCTGGCCACGATGCAGCCGTGTGCGATAACGCCAACCGGGCCATTGAACTTGCAAAGTCAGACAACTTCGACCTGATTTTTTCCGACGTGTTCATGCCCGCCAAGGACGGGCTGACCTTTCTCGAAGAACTCCGTGCGCAAGGAGTAACGACTCCTGTCGTGATGATGTCCGGGCAGGCGCATATCGAAATGGCGGTGCGCGCGACGAAACTCGGCGCACTGGATTTCCTCGAAAAGCCGATCTCGACAGACAAACTTTTGCTGACAGTCGAAAACGCGCTGAAGCTGCAACGGCTGGAGTCCGAGAACAAGCAACTCCGCGCGCGTTTAGGCAAGCACGAAATGGTCTGGACCGGCGAGGCAATGAAGAAAGTCATGGCGCAAGTAGACCGCGTAGCTGCGACTGAGACTCGCGTTTGCATTCTTGGGGAAACAGGGACCGGCAAGGAGTTGGTGGCGCGAACGCTGCACGAAAAAGGCCCTCGCGCCTCAGGTCCGTTTGTTGCGTTGAACTGCGCTGCTGTTCCGGCTGAGTTGATCGAGTCCGAATTGTTTGGTCATGAAAAGGGATCGTTCACCGGTGCGGCTGGGCGGCACATTGGCAAGTTCGAGCAGGCGGAGCATGGAACACTTTTTCTCGACGAGATCGGGGACATGCCCTTGCCTATGCAGGCGAAGCTTCTGCGCGTGCTCGAAGAAAATGAAGTCGAACGGATCGGGGCGAGCAAGCCAGTGAGCGTGGATGTGCGTGTTGTTGTTGCTACGCACCGCAATTTGCAGACCCTTGTGCGCGAAGGGAAGTTTCGCGAAGACTTATTTCACCGCGTTTATGTCTTCCCGCTGTCCCTGCCGGCGCTTCGCGAGAGGCGAGAAGATATACCTCGCCTCATCGAGCATTTTGCCGCGCAGGTGTGTGATCAAAACAATTGGAAGCCGGTGACGTTCACGACGGAAGCAATAAATGCCTTGCAAGCTTATGCCTGGCCGGGGAATGTGCGTGAGCTGCGCAACATGGTTGAAAGGCTTATGTTACTTGCTACGGATAGTGAGGTCGATGGCGAAACCGTTCGAACCGTGATTGCGCCAGGGAGCGAAATGCGAACGTCGAAAGTGGCATCAGGCACGCTTGCGGATCGTGTGGAGAAGTTTGAACGCGAGGTGATTCTCTCCGAACTGAAGCGCGCAGGTTTTCACATGACCAATGCTGCAAAAGCGCTCGGACTCGAGCGCAGCCATCTTTATAAAAAAGCCGAGCAGTTAGGGATTGATGTGCAAAAGGAACGGAGGGAAGAGGAAAGTAGCGCTTCTGGCTCCTAGCCCCCGGCTCTTCACCACGACCTGAATCTTTCGATCTCTACGTGGTCGCTTCGGCGTAGTTGGTTGTCCCGACGGCGCAGAGCGACCTGCCGCTTGATTAGCGTCTGCAGGCGATAGCGATCGTCGTCGTGAAGAATGGTGAACTTGAATGGCTGGCGGTCCCACGATACCGGAGTCAGCATCTGAGCTTCGCCGGCGATGCAGCCCTTCCCGCTTAGAAACATCAGTTTGCCTACAGCTCCCGGCTGTACTGGCCGTTGCAGACTTAGTAGCCCGCCGGTTACGGACAATATTTTTAGTTGTGCAGAGCAGCGGACGCCGCCTGGAAAGCGAACTACGACCGGGGTTTTCTCGTCAAAGCCGACACGTTCCGGCCGTTCTTGGAATTCGATCTTAGGGGTAAAGGGCATAAACGGAGTATGTACTTTTTCGGGAAAAGTACACACATTACCGAAGGCCAGCCGAATTGGCCGTCAATAGGCCGATCCCGAGGAAACAAGGAATAAAGACGGAGTAAAACGATGAAACACTGAATACCGCGAGCAATCTTCGAGCGTATTCCACGTAATTTCGGTCCCGGCCAGCTCTTCGCGGCAATTTCGGAAATCATCACTGATCGTGGTGCAGAGAAGTGTTTTGTCCGAAATGAAGCAAGAGTCAGAATGCCGAGAAATTCTTCTGCAATAGTGTTCGCTCAGATGCTCGCGTTACAGAGAAGGTTTACGAAGGGAGGGGGTCGGACGCATAATGAACGCTCGCTTTCAAATCAGGCCGCCGGGTAACTATGCGCAAACAAACCTCTCGCCGCGATTTCCTTAAGGTCTCAAGCTTTGGTGCAGCCGCGCTCGCCAGCGCAGGAACGCTCACGCCCAGTTCCCTTCACGCAGCACCTGCACAGGGTGAAATTTCAGTGTGGGTTACAAACGACAGTCAACGCTGCGCACGTGGCCAATCCGTTTCATGGCAGCCCGCCTCTGGCGCAGCCAACTCGGCGACAGTAGTGCTTGATCCTGACAACAAGTTTCAGCCAATACTCGGTTTCGGCGCGGCTTTCACCGATGCGGCCTGTTATACACTCAACCGGCTCGATGCGCCCGCCCGTGAAAAGTTATTCCACGAACTTTTCGATCCGTCGGAAATGAATTTCAATGTCTGCCGGACGTGCGTCGGTTCAAGCGATTACTCAACCGAAGCGTACAGCTTCGACGAAGGCGAACCCGATCCCGATCTGAAACGTTTCTCTATCGACCACGATCGCGCGTATATCCTGCCGATCCTTCGCGAAATTCGAAAGGCGAATCCGGATTTGTTTTTGTTCTCCTCGCCATGGAGCCCGCCGGGGTGGATGAAACCCAACAAATCGCTCCTTGGCGGCAACATGCAGCGCAAGTACATGCCCTCGTACGCGAATTATTTTGTGAAGTTCTTGCAGGGCTATGAGGCGGCGGGCGTGCCGATTCAGGCAGTCACCGTTCAAAACGAAGTCGATACCGACCAGGACAGCCGGATGCCGCAGTGCACTTGGCCCATGGAATACGAAGCTGATTTTGTTCGCCAGCATTTAGGGCCTGCGTTTGAGCGAGCCGGGGTCAAGACGAAAATTTGGATCATCGACCACAACTACAATTTGTGGGGCCGGGCCCTGGGCGAGCTGGAAACCCCGGACGTTCGCAAGTACACGAATGCGATCGCATGGCACGGTTATGTCGGGCAGGTTGAGTGGATCGATCGCGTGCAGACCGCATATCCGGATGTTGAGATGTACTGGACCGAAGGCGGTCCGGACTACACTTTGCCGGACTATCTGACAGACTGGGCGAAGTGGAGCAAGACTTTCACCGGAATTCTGCATCACTGGTGCCGCTCAATCACTTCGTGGAATTTTGCTTTGGACGAGCACGGTAAGCCAAATATCGGGCCATTCAATTGTGGTGGTCTGGTGCAGGTCCATTCGCAAACGAAGGAACTGGCGTATTGCGGCCAATACTGGGCATTCGCGCACTATTCGCGGTTTGTTAAGCG
>DASRFP010000019.1:0-97304 GCA_035651475.1 Terriglobales bacterium | reverse complement strand
TTTTGCTTTGGACGAGCACGGTAAGCCAAATATCGGGCCATTCAATTGTGGTGGTCTGGTGCAGGTCCATTCGCAAACGAAGGAACTGGCGTATTGCGGCCAATACTGGGCATTCGCGCACTATTCGCGGTTTGTTAAGCGAGAAGCTCGGCGTTTCGATTCGCAGAGTACTAATTCCGATCTGCTTCACGTGGCGTTTGAAAACCCGAACGGCGGGCGCGTGGTGGTGCTTACCAACCCTGGACCTGCTCAGAACTGCGAGTTGCGCCTGGGCAACCAAAGCACGAGCGTCAAGCTCGATCAGAATTCCGTGACGACTCTGCAGTGGAGCTAAGAGCAAACCTTAGGGATGTTGTGACACGCTCAGGACGTTCCCGTCTGGATCTTTGAACCATGCGATCTTGGCGCCGCCCGGCGCGCTCCAGATGTAGGAGTCTTTCATGAACGGGTATTTTTCTGGGGTGACACCGTTCTGCTTCAGACTCTCCACGACGGCATGAATATCGGAAACTTGCCAGCCCAGCACCGTTCCCTGCAACGGAGAGAATTTCTCAACCTCCGAAATACGAATGAGGTTTTGGCCACAATCCACCACAATGGCGAATTGGTCGAGGCTGATAAACCGGAAACCGAGCTTGCCGACGAAGAAGGCCTTCGCTTTTTCGTAATCAGTTGTCAGTAAAAATCCCATCATCTTGGCTGATTCAAGCATTCGCATTCTCCTGGGTCGTTGTAAGTGGAACGAATCATACATGAAGCCAATTCGCCGATCAGCTGACTTTGCGTTCGTGGTGCTACATTAATTCTTCATGTCAGCGCCGGATTCAATATTCGTTCGAGCATGCAAAGCCTTGCCGGTCGAGCGAACCCCGGTATGGTTCATGCGACAGGCGGGACGTTACATGCCTGAATATCGGGTGGTACGGAAAAATCATTCGCTCATCGAGATTTGCAAGAACTCGCAACTCGCGGCGGAAGTGACCATTACGGCTGCCGAAATTTTAGGTGTGGATGCGGCAATCATATTTGCGGACCTTTTATTGCCACTCGAAGTGATGGGACTGCCTTTTCATTTTTCTCCCGGCGAAGGACCGGTCATAGAGAGTCCCATCCGCACCGCGCACCACGTCCGGCGCTTGACTACCGATTCCGCAGCCGAACTGAACTATGTTGCCGACGCAGTTCGTCTCGTAGCGCGGCACTTTGGCGCAGAGCTGCCGGTGATCGGTTTTTGCGGCGCTCCATTCACGCTCGCCAGTTATATGATCGAAGGCGGAGGGTCGCGGCACTACATCAATACGAAAACGCTGATGTGCTCGCAACCGCAGGCGTGGAATGAACTGTTGAGCAAGCTGGTCTCTGTGACCTCGGCATATGCTATTGAGCAGGTTCGCGCCGGGGCGGATGTGATACAGGTTTTCGACAGTTGGGTGGGATGTTTATCAGTGGATGATTATCGCCGTTATGTGCTGCCGCGAACGACCGAGCTAATAACAAAAGTGAAATCGACCGGTGCTCCGGTCATTTATTTCGGCACCGACACCACCGCGCTGCTTAGTTCCATGAAAGAAGCTGGAGCGGATGTGATCGGGCTCGATTGGCGCGTTCCGCTCGATGAGGGATGGAAACTGCTTGGAAATTCTGGCGCGGTGCAGGGGAATTTGGATCCAGTCGCATTATTCGCCGGCTGGAAAGAAGTGAAACAGCGCGCTAAGGATGTCGTAAATCGCGCTGGCGGACGGCCGGGACATATTTTTAATCTTGGTCACGGAATTTTGCCGGAAACGCCGGTCGAGAATGTAAAAGCGCTCGCGGAGTTCGTGCGGGAACACTCTGCGCGTGCCGCATCGGTGACAAGATGATGGCAAGCCCACACAAAGAAGCTGTGCTCTTGCTTGCGCATGGCAGTCCGACTTCCGTCGATGATGTACCTGAATTCTTGCTGCGTGTGACGGGCGGCCGCCCTTTGCCGGCCGCAACAATCGAAGAAGTAAAGCATCGTTATGCGGCGATCGGAAAATCTCCGCTGACGGAACTGACCTTAAGGCAAGCGGAGTTGTTGGCCCAGCGAATGGGAATGCCTGTTTACGTCGGCATGAGGAATTGGCACCCGTTTGTTTCACAGGCGATTCAGCAGATGAAAGCAGACGGCGTTCGCCACGCGGTGGTGATTTGCCTTGCGCCGCATAATTCACGCACCAGCGTGGGTCTATATCGGAGCTCGTTGGCCACGGCTGGAGATGAATTGCGCTTCGATTTCGTCGAATCCTGGCACGACCATCCGCAGCTGATTCAAGCCTTCGCGGAAAAGCTCAAAGCTGGAAAAGAAAAAACTGATCGCGAATCTGGCAAGGCAATTCCGGTAGTTTTTACCGCGCACAGCGTTCCGGAACGAACTGTCCGAGAAGGTGATCCTTACGAATTGCAGGCAAGGGAAACGGCCGCGCTGGTAGCAAAGGGGGTTGGGTTAAGAAAAGACGAGTGGAGGTTCGCATTTCAAAGTCAGGGGATGTCAGGAGGCCCGTGGCTTGGGCCAACCGTTGAGGACACGATTGTCGAATTAAAAAACCAGGGTTACGGTGCAGTTTTCATTCAGCCGATCGGCTTCCTTTGCGATCACGTCGAGATTTTGTACGACATCGATGTGGTCTTCCGACAGTTTGCTGAAAAAGAAGGCATGCGTTTGTGGCGGGCTGACTCCTTGAACGACTCGCCGCTTCTGACTTCCGCGTTGGAACAAATCGTCCGCTCGCGCGTGCTGTCTGCGATCGGTGCGGCTGACCGAGCATGACACCGTCATGACGAGGATCGCGGTTATTGGCGGCGGCATTGCTGGACTCACTGCGGCGCATGCGCTTGAGAAACATCGAACAAAAGGCGCCGAACTGGACTATGTTTTGTTCGAAGCGGGCCCGCGATTTGGCGGAGTAGTTCAGACAGAACAACTCGGCGATTTTGTAGTCGAAGCCGGCTCCGACTCTTTCCTCACAGAGAAGCCCTGGGCGGCTGACCTTTGCCGTGAGCTGGGACTAGGTGAACAACTCATCACATCGAATGATTCCGAGCGAAGGACCTACATTCTTCTAAAAGATCGCCTGGTGCCGCTGCCCGATGGAATGATGTTCATGGTCCCGACTGACCTCGCCGCAACGTTCTTTTCGCGCTTATTTTCCTGGCACACCAAACTGCGAATTTTGCAAGAGTGGTTCTATCGACCAACGCCCGATGTACCTGAAAGTACGGTCGCAGAATTTGTCACGCGCCACTTCGGGCGGGAGATGGTCGCGCGCGTGGCTGATCCATTATTGGCAGGAGTGTATGGCGGGAGCGCCGAGGAGTTGAGCGTTACAGCGGTTTTGCCGCGATTCGCTGAGATCGAGGCCAAGCAGGGAAGTCTCGCCCGCGCGATGGTTGCATCGCGAAAGTTACAGAGCAGTTCACCGCGCCCAGTCTTCACGTCATTGAAAAACGGCATGCAGTCCATGTCCGATGCTCTTGTGGCCAGCCTCCCCGAACCGTCGCGGCGCCTGAATGCCTATATCGAAGCGGTGAAGCCGGAATCAGGCAAGTGGCTGGTTGTGAGTCGAGGCAGAACCGAAGAATTCGATGGAGTCATTCTCTCAGTCCCGGCGTATGTTTCCGGCAGTTTCTTGCGAGCGGACTGTCCGCAGCTTGGTTCGGAACTCGGCGAAATCCGCTACAGTTCGTCGGTAACGGTTGCGCTCGGCTACGATGAAAGGGTGCTTTCGTCTTTGCCTGCAGGGTTCGGGTTTCTGGTTCCCCGGACCGAAGGCAAGCACATCCTGGCGTGTACTTTTGTCCACCAAAAGTTTGCAAATCGCGCATTGGGAAAACGCGCATTGATTCGTTGCTTCCTCGGAGGTACTCGCGACGAAGAAATACTGAGCATGTCCGATCAGCAGATCGAACGCATCGTGTATCGCGAACTGAGCGATATTCTCGACATTACTGCCAAGCCATTACTCGTGCGGATTTATCGATGGCGAAAGACAATGGCGCAATACGCTCTCGGGCATAGATCGAGAGTCGAGCGAATCCGGCAGCTTACCTCGCATATTCGCGGACTGGCCCTTGCAGGGAATGCTTATGGGGGAATTGGGATTCCTGATTGCGTGAGGTCGGGATCAGAGGCTGTCGCAAAAGTCCTGGGCGATCTCGCGATCCTAAGTGCAGGCGCATAGCAAACACTCTAGTAATCTTGGCGATTCTTTACGAAACCTTTCACCATGGTTAGGGTTCGTCCGATATAACTAATTGGCGGAGGCTTCAATGCGCACATCGCTACTGATCACGTTGCTCTTCTTTGTGTCGTCTGCATTCGCGCAGAACTCCAGTTCCGGCAGCCAAGGCATGCAGGGCATGCCAGGGATGGAAAACAGCGGCAACGCTGAGGCAATGCACTCGATGGAGGGCCACCACATGGATATGGGCCCTCACATGAAGATGACAGCGTTGCGTCCGGTGCAGCCTGGTGACCAGGAGAAGGCCGATCAAATCGTGCAGGCGGCGCGCGTCGTAGCTGAAAAGTATAAAGACTACAAAGTTGCGCTCGCTGACGGGTACAAAATCTTCCTACCTAACGTCCCACAAAAGCAATATCACTTCACCAACTATGAGAATGCGTTCGAGACGCGCAACAATTTCGATCCATCGAAGCCAACATCCTTGCTCTACGAAAAAATCGGCGACGGTTACAAGCTCATTGGCGTGATGTACACCACAAGAAAAAACGCGACCGAAGACGAATTGAATGCGCGGATTCCGCTCAGCATCGCTCAGTGGCATGCACACGTAAACATGTGCCTGCCTCCTCGTGATACTGACCGCGAAGACGTTCTGCCTGCCGGCACACAGTTCGGGCTGAGGGGCTCAATCGCGACCAAAGAAGCCTGCGATGCCGCGGGTGGAAGATTCATTCCGCAAATCTTCGGTTGGATGGTCCACGTCTATCCGTTCGAAAAGACGCAAGCCGATATCTGGTCAGTCGAGCGGCAACACAATCACATGGATTAAGCTGCCGGCCGGGTGGCCCATCCTTAAAGGTCGGGTGCCCCGTCCTTCGCCGTTTTTGCGAAGGGCGGGAACCACTCACTCGTGTATCAAGAGAAGTATTACGCCACCCGACTTGCAAACCAAATCTTCGGCCATCCTTCATTCAAGCGGACAATTCCCGGTTCATTCAGCAGATAGAAACGATAACTGGCGGGTGGCCCACCCTTAACGTGGGGTGCCCCGTCCTTCGCGGGTTTTGCGAAGGGCGGGAACCACCTCACTCCTGTATCAAAAGAAGTATTACGCGACGCTGGCCGGCTAGCCGACTTTTTCTTCCCGACTTGAAAGTACTGCTATCGGCTCCTCGCGATAAAGCCGAGTGATATTGCGCGCAGTAAACCACACCAGCATCGCCGCCATGCCTGCGATGCCGAACGCGCCACCAATATCGAACAGCCGATGACCATGAAGCACAGTTGGCCAGCGAAGCAGTGCCAGGGTTCCGGCGATGAGCAACAATCTCAGTTCGGTCGGACCGAAGCTCCAGAATGACATGCGGAATTCACCAAACACGTAAGTGGCAAGATAGGACTGGATTGAAAGCAAGAGAAAAGCGTCAACAGACCGATTGCGATCAGAGGGCTCATGAATCCCGACACAGCGAGACCGCCCATCATGGCCACAGCGCCGATACTATCGAGCATGTGGTCGACATAGAACCCGTATCGTGGTCGTTGCTGATGGCGAACGCGGGCGAGAGTGCCGTCCATGCTGTCGCCAAACCAGTTCAAGACGAGGAAGGCAATGGCAATCAGCAGCCATGCCCGGTTCCCGCGCGCCAGAGCGTAGCTGGTCCCGGTCAGCAGTTGGGCGGCGAACCCCACAACCGTGAGGTGGTCAGAATTGATCCAATCAGGCGTATGTTCCGCCATCCACACCAGAAGGCGTTTTTCCGGGATAGCAAGGAAGCTGTGTTGAAGGCGCGTCGCCTGGCGAAATGGAGTGCCCGGTGGTGTTTCGACGTTGACTTGTCCGTGCATGTTCTCTCCTGCAAGGGACTGTGCGACGTAGCGGGATTAGCGTCAATCTTCTGATTGTCAATTTCATATCAATTGGCCCTCAAGCGGTAAGCTATACAAAACCCGCGAGATGCGCGTGAGGATGAATGGCTCATCGGACTACAACACTTTATCGCCCGGTGGGGGAGGCGGAATTCAATCTGATCAAGCAATCTCGATTCCGCAAATTTCCAGCACGATTACCCGAACAGCCATTCTTTTATCCTGTTCTCAATGAGACGTGCGCGTTACGAGATACACACCGCCGGTAGCTCGGTTCACCAGGAACTTTGGATTCCTGCCGCCGACCTCTCAGAATTCAACTACAACATCGTCGGAGTTATTGAAGTGGTCGCGAAATTCTCGCGCGAGAAACATCAGGCCTGAGCTGACGCCTGTTGAATTGCTGCCCCTAGTTGTTCGCACGCCCAGGAAACCTGGTAAGAAGAAATCACCGCTGGCGGAGCGATCAGAATGTGGTCTCCGTACTCACCGCCGGTGCCGTTTTCCATCGCATAGACGAGCAGCCCTCGTTGCACAGCAGCCTGAGCGACTTTGCTCGAGAAATTATCATGCATGCGAAAAGCAGCTTTGCTGCTGTCCCCAGCGAATTCGACTCGCCACAGTAAGCCGACGCCGCAGACCCGACTAACAAAACTCAGGTTGCGCAAAGGTGTGAGCCTTTCCTTCAATTCGTGAGCGATCGTTCCGTCGCGAGCGGAGTCGGAGCTTTCGATAAGGTTGTGCTGCAAAACATATTTGAGTACAGCCCGGCCCGCGGCGAGAGAAATCGGGTGAGAGCTATACGTAAAGCCGTGCATGAAAAAGCCTGAGCCTGAAGACACGGCGGCGACGACCTTCTTCGAAAGTATTACTGCGCCAAGTGGCGCATAGCCACTGGAAAGCCCTTTCCCTGTGGCGACAATGTCAGGTGCAATACCCCAATGATCTACGGCGAAGTTGCGCCCGGTGCGACCGATTCCGCTTACGGCCTCGTTATCGATCAGCAAAACGTCGCGCTCACGGCAAAGTCGCGCAATCTCCTCGAAATGATTCTTGGCGCTGCCTTCGGATCCCAGTGCAGCTTCACTCCCGGGCTCCACTACGACGGCGGCGACCCCGCTTTCCGGCTCAGCTAAGGCTTCTATTTTTCCCGCACTTTCTACATGCGGTGGCCGACTATCTTGATTGCGGATGGTTAACATCCGCGAGCGTCTTGCCTGGCCAATTTCCCTTTGGTATTGTCTCGCCAATTTCCCAGCGGATTCGAGGGCCTCTGGCCCACTGCTGCAAAAATAGACGGCGCCTCCGGCAAAATTTTCACCCGCAAAGCTCAATAATTCCTGCGCATACTGCTCGGCAACGGAAGTGGTGAATCGGCTATTGACGAACGCAAGAGGGCGAGCCTGTGCGGTCATGGCTGCGACGATTTCGGAAACTCCATGACCGACAAAATTCATCGCTGCCGATCCGGAGAAGTCAAGGTACTGCTTGCCTTGAGCGTCCCAGAGGTAAGCTCCTTCGCCATGCACCGCAGGAGGGAAGGATTTGCGGAATGAGCGCCGCAATAAAGCCGAACCCGATAATTCTTGCGTAGCAGCTTGACCCGACACGTGGAATGTCCGACGTATTGATTCGGTTCCCAAGAAAAGAGTTGCTGGAAAGAAGTTCGCAATCAAGCTTTCAGGCTGCCAGTTCTACTTTGAAACAGACTCGGTTGATGCGCTGTTAACACCGAAATCTTTGAAGAAATCACTGCCGGGAATCCGAAGTGCCATCTCCACTGGGGCCTCTCCTGCAGCATTCCGCATGTAGAATCGCCCATAATGCAGCCGTCTCCGAAGGCAGCGGGCGAAGAAGTTTCCCGGCAAAGTGGTCCAGCTTCCAGGCGCGTAGGGATTGCGCGGCGCTTTCTGCTTTTGTTAAATCCTTCCCGCGAGCACACCGCCTTCTCGGCTACTGTATTACTGATTACCGCCATCCTGCTTTCCCGCATAGTCGGATTTTTGCGGGAGATGTACATAGCTTGGGCATTTGGCGCGAACCAGATGACCGACGCCTATAACGCCGGATTCACAATCCCGGATTGGTTGAATTACCTGGTCGCCGGCGGCACGGCATCCATCACTTTTATTTCTATTTACACGCGTTTTCTGGCTGAAGACCGCGAGGAAGAAGCGCAAAAGACCTTTTCTGCCGTTATTACGATCATGAGCGCGGTGCTTGTGGTCGGTATCATCCTTGCGGAAATTTTCGCGCCGCAATTGAACCGGCTGATGTTCAGCAAGTTCAAGCCGGCGGAATTTGCGCTCTGTGTCCATCTGACTCGAATTCTGCTCCCGGCGCAGCTATTCTTCTATATTGGCGGTGTCGTTTCTGCGGTCCTCTCGTCTCGCAAGATGTTTCTGCTCCCAGCGATCGGGCCTCTCGTCTACAACGGCGGCATTATTTGCGGCGGCTTACTGTTTTCGCATCGCATTGGTATTTCCGCGCTGGCGTATGGAGCCGTTGCCGGCGCGTTCATTGGAATTTTCCTGATTAATGCAATTGGTGCCTCGCGCGTCGGAATGCGATATCGAATCTCTTTCGATGTGCGCAATGCAGCATTCCGCGAATGGGTAAAGCTCTCGATCCCACTCATGCTCGGTGTTTCGCTGGTTACTGCGGATGACTGGATCCTGCGATATTTCGCTTCCGGCAGTGTCGGCGACATTACGCGCTTGAACTATGCAAAGCGGTTGTTTCAGGTGCCAATTGCCGTTATCGGTCAAGCGGCGAGCCAGGCTTCCCTCCCGTTTTTTGCGCGGCTATTTGGAGAGAAGAAGTTCGTCGATTTTGAGAATGCCGTGAACGGCTCGATCTACCGGATATTTGCCGCGGCGCTGCTGGTTACCAGCTTCATCATGGCCGCTGCACTGCCATTGATTGATTTGGCGTATCGCAGGGGCCATCTGGACTTTTCAGATTCCCGAACTACCTCGCTGTACTTGTTCTGGTTCTCCATTTCGCTCGCTTTCTGGGCGGCGCAAGGATTGTATGCCCGCGCGTTTTATGCAGCAGGAAATACCCTGGTCCCGATGCTCGCAAGCACCGTGGTTACGCTCGCATCATTACCCCTATATGCGGCGCTGAATCGCATCCTCGGGGCACAGGGGCTGGTGATTGCTTCAGATGTGGGAATAGCCGCCAATTGTCTCGCTGCCGCCTTCTTGCTGAATCAGCGCCGGCTCGTGCGCTTCAGCGGCTTGCAATGGATGGAGATTGGCAAAGCGCTGCTGGTATCGGTTGTTGCGGCTATCGTTAGCTGGAGGATTACGAAGCTCGTGAATTTGAGCGGAAGCCGGCTTGCAGATGTGGAGGCGCTGGTGCTGATCGGCGTCGCCTGGGGAACCACGGTTGCAGTAGGGCTTTGGCTCACAAAATCAAAGTTGCCGCACGACCTAAGAAGAAGGTGAGCGAGTCCCAATCACTCGCCGCCTGACCGCTTCAGTAACAAAGACCGATTGAATTGTTGGATGACTTTATAGCACTCGCAGGCGGCTGATTCGAGCTTCTTGCGGTTAAGGATCTTCACGTTCCCGCGAAGATTTTCGATGTATCCCGCCTTTTGTAGAATGCCGGCCGCCAGGCTGACGCTCGGTCTTCCGCTACCGAGCATTTGCGCCAGAAATTCATGAGTAACCGGCAGAACTTCGGAGCCGACACGGTCCTGGCACATCAAAAGCCACCGCGCCAGGCGTTGTTCGACTTCGTGCAGACGGTTGCAGGCAGCGATCTGCGCAATTTGTAGACCTTGAACCAGCACATATCGGTTAAGGACGAGGCGAAGCTCCGGCGCCTCGCGCATTACGTCTGCCAGCAACTCCGCGTTTATGCGCATCCCGGAGCCGGGAATCTGCATGATGGCACGATAAGGGCCGCGATGAATTCCGACAGCGAGCGGCGTACCGACAATTCCTTCTCGGCCTACGATAGCGACCTCTACACTATGACCATCGCTGGTTAGAACTACGAGTGACGCCAAACCTTGATTCAAAAAATAGGCGAACTCAATTTTTTCGCCAGCCTCGTGCAGAATACTCTGATGTGTGAGCTGCACGGGCTCCAGGTGGGGACGAATAAGGTTGTACTCGCCGTCCGGAATCGAGTTTAGGATTTGGTTTTCGACTGGCCGTGGATTACCGGCGCCGGGATCCAATGCTGAATTTCTTACTTCGTTTCGACCATTCGTACGTTGCAAACGTGCTCCTCTTGCAAGCCACGCGCAAAACTAGATTCTGTGGAGAAGACCAGTGCGCGTAGGCTAGTTGTCAGAGAAAAATGTGTCAGTTCGCCAACGAACTGAGAGTGCCACGTTGAGCACAATCCAATCGATGTTCTTCTCTGCCGGCGCTTCGTTGCCATGTGCGACGCTGGGCGCGGCCTCGGGAGCCAATGGTTCAAGTTCCAAAATGGCGTGCGAACTACTTAAAACTGAGTGCGCCGTTGTAGTTCTGAATCACTCTGTAGCACTCACATGCCGCATCCTCGAGGCGTTTGCGATTGAGGATCTTTACGCTTCCCCGAGTGTTCGAGATCAGGCCTGCACGTTCGAGCACGCCTGCGGCAATCGTCACGGTTGGGCGTCCTGAACCCAGCATTTGGGCAAGAAATTCGTGCGTAAGAGGAATGTTCTCGGAGTCGACCCTATCCTGGCACATCAGCAGCCAGCGGGCCAATCTCTGGTCCATGTCGTGCAGCCGATTGCAGGCAGCAAGCTGGGCGACCTGCAATTGCTGCAGCATCACAAAATGCTCGATTTGGTATTTCAGGTTTGGCGCCGAGCTGAAGAGCTCCTCAAGCAGAGTAGAAGGAATTCGTAATCCTCTGCCTGGTACTTGCATAATTGCCCGCATGGGCGCGCTTTCAAAGCCAAAGGCCAGCGGAGCGCCTACTATGCCGTCGTTTCCTGTAATCCCGACTTCGACGCTGCGTCCGTCATTCACGAGCACAACCAATGAGACCATGCCTTGATTGGGAAAGTAGGCGTGCTCAATCTTCATTCCCTGTTCATAAAAAATCTTGTACTGCGGCATCTCCAGAGGTTCGAGCATTGGGCGGACAGCGATGAATTCGTCCTCGGGGATGGTCAGCAGTATCCGGTTCTTGATTGCTTTTCCGTCGCGGTCGGTGCGTGGCGGCAGGGAAACGGGAATTCCTGGCAACGTTTTTTCGAGCGTGACATCCGGAAGAGGCATTTTTTCCATTTCCTTTCCAATCGGTTGGATGCTGGGCATGTGTTCGGAAAGTTTCGGGAAATCCCGTAAATGGAAAGGTAAATTCGCCCACGGCAAAGAAGGTTTTTTCGCAAAAACAGAACAGGCGCCCCTTAAGTAAGGGCGCCTGTTAAAGAAGCAACAAACTGAAAACGTTTACGCGCGGGCAGCGACAGCTTCGGTCGAACTGCTGCTGACAACAGATTTATCTTCGCCGTTCGGTTTCTGTCCAGCCTTACGAATGTCGATTCCGCCCTTGAAGAACGCGCCATCTTCAATCGAAATGCGCGCGGCGACCACATCGCCGGTGAGCGAACCGTCGCTACGAATATCCACACGATCGCTGGCCGTCAAGTTGCCACGAACTTTTCCAAGTACCACGATCTCGCGAGCATTGATGTTCGCCGCAACTACGCCATTTCGCCCAACCGTCACGCGGTTGCCTGCGAGATTGATCGAACCTTCCACGCGACCATCAATGTAAAGCGATTCGGACCCGGTTACTTCACCCTTAATGACAAGAGACTTCCCGATGGTAGCCTGGTCTGCCGTGCTGGCCGAGACGGTTCGCGGAGCACTGGCGGCCGTTTCGGTTACCGCAGGAGCGCTCGGCGCTGAAATAGGGGTACGCTCCGGCTCGGTCGGACGAGCACCGGGCGCCATGGGCTGATTAGTAGGCTTCCACATGTGAGAAGACATCCTTTCCTCTAAGGAAAATGTTATTGGGACCGAATTTCGCTTCGGTAGCCAACCAGATTCTACTCTCCAGAAGATTGTTTGTAATGTGGAAAAGCGCAATACTTTGTGCATTTCCGGTTACTTATGGGGGATATTCTCAGGGAGAAGTTCAGGGCAAAGCCTTAGAAGATGCGGCCAGTGTCAAGGAGTGATATAGAGTTTATCTCCGGTCGAGGACTTTTAGAGCATTTCCTTGACAAGGGGATAGCGCTGCTCTGAGAAGGCGGCGTTCAGCGAATTCAATCGAGGAAGCAACATCCTCTCCGCACCCTCCAAATCACTAACAATGTCGTGCTCTGAGTAGTGTCTGTGCTCGATAGCCGCGATGAGTGGACCAAGCTCATAAGATTCCGTGGGTACGTGACGAGGCGCAACCCTGATGGCGGTTTCGTCGTGCCAGCGCACCAGTGTAAATGACAAATTATCTTGGGTGATCGTTATGGTGGGCGAATCCCCTCGATTGACTGTCATTGAGCTTGACGGTGAGAGCAGCGAGCGCCACTTCAGCTTTACTTCCCTCTTGAAGGCACGAGTATTTTTCCATTGAAGAAGGGGGAATAGCCACCAACCGAACAGGATGTTCAAAAAAACTTTAAAGAGGAAACCCAGTCCTAAGGTCAGCGGCGCGACCAGCGCAAGAATACGGTTCTTCGTTGCTTGCTGCACAGCCAAAGAATAGCGTGATTGTGAGGATTCTCGAAGTCAAGCGTTATCACTCATGGTCACCACGATGCGATGGGGGGCTAGAATCGAAGGGGAGAAGTAAAATCCGCTGGAACGCCGGGACTAGTCTCTCACTGCGCATGCTCTCTGACCCCATCATCCTGAAAAAAATCCAGCGCCAGCCGAAGCAGACCGCCGGGTACAAACAACTTGTGCGGGAGCTCGGCCTTCACGGCGACGCGCGCAAAGAACTGACAGGGCGATTGCAGAAGATGATTGCTCGTGGCGAACTGGTCGCGGTTGATTCCGATCGATATGCAATTCCGCAGGCTGCTTCAGGGAAAAACCTGGTCGCCGGAAAATTGAGTTTGCATCGCGACGGCTTCGGATTCGTAATTCCTGATCTCGCTTCTGCCAGCGGTGATCTGAAATCTCGCGTCTCCGGAGACATTTTCATTCCTCCGCACGCCATCGGATCCGCTATGCATGGCGATCGCGTTCTTGTCGAAGTCACAACCATTCGCGACGGTGGCCGGGCCGAAGGCCGAATTCTGCGCACAGTGTATCGAGCTCACGCAAGCGTAGTGGGAGTCTTTCACTACGGCTCGCGGCATAACTACGTCGTTCCCATCGATCAAAAGATTTCGCGTGAGATTGTGATTCCGAGGGGAATGGAGTATCCGGAGTCGCACGTCGAGCGCCGCACGTCGCACGAAGAACCGTCGCACGTCGTGAGTCGCACGTCACACGGAAACGAAGTATCTGCGAGCCAGAACGCAGCACTCGCGGCGGTTGTTTCCCGCACGATGCAAGACGCAAGACGCCCGACGAACTCCAAACATCGTGTCCTCGGCGAAGAAGCCGCCCGTCATGATTGGACCGACCTTGAAAACGTCGTTGTCGATGTCGAGATCACCGACTGGCCAACGGCAACACAGAATCCCCGCGGTCGCGTCATCGAAATTCTTGGCTACGAAGATGATTTCGGAGTCGATGTCGAGATCATCATTCGCAAATATCACCTGCCCCACCGGTTTCCCGACGAAGTGCTGCACGACGCGGAAGAGATCGAGCCAATCATTTCGTCTCATAAAACTCGGAACCGCCGGGACTTCCGCAATTTGCCGATCGTCACCATCGATGGCGAAACCGCGCGCGACTTCGATGACGCGGTTCTCGTGCAACGTTTGGGAAACGGCAACTTTGAGCTGCAAGTCCATATCGCCGATGTCGCGCAATACGTGACTCCTGACTCCGCCCTCGACCAGGAAGCCCGCCTGCGTGGAACTAGTGTTTATTTTCCCGATCGCGCTGTACCCATGCTGCCGCTCGAGCTTTCAACTGACATCTGCAGCCTTCGCCCGCAGGTCGATCGCCTGGTGATGTCCTGCATCATGGAAATCGACCACCGCGGCGAGATCGTCGGATACGAAATTTGTCCCGGCGTGATTCGCTCCGCCGAGCGCATGACCTATACAGCAGTGAACGCGATCCTCGAAGGCGATGAATCCACTCGCCAACGATATTCGAACCTTGTTCAAAATTTCGAGCTCATGCGCGAACTGGAGATCATTCTGAATCGCAAGCGCGAGCGGCGTGGCTCGATCGACTTCGATTTGCCCGAGCCGGTGATCGAGTTCGATGAATTCGGATTAATGAAGAGCATTGCGCGTTCGGAGCGTAACATCGCTCACCGAATCATTGAAGAATTCATGCTCTCGGCAAATGAATGTGTGGCGGGATATCTCGAAGTGAAAGGAATTCCATCTCTCTACCGCATACACGAAAAGCCAGATGCCAAGCGCGTTTATGACTTTGAGGTGATCGCCGCAACCTTCGGCTATTCGCTTGGAGTCGGTGCACTGCCAATCCAACGCATGCAGTTCAAGACCGACCGACGCGCAAGTTACGGCACGGGAAAGCGGGCGAGAGAAATTGAAATTCCGAAGGAAGTGCACATCACGCCGCGAATGTATCAGAAGCTGACGCAAAAAATCGCCGGCAAGGCAGTAGAGCGAATTCTTTCTTATCTGATGTTGCGCTCACTGAAACAGGCGCGATATTCGGAACAGAACCTGGGACACTTCGCTTTGGCTGCGACCACCTACACGCACTTCACCTCACCTATTCGTCGTTACCCGGATTTGATCGTGCACAGGATTTTGAAGAAGGTGCTCGAAGAGTCCGCAGAAACATGGGATGGTGGAATTCCGGTAGGGAGATCCACATTGCCACTTGAGAATCCAACTTCCGCTCCGGAGGAGCGAGAGAATTTAACCCAGCGCTTCAGCCCTGGGACAAGCGGCAAATCGACCGAAGTCCCGGAGGGACGACAGAAATCCTATCCCGAAATTTCGCACCGTCCGCGCCATGCGGATACCGCTTCCCCTTGGTCCAAACGCCGCCAACGCGGACAGCTCGATTTGCAAGAAGGCCCAATCCCACTCGACGATCTCCACGCCATCGCCGAGGAATCCAGCCAGTCCGAGCGCCGCGCCGACGACGCCGAGCGCGAGCTCATGGAATGGAAAAAGGCCAAATTCATGCAGGACCGCATTGGCGAAGACTTCGACGGCCTGATCGTGAGCGTCACGAAATTCGGCTTCTTCGTCGAACTCACAGATATGTTTGTCGAAGGCCTCGTTCCCCTGAACACCCTGATCGACGACCGCTACATGTTTCACGAGAATACCCGCGAGATCATCGGCCAGCGCTCGCGGCGAATTTTCCGTTTGGGCCAACAGGTCCGTGTGATTGTCGACCGCATCGATCCGGCGGAGAAGAAAATTCAGTTCGCACTACTCGAGGAAAGCCCGGAGAAGCCGAAACGGAAGCGGAAGTAGGTAGTGTAGAATTTGTGAGTCAACCCCGTTCGAACGCCCAGTTCGATCCAGTCGGGACGTGGCTCAGCCTGGTAGAGCACTCGCTTGGGGTGCGAGGGGTCGGCAGTTCAAATCTGCCCGTCCCGACCAAAATTCAGCCATCAGCGGTCAGCATTCAACAAACTGGGAACTGCTGACCTACGATGCACCTAAATTTGCGCGAAGCAATCAACTCATCCAATAATCAATAGCAAGAATCGTTGTGTAACGTTTCGCTGGCTGAAAATTATTTCCAAGTACCTGTGAGCTGATGTCGAAGATGGTACTTTTCAATTAGGTTCATTCGGCCTTCAACTTAGGGGGTTTATCTGAGTCCACGAAAAAACATGCCTGAATACTTGTGCGCACAAACTGTAGAGCAGCCGCGTATAATCAGCACAGGATTCTGGTATCTCAAAACAGGAGTTCGGCTTAGAACCCGCCCAGCAGGCACTCTGGCGTGAGTACTTTAACTCTACTCTGGCCGGCTACGCCGCCCGGCATCTTAGCACCCGCTCTGTGCATCGAAGTTGCCGCCCAGAGATGGGCTGTAAGGGGCCAAGAATATGTCCGCTGAATATCTCCGCGAAAGGCAAGTAAGTACATCGTCCGTCACCATTCCCACGCCGGCCATCGCTAGCAACCCCGCTTTTGCCAAGGCAACACTGGCAAGTACAAATCCGAATCTCAGCTTCGGTTCAGCTGCGCTCACAGGTGTCCAATATCCCGTGTCCGGAGTAGTTGGTCGGTGTTTTCTGCGAGTGTGCCTGCTGGCAGAACTGATGACTTCCTGGACCAGGCGTGGCCACCCGTATCAGCCGCCACTCGCGAGCACCGTAACTTCCGAAAAGCAAGCCTGACTGCTTTTGCTCTGCCCGCACCCCAGTCTCGGTGCGCCAAGACATCTGTGTGCGCACGAGAGATAAATGGCGGATGTCCTGAGCGCGCCACCTTGCCTTGTCGTGGCATTTCGCGGTCGCACATAAAATCCCTTTTTCCCACAGTTTCTCCACAATAATCACCTGTGTTTATATTTCTAAATTGGCTGCGCTGGCCGACAATCTTTCAAGAACTCTGATTCAAGGAATGGCCTACTCTTCCGATTTCTCGCAGAACGTGAAGCAGCAGGCAGATATTGTCCGCATCGTAGGCGACTATGTCGCGCTGCGTAAATCCGGAGCCCAGAACTTCTCGGGACTGTGTCCGTTCCATAAAGAAAAGACGCCGTCATTTTCGGTGCACGCCACGCGGCAATACTTCTACTGTTTCGGCTGTCACGAAAAGGGAGATGTGTTTACCTTCGTCGAGAAGATCGAAAAGATTTCTTTCCCTGAAGCGGTGCGCTTGGTTGCGCAGAAGCTTGGGGTCGCGATTCCGAAACGCGCGTTTGCAACTGAAGCAGAAGCGAAAGATGCAAAGGTTCGCGGTGCGCTGCTGGAAATCCACGAGCGGGCCTGTGCATTTTTCCAGGAATGTTTACGCCGGCCTGAGGGCGGCCATGCACGCGAATACCTCGCTGGACGCGGGCTGAACGACGAGATGGTCCGGCAATTCCGCATCGGATTTGCCCCTGACTCGGGATTCCTGCTGCGAGACCGCCTGAAGAATGACTTCAGCGAAGAGGTGCTGCGTGAAAGCGGATTGTTCTCGTGGAAAGAAGAGAACGGGCTTCAGGCCTCAGGCCCTAGGCTCCAGGAAAACGGAAATGTAGCCCATGGTGTAACTCCTGAAATTCGAGCCAAAAGCTTGAAGCCTGGAGCTGCTGTCTCCTCCATGTACGCCAAATTTCGCAACCGCATTATCTTTCCGATTTCGAACGAGGGCGGGCGCATCATCGCATTCACTGGGCGCACACTCTCTACCGACGAGAAAGCCGGACCTAAATATCTGAATTCACCCGAAACAGCGATCTATTCAAAGTCACGTGTGTTGTTCAATCTTGATCAAGCGAAAGAGGCGGTCCGCGCGTTGAATTACGCGATCATCGTCGAAGGCCAGATGGATTGCATTTCCGTATTCGCCGCTGGTTTCAAGAACGTAATCGCCAGCTCCGGAACGGCCTTCACCGCTGCCCAGGCCGCGCTGCTTGGCCGGTTCACGAAACAAGTGGTTGTCAATTTTGATCCCGATGCCGCCGGAGCCAAAGCCACCGAACGAACGCTAGGACTTCTGGTCGAAGAAGAATTCGATATTCGCGTGCTTACTCTTGAGGCCGGCTTTGATCCTGACCTGTTCATCCGGCGAAAGGGAAAGGATGCGTATGCGGCAGCGCTCAAGAATTCTCAAAAATATTTCCACTATTTGATCGAACGAGCACGCCAGCAATTCCCGGTGCGCAGCGCAGAGGGGAAACACAAAGCAGTGAATTATCTCTTGCCGCACATCCAGCGCGTTCCCAGCCGGATTGTGCGCGATGAAGTTGCGCAAGAAGTGGCGCAAAAGTTGAACATCGACTCCGCGGTTCTCCGACAAGAGTTGAAACATGCGGCGATGACGCGCAAAGCGGTCTCGGTCAAAGCTCCAGTCGAAGCGCAGGTCACCGAGGCTGAGAGGATTCTGGTCTGTGCACTGGCCCCGCATGGAAAGTTCGAAACTGATGAGGACCTCGACCCCGCACGCCAAGCGCGACATGTGCTTTCGACGGAGCGGCTGCATGTCGGCCTCGGCACGGAATCTCTGATCGAAACTCTGCTCAACGCTCCTGCGGAAATGGCCACCCCGATGGATTTGGCGCTTTCCGAAGGCGACCGTCAACTGCTGGCTTCGATTCTCCTGAAGCACGAAGAAGAACTCACAACGGAGAAAATTGATGGCGCGATGAAAGCGCTGCTCCGCGTCCAGATTCGAAGGCGCTTAGAACAGATACAAACGGAGCTGACGTCCATTCGCAATGCCGATGCCGCACAACTAAAAGCCCTTATGGATGAGAAGCTTCGGCTCAAACGTGTGCTCATGAACCCAAATTTAGGTGAGGCCGAGACCTCAGCTACACCAGCGTAATCTCCTCTTCTTCTTCAAAGCTTCATAAAATAACCCGCATGCGCGAATACCTGGGTGCGATCTGGGAAGCCGCCGGCGCAAGTCGGCCTTGGAAACCGCTGCCGCGTTTCGCGATTGCAGCCTGGCTCGTCTTTTACGCTTGGTTCCTGGCATACGCCTTTAGCAAGCATGGCGGATTTCTGTTCATTGATACCGCCAACATGGTCGTGCATGAAGGGGGCCATGCGCTGTTTGACTGGTTCGGCTCTACTCTGGGCTTATGGGGCGGAACACTGCTGCAATGGCTTGTGCCGCTTCTTCTCGCCGCCTATTTCTTTCATGAGCGCCAGCCGGCTGCATTTGTGTTCTGTCTATTCTTTTTCTTTGAGAATTGGATCTACACCGCGACCTATATGGCTGACGCGCGCGCAATGGAGCTTCCTCTCGTGACCTTGGGTGATCCCGAATTTGCCAAGCACGACTGGAACACTATCTTCGGTAACCTTGGAATTCTCGACTACGACACCCGCATCGCGGCGGCGGTGAGTTTTCTTGGCTGGTGCGGAATGCTGGGGTGCACGGGATGGCTGGCGAGTCGCTGGCGATATAAAGGTGCGACAGTAGAGGCCGATGATCCCGAGTTCAATGCGCGATTCTTGCAAGCGTTAAGCAAGGGCTCCGCAAAGACAGTTGCCAAACCAGAAAAATCCCCGGAATTGCCGAAGGCGGACTCGTAGCCCTTCTGTTCTCTGCAATCTCGGGGCGAACTTCCCGATCCGCGGTTAAAAGCTTTTCGCATGTGCCCACACCCGAACGTCACGGTTTCGCTTCGCTATAATTACAGGTTACGTTCGGCTCAGATTACGCACTGGCTATCCTTCGCTGGGCCTCTTAGAGAGGAATCATGGCTACCGAAATTGTTATGCCGCAGATGGGCGAATCGATCGTAGAAGGCACGATCACCAAGTGGCTGAAAAAGCCTGGTGACAAGATTCAACGCGACGAGCCGCTTTTCGAAATTTCTACTGACAAAGTTGACGCCGAAATTCCTGCCCCTGCTTCCGGCGTATTGCAGGAGATCAAAGTCGCCGAAGGGGCAACTGTTCAGGTGAATACGGTCGTCGGAACCATCGCCTCGGATGGCGACGGCGCCGCCGTAAAGCCCGCTCCTGAAAAGAAAGCCGCGCCCGCTCCCGCACCGCCCAAGGCCGAGGCTCCTGTTGCCAAATCCCAGCCTGCCGCTCCCCCGCCTTCTGCTCACGAAGAAGATGAACACGCACGCTCCTCACCGCTGGTTCGAAAAATCGCTCGCGAGAACAATGTGGATTTGGCTCAGGTGGAGGGCACCGGCCTCGGCGGACGAATCACCAAGCAGGACATTCTGGCGTTCATTGAATCTGGAGGTGGGGCGACGGGTGTCTCGGCCGTCCAGCCGAGTTCGGCTGCGTACGAACAACCTCGACCGGTTGCCCCACCCCTGTCGAGCCCGCCTTTGGCTAGAGAGGGTGGGGAAGTTTCTCGTCCCGCTCCCGCTGAAATCCCAGGGGACATTGTTCCGATGTCCCGCATGCGGCAACTCATCGCCAAGCACATGATCGAGTCGCGCCGGACCAGCGCCCACGTTCACTGTATGTTCGAAGTGGACCTGACGCGAATCGTCAACTTGCGCAACAAGCTCAAGTCGAGCTTCGAGCAGCGCAATGGCGCGCGCCTGACCTTTATGCCATTTTTCGTGCGCGCGGCGATTATTGCCCTGCAACAGTTTCCAATCGTCAATGCTTCTCTCGACGGCGACAATATCCGATATCACCGCAACGTGAACGTTGGCATCGCCGTTGCGCTTGATTGGGGTCTGATCGTGCCGGTACTCAAGAATGCTGACGAACTTAACTTTCTTGGCCTGCAGCGCGGCATTACCGATCTCGGCGAACGCGCCCGTGGGAAAAAGCTGAAGCCGGAAGAGGTGGAAGGTTCGACATTCACCGTGACCAACCCCGGCCAGTTCGGAGCTGTGTTCGGTCTGCCAATCATCAATCAGCCGAACTCGGCGATCATGGGTGTCGGCGGTATTACTAAAACGCCGCTGGTCGTTACCGATAAAGACGGCGCAGACTCAATCGCTATTCGTTCGGTTGTTCATCTGACGCTCGGTTACGATCATCGCCTGATCGATGGCGCCGTCGCCGACCAGTTCATGGCCTTCGTGAAGAAGACGCTAGAGGGCTGGAGTGAGGATGTAGGGTAGATCCGCATTGCGTCAATCTATATGGAGAGTACAGCCGCCCACGTCCCCAGGACCCAGGTTTATCACGTGGCACCAGTGAGATTGCCAGATTTCATCCTTGTTGTTTTCGGGGCGCACTTCGTACTGTCCCGGCAACACACCGCTTAGGTCGTAGATTCCCTCATGATCTGTTGTAACGATAAGGGTTCCTCGCGATCCTTTTATGATTACTTTTACTCCCTGAACCAACTGCCGATAATTTCCACGCTTCTCGACTCGTCCAATGATTCGCGCTCCTGATTTTGGTCTCCCGGCTCTAAGCACTCGAAGATCCACCCCCGCATACTGGATCGGGTTCGACCGTGAACAATGCATATTTATGACAGGAAAAAGCCAGCGTGTTAGAAGGCCATCGCTGAGTCGACCCGCGACAAAATAAACATCCCCGGGCTTCCAAAGTGCTTTTAGGAACACGACGTTCGTCTCGTGTCGCAGATTCCAGAAGCGCTCTTGAATGACCGCAACTGAACCAACAAGAGGGTCGGAGTAAATGACTCGGGCTACAAACACCGGATATTCGGGATGCGGCTTGTAGTTCGGTGTGGGGCCTTCGCCACAATCTACAATGTCAGGTGACCAAATAGTCAGGGCAATTGCGCCGATTGAGACTGCCGCAATTAAGACAAACAAAATGACGCTGGAACCTAGCACTTTCGCGATAAATGGAAGACGAATTGGTGGGAGGCAAGCCGGCCACCGCCGCGTAAGCAGCCAGAATCCTGCAAAAATGACGCATGCTGCTGCTGGGACTATACAGATTTGCAGGTCCACCCATCCCGAAAATTGCGACAACCTTACGAAAAGTGTCACGATCGGTGCGGCCACCAACAAAAGCAGCCCAGCCCGCGTCCGATTTTGAAGGCCAAGTGTAGAGGCGTGGAGAAAGCAAAATCCAAAGATCGCACTGCCAACGACAAACCACCATCCCCGTGCGTAAGTCCCGGGACCCAGGACGGGGAAAGAACCGGAAAACGCGAGACCAAGAACGCCAACGGCGAGCCCTGCGACGACTGCGATCCAGCTGATGCCGATTTTGGGCACAGATTTCATTCGGCGGTGCAAAGGGACGATGAGCTGTATTAGACACCCGACCGTTAAGAATTGCGCCTAACTTTAGTAAGCTCACGCAAGAACCTGTACAAGATGCGTCGACCAGCGGTGGCACCGGATTACACCGGATGCCACCGGTATTGCCAGACCTGAGACTATGTTCACCCGGCACAGACTCTTTCCGTTTCACCCGCTGCCCTGCTGCATGTCATCCCGAGCGAAGAAGATCATTCGCTTGCGAATGATCTTTACAGCCGAGGGACCTGCAGTTGAGGCAGCAGAATCTGGCTAAAGTCTGGGCGAGAAAATCGTACTGCGGATCCCTCGACGCGCAGAATGAGTTTCGACGAAACTCATTCTGGCTTGCTCGGGATGACAAATTGAGAGATTCGAAGGAATTCAACATCCCCACCCTGTCGCAAAGAGCGCGACAAGGATGGGGTACCCAGGTGTCAGACTGCGGTATATTTGAATGCCTTCATGAACAAGCGCACCTTCCTTAAGCTCTGTTCAGCGGCTGCGGCCAGTCGATTTGTATCACCTATGCTCAGCGCTGAATCGAAAGAAAAGTTGACGAACTGGTCTGGCAATCTTGAATACGGGACTGAGCAGCTTACTCCCGCGACGTCTCAGGCCGAAGTTCAGCAGTTTGTAAAAGATCACAACAGTTTCAAAGTCCTCGGCACGCGGCATTGCTTCAATGACATTGCGAATACTCGCAATGAATTTCTTTCGCTGAAGCCTCAAGACCAGGTCATCGCGCTCGACAAAAGCGCGCGCACGGTGACCATCGAAGCCGGGATGACGTATGGGCAGCTAGCGCCCTATCTACACCAGAACGGATTCGCGTTGCATAATCTGGCTTCATTGCCGCACATCTCGGTTGCGGGCGCGTGCACTACAGCCACTCACGGCTCGGGCGAGAAAAACGGAAACTTGTCGACGGCAGTCTCTGCGCTGGAATTTGTTATTGCGTCCGGCGAAGTTCGGACATTGTCGCGCGAGAAGGATGAGGAAAATTTCAAAGGCGCAGTCGTAGGGCTTGGCGCGCTTGGCGTGATAACGAAAATCACTTTGGATCTTCAGCCCACATTCATGATGCAGCAGTGGGTCTACGAGAATTTGCCGCTCGACCAGCTAACCAAGAATTTCGATGCGATCGAAGCCGCTGGGTACAGCGTGAGCCTTTTCACCGACTGGCGCGAGCGCAGCATCAATGAGGTCTGGATCAAGAGCCGGATGGATGTGGGATTCAAAGCTGCGCCAGAGTTTTACGGTGGCAAACTCGCGACGCGAAACCTGCACCCGATCATCGAGCTTTCGGCGGAGAACTGTACTGGACAGATGGGAGTTCCAGGGCCTTGGTATGAGCGCCTGCCGCACTTCCGCATGGGATTCACCCCGAGCGCCGGGAAGGAATTGCAGTCCGAATATTTCGTGCCGCGCGAGCATGCCTTGGATGCGATTCTCGCCGTGCAGCGGCTCAATGAGATGGTCAGCCCCCATCTTTTGATCAGTGAAATCAGAACCATTGCCGCCGACGATTTGTGGATGAGCACCTGCTACAAGCGTCCGTCCGTCACGATCCACTTCACCTGGAAACAGGATTGGCCGGCGGTCAACAAAGTTTTGCCGGTAATTGAAAGAGAGTTAGAGCCGCTCCAGGTCCGCCCCCATTGGGGAAAGTTGTTCGCCATGTCACGCGAGAAACTACAGAGTCGTTACGACAAGCTTCCTGAGTTTGTGGCTCTTTGCAATGAATTTGATCCCAAAGGAAAGTTCCGGAATGAATTTCTGAACAGAAATATTTTCCGGACCTGACGCAACTGCAAACCGGAGTTCTACGCCGCCGTCAGCTCGAATACCGGATATCCACCTGCTATCTTGCCAAACTCCTCCAGCGGTGCATCCGGTCTGACAGGAAAGAACTTTCCCACCGCGCTCTTGTAATTCGTTAAATACGCCTTCAGCACCTCCGGTTTTTCCGAATCTGGTAGAGCTCGCAGCCGATATTTGTGACGCGCTCCCCGCTTCAAAGTAACTTCTCCCGCCGCTTCTGCGTTGCGTACCCATTGCGTGCGTCCCCGTGGAGCAACGAGAAATTGCTTCTCATTCAGTTCCATCAAGTTGACCGCGGTGGAATATAGTTTTCCCGACTTCCTGCCTCTAACCTCCACCAGATATATGAACGACGGCGCTAGTCCAAATCCGGCCAAAAATCCGAATACACGATTGAATAATTTCTCGCCCGACGAAGGCGCCTCATATTTCCGATCTGCTGGCATAGACATTATTGTATGGCGCACCGGCATTCTCGGGCCTGCATCTTAGGAAAGCTATGACAACGTTCCAAGCTCTTCGATGCGTGACGGTTCTCGTATTAACTGCGCTTTTGGCAGTGCCTGCCTGGGCGGTTACACCAACCACGCCGGAATTGCCGCCTCCAGGTAATCCCAGCATGTCGCGCGAAGATCAACAAAAGCTTGGGCGTCAAGCCGCAGCCGAGGTTTACAAGCAGATGCCCGTGTTGCCGGATTCCGATCCCATCACGCAATACGTTCAGCGCCTGGGAGCAAGACTCGTTAAGCAGATTCCGCCAGATGCTTCCTGGCCGTATGAATTCCATGTAGTACAGCAGAAAGAGATCAATGCCTTTGCTTTGCCCGGCGGGCCGATCTTCATCAACCTCGGTACGATCACTGCTGCGGCCGATGAGGGGCAACTCGCCGGCGTTATCTCGCACGAGATGTCGCACATTTACATGCAGCACACCGCAAAGAGTATTCCTCGTCAACAGGCTCAAGGGATAATCGGCGCACTGGGCAGCGTGCTGGGCGGCATTATTGGCGGTACGGCGGGGACGATTGCACGTATCGGTGCAGCCGGGACAGGAGTTTTCCTGCTGAAGTATTCCCGCGCAGACGAAGCAGAAGCCGACTCGGTTGGCGCAATCATTATGTACAAGGCTGGCTACAACCCGATCGAGCTCGCGAACTTTTTCGAGATGCTAAGCAAGCAGGGCGGCACTCCGCCGCAGTTCCTGAGTGATCATCCGAATCCTGGGAATCGCACCGAAGCAATTCAGAAAGAGATCCAGGACTGGCCGCCGAAGAACTATCGTCGCGACAGCCCTGAGTTCGTGAATGCCAAAGAAAAAGCAAGCGGAGTACGCGCCTACAACTCACAGGAAATTGCTGATGGCGCGAAGCAAGGGTTGTGGGCACAACACAACATAAAAAATGGCTCCGTGCCAGCCGATGTGCGAGCGAGTGTTCAACAGGCAGCAGGCCAAAGAGCGATCGCGAACGTCACCTTCGATCAGGTAAGGCCGAGTGATCAGTTCAGCGACCTTCACCAGATGGGCGTAAGCATCTCCTATCCTTCAAACTGGAGCACAGCTACCGGACAGGACTCGATCACGATTGCGCCGAAAGCTGGTGTGAGCCAAAACGCGATCGCGTATGGCGTGATCGTGAGTGCAGTTCAAGACGCGAATGCTGGTTCTCTCGACCAGGCAGCTCAGGACCTCATTCAAAATCTCGAACGATCGAATCCCGGCCTGCGCCAATCTGGTGATATTCGCGGCGAGACCGCGGGAGGCAGGGAAGGGCGGTCCGTTGATTTGACTGGAAGTTCTCCTTTGCAGCAGGGTGCAAATCCGTTGCCGGAGCGCGATTGGCTTGTGGTCACCCAAGGTTCAGACCGCAGCTATCTGTATCTCATCTTCATCGCGCCTGAGAAAGACTTTGCCGCCTTGCGGCCGACGTATCACAGAATGCTCGACAGCCTGCGCATGGAGTAACCAGCCAATCCAGCCCAAAAAGACCTCGCAGGTAGAATAGAGCTGTGAAGAAGTTTTGGGACAACTCGGCGGATCGCGGGCGTGCCCTTCGGGAAATGAGTGTCCCGGCCACCAACGCCGCGGTGCCTCGCACCGTTCGGATCGGGTCCGTAGATATTTCTCCGGCCACAGTCCTCGCGCCGATGGCGGGCGTGACCGACACCGTTTTCCGGCGATTCATCCGCAATCTTGGCGGCTGCGGGCTGATTATGACCGAGTTCACCTCGGCGGACGGCGTACTTCGCGCGAAAGACAAGAAAGCCAAGCGCTACCTGCATTTCTACGAAGATGAGCATCCGATCTCCGCGCAGCTTTTCGGCAGCGATCCGCAGGTGATGGCAGACGCCGCACGCATCGTGGAAGACCTCGGTTTCGATCTTGTCGATTTGAACCTCGGATGTCCAGCGAAGAAAGTAGTGAAGTGCAATGGCGGGTCGGGACTGCTTCGCGATCTGCCGCGCATCGGGTCGATTTTTGAAGCGGTACGCGCGGCGGTGAAGATTCCGTTTACGGTGAAGTTCCGCGTCGGATGGAACGACGAAGAGATTGTATGTGTCGAATTGGCGAAGATGGCCGAGGATTGTGGGTTGTGCGCTGTCGCGCTGCACGCTCGAACTCGTGAGCAGGGTTATAGCGGCGACGCGCGCTGGGAGTGGATCGCGGCAGTGAAGGATGCCGTGAAAATTCCCGTGATCGGCAACGGCGATATTCGAGTTCCCGAAGATGCGTGCGCGATGGTGGCTGCGACCGGGTGCGACGCAGTTATGATCGGCCGCACGGCACCGTCGAATCCGTGGATATTCCGGCAGATTCAGCAGTATTGCGATTGGATGGAGCACAGACGGGAAGGGCACGACTTGAGTCGTGTCGAAAACTCTGACAGTCAGAGGTTGGCTTCAGCCGCTGAGGCCTCGGGGGCTAAAGGCCTGGATTCGTTTGAATGCAATCACGGCACGACTGAAGTCGTGCCCTTCCCGCCAGTTCTAGGCCGCTCTGTTGGGAAATATTATGACGAGCCTTCCGAATTGGACCGTTATGAGATGATCCGCACCTACTTCCAAATGCTGATCGAAGAAGAACTGCCCGATGCGACAGGGAAGATGAAGCAGTTCGCTTCGTGGTTTACACATGGAGTGCCGGGTGGGGCTGCACTGCGCAAAGAAATCTATGAATCGAAGACAGCGCCAGAGATTCTGACGAGAGTCGAAGCATTCTTCGAAGCGAGACTTGGGCCCGTGGCTCTGGCGCAGGTTTAGGCCTGTTCAGGGATTGAAAAGGGACGACCTTTGTTATGGTTCCGATAGGAAAGCAGGTTCCTCGACTTCGCTCGGAATGACAGCGTAGCAGGGTGTCGAGTGAAGTAGATTGCTCGTCGCTCGCCGCGCGTAGCTACTCTTTCGGATGCGGCCCTGTGAACTCCGAGCAACAGGGCTTTTCAGCCGGAGTGAATTCCATCAGTTCGATCCGGGTCTGATCGGGATCATAGATGTTGTATTGCCACTTTCCATCGCGACCAATTTTTGGTTTGTCGTCCTTGCGCGGCTTGGAGCCGGATGGCAATTGCGCAATTGCCGCATCCACCTTCGTCGCCGCTTGCTTCATGTCCTTCACGCCGAGTGAAATGTGATTCATCACGCCCGTGGTGCGCAGGTCGGCATTCGGCTTGATGTTCAGCATGTATTCCAGCCAGTCGGTGCCGTCGGGAACTTGCATCGCCACCCAATCATCGCGATCGGCTGTCATTCCGCCATGCCAGTAAATGTGGAAACCGAGGATGTCTTTGTAGAAGTGATCTTCGGCGGCGCGATCGTGGACGACGAAGCCGACGTGTATCATGTGGCGGGAGACAGGGAGATCGCGAATGCTTATCTCGATTCGGCCGTGTACTTGAATGAACTCAACTTTGTGCCCTTCGGGGTCCTTGATCGTGAAGCTCACGCTACCGTCTTTCCACTGTGTCAGCGCGTTTGGAACCAGAATCCCGTGCTGAGCGATGTAGTCTCGCAGCGCCGCGCAATTATCGGTTCTAAATGCGATGTGGTCCATTCGATTGGGTGAGTTCGGATTTGGCGTCGGACTGTAACCTACCCATTGCGTTCCCACAACGTATCGTTGGATTTGTCCCGGCTCAATGGGACCAGTCGCGCTCAACCCCAGCGCCTGTGTGTAGAAATCGCGGGTCGCTTCGGGAGCGGTTGTGTAAAAGTCCACGTGGTCAATGCCGGTAATTTTCGGATGATCGGTGGATTGCGCGAATCCTGTTGCAATGAATACGAACGCACACAGACTGATAGCTCTCATCTCATCTCCGCTTCTTGTGAGTGCCGGAATCTTAGTTCAGTTTTGCTGTGAGAGCAATCGCGATTAAGGGACAAACGAAAAGCTTTTAACCGCAGAGAACGCCGAGATTGAGAGCCGAGTTCGCCGAGAAGACATTGCGCCTCAATAAGTGGAACTTCAGAAAATGTGGACTTCAGGAAAGTGTGGGGTTCCGGAGGCTTTGTCGGCGAACGAATATCTGAAATTCAGAGACTCTCTCGGCGAACTCAGCTTCAGCTCTGCGATCCCTGCGGTTAAATGCTTTGCCGTGCTATCCGGCTAGCGAGACCTCTTCTTTCGCAAAAATCTTTCCGCGCTCATCTCTGCCCACGTAACTCCACGGCACATGCGGATCGTGCGTGAACATCGTCAGCCAATTTTCGGGAATCGCGCGCGAATAATAGCGCTTGCGGCTCTCGATCGTTTCGATTGGATACAGGTCGAATCCCATGACCCAGTTCACTTCGACGTGCAGGCTCGTGGGAATCAGGTCGGAGATGTAGCAGGCGGTCTTTCCGCCGCTGCGAATTGTGATCGCCTGCATATCGCGCGTGTGTCCAGGGAAGACTTCGACCGAGACGCCCGGCACGATCTCCTGATCGCCGCGCAATAACTGCATTTGGCCGCTCTCGACCAGCGGGTCGTAGTTTTCGTGGAGATAACTCACGGTGTCGCGCTGGCCTTCGTGCGCGTGCTTCCACTCGCCTTCTTGCGCATAGTACTTGGCTTTTGGAAATGTCGGCGCCAGCTTTCCGCCTGAACGAATCGTGTTCCATCCGCTGTGATCGAAGTGCAAATGCGAATTGATAACGATGTCGATGTCTTCTGGAGAAACGCCGATGCTGTTTAAGGCTTCGATCAGCTTCGCCGGCTGGCCGTAAATCTGAACCATTTTTTCAGGAAGCTTGTTGCCGACTCCCGCCTCGATCAGAATGGTTTTGTCACCGCCGCGAACAAGAACAGAGTTGAGTCCTGTCGGCACGCGATTTTTCTCATCACTAGGAAGGCGCTTCGACCATAGGACTTTCGGCACAACACCGAAGAATGCACCGCCATCAAGATAGTAAGTCCCGTCGGAAAGAGCCGTTAATTCGAAGTCGCCGATTGAAACACGGATTGGATCTGGTGATCGAGTCATCGGTAGATTTTAAATCCGTCGACCGCCCCGCTTCGCACGTCGCGCGAAAAATCATTTAACGGCAGAGTGCGCCGAGTGCTCAACCGGGAGCACAGAGTGCTTTTGAGAATAGCCCCGTCATCTCTCCGTGACTTGGTGTGCGCTCTGCCTGCACGGCTAAAAGCTGTTGGTTTCAGTGAACGTGTTAAAATTGCAGCAACACTCCCGATGTCGCCTGAAATCGAGCATTTAATCTCACTTCAACGGACGGACCGCGAAATTCAGCGGCTCAAGGCGGAAATTGCCGAACTCCCCAAGCGCGTGGCCGCAATCGAAGAAAAATTAGCCGGAACCAAGGCTGGACTCGAAAAAGCTCGGGCAGCTGTGAAAGGCGACGAAGCAGCCCGCCGTAAATACGAGACCGCCATCACCGATTTGCGGCAGAAGATCTCAAAATATCGAGACCAGTCACTCGACGTTAAAACCAACGAGCAGTACAAGGCATTACTGCACGAAATTCAATTCGCCGAGCAAGAGATAGGCTCGAACGAAGACAAAGTTCTCGAACTGATGGTCAACACTGAGGTGCGGGAAAAAGAAGTGAAGGCCGCCGAAGTCGAGTTGAAGGCCGAAACTGCGGAGATCGAGAAAGAAAAAACAATTGCGCGCGAGCAAACCGCAAAGGATGAAAAGGCACTCGCCGAATGGACTGTGAAACGCGACTCGGCCAGATCAGCGGTCGATCCGGATCTGCTGCGGCATTACGATCGCGTGTTGAAGTTTCGCGGATCAGGCATTGCCGAAGTCCTCGACCAGAAATGTACCGGCTGCTCGGTGATGTTGCGCCCGCAGATCTACAACGAACTGTGCGGCGGCAAGCTCATAATTTGCGATTCCTGCCAGCGAATTCTCTATTACGATCCTTCGAAGGAAGCTCCTGCCGAACAGAAAGCCGACAAAACATCTCGGCGCAGAGCGCATCCGAAAATCGATGCGAGCTTGGCCTGGTATTACCGCGGAGAATACCGCGATGCTGGTGAAGTATTTCTCAGCTTTGCAAACTCTGGCGGAATGGCTGCGCGGCGCATCTTCGACGCTGCTACCGGACGGAAGCTCGGCGAGACGCTCATTCGCGAAGGCGGCTACCGGCAAGCGTTCCCTGAGGACCTCGATGATTCCATTCGTCTGAACGGCCACTGGGCCGACAGCGAGCAGGATGAATGGGACAACGAACTTCCAAGCAACGTGCTTGACGCGCTTCAGCGCGATCTCGATCTGGCCCGTGCGGAAGCGGCGAGTCAACCGCCCAGAGAAGCAGCGACGTCACCGTCGAGCGTGGCGAGCTGACTGTCATATATTGCTCCACGCCAGGGACACGTCTTTCAGCAATAAACTGTAGCCAGCTTTCGCGGCGCATCCTCACTCGCTCACAACTGTGTTATCTTGTGCGCCACATGAGATTGCTAGCGATTGTTGTCGTATGTGCCATCGTGATACTCCCAATTACGCTGTTCGCTCAGACTAGTGCAAACCGTCCCGATCCAGATGCGTTCTATCAACTCGGCCCGGATTCGCTCCCGCAGGACGGCGTTCCCAAAGGCGAAATTCGCGGGCCGTTCACGCTGCCCAGCCAGGCCTACCCTGGAACCCAACACACATACTGGGTATACGTTCCTGCGCAGTACGATCCCTCTATTCCAGCAAGCCTGATGATCTACAACGACGGGCACGCGTTCATGGAGCCCGATGGCCAGGTGCGCGCTCAAAATGTGATGGACAATCTTATTTTTCGCCGCGAGCTTCCTGTCATGATCGGCGTTTTCATCAATCCGGGCCGCCGCCCTGATCAACCTGAACCCACCGCAACCGAATGGGGAGACCGTACGACAAACCGTCCCACTGAGTACAACACGCTTGACGATAAGTATGCGCGAGTGATCGTGGACGAGCTTATGCCCGTGCTGTACAAGACCTACAACATTTCGCATGATCCGGAGCAGCACGGCATCGGCGGATCGAGCTCAGGCGCGATCGCTGCGTTCACCGTCGCGTGGCAAAGGCCCAATGATTTTCGCAAGGTATTGAGTAATGTTGGCAGCTTTGTCGATCTGCGCGGAGGCAATGCTTATCCCGACATCATCCGCAAAGGCGAGAAGAAGCCGATTCGCATATTTCTTTGTGACGGCCGGAATGACAATCGCGGCGCGAATCCCGACGGATCATACAATCAGGCACGCGATTGGTTTTATCAGAATGTCCGCATGATGCAGGCCCTCACCGAAAAGGGATACGACGTGAACTATGCGTGGGGAATGAACAAGCACGGGCAAAAGATGGGCGGCGCAATTCTGCCCGAAATGATGCGATGGTTATGGCGCGATCACCAAGTATCAACTGATCCGAACGACTCGATCGAGCGGTCTTTTAACCAGCCGCAAGCCGGCACGGCGCATTAGTCCTCCTATACACTTTTGTGAAGCATGGCGACTGACCTCCACGCCCTTCTGCGCAAAGTTGTGTCCACAAATCCGGCAACCGGAGAAACTTTGCAGGAATTCGATTGCGCCTCCGCTAACGAGGTGCATCAGGCCGTCGTTTGTGCCAGGGGAGCGCAGCCTGCGTGGGTCGATCTTGGCGTTCGCCGCCGCACAGCGGTACTCAAAAAATTCCAGCGCCTTGTTCATGAAAGCAAATGTCAAATCGCGCAGCTAATCTCACGCGAAGCCGGAAAGCCCTACGTCGAAGCCCTTACAACGGAAATCGCGGTGGTCCTTGATTCGGTACGGTTTTGCACTGAGAACGCCCACGTTCTTTTGCGGGATGAGCCTGTGCAACACGGCAACCTCGCTATGAAGACGAAGTCAGGGCGCATTGTTCGAGAGCCATATGGCGTCATCGGGATCATCTCGCCCTGGAACTACCCGTTTTCGATTCCTGCCACCGAGAGCGTTGCCGCATTGATCGCAGGCAATGCGGTTATTCTTAAGCCTTCAGACTTCACTTCGCTGGTCGCGCTGGAGTTGGCGCGATTATTGCACCTCGCGGGAGTGCCCGAGGAAATTTTTCAGGTAGTGGTCGGAGATGGCGCCGCCGGCACGGCTTTAGTCAACTCGGAAATCGACAAGCTGGTATTCACCGGAAGTGTCGCCACCGGTAGGCGCATTGCGCAGGCTGCGGCGGGCCGCCTATTGCCTGTTGTGCTTGAACTCGGCGGCAAAGATCCCATGCTGGTGCTCGAAGATGCCGATGTCGGTTCCAGTTCAAGTGGAGCAGTCTGGGGCGCGTTCATGAATGCGGGGCAGACTTGCTTGTCGGTTGAGCGCTGCTACGTACATCGCGAAATCTATGGGCCATTTCTGGAAGCATGTGTGCGCAAGGCAAAACAATTGCACGTTGGCAAAGGCTCTAATGCACAGACCGATATCGGCCCTATGATCCACGAACGTCAGCTTCGTATTGTTGAAGAGCACGTGGAAGACGCGATCGCAAAGGGCGCACGGGTGCTTACCGGAGGCAAACGTCTTACTGAACTCGGGCGCAACTTCTACGCTCCCACGGTGCTTGCAGACGTGACACACGAAATGCGCATCATGCGCGAAGAGACTTTCGGGCCGGTGCTGCCAACCATGCCATTCACCACCGAAGACGAAGCGGTTCGCGTGGCTAATGACTCCGAATACGGATTGTCCGCAAGCGTGTGGACCAGAAATCGCGCTCGCGGAGAAGCACTCGCGCGCCAACTCGCCGCGGGCACTGTCCTTGTGAACGATGCGGTCTCCTGCTTCGCCATCAGTGAGGCGCCGCATGGCGGTGTCAAGTCAAGCGGCATTGGACGAACCCATGGCCGATTCGGCCTTGAAGAAATGGTTCGAATAAAATATGTGACTTCTGACCGGCTGCCGCGCATGAAGAAAATCTGGTGGTATGGCTACGGCGAAGGCTTTACACGCCAAATTGAAGGCTTCCTGGATATGCAATTTGCCGCGACCGCAACTCGCCGCCTAAAGGGCGCAATCCAATCTGCGGGATGCCTATTCCGCAAACAACTCTAGGTGAGAGAAAGATTGAAAAGTCTGGCCTGCACTTTATTGCCGTGCTTTTTAGCAGTGTGCCCGGCGCACGCTCAACAACCAGAGAACACGGAGCCGCCCGCGAAAGTTCCGCCACAACAGGAAACAGTGGTGGTGACCGGCACGTTCACTCCTGTTCCTGAAACCGACATTGACCGGTCCGTAATTGTGATCGAAGTCCCAGAGCAAGGCCTCCTCTTCAAGAATTGGGTCGACAATCTACAGTTCGTGCCCTCGGTTGACTTGCAACAACGCGCTCCGAATGACGTTCAGAGCGACCTCACGATTCGAGGATCGACTTTCGGCGAAACGCTTGTGCTGCTAAACGGCTTGCGAATGGATGATGTTCAGAGCGAACACCACGATATGGATTTGCCGCTGCCGACTGATTCTGTCCAGCGAATCGAGGTGTTGCGTGGCGCAGGTTCTACGCTCTATGGCTCCGATGCGATGGCCGGTTCGGTGAACGTGATCACGGCTGTTCCGGAGCATTCTGATCTTCGCGCCGGCGCTGGCGTGGGAAATTTCGGAGTGAATCAACAGAGCGGATCCGGGTCTTTTTTGTGGAAGAACCTCGACGAGCAACTCGATGCCGAACGCGATTTCTCGAGTGGTTTCCGTCCCGATCGCGATTATCGAAGTTTTACCGCATTTTCGACCACAGGTCTTAATACGGCACTCGGGCGCTCACTCCTGATGCTCGGTTACGGTGACAAGCCATATGGTGCAGACCAGTTTTACGGCCCATTCAATTCCTGGGAAAGAACGAAATCGTGGTTTATCGGGCTGAATCAAGCCCTGGGCACGAAGACGGAATCCGCTTTCGGTTTTCGCCGGCACACGGATGAATTCGTTCTCTTTCGTAATCAGCCATCGATCTTTGAAAACAATCACATCGATAAAAGCTGGCAAGCCGATTTGCGCAGACATGACTCTGTTTCAAGAAATTCCACGCTGTTTTATGGCGCGGAAGGCATCCACGAGAGCATTACCAGTAATAACTTGGGAGACCACGAGCGCAGCCGCGGTGCCGTCTATCTCGATTACGATGTTCGGGTACTCCGCCGTTTTTCGTTCTCTCTGGGCGCACGAGAAGAGATTTTCGGCGGTTCGCATCGCGAGTTTAGTCCGACTGCCTCGGCAGGATTTTGGCTGCGCTCGGGATTGAAGTTGAAGGGAAGTGTCGGGCGGGCGTTTCGGCTGCCAAGTTTCACTGACCTCGAATATCATGATCCGGCGAACTTCGGCAATCCCCAACTCGGGCCCGAGCGCGCGTGGGATTATGAAGGCGGATTGCTGTGGAGCCCGAACAGTCGCCTAACAGCAGAAGTCACGGTTTTCAATCGCCGCGATCAAGACGTGATCGATTACGTATTGCGTGCGTGCTCTGGAATTCCTGCGGAAGAGGTACCGCCGGGTACATCCTGCTCTTCTCTTTCGACAGATGTTTACCACGCCGAGAACCTGCAACGCCTGAATTTTCTCGGCGTTGAAAGTTCGATTGAACTTCGCTTGCCACGCGAGCAACAGCTGCAGTTTGCATACACCGCACTACATGGAGTCCAGCAGGCCTTAGACGGTTTGCAAACGAAGTATGCGTTCAACTATCCGGTCAATGATGGGGTGATCGCCTGGAGTGGCCGTTTGCCAGGGAAGCTGATTGCCCGCAGCCGCATGGGCGTGGTAGATCGCTTTTCGCAGGATCCGTACCCATTGTGGGATGTGGCCGTCGCGCGCCAGTTCCCGCACCTGGCTGCGCACCTGGTGGTTTCAAACATTACCGATGCGCAATATGAGGAAATTCCCGGAGTGATCATGCCTGGCCGGAGCGTAGTTTTCGGCCTCGACTTGTTCCTGCACTCTCGCTAAAGGGCAGCCGGAACGTGGGTTACTCCAACGGCACCTCGAGCCGGAACACAATTGAACGCACTCCAGCGCGTCATTACGATTAATCCAAACGCGCGGTTCGACTTGAAATGGAGATGTCATGCGAGCGTTCATCTGCTGCCTTCTTATTGCGATCATGCCTTCCGCAGTGCTCGCCGGCACTCCGCAAAATTCCGATTCACAAAGTGCGACTAGTTCTCAGACCCCTTCTGCGCAAAGCGGTACAATTCCGCGAGCCGCCACGCCGGCACAGCCTGCTGGCGAGCAGGCGCCGGTGGCATCACCTGCAGGCGTGCTATACGGCAACGGCTCTGTGTTTCTCGACGGAGCACAGCTTTCGAATTCCATGCCCGTGATGACGGGCGACGTGGTCGAAACCAAGGAGGTGAGCGCAGCGCATGTGGAGATGAGCGGCTCATCCGCCATGCTTCAGTCCAATGCGATCGTTCGCTTTCGAAATGAAGGTGTGGCGCTCGATCGAGGCGTTATTTCAATAGGGACCGGAAAATCCCTCAGCGTGTTCACCCGGGACTACCAGATCACTCCAGTGTCGCCCAACTGGACGCAGTTCGAAGTAGAGCGTTCCGGCGGGCTGATTCAGATTTCGGCAATCAAGAATGACGTTGAGCTCAAGTGCGGTGCCGAGAAGCCGACTGTAGTAAAGGAAGGCCACCACCTTACGCGTCCTGATGCCAAGAATTGTGGCCTTGCTGACGCGGACGATTCCAATGCTCCACCGGCCGAAACCGGGCCCGGTTTGGCTTCGCCAGCGGCAAAAGGTGTAGGTCTGGCGATAGCAGGGGGGCTGCTTGGCTGGACCCTGAGCCACATTGGCGACGATGCCGTCAGTCCGGATAGCCCGGACAAGCCGTAAGTCCGATGTGTAAACGTTTTTTCTCATTCGTCACCGCCCTTTGAGCGACCCGAGGTTACTGTAGTAACTTTCCAGTTGCGGCACCCACAACCATAATGAGTTTGCAATGCAGGAGCGCCGCGGTAATCCCAGAAAAAAGATGGTCCTGCCGGTAAAGGTCTCAATCGGCGACGGGGCGGGGCTCGCCTACACCATGGATATCACCTCATTGGGAGCCCGGTTGGGTGGAGTCCAAATTACGTTCGAAACCGGCCAGACCGTGGTGTTGACTCGCAATGGCCGCAAAGCAAGTTTTCGCGTGGCATGGATCCGGCACGTTAGTCCAAAGGAAATTCATGCCGGTATTGAGGCCATGCAACCATTGGACAACTTTTGGGGAGTTGATTTGACGGACCGCGACCAGAACGCGAAAAGAGACGTCGAATCACTGATGACTTTGGTCGGAGCCAAGAAGTCGTAACCGCCCGGAGCGTTAACCCAGTAATTGATCTACCACGCTGTACGCCTCTCCCAGTGCCGCATCCAATGCAGACGAATCCTTTCCGCCAGCCTCGGCAAGATCAGGACGGCCGCCGCCTTTACCGCCGATTTTCTGGGCAACTGGCGCGATGACTTTTCCAGCTTGAATGCGTGACGTGAGGTCCTTCGTCACTCCGACGATCAATGCCACATTGCCGTTAGTGGCAGAACCGAGGACGACCACGCCGGAGCCGATCTTATCGCGTAGTTGATCGACCAGGGTGCGCATTTGCGGGCGCTCCAGATTGTCCACACGGTGGGCTAGAACTTTGACCCCGCGCACGTCTTTTATTTTTTCGCCGATGTTCGCAGTAGAAGATGATGCTTGTTTCATCCGGGCTTGATCGAGTTCGCGGGCAAGACGCTTGATTTCGGCGTCTTTCTTCTCGAGTTCAGCCTTGAGGGCATCGGCAGGCGAGAGAATGGCCTCTTTAGGTGTCAGGCTCGCGACGACGTTTTCCAGTTGATGATCTTTGCGGAAGTGTTTTAACGACCCTTCTCCAGTCACGGCCTCGACGCGTCTCACTCCGGAAGAGACGCTTCCTTCTTTCAGGATTTTTATCAGGCCGATTTCGCCAGTTGCGCCGGTGTGCGTACCGCCGCAGAGTTCCGTCGAGAAACCCCCGATCTTGATGACACGCACGCGATCGCCATACTTTTCGCCGAACAGAGCCATCGCGTGATATTCATTGATCGCGACATCGATGGGGACGTTCTCGATAACTTCGACTTTTTGGTTACGCAGCACCTCTTTGTTGATGAGGTCTTCGATGTCCTGCAATTCTTCGTCTTCGACGGCGGTGAAATGCGAGAAGTCGAAGCGCAGATGATTGGGTGCGACCAGCGACCCTGCCTGTTTCACATGCTTGCCCAGCACCTCGCGCAATCCGGCCTGGAGCAGGTGCGTTGCGGTGTGGTTGCGCATGGTGGCTTCGCGAATGGAGGTGTCCACGACTGCGTCAACTTTGTCGTCAACGCGAATAGGTTGTTTCGCTATAACCTGATGCGCGCGGACGCCTTGCACCGGGTAATAGCACCCGTTCACTTCGGCGACAACTGAGTTACGTTCGTCGCTGTAAAGCACGCCGCGATCTCCGACTTGGCCGCCAGCTTCGGCGTAGAACGGCGTGTGATCAAGAATAACTTCGCCTTCTTCTCCGGACTTGAGTTCCTGTACGCCTTGGCCGTTCTTGATGATCGCAAGGACTTCGCAGTCTTCTGATCGCGTTTGGAGATATCCTTCAAACACTGATTTGGGAAGCTGTTGATATGCAGGATTAGCGGTTTGCTTGGCTGCGCCTTTCCATGAGGCGCGAGCACGAGTTCTTTGTTCGGCCATGGAACTGTCGAAGCCAAATTTGTCAAATTTCAGTCCCGCATCGCGTACGGCGTCTTCAATGAAATCGAGCGGCAGGCCAAAGGTGTCGTACAAGCGGAAGGCTTTGTCGCCGGCATACGACGGATGCACCTGGGGCTTTAATGAACCCCAGTTGCTCTCGCTAATACCGTTCCCAAAGAGCTGCTTTAATTGTTCCAGCGTCTGCTCGGGATGAAGCGCCAGGCTGCGTTCTGCGCGAAGGGAAGAAAGGTCACTTTCCAGTCGTTCCAGCCCGATACTTAGGGTGTGAGCGAAGCGAGCCTCTTCAGCATCCACTACCTTCGCCACATGAGCAGCGGTACTATCTAACTCAGGGTAGGCTTGGATCATTACGTCGCGGACCGCAAAAACCATCTCGCTCAAAAAGCGATGTCTGAAATTCAGCAACCGTCCGTGTCTTATCGCTCGCCGTAGGATTTTGCGGAGTACATATCCTCGTCCTTCGTTAGAGGGCACAACCTCATCTGAAATCAGAAAAGTCGCGGCCCTAGAATGATCAGCGATTATCCGGAGGGAAGGAATGTTTCTGCTGTCGTCTAAGTCAGAGCACGTTAACTGGGCGGCACGCTTAATCAACGGCTTAAACAAGTCCGTCTCGTAATTCGAGATCACGCCTTGCAGCACAGCCGTCACGCGCTCGAGGCCCATGCCGGTATCAATCGAAGGCTTGGGTAAGAGGCTCAGCCTGCCGGAAGAATCCCGATCAAACTGCATGAACACCAGATTCCAAATTTCAACATAGCGGCCGCAATCGCACCCAAAAGTGCAAGCGGGCGAAGAAACGCCGTGTCCCTGATCGGAAGCCGCAGGGCCCATGTCATAGTGGATCTCGCTGCATGGACCGCAGGGTCCGGTATCGCCCATCTGCCAGAAGTTGTCTTTCAAGCCAGCTTCGAAAATTCGTTCCTTCGCGACGCCTTGGCCTAGCCACAAGTCATATGCTTCCGCGTCGCGTGGCACGCCGCCTTCACCGTTGAAAATTGTCACGTACAGCTTCTCTTTCGATATCCCGAACCATGCAGGCGAAGTCACCAGTTCCCACGCGTACGCAATTGCGTCTTTTTTGAAGTAATCGCCGAACGAAAAATTCCCCAACATTTCAAAAAACGTGTGATGGCGATTGGTGAAGCCGACATTTTCAAGATCGTTGTGCTTGCCACCAGCGCGAACGCATTTCTGCGAAGACGTTGCCCGGTTGTAGTCGCGCTTTTCCATGCCCAGAAAGACGTCTTTGAACTGATTCATGCCAGCGTTGGTGAAGAGCAGCGTCGGGTCGTTATGCGGAACGAGCGACGACGAATGCACCTCGCGATGCCCTTTCTGGACAAAGAAGTACAGAAACTTTCTGCGGATGTCAGAACCAGTCAGCATGATGGAAAGTCAATTCTAAATGACGGGAATAGATTGGCGCGCCTTGGCCTCCAATGATTCAATGTTTCGATGCTTCAATCCCGGAGGATCCATGGCCTGCAACCCTGACATTTTGCGGCAAGTCCCACTTTTTGCTCTGCTCGACGATGAGGAAACCGCTGTTCTCGCCAGCCAGGTTGAAGTGAAGAAGTTCGCATCGCGGCAACGCATCTACAAAATGGGTGAACCGAGTGGCCAGGCTTATGTGCTGGTGTCCGGTTCGGTTCGCGTGACTACTGTTGATGAGGACCATCAGGAAGTCGTCATCGACCAGCCGGCGCGCGGAGAGTTCTTTGGTTTCGCCTCCATGCTGGAGCAGACGCCACACCAGACTACTGCCATCGCGCAGGAAGAAACGGTGTGCGTCGAAGTCGATCGCCATGACATCTCTGTGCTGCTCGAGCGCAAACCGATGGCTGGCATGGACATGCTGACCGTACTCGGTCGGCAGTTCCATGCTTCGCAACAATTGGTTCGAGTGCGCGCGAATCGTAATCCGAACCAGGTGATCGAGGAAAAAGAAACTTTTGGCGAGCGAGTTGCCGACTCAGTTGCGTCCTTTGGTGGATCCTGGACTTTTATCATTACGTTTGGTTTGGTTCTGCTTGGTTACTCATTGACGAGCACATTTCTGGGCGGCAGATCCTGGGACCCATATCCTTTTATCCTGCTGAATCTATTTCTCTCGATGCTTGCCGCCATTCAGGCGCCCATCATCATGATGAGCCAGAACCGCCAGGACAAAAAAGACCGTCTACGCAGCGAATTGGATTTTGAAGTTAATCGCCGAGCCGAAGTGGAAATTCAAGGCCTGGCGAGCAAAATTAATACGCTGGGCGACAAGCTCGGAGACGTGGAGGATCTGGTGCGCAGGCAGGCTTCAGCGTAGTAAATCTCACTTAGTACTAACTTTCGCTTTCTGTTTCGAACGAACTCAACATTTCATCGTCTACATCCCACTTTTTTAAAATTGTGAAGATGGTCTTCATTCCAAATCCCGCTCGCACCAGTTGACGAAAAACTCGCGCGGCCTGTTTCTTGTCCTGCGGTTTCTGTATGCGCTTGCGCTTTAAATATTCGCGCGCATGCTTTTCTTCGTTGACTTCAGAAAACGTTGACTCAACCGTGTTGTCGATGATCTCCGAATGAATTCCTTTGATCTTCAACTCAGTGACGATACGCCTGCGGCCAAATTTTTCGTTGTCACGACGATATGCTGAATATGCCGCGGCATACTTCGCATCATTCAAGTACCCTTGATCCTTTAGTCGCCGAATTACCAGTTCCACTAACGTTCGGCCGATTTCGGTTTCGGAATCAACTCTTTGGCGCAGCAAGCGCTTTAACTCGGCGATCGAACGCATGCGCCGCGCCAGAGCACCTATAGCGTATTCATACAGCTCATTTTCGGTGTCGAGTTTTCGCCGCTTAAATGCCATGTTCGCAAGGTATTACGACTTTCGATTGCGGATATTAACAGAATCTTTACCGAAATTTTGATGACAATGGGAACTTCAAGTCGTCTATATCCGTAACAGAGAACAGGAGTAAGTCATGTTGACGGCTAAGAATGAACGGGTCGGCGATGTAGTGATTATCAAGTGCGCGGGCCGAATTGTACGCGGTCAGGAAGCCGTGTTGCGCAACGCTGTCCTGCAGGAGAAACTGGCGCGCATGCTCGTGCTTGATTTAACAGATGTCGAGTTGGTTGATGCAGGCGGCTTAAACCTGCTTGTATTTCTGCGCCGCTGGACTGAAGACAACCACACTCATCTGAAGCTGGTGAATCCGCGTCCGTTCGTACGGGAGATGCTGACGCGCACGCATCTCAGTTGCGTGTTCGACATTTCGTCTTTTCACGATGTTCTGAGCGTAATCTGTAGTGAGCAGCGGGAGTCCGTCAATGCTGCTGCAATGGCAATAGCCTGAGACAACGTCCAGGCTGCAAAAGACGCGAAAGTAAAAATGGGTCGGACGCCAATGTCCGACCCATTCGCATTTATGATTCGTAAATCGAATTTATCTTCCGCCGCCGAAGCCCGCCGCTTGCATGGCATTCTTCGACATGTCGCTGGTTGAGGAGATGCCCTGCATGCGCAGCTTGAAGTCGTCCGCGTTGGAGGCGTTTTCGAGCGCGGTTTCGTAGGCGACGAGTCCGGCCTGGAATAAATCCCACAACGATTGATCGAAGGTCTGCATGCCGTACTGCGATGTGCCGGCAGAGATCGCGTCACGTATAGAGCGGGTTTTTTCCGGAACGAGAATACACTCCCGAATGTAAGCGGTATTGATCATCACTTCCACTGCGGGGACTCGGCCTTCGGCGTCACTGCGTCGCACCAAGCGTTGGCTAATAACCGCGCGCAGCACTGCGGCAAGCTGCAAGCGAATTTGCTTCTGCTCAGGCGGCGGAAACACAGAAATGATTCGGTTAACAGTTTCGACAGCATCGAGTGTGTGCAGGGTCGAGAACACCATGTGGCCGGTTTCGGCGGCGTGCAGGGCCGTGCCGATGGTTTCCATATCGCGCATTTCGCCGACCAGAATCACATCAGGATCCTGACGCAAGCTGGCTCGCAACGCGGCCGAAAAACTGGGAGTGTCTACTTCGATTTCACGTTGATTAACGTAGCCTTTCTTATCGCGATGCAGGAATTCAATAGGGTCCTCAATCGTGATGATGTGCTCGGCGCGCGTCGAGTTCACGCGGTCGATCATCGCGGCAAGTGTTGTCGATTTACCGGAGCCGGTGACGCCGGTTACCAGCACAAGACCACGGGGCATTTCGCAAATTTGCTCGATCACTTTTGGCAAATACAACTCATCCAAAGCGCGAATTTTCGTCGGAATAACGCGAAGCACAAGGCCAACATTGCCGCGCTGCTGGAATACGTTCACACGAAAGCGCCCTAATCCGGCAACACCGTACGCCATATCAATTTCGCTGGTCTCTTTAAACTTTTGCTTCTGCCGGGCGGACATCATGCTGAAAGCCATGGTCAGCATATCTTCTGCGGTAATACGCGGCTGGTCGGTCAAGGGCACCAACTCTCCGTCAATCCGGAGGTGAGGGTAATTACCGACTTTCAGGTGCAGGTCGGAGGAGCGCCGCTCCATGGCAATACGCAGCAGATCATCTATATGCATTCACGATCCCCAGAGGACGTCGCCGGAAGAGCACTTCGGCCGCACAGGCAGGTTCGCCTACTGCGAAGAAGTGCTCTCCCTCACACATCCATCATGCTCTGAATTCGTAATGTCCCCAAGATGACCTAGGTAACAGCGGCAACCGGGCGTGTGCCTTTAGTGTGAAGCAGGAGAAGGACTTGGAACCGGGGCATGAGAACGTCTAAGAAACTGTTCGAGCCAATTCGATTACTTTATTCGTCACGGCAGGCTCAGGTTCTTCTTTTTCGGGGCGCGATTCTGCCGTTTGCTGATCAACCCATGCCTTTGCGATCCCGACGGCCAAGGCGCGCACCCGTGCGATGACACCCACGCGCTCGGTGACCGATATCGCGCCACGCGCGTCAAGGATATTAAATAGATGGGAGCATTTTAAGCAGAGTTCGTAAGCACCGAGTAGCGGGAACCGCTTCTTCTCGCCCGTTTGAGGGCGTCCCATGTCTTCATGCTTTTCAGAGACATGGGAATCTTCTATCTTGCCAATACCTGCGTATCGATCGAGCAAAGCCTTGCACTCCGCCTCGCACAATTCGAAGTGCTTCCACGTTTTTTCCACGTCCGCCATTTCGAAGTCGTAAACCGAAAGCTGCAGCTCGTCGGCTAGTCGCACATCTCCGTACTTGGTCACGTGTCGCGTCGCAGGATCGCGCGCCCAGATAATGTCGTAGATTGAGTCGACATCCTGCAGGAAGGCCGCGATGCGCTCCAAGCCATACGTCAACTCGGCAGAAATAGGATCCAGATCGACCCCGCCGCATTGCTGGAAATAAGTAAATTGCGTGATCTCAAGCCCGTCGAGCATCACCTGCCAACCGATGCCCCACGCACCCAGCGTTGGCGATTCCCAATTGTCTTCTTCGAACTTGATGTCGTGCTGGCGCAGGTCGATGCCCATTGCGCCGAGCGACTCGAGATAAAGCTCCTGCACATTCTCCGGCGGTGGCTTGAGGATGACCTGCAACTGCGTGTGCTTGTAGAGCCGATTAGGGTTTTCCCCATAGCGCCCGTCGGCGGGGCGGCGCGATGGCTGCACGTACGCCACCTTGTAAGGCTGCGGTCCAAGCACACGCAAGAACGTCTCTGGCGCCATGGTCCCCGCCCCAACCTCAAGATCGTAAGGCTGTTGCAGTACACAACCACGCTCCGCCCAGAAGGTCTGCAGGCGCAGGATAAGCTCCTGGAACGTGAGCGAGTTGGAACTAGGCGAACTCAAAAAGACCCCAGGTAATCAAGTGATTGTAATGGATGGAGCAGAGACCGTCAGCCTTGTACAGAGTCTAAGTTTCGATAGCGTTAGCTGATCTTGTCCAGCATCCCCCGCGTGATCAGCTTCTTCTCAATGTGGCGCTCGAGAGTTTGCAGCACAAATTTTCGTAAGTCAGCGCCCGAGGAGCTGGACGGGGTCTCGATGGCCAATAAGGGCACACGAAGCATCTCCGCCGCAAGTTTTCTGGATTCCGGCGATAATTCGGATGATGCCAGCCGCTTGTCTTCCGGGCACATGAGCCCGTCAGCCAGGGCGTGGAAATAGGCTCGGCTTCCATTCAACACCCGACCGCACGTAATGCACTCGGAAATGTCCGGTAAATAGCCCATCAGGCGGGCCATCCACAAATCGAAGTAGGTAATCGGAAGCCAAAACTCGTCACCCTTAATTTGCTTCAGTACTGACAGTGCCAAACGGAATACGGCATCGTTGGCCTCGCGGTCGGGGAGCAGTTCGTCCAAAACTTCGGCCACATGTCCCAAGGCTACCGCTCGTGGATAGCTGACCTCAGAGGTCAACGGGGAGTCCAGCACTTCGCACGCATCCAGCCGCGCAAGTTCCTGCCGCTCGCGATCCTCGAAGGTGAGCTTGACGTATGTGAGCGGTTCGAGAGCGCCGCCGAACCGCCTCCGCGATTTCTTGGCCGCGCGTGCGACACCGCGGACCTTCCCTTCAGTTCGCGTGAAGAGCGTGACCAACAGGTCCGATTCACGAAAAGGATACGTGCGGAGAACGATCGCCTCGGATTCCTTGTGCGGCATAAGTCCGTGCTGATTTTATGCTTCCAGATGGCGACTTTCAGCCTTGACTGCAAGACTCACTGTTGTTCCAGGGGCGATTCGGCTTCGCTTAGGGCCGGCTCTTCAGGTCCGAGGAATTTGCAGTTTAAATGGAACAGCAGTTGCCTCACCGCTAAAGCGATTCGGAATGAGAAAAATTGGATTGACTGTATCTGAGTGAAGCCGAAAACCTGAAGGTTGATAGCTGAGAGCTATCTTCCAAAATACTTCGCGTTGCGCTCCGCGTAGCTCTTCCACTTTTCCGGCAGGTCATCCAGCGCAAAAATCGCGGAAACGGGGCACACGGGTACACACGCACCGCAATCTATGCACTCCACGGGATCGATATACAGCATTTCCTCGTTCGCGAACTGGGGTTCATCTTTTTTTGGATGAATGCAATCCACCGGGCAGGCGTCCACACAGGCAGCATCTTTGGTACCGATGCACGGCTCCGCAATTACATAGGCCATGAGTAGCTTTCTCCTGAGATCCGCTGATCTTTACGGAAGGTCAATTTTAGCAAGAATTCCGAGTCGACGGCAGGAGAAGCAGTTAAATTGTGGTTGTGAGCCACTGAAGGGCTGCGTTCCGCAATGATTGGGTATGCGAAAGACTCAGGCGGCCTTCTTCTCACCCGGAGCTTTGGCTTCAGGATGCCCGTGCCGCGCCGCGGCATGCTCGATTTGTGCGTTGATCTCTCCGCCCATAAGGAACGCGAATCCCGTGACGTACAACCACATCAAAAGGATCATCACCGCGCCAAGAGAGCCGTAGGTCTTGCCGTAGCTGTTAAAAAAGTGAAGATAGGCGCGGAATCCGAAGGATGCCGCGATCCAGAGCACGACTCCGACGAGCGAACCGGGAGTGATCCAGTACCAGTGCTGCTCTTCCAAATCCGGCGCAAAATAATATATGAGCGAGAACGATAGGACGACGAAGACTACCGCGACCACCCATTGCAGCACCTTCCAGACGAAAATGAAAACCTGCTGTAATCCCAGGTAATCGCCCGCCGTATTCGCTAAATAACCTCCGGAAAGTACCGCGACAAGTGCCGCGATAATCAATACCGAGATCGCAATCGTGAGGGCCACCGCGACCAATCGCACTTTCAGCCAGGAACGGGATTCTCTTACCTCATAAACTCCGTCTAAGGCAGAAACCATCGAACTCATCCCACCAGAGGCAAACCAGATTGTCAGCACAATACCGAACGTGAGTTTCCCGTTGCTGGCGTTGCGCATGACTTCCTGCAGAGTGCTCGTGATGACATGTGCCGCATCTCGCGGGAGTACGGATGAAAAGTACGAGATCAGATGACTACGGAGAGAGCTGCCGTGAGCAGCAAAAAGTCCCAACAGCGACAGCAGAAAAATCAACATTGGGAAAAGCGCCAGAACAAAATTAAAGGCCAATTCGGCGGCGCGACCGATTATGTTGTCATCATTCAGGCCGGCAATGACTTTTTTTGCGAATTGCCGAGTGCTAAGGCCGCCAAGGTTCCAGATCGTAGAGACTTGTTCTGCGGTGCTGAGGCTGGAGTCTGCCATTGCGTCTCCCACGGCGCAGACTTTGATTACAACGAAAGAAGGGCTGTTGCTCCCACAAGAAATTAGCTGAGAATAACTGAGTGGAACGCTAGGCCGCGTCGTCTTCGATCTTGATTCGCAGTGACTTCAGGAACTTGAGGTCCTGATCGCTCAATCCCTTCAATTCAGGATTGCTCGAAAGGGTTGTGACCATTGAGGTTTTGTCTGATTTCTCGCCGGGGCGGCTCACACCAATTGTGGCCTCGAGGACCAGGAAAATATCATAGCCACCGTCTTTAATTCTGGAGACCACGTCTGCAATCTGCTCGGAATCTGCGAGGGATTCATTGATTGCCTCGCCCAGTTCTTTCATCAGGTGCTTCAATTGCTGGTCCACGGAATCTCCGGCCTAAAATGCTCACTTCTTGGATGCGGCCCGAGTGTCTGGAGGATCCCGCGCCGCCTGGAACTATTTTAAACCTGAAGGTTGGTAAAATCGAGAAGAAATGGCGAACGTTTCAACCGGACGCAAATTGGGGATTGCTGCCAGAATTGCTGGTCAGCAGGTCAAGCGTACTCGGACCTACGGAGCTGTTCTGAGCGGCGCACGTGCCACGCTGAGCCACTTTGCTGGGGTTCTGCGCCAGCTCTGGCTGGAGGTCACCGGGTTCGTTTTTCTTGCCTTCGCGGGCATTGGGGCGGTAGCGACCGTGAAGGAGTATGCCGCGTATCACGCGGGGAAATCCACGCCTTCAAAGGTCGCCGCGGGTGTGGCATTCACGCTAATGTTCGCATGGTTCGGTCTCAGCTCCTTTTTCCGCGCGCGCAGTCGAAAATAACTCATGTCAGAAAGGCCCAAGCCGTCGAATCGAGCTGTTGATCCGGAAACTTCTTCTCACATACCCATTAAGCAGCTTTATACCTCGTCGGATTTGGCGGGATGGGACTACGAACAAGCTCTAGCCTACGCGGGCGAAGTCCCCTTCACACGCGGCGTACAGCCCACGATGTATCGCGGTCGCCTGTGGACCATGCGCCAGTACGCCGGCATGGGAGGCGCGGAAGAATCAAACAAGCGTTACCGCTATCTGCTCGCGCACGGCACGACGGGCCTCTCCATCGCATTCGATCTACCTACGCAGATTGGTCTGGATTCCGATCATCCACTCGCGACCGGAGAAGTCGGCAGGGTCGGCGTTGCCATCGATTCCATCGAGGACATGGAACGTTTGTTCGACGGTATGGACCTTACACAAATCTCGACTTCGATGACCATCAATGCTACAGCGCCAATTCTTTTGGCGCTGTACGTTGCTGTCGCGAGACATCGAGGTGCGGACCTCAGGAAACTTTCCGGAACCGTGCAGAACGATGTATTGAAGGAGTACATTGCTCGCGGCACATACATCTATCCGATTAACCAAGCGATGCGACTCGTGACGGACTTGTTTGCTTGGGCAAACCAAAACGTTCCCGAGTGGAACACGATTTCCGTTTCGGGCTATCACATGCGCGAGGCCGGCTGCACAGCGGTGCAAGAAGTAGCATTTACGCTGGCGAACGGCGGCGCGTATGTTGAGGCTGCTCTGAATGCGGGATTGGATATAGATGTCTTTGCGCCGCGGATCTCTTTTTTCTTTAACGCGCATAACAACTTCCTGGAAGAAGTGGCCAAATTCCGCGCTGCTCGCCGAATGTGGACCGGCCTCATGCGTGACAAATTCGGCGCCCACAACCCTCGTTCATGGATGCTGCGTTTTCATACTCAGACTGCAGGATCGACTCTGACTGCGCAGCAGCCGGAGAACAACATTGTTCGCACTGCGATTCAGGCAATGTCCGCCGTGCTGGGGGGAACCCAGTCATTGCATACGAATTCATACGACGAGGCTTTGGGATTGCCCACCGAGCAGGCTGCACGAATCGCTTTACGCACGCAGCAAATTCTCGCGTATGAGGCAGGAGCCCCGAATACAGTTGATCCCCTTGCGGGCTCGTACTTCATCGAATCGCTCACCGATGAAATTGAAAAGCGCGCGCTGGAATATCTCGATAAGATCGACGGCCTCGGGGGAATGTTGAAAGCCATCGAGCGTGGATTCGTGCAGCAGGAAATTCAAAATGCCGCGTATGAATACCAGCGGAGCGTTGAAGCCGGAGATGCCACTATCGTCGGCGTGAACCGGTTCATGCAGGAAAGTGAAGGTCAAATCCCGATACAGCGAATTGACGAATCGCTTGAGCGAAAACAGGTGGAGCGGCTCCGGGCGCTCAGGGCAAAGCGCGACAAGAAGCGATGGAGCACTGCACTTGCGGCTCTGAGCAACGCTGCCCGATCAAAGGAGAATGTAATGCCGAAAATTCTTGAAGCCGTCGAGGCCTGCGCTACTGTCGGCGAAATTTCAGATGCTATGCGCGCAGTCTTTGGGGAATATCACGAAACTGTGGTGATCTGAATGTAGGACTCAGAGCTCTTCAACCGCAGAGTGCGCTCGTCAAATCACGAGATCGCAGACAAAGATTTAGAACCGCCTCTATTCTGAAGCTTTGTACCCACACGCCTCACGGCATGGTGCGCAATAAAGGAGCCCATCTTGACAGAGTCGTACACTCAGCTGACTTTGGCATAGGCAGCAGAACTTATCGCAAACGCACTTGCTCTCGGGCATGTCGCACTGCATGCAGACATACTGCTTTCCGCTTCCTGTGCTGGAGCTCATGGTGAAACTTTATCCGGCGGCGATTCCGGGAAAAAGTGCCGAAGGTAATGCGGATGGGATGGGTGGCTGTAGAAGCATTCAGCATTCAGGCTCTGCAAGACGCGTGAATTCTTGGGATTGGCCGCTAAGCTTTGGCTGCTTGCGCTTCGCGGCGATACCACTGTACAGTCCGGCGCAGGCCTTCTTCAAAGGCTACCTGAGGCGTATACCCCAACTGCTTTTCTGCGCGCGTCAAGTCCGCCAGAGAGTGCTTCACGTCTCCGGCGCGCTCTGGCCCGTGTTTTGCTTCGCTGGCGTATCCAATGATTGTCTTAAGCAGCTGAAAGGTTTCGTTCAAATCGAAACGCGCGCCCGTTGCCACATTGAAGACTTCACCGGCGACTTCCCTCGCAGGCGCCTTTGCCGCAAGCAGGTTTGCGTGGACGGCATTGTCGATGTAAGTGAAGTCACGGCTTTGCTTGCCATCGCCGAAAATCGTTGGCTGCACGTCAGAGAGCATTTGGGTAATGAACTTCGCGAGAACGCCGGAGTACTGCGAAGTCGGATCCTGGCGCGGTCCAAAGATATTGAAGTAACGCAGGCAAACCGTCTCAAGGCCATAGCAGCGGAAAAATGATTTCATGTAGTGCTCGCCGGCCAGCTTCGCGACGGCATATGGCGAAATAGGATTCGGCAGCATGCCCTCGTGCTTCGGCAGCGTGGGCGTATCCCCATATGCGGAAGACGATGCAGCATACACAACCCGTTTGACTTTAGCGTCGCGCGCCGCAATTAGCAGGTGGACAGTACCATCGACATTGGCACGGTTGTTGCCGAGCGGGTCGAGCACAGATTTTGGCACCGAAGGAATTGCGGCTTCATGGAATATGTAGTCAACGCCGCGGCAAGCATCATAAAGAGAATTCTGATCGAGGAGATCGGCTTCTCGGAAGTCGATCTCAGGCATAATGTCTACGATGTTCTCGCGTTTGCCGGTTGCGAAATTGTCGATACCGCGAACCTGGTCTCCTTGTGCAAGCACAGCACGTGCAATCGAGGAGCCAATGAAGCCTGCGATTCCTGTGATGAGACAAAGGGCCACGATTCAATATACCTAGAGAGCGACTTCCCGCGGTGTAGTTTGCAGGCTTTGCGTTGCCACACGAATTTCCTGCCAAAGTTCATCGCGTCCGGCACCGGTTCGCGCAGAGTAGGGAACAATTTTCAACCCTGGCATCTGCTGCGTGAATGTGTCGACTGATTTGCGCAAGGTGTTTCCCGAGAGTTTATCAGTCTTGGTGCCGACCATGAGAAAAGGCCGGCCAATGGAGCTCAAGAATTCCAGAAGCTGCTGGTCACTTTGCTGCGGCGGAACATTTAAATCAACCAGCGCCAGGCACAGCGCGAGGGTGCGACGCTCTTTTAAATATGGCTCGGTAAAGCTCGACCACTGATCTGCTATTTCGCGCGGCACTCGCGCGTATCCGTAGCCTGGCAGGTCCGTAAAAATGAGATCGGGTTGCGGCTTACCGGGCCACCGCACTTCAAAAAAGTTGATGGCGCGGGTGCGTCCAGGAGTTGAGCTCGTCTTAGCGATCTTTGTTCCCAAGAGCGAATTGATGACGCTTGATTTGCCGACATTCGAGCGACCAAGAAATGCGACTTCGGGCAGCGTGGGAGCAGGGAACTGCCCGACGCTAGTAGCCGACAAAAGGAATCGCGACAAAACGCGCACAGTCCAGTTTCACGGGTCTTGAGAATTCTTGCAAGTTGGGGGCGATTAACGGGCGTGTGAACCCGCTGCCGAGTCCCGAGCGCAGTCGAGGGACCGTTCAGTCGAGGCCGAGTGGCCTCTTGTTGTCCACATCCTCATCGCGAATCGGGCGATATTTGTTGCGCAGATGAAGAATGAGGGCCACCACAATTCCAATCCCCAGGCTGATTCCAAGAAACAGCCGATAAGCCGGGAAACCGATCAGCACGGCGATCATGATCACGGCAGCGACAATCAGCCCGGTCGTCCCTTTAACGTGAATGGACATTCTGGGAAGCATGGCGATTAGACAGATTCTAGCCGTTGGCGATCGAAATGTCGCTCCGTCCCGAGCAGCTGTTCTAAGTTCGCCGTCTGAATTGCTTGCTGAGCGTCAAGGCTTGCTGCTGATAGGAAGAACCAATGTCCGTGCCGTAAATCTTGTCGGGATGCGAGAGGAGAGGAATGTAGTTTAGCCTTCCCACCAGCTGTCCATGTTCCATGAGGAAGGGAACCTCGTGGGCGCGGACTTCCAGGACGGCCCGTGTCCCCTTGATATCGCTCGAACCGTAGCCAAATCCAGGATCGAAGAAGCCGGCGTAATGAATGCGGAATTCGCCATCTGACGGATCAAAAGGGATCATTTCGGCTGCATAATCGGGAGGGACTCGGACCCGCTCACGCGAAGCCAGGATGTAAAAATCGTCTCGATGCAAGATCAGGCCTTTGTCCGGCGTTTGATAAAGCGCTTCCCAGAACTGCTCGTAGGAATAATGGTTGATTTTGTCGAGTTCCACTACCGGGGCGCCGGGACGCGCTTTATAGGCAACAACTTCGCCCGGTTCAGCAGCTTCAAGATTCAACGTAATTCGCAAACCGCGGTCCAGGCGCGCGCGTGTGGGGCTGTCGTCGTCCATATAAACCAGGTTCTGCTCCTGGTCGAGTTCGCGGATCGTGCGGTCTCCCGCAACCGGACTTCCTTGTACAAACCTTAACTGACTCAGCCTCATTCCGGCGCGAATGCGGACCGTAAACGTTCGAGAGACAACTTCGGCGTAGAGCTTCCCCTTGTATCCCGCAGGTACCCGATCGAATTCGACACCATAATCCGTAATAAGCCGCGTGAAGATATCCAACCGCCCCGTCGTGCTTTTGGGGTTTGCCTTGCCCGAAATGTTTTCTGGCAAGTCGACTTCCTCGAGCAGAGGCACAAGATATACGCAATCCTTTTCAAGGACGGCTGCGCCGCTCAGGTCAACTCTTGCCATGCGGAGCTCTTCGATTTTTGCTGCGACGGTGCTGTTTGGGCCCGGAAGAAAGCTCGCGCGGACGCGGTGAGCAATGTTGCCCAACCGCAAGTCGAGGCTCGCTGGTTGAATATGCTGCTCTTCAATCGGCGGAGCAGCAGCGATGCGTCCAGTCCGAATCAGCTCGCGAATTCCCTGCGACGGAAGAATGCCTCTGCTGCGAACCGCAGATTCTTGCGTCGTCTCGGGAAAAAGTCCTGTGTCCGGTTGGGCCACTGTGCTGGACATTTTACGACTCCTGATTGTTGAAGACCTTAGAAATGCGCCGTGCGGGGCTGGAAATCACGGACGATTCAATGCCGGCTGGAGTGTCCTCACTGTAAGGGCGCACGCTGACAGTGTCAAGGCACGGAAAGCTGCAACCCTGCGGAAAAGAGAGACTTTACTGGTGAGCAGCGGGGCCTTCAGTCGATTGCCCAAGCGGAATCGGTTGCGACGCTTCGCCGGGTATTTCGACTTGCGGCAGCGGCTTTTCTAGCGCGATTGCGAGCACTTGGTCCATGGTATCGACAAAGTGCAACCTCATCGCACTGCGCAGGTTCTCAGGAACTTCCGCCAGGTCCTTTTCGTTGTCCTTCGGGAGAAGCACTTCGAACAGCCCGGCACGGTGCGCTGCGAGCAGTTTTTCCTTCAATCCGCCGATTGCCAGAACTTTGCCGCGCAAAGTGATCTCGCCGGTCATCGCAATGTCACGGCGAACAGGAATTTTGCTCAATGCGCTGGCGATTGCCGTCGCAATCGTAATTCCCGCTGACGGTCCGTCTTTCGGAATTGCGCCTTCAGGCACGTGAATGTGGATATCGATGTTGCGATAGAAGTCACGGGCCAAGCCAAGCCGATGCCAGCGCGAGCGAACGTAGGTAATTGCCGCCTGCGCCGACTCCTGCATCACGTCGCCCAGTTTGCCGGTAAGAATCGGCTTTCCGCCCTTGCCATCTACAACAGTGGCTTCAGTGCTGAGGATTGAGCCACCAACTTCAGTCCACGCAAGTCCCGTGACCAGGCCGATTTCGCTTTTTTCATGCGCCAAGCTGTCGCGGAACTTGAGCACGCCAAGGAAGTCGTTCACGTTCTCGGCTGTGACCGTCACGTTATAATTCGCGCCTTCTTTTACGACTTTGCGCGCAATCTTGCGGCAGATGTTCCCGATCTCGCGTTCCAGGTTGCGGACGCCAGCTTCACGAGTGTAGTTGCGGATCAGGGTCGTAATGGCGTCATCGTTGAATTTAATGTTCTTTTCGTTCAGCCCAGCCTGTTCCATCTGCTTCTTGACCAGGAACTGTTTGGCGATTTCAACCTTTTCGGGTTCGGTGTATCCGTGCAGCCTCAGAACTTCCATCCGATCTTGCAAGGCAGGCGGAATCGTGTGCAGAACGTTTGCCGTAGCGACGAAGAAAACTTGCGAGAGGTCGTATTCGACATCGAGGTAATGATCGACGAACATGTAGTTCTGCTCGGGGTCAAGCACTTCGAGCAGCGCGGCGGACGGATCGCCGCGGAAATCCATCGACATCTTGTCCACTTCATCGAGCATGAAGACCGGGTTCTTGGTGCCAGCCTTCTTCATCATCTGAATGATCTGGCCGGGAAGTGCGCCGATATAGGTGCGGCGATGGCCTCGGATTTCAGCTTCGTCGCGCACGCCGCCCAGCGACATGCGTACGAACTTGCGGCCGGTAGCTTTGGCAATCGACATCCCCAGGGAAGTTTTGCCGACTCCCGGAGGGCCAACGAAGCAGAGGATTGAGCCCTTCGGATTCTTTACCAATTGACGGACGGCGAGAAATTCAAGGATGCGCTCCTTGATCTTCTCCAGCCCATAATGATCTTCGTTCAGGACCTTTTCCGCGCGTGAAATGTTGCGGATTTCCTTCGAACGTTTTTTCCAGGGCACCGCAAGCAGCCAGTCGAGATAGTTACGAGATACGGTCGATTCAGCCGACATCGGCGGCATGGCTTCGAGCTTCTTGAGTTCCTGCAGCGCTTTATCTTTTACTTCTTTCGGCATGCCCGCGTTTTCGACTTTCTTCTTTAAGTCGTCGAATTCGCTTTTTTCGCCGCGTCCGAGTTCTTTCTGAATCGCCTTGATCTTCTCGTTCAGGTAGTACTCTTTTTGCGCCCGTTCCATTTGCCGTTTCACACGCGACTGAATGGTGCGGTCCATGTTCAACTTCTCGATTTCGACATCGAGCACATCGGCAATTCGCGTCAGGCGTTCCGCAGGATCAAAGATTTCGAGCAATTCCTGCTTTTCTTCAATCGAAAGTTGCAGGTTCGCAGCGATGGTGTCGGTCAGCTTTGCCGGATCTTCCATCCGCACAGCGGCGATCATGGTTTCGTAGTTGAGGGATTGGCAGAGTTTTACGTACTGCTCAAAAAGCGAAGTAACCCGCTGCATGGCAGCTTCGAGCTGTGGGTTACTCTCGACTACATACCTCGCAAGGCGCACCGACGCCTGCATGAACCCTTCGCTATCGATGATCTGCAGTACCTTGCCGCGCTCAATGCCCTCAACCAGAACCTTGATGTTTCCGTCCGGGAGTTTGAGACTCTGGACAATATTGACGACCGTGCCCACCTGATAAATTTCATTCGACTTGGGCTCATCGACGCTCGCATCATGCTGAGTGGCCAGAAAGATTTTTTTGTCCGCCGCGAGCGCTTCTTCAAGAGCGCGCACGCTCGATTCGCGGCCCACCACGAATGGGGTCATCATATGGGGAAAGATGACCACGTCCCGGATGGGCATCATGGGCAGCTTTCTGGTCTCGAATTTCTCTTTGGTAGCGGTCAAGGGGGACTCCAAAAAAACAGCTCTCAGCTATTAGCCTTTAGCCCTTAGCTGAAACTAAGTGTAGCAGGCCGTCCGAACGAAGCACGGAAAAGCTAAGAGCTAACAGCTAAAGGCTAAGAGCTAATTTATCCTGCCTTCTCCATCATAGTAAGCGAAACGTTGCGTTTTTCAACCATTTCGCGTGTGACTTCGAACTCTTTTACCTTCTTTTGGCTGGGCAGGTGGTACATAAGGTCAAGCATCAGCTCTTCGAGGATCATGCGCAACCCGCGAGCGCCGACTTTGCGGACCATCGCCTGGCGGGCAACCGCGCGGAGCGCCTCCTCGCTGAACTTTAAGCGGACATTCTCGAATTCAAACAGCCGCTGATACTGCTTGACAATAGCGTTCTTGGGCCGAGTGAGGATTTCAATGAGGGTATTTTCGTCGAGATCTTCAAGCACGCCCACCACAGGCAAACGGCCTACGAACTCCGGGATAAGGCCAAATTTAATCAAATCTTCAGGTTGCACGTCGCTGATCAACTCAAAATTCCGCTTTCGTTCTACTACAACTTCCTGCTGCTGTTCTTCTTCCGCCTTAAAGCCGAGGGATTTCTTTCCAGCGCGGCGGCCAACAATCTTATCCAATCCTACAAAGGCCCCACCGCAGATAAAGAGGATGTTCGTTGTGTCAACCGGGGTAAATTCCTGATGAGGGTGTTTACGCCCACCCTGCGGAGGAACATTGGCGATTGTTCCTTCTAAAATCTTGAGCAACGCTTGCTGCACACCTTCGCCGGAGACGTCACGAGTGATCGAAGGGTTCTCGTCTTTCCGGCCGATCTTGTCCACTTCATCTATGTAGATGATTCCCGTCTGCGCGCGCCCGACATCGCCATCAGCAGCCTGCAGGAGTTTCAAAATAATGTTTTCAACGTCTTCGCCAACGTATCCAGCTTCGGTCAGGGTAGTGGCGTCAACAATCGCGAACGGCACGTCGAGCATGCGGGCCAGGGTCTGGGCGAGCAGAGTCTTGCCCGTACCAGTCGGGCCAATCAGCATAATGTTCGATTTTGTCAGCTCAATACCATCGCCAGTGCGCTGGCGATTCATATAGATGCGCTTATAGTGGTTGTAAACCGCCACTGCCAGCTTCTTCTTCGTTTGCTCCTGCCCGATTACGTACTCATCCAGAAAAGTCTTGACTTCATGTGGCTTCGGAAGCTGGTTCGGAGTTGTTGCCGCGGGGGTGGCAGCGCGGTCGTCTTCAAGAATGGAGTTGCAAACGGCCACACACTCATCGCAAATGTAAGCCCGCGGATAGTCGCTCGGGGACGAGATCAGCTTGGCAACTGCATCCTGCGACTTGTGGCAAAACGAACAGCGAAGGACTTCTTCAGTTCCCGTTTTATTTTTCACCCGGCCCAAACTCCTTTAGGTGCTGCTTCTGGCTGCCTTGTTTCCCTCGGCCCGTTTGGCCTGCCAGATTTTCTTGCGCCGAGAACTTTCGGAAACTAACGGGCGGAAGGCCGATCATACAGCCTAACGCGTCTTATAAATGATATCGTCGATGATTCCGTATTCCTTCGACTGCTGCGCGTTCATAATGAAGTCGCGCTCGACGTCCTTCTCTACTTTCTCCAGCTTCTGCCCTGTATGTTTCGACAGCAGCTGGTTCGTGATATCGCGCATCCGCAGGATCTCTCGCGCGTGGATATCGATATCGGTCGCCTGGCCAGACAGCCCACCCATGTGTGGCTGGTGAATCAGAATTCGAGAATTAGGCAGTGCTAACCTCTTTTTGGGTTCGCCCGCAGCCAGTAAAGTTGCCGCCATGCTTGCGGCCTGACCAATGCATATTGTAGTGACATCGTTCTTCACGTACTGCATTGTGTCGTAAATCGCCATTCCCGAAGTAATCGACCCGCCGGGAGAATTTATATACAGCTGAATGTCCTTTTCAGGATCTTCCTGGGCCAGGAACAGCATCTGCGCGATCACCAGATTCGCCACATTGTCATCAATCGGAGTGCCAATAAAAATAATGTTGTCCCGCAGAAGGCGCGAGTAGATGTCGTAGGCTCGCTCACCGCGTCCGGTTTGTTCGATGACCATGGGAACCAGCATGCTGTGTGCCTCCTTGTCGCTCACTTCACACTCCTGCCCGGAAATCCGGATTCTGGGGGGACTTAAATACGCTCTGCTCAGGCAGATTGGCGATACAGAAAGTCGAGGGCTTTCTCGTTGCGAATCCTGTTGCGGATTCTATCCAGCGCTCCATCACGTGTCAAACGAGCGCGGATCGCATCCGCCGTTTGATTCGTCTGCTTCGCTAAGGCCTCGATCTCGCGATTGATTTCCTCGTCGCCGACTTCTATTTTTTCTTCGTCAGCTATCTTTTCAAGCAATAGGGAAGACTTCACTTCCTGCACCGCCTGATCGCGCTGACCGGCACGAAGGCGGGCAAAATCCATCTTCTTCATGTGCTCGGAGCTCATTCCCTGCGCGGCGAGGGCGCGAAGGCCACGTTCCAGGCGTATATCAATTTGATGCTCGACCAGAGCTTCTGGAACCTCGAAGTCATTGCGACGGACTAACTCGGCAATTAACTTGTCCTTAGCGTCCCGCTCTGCGTTCTGGCGGCGCTCGGTTTCCATACCTTCGCGGACCCGCTTTTGAACATCATCCAGAGTAGAAAATTCGCCGAGCTCTTTGGCAAAGTCGTCGTTCAGTTCCGGTAGCGACTTCTGTTTGATTGCGTTCACCTTTACTTTGTAGCTAAAACTTTTGCCGCGCAGCCGCTCGTCAGAAAAATCTTCGGGATATTGAACATCGAATGCACGTTCGTCGCCAGAATTGGCTCCGCGGAGGTTCTCTGTGAACTCCGGCATCGTGTTTTTCCCGCCAATCTCAACCATCACGTCATCCATATGGACAGGCTTGGTCCCTGATTCTCGGTCCTTCGGAGTGCCGTCGAGTGAGACTTGAGCGTAGTCGCCTTCCTGTATTGCACGCCCCTCGACGGGAGAGAACGTTGCCTTTTGCTCCTGCAAAGCTTTCAGCGATTGCTCGACTTCTTCGTCGGCCACTGAAACTTCTGGATGCTCGGCGCGAAGTTCTTTATAGCCCTCCACCTTAATGTCGGGCATGACTTCAAAGCTGGCCTTGAAGTGCAGAGGTTTACCTTCGTGTGCGTGCAGATCAGTGACTCGAGGCTGAGAGACTGGAATCAATCCCAAGCGCGCAGTTTCTTTACGAAAGTATTTGGGGATGAGAGCGTCGACAACATCGTTCTGGATTTCCTGCGAGAAGCGCTGGCGGATCACGGATGCGGGGACGTGGCCTCGACGGAATCCGGGGATCCTCGCCAGCTTCTGATACTTTTGGATCAGCGCATCCGTTTCCCGAGAAACCTCCTCTGGCGGAACTTCAACCTCGATTTCGCGTTTCGTGTTGCTTGCAGTTTCAGTCGGGCTCAAAATTTACCTTTCTAAGAACGCCGTGCTTAGCGCGTCATGAGTCGTGCGCCAAAACCTCTGTTGCTTGTTGGTCGTTTGCAAAGGCGGTTTATAACCCAGTGCTACTCTGCGATCTCGCTTCAATCTCCGCCATCTCTGCGGTTAGAAGCTGTTTTATACACGACTCACAACGCTCGACGCGTTCTCTCACTCCGCCGGAGCGTAGTATCCGTGACGGCTGTGCACCTTCAGCCCTTTATGGTCAGCGGAAATCTCGATTGTGCGGTAGCGGCCGTCGTGACGAAAATCCGCCGGGCGATATGCGAGCGCATACTGACTGCGCAAGTCAGCCTGTATTTGCGCGAAGGCATTGGCTACGTCCGTGACCTGGAATGGCTCGAACCAGCGCCCACCAGTGGCGTCAGCAATGCGTTGCAAAACCTTGTCGTATTTGCCGCTTTCCGAATACCCGGGAAAGTTTGTGCTGATCGTATAAACGATCACATTCGCCCGCAGCGCCATTTCGATCGCTTCTTCGCGAGTAACCCGGCTTGAATTGTCGTCACCGTCGGTGATGAGCACAATAGCTTTACGTATAGCAACGGGCTCCTGCCGGTCGAGCAGCCGTTCGCGGCACGCGTAGTAAAGGGCGTCGTAGAGCCGGGTACTGTTTCCTGGCCGCAAGCTGCGAATCCCCTTAGAAAGGAGTTCGCTGTCATCAGTAAAGTCCTGCGTGATCTCAAGGCTGGTGTCGAATCCCATGATGAAGGCCTGGTCATACCTCGGCCGTATCGTCTGATTCATGAATTCGATCGCGGATTCCTGCTCGAACTTGAAGCGGCTGCGAACCGAAGCGCTCGAGTCAATCAACAGGCCAACGCGCAATGGCAGGTTGGTCTCTCGGCGAAAGCCGAGAATCTCCTCAACCGGACGGCCGTCATCAATCACCTTAAAGTCTTTCTTGCTCAGATCCCTGACGTAATGATTGTGTTTGTCTGTAACCGTGAAGACGACAGGAACCTCGTTGACAGTTGTAATAAAAGTCGAGTCATCCCGGGTTGCCACCTGCTCACTTGGGTTGGGGCCGGTATTTGTAGTATTGGCGTCGGCGGCTTGTTCTGACGCCGCGCTCGACTGATCTTGGTTTGCGGGAGCTTGTTGCTGCGTCGGCGGTGGGGTTGACTGCTTTGGCAGAGCCGGTTTGGGCTGGACTACCGCCGAGGGTGCCGAAGGCAAATCATCGCTGGTTTGCGCGAACAGCGGAACAGCAATCAAAGCCGCAATCGCGACAAGGTAAGTGCGCGGGAGCCACTGCATGGAAATTAATTATAGCCGCTTCCCAGAGGGGAGATTCATATCCAAAAGGCGCAGGAACTCCTGCAGTTCCTTGGGGAGCGGGCTAGAAAAGGTGAGAATTTCTCCGCTGCGTGGATGCACGAATTGAAGCTCGGCTGAGTGAAGAAAATTCCTCGATAACGAAGTACTTTTGTCGGCGTGATTCCCAATCTGGCGCGGCGCCCCGTACACTGTATCACCGACGACGGGATGGCTAATCGACGCCATGTGCACGCGAATCTGGTGCGTACGCCCAGTTTCAATTTTGATTTTGAGCAAAGTGAATTTTCCGAACTCATTCTGGATCCGCTGCTCCACTTGATAGTGAGTCACGGCTTCCCGTCCGCCGGAGCGCCTCGTGGTCATGCGGGTGCGGTGGAGTACATCGCGGCTGATCGGCGTTGAAATTGTGCCACAATCGTTTTTTAATGACCCATGCACGAGTGCAATGTAGGCCTTCCTTACCTCCCGTCCAGAAAACTCGGCCGCCAACTTGCGATGAGCAGTGTCATTTTTTGCGACGATAATGAGCCCACTAGTTTCTTTATCCAGCCGGTGAACAATGCCTGGCCGCAACTGACCACCGACTCCCGACAGCGCTTCGAACCGGTGCAGTAGCGCATTCACCAGGGTCCCGCGATTGCGCACGTCATCAGTAGCCCCCGCTCCGGCGTGAACCATCATGCCGGCTGGTTTGTTAACGACGGCCAAGTCATCGTCTTCGTAGACAATGTCGAGCGGAATGTCCTCCGCGATGGCGCGCAATGCTGGGCGCTGCACGGTGCCAACGATCTCCACCTTGTCTCCGCCTCGAAGTGGAAGCGACGCTTTCGCGGGCTTGCCATTTACCAAGACCTTCTCTTCCGAGATGAGCTGCTGAACTCGCGCCCGGCTCGTCTCAGGAATTTGGGTAACGAGAAATTGATCGAGGCGTTTGCCGGCGTGATCTGACAAGATGGTGAATGTTGCCGTCGTATTCACGATGACATGGTAAATGTGCTCAGCGTGTGGCCGGGGCCATGGTCATCTTCGGTGCAGGTCGCAAATACCAAATCACGCCGCCGGTAAGCACAAGCCCAATCGCAATCAGTTGCGTGCCGGAAAGCATTCCCCCGAACACCGATCCGCGCCCAGGATCATCTCGAATAAACTCGAGGAAGAACCGCGCAATACCGTAGAGAAACAGATATGCTCCGAAGACCTGGCCATCAAATTTCTTTCGCTTGAACATCCATGTGAGTATGAGAAAGATGATCAGCTCGGCGCCGGATTCAAATAGCTGTGTAGGTTCGCGGGGGACCAAAGCATCCACGAGCGGAGTGGGCAGAAGATTCTTGAACGTAATTCCCCACCAGTGGTCCGTCGGCTTTCCGTAGCAGCATCCCGCCGCGAAACAGCCCAGCCGCCCTATGCAGTGCCCAATCGCCAAGCCAGGCGCGAAGGCATCACAGGTGGCAAGTGCAGGCATGCGATGCTTGCGCAGGAACCACCAAGCGACGACGAAGGCTGCGATCAACCCGCCAGAAAAGACTCCACCTGACTGCAGCGTATCAAAGCTGAAAATCTGGCGCAGGTTGTCGCCAAAAGCGTTTCCACTCTGCCAGTCCAAAGTAATGTAAAGGATTTTGGATCCGATAATTCCGGCGAGAACTACAGCAATGCCAAAATCCCAGGCGTTCTCGGCCTTGATCCCTTGTTTCGCGGAATTGCGAACACTGATCCAAAGCCCTATGAGGACACCAGTCGCGACCAGTACGCCATATGTAGGTACGGAGAAGCTGCTGCCAATGTGAAAAAGTCTGGGAAACACGTGTTTAGTTTATTAGATGCGGGCGAGAGCAGGAAATGATCGGGTGATAGAAATCGTCGTTTGTCATTGGTCGTTCGCGAAACCTGCTGGCTAACGACTAACAGGCGACCAACGGCGAATTTAAAGCCGACCCACTTGACCGTGTGACGGGCCGAGAATGAACCGTCGGTAGACGTTTGGAGCCCTCCGCGACCCTTTAGGCCTCTCCGCATGGCGGAGCATGGCACACCGGATCTAATTTCGAGTCGGGCCCCGTTCATTCAGGCATTGGTTCAAAAATCGGTTACCGCCATCACCAACCTTGCAGGCCGGCTTTCCATCTCGGATGCTAGGCAAAATCCCTCAACTTCGCAAGAGGGTCGGACCAAATAGATGGTACTAAGGTTGCTTTCGAGAGGTTTAATGAACTGCGTCATCCCGATGGCGCGCGCATTTACCGGCGCGACGAGGGATCTGGCGTGCAGGGCCGATCTGAACCGATCCCGCGCGAAATCCCTCGCTCGGCTGGTGAAAACGCCGACCTTCGGGATGACGCTATTGGAACAAAGCCCCAGGCGCGGGCCAGGCTGTGCAACTCGCAGCTGGCTTTACTTGTTCCGAGGCCGGCTAGCCGGTGGCACGATCCCATTCATCCGCAAGTACTCCACCATCTGACCGTAATGGTCCATCGGGTGCGCGACGCTGAAAGATGCCCAGCTTAATTTCGCCAATTTCATCCCATATGGCGAATCCATTTGGTCGAGCTCGTTCTTGTCGTTTACGGAAGCAAGCGCCTTGTGCAAATAGGCAAAGGAATCGTTTAAGAATTTCACAATGTCAGCCTTTGTCTTAACTGTATCGGGCCCGCTCTCATCTTTTCCTAAGTCAACCGTTAGTTTTTCGCCGGTTACGATCGACGCAAACGTGTAATTGGCGGCGGCTACATGCTTCACTTCCTGGCCAAAGGTACGAACCCCCTTGAACTCTCCATTTGTAGGGGCAAAATCGTATTTGTCTTCAGGCATCGCCTCGGCGGCGGGAACGAACTCATGTTCCGTAATGGCCAAAGCGGCGTTAAGGGCATCACCGGTCGTCTTAGCTGGTGGCATTGCCATTTGAGCAAATAGGGACGCGGTACAACAAAGCAGAACAGAAAAACCGATTACTAATTTCGCGAAACGCATAGAAACCTCCTCAGAACTGAATTTTGTCTTTCCCCAGAGAGATACGAGCATGAATCAGTCCGCGCTCACCGAAGGCGTGAGTTGCGGTTCTGACAACGTGATCCGATAACGACGTACCGCGGCGAGCCCCAAGATCAGCGCCACTGCGGAAGAGAGCATTGTAGCCGGAACTCCGAATTTTGTTGCTAACGCGCCCCAACCCGCACTCCCAACCGCCATTCCGCCTTGCAGGACCAATAGGTATAGGGCGATGGCACGGGCACGCATCCAGCTCGGAGTCATAATCTGCGCTGCAACATTCAGGCAAGCGACGATACTGATCCATGCCATGCCAGCGAAGAAAAGCACGATAGCGAGTAAAGCAAAGGTCCCGGCGCGGCCGGTAGCGAACGCCATGAATGCGAAGAGAACAATCGCGGCCGCCATGAGTCCATCGACGGAATAATGGGCGCGAATATGGGGAAGCAGGCCAGCTCCAGCAAGCGCTCCCACACCGAACGACGCAAGCAGTAAGCCGTACCCCGAAGCCCCGTAAGGTTGTGCAATGACCGGCAGTAGGGCCAACACCGAGCTTGCTGCGACACTAAATGCAGCGGTGCGAACCAGCACACAGTGGACCATATGCGACGATCGCGCGTACCGCAAGCCGCCCAGCAGCGACTCTGTTACCCGGCTGGTATCACTGCGTTCAACTCGCGGCCGTTTCCAGCGGTATAGAAAAAGGATTACGCCGGTGAAGCCTGCGGCATTCATGAGAAACGCGACGCCGCAATTGGTCGCGGCGATTACGAATCCGCCAAGGGCTGGTCCGACAGCCCGCGCAACATTAAATGCGGCGGAGTTGAGGGCCACTGCGGTTGCATGGTTCCGGGGCGAAGCGACTTCAGGAGTAATGGCTTGCCACGCGGGATCGTTAACAACTGCTCCAAGGCCAAGCAGAAATGTAAACAACACCAAAATCCATGGCGTCACCAGACCAAGCAAAGTGAGGATCCCCAGGCTGCCTGCAGCAGCGACCATCCATGCCTGCGTCGCCAGAAGAAAGCGCCGGCGATCGACCATGTCCGCTATCGCGCCTGCGGGTAGAATCACCAGAAATACAGGCAGCATAATTGCGGCCTGAACCAGCCCCACCATGAATGGCGAGGTGGTGAGCTGCGTCATCAGCCACGCCGCGCCGACCATCTGCATCCACTTGCCGATATAGGAAATTACGGCCGCGACCCAAAGCGACCGGAAAAGCGGCTCGCGCAACGGGGCAAGAGCGGAATTGCTCTGCGTTGAAACGGCATGCGACGAAGCGTGCGTGGAATCGGACATCAGCTCGCCCGAATTTCCGCGGGAGCAGGAAGTGCTTCCCGGAAAGGCCAATCACGATTGCGCCACGCCCGAATGGCGTAAAGGAGTATGCCGGCGATAAGGATTACAGCTGCATATCGGATCTCTTTAAGGAAGTCTTTGCGCTCGATCACGATGTAGCTGAATCCCAGAATTGCCAGTAGCGCGGGAAGAGGATAGAACCACATGCGGAATGGGCGAGGCATATCCGGCTTACGAATTCGCAAAATAATAATGCCAACCGCTTGAAGAATAAACTGCAAAAGAATGCGAATCACTACCAGCGCCGAGATTACGTCCGCAAGCGAGAAAAAGCAAAACAGCAGGCCAGCTCCGCCTAACGCCAGTAATGAAATGTGCGGGAACCGGTACTTCGGGTGGATCCGGGAAAAAACTTTGAAGTAATTTCCATCGAGGGCGGCCGCGTAGGGAACACGAGAATAGCCGAGTATGAGCGAGAACACCGAGGCGAACGCAGTCCACATGACGAGTACCGTCACCAGATTGCCCGCCCAATTACCGTAAATTCGCTCCATGAACGTCGAGACAACGTATAACTTATTGTTGGAATTCTGCGCGTGCAGCATCTCGTGCCAATCCACCACGCCGAGAATGCTGATGTTCATCATCAGATATAGACAGGCGACCAGGAAAATCGATAGCAGCAGGGCGCGCGGAATGTTCTTGTGCGGGTCTTTGATCTCATCGCCGATGAAAGCGACGTTGTACGCGCCCCAATAATCGTAGGTGGCAATCAGCATAGCCGAGCCCAGCCCTAGCCAAAAATTTTTTGATAAGGTGAACGCGCCCGGCGGAAAACTCAAAGCGCGGGCTGCATTAAAATGAGTGAATCCAGCGAAGATTATCCAGCCAATGGTTCCCATGACGCCGAACCACAAAAATTTTGACAGCCACCCGATCTGCGTGATGCGCCGATAAAGAAGTAATACGGCAATCAGCACGATCCCGATTGCGATGAACGTCGTACCCGTGGCCGCCCAGCGCAGTTGCAAGTCGCCGATGACCGGAATATGCAGATTCCAATTACGCGCGGCATATTGCTGTTCGAGCCCTGGCAAAAGATACGAAGCGTAACCGGCGAAGCCGATTGCGCCGGAAGCGATTGATAATGGCGCGCTAAAGGAAAGCTGCCACACGAAAAGAAAGGAAATCAGCTTGCCTAGCCTGCGTGGGCCATAAATCTCGCGCAAAAACTGGTATGAACCGCCGGAAGCAGGCATCGCCGCGCCCAGTTCCGCCCACACAAGGCCATCACAAGTCGCCAGCAGCGCGCCCAAAATCCAGCCCAGCATGGCTTGCGGACCGCCCATTGCGCTGACCACAAGCGGGATAGTGATGAATGGACCGACGCCGATCATGTCGATCATGTTCAGCGCGGTCGCGCTCCACAGGCCGATGCCGCGGATGAGGGTATGTTCTCCGGGATGGTCTGTTTGTTGCATGAGCTTCTAGCGGCCAGCTCCTAGCGATCCATAACGAATGCTGTCATTCCGAACCGCTTGATCGGTGAGGAACCTGCTGTTCAGCCGAATACAAAAGCAGGTTCCTCATGGCTTAAGCCATTCGGAATGACAGTGAAACAGTTGCTGGCAGTTAGAAGCTAGTGGCTAGCAGCTGATTGCCCTGCACTCACCAAATTCACATACAGCCGAATCGCACCCGGGACTCCTGCCGGCAACTGACGGAAAAACGAATATCCGGTGTAGATGTAAGTGCCCTTGCCATACCTTGCGAGAAGCATTCCGCCCTTCTGGTCCGGTTCGCCCGGATCGTGGCATGACAGCAGCGGCTTGAAGTGATCGTCCCAGGAGCTCATGAAGTACAGCCCGCGCTCTTGTACCCAACCATCGAAATCCTTTTGCGAAATCTCGTTCGGGTAATGAAATACCTGATTGTCGGGCGCGAGAACCTGCACCGGAGCGTCCTCAACAGAAACCCGTGCGCGGCTCAGTTCCGTAGGGTATGGCGTGAGGTGCTCACTATTGAAATCGCCGACGCTATTGTTGTTTTGCACCATAAGCGTTCCGCCGTTGGAAACGAAATCCAATAGCTTTTGATTATTCGCGACTAGTTCCTTTTGCGTATCGTAAGCGCGCACTCCCAACACAATTGTTCCAAACTGCAAAAGATTTTCTGTCGCGACTTTGTCAGCAGGAATGAGGGTCACGTCCATGCCAATCTGTTGCAGGATGGTTGGAATGTCATCTCCAGCGCCCATGATGTAGCCGATCTTGAGATCGTGCGGAATTTTTACATCTACAACGCTGATGTGCTGTATCGCGGGTTCGAAGTAATAAAAAGACCCGAGATCGTCACGGCTGACGAGCACGTAGCCTTCGGAATATTTGTTTTGCGCAGCATCAAGGGTTGCGCGCGATTCGGCCCGGCTTTGCGTCAAGTTTTGCGGCGTGACTTTGAATTGGAAGTCCCGTGTCTCTCCGCGCCTCAAAAGACTTACATCTGCGCTCGCGGGTTCGGCGGGCCATGCATCGGGCGCCTGCAAATGCAGTACGCCTGTGGGTGCTGCGGCGAGGTTTGAGGTCACTTCAGCCTTAACACTTTTAGCGTTCGAACTAGAAACCGGAATGACCTGCTGTGCTGGTTCAAGTGCAACGGAAAAGGCCGGTACGATCGCCAGTTCTCGTGGACGCACTGTGCCATGTTCATCTGTGTAGGGTACCTGCACGTCTCCGCTGATTGTTCCCTGTGAGGGTGCTTTTTCCTTGCGCCGTAAGAAATCCGGAGCGACTGAATGCTCTCCGCGCTTGCTGGCGATATCAAACGTGATCGTCGCATTCAGCGGATTCGGCGGGAAAGGCAACGTTATATATTTCGCGTCGTCGATCTTGTTTACTGCTTCGGTCTGAGGATCATCACGATGCCAGTACGGCCGTGAAATAGGCGCGTTTTCCGGAACTTGGACAAGAAAGTTCGCGTAATAATCCTCGCCTGGCGCGATTCCCGTTTCATCGGCATGTCTTTGGCGAACCCAATCCGGATGATCAAGCGTCGCATTCTGAATCATCAGCCAATACTTCGAGCCATTGTGCAGTTTGGCGATAACTTCGAATTTCTGACCAGGCGAAACCGCCGTTAGTGCTTCCGATTCAGGTGGGACTGGAGTTCCCGGCCCTGCAGGCGGTGCGACCGTGACTTCCAAATTCGCGTTCAGCGCGAGATTGAGCGCGGAGGTCGACTGTTTTGTCTTCTCATCGACGGACTGGAGCAAGGGCAGCTTCACTTCCGTCGACAACCCGCTCTGATCTATCTCATTGTGAAGAGATTCGAAGTCGCGCGCAGCATTTGAGAGATCAGCTACGGAATCGCGGACCTCACCCGAGATCTTCTCCAGTTCGGGTTTCAATCCCGGGACCGAATTTTCCTCCCCGAACTTACTGGCCAATCCAGGCAGGCTGGTATCGATCCCATCGAACAGATCTTTCTCGTGCCCATCGGCGTCGGTGGTTTTCGGAAGGACGGAGTCGGCGAGTTTATAAAATGCGAAACGCGGGCCATTCGGAATTCGTAAATCTCCCAATCCCTGAGATTCCTGGTGCCGCAGTCCTTCAATCGCAAACTGAAAATAGGACATTCCCAGCACCGGATCTTCTTCGCCGGTATTGAGCTTGACCGTGTAGTTCTCATCTGCACAGGTGCTGGCTCCAAAGCCACAGACGTTTCCGATGTAAAGTTTTTTCGGTCGCCACGGTCGTAAACCTTCTTCGATCTGCTCCGGAAATCGATTTGGATCGGCGGCAGCGCGGAATGCTTCCTTGGTAAGAATTGCGGACGCCTGATGGTGTCCATGTCCGTCGCGGTCTGTGCCTGAAAAGCGCGCGATCAGAACATCGGGGCGGAATTGCCGGATCACCCGCACGATGTCTGACAGCGGCACATCGTGCCCTCCCCACTTCTGGAAGGTTTCTTCGGGGGTTTTCGAATATCCAAAGTCGGCCACGTGTGTGAACCGCTGTTCGACTCCGTAGTAGCGATCAGCCGCTAGCAGCTCAAGCGTGCGCAGAACGCCGAGTTCGTCGGAAAATGTATCGCCGGTTTTGTTTTGCCCGCCTTCGCCTCGAGTCAGCGTTAGCAAAAGTGTCTGCACGCCTTTGCCGCGCGACTCAAGCGTGAGCAGTCCACCGTCTTCATCATCGGGATGCGCGACCACCATCATGAGCCGCCCGGTGTTTTGCAATCGCCGCAACTCTTGCTTCAGACCTGCTGAACCGGTGTCTTGCGGCAGAGGATCGAGAAAACTCTCGACAGAAGGCGAACTCGGCGGGGATGCCGGGGGTGCACCCGGCGTCTGCGCAAAACACGCGGCCAGCAGCAGAGCAACAAAAAATGAAAGCTTGAGAACTGTTCTTTTCGGCAAGACCTCTTCAGTCTGCATAAGTATGGGACTACGATTGCCCCTGAATAGAAGCAAAATTTATCGCATTGGGGCGGTCAGCAGGCAATTCTCCGATCAATCGATTATCGCGAACTGAATTGATTCTCACATTCAACCACTGATTTGGAGTGTGGCTGCCCTTGAGCTTGAGCTGCAAATAATTGTCCGTGAGGGCTTCGGTTGAGGCGCCATTTGCATCTTCAGATACCATGCTGAGAGTAATTGCGTCGAGACTTCGTCCCACGAAGCTCTGCATAAACCCGCGCTTCTTCTCCGCTGCCAGTTCACGCAAAACCCGGTTTCGCTTGTGTGCAACACGCGGTGAAACCTGATCTCGCATTGAACCCGCCGGGGTTCCTGGCCGTGCGGAAAATGTGAAGACGTGCAGATATGTGAACGGCAATTCTTCGATCATCCGGCGAGTCTCTTCAAATTCAAAATCGGTCTCGGCAGGAAAGCCGACCATAACATCTGCGCCGATCGCGGCGGTTGGCATTGCAGCGCGAATCTTTTCGATCTTCTCGCGATAATGCCACGGACGATACTTGCGATGCATGCGTCGAAGAACCGCATCGCTGCCAGACTGCATGGGAACGTGCGCGTGTTTCGCGATCCTCGGAGACTCCGCCATGAGCCGGATGAAAGACTCGCTCCAGTCCATCGGTTCGACGGAAGAAATACGGAGCTTTTCAATGCAAGTTTCGTCGAGGATCGCCCGAATTAAATCTTCAAACCTGGGCGGGCGAGGGCGCCCGCCCCACCCGGCCTCTGCTGGCAAATCCAGTCCCCATCGCCCCAAATTAATTCCCGAAATTACAATTTCCCGATAGCCAGCGGCAGCAAGATCATTCACCTGCCGCAACCCTTCTTCCATCTTCAGCGACCGGCTGGGGCCTCGCAGCGAGGGAATAATACAAAACGCGCAACGATTGTTACATCCATCTTGCACCTTCAGATTTGGCCGCGTGCGCCCATTTGCAGAATCGAAAACGGGTGCTGCCAGCAGCTCAGTGTGCGCAAAGATATCGGAAACGAAAATCGACCGGTCCTCACAATTGAATGAAGCGCTCAACTCTGCCACAGGGATGAAGGTTTTGGTTCCAATACTGTCCTTCTCACTATGTGCGCGCACAGCAATTTGTGCGAGATTCTGTTTGTGAGAGTTGCCGACTACTATAGAAACGCCGGGAAGTGCCGCGATTTCGCGCGGCGCGCGCTGGGCGTAGCAGCCGGTAACTATTACTTTGCATTTGGGATTTTCGCGACGAAGGCGGCGGATAGCGGCGCGGGCATCCCGCTCGGCGGAAGCCGTTACGGCGCAAGTGTTAAGCACGACAAATTGTGCAATTTCACGTCCGGCGGTAACAAACCCTTCTTTCCGGAACTGCTCCTCAATAGCCGCACCGTCGGCTTGGGTCGCGCGGCAACCGAAATTTTCTACGTAAAAACTGGCCACCGAACTATACTAGCGTATGTACTTCTCCGGATGTGTTTCCCCGGAGCTCGTGCAGTTTCGCATTCGAGGAAGTCATGAAGCGCCGAATCCTTCTTGTCGATGATGACGCAACCGTGCTGCTGACACTCAAAGCAGTACTCGAGCTCAACCAATTTGAAGTTCAAACGGCGGCATCAGCTGCCGAAGCTCTCCAGAAACTCGCGCTGGGCGAGTTCGAAATGGTGATCACCGATTCGCGCATGGAAACTGATGACGCGGGGTTCCATGTGATTCGCGCTGCGCGCCAGCAGCCTTACGATCCCGCGACTGCACTTCTGACCGCCTATCCGCCGCGCAATATGGATTGGCGGAACGATAGTGTGCAGTCGGTGCTGGTGAAGCCGATCGGGACGCAAGATTTGCTACGTCAGATTGAAGCGTTGCTGGTGCGACACCAGGACGAGAAGCAATCGCGCGCAGGGCTCGCCCGGTTCGAGAAGCTAGCCTCGCCGAAAGAACAGCAAAAGGCGAGTTAGCGCCACGTCGCGCGCCCACACCTCAACCGTCGCTCAATGTGAGAGACAAAATTCAGGCGCTCGCTGCCTGGCGTCGGTCCCGGAAGCACTCCCGGCAAAATACCGGTCTCCCTTGGGTTGGACGGAACGGAACTGTCGTTTCCTTCCCGCATTGCGAGCATACGGCGTTAGTTTCAACCTTTGGCCTTGGCTGAAAACCTTGACGAACCGGCGCAGCCCCGATGGCCGCAAGCCGTTTGCTTTTGCAATTCTTGCAGCGCTTGGGCTCGTTCTTGAATTGTTTGTCGTGAAAAAACAATTGCTCGCCCGCGGTAAAGACGAAGTCGGTCCCGCAGTCAATGCACTTCAGCACCCTATCCTGGAATTCCATCCGAGAGCTCCTTTGGCCCAGTGCCAATGGCATGCAAACGCATGGGCTTGCGTTTGCGCCATTGCGTGATCTAGCCCCTCTCTGAACTGCTTACCCTGGGTTCGGCCCTTCCGCACAGGGAAGTGTGCGGGAGACTGCTAAAGACTATGGCAGGAGAATAAGTGCGCTAAGACTTGAGACCGGTGTCTTTCAAGATAGGCGTACAGGCCGCGACTCACTGCCGCAGCCTGTACAGATTTCATTCTTGCTCTTTGCGTTGCTTTTTTCGGCTGCGCTTGCGGGCCAGCGCCTCTTTTACACGCTGCTTTTCGCCCGGCTTCAGGTAAAAGGAGTGACGCTTCACTTCTTTGATAATGTCTTCCTGCTGTACCTTCCGCTTAAAGCGGCGCAAAGCGTTTTCGAGCGACTCGCCTTCCTGCAATCGTACTTCCGCCAACGAAACTACACCCCCAAACTGGTCCTGGTTGAACTCGTCCTTTATTGCAATTTAGCCGCGTAAAGTCAAGGCAATATCGGTTTTGTCACTAATAAAAGATATTTATAGCGCCCGCTTTTTAGAACGACAATCGCAGCGCAAATTGCACCTGGCGAGGCGCATAAGCGTTCGTGGCTCTCATGAAATTGGTGGGTACTTGGTAGTAGGCAGGGAAGTAGTTGATCCCAATGTGTTTAGTGTCGTAATTGAAGGTGGCTGCGTTGCTCATCGCGCCATCGTCGGTAAGTTGAAAACGACTATTTAAACGATTCAGCAGGTTGAACGATTCAGCGGTGAATTCGAGTTTGTATCCATTATGCGAATACAGCCTGCGCGTGATGCCCATGTTCATACTTTCATAATCTGGACCCACGAATGAATTTCTACGTGCACCCGGCAAGCGATCGTTCCCATAATTCCCATCCTGATTTGCGTCGCCGACAATCGTGGCATCGACTGGCATGCCGCTGCCCGCGGTCACGATTCCCGAATTCTTCCACCCTTCCGTGAGTTTGCCGAGCAAGCCGTGGCCACCGTTTAAGGCACGCGGTTCGTAAATCCAGGACACGACAAAGCGATTGCGCTGGTCGGTAACACTGTTTGCACGTTCGGAATTCGGCGAATACGAATTCTGCACCGTCGCTGGTTGGCCTGCTACGAGCGCGTCCTGGCCATCATCCATCGCGTGCGCGTAGGTGTAGCCGAGGCGGAAGTACAGCCCATGCCTCATTTGTCGCCGAATGGAAATGGTCGCACCGTGATAGACACTCGAAGCCGCGCTCTCGAATACATCAATCGAACTCAGTTGGGGAATCGGACGCACCACTGGATTGACGCAAGGGGGAAATGGACATGTGAGCGAATTCGAAAATTGCCACGTCGCAAAGCTCTCCAATGACCCATAGCCAAGCACGTTCGCCCCTGAGGAATCGTAAATCGGATATTGCACAGTGGTTGGTGGCGGAAGGTTCACGTCTCTCGCGCGAATGAGATCTTGTCCGTGTACGAATGAATAGGAAATTTCCGCGACCACTCGTTTCCCCATCTCGCGTTCCAGGCTCAAACTCGCCTGATGCACTTCCGGCGAGCGGAAATTGTGAGAAAACGATGATATTTCCGTTTGAGCGAACTGCACCAGATTCGCCGGTAGCGTGCATGAAGTGGCTAGAGGCGCGCAGCTTACGAGTGAATATGGATATTCTGGGAAAATTTGCTGGTCGTAGAACTTGGTTTGATTCAGGAAAATTGAGTTCGGCGTCAGGCCATTCTGAGTTTCAATGATTGAGTTGTAGATCTGCGGGATGCGCGGATAGAACAAGCCATAGCTGACCCGCGCGACTAACGGCTTATCGTTTCCGAACGCATACGAGAGTCCCACGCGGGGAGCGAAATCTTTCGTGTTGAGCGGCACTTTGCCCGAGTCTGGCCACAGCGGGTTGCTCTTCAGATACTTTGTGCCAAACGTTTGCAGGTCGTAGCGAATCCCAAGGCTCATGTCAAAATGGCCTGTCACGCGAATCATGTCCTGAGCAAACCCTGCGTACTCGTTCGTATCCGGATGGCTGACTGCCGGGCCGAAATTCTGGATGTAGTAGTGCGGAACCTGGTGAGCATATGCGCGTAGAGGAGTAAGCTCCAGGCCGCCGATCATCGGCTGAAAAGTAAACGGATTGACCCGAATCGGATCGAACATGTATTCTCCGCCGAAATTGGATGGAAAGAAATCATAGATGGTCGTGAGCAGCGCATCACCGCCGAATTTCCACGAGTGCCGCGAGTCCTCTCGGCTGATGGTCTCCGCGACGTGAGCGCGATGTTCACGATTTTCTCGGGGCAAAATTGTTGACCGTCCCATGCCGTCCAGGATCGTGGGGACTCGCGTCAGCGGAAGGCCAGAATTGCTCTCCGACCACTGATGATCGAGCGAATATTGCGCCCGGAAGTGGCTCACAGTCCGAAAAGATAAGCCAGTCGTAAGGGACGCACTTGCGGTTTCGGTTCCGACGTTTTCCGTACCGTTGTCTGACATAGCATACGTTGTGAGCGGGCTCGAAGGATCCAGGAAAACATTGTTTGCGCCGGAGTATCGCGATGTGTTCAACCGCAACGCAAGCTGGTTGTGCGGCGACAGATTGATATCGAGTTTGGCAAAGCCAGCATTGCCGATCAATCTCGATGGGAATTGGCCCGCTTGCTGATCTAATTTCGCAGCTGTAGCGAAAACTAGCGCCTGATCGTCGGCTTCGAAGTCACCCGGAGTTGCTGGCCCCGCAGGCGCCTGAGGAACGACGGTGTTCGCTCCATTCACGAAGCGCACGACGGTGGGCTCATGAAAAATGTGCTGGTCGTATCCTCCGAAAAAGAAAATTCGATTGCGCTTGAGCGGCCCGCCAAGCGTGAATCCGAACTGCTGTTGCGTATCGCTTGGCTTCATCTGCAACTCAGGATCGCTCGCGTCGAACATGCTATCGCGCAGGTAATAAAATGCCGTGCCGTGGAATTTGTTCGTGCCCGATTTGGTGACCACATTCACGACCGCGCCTGCCGTTCGGCCGGATTCAGGTGAGGTTGAATTCGGTGAGACCCGGAACTCCTGAATAACTTCGTTCGAAAATTGATATGGCGCACGATATCGTCCCCGTGCCTGGGCAAAGAACGCATTGTTGTTGTCGCTCCCATCGACAAGATACGTGGTCTGGAACCCGCGCACGCCACCAAAAGAAATGTCGCCGGTTGAAGTTGAGTTCTGTCCGCGCGGGTCTGGCCTGGCCTGCGAGGTAAGTGCTGCCAAATCGGTGAAGCGGCGGCCATTCAAAGGCATATTCAGAATCGCCCGCTCATCGATTACGGCGGAAAGCCCGCGCGGTTGTGTGTCTACTCCGCGCGGCTCAGCAGAAACCGTAACATCTTCGCGCGTTCCGGCAACCTGGAGCTTGAACTCGATTTCCGTCACTCCGCCCAGCATTACTTGAAGAAAGGGACTCAGCTGCGGCGACATTTTGTCCGCGCTGACTCGCGCTGAGTAATCGCCAGGCGGCAGAAGCTGAAATGCAAAGCGACCCGCGAGGTCCGTCGTTTGCTCGTAATGAAAGCCGGTTGCGCTGTTCACCAGCGCAACTGAAGCGCCCGCAATCCGCCGTCCTGCAGAATCGACGACAGATCCGCGAATCGACCCTGTCGAGCCATCCTGAGAAAACGATGTCGATGTAAACAGCAGAACAGCTGCGATGCAAAGTGCGAGATGCCGCATGGATTCACTCCGTGAGAGAAGTGAGTCCAGCCTCGACGGGAGACTTTTGTCATATATCACGAAGGTGGATGGAAGTCAGTGACGCATGGAGAAATTTTTTCAAGAATTCCCGATGCGGGAAATTTGCTACATTAAGCAATTAGCAGCCACCGCTCAGCAGTCAGTACTCAGCATTGATCCGCGGCAAGTTTGTGGATCTGATCGGGTCTTTGATGACTGAGTGCTGGTTGCTAAATGCTGAGCCCTTGTCCATGATCCGCTCCTACAAAGGCATCTCCCCGAAAATCCCGGCTTCGTGCTACGTCGACGATTCTGCGCAGATCATTGGCGATGTTGTGCTTGGCGAAGACGCGAGCGTATGGATGAATGCGGTCGTGCGTGGGGATGTGCATTCGATCCGCATCGGCGCATATTCCAATATTCAGGATTGCAGCGTGCTGCACGGAATGAAAGAGCAATACGGCGTGTTTCTCGGCGAGTACGTAACTGTCGGGCACAATGTGACGCTGCACGGCTGCACGATCGAAGATCGATGCCTGATCGGCATGGGATCGATCATTCTGAATGGCGCAAGAATTGGCGCAGGATCGATTATTGCGGCGGGAACGCTGATTCCGGAAAAGACGGTTGTCGAGCCGGGCTCGTTGTGGATGGGGTCGCCGGGGAAGTTTCGCCGCAAGCTGGATGACAAAGACCAGGAGACCATCATGCGCTACGCGAAGAATTATTTGGGATACAAGGATTCGTATTTGGCGGAGAAATAGCACTCAGCACTCCGCATTCAGCACTCAGCCATGAGGCGCATGTTTGGGCTTGGTGTCAGGGCACGGCTTAGCCGGGCCATTTCATTTATATTCAATTGTCACCTTGAACTTGAATGTCATCCTGAGCGGAGTCTGATTTCGTGCTTGCGCGAAATCAGATGAAGTCGAAGGACCTCTGTACTTCTCGTTTGCGGATGATGCAGGCAGTTCTCACTGTTCCCTGTAAGAATTCCCTGACGTTTCAAGTGGAGTGCAAGTAGTGCATAGGTCCTTCGACTGCGCGAATGCTTTCGCAAGCGAAAGCATTCGCTTCGCTCAGGATGACAGGGTTTAAGCGCACGACCCACGACCAGCAACGCACGACTGCCATGATCAAAGCCATTCGAGGAACGCGCGATCTTCTCCCGCCGGAAACAGCGCTGTGGAACTTTGTCGAGAAGACCGTGCGCGACGTGTTCCGCGCTTACAACTTCCAGGAAATTCGCACGCCGATTTTTGAAGACACACAACTCTTCGCACGAGGCGTGGGCGAAGAGACGGACATCGTATCGAAAGAAATGTACACATGGAGCGATGGCGAGCGGTTCGATGAAGATGCACTGAAAAATGAGTGGGTCTCTCGAGGAGACACTGAGAATAAGTTCTACGTGGAGGGTGGCGCAACTCAGGTTAACAGCTACTTACGACCGCTCGGAATTCTTTTGATTAATAATCGCCCACCGAGGAATGCGTCCGGCCCAGATAAGCCAGAATTAGTTTGTTTCCGAGGAAAGGCTACTTCGGAGGCGGTCGAATTGCTGCTTAAAGCTCGTACGCATGTCGGATCTGCCGAGTTTGTTCAGCAATACGGAGAAGACGCCCGTTACGCTCACAGAGCTAGGCTGCGTATAGTCGTGCCTGCCGGTACGGCTGACTTGGGACTCCAAACACATGAGGCTGAGGTTGAGCTATTCCAAAATCGGACGCCGGTGTTTAAGTCCTCTCAATCCCTTACTCTCCGCCCCGAAAATACAGCCGGCGTGGTTCGGGCTTATATCGAGCACAACCTTCAAGCGCGAGGGCTGAACAAGCTCTACTACATCGGGCCGCAGTTTCGTCGCGAACGCCCACAGAAGGGACGTTACCGGCAGTTCTATCAAATCGGTGCGGAGGTCATCGGACCGACCAGCTCAGGCAGTCATCGCCCCATCCGCGACGCGGAAGTTATCGAGATGTTAAGAACGATGCTTGAGAATCTCGGAATCCGCGATTGGAATCTTCAGATCAATTCCTTGGGCGATCCCGACGACCGTGTTGCCTTTAATCAAGCGCTTCGAGACGCAGTTAAGCCGGTAGTGGGCCAAATGTGTGCAGATTGCCAACGCAGGGCAGTCACAAATCCTCTTCGAATATTTGACTGCAAGGTTCCAGAAGATCAGCCCGTCATTGAGAGGCTCCCGAAAATTCTCGACCACCTAAGTCCAGAGGCTAAAGAAAACTTCGATAATGTGCAGGCTCTGCTCCATGCAAGCGGGGTGAAGTTTGAGATCAATCCTCGCCTAGTTCGCGGTCTGGACTATTACACGCGGACAGCCTTCGAGTTTACATATGGTGCACTCGGCGCGCAGAACGCGCTTTTGGGCGGCGGGCGTTACGATGGTCTCGCGGAGTTGCTCGGAAGCAAGCAACGAGCACCTGGAGTCGGATTTGCAATGGGGGAGGATCGATTAATTTTGGCCCTCCAGCAGCTATCTCCACCTGTATCGGAGGTGCCGGACGCGTTTATCGCCCCCGTTCGCGAAGGCATGAACCGCCCCGCGCTGACCTTAGCTGCCGAACTTCGCCGTCAGAAACTGACGATAGAGTTGGGGGATCGAAGCTTCAAACTCGGGCGTCTTCTGGAAATCGCGAGCAAGCTAGGCTGTCGGTACGCGGTGATTGTGGGTGAGAACGAGGTACACAGTGACGTGTTTACCGTTAAGAAGTTGACGACCGGGCAACAATTTGCGGTGCCCCGGGCGGAGCTGACAAACCGACTTCGATCCTAGCTTAGATACCAGCTCGGACCCTGGCTTTCTTGACACTTCCGCTCACCAACTTTTATCCTTAATTCTAGCTCCCTTGGTTAGTTACACGCCTTAATGTGCTTCCGCGGCCTGCGCGGTTCGAGCTTTGGAGGGGGCGCGGAGGTTCCCGTGCTCATTGAGATTCGCAAGTTGGAGGTTCATCCTGTCGATTTTGACGAGCGGATTGGGCCGGGAGTGATCGATTTCGGCCCGGAGATCCGGCAAAGTGGAAAGATACACGCCGCAGGCAGGGCTCAGTTGGTGCGCGAGCAGCACGGCAAGCACGAGCTGATCAACGATATACGCATTGCCGGCGGTCTTGAGACTCATGTGGAACTTGCATGTGCACGGTGCCTGGAACCGATAGAACACGAGCTGGTGAAGAAGTTTGATTTGCTCTATCGTCCGCAAGGTTCTGACGCCGGACGCGAAGAGCTCTCGGTGACCGCGGTTGAGGCCGAGGTCGGGTATTATCAAGGAGAAGGTTTGCTGCTCGAAGACGTTCTGCGCGAGCAGATTTTGTTGGCGCTGCCGCTGCGTGCGATTTGTAAAGAAGAGTGCAAAGGCTTGTGTCCGCATTGCGGCAAGAATTTAAACTTAGAGCAGTGCAGTTGCGCCGAACCGCTCGAGGATCCGCGCTGGTCGGCGCTAAAAGAAATTAGAGAAAAGTTGGAAGATTAAAAGGGTCGTCGGTCGCTGGTCGTGCGCCAAGCAAAGAAGTTGACTGGTATGGTTTTGCCGACAACCCGCGACGAACGACTCACGACGATTGTTTGAAAGGACTCCCATGCCAAATCCAAAACGGCGGCATTCGAAGCGGCGCACTGCAACCCGGCGAGCCCACGATGCCTTGACCGCACGTTCACTCTCTGAATGCCCGAACTGTCATGAGCGCAAATTGCCTCACCGTGCTTGCCCCAAATGCGGTTACTATAAGGGACGCGAGGTTCTGGAAGTAGAGGAATCCAGCTAACACAGCATGTCGCGCGTCATTGCTTTAGACGCAATGGGTTCAGACCGCGCCCCCAAGCCTGAGGTCGAAGGCGCAATCCAGGCGGCGCGGCGCTTCGGTATTTCAGTCGCATTGGTTGGCCCGGAGGAAACGCTTCGGGCCGAAATGAACCGCCATCCCTTCGCGGCCAGCCTGCCGATCTCACTCATTCACGCCAGCGAAGTTATCACCATGGAAGATAAAGCGGTGCAGGCGGTCCGCGCCAAGCGCGATTCCTCCATACGCATCGGACTTAGGCTTGTGCGTGACGGCAAGGCCGCAGCATTCATCACTGCTGGCAACACCGGCGCTGCGATGGCTACGGCGAAGATGGTGCTTGGCGGATTGCCAGGCGTCGACCGTCCGGCGCTGGTGGCAATCATGCCGACTGCGGTGCGCACGGTCACGATGCTTCTAGATGTCGGCGCCAATGTAGATTGCAAGCCGCACAACCTCGAGCAATTCGCGGTGATGGGCGAGATTTATTTCCGCAGCATGTTCGGAACCTCTCGCCCGCGTGTTGGTCTGCTTTCGATCGGAGAAGAAGAAGGCAAAGGAAACGAGGTCACGCGTGAAAGCTACTCGCTGCTGAAACAGCTGCCGATCAACTTCATTGGAAATGTCGAGGGCCGCGACCTCTATAGCGGCAAAGTGGACGTCATTGTTGCAGATGGTTTCGTTGGCAACGTTGCGCTGAAAAGTTCGGAAGGGGTAGTGAATCTGGTGCGTGCGACTTTGAAAGAAACGCTGGCGGCGACGATCACGCGCCAGGTTGGATTCCTGCTTTCTCGCAGTGCGTTTACTGACTTCAAGAAGCGGCTGGACCACACAGAATATGGCGGTGCTCCCTTGCTCGGCGTTAAAGGCGCGTGTTTTATTACTCACGGATCTTCGAATGCGAACGCGATTAAGAACGCGGTTCGCGTGGCTTCTGAGTTTGTGGAGCGCAACATCACTGGCAATATTGAGAAGGAGCTGGCCGCCATTCGCTCCCCCGCTCCGGTCGAGGTAACTCATTGAGCATCGCATCCCTGTTTCCCGGCCAAGGTTCGCAAGCAGTCGGCATGGGCAAAGATCTTGCGGACAAATTTCCGATTGCCCGTCAGACATTTGAGGAAGCTGACGAAGCGCTCGGGAAGAAACTTTCTCAGCTTTGCTACGAAGGTCCGGAAGATCAGTTACGACTGACTGAGAATACTCAGCCGGCAATTCTGACCGTCTCCGTAGCTGCCTGGCGTGTGCTGAAGGAAAAGGGACTGCAACCCGCGTTTGCGGCAGGGCACAGTCTGGGCGAGTACTCGGCGCATGTGGCCGCGGGCACGATTCCGTTCGGCGATGCGGTGCGAACCGTGCGCAATCGAGGCAAGTACATGCAGGAAGCGGTGCCGGTCGGAACGGGAGCAATGGCGGCAATTCTCGGCATGAATGCTGAGGAGGTTTCCGTAATTTGCGGCAAGGCAGCGCAAGGCGAAGTTTGCGAGCCGGCGAACATGAATTCTCCCGAGCAGATCGTGATCTCGGGTCACGCTGCGGCTGTCGAGCGCGCAGTTAAGTTAGCGCAAGAACGCGGCGCAAAACGGGCTGTGATGCTTCCTGTTAGCGCACCATTCCATTGTTCGCTGATGAAGCCGGCCCAGGAGTGGCTGGCTGCCGACTTGATGAGTCTGACATTTTCTCAGCCGAAGTTCTCGGTTGTTTGCAACGTCCACGCCACTCCAATTGAAGACGCAGAAAGCGCGCGCGAGGCCTTGATCCGCCAAGTCACTGGCTCGGTGAAGTGGAGCGACTCGATGCAGTGGCTGGTTGGGCGCGGAGTGCAAACGTTTGTTGAGGTCGGACCGGGAAAAGTGCTATGCGGGTTGATGCGTCAGATCGATCGTTCGAAGAAGTGCGTCAATGTGGAGGACGAAGCGTCGCTGCAGAAGACGTTTGGTGGAGGTGTGGTTTTAACCGCGTGAATTTCTCACCGATACCTTCTCAGCTTTGTGGAGTTCAGTACGATCGTTACCTTTCCGGATTTGTTAATTGTCGCAATAAACGGTCCTGGATTACCAATTGCTACGCGCGAAATTTTGCGAATAGCCTTCGCGAAGATCAAGGCCATCTCTGCGCCCTGAAGATTGGCGACAGCCAACTTGAAAACTTTAGCCTGCGATCTTGCAATCGCTGAGAGTTCGAGTACTCTCGTGTGGAATCTTCTATCCTTCGTTAGAACGATCCAGCCGCGGCTACCAACGTCGAATAGCCATTCCTCATCACGCGCGTTGGACGGGAACCAATCGTCATGCACTTCCACCAAAACTTGTGAGCCGCGAAGTGCTTTAGCTATTAATTCTTTGCCTAGGGACCTATCGAGAAAAAACGTCAGTTGATCAGGCTGCTTCAAGCTGAAGCTCGCAACGTATAGCTTCCTCTATTTCTTCACGCGACCGCCCATAGTCGTCGGCCAGTTGTGGCACAGATTCGCCCGCTTTGTAGCGCTCGGCTATGGCCGCCGTGGGAATTCCAGTTCCGACGAGTACAGGTCGTCCGAAGGAGATTGCAGGATCAATGACAACATACTTAGGCTCATCCATGTCACGCTTTCTGGTAAACGGATATAAACGCACCGCCGAGCCTAGTGAGTCTCTCTCAATTCTTTTGAGATAGCCTTGGAGAATTTGTCGAATTGCCAATTGTCCGGACTGAGTAATGTTTATTAAGCGTCCGTATTTTTCGATGAATAGATTGAGACCATCAGTTTCCAGTCGATGGTCTGCTAGAGGGTGTTCTGATCCAAATTCCTCGCGCAGATACTTGATTGCAAGCCGTATCTTATCCAACGGAATTTGATGTTTACGCCGGATCGCGTCCAGAACGTGAGCTTCAACTAGATTTGTGAACGAAAGGACAGGAGGAATTTTTTCCGGCAAAGCCAACACTGGCTGAAAGAATCTTCTACCAGACTTGGTCGAATAGGGTCTCTCGGCGCTCCAAGAACGTACCGTCGCAAACGGAATGCTCAAATAGTGCGCGGCTTCTCTGACTGTGTAGGCCGGAAGTTCCAAAACGTCGGTTTTGCGGCGGATGCTCATTTGCAGCCAAAGTATAGCATCGGCATCTCATGAGAAAACTCAATCGCACCATCATCGGTAACGTTATTCCGTCAGCCACCCGAACCAATTTCCGCACTCGATCTGATTCGGCGGGAAATGGAGCGTCTTATCCGATTTATCGACGTATAGATAAGTATGCTCGGCGCGATGATTAACCGTCGCCTGCACAATTACGCCACTGCCGCTCGAGAGCGAGCAATCGACCGAATAGTTCTTGATCGTTCCCCATTCACTCGCCGGCCCCCAATCCTGCGAGAACTCGCCAAAAGTATAGTTCGGATATTTCTCGGGATGCTGCTTCCAGTTAGCGTCCTGGAACCATATGGCGTAAGCGCCTTCGAGGTTCTGATGAGTCAGCGCTGTAAAGAATTTGCCCGCTTCGTGCCGTTCAGGGTAGTCGCGCAAATGGTAAGCCACCCACGCCAGGATCAGGGCAGCGATCACGATGACAATGATCAGATTTCTGCGACGGCGGCCGCGCGCCTCGTCGTACTGCTGCGCATCCATGAGCGTCATGTTCTAAGCATAATGGAATCCGGGGAGGAAGAAAAAGTTCCAGAAAGCTGTGACTCGTGATTCGTGGCTGTAGCCAGTTATTGCCAGGTACGAGCCGCGAATCACGAGCAACTGCTTCTACAACGTCCTCTTGAACAACGGTACTGCGATCGAGAACGTAATGATTGCAAACGCGGAGAGATAGACCATATCCGGCCAGATGGCGATTAAACCAGTTTCCTTCAGCAAAAGAGATTTGAATCCGTCTACAGCGAACGTAAACGGATCGACCGCTGCAATCGCCCGCAGCCATTTCGGAAACGCCTGAATGGGATACACCGCGCCACTGGGGAAAAACAGCAGGGTGTTCAGAATCCCGAAAATCGCACGTGGGACTAGTGGATCTTCGACTCGCACCATTAGCAGAAACATCATCGTGTTAAAGGCCAGCGATGTCAGAAAGATCATCACAAACAATCCCAGAATAGTTCCGGGATTGAAAATTGTACCCACGCCGGCGATCAGCGATCCGATAAAGCTGATTACAATGCCCGTCATCACGGCTTTGATTGCGCCGGCAGCATTCAGACCGAAGACGAGTTCAGCTTTCGTGATTGGCGTGACGAGGTACCCTTCGTGAACGCCGCGAGCCTTGTCGTCGATGTACAACATGCCGCCACCGATCATCACCGACACAAACATCGCCAGCGCAATCGAGCCAGGCAGCAGATACTTCATGTACTCGATATACGGATACAATTCAACGATCTGCAAAATTGTTTGCTGCAGAATGCGCGGCTCAACTGTTGGATTGTTCAGGGCGTTTGTAATTTCGCTGAGCTCGCTTTCGAGCGTTGAGGTCATGAACTGATCGCTGTTATCGACGACCAGCCCGATCTTGGGTCCGTTCTGCTCATAAACGCGGCGCGAGTACTGCGGAGGGATGATGACTGCCCCCTGAAGCTTTCCGTTCCGAACATCTTCAACCGCTTGCTTTTCATTGGTGTAATAAATCGGCTCAAATGTGCGCATGTTGGCGCGAACCGAATCGAACGCTTCACGGATCTTTAGCGCCTGTGTGCCGCCATCCTCATCCACCAGGCCCAACTTCGCATCGCGGATTTTCCCCCCGAATGCATTTCCCAGAACTATGAGCTGCACCAGAGGGAACACCATTGCGACCAGCATCAGCGCCGGAGAGCGAAAGAACTTCCGCATTTCACGTTCAACAATTGCCATCATTCGGTTCATAACCTAAGCTCCCGGCCTCGGTGGCATCACGAATCCGTGCGCCTTTACAAGTTCGTCTCGAAGTTGCCGGCCCGTGTAGTGGACGAAGACGTCATCCAAGGTGGTGTTTTGAACTGAAAGGGATTTCACAGCCACGCTGGCCTGTACCGCGGTTTCTACAAGTTCTGTGGTCGTTCGCGAGCCGTTGCCTGTCAATATCCGGTAAGCGCCTGCGCCCTCGTGCTGGACCGAAGTGACGTCATCGAGCCTTTTCAGTTGCTGCTCCCAGTCAGCAGGGGCGTCATCAAACTGCGCTTCGATCACATTTGAGCCCGGAACGCTCGCTTTCAAAGCTGCAGGAGTATCGAGGGCGACCAGTTTGCCGTGATCAACGATGGCAATTCGATCACAAAGCCGGTCAGCTTCGTCCATGTAGTGCGTGGTGATCAGGATCGTGAGTTGACGCTGCTTCTTAATGTTCGTCAGCATCTCCCAAACGGCCACGCGCGAAACTGGATCGAGACCAGTGGTCGGTTCATCGAGAAAGAAAATCTTTGGGCTGTGGACGAGACCGCGTGCGATTTCGAGCCGCCGCCGCATTCCGCCGGAAAGAGTTTTCGTCTGCGCATCGCGCCACTTGGTAAGATCAACTAACTCAAGCAGTTCGTCGATGTTCTGTTTGCGTTTCGCGGCAGGAACATCATAGAGCTTGGCGTAAATGCTTAAATTTTCGTGGACCGTCAGATCGATGTCGCTGGTCAGCGCCTGCGGAATTACCCCGATCGCGCGGCGTGCATCATCCGGATCGGTTGCAACATCATGCCCGGCAATGCGGGCGTAACCGGCGGTGATTGGAATGAGCGTCGTCATCATGCGAATCAAGGTCGATTTACCTGCGCCATTCGGGCCGAGCAATCCGAATATTTCTTCTTCCTTGACATAAAACGACACGTCATTTACAGCGGTGAAGTCGCCGTACTTCTTGACGATGTGATTAACCTCGATCGCATTCGGGGTGCCGTTCGAGCCGGGGACGGTTGAGGCGGGTTTCGTGGGACGCGAGACGTTCGAATTCGCCATCATTGCTTCGCCCCCGAACCGCCGCCCGTATCCGCCGAAACCGTGCCTCGCAACTGTGACGGCGAGACCAGCACGTCAGCCGTCATCCCGGGAACGTACGCGTCCTTCGGATTATCGAGGCGCACTTTCAAGACAATGGTCTTGATGTCGCGCTTGCTGCGGCTCACATCACGCTGAGTAGCGAAATCGGCCTCGGCAGATTTGTAAAACACTTTTCCTTGGGTGACTGTTCCGCCTGGGAGTTTGATCCGCAGAACATCTCCAATGCCGATGTGATCAGCTTGAGTCTCAGGAATCGCCGCCCGAACCCATGTGTCGGTGTAGTCGACGATGGTCACAATCGGCTGGCCGGGATTCAGGTATTCGCCTTCGCGAGCTGCACGAACAGAAACCGTTCCCATCACCGGCGCATAAATCTTCGTGTAGCCAAGGCGGACCTCGGCTTCTTTTAACTGCGCCTCTGAGTTCAGCAACTGCGCACGGGTGGAAGCAACCGTGCTCTGGGCGGCGCTCGCTTGATGCGTGTTGGCAACTGCGGTATCAAGTTGGGCCTGAGCAGCGCTGACTTGCTGGTGCCACGACGCGACCACCGCCTGCTGCGCCTTCAAGTTCGCTTCGGCTTGAACCCGTTCCTGGTCTGAGGCGACTCCCTGTTGCGCCAGCGCGACAGTTCGCCGGCTGTCACTCTCAATTCTTTGAAGCGCTGCCTCTGCTTCAAGAAGTTGCGCTCGCGCAGATTCAAGCTGCGCCTGCGCATTGGCAACGCTGCTGGTTGTCGAACCCTTTGTCGCGATGCTCGTCGCCTGGGTCGCCTGAACTTGCGAACGCAGGCTGTCGATCATGGCCGCGGCGGCACGGGCTTGTGCTTCGAGTTCCGAAGGATCGAGCACGGCAATCAGATCGCCTTGCTTTACTTGCGTGCCTTCATCCACCAGCAGCTTCTGGATTCGGCCGGAGGTCTGCGGGCTGACGATCACCTGATTCGCATCAACCGTCCCGGTCAAATCGAGATCGGAACCATGAGGCGTAGAAAAGTAATAAAAGCCAAGCGATATGGCGAGGATCACACCCAGAAGAATGAAAACTTTGTTGCGCGCGTTCATTTGCGCTCTCCTTTGTTCCGCGTAAACAGAGCAGCGGAGATGAAATCGATTACGGCGGCCCGGCGCTCTGCCAGGAGCTCCGGCGACATCGGGTCGGCGCCAGTCATGACCTTGATGACTGGTCCCATTGTGAAATAGAAGACGATAGCCGCAATCATGGAAGGTATGAACTGAACCGGATCAACCGCACGAAAATCGCCGCTCTCCTCCCCCGCTTTCAACAACGCTGCAAGCTCGCAAAAAATCGGCTGAAAATATTGTTTGGCGACGTGCTGGAGCCTCGAAGGATCACGTGATGCTCGAAGAAATTCTGCCTGAACCAGGCGGTGATAAGGCCCATGGGACGCGATGTAATCAAAGTGGGCCGAAATATAAGCGCTCAATCTTTGTCGTGGCGGAAGTGGCTGCGACAGGGCGGTGTGGACCGCGCCCCGCGCTCCGCTGAAGACGTCGTCGAGAACGGCCTGGTAGAGCGATTCTTTGTCTTTGAAGTAGTAGTAGAGCAGCGCTTTGTTAACTCCGGCCGAGCGCGCGATTGCATCTGTGCGCGCCCCCGCGACGCCTTCGCGCGCGAATTCCTTTACCGCAGCTTTCAGGATGGCAGCACGGCTTTCTTCCGGCTTGCCGCGGCTGCCCAGGCGCATTGGATGGGACGCTGTCACAATTAACTAACTGGTTAGTTATATAAATCTTTGACGGAGATGTCAAGCGACACCTTTTCGTCGGGCTCGACCCGTCCCAACCCGTCATCCTGAGCGAAGATGAATCATTCACGCGCGAATGATTCATCGCAGTCGAAGGATCTATGTAATCGCAAGTCCAATCGGTGATCAGTGATTAGCATTCGAACGAAGTGCTGAGTGAAATTGTGTAGTGGTGCAGAGGTCCTCCGACTCCGCCATCCGATTCGCAAGCGAATCGGATGGCTCCCCTCAGGATGATAAGTTTTGCTTTGTTCAGGATGACAGCGGGCTTGCCTGGGTCTCCGTGGTGAAATTCGTAGCAAATCGGATTGCTTCGCTCAGGATGAAAGGCCTGGCTTACACGGCGATCGGCTCTCGAAATTCCTGGGAGCCCTGAAGCAACTTCTCAAACTCCGTCAGCTTTGCCGGAATCGGTGCCTCTTCTGCGTATTCCCCTGTCAGCACGTCGGTCGTTTTCAGGCCGTTGCCGGTAATGCACACAACCGTCAACTCATTCGGCAGAATCAGGTCGGCCTTAAGAAGCTTGCGCGTGCAGCCAAGCGTCACGCCGCCCGCGGTCTCGGTGAAGATGCCTTCGGTTTCGGCGAGAAGCTGAATGGAATCGACGATCTCGGGATCGGAAACGTCCTCCGACCAGCCGCCGCTTCCGGTGATGCACTTGATCGCGTAATGCCCGTCTGCCGGATTGCCAATCGCGAGCGACCGCGCAATCGTCGATGGCTTCTGTGGCTCGATCTCGGTATTTCCAAGCTTCACGGCAGTTGAAATCGGCGAGCAGCCGGTTGCCTGCGCGCCGAAATACTTCACTGGCTTTGGCTCGACCAGACCGAGTTGAATAAGCTCTTCGAACGCCTTCTTGATCTTGATAATGAGCGAGCCGCCAGCCATCGGACAAACGACGTTATCAGGCAAGCGCCAGCCAAGCTGTTCCGCGATCTCGTAACCGAACGTCTTCGAGCCCTCGGAATAGTACGGGCGAAGATTGACATTCACGAATCCCCAATTGTGCTCGTCGGCAATTTGCGAGCACAGCCGGTTCACCTGATCGTAGCTGCCGGAGATGCGTACCAGCTTCGCGCCGAAAACCTGGGTTCCAATAATCTTCGCCTGCTCGAGATCAGCAGGAATGAAGATCCAGCACTTGAATCCGTTGCGCGCAGCCTGCGCAGCCGTTGCATTCGCCAAATTTCCGGTGGAAGAGCAGGAAACGGTGTCAAATCCGAAGGCCCGCGCATTAGCCAAAGCAGTCGCGACCACGCGATCTTTAAAACTTAAAGTTGGAAGGCAGACGGCGTCGTTCTTAATGTAGAGGTTCTTTGAACCAATCGAGCGTCCAAGCGTTGAAGCTTTAATCAGCGGCGTAAAGCCTACAGGCAAAGTCGGCTGAAATCCTTCGGGGAGGGGGAGGAGGGCTGAATAACGCCAGATATTCGGAGGGCCTTGGGCGATCTTTTCGCGTGTGAATTCGTGCTTTAGAGAGTCGTAGTCGAAGAAGATTTCAAGGGGAGAGAAGCACTCTTCGCACACGGTCTTGGGTACGTTGCCCCAGCTCTTGTGACACTCACGACATCGTAGCTCGTATCGCACGGCACTTTCCGATCCGAGTAGAAGGAGAACTATTTCGGCCCTAAAAGACGAAGTCCTCTTTTCCCCGGAAAATGGAAAAAGAGGTTCTGGAAGTGCTTAAATTCTCGCTTCCCGAATCTCATGTCCCCCGTACTTTCCGGGTCGAGAGTTGGCACCTGGCGGTCTTGATAGATGATCAAGATCCGGTTGCCGTGGCGTCTCAGGGCTCGTCCCTCAGCCACTCTGCATGAAATCCAAGGTCGGCTCCGAAGAGCAGACTGGTATCAACAATGATAAAAGCATCGTGGAATTTCGTCAAGAATCATTCCGTTACTTGCCAAGCGAGGCCAGTTCGCGACGAGCCTGCTGTGCGGGGATAAAATCGGGCTCGGCGTTTTTCCAGATATCGAGCAATTGCTGGTAACTGTGAGAAGCGGCTGCTTTATCGACATGGGATTGAGCTCGTGCCGTACCGAGCAGGCAAATTGTGTAATCCGGCGACTGATACGTTCCGCTCGCTCCTTCCTGCAACGCCAAGCCTCGATAGCGCAGCCCCGGAGCAAAGTCGCTGATGGCTTGTTTCCAATCTTGTCTGCCCAAAGAAGCCTCTCCTGCGAGTTCCGGTGACTTCGAGGCAAGCACATAAGGAGCCGCAGATGTGAGCAGTTCTGCAATGTTCTGGAACTGATGCTGCGATATCGCCAGGGCGGCTTTGACTTCAGGCAAGTAGACGTCATTCACCAGTGTGCTCGTGGGCTCGGCGGCAGCGAGTTTTTCCATCTCACCTATTGAAACCGATTCTCCACACAGTGCCAGTGCCAGGTCTGCGTCGGGCAGGGTTGCATCCGAACGATCAACCGACAGCGCATGATGCGCGGTTTCGCGAGCCAAAGAGCAATCCGAGGAGAGAGCGTGCTGAACTGCAGCCAGCCCGTAGAATGTCCCAGCAGTATCGGGCAAATGTTGCTGAGTGGCGCGCTGACCGGCATGTTGCGCAAGCTGCAACGACGCGTGAGGCTTTCCGAGATAAAAATCTACATTCGCTGCTGCATCCTCGACCAGGAAGCCACCTGGTTTTGGCACCGCCCAATCGAGTTCCGTGCTCCAATTTTCTCGTCCAGACTGAAAATCATCGAAAAGGGCATTGAAGTGAAATGCAACGTTATCACTGCCACCCTGCTGTGCTGCTTCATTCTGATAGCGTTCGGCATCGGCAATGCGATCAATGGCTAAAAACATTTGGGCAGCATTCGTCGCGGCGGTAGTGTCCCATTTGGCGACTTCCCAGGTTTTTACGAAGTTATCCGCTGCTTGCTGCTCATTTCCGGAGGCCTGATAGGTAGATCCCAGATTATTAAGCGCGTTAGCATCGCGCGGATAAGCGGAGGCGTAGAGTTGATACGATTCAAGCGCCTTCGGCAAGTCTCCCTGCTGCAGCGCGTATTGAGCTTCAATGTACATCCGTTCGCGCTCAGTCACGTGCTGGCGTAAGTCATACGCCTTCTTCATGTACTCGAGCGCCTTGGAAGTGGCCCCGATATTCCCGTAAACGACTGCGAGCCGAGCCCATCCCATGGCGAATGCGGGATCAAGCTGAACCGCCTGCTCGTAGAATGATTCAGCTTCAGGAAAATCGCGGCCCATGCGATGCTCATTCTCCCCAAGAGAGAATGCATGAAAAGCCTGAAGCGACGCTGTGGTTACACTGCTCAGATATGGTGTAGAGAGCCTTTGGATCGAAGCCAACGACTCGCCTAATCGGGCGCGCATTGCCGTTGCCGCATTCGAAACGGCGCTCAAAACCGCTGACTTATCGGCCGCAGTTACCTGCTCCCGCCCAAAAACGTCCCCGGTAGCGCAATTAACGGCGTTGATGGAAATAACATAAGAAGGGCCCATGGTCGTGATTGTGCCGGCAAGATAAGCTTTTACTCCCAACCTTTGTCCGATCTGTTGCGCGAGTTCGGCAGTGATGTGCTGGTCCTTCGGCTGCCCCAGGTACTGCAAACTGTCATGCAGTTCGGCATCGCTCACCAACTGGATCATCGGCGACTGCTCAAGCTGGATCGCCAGCGCTTCTTTCAAAGTTGAATCGAACACCGGGTCGCCAGTCTTATTGTCAAAATCGGCGATGATCAGCTGGTCCTTATCAGTGAGTTTGGGAACCGGGTTTTTTTTGAAATAAAAAATACCTCCCGCGGCAAGAACCGCCACGATGATCAACGCAGCCAAGGCCTGCCATCGAGCCCAGATTGGCTTCGTTGAAAATGCACCGCTCGGCGAATAATTAGAACGCGATGCTGTGACTGGAGCGGGCTCCGAATCCGCTCTCGGCATCGACACCTGCGAGGTGCCGGAAGCTCTGTTTTCCGTACCTTCGTGGGCCGGCACCGGTTCGGCTGAATCGTCCGCGTGAACACTGGATTTTTTTGCCTCCAAATCCCGCCTGAGCCGCAACAACTCTGATTTGATATCGGAGGCGTGTTGGTAGCGCATCTCGCGCTCTTTCTCTAGAGCGCGATTGATGATGTCTTCGAGCTTCGCCGGGAGATCCGGATTCAAACGTACCGGCGCAACTGGGGCGCGGTTCATGATTCCATCAAAAATCACGCCCGAAGTTTCGCCTCGAAATGGAAGCGCTCCGGTGGCCATTTCGTAGAGAACAACGCCGAATGAAAACAGATCGGTACGCGGATCGAGCGGCTTCCCACGAATCTGTTCGGGAGACATGTAAGCCACGGTTCCCAGCGCCGAGCCGGGGCTGGTGAGATGTTCCTCGCTCACTCCGGCGGTCGCTTCGTCCGCTCCCACCGGCGCCATAGCTCTACTGGACTGTCCAACTTTGGCAAGCCCGAAATCGAGGATCTTCGCGTGCCCACGGTCGGTTACAAAAATGTTTGCCGGCTTGATATCTCGATGCACGATGCCTCGCGAGTGTGCCGCATCAAGGGCATCAGCGACATCCATTGCAAGTGTGATTATGCGGTCGAGTTCGAGCGGGTGATCACCGATTAGATGTTTAAGTGTATGGCCTTCGAGATACTCCATGACTATATAGGCGCGGCCACTATCTTCGCCGATATCGTAAATTGTGCAGATATTCTGATGATTGAGGCTTGATGCTGCCTGCGCTTCGCGACGGAAACGCGCTAGCTGATGTTCATCCCCAGTGAGTTCGTCGGGGAGGAACTTAAGAGCGACGAAACGGCCTAGCCGGCTATCTTCGGCCTTGAAAACCACTCCCATGCCGCCGCCACCGAGCTTCTCGACAATCCTATAATGAGAGACGGTTTGGCCGATCATGAGAAGCTTGAATCTTAGAAAGCACCGCGACGGAAGTCAACGCACGATACTATAAACAATACGAAAAAGGCGCCGAGCCGAGGCTCCAGAGATCTGACTCGGTTTCGGTTAAAGATACAAATGCTCTTGTCGCGAAGGTGTTTCTGCTGTCCGCAGCGGTAATGTCATTACTCGAAATCGAGGTGCATGCATGAAACGTTTATTGGTCCTGCTCGGCGCAGTCGCCTTATTGTCTTTCACGGCATTTGCCCAACATGGCCGGCCGGGGGGTGCTCCGCCGGCAAGACCGGTCGGACCAGAACATGTCGGAGGCGGTCACATTCCGGCGCACGGCCCGACACCAGTCCGTGCTCCTCGTCCGGCGCCTCCGGCCTCAGAACATCGGACCTTTGCCGACGAACATGGGCATCCGGCGGCGCCACATGTCCATGCTGAAAACGATCGCTGGATTGGTCACAACACCGGCCCACGCGACCCGCACTATCATGTTGATCATCCCTGGGAGCATGGCCACTTTCCTGGCGCAATTGGCCGAGGTCACGTGTGGAGGCTTACTGGCGGGGGCCCATCCCGGTTCGGGTTCGGAGGATTTTTCTTCTCGGTTGCGCCTTACGATGTAGGTTACTGCAGCGACTGGAATTGGGACACGGATGACATCGTTATCTATGACGATCCAGACCATCCGGGCTGGTATCTCGCATACAACGTGAGACTGGGAACGTACTGTCACGTGATGTATCTGGGACCGTAAGTGGCCGCCAACCAGTCATCCCGAAGCCCCGCGCTGTTATGAGCGGGGCGAGGAATCTTGCGCGGAGGCTTAACTTCCTGTCAGGAATGCGTGGCCCACGCCAGATCCCTCACTCGGCCGGAGAAAACGCTGAGTTTCGGGATGACGTAGTCCAACTAGTAGACGAGTGATCTCTTGTGCGCGACTCCAGCTTCATTCGCATTCCATATTTCGGCCGCAAGGTGAAGCCAGGAACCGGGACCACCTGATGCTCTGGCACGGTCCGCAAACGAAAGCGTTGCGCAATGGTCACCAGCAAAAGCGTCGCTTCCATCATTGCGAACGCTGAGCCAATACATTGTCTCGGGCCACCTCCGAATGGGAAGTACGCAAAGCGCGGGAGTTTCTGCGCTTGTTCCGTGAGCCACCGGTCTGGGTCGAATTTCTCCGGCTCTGGGAAATATGCCGGGTGTCGATGCATGATCCACTGGCTCATGACAACGTTTGCACCAGCAGGAATCTTGTAGCCGCGCAACTCGAAATCTGAGATTACGGTTCTCGCCAGGCTCCAGGCGGGCGGGTAGAGCCGCATCGATTCCTTGATCACACGCTCGGTATAAGGCAATCGGGATAAATCGGAAAACTCGGGTACGCGATCCCCGAGAACGCGGTTGAACTCTTGATACAGCTTCTGTTCCGCGTCTGGATGTTGAGCGAGTAGGTACCACGTCCAGGTAAGCGCGAGTGCGGTGGTTTCGTGTCCGGCGAGCAGGAATGTGAGCACTTCGTCGCGCAGTTGCTTGTCAGACATGCGCGATCCATCTTCGTCTCGCGCGCTCATCAACATCGAAAGCAGATCGCCGGAGTCAAGGTTTGCCGTACGGTGCTGCGCGACGATCCCATAAACAACCTCATCCAGTTCTTTCACGGCGCGACGCACGCGATTCATCTGCGGCGTGGGTAAATAGCGCGCAATGGGAGGAAGCAGCATGCGGATTCCAGTTGCGTTCGCCATCATTAAGTTCATCGCGGTGCGAATCTGCTGGGTGCTGTCTGATTCGAGATTGAATAGCGCGCGCACCACAACGCGCAGCGTCAGGGTCATCATCTCCTGTTGGATATCGAGCGTTTCGCCGTCGCGCCAGGTCGAAGCCATCTGCTCCGCATATCCCGTCATTATTTGCGCGTAGGAACTGATGCGTTCTCGATGGAACGCAGGCGCCGATAGCTTGCGCTGTCGCAACCAGGATTCGCCTTCGTTGGTGAGCAGTCCATCACCGAAGAACCAGCGACTTTTGCGAACTACCCGGTCTTTCAGAAAATTACGCGGATTCCGGACCAAAATTTCTTCAATCAGATCAGGATGGTTCAGGAAATAAAGCTGGAGCCACGCGGCACGGTAGTAAAAGATATCGCCATATCCGCGCGCCCAGTTTGCGAAAACCGAAAGCGGATCGGCATTAGCGAGCGGCATATTGCCGATTAGAAATTTCGGAGGCGGGCCTGGAGGGCGCTTCAACATCGTTCGTTCCGGCAATTCAAGCGATACGACTTGTGGGCGATGGGCGTCGCCCGTTGCAACCTCGTAGTGTATCTTGAAGGCGAATGAAACGCGCTGCATGCCTTGGATTCGCGATTCTTCTCACCTGCTGCCGTTTGTCATTTTCCGAAACCGGCCGCGAAGGCTGGCTCCGCTATTCGGCGCAGCAGATTTCGCAGAAGTGGAAGGCCGATTCACTGCCGACTCACGTCGTTGTATTTAGCTCAGGTTATGTCGTAAGCAGCGCAGTACATGAGTTGAGGAGGGCTGTTCCCGACTTACAAGTTTCAGCGAGAGTGGCGGATTCTTCCGCTCTCGTGCTCGGGCGCACAGAAGAACTCCGACACGCATTCCCGGAACTCGAAGGTCTCCGCTCGATTTCGAACGATGGCTTTTGGCTGAAAACAGTTCAGCGGCGAGGGTCAAAGTACTGGCTGATTATTGGGAACAATGATCAAGGGATTCTTTATGGAGTTTTTTCTTTTCTCGCGCGCATTGCTGAAGAGAAAAACGTCTCAGAACTGGATGATCTCGAGAATCCGTCTGCGCGGATTCGCTGGGCCAGCGAATGGGACAACCTGAACGGCAGTATCGAACGGGGTTATGCGGGACGGTCAATTTTTTTCGACAACGGCAGCGTCCGTAGCGATCTGACTCGCGCGGGCGAATACGCACGCCTGCTAGCTTCGATTGGTCTCAACGCGTGTGCGATCAATAACGTTAATGCCGATCCTCGCGTGCTCAGCGCTGAGTTCCTGCCCGAACTCGTTCGCGTCGCCGACGTCTTTCGTCCTTGGGGCGTGAAGCTGGCGCTATCGGTTGATCTAAGCAGCCCGATGGCAGTCGGCGGATTGAAAACCTTTGATCCACTCGATCCCGAAGTTGCCGAGTGGTGGAAGAAGACCGTCGATCAGCTTTACGCGCGAGTCCCTGACCTCGCAGGTTTCGTCGTCAAAGCCGATTCCGAAGGACGCTCCGGCCCCTCGCAATACCACCGCACGGCGGCCGATGCCGCCAACGTGATTGCACAGGCGCTGAAGCCGCACGGTGGCGTGTTGATGTATCGGGCGTTCGTCTACAACCATCACCTCGACTGGCACGACCTGAAGGCCGATCGAGCCAAGGCGGCGTACGACTACTTTCATCCGCTGGACGGTCAGTTTGAAGACAACGTCGTGGTGCAGATCAAATACGGGCCCATTGATTTTCAGGCACGCGAGCCGGCGTCGCCCTTATTCGGCGCTATGCAGCACACGAATGAAGCACTTGAGCTGCAGGTTACGCAAGAGTACACCGGGCAGCAGCGGCATCTCGTATTTCTCATTCTAATGTGGAAGAAGATGCTCGACTTTGATATGCACGTGCAGGGCGTGACGCCGATGAAGGACATTGTGGTCGGTAAAGTCTGGCATCGGCCGCTGAGTGGATTTAATGCTGTCATTAACGTCGGGCTCGACGAAAACTGGCTCGGGCATCCGCTTGCAATGGCGAATCTTTACGGATACGGACGGCTAGCGTGGAATCCCAATTTAGATTCAGAACGAATCGCGGACGAGTGGACGCAGCTCACCTTCGGCAACGATCCGCGCGTGGTCGCGACGATTTCGTCTATGTTGCTCCACTCGTGGGGAATTTACGTGAACTACACCGGCCCGCTCGGCGCGCAGACGTTAACCGACATCACGGGCCCGCACTACGGACCGGGAATCGAATCATCTGAACGAAACGGTTGGGGGCAATGGCACCGCGCGGATCAGCAGGGAATTGGCATGGATCGAACGATGGCCACAGGCACAGGCTATATCGGGCAATACTCGCCCGCCGTACAGCAGCTTTATGAGCCGCTCATCAACTGTCCTGACGATCTCGTGTTGTTCATGCATCACGTGCCGTACACCTACGTGCTGCACCAGAACAAGACCGTGATTCAGTACATCTATGATTCGCACTATGAAGGTGCGGAGCAGGCAAGCTGGCTGGTCGCTCAATGGAAGGCGCTTAACGGTCTGATAGATCAGGAACGCTATTATGAAACTTTGAGGCGCCTGGAGTATCAGGAGGGCCACGCCATTGTCTGGCGCGATGCCGTCGTGAACTGGTTTCATCGCGAATCGGGAATAGATGACGCACTTGGCCGTGCCGGTCACACTCCGAATCGGGTAGAAGCGGAAGACATGCAGCTTTCAGGATATGCGCCAGTTGATGTCACACCTTGGGAAACGGCATCGGGCGGCAAGGCGGTCGCGTGCACGGGACAGAGTTCGTGTACGGCGAGTTTTAAATTCGAGCGTCCAGCCGGCCGTTATGAAATTGCGGTGCAGTATTTTGATTTCAACAATGGAGTTTCGCATTACAAGCTGTTCGTGAATGATCGCGAAGTGGCAGCATGGGCGGCGGATGATCATCTCCCGTCGAACCAGATGAATGGGCATACTTCCACGCGGCACACGATAAGGGAAATCGAACTGAAGCCGGGCGACATAGTGAGAATCGCAGGGACACCTGACGATGGCGAGCCTGCGCCTCTGGATTACGTGGAGATCACGCCCGAGAGGGCCACCACTTCGAGAACCACCTCTGCGATTGACGCAACTCCCACCCCCACTCCAAACTGAATTGAATGAAAAAACTCCGTGTCGGTATTCTTTTTGGCGGCCGCAGCGGCGAGCATGAAATTTCGCTGCTCTCGGCGGCTTCGGTATTCAAGGCGATCGATCCGAATAAATATGAAGTCGTCCCCATTGGAATCACAAAGGACGGCCGCTGGCTGACGGCTTCCGATGCCGAACGCTTGCTCCAGGGCAAGCCTCTCGAGACTGATCGCCGACTTCGCGCCGGAGACCCCGAAAGCACCCCGTCTGCCGCAGGGCTGCAAAATGGCGAATCGGTCATTGTCCCGCCTGAGCCGCATGGCTCGGCAATGGCGCCTTTTCAGAGCGATGCTCCCGCGCGCCGCGCGACCGATCGCGCCATCAACGTCGATGTTGTCTTCCCCGTCCTCCACGGCACCTTCGGCGAAGACGGCACGATCCAGGGTCTGCTCGAATTGGCTGACCTGCCTTATGTCGGGGCGGGCGTGCTCGGCTCAGCTGCGGGCATGGACAAGGACATTATGAAATCGTTGTTTCGCGCCGCAGGCTTGCCGATTGTGAAGCATGTGACGGTGCTTCGCAGCGAGTGGGAATCCGCGCCGAAAAAAGTTCATAAGCTGGTTGAGAGCAAATTGAGATATCCAGTTTTTGTTAAGCCGGCCAATCTCGGATCATCCGTCGGGATTTCGAAGGCGCGCGATCGTAAAGAACTCGGCCCTGCAATCGACGAAGCCGCGAAGTTCGACCGCAAGGTTGTGATCGAAGAAGGCGTGGGTGGAAAAAAGAAAAAAGCACGCGAAATTGAGATTTCGGTGCTCGGCAACGACAAACCGCAAGCTTCGGTGCCAGGCGAGATCGTACCCAGCGCAGAGTTCTACGATTATTCGGCGAAATATCTCGATGAAGGCTCGCAACTCATCATTCCCGCGAAGCTGACCAAAGCCGAAGCCAAAAAAATTCAGGAGTTGGCGGTTGCCGGATTCCGTGCCGTTGACTGCTCCGGTTTGGCACGCGTCGATTTCCTTATGGATCCCACGTCGCGCAAAATTTATCTGAACGAGATCAACACCATGCCTGGATTCACCTCCATCAGCATGTATCCCAAGTTGTGGGCCGCTTCTGGGCTGAGCTATCCGGAACTGATCGATCGCCTTCTTCAGCTTGGCTTGGAGCGCTATCAGGAAAAGAAAAAGAATCAATACAGCCGGTAGTACCGCACCTGCTGCCGTTATCCTTCTGGTAGTTGATTTCAAACGGAGAAGAATCTATGCCCGACAAAGTGCGCTGGGGAGTTCTCAGCACCGCCGATTTCGCGCTTACCAAAGCAATCCCCGGAATGAAAAAAGGTGAAAGGACGGAAATTCGCGCGATCGCCTCGCGTGATTTGAGCAAAGCTCAGGCAGCTGCCAGGAAGCTCGGTATTCCCAAAGCTTACGGTTCTTACGAGGAGCTGTTGCACGATCCGGAAATTGAAGTGGTCTACAATCCGCTTCCCAACCACATGCACGTGCCGTGGTCGATCAAAGCTGCCGAGGCGAAGAAGCACGTGCTTTGCGAGAAGCCGTTAAGCATAAACGTGGCAGAGGCACGCGAGCTTCTAGCGGCGCAGCAAAAAACCGGCGTGAAAATTGGCGAGGCATTCATGGTGCGCACGCACCCCCAATGGCTGCGAGCACGCGAATTGATTACCGCAGGGCGCATTGGAGAATTGCGCTCGATCACCGGGTTTTTCAGTTACTTCAATCGTGATCCGAAAAATATCCGCAACATGGTTGCGACTGGCGGCGGGGCGCTCATGGACATCGGATGCTACTGCATTACAATGTCCCGCTTCATATTTGGCCAGGAGCCATTGCGAGTAGTCGGCCT
>DASRFP010000018.1:0-23618 GCA_035651475.1 Terriglobales bacterium | reverse complement strand
CTCGTCAGTTTTATGCAGTATGATCTGGGTTACTTCGATTTGGAGACCAGAGTCTTGGAACCGCTCGAAAATCCATTCGGCCCAAAAGTGTTACCCATGTGACCGGTACATTCTGTAACCCATGTCTCCGGGCTGGACCTTATAAATGTGGTGGCGGCGGTTGGACTCGAACCAACGACCTAGGGATTATGAGACCCTCGCTCTAGCCACCTGAGCTACACCGCCACGATAAAGATTGTAAGGGATTCGCGGGCGAGGTCGCCCCACGCGAATGATTCCAGGAATGCCTTCGCGTTTCTGCCAGCGAAACTCGATTCTACGGGCCCGCGCGAAGGGGCGTCAAACAGCAACGGCAACTCCATATGCCCGGCTGCGTAGATCTGTCGCGATGGAAAAATCATGCTCCGCTCGGGAGGACAGGGGGGGCGAAGGTTGCGATGGCGTTGCCGCTCCTTACGTCGCGAGGGCCATTTGCGAAGATGACGGCAACCTTTGAAGACGTGCCCTGAACGGACCTCTTACGCGGCCGACCTTTCGGCGTGCCGGGATGGGCGCGGGAACACCGTTAATTCATTGATGGCGGAGATCAGCGCACCTTCGGCGAGAAAAAGCTTGCGTTCGTGTTCATCATCGAAGGCGAGAAACTCTGGCATGGCACCGGCCAAAGCAGCCAAGCCGAAGTCGACATGACGATGGGTGCGGAACTTGATGGCTTTTTTCACTCCCCCCGGATAGTCGGTAAGCAAATTGACGGCGAGCGCTGCTCCGCCAACGGCAAGCGCGCCGACCGCTGCTCGTTTATTGCGTCTCCAGAAGCTGGCTGCACCCGTCAGGAGAATGCCCACGGTGACATAATCAAGAACGGCGTGGGCCGTGGGGGTAATTTTTCGCGGAAACGGCATGACCGCGTACCGAGCAATTCTATTTAAGGCTGGCATAGGCTCTCCGCAGCAGGTTGTCTGATGACGAAGAAGGGCGCGGGGTTTGCAGGACTTCAAAAATCGCGACCCGTTAGACCGATCAGAATTGTTACCGAAAGCCGCATGAACTTTGGATTTGTGTGCCGTGCGCGCGGCTAACCTAAACTAGGGATGTGGAACGCAAAGTCTTCTGGATTACCTTTACGGCTTTGGGGCTGCTTGCCGATTTCACGCTTTCGATCTGGTGGGCTCTGGCCTCGACCATTCCGATCGCGGTAGTGAGTTGGTGGGTAGCATATCGGAGTGAGTGGTTCTGAGAGTGCTATTTCGACTCCTGCTTTATCGTACGAACGTCAGCGTCCGCTTCCACCTGGTCTGGTCAAAGAAGTGAAGCGCAACGTGAGTTGCATGCGCGATACGGTCGCCGGGGCTGGTCCCTAAATATTCATCGGGCGATTCTTCGAAGGACCAATAAATAATGAGCGGACGGCCGATGATGTTCTCCTGTGGAACGAAACCCCAGTAGCGGCTGTCGTAACTGTTATCGCGGTTGTCGCCCATCGCAAAATATTTTCCCGCGGGTACTATGAGCTCCCCACGCTGAATATGCGCACTAAGCTCATCTTGCCAGTACGGCGTAAGGCCATCGGCATAGGTTGGGGAGACACCAGGAAAATCATCTCTGTAGGGCACATAGCTGCCGTCGCGAATTACATAGGGTTCTTGCAGGCGTGTTCCATTTCGAATCAGAACGCCACGGTCGAGACGAATACGATCGCCAGGAACGCCGATAATTCGCTTGACGAGATGCATATCTGGCCGAGCTGGAGAGAAAAATACAAGTATGTTGCCGTCGCGAATGACTTGCTGAGGAAGGAAGCTGGCTTTGGGACCGACGTCGAAGCGGTTTACGAAAATGTGGTCACCCACTAACAAGGTGTGTTCCATCGAGCCAGAGGGTATCTCAAATGCCTCAACGTTAAAGGTGAGGACAAAGAACGCAATCACGAGGGTACAGAGCATCGAGACGCTGAACTGAAGTCGAGTTTCGCGGGATGGCTTTCTGATGGGTCGGGTCCTAATTTCTGAGTTCTTGCGCCAAACATTTCTGGCTTTCTTAGATTTCTTCATCGACAGGGTCTGGAGAGGACCAACCATCATATCCTCATTTGGCTCCGCCTTCCCAGCTTAGACCAGAGTACGGTCTTTCCAAAGAGCCTGATGAACTGCCTGGCGATGCAAATTCTCAACGCTGGCCCACAGCGTCAGCACGGCCGAGGAGAGCACTTGCGCGTGCAATTCACAGAGTTCGCCAGTAATGGAGAGCATGCTTACAGTTGGCGCACATTGACCCAGATGATGGCGCCACGGGGCGATTGTGGCCAGGTGAGTTTCTGCATCAGCTTGTCAGTACAGGCTCTCTTGTCTGGCTGGTCTTGTCTTCCATCTGCGGTGTACCCAGAGCCATTGATTGGGATAGTGGCGGATGTAGTCTTCTATAACGTTGGTGAATTTGGCAGTGTTCGCAATGACATCGAATTCGGTGTTGCCGGTGCGAATCAGCTCGACAGCAGGATCGAAGCGGAGGCGATATTTTTGTAGCACCGGGTCCCAGATTGTAAATCCGGGAACGACGGCTGCATCGGTCTTGAGAGCAACTCGGGCGACTCCGCTGGCGGTGCAGGCGGAGATGCCGAAGAAATCAACGAAGACGCCTTGCGTTGCAATCATGTTGGTGTCCATGAGGACGCCGACCGTTTCGCCCTTGCGCATGGCGGCGATCAGGCCGCGGGCGAAATCCTTATCGACAGTTTTGTTTCCGTGCATGGTGCGGTACTCACGTGCGAGCCGGTTGAGGTAGGGATTATCAAGCGGACGCATGACGATGTTGAGTGGGTATCCGTAAAGCGAATGTGCAAATGCCGAAAGTTCCCAGGCGCCGAGATGCCCGGTCAAAAACAGAACGCCTTTGCCGCGGGCGAGTGCGCGCTCGAAATTTTCGAATCCTTCGTAAACGACAACTTTGCTGACGTTCTCGCGAGTGTATTTGGGAAACAAGCAGACTTCGGCGACTTGGCGGCCTAATGAAGTGAAAACACCGCGCAGGATTTTCTTTCGCTCAAGGCGCGTCTTTTCAGGAAATGCGAGTTCGAGATTCCGCATGCCGACGCGGCGCAACTTTCGGTGCAGGAAATAAACGGCCCAGGCGATGGAGATTCCTGCGGCACGAGCGAGCGGACGCGGCAAGGCTCCAACGAGCTTGAGCAGAACCCAGGCCAGCGCGTATTCGAGTCGGTAGCGCAAGGGATGGCTGACGGTAGCATTCTGGAAAATTTGGTGTCAAACGAGAGTGGAACTGCAGATCCCTCGACCCGAATGCTTCTTCGTCAGCGAAGCCTCATGCTTTCACTTCGGATGACATACCGGTGAGGTCCCAATAACGGCTAGTCGTCGCCGGTTTGTATGAACAATGGCGGTAGCACAGGCATGTCGGGATGCTGCTTGTCGCGCCAGAAGACGTTGAAGCATCCGTTCCCTTCTTTGCCCTGCCAGATAGTTCCATCGGCGAAAACGACCAAGTGCGGGAACAAGATCCACGCCTGGATGTTCTCAGCGCCGTGGGGATAGCCGGGCACCTCAAATGTCTGCTCCTGCCCGGGCCGGAGTGGTGTATTCCAATTCCAGAGATTGTCGAATGGGCGGCGGCGGTAGAGCGGAGCCATCAGGTGGTCGTACATGACACTCATGCTGCTGATTGGTTTTGTTCCGACGTTCTTTACCCTTACATGGAATTTTCCCGGTGTTTGCCAGAAATCTGCGGACTGGAGTTGAATCGGACTGGAGCACTCTTGCGGCTGGTAGATGGTGTAAGTTGCCATCATGCCGCCTTCCATGTGCTCGGCGACGTGGCAGTGGAACAGCCAAGTTCCCGGGTTGTCGGCCTTCATGTCGGCGACGGCCATGCTGCCCGGCATGAGCTCGATCACGTCCGTGTGACGATTGCCGTAAGTCACGACCCTGCCGTGCCAGTGAGGCGTGTGCAGGTCAATCTCATTACCCATGCCGAGCAAATACCAGCGAACACGCTCAGCTTGCTTCATCACAAGTCCGGGGAGGTTGCCGAAGATATATCCGTTAATCGCGTAATACAGACCGTTGGGCTTGCCGCCGAGCTGGTCGAAGACCATAAACAAGGCCACGAATTCGCGATCGACATCTTTGGGCGAGCCGTCGGGCCTCGCTTTGCCTTTGGCAGTGACGATGATCGGGCCGAGAAGGCCGGTGTTGGCTTCGACGGGCTCGTCGGTGCCGCCGTGATACCACCAGACGAGCGAACTTGGATCGGCTTTCCCGGGGCCGCTCGACTCATCCGCAAGCCAGTGATAGGTGAACCGCCCGCCCGGGCGCACGGCTGAACCGGCGCCCCCGGGCAGGTAGAGCGCGCCCTCATTGTCTTTGTCGTAGCGCAGGCCATGCGGGTGCATGCTGTGCGGTCTTGAGCTGCGGTTGAGGAAATCAATCACAATGGAGTCGCCGACCTTGGCGCGAATGATCGGCCCGAGAATTCCCAGCCAGGCAGGTTGTGGCTTTCGGACGGAAAAAGTTGAGTCGGTGTACTCGATGTAGCGGGTCTTGTTCCATTTGATCTTCTGAGCCCAAGGATCGGGAATGGGACGTCCCATGGTCAGATCCATTAGGCTGGGAGCATAGTCCCAGACGACGTCCTCAGCCGCGACGTAGTAGTGGCGCGTCGCGGCGAAGATAGTTTGGATACACAGAAGGACGAACAAGAAGACAAAAACGATTCGTATTCTCATCAGCAGTACTGAAAATGATAATAAACGGAGGGCGTTGTTCCTGAGGCGTTACGACTCGAGGACGCTGTCTTCGAGCTTTTGGATTTTCCAATTTGACGCAGCGCGCAGGAATTCGACGATGATGGAATGAGGTTTGCCGGGCTTGGACGAGAGTTGTGGCTGGAACAAGCTTGCGATAAAGAATCTGAGGCCCGGGAACTCGATGGCGCGAATCTCGTTGTTTGCGCCGCGAGCTGCGATGGAGAAGCCGGCTTCGATAAGCGATCCTTCGAAGTCGGGGCTCACTTCGTAGTTACAGAAGAATTCCTCGGTCACAACGTCTTTTTTGTAAAACGAATGCAAGTACGATCCGGGGCGGATGCGAATCTCCGGAATTTCGCCTGAAAGCTTGGGCGCATTCTCTTTGCGATTGGGAACCGCACAAGAGACCGGAGAAATGATTATGTTTTTCGATCCGGAGTTGTTCTCGGCTGAATCCGCGTCTTTGATTCCCAGCACATTGCGCGCACACTCTACCAGAGTGTATTGAAAGCCCCCTCAGGTAGCGACAAATGGCCAATCGCGGCGGCGGGCGAACTCGATGCCGCGAAGCATACCATCGAAGCTTTTGTAGGGACTGCCTGAGCCGGCCCACAGGCCATCGAATGATCCGAGCTTCTTGTCGAGATCTTCGCCGAGCAGAGAATCGGTCGGGAGCCATTGCGCTTCGGCAGAGATTTTCAGCTTCTCAGCGGCGTGCTGAATTGATTGTTCAACAGCAGGATGCGTGCGCGAGGCGGGATTGTAGTCGCCGAAGATGCCGATGAGGATGGGTTCAGACACGGCGCTATTCTATAAGGTTGTGTTTCGGTTATCCCATTCAAGCCTAAAACCTGGCTTGAATGGGCCACCTCCGGTAGTGGTGAGGTTACTTGCCCTGCGCGAATGACATGGCCACGTCGGCCTTGTCGGCTTCATCCACTTTAAGCATGGTCCGCGGGGTGAGGTGCATGAAGGATGCAACGAGCGTATCCGGCACCTGCTGGATGCGTATGTTGAATGTATTGACCGAGTCGTTGTAGAACTCGCGACGGTCGGCGATCTGGTTCTCAAGCGCCGTTATGCGTTGCTGTAGTTGCTGGAAGTTGTTGTTCGCCTTCAAGTCGGGATAATTCTCTGCAACCGCAAAAAAGCCGCGCAGCGCCTGAGTCATGCTTTGGTCGGCCTGAGCTTTCTGATCGACCGTGACGGCCTGTTGATATTGGCTGCGCGCCTGTGTGATCTTGGTCAGCGTATCGCGCTCGAAGTCAGCGTAGCCTTTGGTGACATCGAGCAGTTTGGTCAATTCATCGTGGCGTTGCTTCAGAAGCACGTCGATGTTGGCCCAGGACTTATCGATGTCATTCTTGATGGCGACCAGGCCGTTGTAGATCGTGACCAGATAGACGACGAATCCGACGATCACAAACAGTACAGCAATCAAAATAATCATGTTCATAGTGTCTCCTCGGAGCCTTGGCCACCCGCTACAGCAGCTTGAAGTTTGCAAGCAGAATGTAAACGCAAACAAGTGTCAGGGCTGGCCCTCCCCAAATCATTGCGAACGACTTCCACGCGAGCGAACTGACGACATCCCGTTGACTTCTCCAGGAAATGAAAAATGCCGGATCATGCGTTCCTTTCATCAAGACGACAGGCGGATGCGGGTCTAGCGCAGCTTCAGTTGCGAAAGAATTTTCCTTGGGCCCATCCGAGACCGGTGAGGCGCTGGTTGCCGAATAAAGTTTAAGCCGCGCTGCGGCTTCAGGACTAACTCCGGCAATAGCCCACGCGGCGGGATTCACAATGCCGGCCTTCATCATTGCGGCGGCGACGATTTGCTGCTGCGACATGCTGGCGGTTTGCACGGGCGCGGGCGATCCATCTGGCAGCCGTGGAATCTGTTGATAGTTTTTGCCGACGAATGGCGGGCCGTGGGGCGGGACACTGCAGTTGGAGCTTGCGGACCCAGCGGCGGTTGCAACCGCGGCCTGCTCAACAACCAGATTGTTTGTGGGTAATAACGTCGGGTCGGCTTGGCGATGCGGGTTCTGGGCGAGCGTTCCCAGAACAAACAAGAAGTTTTTCGGCTTGATGCAGTACTCTTCCACCTTGAGCGGCCGGTTGAAATTTGCACCATGACGCGAAAGGAAGTCGCTTACCCCGGTAGACATTTCCGAGTGGCTGAAGGACACCATCCCGCCATACTGTTCTTTGAAATCGCAGTGCAGGTCCATTTCGGCGTTGGTCGGGTCTACCAACAACGTTCCGGTGCCATCGTCAAGGTAGAACGGAACGTGCAGGCTTTCTTCGCCGAGCTTTACCCAATCCCTGTTCTTCCCTTCTTGCCTGAGCTCCCACGCAATGCTGCGATAGTAAAAACAATCCGCCTGCTTGAGCGGTGACGTTATCACGTACGGGCCGGTAGCCAGGCCGCTGATCTCGACCAGTCCCATCGAGGCGCTACGAATTTTTGAAGCGGGAGTGTTGAGAATCAAACGGCGGCGTTGCATTAGACGGAACCCGCGATAAAAAAGGTACACCCCGGCGCCCGCGCCCACGGCACACCACGCAGGCAACTTCCCAGATGATGACGCCAGCAATGCCGCGGTTATAACCATCATTTACGGACGCCCGAGCGCACACTACATGCGCCCCGGCAGTTTAGCCGAAAGGCATGACTTTGTTACGAAAATGTTGCGGCGGGCCTTACCGCGGTAATTGGATTCGTTGGGAGCCAGCAAGCCTGTGACCTTCGTAATTGCGGCCTCCCGTTACCGCGTTTTCCCTTGAGCGGAGCGCGCCTAAAATCGAGAGGTGGGTGACTCCGCTTGCGGAGCTCCCAACCGCCCAAGTAGCTCCAGCGGCGTAGAAATCCTTTCCTATGGCTGAGACTGCAAAACGGGTCGACCGGCAAGACATAGCCAGGCGAGTTGAGCGTGGCGAAAAGCTTCTGCAAAAGGGAAAGCCAGCGGAGGCGCTGGACGAGTTCCTCCAGATCTTAGCCCTCGATTCCGCAAACGACACAGTGCGGCAGATGGCAGCCGACCTGTGCCTTTCGCTGCAGCACATGCCGGACGCGGTACGCCTGTTGGGAGAGCTCTTCGAACGACAAATGGCGGCCGGAGATGCGATTCGCGCGAGCCTGACTTATAAAAAACTCGCGCGCTTCACCAGCCCCAACTGCGATCAACGAATTCGATTCGCGCAGTTGCTCGAAAGTTCGAACCGCAAGCTGGCGCTTGAGACCTACGAAGGCGCGCTGGAAGAACTGACGAAACAAGGGCGCAAGCCGGATGCGCTGGCAGTGCTGAAGCGCATGGTCGCGCTTGATTCTTCCGAGAAAAATATGGTGCGCTTCGGCGAGCTTTCTTCTGAAACCGGCGAGCGCAAAGACGCAGCGGCTGCATTTCTTAAGCTTGCACAACAGGTGGAAGGAACTGGGGCTGATCCGAGCCAGTGGTACGAGCGCGCGTATTCGGAAGAATCGACGAATGAGACGATCGCACTCGGTTACGCAAAGTGCCTGATGCACCAGCAACAGATTGGCGCGGCAATTTTTGTATTGGAGCCGCTTTCGAATATCGGCCAGAACAGCCCGGAATTTCGCGACGTGTATGCACGCGCTCTGCTGAGCGCAAATCGATTGACGGAAGCATCGCCGCTGGTGTGGCAAATTTTTGAGCAGAATCCTTCGCGAATTGAGCAAGTGCGAGACCTGATCGGGGCATTCCTCGATTCAGGTCTGGATCGGGAGGCAGTGGTACTCGCCGAAAAACTCGAGCACTTCCAGAGACGAAAGGGCGAGCGGCGAGCGTTTCTTGCGATGATGCAGGACATTGCCAACGGGCACAAGCCGTCGGCAGAGATGCTGGAGTTCCTTGCCGAGCAGTTCAATACGGCGAATCGGGAGAGCGATTATTCAGCGACCTTGCTGCGATTATTCGACCTGTATGTCGAGCAAAAAAATTATTCGAAAGCTGCGGACGCACTCGACCGCGCGGCTGAAATCGATCCATATGAAACTGGACATCAGAAGAGGCTGGAGATGCTGCGAGGTCGAATTGAGCAGAACCGTTATGACGTAATCGCCTCGCGCTTCACGGGGACATCCGCTACCCAGGCGCAACGAAGCAACACCGAAGAGAAAACCCTTGGGTCGAGCACACTGCAAGATCTGATGTTGCAGGCAGAAATCCTTGTGCAGTACGGAATGCGCAACAAGGCGCTTGAGCGGCTGCAACGAATTCAGCAGCTATTCCCTCATGAAGAAGACCGCAATGCTGATCTGCAGCAGCTTTATGCAACTGCGGGGATGACGCCACAATATCCGAATGGCCCCGCGACGCCTGCGCCAACACCTGCTGCGACGGCAGCGTCAGCCCCCACGGCGCCGGTAGCTGTGCCGGCGGGATCTGAGAACCTGGATATGGCCAGCTTCGCGCGAGTGCCTGACATAACGCGCAAGCTGAATCGGCAATCTACTGCCGACACGGTGCTGAATACCGCGGCCACCGAAATCGGCACACAATGGAAGCTCTCGCGTTGCATTGTTGCCTTGCGCAGGCCTGGGTTAGTGACCAGCACGGCCAAGCAGTTCGCGGCTTCGGGCCTGCAGCCTGCTGACCCTGAAAATGTGGAGCAGGTGGTTTCTGCGCTGCACGAATTAGCTATCAATCGCGGAACGCTGGTGTATCCAGATATCTCGACCGTCACGGAACTGCAGTCGTTAAAACAGCAACTAGGACTTCTGGGCGCGCGTTCGCTACTCGCATTGCCATTGATGGACGGTAACGATCATTTGGGGTTGTTACTGATCACCGAAAAGAATGTGCGCAACTGGGCGCAGAATGACGTGCTGATCTTCAAGATGATCGCCGACCAGGTGACGATTGCGCTGAATAACGCAGGGTTACGGCGGCTGGTTAAGAACCTTTCGGTAACGGATGAGAATTCTGGTTTGCTGAAGCGTGCGTCTTACCTTGATCTGTTGATGGGCGAGGTCCGACGTGCAAGCCAGCAGGCGAGCCCAGTGACCGTGTTGATCATGCGCTTTGGCGAGCGGGCCACAATTGCAAAAGAACAGGGCGAAGCGGCAGCCGACGCCATGATGCAAAGGTTGGGTCAATTAGTCGCCGCGAATGTTCGGCAAAACGATCTCGCCTTCCGGTATGCGGCGAACGCGATCGCCATCGTGCTTGGCGAGACCGCCGAGAACGAAGCTTTGCGAGTTGTCGAAAAAATGCGCCGCCTGATTACGACTGCAATCGGCGAAAAGCAGATTGCAGCTTCATTCAATGCCGGCGTGGCTGAAGCAATGGTGCGGCAGCAATTCGATGCGGTCGACATCGTCACGGAAGTGATCAATCGCGCCGAGCGTGCGCTAGAAAAATCTGTCGGCGAAGGCGCCGGCAAGAGCATGGCGCTCCAGGCTGCACTTACCGCAGCGGCGGTGGCATAAGTTTCCGTCGATTCGCGAACAACTTCACAAGATAACCGCAAAGTTCGCCAAGATTCTTCAGAGCTCGCAGAGAAAACCTGTAAAACTACTCGCCGTCTTTTTTCTCCTGCTCCTTCGGCAAGGGCTTCTCAATGGGTTTGCGCGAAAGCATTTGGTCGCGCATGGCGGCGTCATAAACAAAACTGGCTACGATCACCGCATCTTCTTTCAAGTCGTCAGGCTGAAGACGATCGTACAGATCCATGTTGGAATGGTGTGTGCGCGTCTCGTACTCAATTGGGTCCTGAATGAACTGGAAACCGGGAATTCCGACCGCATCGAATGACTGGTGGTCGGTGCCGCCAGTATTGCGCATGGTCAGAGTGGTCATGCCTAGATCCTTGAACGGGCGCATCCATTCTTCGAAGATTGGCGCGACGGCTGCGTTTTCCTGCATGTAGACGCCGCGAATTCTTCCGGTGCCGTTATCAACGTTGAAGTATGCAGAAATCTTTGATTGCTCGGGTTTGAGCGTAACCGGCCCGGCTTCGCGGCGAAGCAGTGTCGGCATACCTTTCATGATTGGCTCTTCCATCGGCGGGCGCGAACCGAAATGCTGCTGCACGTAAAACTGTGAGCCGAGCAGGCCCTGCTCTTCGCCGCTCCAGAGCGCAATGCGGATGGTACGGCGCGGCTTCGCGTCAATCGCCTTCAGGATGCGAACTGCTTCCATCATTACGATTGTGCCCGCGCCATTGTCGGTGGCGCCGGTTCCGGTGTGCCATGAGTCGAGATGCGCTCCGACCATGACGACTTCATCTTTCTTGTCAGTGCCGGGAATCTCCGCGACGGTGTTGTACTGCATGGGATCGTTGTCATAAAAAGTGTTCTGCACGTTGAGCTCGAGCGTGACATCTTTCTTTTCTTTAAGCAGGCGTTCGATGCGCGTCCAGTGCTCGACTGCCATTGTGAGCTGGGGCACGGCTGCGGTTTCGCCGGTCTTGTATGAACCGCCGGACTGAACAAAAACTGTACCGCCTCCTTCGCTGCCACGGCTGTGGTCGATCACCGCGAGCGGCTTTTCTTCGGCAAAGAATTGGTTCAGGTCGTTGATGAATTGGCGACGCTTCATGTAGGTTTCGAAATTGAAAGGCGGATGTTCACTGGGAACCTGATAATCGCCGATTTTCAAAAGATCGTCGTCGCTCAGGCGTTTAAAGGGAGCATCTGTAACGGGTTTCACGTCAGCATCCGGCCCGAAGATAACGATCATGCCCCGGAGCTTGCCGCGGTATTTATCGAAGTCTTTCTTGTCGTCGATCTTCGCGCGCACGCACTTTCCGTTGATAGTGCCATTTGTCCCGGGAGTCCATGCTTTGGCGTAGGCGAGCAGCGTTGCGGTGTCGGGAGATGTCATTCGCACGTTCACGTATTGATTGGCCCACCCGCGGCCGAATGGTCCCCAAGCTTCAAGATGAGCGTTCGATAAGCCAAAGGAGGCAAGCTGATCGCGTGTCCACTCGTTGGCGCGATGCATGTTGGGCGATCCGGTCAGGCGTTCGCCGATGCCGTCCATCAGACCGCTCGCGAGATCCATGATTTTTGAGTTGCGAAAGCCCTCGTAGCGAATGCGTGTAATGGTTGCGAGATCGACCTTTTCTTTTTCCTGCGGCCAAGCGGTGGAGACGAGAAGGAATAGAGCGAGGATTGCTTGCCAGCGGAAGATTCTTCGAGGGGTCATGTGAAAACCTGACTGTCAGAATGAAAACACGCGATTATACAAAGAACGGGAGCAATTTCGTCCTGTTACACTAATTTGTTTTTAGCGAGCAGTTTGGAGTTTTCTGGATCGTACTCTCATGCTTAAACCAGGTGACATCGCAATTGTTAGTGGCGCGCGCACGCCGTTCGGGCGCTATTGCGGCAAATTGAAAGATTTCACTGCGCAAGAACTCGGCGCAATTGCCGCTAAGGGCGCGATCGAGCGGTCGAAGGTCAATTCCGAGGAGATCGATCACGCGGTTTTTGGCAATGCGCAGCAGACTTCAGGTGACGCGTTGTATGGTGCGCGGCATGTTGGATTGCGCGCGGGACTGAAGGTCGAAACCCCTGCTTTGACTGTAAATCGCCTTTGCGGAAGCGGGATGCAGGCGATTGTAAATGGCGCGCAGATGATCCAGTTGCGCGAGGCGAATGTGGTGCTCGCGGGAGGAATGGAAGCGATGTCGCAAGCGCCATTTGTGATTCGCGGACGCGATGGGTTCTCACTGGCGCCTGGAGGGAAGCTGGAAGACTCCCTGATGGTAGCGCTGCTCGACAGCTACTGCGGTATGTATATGGCGAACACGGCGGAGCTGTACGGTTCCGAGCATGGGATCACCCGCCAGATGCAGGACGAATTTGCTCTACGCTCGCAGAAGTGCGCTGATGAGGCATACAAAGCGGGGCGAACTCAGGAAGAGCTGGTATCGGTGCCGCTGAAGAATTCAAAAGGCGAGGCTACAGGCGAGTCGCTGACGGAAGATGATCACAGACGTCCGCAGACGACCTTGGAAGGTCTGGCAAAGTTGAAACCTGCCTTTGGAAAGACTGGAACTGTGACCGCGGGAAACGCGAGCGGGATTGTCGATGGCGGGGCAGCGGTCGTGCTGATGTCTTTGGAAGAAGCCGGGAAGCGTGGCGCGTGGCCGCTCGGACGCATTGTGAGCTGGGGAATCGCCGGAGTCGATCCGAAGATCATGGGCAGCGGTCCGGTTCCAGCAACGAAGCTTGCGCTGCAAAAAGCAGGGATGACGCTCGAGCACATCGATCTGATCGAAGTGAATGAAGCGTTCGCGGCGCAGTATCTTGCCGTCGAAAAAGAATTGGGGCTCGATCGCGAGAAGGTAAATGTGAACGGCGGCGCGATTGCGCTAGGCCATCCGCTGGGCGCGACGGGGACGCGGCTGGTGATTACCTTGCTATACGAACTCCGGCGGCGAAAGAAAAAATATGGCCTTGCGACGGCGTGCATCGGTGGTGGGCAAGGGATTGCGATGGTGGTGGAGAGTTTGAACTAGCTTTATCCATCCTTTTTAATTTCGTGTTTGGAGCACAATGAAGTGGCAACACAAAGCCCTCGTTATTTCGGCTACTTTAGTTATTTCACCGCATGGTTGTTGGCACCGGGAGTTTATCCGGCTGTCCGGGTCTGTAATTGGCTTGATCCCGGATGCAATGCAAAGTACGAGCGTGCTGGATCACTGGTTGTTGGCTGGCTTCTGAATACGGCATTAACATGGGGCGTTATTTGGACTGTAGGTTGTTTTTTCTTTACGAAACCCAAACAGGCGTGAGCAAAGTCAGGACGGGAAGTCGCAATGGAAATCAAGAAAGTTGGCGTTCTAGGTTGTGGGCTAATGGGTTCGGGCATTGCGCAGGTTGCGGCGATCGCGGGATTCGAAACCACTGTTCTCGAGGTTGAGCAGAAGTTTCTCGACAAAGGCTTTGCCGGAATGGAGAAGTCGCTGAGCAAATTTGCCGAGCGTCCTCCGGAGAAGGGCGGGATCACTCAGCAGCAGAAAGAGCAAACCCTCGCGCGGCTGAAAGGCACTACCCGCCGAGAAGACCTGCGCGATTGCGACATTGTCATCGAAGCTATCATCGAGAGTGTTCCGCAGAAGAAAGAAATGTATGCTGCGCTCGACAGCATCCTGAAGAAAGACGCCATCTTCGCCTCAAACACTTCTTCGATTTCAATTACTGAGCTGATGACCGCGACCAAGCGTCCCGAGCGCTTCATCGGGCTGCACTTTTTTAATCCTGTGCCGTTGATGAAGCTGGTCGAAGTGGTGCGCACGATTGCCACCGCGCCCGACGCTTATGACGCGGCTTACGAGTTTTCGAAAAAGCTGGGCAAAGTTCCCGTGCGCACGAGCGACAAAACAGGATTTATCGTAAATCGGCTACTGGTGCCGTATCTTCTAGATGCGATTCGCGCCTATGAAGAAGGCGCCGGCTCAATCGAGGACATCGACCAGGCGATGAAGCTTGGCTGTGGCTATCCTATGGGGCCGTTTACGCTGCTCGATTTCGTCGGTCTCGACACGACCTACTACATCACGCACGTGATGTACGACGAATTCAGGGAGCGTCGATTTGCCTCGCCTCCGCTGCTGAAGCGGTTGGTGATGGCGGGCTGGTACGGGCGGAAGTCGGGGAAGGGTTTCTACGATTATTCGGATCCAAATAACCCGAAGGTGAACCGTTTATAACTTCTTCGCCGCGGATTTTGTTTCATCTGTCATCCTGAGCGGAGTAAGAACTTCGCGCAGAATGACAGCGATACGGAGGTGACACTGTGCTTCGCGCGGCAGTTACTTTGATCTTTGCATTGCTAGCAGCGTCTACCTTCGCTGACGATTCCCAGAGCCAACGAATCGTTCCAACTTGTTTGCCGGGTGTCGGCCAAGCAAGACGCATACGCAGCGGCAAATTACGTTATTTAGTTCCCAAGAACGCGATGGTGAAGCAGGTCAAAGACATTGACTATAGAGAGTACCGAGTGCTTTTAAATCATCAAGGGAAGTGGGAAGCGCTCACACTGTTCTCCGGCAACGGATCACCATATTCGACGTGTTCTGCTGCTCACCATCAAGCTTTGGAACTTCCGGACGGGACGAAGGGAGTCGATGCACGTTGTAGCTCTTCTACCAATAGGGACGTCATGCAATCCAGGAGCACGGGGTTTGAGAACGAATACGCATACTATGATTCTGTATCAACCGAGAGTGCCGGGTATTTCGACAAGATCATAGACTCGATGTGCTACGACCGTAATCGAAAATGAGTCCCACATGAACTTCTCTAGTGTTCTCTTCGAAAAGAAAAGCGCGATCGCCTACATCACCGTGAACCGGCCGAAGGTGCTGAATGCGCTGAATATGGCCACAATGGACGAGCTACGCGCGGCCTTTCACGAGATTAAGAATGATGCTGCCGTGCGCGTGGTCATCCTGACCGGGGCGGGCGAGAAGGCATTCATCGCTGGCGCAGATATTGGCGAATTGGCGCAGAATGATGCGGTAACAGCGAAAGAGTACACACACCGTGGGCAGAGTGTGCTCAACCTGATCGAGAACCTGGGCAAGCCGGTGATTGCCTGCATCAATGGCTTCGCGCTTGGTGGCGGATGCGAGATTGCGATGGCCTGTACCATGCGCCTGGCCAGCGAAACTGCAAAACTAGGCCAGCCGGAGGTGAAGCTGGGAATCATTCCTGGGTACGGCGGCACGCAACGGTTGCCGCGTCTCGTCGGCAAAGGGATCGCGATGCAACTTTTGCTGACGGGTGAAATGATCAGCGCGCAGGAGGCGCACCGGGTTGGGTTGGTGAATGAAGTAACAACGCCCGCAGATTTAATTCCGCGCGCGGAAGCAATTGCGCAGAAGGTCATCGCCAACGGGCCGCTCGCCGTGCAGTACACGATGGAGGCGGTGAATAAAGGCATGGAGATGCCGTTAGCTGAGGGGTTGTATCTTGAGGCCACATTGTTTGGTCTGGCCAGTGCGACGGACGATAAGCAGGAAGGGACGGCGGCGTTTCTGGAGAAGCGTCAGGCACAGTTTAAGGGCAAGTAACTTCAATTCCGCAGATCACGCGGATTTCACGGATAGTTCTATCTCACTACGGAGACAAAGAGACACGGAGGACGCGACCGAAGAAACAATTCGGCGGAAGACGCATGCCGGAAAGCTGGACGCGTCGGGGCTTCGCTTCGGTGTCGTGGTTTCGCGATTCAATGAGTTCATTACCGACCGTTTGCTGCGAAGCGCCTACGACGGGCTGATTCGCTCGGGCGCGAAAGAAGACGAGATCGAAATCGTGCGTGTGCCTGGTTCATTCGAAATCCCCTCTGCCGCTCGCACGCTTGCTGAAACGAAAAAATACGACGCTATCATCTGCCTCGGCTGCCTGCTGCGGGGAGATACGGCGCATTACGATGTCATCGTCAACGAAGTCACACGCGGAATCGGTCAGTCCGCGCAGGAAACAGGAGTGCCGCATGCCTTCGGCGTTCTCACCTGCGATACGCTCGAGCAGGCAATCGATCGCGCCGGATTGAAGATGGGCAACAAAGGATTTGAAGCTGCTCTCGCCGCGGTGGAAATGGCGAATCTGAAGAAAGCAATCAGCACTCAGCATTCGGCAGTCAGCAAGAACGTCGCGCGTCGCACGTCGCAAGTCGCACGCAACAACAAAAACCGCAAGCGCTGATCAATATTTCTCTTCTTGTAGACTAGAGATGTGCTCCAGGTCTTTGCGCATGACGCACGACCAACGACACACGACGTTTTGCCATGGGTACCCGCCGCAAATCTCGAGAGCTCGCGCTGCAAATGCTTTACCAATCTGATTTGGGGGAGCAGGCGCCCGACGACGTGCGCAAAACTTTTTGGGAAGGGCGAGGCGAGGTCGATCACGAAACACAAGGCTTCGCAGAAGATATTTTTCGCGTAGCGCAGGACCGCAGTGCTGAAATCGACAAGCTCATTCAGGATCATGCGGAAAACTGGCGAATGGACCGGATGGCGGCGGTTGATCGAAATGTGCTGCGTGCCGCTGTTGCCGAACTGATCGGGTTTCCGCAGACGCCGCGAGCGGTGGTGATCAACGAAGCCATCGAAATTGCGCGAAAGTTTTCGGCGCCGGAATCGGCGCAGTTCATCAATGGCGTGCTGGATAGCATTGGGAAAGAATTGGAAGAGGCGCGGGTGCAGCGCTGAGGTTTCCTTCTTAGGGTTTCACAGCAACCAGATCCGGGTTGCAGGAGATCGGCACGGTGCCCAAGCCGCTCTGGCCGCTAGCGTTCACCCCATTCGAATTGCTCACCGTAAATGTTGGGCTCCCGGAGCTGTCGGTGCCGAGTGCCGTAATCGTGTATGGGCCGCCGTTATTGCCGCCGTCCGACATGCCGGAGATGGTGATGTTCTGCCCAACTTTCAACGCCGGCCCCGAGATCAGCGCGTAGCTGTATGTTGCGTTTCCACTACTCGCTGCGACTCCTGAAATCCTGATTTGCGTGAGCGGCACCTGCGTAGCAGGATTTCCCGGCCCAAAGCACAATGTGCTGGTTGGGAAAGGGAAGGTCACCTGCTGCGTGTCAGTTCCGGTGCCTGTATCGACCACGTGCACCGTACCATCGTTCGCGCCAACAAAGAGGGTACTCCCGTCCGAGGAAAGCGAGGCGCTCAACGGCGTAGCGCCATTGGCGAGAGAAATTGTGGAACTGGTACGCGTGCTCACATTAAACGTGAGGACGAACGGCAGCCGCGACGGAGGAGGACCGGCAGAAGTTTCCGCCAGAATATAGACTGTCGTGCCGCTTGGCGAAAGAAAAAACTGAGTGGGAATAAAACTGCCATGCCCTAGGTTGAACGAAGTCGTGGTGTCGGCCAGGGTTGCGGTGCAGAGAACCAGCGGAGGGGCGGACAGGCTGGTTGCGATCACATCAATGTTCGGTGGGTCGAGCGCAAGTAAAGTTGAACCATCGGGAAGTGCGCGCAACATCAGCGGCGGGTTCGCGGTGCTCAGGTTGGCACTGGAAATTTGTGAGTCGTCGCACACCCGATATGGACTTGTCAAGGAAGCTGGGCCGGCGACATATGCGAATCCACCTTCAGGATGGAAGACCACATCGTTTGCAGTCCCGCTGAGCGGAATGGTCTGAAGCGGGTCCGTCTTGGAATAAATATAAAGAGTACTTCCGGCCAAAATATACGCCTTCAGGCTGTCGGGTGAGAACGCTGCGGTAGCATTTGCGCCATTCGGAATTTGCAATGTTGTGAGTGTGCGGCTTGTAGCGGCACAACTTGAGCAGATGGAAATATCATTCGGCGAGTCAGACGTATCGGCGGTAATTACTGAATTGCTGTCAGGAGAAATCGCGAGAACTCTACCGGGTACGGTAGTCGCTTGAGTTACAGCTGTGCCGGAGAAAACCATCAGCCCTTGCTGGCCGAACTGGTTCGAGTTGACCCCCAGATAGCCGTTCCCTGCCGCGTTGTGATCGAACTCAAAACTGTTGGGCGTTGTAGGCAGGACAACGGGACTGCCTGCAGTGAACTGCGCGGTGGAGGACGATTTGGTGATAGGAACGACAGTCGGCGTGCAAGTTGCAAGTGCCGGGTTCGCGAGCGGATCGGTGCATGCGGTAGTGGTCGCATAGACGGTTGGGGTTGCCGGCGTGGAAGTGCTTGCCGCCTGGACGTTGAAGCTGAAAGCTGCTTGCGGATAGATCGGGAGCGAGGGACTGAAGCCCGCATTGCAAGTGGGCGGAGTGCAGGAGGCGATGATGGTACCTGCGCCCGCAGCGGGTGTGGCCACCGTGCCAACGCTGCCGTAAACCCCCGCAGTGCTAGCGCCAGCCACACTCACAGAAGCGGAGTTGGATGCACTCCACGTAAGTGGGACGTTCGTGATCGTCTGGCCAGCAACGTCAGTCACAGTGGCGTTCAGAGTGGTGGAAGTTCCGCTTGTCATCAAGAAAGACGTATCTGTTGGCGTGTCACCTTCGGCCGCGATCGAAATACTTTTTACCCGGCAGGTTTCAACTGAAACCGGCTGGCTGCTGAAGCCGCCTACCGTGGCATAAATCTGTCCAATGCCGGGCGTGTTGGCAGTCACGTTCTCCTGGTTTAGACATTGACCTTGCCCGAGCAAGCACCCTTGGGCGCCATTTGCGACCGCGCCTAAAGTCACGATGTTCGAGGCCGATGGCGGGTTAATCTGCTGCCAGGAAAATGGACCGACGGTAGCGGTGACGTCGGTGCTGCCGCTGAGCGCGCTGGCCTGGAAGAGCCAGCTTTCAGGCCCATGAACGGCGCCTCGGGAGAGGCAACTATTGGAGACTGTTTGTTGTCCCGGAACTTTGCTGATAATCACGTTAGTGACCGGTTCATGGACGTAAACGGTCACTTGCGGGCTGCTGACGCCTTGCGCGCTGGCCGTCACGACTGCGGTTCCGGGCTGACCCGGAGTGCAGACTTGCGGGCTGGTTAGGGAATTCCACGTTCCGGCGCAGGCCTGGCCGTTGCTCGCAATGGTGAGAATTGCCGGGTTGCTGGACTGATAGTCGAAGCTATGTCCCGCCGGGCCAGCGGTAAACGTCTGAGTCTTCCCGACTTCGAGGGAAATTACGGGGCTGGGGCTGATAGTAATGCCCGTGGGCGGAATCTCGTTGGCGATCGTTGTGGGGCTGCCGCTACCGCAGGAAGGCAGCAGTGAGCAGCTTACGATCAAAGCAAGCAGAGAAATAAAGGAGGAGAACTTTCCCATTAAATCCTTCGCGAAAGAGCGACGCGGCAGTTTCGGAAAACACTCAGTGTAGAGGGTGATCATTATTTCAGCAACCGGAACTGAAGCTTTTAGCGGTTAACCTTTAGCTCTTAGCCTCGCTCGGCGATCCGCCTTACTTCTGCGGCTTTCTACGGTCAAGTCTTTTCAAAAAGCTCTTTACCGCAGAGAACGCCGCGAAACGAGAACCAGAATTCGCAAAAAAGCGCGCAAATCTGGACATTCTGTGTTGAGCTGGGAACTGGCGCCTGATAGCTGAATTGTGAGATGCACGAACTGCGATGTTGACGATCTGCTTTCGTGATTGATATATTTGAGAAGTTCCGCGAGCTCAAATTGGCTTGCCTGTATTGTGTCCGTCGGTCGCTGTGCGCGAAAGGGACACAGTAAAGCGCAGTAAGCTTTAGAAAAAGTCTTCGGAATAACGAAGACCCCTCGCTGAAACGTTCCGCGAACAACTCCCGCAGGGGAGATTATGCGGAGCGAAGCTGGCGAAACGGAGCGCCTCCTGGCTTTATTCATTTAAAGCGGGCCTGTCGCCACCGTCGTCAGACCTGTCAAAGGGAAATCAGATTTTCCGGCGAACGTGTCCGGAAGTATGGGTGATGAAGTCACCCAGCCCGCCGGAGTTAATCCGGAAAAGCCGATTCGGGAGAGTTTGGCCACAGTTCGTGCGTTTGCACGCGCGAGAGTCCCAGCAGCGTCGAGGAGCAGCAGAGTGCCTACTTTTAATCAACTGGTTCGCGCAGGAAGAAAGCATCCGCGATATAAGACGGCGAGTCCGGCGCTGCAGTCGTGTCCGCAAAAGCGCGGCGTTTGTACCCGCGTTTACACACAGACGCCGAAGAAGCCGAATTCGGCGCTGCGGAAAGTGGCTCGGGTCCGCCTGACGAATGGAATTGAAGTGACCACGTACATTCCGGGCGTCGGCCACAACTTGCAGGAGCACTCGATTGTGCTGATCCGCGGCGGTCGCGTGAAGGATCTGCCAGGCGTGCGGTATCACGTGATTCGCGGGACGCTGGATGCGGTGGGCGTCGCGAACCGCAAGCAAGGAAGATCGAAGTACGGGGCGAAGCGGCCGAAATAGTCGTTGATCGTCGGTCCTTGGCCAAACCGGCGAGATTTCAGGTTCAAGCTAGGAGCTAACAGCTGGTTTTATGCCACGCAAAGGACATGTTCCAAAACGCACGGTCGAGCCGGATCCGGTTTACGGATCGGACCTGGTGACGAAGTTCGTCAACTCGATGATGTGGGCCGGGAAGAAGAGCACGGCGGAGAAGATCGTTTACGAGTCGATGAACCGCCTGCAGCAGAAGGGCGGGGACGAAGCCTTGAAGTTGTTCAAGAAGGCCGTCGAAAATGCCAAGCCGCTGCTCGAAGTTAAGACCCGCCGTGTTGGTGGCGCGAACTATCAGGTGCCTGTCGAAGTGAACCCCGATCGGCGCACTTCGCTCGCGATCCGCTGGCTGGTGACATACTCACGCGGGCGCGGCGAGAAGGGCATGATCGACAAGTTGTCGAACGAATTGCTGGATGCCGCGAACGGTCGCGGCGCGGCAATCAAGAAGAAGGAAGACGTACACCGCATGGCGGAGGCCAACAAGGCATTCGCGCACTATCGGTGGTAGCAGCGGTCGCGAAGATAGAAGCCGAGGTCGAAGATAAAAAGCTAAGAGCTAAAGGCTAGAAGCTGAATTCAAATGAGTAGTCCAGCGAATACAGTCGGAGAGCAGGAAGTCCGTAAGGACGATAAGAGGAAATCCTCGTCTCGGACGGTTCCCCTCGAGCGCTGCCGGAATATCGGAATCATGGCGCACATAGATGCCGGCAAGACCACCACAACCGAGCGCATCCTCTTCTATACGGGCCGCACGCACCGTTTGGGCGAAGTCCACGAAGGCACCGCCACTATGGATTGGATGGAGCAGGAGCAGGAGCGCGGCATCACGATTACCTCTGCTGCAACGACCTGCACCTGGCGCGACATTCGTATCAATATTATTGATACCCCTGGACACGTTGACTTCACGGCTGAAGTGGAGCGTTCGTTGCGCGTGCTTGATGGCGCGGTGGCTGTTTTCGATGCTGTTCACGGTGTGCAGCCACAATCGGAAAAAGTCTGGCGTCAAGCCGACAAATACGGTGTCCCGCGAATTTGTTTCATCAATAAGATTGACAAGATGGGCGCCGATTTCGAGCACGCCGTCGATACCCTCCGCAAGCGTTTAAATGCCAAGCCGGTCGCGATACAAATTCCAATCGGACAAGAAGACAAGTTCAAGGGCGTCGTCGACCTGATGACGATGAAGGCGATCCTCTGGAAGGATGAGACGCTGGGTGCGGAGTACATCACCGAAGAAATTCCCACTGACCTGAAAAAGAAAGCCGAAGCGTTCCACGCCGCGCTGGTTGAGACGGTTGCCGAAAACGACGACGAGATGCTGCACAAGTTTCTCGAAGGCGAAGAAATCTCTGCCGCGGAGTTGAAAGCTTCGCTGCGCAAATCGACCATTGCTTTGAAGGTGTTCCCGGTTGTGGTGGGAACCGCCTTCAAGAATAAAGGCATTCAGCCGCTGCTCGATGCGGTCGTCGATTACCTGCCTTCGCCGCTCGATGTGCCAGAGACGCACGGCATTGATCCTGATAGCGGCAAGCAGATAACACGTAAAGCCTCGGATAGCGAGCCATTTTCTGCCTTGGCATTCAAGATCATGGCGGACCCGTTCGTCGGGCAGTTGACATTCATCCGCGTTTACTCCGGCCAGTTGAAATCCGGCGAGTCGGTTTTGAATTCGCGCACGGCAAAGAATGAGCGAATTGGGCGGCTGCTGAAAATGCATGCCAACAAACGCGAAGACATTCAGGACATCCTGGCGGGCGACATTTGCGCTGTTGTGGGCTTGAAAAACGTTGCCACCGGCGACACGATCTGCGATACGAAGCACCCGATTACTCTCGAATCGATTGAGTTTGCCGTGCCCGTTATTTCGGTCGCGGTCGAGCCAAAGACGAAGGCCGATCAGGAAAAGATGGGCATCGCGCTGAATAAGCTAGCGCAGGAAGACCCGACCTTTAAAGTTCACACTGATCCCGACAGTGGACAGACGATCATCAGTGGAATGGGTGAGCTGCACCTTGAGATCATCATTGACCGCATGATGCGCGAGTACAAGGTGGAGGCGAACGTTGGCAAGCCGCAGGTCGCGTACCGCGAGACGATTCGCAAACACGCCGAAGCCGAAGGCAAATACATTCGCCAGACCGGTGGTCGCGGTCAGTACGGCCACGTGAAGATCAAGCTCGATCCGCAGGAGCCGGGCAAGGGATATGAGTTCATTAATGACATCGTCGGCGGCGTTGTTCCGAAGGAGTACATCAAGCCGGTCGATCAGGGCATTCAGGAAGCGCTCGAAGGCGGAGTGATGGCTGGATACCCGGTGGTTGATGTGAAGGTCACGCTTTACGACGGCAGCTATCACGAAGTTGACTCGAACGAAATGGCGTTCAAGATCGCTGGTTCGATGGCATTCAAAGAGGCGGCGCGCAAGGCCTCGCCGGTGTTGCTGGAGCCGGTGATGGCGGTGGAAGTTGTCACGCCGGAAGACTTCGCCGGAACCATCATGGGCGACCTGAGTTCGCGCCGTGGGCGCATTGAAGGCATGGAGCACCGCGCCGGTTCGCAGGTGATCAAGGCAATTGTGCCGCTGGCCGAAATGTTCGGCTACGCGACGCACATGCGGTCTTCGACCCAGGGCCGCGCCGAGTACTCGATGCACTTCGGGCGCTACGAAGAAGTGCCGCGCTCGGTGGCAGATGAGATTATCGGCAAGGCGCAAGGTGGGCCGAATAGGTAACCCGGATTTGAGTTAAGAGCTGAGGGAACGAGAAATGGCAAAAGAGAAATTTGAACGCAATAAGCCGCACGTGAACGTAGGGACGATCGGTCACATCGATCATGGCAAGACGACGTTGACGGCGGCGATCACCAAGGTATTGTCGAAGCACAATCCGTCGATCAAGTTCCGGTCGTTTGATTCGATCGACAACGCGCCGGAAGAGAAGGCGCGTGGTATCACGATCGCCACG
>DASRFP010000017.1:0-376590 GCA_035651475.1 Terriglobales bacterium | reverse complement strand
TCACCGCGCAGGAAATCCTGGTGGACAATGCTGGATATCCCACCGAGTCCATCGCGCGCAACTCGCACGACTATCGTCCGCTCGGCCTCGGCTACGCCAACCTCGGCGCGCTGTTGATGGCCAGCGGCTTCCCTTACGACTCCGACTCCGGCCGCGATCTCGCTGCCTGCGTGACCGCCATCATGTGCGGCGAAGCGTACCTGCAGTCCTCCAAGATCGCCGAACTCTGCCAGCCGCTCTCGCCCGCCGGCGACAAGCTGAAAGACGTGAATGTCGAAGGCGGCGCTTGCCCCGGCTGGTACATCAACCGCGAGCCTTTCCTCGACGTCATCCGCATGCACCGCGCTTCGGTCAACAACATTGGCGCCTCGGCGACCTCAGCGTCCGCTGCGTTGAAAGTTTTGATCGAAGCCTCGAAGGATTGCTGGGACGAAGCTCTCGCCCACGGCGAAAAATTCGGCTATCGCAACTCCCAAGTCACCGTTCTCGCCCCAACAGGAACGATTGGGTTTTTTATGGACTGTGATACGACGGGGATCGAGCCGGACCTGGCCTTGGTCAAATACAAGAAGCTCGTCGGCGGGGGGATGATCAAGATCGTGAACAACACCGTGCCAACGGCGTTGTTCAAGCTGGGGTACAACCACGATCAAGCGGATGCGATTGTCAGTTATATCGATGCGACGGGGACGATCGAAGGCGCGCCGCATGTGAAAGACGATCACCTCGCCGTGTTCGACTGCTCCTTCAAGCCGGCGAAGGGCACGCGCTCCATCGCCTACATGGGTCACCTGAAGATGATGGCTGCCGCGCAGCCATTCATCTCCGGCGCGATCTCAAAGACCGTGAACCTACCCGAGTCTGCGACCGTTGAAGATATTTCAGAAGCCTACATCCAGGCCTGGAAGCTCGGACTGAAGGCAGTCGCCATCTATCGCGACGGATGCAAGAAGTCGCAGCCGCTCTCCGCCGCTGGAACCAAAACCGCCGAAGCCTCGGACAAGAATGTCCGAGCCACACAGCTTCTGCCCGAAGACGACTTGCAGGCTCCACCGCGTGCCGTGCGCCACAAGCTCGAAGACGAGCGCATGTCGATCACGCACAAGTTCAACGTCGGCGGGCACGAGGGCTACATCACCGTCGGCCTCTACCGTGACGGCAGCCCCGGCGAACTTTTCATCACCATGGCGAAAGAGGGCTCAACCGTCTCCGGCTTGATGGATAGCTTTGCCTGCGCCGTCTCTTTGGCACTGCAACACGGCGTGCCGCTCAAGCTGCTGTGCGAAAAATTCGCGCACACCCGCTTCGAGCCCAGCGGCTGGACTAACAATCCCGACATCGGCTTCGCCAAGTCGATCATGGACTACATCTTCCGTTGGCTGCAGTTGCGCTTCCTGACCGGCCAGCAGCAGTTGCTGTTCGAGAACCTGCGACCGAAGCTTTCAGCCGTCAGCTCTCAGTCATCAGCGGAAGATTTGCCAAGTCTTGGCTCTGGGAATTTGCCCACGACGACGGACGACGCACGGCGCACGACCGGCAAGATCCATGCGGCGGACGCTCTTGCCGAAATGATTGATATGGGAGACGCGCCCAGTTGCCACGTCTGCGGCTCGATCATGGTCCGCAACGGCAGTTGCTACAAGTGCATGAGCTGCGGCAGCACGAGCGGCTGCAGTTAGAGAAAAAAATGTCGTGCTTTGTTTTTTGTATTCGTAACAAGGACTATCCGGCTTGCTCGAACTGCGGAAGGTTTATCAACTGCTCCCAGACGACCGTGCGACGAAGCATCGTCAGGTGCGTGTAATTAACGAGTCCGGCGGGGACTATCTCTACCCGGAAGAGTATTTTGTTCCCATTAAGTTGCCGCCGGTTGCAGAAAAGGCTGTGCTGGGGAGCAGTTGATTTGGGCAACAAAACTGCTCTGAGAAGCCAGTCTAAGTAAGACTCAAATCGGTCCCATGTCCCGTCTTGGCATTGAGGTATCCGCGAAGGTACTAGCTTGTGGTTCCAACCTAAAGTGAATGTGCTGAAATGCAGATTCTAGAGTAAGAGGAAACATGAGCACTTTTATAGAAAGTTTGCATGAACCCGCCGTTATAGACTATGCGGACAATGAAGCGGGCGCGATCGAAAAACTGCAAGAACTAAATGAGTTTTATCGTCGTAACCGTTGGCCAGCCGAGTTTGCAAATACATCCCATAAGCTCGCCAATCGAGATTCGCGGAACGTCTCGTTTCTGCCAAACGAGAGTGTGCACTTGGTTGTAACGTCCCCCCCCGTACTGGACGCTGAAGGAATACGCGCCCAACGAGCGTCAGTTGGGCGCAATCGAGGACTACGAAGTCTTTCTCGCCGAACTCGATAAAGTCTGGTCGGAGTGCGCGCGCGTTCTTGTCCCCGGCGGACGCATTTGCTGCGTTGTAGGCGACGTGTGCATTCCTCGAAAGCGAGACGGGCGACATCGCGTTATGCCTCTCCACGCAGATATTCTCGTTCGCGCTCGGAAGCTAGGTCTTGATGCTCTCACGCCGATTCTGTGGTTCAAGATCGCTAACGGTGCGCTCAAAGCGGACGGTAACGGGGCAGGCTTTTATGGCAAGCCATATCAGCCTGGTGCAATCGTCAAGAACGACTTCGAATATATTCTCTTCCTGCGCAAAGGAGGGAGCTACCGCTCGCCTTCAGCGACGCAGAAAGCACTTTCTATCCTATCCAAGCATGAAATGAAGGCTTGGCTCCGAACCTCATGGTCCGACATAAAGGGAGAGTCCACACGAAAAGGCCACCCCGCTCCTTACCCAGTTGAGCTCGCAGAGCGGTTAATTCGACTTTTTTCCTTTGCAGGAGATACCGTCCTAGACCCATTTGTGGGTTGTGGCAGTACCACACTTGCTGCAATTCATACTGGACGCAATAGCATAGGAATTGAGGTAGAAACCCAATACCTTCGGCTTGCGCATGAGCGGATACAGACCGCTCTTCTCGTGAGAAGGAATGCGCACCTCACCGACGTTTCGCTGGAATCCGATGCTGCTTAAGGGTTAGAATCCCGTCCAGAGATGGGCGTTTCCAATTACGAGTTGCTGCGGGAGTTTCAAGGCCTTTTCACGGGCAAGCCCTATCTGCATCGCAACTCAAGCCTAGGAGATTGGGTCGCCAGCTTCCTTTACGAAGACCTTTTCCAGCTTCGAAAGTCGGAAAAACTTTACGACCGGATTCTCGCTGGCACACGCGTTCTGAATGCCCAGAACCGCACAGTAGGTATCCAGCATCGTCGCGGGGACGGGACTCTCGGTGAACTGGTCCCTGTCGCGACGCCGATTAAGGAGGAAGGCTTCGCGGTTGCCCGCGGTCCGGTCGCAACTATTGAGATCGGCATCGAAACCAAGATTCTTGCGAAGGCAATGATCAAACAGATCGATCGTGTCATTGGAGACCTCGTCAGACAAACCGAAGAATTCAAGCACCGAGGGGGACAAGCCCTGTGTATCGCTTTGGTCGGTGTGAATTTTGCAGAGCAGTACACCTCGTTTGAAGGAACGCGTTCTTTGCGTGTCGTCGGTTTGATACGGACGCGATCGAACGTCGCGGCCCGTCACTTCCGCTGAAGAGCATTGCTAAGGACAGCCGATACCTGATTTCCGAAATGGCTTGTAAGTCCTACGGAGACTCAACCGGAGCTGAGGGAGACCTGCGCAAGGTTCTCCTGGAGGGATTCAAAGCACATGCAGCAGCCGGTAACCCCGCGCCCACGATTCGGGAGCTTCTGGAGAATCGGGTGCCGAGCGAGTTCCAGGCTCGCCAACCCGAATTTATTTTCTCAGCTGAGGAAGTTCTGGACGAAACAGTTTCCTCGGAAGCGGACTTGTCTTCGGAATACGACCGCATTGCAGCCAAGTTCGTTGAGGCGCGCGATGCCGCTTTGGATAACACTCGTTACTATCTCTCGATGCTAAGTGATCTAGACCTGTACGTCGCTACGAGCATGCGCACTAGGCAGGACTTTCGAAAGATGGCGGAAACCTGCGAACGTATCTTCGGTGACACGAGATTAAAAGGGATGAACATCCGCTACTTTGACCCCACCCTCAGCGCCGCTGGCGGACATGAGGACAAGGGGCTGATCGCATGTTTAATGGTGAAATGCGCGAAGCTACTCGTCTATTGCGCCGGTGAAAGAGAAAGCTACGGGAAGGACGCAGAGGCAGCAATGGCCCTGAGCCTTGGCAAACCCGTGATCTTTTATTGTGACGAGGCGCGGCGACATAGATTTTACAGAGATGTCCACCCTCTTAGCAGGTTGATTGAGTTCGAAACAGGTATTGCTGTGGGTGCGATAGTGACTGACAAACCCGAGGACGTCTCAGAGTTGATCGCCCGTATGCTCGAAAATCGGATGGTCTACTCCATAGAGCAGTCGAAACCAGGCTTCTTGCGCCTGAAGGAATCGCTTACTGGTTCTGTTGTCCGGTTGCAAACAAACGACGCCCTGCTCGCAGAGGCATTTTGGAACCACTATCACAAAGATAGGACCGCAAGAAAGAAAGGTGTTATCGGAAGCTAAGAACCGGGACTGGCCATGGAAACAGAATTGCCAACCATCCAAAGTTCAACCACAAGCAAGAAGCAAGACCCATTCTTGCGAAAGCAGGCTTGGGATTATTTCTCGACGCATGCTTCTCAGAGAATGTCGATCTTCAATTTTTATATTGCGCTTTCGTCTGTCACTGCAACTACGTATGCCGCCTCCTGGAAGACAGATTCTAACCTACAGCCCGCACGGTGGCTTCTGTCGTTCTTGCTATGCCTATTTGCGTTTGTCTTTTGGAAGCTGGATCAACGAAATAAGGCTCTCATAAGAAATGCTGAGCGCGCGCTCAAGTACTTTGAGAATACGGATGCCGAAGAAATCAGCGCCAAAGTTTTCTCACAGGAGGAGATCGAGACTGATCTGAAACGAAGTTCTCTTGTGGGATGGCGTCGTTTACAGATATGGAACTGGACGCTAAGCTACTCCCGTTGTTTTAGTTTCGTGTACTTAGTGTTTGCAGCAGTCGGCGCTTTCGGGTTCATAGAGGCAGTCCATCGTTACATACATCTTCCGGGCTGGATTTGGAGAATCTGGTCGTTGGCGGGTGGCCCACCCTAAATCACTCCAACCTAGAGGGTGCCCCGTTCAAGCTTTGCTTGGGCGGGGGTGTTGCGGGGATTTTCAGCCAATGGGCGCAACTTAACTTTAGGAAAGACTCCAGCCCATTCGCGTTTCCGTGCCGTCCACTGAGATTCTATTTCCACCACACCCACTTCATTGAATGCATAGTGACGATAGGTGCTCCATGGCCAATCCTCCGGGCCTCGCGACCAGCCCGCGCTTCACTGGATTCCGATGGATGTACCGCAGCTTCTCCACCCGTTTTCGTTCACTCCAAACCGGAAAATCGTAATAGCGCGCCTGCCAGAAACGAGGCGAACCAATCGGCTTCAGATTGCGGGAAGTGATCTGCTTCAGCATTTGAATCGCGACCGAAAGAGTCTTGCGTTCTGGTTCGCTGATGAGGAGATGTACATGCTCGGGCATGACCACGTACGCTGTGATGTAGCAGCCGTACCAATTACGTATTCGTTCAAGTTCACGCTCAAAGATTTCTCGCGCGGTAACCGAATCGAGGAGCGGCATCCGGCGATAGCAACTGAATGTGAGGAAGTGTAAACAACGTTGCTCTTGGTAACGTTTGGGCTTTGGTCCCATCGCGTGGGAATTTTAATTCCAAAGCGCGTCCCACCCTCTCGCAAAAAACGCGAGAAGGGTGGGGCAACCCCAAAATGGGAATTTAATCATGTCGGGGGTGGGTGGCCCATTCAAGCCTTTTGGCTGAGGTCCCTCGATCTTCGCTCGGGATTTCTACACCCAGCAAGCCAAAATCGGCTTGCGTGGGACCCCGTTCGGCAGCGGGCTCGAGCGATCAACCCATCACGCCAAGACTGGCGTCCCGGGAGCCCCGTCGTGGAGCTCCGGCGCGTGAAGATTCATCAGCCGAAAATCCCAATCAGCCCAACCAGGATCAGGTAAATGGCTACTACATAGTTGAGGATGCGCGGCACAATCAGGATGAGAATTCCGGCGATCAATGCAAGGAACGGTCCGGCGAAGGCGTAATGAATCGTGACTCCTCCACCACGTGTTTGCGCCAGCAGCGGGAGCGCGGTGATCAGGAGAAAAGGCCAAAGCAGTCGAAGTTGTCGGTTGAACATTCAGCACCTCGCTTAGAAAAAAGCAGACACTTGGATGCGAATGTTGGGATTTGCGCAGTGGGCGGGTTGGCGCAGCTAAATCCATTCCCAATCTCGAGGGTGCCCCGTTCAAGCTTCGCCCGTCGACTGGGCTGAGGGCAGGTTTTGACGGCCCGCTGTTACGCGCGAGACAAGGTCAAGGTCCCCACGCGCTTCGCAAAGTACGCGAAGAAGGATAGGGCGGCGGGTCTCGACTCGAGAGGTCCGCCTCTGCGCGCCGTCCACTCCGACTCAATTTCAACTGGCTCTGCGGTTCATCAAAAAAGTGTAAGGCGCTCGCTCGCGCTCGCGCGTGATCGAACAAGAGCACGTGGCGCCGCGGGCGCAAAAATAAGCCCTTGCGGTTCGCGAGGCAGGAAAACACAAGGTTCCTCGACTCGTACATCATTCGCATGCGCGAATGATGTCTTCGCTCGGAATGACAGACGGGTGGTGGAATTCGCAGCCGGCACGGCTGAAGCCGTGCCCTGATACGAATCTTCCGCAGCTCCGCCTTCGCGCGCCGTCCACTCCGGCCAATGTCAACTGGCTCGGCGGTTCATTAAAAAAGTGTGAGGCGCTCGCTTGCGCTCGCGCGTGGTCGAACAAGAGCACGCGGCGTCGCTGGCGCAAAAATAAGCGCTTGCCGTTCGGGATGAGGCAGGAAAACACAAGGTTCCTCGACTCGGACATCATTCGCATGCGCGAATGATGTCTTCGCTCGGAAGACAGACGGGTGGTGAAATTCGCAGCCGGCACGGCTCAAGCCGTGTTCTGATACGAATCTTCCGCAGGTCCGCCTCTGCGCGCCGTCCACTCCGACTCAATTTCAACTGGCCCTGCCAGTCATCAAAAAAGTGTGAGACGCTCGCTCTCGCGCGTGGTCGAACAAGAGCACGTGGCGCGGCAGGCGCAAAAATACTGTACGAGGCGTTTTCGCGAGATCTGCTCTGCTTTCGTCAGAGCGCGTCCGAAGCCTACGGTACTCCAGATGATGCAGATCTATCGCATTCTCCGATCGGAGTTGAAAGCTACGCTGAAGAGCGCAGGCGCCAAAGATCCGTTCAATGCGCGAGTGTTCAGTGATCTTTGCCTGATCGCTAGTGCGGCAGCAGACGAGATTGTTCTAAGGCGGCCCTGAAATGTAGCTCCGACAATGTCCCGCGCCCTTCAGCGCGGGCCTCCACCTCAGATTTCGTTTGCTCTGGTGTATTATCGTGGCGCAAACGAGGGAAACGTTTACTCTGCTGTCGCGGAAACCAACATGAAAAGAAGAATTCATCCTGCGCTCCTGCTAGTAGTTGGGACTACACTGCTGGCCGTCACTTTGGCGGCGGCGCAACAGGCTGCGACATCTGCCAAACTGCCGTCCAGACCGGAAGGACCATGTGACGTCTACGCAGCGGCTGGCGATCCGTGCGTGGCCGCTCACAGTACTACGCGCGCGATGTACGCCTCGTACAACGGGCCGCTCTATCAAATTTTGCGCCAGTCGGACGGTAAGACGTTGGACATCGGAGTCGTACAACCCATCGCGTCACCGGTTCGAGATCCGGGCGGATACGCCGATGCGGCCGCGCAGGATAAATTCTGCGCCAACACGTATTGCTGGATCAGCAAGATTTACGATCAATCGCCGAAGCACAACGACCTGACTCAGGCGCCGCGAGGTGGATTCAACGGTCCAGCAATGGGAGGTTTTAATAACCTGCCGATCGCCGATATGGCGCCGGTCACGATTATGGGACACAAAGTATATGGCGTGTTCATCGAGCCGGGAATGGGCCTTCGGAATGACGATCCGAAGGGCACAGCGGTCGACGACCGGGCGGAGGGGCAGTACTGGGTCATTAACGGAAAACACTTCAATTCCGGCTGTTGCTTCGATTACGGCAACGCTGAAATTGACAGCCGCGACGACGACAACGGCACCATGGAAACCGCCTACTTTGGTGACGCCATGCCGTGGTTTCATGGAAATCCACCCGGCCCCTGGATCATGACAGACCAGGAAAACAACCTTGTCGGGTGCGTCAACCCAGATGGATCAAAAGGCTGTCCGAATCTTCCCACCGTGACATGGCGATTCGTGACCGCTATCGCTAAAGGCGAACCGCACCACTGGACATCGATGGGCGGCGATGCGCAGCAAGGTTCGCTCTTTGTCATGTTCGACGGGCCACGTGTCAACGCTACGTATGATCCGATGCGCAAGCAGGGCGCGATCCTGCTGGGGAATGGCGGCGACAATAGCAACAGTTCGCAGGGCACCTTCTATGAAGGCGCGATGACCGCCGCAAACACCTTCCCAACTGACGCGACGGACCAACTAGTGCAGGCCAATATTGTGGCCGCGAAGTACGGCGTGGAACCGTTGACTGTTGCGCCTGCTTCGAAGGCGTCTGCTCCGCCCAGGTTGCAGACATTTACACCGGGTTCCTCCCAAGAGACCACGGTGACGTTTACGAACACGACCGGCGCACCGGCTGCAAACCTCAGGTTGAATATTTCGTTGCCCAGCAAGCAGTGGACTTCCTTCGTTCAGGGTACGAGTGAGGGTTCGAAGACGTTCACCGATCCAGTGGCGCCAGGTGTTAGCGTGAGTGCGACATTCAAAGTCACTTCCGGACCAGCGACTTTCAACGGCGACCTTGTCGCCAGTGCGTCGTGGACAAATCAGGCGAGCGGCCAAAAACAGTTCGAGACCACTGTGGAGAAAATACGAAACGTCGCCCCGATCAAGATCAATGAATTCCGCATTACTTCGGGTTCTGCGAACTCAACGGATTCCTTCATCGAGCTCTATAACGCCGGATCACGGAGTGTGGACATTTCCAATTGGACGCTAACCGAACATCCGACACAAACCGCAATTTTCTCCAGCGTGAAAATTCCCGCCGGAACGATTCTCGCTGGCCGCGGCTTTTATCTGCTCGGCCTGTCAAACTCCGGGCTCGCGTCCCCGGCGAAGGCAGGCGATAGCACCATACACGTCCGAAATATCACCGCGATGTCTGTGGGCGACGCGATTACGATTGACAACGGAGCTAATGCAGAGACTCGCAAGATCGCAAGCATCGGCACAGCTGCGAGTAATAGCACGACAGTTTGGCAGCCGCTTCCGGATGGTCCGGTGATCACGATTCCGGCTGGCTCAAGTAACGTTCCTGTGACAAGCACCTCCGGCTTCGCGGTTGGAGAGAAGATCGCCTTCGGCTATGGCACAAGTGGTCCAGCCGTCGCAAGGAACCTGGAACGATACGAAGTAGCCACCGTCACGGCAGTTGGCAAGGCCGGGACCCAGGCTTACTTGGCGGAAGATGCGCCAAAAGGAGCGACTAACATTAAAGTAACCTCGATATCCGACATCTCGGTTGGCGACAAAATCAGGTTGGACATCGACAGCATTGGTCATGGAATTGAGACTTTTCTCGTTAGACGCGTCGGCACAGCGGCGAGCCGCACGAACCTGGCGGCTGATGCCAGCGTGGGAACATCCAGCGTCAAAGTCCGCAGCGCGAACGGGTTCAGTGTCGGCGACACTATCAAGATCGGCACTCCGAGCAACCGCGAAACCGTTAGCATCTCCGGAATAGGCTCACCCAGCCCGGGCGGGACCGAGATCGACTTTAAGCCCGCTCTCACCCAGGCGCACATTAACAGTGAAACGGTGATAACTCCCGGCACGGGTCTCGATATTTCGGCTCCGCTTCAGTTCGACCATGCCGCGAACCTTCCATTTAGCGATCGCGGGACAGGGATCAGCTTTGAGCCTGCGACGGCGTTTGCTCATTCGAGCAACGAGCCCGTCCAGGCACTTGGCACTGGCATTCAGCTCGATAGCTCTCTCGCTAAGAATCACGAGATCAACGCAGCTGTGCACGATGCCGCGGTGAAGAATGCGGGGTATCAGGAAACACCCGCACCGAATCAATGGTTCGGAGGCCCTGAGTTCACGACTAACGCGGTTATGTTCGGAAGGTTCAACATCTCGTTCAAAGAAGGAAGCATCATGCTTCGTGATGCATCGGGTCTGGTTGTGGATAGTGTTAACTACGGCGGCCTCGTCGACCCATGGGCCGCGGAGGGTTACCAGGGCAAATCCGGAGCAGAGCAAAGTGGATGCTACGCGCCAACACCTGGGCCCGCAGGTGGCTTCTTTGCCCGAGCAAGTGCCCTCACGAATCAAAGCGCAGGCCGCTTGCCGGATGGCGCTGATACAGACAGCAATTGTGATGACTTCCAAACCCAGGCGGCTTCCACATTGGCGGCAGCAGCGGAGGCAGGCGCCACGAATATCAAAGTGGCCAGCATAGAAGGCTTTAAGGCCGGTCAGAAGGTCATGATCGATTCGGGCGCCAATTCAGAAAAGGCGCTAATCGCGACGGTTGGCACTCCGGGCGCTACCACTGTCGGCACTGCAACCGATGTGGGAGCGACGACAATCCCGGTGGCCAGCACGGTCGGATTTCGCGATGGCCAAAGCATCACGATTGATCGAGGGATGAATTCTGAGACTGCCGTCGTTGCTTCCATCAGAAGGTTTGGCGGCGGCTCGATCATTGTTACCGCGCCGCTCACGCACGCTCATGCGGCTGGCGCGGAGCTCGCCGGAAGCGGTATTACACTCTCCGGAGGATTAACGCGGGCTCATGCCGAGGGGGCAGTGGTGTCTGACAATATTCCCACTCCCGGCGCGCCAAACCGATATTAACTGAGCTACATCGTTTGCCGGTCAAAATGATCATGATTAAACGGCCACTGGCGGTGCTCCTTTTACAATTCCCATTCAGTTCTCAAAAGGTCGGTGCCACGATGAAATCCATATATGTCGTAGTGTTGGCGGCGGTGCTTTCTTTAGCTATTCAACTGACCGCACAGGTGCAAACCGAAGTCCCGGCGGTCGTCAGTGGTGCGAAACCGGTCGCCGCAGAGCATATTAAGGTTCACGGAACATCCCTCGAAGGCAACTTAGAGGGAGATGCGGTGGATCGCGATGTTTTCGTCTTTCTGCCGCCGAGCTATGCAAAAGAGAAGCATCGCCGATTTCCGGTTGTGTACGCATTGCATGGCTATTCAATCGGTGCCGAGCAGTGGACTCACGAAATTCACGTGCCACAGACGATAGAGGGAGCTTTTGCAGAAGGCGCAAAAGAGATGATCGTGGTGTTGCCCGATTCGAAGACCTTGCACAACGGATCAATGTATTCAAGTTCAGTTACGACGGGAGATTTCGAGAACTTCATCGCGCACGATTTGGTTGCGTACATCGACGCTCATTATCGGACCATTGCAAATCGACTGAGTCGAGGACTGGTGGGACACTCAATGGGAGGGTATGGCGCAACCCGCATTGGCATGAAACATGCCGATGTATTCGGGGTGCTGTACATCATGAGTCCTTGCTGTCTCTCTCCTCGTCCGGCGGGACCGGCAAACCCTGAGCTGGAAAAAGCTCTCGAATCGGTAAAGACTCCGGAGGACTCGGCAAAGCTGGGCTTCTTCCCGCGCGCTATGCTCGCCAGTGCGGCAGCGTGGTCTCCGGATCCGAAGAACCCTCCGCTATACCTGGATCTGCCGTTTAAAAACGGCGAACCTCAGCCGGATGTTCTTGCCAAATGGACGGCCAATGCGCCGCTCGCTTTTATCGACCAGTACATAGACAATCTGCGCAAATATCGTGCCATCGCGATTGATGTCGGCGATCAGGACGGACTGAGAGTCGATACCGGCAAGTTGCATGACGTTCTCGACAGATACGGAATCTCGAGCAGCTTCGAAATTTATTCAGGCACTCACACCAGTAGAGTGGCTGATCGCTTTCAGAACCATGTGATGCCATTCTTCAGCAAGAATCTCTGCTTTGAGGCAAATTGTCGCTAGGCCGAATTTGAATTACTTGGGACAGAGATGGCTACTTCGGAAACTGACCCTCTGTGCGGCGATGAGAGAAGAACACAGCCGTGCGGATGATCCTGCATGGCGAACGCATCGCTACGACGGGATGTACGCCTGATGCCAGACCCGAGCAGAGGTCCCCGGGAATGGTTTAGGATGCCCCCGGTAAGTTCGCCTTCGGCTTGCAGGGGTGTAGAAATCTCGAGCGGAGCCGAAGGACATGTCGCAGAGCTGAAAAACACGCCGCTTGTGGAAAACCTTGTCAAGACCTCCAAACTGCTGGTTTTAAGGTAAGTTATTGATGCATCGGTAAATATAAAGTTCAGAAACGTGGCACAACTCACCTTTTCTGATTGTTATAATTGTAACTAGATAGATACTCATCCAGGCGCGGCTCTTGCCGCGCCTTTTCTTTTGTCTGTAACTCGTCGCGCAAATCTGGGGTGAACCATGGGTCGACTAACTCGAAGCAAACGAAACCGGTGTGCCATTACTGGATGCAAGCAGCGCGGCAAGTGGGCAGAGCTTTGTTTTATGGCACGAGCCGCCGCCCGCGGTCTCAGCGTCACTCGCCCGCACGGCGACTCCGCCAGCTACGACGTTGGCATCGAGCACAACGGGCGCTACCTCCGCGTGCAGGTCAAATCCACCACCTTCGAGCGCTCCGGATCCTACACCTGCAACATCATCAGCAAGACCGGCGTTCGATACGTCCGTGGCAAGCTGGATATCTTCGCCGTTTATCTTGTCCCTATCGATCTCTGGTACATCATTCCTTTCGAGGTTGCCGCGCGCAACAAGTCGCTCAACCTGACTCCCTACGGCGGCCACAAATTCGCTCACTACATCGAAGCCTGGCATCTCCTCCGCGGCGACGAAGGACGGTAATTTTTGCCTTTCTATATCTCTGATGACAAACAATAGAGTAATTGAAAGCGTCAGGTTCCTCGACTCAGAAGATATTCGCACCTGCAAATCATCTTCTTCGCTCGCAATGGCAGACTTGGGGCCGGGATGGACTTTCACACACGGCTCGAAAAACGCCTCGAACCCACCCTAGTTTTCTGTGAAATCAGCGCGAAGAACGCTCTTCGCCTTGTGCTTTCCCGGAGTGCCCGGTTCCCCCAAAAGGCCAGAAAACATACGTTGGCAAAGCAGCCAGGAAGGTACATAATCGCAAAGTTTGCAATCAGGAGAGGAAAGTCATATGGACAATAAGAGAAACTGTCAGCGAATATTTGAGGAAGTCTGGAACCAAAAAAATCTCAACGCGGTTGACGAACTTGTGGCAGGCGAATACGTGCACAATGATGCGTCATTACCAGCGCCGCAGCACGGTGTTGAGGCCTACAAGCAATTCGTCACGCTCTACCATCAGGCATTTCCCGACATTCATTTTACGATTGAACAGATGATCGAGGAGGGCGACCTGGTCGTGATCCGTTGGCGCGTAACCGGCACGCATCATGGAGACCTGCCCGCCTTGCCTGCAACCGGGCTGCCGATGTCAATTACAGGGATCAGCATTGCGCGTTTCAGGAACGGTAAGGGCATAGAAAGCTGGAACAACTGGGACGGCCTCGGAATGTTGCAGCAGCTAGGAGCCATTCCGGTAGGCGCAAGAAGGGAAGCGGCCTAGAAGGTTGGTGCGAGATGCCATGAAAAGATCGCCATGACCAGATCGTCGTGAGAAGATGGCCGGAATCTCCGGCCATCTGTTTCGGCCTACCGGAGCGAAAGGCTTCTGATCCATGGTGACAACCACCCTCCGAAAATCGGAGACAGCCTGTCCTGAGCGCAGCCGAAGGGAGTGCGGCAGGTTCCTGTCAGGATGGAATTTTTACTCCAGATCAGTGCAAGAATCCGCTCGAGCCGCCATTGACTGGAAGGTATCTCCAGAGTCGCAGAGAAGTGAATCCCAAGGCGCTAATTGCTGCGATACGGGCTAAGAAAAGTTTTTCAAACTGTGTATCGCAGTGACGTTCAGGAACCGCTGCAGCGCCAGCAAGCCCTGGCTCTTTTGCGTCATGAATGATCGCCGGAATTTCGCACGACCTCGATCACCGCAGACATATCTTTTTCTCCATCACCCCGGCTCTGGGCTTTGCGAAACAATTCCTCTGTGGCTGAGGATGTCGAAAGGTCAATTCCAAATTGTGCGGCGGCGGCGTGAGCGTAACGCAAATCCTTCGCCATGAGACGCAACAGGAAATTCACATCGTACTTCCGCTCGGTCATGCGCTCAGACATTGTGGAGAGAATACCGCTGCCGGGAGCGCCTCGTTTAAGGAAGGCGAGGGCAGTGTCACGTTCGAGTTGCGTCCGCTCGATCCATCCCAGGGCCTCGGCAAAGGAAGCGACCTGCACGGCAGAAAGAAAATTATTGATGAGCTTCATCTGCGCGCCACTCCCCACAGGGCCGAAATGCAGAATTTCCTGGCTCATGCAGCGGAGTACTGGCGCAACGGCCGCAAGCGTGTCCTTGTCTGCGCCAACCAGAAATTTCAGCTGTCCCGCTTCAGCCTGCGGACGGCTGCCGGTGACGGGAGCTTCCACCATGCGCAGTTTGCGATTTGAGATGGTGGCGTGAAGTTCTGAGATCCACGAGGGACTGAGCGTGCTGCACTCGACTGCAATGCTTCCGCTCGCCATTGCGGCAAGCGCGCCATCCTTTCCGAGCCACACGGAGCGCGAAGCATCATCATCCGACACGATGGAAATGGCCACCGAAGCACTCCTGACGGCGGCGGCTGGAGTGTCCGCGATCGATGCTCCTTTCGCCGCGAGAGGCTCGGCCTTCGATCGCGTTCGGTTCCAGACTGTCAATGGGAAGCCGGCCTTCACAATGTTCTCGGCCATTCCGCGGCCCATAGTACCCAAGCCGAAAAGAGCAACAGACTGTTTCGCGTTCATTTTCTTCTCCAACTATTTTCGTTATCCATTACTTATTGCAGTGACCGCACGCTTAGAGGCCGGGTCAAAGATTGATCTCTTATGATCGTGTTGCGCAGCGGACGGCCCAAGCCTTCGAAGTGAATTTCCGTAACGTCACCCGCCTGCAGATGAATTCCTTCGCCGAAGGAGAGGCTGTCGGCGCCCATAAAGTGGACATGCAGCATTCCCGGCTGACGATGCGCAGCGAATTTGAAATGGTGGTGCTCGATGTTGGCCAGGCTGTGGCACATATTGGATTCGCCGGTCCTGATCTGCTTTTCCCAAAATGTTTTTCCTTCACGCAGAATTCTGACTTCCCCGGGGACATCATCGAACTTCGGAGAGATCACAAGTTCAGGGCCAAGGCTGCACATCCGCAATTTAGAACCGGCAAGATTCAGGTAATTGCGGCGCTCGAAAACGTGGTCCGAAAATTCGTTGCCTGCTGCCATCCCGATTCGCCATGGCGTGCCGTCATCTGCAATGAGATAAATTGCGGCGACTTCGGCTTCTTCTCCGCCATCTTCTGCGTAACCGGGAATCGGCAATGGCCGGAACGGCGCTTGCACTATGGAACCATCGCCTTTATAGAACCACTCGGGAGCGATGCCGACGGAGCCTTCCATAGGACGACCTCGCTGCCGTCCCCATTCGAACATGCGCATGCTGTCGGTCATCTTTGATTCTTCCTGTGCAGTTGCAGCGTGCATTGCCTGCCGCTCTCGTGCGCTGCCGAGGTGTGTCAACCCGGTTCCGGAGACCTGCACACGTTGCGGATTGCCGGGGCAATCGATGGGGGCGAGAAGTTTCCACTCTGACTGATCACCATATACGGCGTCGTAATTGAGAACTTCATCCGATGAGATCTCTTCTATGACATCCGACAGCGTGCTTTCTTCCGTCAGTGCTTTTTTAGCCAGCGTGAATACCGAATCGATGTCGCGTAATAGAACCAGCTGCGGTTCGCGGACAACTGCTACACGCCGCATATTATGATTTGCAATTTGAACCAAATGCACAGGCTTCTCACTATTCGATGATCGTGAAGTGCTTAAGCGATTCCTCATTTACCGTAAGACCAAGGCCTGGAAGAGAGTCGCTGAGATTGATATGACCGGACTCGGGTTCCGGTTCGCCGTCGAAGATATACCAGAAAAGTTCATTGCCAACTTCTACGCTGACTTTCGGAAAGAATTCAGCGATCGGAGAATTCAGGTTGGCCATCACAACATGATAGTTGTGCATTTGTCCGGCATGCGGGACCACCGGAACCTGGAATGATTCTGCCAACGCTGAGATTTTGCGCGCCTGGCTGATTCCGCCCACGCGGTTTGTATCGAACTGGATGTAGTCGAGAGAGTTTGTTTCGAGCAGCTCGCGAAAACCGAAAATGGTGAATTCATGCTCGCCGCCAGCAATAGGAACTCGTCCGTAACCTTTGAGCTCGCGATATCCGCGTGTGTCGTCGGGAATCACCGGTTCTTCGAGCCAGCGTAGATTAAACGGCTCGAGCAGAGGAAGCATGCGCTTGGCGTAATCGAGAGTCCATCCCATGTAGGCGTCGGTCATCAGGTCGATTTCGTCGCCGATAACCTCGCGTACGTTGCGTACCAATTGGAGATTGTTCTGCATACCGGCAGCGCCATCCAGGGGGCCCCAACCGAAACGAAGCTTCATCATGGTGTAACCCTGATCTTTATACTTCTGCGCTTCTGCGCGGAGTTCGGGCAGCGGCATGGCATATAACCGGCTCGCGTACACCGGGATCTTTTCCTTGGTGCGCCCGCCGAGCAGACGGAAGACGGGCTGCTTTGCGTCTTTGCCTAATAGATCCCAGAGAGCGATATCAACGGCGGAAATCGCGGTCAGTGCTACGCCTTTACGCCCGAATGCCAGCGTGCGCCGGTACATCTGTTGCCACAAATATTCAACATCCCATGGATCGGCGTCGATCAGCAGCGGTGTGAGATAGTTGTCGATCAGTTGCTTCGTAATTAGTGGCGAGAGCGCCGCGTTTCCCAGTCCGGTCACGCCTGTGTTGGTGGAGATTTCCACCAGCAGCCAGTTATGAAAAGCAAAATTCCCCATGGATGCCTTGCGGAAGGACACCAAATCCATGGGATTGGTGCAAAAGTGCGGCGGCAGAGGAACCGTGTTGCCCTCCCACTGTACGACCCGCGTGCGGACTTCTGTAATTTTCATGCGTGCTCCATCTGCTCAGCATTGACGGCGCCCATAGGCTGAATCTGGCCAGCGCGGAGAATGATCGCCAGAAACCCAATCAGGTGAAACGTGCCGACTGCCACGAATAGTTCACCATACGAGACTGCATGACTGAGCAGAAATCCTACAACCACTCCGAATATTGCGCCGCCCATGGCCCCACCAAAACCGATCAAGCCAGCGACAGTACCGACAAGGTGGAGAGGGAAGATATCGGCGGGCAAAGTCATCACCAGGCCCGACCAAGCCTGTTGTGCAAAAAACGCGATGCTGAACAGTACCAGTGCCAGCGAAACCGGAGCCAGCGAAACCAGCATGACGGCAGGCATCGTAGCGGCACATAAGCCCAGCGCGATTTTGCGCGCAGAATCGAGAGAGCGGCCACGGCGTAGAAGCAGGGAGGAAAACCAGCCGCCCAGGAAACTTCCAACACCGGAAGTCGCGTAAGGAATCCACGCGTAGTAGCTGACGTGCTTAATGTCGAATCCTCGGGCGTCGTAGAGATACTTCGGCAGCCAGAAAAGAAGGAAGTACCAAGCTGAGTCGCTCATGAATTTTGCGAAGACGAATGCCTGGACATTCCGCAGGCGCATTACTCCCAGCCAGCTTATGTGGCTCTCCGCTGTATGTGCATGGACGTGAGGCGATGCACCATTCCCGCGATAGCTCAAACTCCACCAAACGACCCATGCCAGACCGAAGGCACCGGAAACGAGAAATGCGCCTCGCCAGCCACTGCGCAGCACGACAAAACCGATGATCGGCGGAGCCAGAAGCGAGCCAACTGCAGTTCCAGCGTTAATCAATCCCATAGCGGTCGAGCGCTCAGAAGGCTCGATCCACTCAGTCACAACACGAGTAGCGGCGGGAAACGCGCCGCCTTCGCCTATGCCAAGCAGAAAGCGTGCCGCGAGAAGAAGCACAAATCCTGTCGCCAGGCTGTTGAGCGCACAGGCGAGCGACCACCACAACATAATCAGCAGGAAGCCCTTTCGCGTGCCAAGCCAATCGAGCAAACGGCCGCCAATGGCATATAGCGCGGCGTACGACAAAAGAAATGCAGTCTGCAACCACGAGTATTGCTGATCGGAAATTGGGATATTGCGCTGGATCGCGGCAATCGCGATTGGAAGCGTAAGGCGGTCGAAGTAACTGATGGCAATTGCCAGCGCAACCAGTAGAACGAAGTACCATGCGCGCCGCATGCTCTGGCGCTTCTTTTCTTGCACGCGTTTAGCGCTCGGCATGCTTGGCATCGTTCCCATTCGATTATGGGCAGACTACATAGGGAGTTCTTCAGGCTGCGCACAACAGAGCTGTTGGCAACGTTCGGTATACAATATACACTCGCCGAAGCACTCCTTTATCTATTCATGCGCTTTGCCCTGGTCCAACTCGTTACCATCGCGCAGCGAATTTTCAAATCGACTGCATAGAGGAAAGTACCAACGTGAACATCAGACCTGTCCTGCAATGCTTCGTCGCGTGCTGCTTATTACAGAGTTTCTCTCCTGCCCAAACCAATTCCGCGGCAACGCCTCCGATGGGGTGGAACAGCTGGAACCACTTCGCAGGAAAAGTTGATGACGCGACGATACGCGCTACTGCCGACGCGCTCGTCTCAACGGGTCTGCGCGACGCCGGGTACGTCTATCTCAATATCGATGACACGTGGCAGGGACAGCGCGACGCAAATGGCGTCATTCATCCCAACGAGAAATTCCCTGACATGAAGTCCCTGGCCGACTACGTACACAGCAAAGGACTGAAACTGGGAATTTATTCATCGCCTGGCGCAAAGACATGCGCGGGATATGAAGGCAGCCTTGGCCATGAAGAACAGGATGCGCAGACCTACACGCAATGGGGAGTCGATTACCTTAAATATGACTGGTGTCAGCCTCCACCACAGAGCCTTGATCAAATGAAAGCGGCGTACGCAAAAATGCACAATGCGCTGGAGAAGGCTGGGCGTCCCATTGTTTTCAGCTTATGTCAGTACGGCTGGCACAAAGTTTGGGAGTGGGGCCCGTCTGTTGGCGGAAACCTGTGGCGCACGACTGGGGACATCAGCGACCGGTATGGGGTGATGGCTGAAATCGGCTTCAACCAGAACGGACTCGAGAAGTTTGCCGGGCCCGGACACTGGAATGATCCCGACATGTTGGAAGTTGGGAATGGCGGCATGAACGAAGATGAGTACCGCACCCACTTCAGTTTGTGGGCGATGCTGGCGGCCCCACTGATTGCTGGAAACGATCTCACGAAGATGACGCCGTATACGGTCGAAATCCTGACAAATCGCGAAGTCATTGCGGTCGACCAGGACCCGCTCGGGAAGCAGGGATTTCGCGTGGCGCAAGAAGGGCCTTTCGAAGTTTGGATGAAACCGATGTCCGATGGCAGCCGAGTCGTGGGCCTGTTCAACCGACAGCGCACCACGGAGGAGATGGCCGTGACATTTTCGACGATAGGAATTCACGGTCAGGCCAACATTCGAGACCTCTGGCTCAAAAGAGACCTGGGCTCATTCAAAGGCTCTTATTCCGCATACGTACCGGCGCATGGCGTTGTGCTGGTCCGAATTAAAGAGCGATAACGTTTTCAGCTCAGTTTGGCGCGGGCGAAGTCGCATTCGGGCGCCTCTATATCCGTCTGAAAATCGAGCCTAAAACGATGATGGATCGAAGACAGTTTCTGCAGAGCGCGGTTCTGACTACCGCCGGCACTAAGTTACTCCAATCGCCGTCCAGTGCTGCTGCTAACACCGGGATTTCGAAGGCTGATCTCACTCCCTCGTCTCGCGCGGACATCGAGGGCCACACACTCATATGTGAATTCACTCACGACTCAACCGACTGGAAGGTCTACGAAGACCTGCGTACACGTGAGGGTGCAATGACGTTCGTGTCGCCCTCGGGCTCGCTTGTTCTGACCAAGAGTGCCGAAGCCGCGTTCGCGGAAACGGAAACTCCATACCTTGGGCTGAATTTGAAAGACATAGGAATGTCAGCCGCCGATTTGCTAGCCGATAAGCTTCTCGAGTCCGGCGATGATCCCGACCCTGAGCAGGTCAAATCGGCAGCGCCCCCCTTGAACTCAGTGAAGCCTTCCGGGCCGAGTTGGCGTCTGCCTTGGGACACCTTCGTCGGCACCAAGGAATGTTTCGACACCATGCCGGTCTTTTCAAGCGGAAACACGCGAACCTATCATCCTGTCCAGTACTTTCCCGAAGAGAAGCCGAAGACGAATCCCAAACGCTTCGACGGCCTGCTTGCGGGATGGATGCCCGCGGTTCGCAAGGTACTCGCAATCTCTGACTCCGTCTATGACGAAGTAATCGTGTTCGGCGATGTTGAGGCGCACGACAAATTCATCGTGCAGACCTGGCATCGGACCGCGCGGATCGAAAACGGGAAGATGCTGAAAGTCGTGTACGGGCACAGTTATCCTGCGTTCCCTCCGGCCCGCATTGATCCGCAGCCCGAAGAGTTTTACCGCGCATTGTTGATGTTTGCAGCATATTGGAAAAACTTGCTGCGCGATTTCTCGACGGCTTCACTCCCGCGGAATGAATGGGTTGACATGTCGAAGCATGCCTTTACCAAAGAGTTGATGGTAAGGCCGGGCGGAGTTTACCCGAAGTATGGCGCTGTCGATCGTGATTATTACGGCTCTGAGTACGATGGTTTCCAGGATATTTTTACCAGCTCAGTGTGCGCGAATTTGGAGTGGGGCAGGCTGGAGATGGCGGAAGCCGTCATCGATAACTATTTTTCGGACTTTGTTGACGCCAAAGGGATGATCAACATGCGCGGCCCGGAAACCGCGCAGTTCGGCATGACGCTCTCGCTGCTGGCGCGCTATTTCAACTACGGTGGGGATGGGGAACTGCTGCGGAAGCATGGGGCGAAAATTGCGGCCACTGCCGGCCTTTTGCTAACCATGCATGATGAGAGCCTGCGACGCGCTCAGGATGATCCAGGCTACGGACTGATTCACGGATGGAGTGAGTCGGATTCATGTTTGATGGCAAAGCCGTCTATCTGGTGGCTGCCCTATTACGCGAACAACGCTTTCGCGGCTCGAGGTCTGCGAGACCTGGCGGGCTCGTGGACGCTGATCAATGCGCACAGCTCAGAAGCGGAAAAGCAGGCGGCCGCATGGCATGATCGCAGCCGGATTCTGCAAGCCTCGGTCCTCGCGAGCATCCGTAAGAATATTCGTGATGACCTGAGCCCCCCTTATATTGGAACGTACGCCGGCGCACAGGGAACCTTCCGCGAATCGATGACTACAGAACATCCTAGCCCGCAGCAGTGGCCTCATCGCGCGTACGCCGAACTGTTGCATGCCGATATTTTGCCGCCAGAGCTTGCGAATCTGGTTATCGATTGCATGCGCGCTTACGGCGCCACAACTCTAGGAGTTGTCGCCAACGTCGAGCCGCCGCACGCGGACGGTCGTGACATCCTTGGTTTCATCTCGTACGGCTATGCGCAGATGCTTTTGCGCCTCGACCGAATCGAAGAATTTCTGCTTTTCCTGTATTCCCATGGCTATCACGATCACACGCGCGGAAGCTGGGTTGCCGGCGAAGTAGCGGGAATTGATGGCGACAGCGCTCTGTTTTGCATCCCGGCGCAGTTGACGATTCCGCCTCTGGTCCGGTGGATGCTTGTGCTCGAAGACTCCGACGAAGATCGCCTGTACTTTGCGAAGGGGCTCCCGCGCGAGTGGGCCGCATCGGGCGAAGAAATCAGTATGATCGGCAGTCCCACGCGCTGGGGACGAGTCAATATGAAAATGAAAACGGATCAGGCCGCGAAGAAGGTTCGTGCAGAGATTCAGTTATCGCGGCCAAAACCACCCAGGGAATTTCAAATCAAATTTCGCCTGCCGAAAACGCACCAACTCCACACCGCAACCGTGAATGGCCGTACGAGCCAGATAGGGGGTATACATCGCGATACAGTGACGGTATTCACTGCAAACGCCACGAATTTTGAAGTTATTGCCGCATTCAACTAAATTCACTTTTTCGGACCCGTGCCCAAGTCAATAATCTTCGGTCGAAACATCTATATCGTCGCCGTCATCGCGGTGCTATTCGGGACGGCGCCTCTGTTTCCTGAAACAGCTTCTCCGGCGCAACGATCCAGTTCTGAGCCCACGTCGCACAGCGACAATGAGCCGACCTCGACGGACATTCTGCGCGGAGCTTACGGAACTTATCGCGCAAACAACGATGTGCTTTTTTATCACCTCGATGTACGAGTCGATCCGGCGAAGAAGTTCATCACAGGCAAGAACACGATCCGCTTCAAGATGCTGAAGGACGACACGCGAATCCAACTCGACCTGAATGACAGACTTAAAATCGACAAAGTTCTTCTTGGCGCAACAACTCTGCATTATCAGCGCGATTCTGGTGCTGTGTTTGTTGATTTTCCCGAGACATTGCATGCTGGCCACGTTTACACGATCGATTTTTACTATTCAGGGAGCCCATTACATACTGGCAGGTTCGGAGGCTTTACTTTTGGGGAGGACCCAACTGGCCGTCCGTGGGTTTACACGGCGTGTGAAGAAACAGGGGCAAGCATTTGGTGGCCAAATAAGGACCAATGGCGAGACGAAGTCAAAAATATGCGAATCAGTATCTCGGTTCCGAATGGCCTCGTGGAAGTTTCCAATGGAAAGTTCATGGGCAAGACCGACCTGGGCGACGGCTACACACGCTGGGATTGGTTCGTGCATTACCCGATCAACAACTACGATGTGTCTTTAAACATCGGGAACTACCAACATTTCTCTGACCGGTTGGGGCATCTTCCGCTGGATTTCTACGCACTGCCTGCAGATCTCGAGAAAGCGAAGCAACAATTTAGCCAAGCCAAGGACATGCTGCGGGCCTATCAGCACTATTTTGGTGAATACCCCTTTAAGAAAGATGGATACAAGCTGATCGAGGTGCCTTATTCGGGAATGGAGCATCAGACCGCCGTAACGTACGGGAATCTTTTCGCTAACGGCTATCTTGGTCGCGACTGGACCGGCGTGGGCATCAGTCCGAGATTTGATTTCATCATCATTCACGAAAGCGGACACGAGTGGTTCGGTAACAGTATTACCGCAGCGGACAGGTCTGATATGTGGATCCACGAAGGTTGGACGACATATCTCGAGAGTCTCTACGTCGAATACATGTACGGACATGACGACGCTCTAAAATACCTGAATGGATACAAGCCAAAGGTCAAAAACCGAGAACCGATTATCACAGCACGCGGAATAAACGGCACACCCCCACAGGACGAGTACTTTAAGGGCGCGCTCTTCATCAATACACTCCGAAGTATTGTCAATGACGATCGCCGCTGGTGGAAGATTTTGCATAGCTTCTACCAGCATTTCAAATATCAGAACATTATGACCGAAGATGTGGTGCAGTATTTCAATCAGCAGACTGGACTGGACCTGACTCCGGTCTTTAATCAGTATTTGCGCCATGCTGCCATTCCGATCCTGGAACTAAAATTCGACGACAATAACAAAACAGTCGCGTATCGCTGGAAAGTGGATGAACCAGGATTCCAGATGCCCGTGCGCGTCGGCAGAAAAGGAGACTGGAAGATTATTCGCCCCACGACGGAGTGGCAGACGATGCCGACAACTTTGGAGAAGAAGGATTTCGATGTCGCTACCGACCTCTACTACGTAGACGTGTCCAAGAAATGATTGTGGGGTTCGTAATGTCAATACGGGCAGGATCAACCAGTCTCAAGCATGCGACCGAAGAACTTAGGTTGCCTCTTTCCATCAACTTGCTCCGGGCCTGGCGCTTTTCCGGCATGAGTGTTGGGCACAGAAGTTGAGGGTGACCCGACTGTTTGCGTGCCGCTAAAGAGCCTCGATGCCGCCTCGCTATAATTAAATCAGCCTCACTTCTTCGACTTCCGGGCAACTATGGTCGAATCGAAGGCCGCTCGAAGTCATCAATAAAGATCATGAATAAGACCCAACGGCATTCTCTGGGAAAGATCCTCGAAGATCGCATTGCCATCATCGATGGAGCGATGGGTACGACCATCCGCACCTATGGGATGAAGGAAGCCGACATTCGCGGTGAGCGATTCAAGGATGCAAAAAAGAGCCTTCTGAATAATGGTGACCTGTTCTCGCTGACTAAGCCCCAAATCATCGGCGACATACATCGCCGGTTTCTGGAGGCCGGGGCGGACATTATCGAAACGAATACTTTTGGAGCCACGAGCATCGCCCAGAGTGAATTTTTCGTGGATGATCCGCGAGAGTATGGTGGACGCAAAGATCCTGAGTTCTATTCGAAGATCATCGGCGATCCATTTCTCGAAGGACTGGCTTGGGATATCAATGAAGAATCTGCGAAGCAGTGTCGCGAATGGGCGGACCGTGTCGGGAGCGCAACTTCGCGTCAGCGTTTCGTGGCCGGCGCAATCGGGCCGCTTACCGTTTCGCTCTCGAACTCGCCCGATGCGGACGATCCAGGATTTCGCGTGGTCACTTTCGATCAGGTCAAAGCCGCATACGCCCAGCAGGTACGCGCTCTTATTGCCGGGGGCGTAGATCTGCTGCTGGTTGAAACGATCTTCGATTCTCTGAACGCCAAGGCAGCGCTGGTAGCGATTCGTGAAGTGTTCAATGAACAGGGAAGGGAATTGCCGGTGATGATCTCCGCGGCGGTCGGGCGCGGAGGTGAAACGATGATCTCGGCGCAGACACCGGAGGCTTTCTGGAACGCCGTGCGGCATGTCAAGCCGTTGTCCGTGGGCCTCAACTGTTCGCTCGGTCCCGATCTCATGTATCCCTTTCTTGAGGAGCTCTCGGAAAAAGCGAATGTGGCAATCTCGGCTTATCCCAATGCGGGGCTGCCGAACCCTTTGTCAGAAACAGGCTTCGACTTGGGGCCGCAAGACATGGCGCGTTATCTCTCTGGTTTTGCCGACGGGGGACTGATCAATATTGCCGGCGGTTGTTGCGGAAATACTCCGGAGCACATCGCGGCAATCGCGAAAGCGCTCGACGGCAAACCACCGCGAAAACTCGGCACTCACGGTTTCGAGACGTCGCTCACCCGCCCGAGCGAGATTGAGAGTCGAGTGTGAGCGCCTCCGAGAACGCGGTCGCGGACGCGTCGAAGTGGAGGCCCCTGCGCCTCTCTGGTTCTCAGCCATTCACCCAACAGCAAGGCGTGTACATCATGATCGGTGAGCGGACCAACGTTGCCGGTTCACCGAAGTTTGCCAAGCTGATCAAAGATGGCAAGTACGAAGAGGCGGTGAGCATCGCGCGACAACAGGTCGAGAATGGCGCGAACGTGCTCGACGTCTGCATGGACGAGGGCATGATTGACGGCGTCAGCGCGATGACGCGGTTCCTGCAGGTGTTGGCGAGCGAGCCCGAAGTCGCAAAGGTGCCGATCATGGTGGACTCCTCGAAGTGGGAGGTCATTGAGGCAGGCCTGAAATGCTTGCAGGGTAAGGGCATCGTCAATTCGATTTCGCTGAAGGAAGGTGAAGAGAAATTTCGCGAGCATGCGGCAACCATCCTGAAATACGGTGGCGCGGCGGTCGTAATGGCCTTCGATGAGCAAGGCCAGGCCGCAACCTACGAAGAGAAGATCCGCATTTGCGAACGGGCCTACCGGATCCTGGTCGATGAAGTAGGATTTCCACCGGAAGACATCATTTTCGATCCCAACATCCTCACCATCGCTACGGGCATGGAGGAGCACAACAACTACGCGGTCGATTACATCAACGCAACCCGCTGGATTAAGGCTAATCTCCCGTACGCGAAGGTAAGCGGCGGCGTTTCGAATATCTCCTTTAGTTTTCGCGGCAACAACGTAGTTCGCGAAGCCATTCATTCCGCGTTTCTCTATCACGCCATCGCGGCCGGAATGGATATGGGCATCGTGAATGCCGGAATGCTCGAAGTGTATGAAGAGATCGAACCTGAGCTGAAGGTGATGGTCGAAGATGTGCTGCTGAACCGCCGCCCTGACGCGACTGAACGCTTAGTCGAATACGGCGAAACACTGAAGGGTGCAGGCAAGGGTAGCGAAAAGAAAGCAGAAGAATGGCGCAACGGAACAGTCGAGGAACGCATTGCGCATGCCCTGGTTAAGGGTATCGATACATACATCGAAGCCGACGCCGAGGAAGCCCGCGTCAAGTTCGGCCGCCCGCTGGCGGTCATCGAAGGACCACTGATGGCCGGAATGGGCATCGTGGGTGATCTTTTTGGTGCAGGGAAAATGTTCTTGCCCCAGGTAGTCAAGTCAGCGCGAGTGATGAAGAAAGCTGTGGCGCACCTTACTCCCTACATGGAAGCCGAGAAGGAAGCGAGAGCTGCGGCTGGAGAAGTGGTGAAGGCGCAAGGAAAGATCATCCTGGCGACGGTCAAAGGTGACGTCCACGATATTGGCAAAAATATAGTTGGAGTCGTTCTTGCGTGCAACAACTATGAAGTAATCGATTTGGGCGTGATGGTTCCGTGCGAAAAGATTCTCGAACGCGCCAAGGCAGTCAATGCGGACTTGATTGGACTCAGCGGACTAATCACTCCATCTCTCGACGAGATGGTGCATGTGGCACGCGAGATGGAGCGTCAGGGTTTCAAGTTACCATTGCTGATTGGCGGGGCCACAACCAGCCGCAGGCACACCGCTGTAAAGATTGCGCCGAATTACAGCGAACCGGTGGTCCACATTGTTGACGCCAGCCGCGCAGTGCCGGTCACCACGAGCCTTCTGAGCGACGAAAGCAAGCCGGCCTTTGTGGCGCAGCATCGCGCAGAATACGAGTCGGTCCGAAAAGCTCACGCTGCGCCAAAGCAACCAACCATATCGATTGAGGCTGCGCGTTCGCGGCGCACTCCGATTGTGTGGCGTGCCGAGGACATACCTTTGCCAAGTTTCACCGGCGTGCGTGTGCTCGAAAACTTTCCGCTCGCAACGCTGCGTGAGTTCATCGACTGGTCACCTTTCTTTCACACCTGGGGATTGAAAGGTATTTACCCGCGAATCTTTGAGCACGAAGAGCAAGGCGCTCAGGCACGGCAGTTATTTAAAGAAGGCAACTCGCTGCTCGACGTCATCATTGAAAAGAAACTCATCACTGCTAGAGGTGTATACGGTCTGTTTCCTGCTGCCGCGGTAGGAGATGATGTCGAGTTATATACGGATGACAAACGTGATAAAGTTCGCGAACGATTTCATTTCCTTAGGCAGCAAGCAAATAAAGAAGGCAACGAGCCGTGTCGGTCTCTTGCGGATTTCATCGCGCCGGAGGAAGTGGGACTGCGCGATCACATTGGCGCATTCGCAGTGACCAGCGGGATCGGCTTAAAGGAATTGTGCGAGTGCTACAGGGCCAAGCACGACGACTACAACGCCATTATGGCGGAGGCCCTGGCGGACCGGCTGGCCGAGGCTTTCGCCGAGTGCCTGCACAAACGGGTTCGCGACGAATGGGGATACGGTTGTTCAGAAAGCCTGAGCAACCAAGACCTAATTCACGAAAAGTACCGCGGGATTCGACCAGCTCCAGGATATCCGGCTTGCCCCGATCACGCCGAGAAGGGAACACTCTGGCGCTTGCTCGACGTCAAAGCAAATACAGGAATTCAGATCACGGAATCGTTCGCGATGTGGCCGGGATCGAGCGTAAGCGGTCTTTACTTCGCTCATCCGGAGTCGCGTTATTTTGCTGTTGGTAAGATCGAGCGCGATCAAGTGGCCGATTACGCCCAGCGCAAAGGGTTGGATGTTCACGAAGTCGAACGCTGGCTCGGTCAAAATTTGAATTACGAACCCGCTGGGTAGTGGTCGATATCCGTCCTTTTTGCGCAAGGCCCTTTGCAAAGGCCACCTCCCACTGCGCCAATTTGAGCATGCGTCGCCAGGCGCAATCGAAGCTGGGTCTATAAATTGCCTGCCGGAAGAGGAAGGTTATGAACAGGCAACCAGCAGCAGCTCTGAATCATCTCATCGCGGCATTGTTTTCCAATTGCGCCGCGCCATGTTCCATCTAAAGCTCTTTCTGTGTCTTCTTTTTGGCTCAACCTTACTGTTTCTAGCGGGTTGTGCTGGCGTAAAGTCTGATTCGCCGCCACCTCCGCCGCCTCAGTATCAGTTGACTATCACCCCTCCTGATTCTGGTTCGGGCACAGTCGTCAGCAGCCCCGACGGGATCAACTGTCCGGGCACCTGCAGCGCAAACTTTACGAGCGGCACGAAAATCGCGCTCACGGCTACGGCTGGAACGGGGTACTTCTTTACCGGTTGGCAGGGCAGCTGTTCGGGGACGAATGCATGTACTTTGACCATAACCGCTGCTACTACTGTGGGTGCCACGTTCACCATCGGGAACGGGTTGACGGTAGCTTTCGCGGGGGTCGGATCAGGAGCAGTAAAGAGCACACCAGCAGGAATCGACTGTCCGACGACTTGCGCCGCGAGTTTTCCGGAAAACACGCAGGTGACTCTGAAGGCTACTCCTGCAGCTACTGATACAGTTGCGGGGTGGGCTGGCGCCTGTACCTCAACCGACGCGAGTTGCAGCGTAACCCTCAACTCGTCGACCAACACTTCGACGACGGCGACCGTTACCATTGGCGCTACTCTGAAAAGTATTAATCACATCATTATCATTTCGCAGGAAAATCGCTCCCTGGATAGTTATTTTGGAGCGATGCGGGCATATTGGGCGCAGGCGGGTTTTCCCGATCAATCATTCGATGGGTTGCCGCAATTCAATCCCACAACGGGGGACGCGCCGCTGCAAGCGCCAGTTCCGGCAATTCCGGGCTGCGATCCGACTCAACCCTTCCCGGATTCAGACGTGTGTCATGCTGACACGACAAATCTCATCACTTCTTTTCACTTCACGTCTGTTTGCCAGGAGAATCCAAGCCCCTATTGGAGCGAAGCTCATCGTGATTGGGACTTGGACGATCCCTTGGGGAACAGCCCTGCGCTCAACAATGGATTCGTAGTCACAGCTGCCGATGACGCGCGCCAGCAGTCGCCCACGTTGATGGATACGAATGGAATTCGGGCGATGGGCTATTTCGACTGGACTGACCTGAATTATTACTACTTCATGGCATCGAACTTCGCTACTTCTGACAGCTGGTTTTCGCCGACGATGGACCGTACCCAGATCAACCGTATGTATATGTTGGCCGCGACGTCGCAGGGACACGTGCATCCGTTGTCCGGAAGTGAGCCGCTAATCACCGCCACTACTATTTTCGAGGAACTACAAAATGCCGGGATCACTTGGAAGATTTACGTCAATCCCCAAGGCCTGAATTCGTCAAGCGGACCGTGCTCACCCGACCCGAATCCGTCATGCCTGATGAACGGCACCTACATGAATCAGTTTCAGTATAAAAAGACGATACTCGCTGATCCGGACTTGGCGCAGAATATCGTCCCGATCTCTCAGTTCACGACGGATGTGCAGAATGGGACGTTGCCTCAGTTCGCATTGATCGAGCCTGCAGGTGCGGCGGACCTGGACGAGCACCCAGCCGATGAGGACACACAGCCGCCAGTAAACGTACAGACGGGAGCTAATTACGTATCGGGATTGATCAACACGGTCATGAACAGCCAGAGTTGGAAGGATTCAATCATGCTGTTTACTTACGACGAATTCGGCGGATTTTACGACCACGTTTCTCCGCAACCGATGCCAAGCCCGGACGGCATTGCTCCGATGGATCTGATCCCGACCGATGAGTGCGACCAGCCTGGCCAAACCGGTGGGCCGACCTGCGATTTCACATGGACGGGATATCGCGTGCCACTGATCGTGATCTCGCCTTATACAAAAAAGAATTTTGTTTCTCACCAAGTACGCGATTACACTGCGATGCTCAAGCTGGTTGAAACGCGCTTTGGTTTACCGGCGCTTACTCAACGGGACGCGGCGCAGACCGATATGAGTGAGTTCTTCGATTTCATTAACGAACCGTGGGCTAGCCCTCCAGCGCCACCGGCCCAGGTGAGAACGGGCCAGTGCACGTTAAACGCGCCGCCACAGCCACCCCCGCCAACGCCGTAGGTTAGCTTCCACTGGGCAGAAGGTTTTGCACGGTGAGCGATCTCCCGAGGGATAATAGTTGCAGTGAGAGCTCAAGTCGCGCTTGCCATCTGTTCCTTAACATTTTTATCTTTGCCTTTGTCGGCTGCGACGCGGCACTATTACATTGCCGCGGAAGATGTCACCTGGAATTTTGCGCCTAGCGGGCGCAACTTGCTCGACGGAGATCCCGTTCCGCAACCGTGGGCACCGAAGCTCGAGTGGCCCAAGACCCGCTTCATTCAATACACCGATGACGCTTTCAGCGTTCGAGTGCCGCAGCCGGAATGGCTAGGGATTCTGGGGCCTATTATTCGGGGAGAAGTTGGTGACGAGATTGTCGTGGATTTTCTGAATCGCAGCCGTCTGGCTCACGATATGCATCCGCATGGTTTGCGCTACGACAAAAACAATGAAGGATCGTTGTACTTGCCGGTGGCCAAGGGAGCCGTCGTGCCTCCCGGTGGCCGCTACACGTACCATTGGTTCGCTAGTGCTGCGAGCGGACCACAGCGTGGCACCTTGAGTTCAAAAGTGTGGTGGTATCACTCACATATTGATCCGGGTGTCGAAATAAATGCCGGTTTATTAGGTCCGATCATCATCACTGCAAAAGGGATGGCCGACGCCGCTGGAAAGCCAAAAGATGTAGACCGTGAATTTGTCACTGCTTTCATGATCTTTGACCAAAAGGGCGGCAAACCAGATGGTCTCTACTACGCGATCAATGGTTACATCTTTGGCAACTTGCCAGGGCTCATGATGAAGCAGGGAGAGAAGGTGCGCTGGTACCTGCTGGGCATGGGAAATGAAATTGATCTGCACACGCCTCATTGGCACGGCGAGACGGTCAGCAATGGAAGAGATACTACAGACGTCGTTGAATTGCTTCCTGGAAGTATGAAAACCGTTGATATGATCGCGGACAATCCCGGCTCGTGGATGTTTCATTGCCATGTTCAAGATCACATGGAAAACGGGATGATGGCGGTCTATACGATTTACGCTCCGCCCACCCGCGCCTGCCCGGCCCAATTTACCGCAGGCGATTTCTGGCAGCATCCCGAGAGTTTTTCGCTCACGGTCAAGAACACCAGCAGCAAGAAAATTATGAGCATGTCCATTGTGACGGAGATGTTTTTAGCGCCATTGGATCTGCGGCGGGCTTTCAACTTTGAGTGGTCTCTCGATCATCCAATTGCTCCGGGCGAGGAAGAGACTCTTCAAAAGCCTGGCATTCGCGCATCGAGTGCACAGTCGGTCCTGGGATGGGTTTTTTATCCATATTCAATCAAGTTCGAAGATGGAAGTAGGTGGCGTGCGGAGAACGAGGGAGAATGCTTCCAAGTGTTTTGGCGCGACAAGGAGCATCCGGAGATGCCAGCGTTGCCGCCCCGGCAAATTGAGATGAATCCGGACTAGAGGGCCAGCGATCTTAGCGTTAACACCTCAGTTAGCACATGGCCACAACAGTGACTCTGCTACGCTGGATCATTCCCAATCCGGAGAATGACTGTGACGAATAATAAGCACAAGGACCGGTCAATACTACCTTCCGGAGGGCTGACGCGACGTCGTCTGCTGAGAGGCGCCGCTGGAGTTGCAGGCGCTGCGGCTGCGCAGCTACTCATGCCGAGAAATGTGCAACGGGTCCTGGCGCAAGGTCCACCGCGACAAGCATCCTTGAGCGACATTAAGCACGTGGTGCTCCTGATGCAGGAAAATCGCTCGTTCGATCACTACTTTGGAACGCTGGCCGGAGTAAGGGGGTTTAATGATCCCAAGGCCATGAAACTGTATTCGAGCAAACGTTCGGTTTTTTATCAGCCTGACCCTGAACATTCGAACGGATACCTGTTGCCCTTCCACCTCAACACCCGTGCCACGAATGCGCAGAAGATTCCTTCAACAGACCACTCGTGGGGTGTGCAGCATGACGCGTGGAACAAAGGCGACATGGACCGATGGGTACCTGCGCATCGCAAAGCAGATGGCGCGAATGGACCTTATTGCATGGGCTATTACACTCGAGACGACATCCCTTTTCAATTCGCACTAGCGGAGTCATTCACCCTTTGCGATGAATACCACTGCTCCGTGCTTGGTCCGACATGGCCGAACCGCATGTACTGGATGACAGGAACGCTCGATCCTAATGGAGAGGGCGGGGGGCCAATCACCACGAATGTTGCGCCAGCGGGCGGGTTTACGTGGAAGACATATCCAGAGCGGCTGGAAGAAGCGGGGATCACCTGGAAGGTGTATCAACAGGAAGATAACTACGGTTGCAACGTGCTCGAGAATTTCAAGGTGTTCCAGCAGGCGGCGAAGGAATCCGGTCTATATAGGAGAGGAATGCTGCGTGGCCAGGAAGGCACATTTGAGTATGACGCTATCAACGACAAGTTGCCTGCGGTTTCCTGGATCATTCCGACGAGCTACCAATCTGAGCACCCAGATTACATGCCGGCGGATGGCGCGGCGTTCGTAGCGAGCAAAATTGACGCCATTGCAGCGAACCCGGACGTATGGGCGAAAACACTTTTTATTCTGAACTACGACGAGAATGACGGCATTTTCGATCATGTTGCGCCTCCAATTCCGAAAGCCGGAACTGCGCACGAATTTGTGGACGGCATTCCGATTGGCGCCGGGTTCCGCGTGCCATGCATTCTGGTCTCGCCTTGGACCACAGGAGGATGGGTCTGCAGCGACATTTTCGATCACACCTCAATACTCATGTTTCTTGAAAAATTCACCGGAGTTCGCGAACCTAACATCAGCGAATGGCGCCGACGGACGTTCGGCGATATGACTTCGGCGTTGCGATTTGGCAACGTGGGTAAGACGCCACCTGTTTTGCCGGACACAAGCGGACCACTCAAGCTCGCGGAATATGAGGTAACATTTCTGCCTGCTCCGCCCATACCAAAAGCAGATCAGAAGCTGCCCGAACAGGAGAAGAGCCGCGCAACCCGAAGCCGAGAATAATCGAAGTAAAGCACACAAGTTGCCAGCAATCCAGGCGTGAAAAGCATTATCGAGGCGCGAGTCACAGCTTGAGTTCCGATGCGTGGCACAATAAAGAAGCCATGTATTTGCGAAGGTTAACTCTCTTTGTGATTCTTTGTGCCAGCGTTACATTCAGCGCTGCTCAGGTTGCTGCGGCAAATTCAGACACTCACATCAAGACAGTCTGGGTCATTCTGATGGAGAACCAGAACTGGTCTGCTATCAAAGGGAACAGATCGGCACCTTATATTAATCAAACTCTTCTTCCCGAAGCTTCTTACACGCAGCAATACTTCAATCCTCCTTATATCCACCCGAGCCTGCCGAATTACATTTGGATTGAAGCCGGCACGAATTTCGGTATCGCTGACGATCGTGCGCCTGCCGGAGACAGTCAATCTACGATCAAACATCTCGTCACTCAGTTGAAGAATGCCGGGGTTGAATGGCGCGCCTATGAGGAAAACATTTCAGGGAAGACTTGCCCGCTGTTTGACGCGTATCCTTACGCGGTCCGGCATGATCCTTTTGTGTACTTCGATGACGTCACTGACCGGCGCAATCCGAATTCAAAATATTGCATTCAACACATTCGGCCATTCGAGGAACTCGGCAAGGATTTAGCGAGCAATTCGGTTGCGCGATATAACTTCATCACTCCAAATGTTTGTGATGACATGCACGACATGTGCGGCCCGCTCCACAACAAAATTGCCCAAGGCGATACCTGGCTTTCCAAACACGTTCCCGAGATTCTGAATTCTCAGGCCTACCGCGCCGGTGGCGCCGTCTTTATTACGTGGGATGAAGCTGAAATTGGCGATGGGCCAATTGGGATGATCGTGCTATCTCCTTTTGCAAAAGGACATGGATACAGCAACTCCATTCATTACGATCACGGCGCCCTGTTGCGAACGGTAGAAGAGATCTTCGGAGTTTTGCCGTATCTTGGCAATGCGGCACATCAGCCGGACCTGAAAGACCTCTTCACGGTTTTTCCATAATTCCAGCAGAGCCGTGAGCCCAAAGTTTCAACAGCATATTCGTCCCCCGGCAATTTTTTTTATTAAATATGCCTTGACACGTATATTCAATGTACGGTATATACGTGATATGGAATCTGCCTTCGAAATCATCGCGGAGCCGAACCGGCGGGCGATATTGAGTCTTCTGGTCTCGTCAGAACAATCGGTGGGAGAGATCGAGCGGCAGCTTCGTATGCCGCAACCGACTGTGTCAAAGCACCTGAGAGTTTTGCGTGAGGCCGGCTTCGTCGAATCGACGGTGGATGCACAACGCCGTCTTTACAGGCTGAAGCCGGAACCACTTCAGGAGATTGATACCTGGCTCGCTCAGTTTCGCCGGTTCTGGTCCGCTCACGTGGATGCTCTCGAGCGGCACCTCGACCGGATGGATCGGCAAGGATCTGGATCATCAACACAAACGAAAATAAACAAAAGTAAAAAGACGCGGGAAAACCGGGAAGGTAACTCAAGGAGGAACAAATGAAAATCAAAGTGACGACCTTATATGTAGACGATCAGGACAAGGCCTTGCGTTTTTATACGGAAGTTTTGGGCTTTGCTAAGAAGACAGATTTCAGCCAGGGCCCATATCGCTGGTTGACTGTGGCATCGCCCGAAGAGCCGAATGGCACGGAGTTGCAGCTGGCCCTCAATAACAACCCGGCAGCGAAAACGTATCAGCAGGCGTTATTTCAACAGAACCAGCCTGCGGCTATGTTCTTCACTGACGACATAAAGGGTGACTACGAGCGGATCAAAGGACGCGGCGCGGAATTCACGATGCCGCCAACCGACGTGACTGCGTCGACCATCGCGATGCTGAAGGACACTTGCGGAAACATCATTCAGCTCACTGAATTGAAGCGCTGGTAAGACGAGGAGAAGACAATGATCGATCGCGAGCAGTACACGCCGGGTCCCGCCTACGGAGCGCAGATGAGAAAGCAGATCGGAGACAAGTGGACGCTCATTCTGGTCCGAGAACTGCACCACTCGCCAGAAAAGGTGTGGGACGCAGTTACTGATCCGGCACAGCTGCGCGAGTGGGCGCCGTTTGTCACGGACGCAACGCTAGGAACGCTTGGAATGGTAAATCTCACGTGGGTAGGTAATCCGACACCGATCAAAACAAAAGTGACGAGAGTTGATGCTCCGAAGCTGCTTGAGTTCGGCGATCATCGGTGGGAGCTCGAACCGATTGCTGGCGGGACGCGCCTGACACTATGGTCGAATATCGATCGCCGTTTCATTTCCTGGGGCGCGGCAGGCTGGCATATTGCCTTCGATGTTCTTGATCGCCTTCTCAGCGGAAATCCGATTGGCCGCATCTCGAGCACAGACGTGATGAAATCGAGAGGATGGGAACGTCTAGTCGCAGAATACGCAAAGCAGTTGGGGATTGAAATGCGCCAGCAATAAAGATTGGGCCCCTCCCTCGCCGAAATCACGCGGCAGGGCGGAGGGCAACGGGTTCAGAGGAGGTTTCAATGAACAGATGGATACGGCAGATTCACCGCTGGCTATCGGTAGCGCTTACGCTGGCCATGATCCTTAACATCATCGCAATCGCGGAGAAGAAATACACGAACTCCGTCGGCCTCGTTGCGGTAGTCCCCTTCGGGTTTCTTTTTTTCACGGGGATGTACCTGTTCCTGCTGCCATATTCCAAAAAGTGGCGGAGTTCGCAACGCGTCAGCTGAATCATCAGGGTCTTGAGTCAATGGCGTGCTCGGATTCGGTGGCAGCACGCACTTTCTTGCCTGGCAACGGCAGCAGCATCGAAACACCCTCGCGATAAAGGCGATAAGCTTCGCCGTGGAATTTGATGAGGTCTCGTTCTTCAAACTGTATGCCGACGATGATGTAGGCAGTACACATGAAAGCAAAGAAGAGATGGCCGCTGGTCATGCGCGGCGTGCTCCAGAACGCAATCAGGAACCCGAGGTAAAGAGGATGCCGAACCAGACGGTATGGGCCGGGTGTACGGAATCGAGGCGTCTCATATCGATCATTGCGCAGATATTTCCATGCCTGCTTGAGTCCGAACAGATCGAAGTGGTCGATGAGCAATGTGCAGCTAAAAAGTAGTAGCCAGCTGGCCCAGAACAGGACTTGCAGGATTTTTACCGCCAAGGGGTTTGTCACCATCCAGATCAAGCCCGGTAATGGCTGCCAGAACTCCACAACCGCTAGCAGCGCAAGGCTTGCCATCAGCACGAACGTACTACGCTCCAGCAAAGGCGGCACAAACCTCGTCCATGCGTTCTTGAACCCTTGACGCGCCATGCCGCTATGTTGCACTGCAAAGGCGGCCAGAAGAGCTGCATCAATAAGGAGGGAATGGGTTAGAGTTCCTTGAGCGGGATTGGTGTCCATTTTCCAAACAAACCAGATTGATCGCAGAAACACGCCAAGAAAAAAGACATAACACAGGATCCCGTAAATAAAACCCAGTAGTCGTTTCATAAAAGACTCCTCTCAAACCGCGAGAATTTGGCCCTTCGTCTCCGCCGACGCGGTGCGGTAGAACGATCCCAAATGCGCTAGAATTCGCTTGCATTGTCCTACTGACCGTTGCCACGGCTGATACCGTTTTTGCCCAGGTTGGAAACTGCCATCGCGAAGGTAGAAAGTCTTTGAAGAGTTCTGAAAAATTTATTGGGAAAAACTTCAGGCGATTACGCGATTGAAAGCGAAGCACTTGCATCGATTCGGTTCTTACACACTCGACGCCGAGGAACGGGTCTTGTTTCGCGATGGGCAGCCCGTCTCGCTGCCGCCCAAGGACCTGGAGACCCTGCTAGTCCTGGTGGAGAACGCCGGACACATTGTTGAAAAGGGAGAACTGATCGAGAGGGTCTGGCCGGGTGTTTTTATCGAAGAGAACAATCTGTCACGCCGAATCTTCAACCTGCGGCAGTTGCTGGGTGTTGGTTCTGATGGCCGTCCTTACATAGAGACGATTCCAAAGCGAGGCTATCGCTTTAGCGCTCCTGTTTTGAATGGCGAGAACCAGCTGGCGAATTCTGGTTCGATACCCGTGGAAGTCCAAATCAGCCCGACCCGTACTGCAAGAAGAAACTTGAATTTATGGCCGGTGGTGTTGTCGCTGGCTCTCGCTGTGGCTGGGATATTGCTCGGGCGTTATTTTTGGCCTCCCCCGACAGCTTCCGCGCCCAAGGTAATGCTGGCCGTGCTTCCTTTTGAAAATTTGACGAACGAGCAGGATGATTATTTTGCAGACGGGCTCACCGAGGAGATGATCGCGCAGCTTGGTGAACTCCAACCGGGAAAGCTCGGCGTCATCGCCCGAACCTCGGTCGCGCGTTACAAACATACTAAGGAGACGGCTGCCCAAATTGGGCGGGAGCTTGGGGTGAACTATTTGTTGGAGGGCAGTGTGCGACGGGCGGATGGGCGCGTACGCATTACTGCGCAGTTGATTCGTGCAGCGGAACAAACCAATCTTTGGTCAGAAACTTACGAGCGGCCGCTCGAGGACGTGCTGGAAATTCAGAGGGAAATCGCTGGAAAAATCACTTATTCGCTTTCCATCCACCTGCTGCCAGCCGAAGCAAACTCCGCTTCCGCCCAACCGGTGAATTTCGAGAGTTACGACAAATATCTTTTGGGACTACACGACCTCGGGCAAGGCACGCGAGAGAGCATCAATCAGGCAGTGACGCATTTTCAGGAAGGCATCGCCATTGATCCCAGGGACGCTCGCCTCTATTCCGGACTCGGCGAAGCGTATGAGGAATTGAATACGTACTACAGTTCTCCCGCTGAGATGATGCCCAAAGTAAAAGCCGTGGCATTGCAGGCATTACGACTGGATCCCAACCTTGCCAGTGCGCATGTTCTGCTCGCCGATGTGCTGCTGCTATTTGACTGGAACTGGCCGGCGGCGGAAAAGGAATATCGCCGCGCTCTAGATCTCAATCCCAGCTTGCCGCAAGGGCAATTCGGTTACGCTGCGTATCTTGGGACCTTGGGCCGGTTCGATGAAGCGCTGCTGAAAATACAGCAGGGATACCTGGCCGACCCGCTCGCCATAGACAGCCGCAGTGATGCTCTGTGGATTTACTACTTCTCAGGCCGCATGCAGGAGACGGTTCAGCAGGCGCAGCAAGCGAGTGAACTGGCACCTCAAGCTGGGCTCCCTTATGCCATCCTTGCAATGGCAGACGCTCAACTCGGGCGACGAGACGATGTGGTCCGGGCCGCGGACAATGCCGTGCGGTTTGCCAATAGTCCTTCTGTGATTACCGCTACCGCTTCGGCGCTTGCGCAGGTGGGGCAACGGGAACGAGCCACGCAATTACTCAACAGAGCTCTCGAAATGTCGAAGGAACGCTATGTCTGCCGATTTCTGGTCGCAGCCACGTATGCTGAGCTTGGGGAAAAGGAACAAGCGCTGGGATCGCTGGAGCAGGGCTATCTCCAGCGGTCAACTTGAATGCCATGGATCGGGGTGGATCCCCGACTCAACACATTGCGCGCCGATCCGAGATTTCAGGATATTGTCCGGCGGGTTGGCCTTCCATCGGCCTGAATCGATGTTTATTGTGTGAAGACTATGTCTAACCTAACGCTTTCAAAGAAAGATCAAGAAGACCTACTCAGGACATTAAAAGCCCGTTTTGAGAAAAATATGAACCGCCATGAGGGTCTTGAATGGACCCAAGTTCACGCGAAGCTGGAGCATAACCCTGAGAAGCTTTGGTCACTCACTGAAATGGAAAGAACTGGCGGCGAACCGGACGTGGTTGGCCGAGATAGGAAGTCAGGCGAATACATTTTTTACGACTGTTCAGCGGAAAGTCCGAAGGGCCGCAGAAGTCTTTGCTATGACCGTGAAGCGCTCGCGTCGAGGAAGGAAAATAAGCCGGAAAATAGCGCTGCTGATATGGCAGCAGCGATGGGAATTGAACTTTTAATGGAAGAACAGTATCGAGAGTTGCAGAAGCTTGGAAAGTTCGATATGAAAACCTCAAGCTGGGTGAAAACACCTCCTGAGATCAGAAAACTCGGCGGCGCACTCTTTTGTGATCGCCGCTACGATACGGTTTTTACCTACCACAACGGTGCGGAGTCTTATTACGCGGCTAGGGGCTTCCGGGGCTGGGTGGGAGTGTAGAGTTGAACGGCGATGTTGAGCCGCGGGCCACTGTGGCTTGAGGTGAGGACTTCTCTTCATCTTTCGACAGGCAGTAAATAGGTGGGATTACTTTTAAACGAGCCGCCGAGTGCTTGCGCGTCTGCTTCGCGCATGTCCCATGAAATAACCGAAGTCGGTGTGATTTGGATTGTTACATCATCCCAGCCGGCGAAAACAGGTCCAACCCGAGGGTCGGCGATCGCGGCAGCGCTCAGATATTTCCGGTGAATCTCCGCATTAAGTTTTTGCGAAGCCCCGGCCTTCAAAAGTTCTGTGTTGCCGGCAATGGTGACTCCGAACGAAGCTTGCGGGTCACGAGAGTCAATCATCAATGTTGCTTTCGCACTTGACGCAATATTCCGCGCTTTGCGGCTGCGCGATGCGGTGGCTACAAAAATATTCGAGCCATCAAACCAATACCAGACGGCTACCATGTGGATCGAACCACCCGAATTCTGAGTGGCAAGAGATGCGATATACCGCCCATTTAATAATTGCTGCACGAGCGCGTCTTTGAGGGAAGCCATCGGGGATTCCTCCAGCACGATGTCAAGCTGGAACACTATACCTCAGCAGTTTTGCGTCCGCATCGCGATACTTTCGTCGTTTGGGCCCATCTCTTTGGTGAACAGCCTAGGCGCCCTACCCGAGCCAGCCAATATTTCCAAGCGTGCACTCATGAAATCAGCCCCGGCTTGCATCTAACTTAACAGCCTTTTTCGTACAACTCCCCAATTACAATACGCCCGAGTGGATGCGGCACATTAAAAGGAGAAACGTAAGGAGCTTGGGATCCGGCAAGTTGTTGAAAAATCTGTCGGTTACCGAAGACTTTGCTTCGGCGCCTTGGCCGCGCATTGCTTGGCAATGGGTTAACGGCCAGCGAATTCGGAGCCTCGCGTGGCGCACAACTGTCTTTTCACTACTCACCGGTATGGCGTTAGCGCAGCACCAGACCCTCGTCACACTTGATCAGGCCATAAATTTGGCGATGATTCATAACCACGCGATGAAGGCGAGCCGCACACTAATTTTTCAAAATCAGGCCCAAGAGATTACGGCGAATTTGCGGCCAAATCCCTCGTTAGGGGCGGACAGCCAATTCGTTCCGGTATTCAGCCCGCAATTTTTTTCCAGCGATAATCTGAACCAGACCCAACAGTTTGATATTGGCCTCAGTTATCTATTCGAGCGGGGACATAAGCGACAGCACCGCCTGCAGGCCGCGCGCGATCAAACTGCCGTCACCCGCGAACAAGTTTCTGATTCGGAGCGCACCCTTGCTTTCAACGTGGCGCAGCAGTTCATAAGCGTTTTGCAGGCGGAGTCGACTCTGCAATTTGCGCAACAGGACCTGAAAGACTTTCAGCAGACTGTCGATATCAGTGAAACCCAGTTTAAAGCGGGATACATTGGCGAGGGGGATTATCTCAAAATCAAGCTGCAGCTTTTGCAGTTCCAAACTGATGTTTCATCTGCGCGTCTTGCAAGAGTGCAGGCGCTGGTTGGATTGCGTGAGTTGCTTGGATATGATGCGGTTCCGGCTGACTTTGATGTTGCGGGAGACTTAGAGTATCAGCCTCTCAAAAGCGGCCGGGAAGATCTTCAGGCCGAGGCGCTGCGACTTCGTCCGGACTTTCGCGCTGCACAGTTGGGAGTGACGGCTGCGAAGAGCCAAATCGGACTGGCGAAAGCGAACGGCAAAGTTGACGTGACTGGAACGTACGACTTTACTCACGTGTCCGGAGAAAATACTACTTCAGTTTTTGTGAACTTCCCGTTGCCTATTTTCGATCGGAATCAAGGCGAGATTGCGCGAACCCAGTACGCGCTGACACAGGCGCAAGAGCAACAGAATTCCGCGAGCGATACCGTGCTCTCTGATGTTTCGAACGCGTTTGAAGCCGTGAAAAGCAACGATGAAGTAGTGCAGCTTTATACCTCGGGTTATCTGAAAGAGGCCCAAGACTCGCGTGATATCAGTGAATACGCATACAAACGTGGCGCAGCGAGTCTGCTGGACTATCTTGATGCCGAACGCAGTTATCGATCGACGCAGTTGGCTTATCGTCAGGCGCTGGCTTCCTATATGACTTCGCTCGAAGAGCTTAAGGAAGCCGTAGGAACGAGGAGCCTGCCATGAACCGGTTCAGACGTTTTTCCCGACAGCTATTCGCATGTGGGGCGCTGAGCGTTTTATTGACGCTCGTTGGCTGTGACGGAAACCGGCCAACTTCAACTTACGCGAAAAACTCCAGCGACCCTGAACTGTTCTCTGTGCCACCGGAGCAGGCGTCACACGTGCAGGTGTTGACCGTCGAGCCCACGACATTGACCCGCACGCTTCGGCTGACCGGAGCTGTAGCGTACAACAATTTTCGTACGACGCCGGTAATCACACAGGTCAGCGGGCCCGTCAGCAGGATAGTTGTGTTTCCAGGGCAGCACGTAAAGCAGGGCGAACCCATGCTCTACGTTGCCAGCCCAGACTATTCCCAACTGCGTACGAATTACCTGAAAGCGAAGGACGCATATACGTTGTCGCAGAAGGCATACGCCCGCGCGCAGGATCTGTATCAGCACAAAGCGATCGCGGAACAAGCACTTGAGCAGGCGGAATCGGCCGAAGTTCAGGCGGGAGGCGATTTGGCGTCAGCTCAGGCAGCACTCAAGGTTCTGGGAATCACTGACCCTGACGCTCTGGTGCAAGCACCGCCTACGTTTGAGGTTCCCGTGAAGGCGCCGATTAACGGCGAAGTTGTCGAGCAGGATGTTTCTGCCGGGCAATTGATCCAGCCGGGCTCAACTCAGTGTTTCGTGGTTTCCGACACCAGCAAGGTCTGGGTCCTGGTGAACGTTTATCAAAAGGATTTACCGTACGTGCATGTCGGCGATCCGGTGAGCATTCAAACGGAGACATATCCGGACGTCTTCCACGGGCGGATTTCATACATAGCGGCAGCGCTGGACCCGAACACGCGCACTCTGCAGGCGCGCATTGAAACGAACAATCCTGGCGAGAAATTAAAAAAAGACATGTATGTAACGGCCACCGTGAATGCAGGAAAGATTTCGAAGGCGATCGCGGTACCTGACGCGGCTGTGCTGCGAGATGCAGAGAACCAGCCGTTTGTATATGCAGAAGCGGCGTCTAACCAATTTGGCCGCCGCCCGGTGACACTGGGCGAGAGTTTGAATGGACAAACCGAAATAATGAGTGGGCTGAACCCCGGCGATCGCATCGTTGGAAACGGGAGTTTGTTTTTGCAATTCGCGAATTCGCTGCAACGCTGACGCATCACACAATGTAAGCGGTTACTCTCAACTTGAATCCGATCAGTTCCAAGATATCTGAATGATTCATCGAATAGTCGGAGCGGCGCTACGTCAGAGGTTCCTGGTGTTGATGCTGACCGCTTTCATCACGGTGGGCGGAATTCTCTCGTTTCAGCGCATGCCTGTCGACGCATATCCGGACCTCTCGCCGCCGCAGGTAGAAATCATTACCCAGTGGCCTGATCACGCGGCCGAAGAAGTGGAACGACTGGTAACGCTTCCGCTCGAAATTGAAATGAACGGACTTCCCCAGATGGAGGTGATGCGTTCCATTTCCCTGTACGGACTTTCAGATATCAGGCTGACCTTTGAGGAAAAGACCGACGATTACTTCGCGCGCCAGGTCGTGTTTGAACGGCTTGGGCAAGCGACGCTGCCGACCGGAGTTACGCCTTCGATGGCGCCACTGTTCAGTCCGAGCGGTCTTGTTTATCGCTACGTGCTCGAAAGCCCGGACCGCACGCCGCAGGAATTGAAAACAATTGAAGATTGGGTGGTGGAGCGAGCCTATCGTTCGGTCCACGGCGTGGCGGATGACTCGGGCTTCGGAGGCACTACGATGCAGTACCAGGTGCTTCTCGATCCTGCACGCATTTATGGATATCACTTGACGGTTCCACAGGTCACGGCAGCTTTGGCCGCGAATAACGCCAATGCAGGCGGCGGCTTCTACTCGCAGGGTGGGCAATTTTATTATGTGCGCGGCATCGGACTGGTGCGCACCACCGCGGACATTGGAAACATTGTAGTCGGCGTAAATAAAGGTGTTCCCATTCGTGTGCGCGACGTGGGCGATGTTGTCATTGGCCATGCACCACGACTGGGAGAATTTGGCTACGAGAAAAATGATGATGCAGTTGAAGGCGTAATCCTGATGCTGCGAGGCGAGCAGACGCAAAACGTATTGAAAGGCGTAGAGGCCAAGACCGACGAGCTAAACCGCCAGATACTGCCGTCGGACGTAAAAATACATCCTTATTACGACCGCAGCGAGCTGGTCAATCTGACAAAGGACACAGTCGAGAACAACCTTCTGCGCGGCATGGTGCTGGTTGTCATCGTGCTGATCTTTTTCCTGGTCAGCATTCGCGCCGCAATCATTGTCGCGCTCACCATTCCGCTCTCGTTGCTGTTCGCATTCATAGTCCTGCACGCGCACGATGTCGCGGCCAATCTGCTCAGCATTGGCGCCATCGACTTCGGCATCATCATCAATGGTACGGTCGTGATGATGGAAAACATTTATCGCGAACTGGCGCTTCGCGAAGGGCAGGATTACCGCTTGAATGAAGTTATCCTGATCGCCGCGAAAGACGTGGACCGCCCCATCTTTTACTCCGTCGCGGTGATTCTCGCGGGCTATCTTCCGATCTATGCGCTGAGTGGTCCCTCTGGGAAACTGTTCCACCCAATGGCCGAGACCATGGCCTTTGCCTTAATTGGCGGGCTCATTCTGACGCTGACATTGGTTCCAGTGCTTGCCTGGTACTGGTTTCAGAATGGCGTGCACGAGAAGGTGAACCGTCCGTACGAATGGATGAAGCGACAATATGCGAAACAATTGGATTGGGCGTTGGCCCGGCCCAAGACCACAATGTTGCTGAGCACGCTCATTTTTGGGGCGGCGCTGCTGCTGGTTCCGTTTATCGGCGGCGAATTCATGCCCCACCTGGATGAAGGCGCACTCTGGGTTCGGGCTACGATGCCGTATACGATCTCCTTCGAGGAAGCGAGCAAGATTGCGCCGCAGATCCGCGCCATTCTGATGTCGTATCCGCAAGTGACGGTTGTGACGTCGGAGTTGGGACGTCCCGATGACGGGACCGATCCCACTGGATTTTTTAACTGCGAATTCTACGTTGGGCTTAAGCCTTATAAGGACAAGGTGTGGAGCGGGAACATCAGCAAGAAGGATGAGCTGATTGCGTCCATCGATAAAAAGCTGACCACCTTCCCCGGAATCATTTTTAACTATACGCAGCCCGCAGAAGACGCAGTCGACGAAGCCCTGACTGGACTCAAGAGCTCACTGGCAGTAAAAATTTACGGCGATGATTTGCAGGTGCTCCAACAGAAGGCGCTGCAAGTAAAAAACGCTCTGGACGGGGTGCGAGGATTCACCGACCTTACGGTAGTACGTGAGCTTGGACAGCCCAGCCTGCTGGTCGATGTAGACCGCGACAAGATCGCCCGCTATGGGATCAATGTAGCCGACGTGGAGGCTGTGATTTCAGCGGCGGTAGGAGGCCAAGCCGTCACGCAGGTGATCCAAGGGGAAAAATTGTTTGATCTTGTGGTCCGCATGCAGCCGCAGTTTCGTAGCAGCGCGCATGAGATCGGGAACCTGCTGGTTGGCACACCTGACGGGCAGCAGATTCCGCTCAGTCAGCTTGCCGATATTCGCCAGGGAAACGGCGCCTCGTTTATTTACCGCGAAAATAATTCCCGCTATATCGGCGTACAGTACAGCGTCGAAGATCGCGACTTGGAGAGCGCGGTTCGCGAGGGCCAGTCGGTGGTAAATAAGACGGTGCGCCTCCCGCAGGGTTACCGGATGAGTTGGGGCGGCGAGTACAGCCAGTTTCTTGAAGCCAAATCACAAATGTACGTGATTGGGCCGCTTGCGACTGTTCTGATCTTCGTGATTCTGTTTGCGCTGTATGGCAACTTCAAATTTCCCGTAACCATCGCTCTAGGGGTAATCATGACCGAACCGGTCGGTGCATTGGTCGCGCTGAAACTCACACATACCCCATTCAGCGTCTCGTCGGTACTAGGACTTCTCGCGCTGCTCGGCGTGTCGGTTGAGACGGCGGTCATTCTGGTTTCCTACATCAACAAGCTTCGGCAGGATGGGATGAACATTCACAGTGCCACGCGAGAAGCATCACTGACGCGTCTTCGTCCTATCATGATGACTGCTCTGGTTGCGTGCCTGGGCCTGCTTCCGGCCGCGCTTTCTACCGGGATCGGTTCCGATACGCAAAAGCCTTTCGCTATCGTGATTGTCGCTGGTCTGATCTCGCGGTTGTTCATCGGATTTTTCGTCAACCCAGTGCTTTATGAACTTGTCGCCCGGGACGGCGACGTTCTGCAGGTTTAGGTGCTTCCGCCAACCAGCGGTCGCGTTTCGCGTGCGGCTCGGTGACTTCGAACTACTCCGATCTTTTGCACAAGCCAGCCAAAGTATTAGTCTTGATAAAATGTCAGATTAGATATAGTCTAAAGATTGATGGATGCGGCAGCGATCAAACGCTCGTTGGAAGGCAGTGGGCTCAGATGTACGCCGCAGCGCTTTGCCGTTATGGCGTTCCTCAAGGGATGCAACCGGCACCCCACGGCTACCGAAATTTTCGAGGCTGTGAATCGAGTCGATCCGCGCTCATCCCGGGCTACAACTTACAACAATCTGCGTGACCTGGTCGAAGCCGGGTTGGTCCGTGAAGTGGCGGTCGAAGGCCGATCGGCACGCTTTGATGCAAGAGGTATGAGACATCACCACTTCGTTTGCGACCGGTGTGGGAACGTCGAGGACGTGGACTGGTATGAGGTTCCGAAGCCTGCCGCGGGATCTTTGGGCAAGCGGGTTCTTCGCGAATGCGAGCTGATTTTCCGAGGGCTCTGCGCAAAGTGTGCCCGGAAGCAGGTTCATCATTAATTGTGCAAGGCGCCTAACTGGGCGAGGCGCGCAGGGTAGACACTTGGGCCGCACCTCAAGGGTGGTCCAAGGCATTCTGCGAATCCCGAAGCGAGACATGGGATCGTAATTCATAGAACTTTTACTACTTAGAAGGAACACGCATATGGAAAATACACTCGCCACGGCGGGGGCTGCTGCCCCCAATACTCAGGAACAAGTCAACCCAAGCGAATCCAAGTGCCCGGTAGCACACGGCGCTCGCAAATTCAACAGGAATACCGATTGGTGGCCGAACCAGCTCAGTATCAATGGGCTGCATCAGAACTCGGAACTTTCCGATCCGATGGGAAAGGACTTCAATTATGCGAAAGAATTCCAGAGTCTTGATTTGAAAGCAGTGATCAAGGATCTTCATGTGCTAATGACAGACTCGCAGGAGTGGTGGCCTGCGGACTTCGGCCACTACGGGCCCCTATTTGTGCGCATGGCCTGGCACAGCGCCGGCACTTACCGCATTGGCGACGGCCGCGGAGGTGCGGGAGCCGGGCAACAACGCTTTGCGCCGCTCAATAGTTGGCCGGATAACGTGAACCTGGACAAGGCGCGCCGCCTTCTTTGGCCGATCAAGCAGAAGTACGGGCGCAAAATTTCGTGGGCCGACCTGTTGGTTCTCGCCGGCAACGTCGCTCTGGAGTCGATGGGTTTCAAGACTTTCGGTTTTGGAGGCGGGCGAGAGGACGTCTGGGAGCCCGAAGAGCTTTATTGGGGATCTGAAGCGAAATGGCTGGGCGACGAACGATACAGCGGTGATCGCGACTTGGCCAGCCCTCTTGGCGCAGTCCAGATGGGCTTGATTTATGTAAATCCGGAAGGGCCGAATGGCAAACCTGATCCAATCGCCGCCGCGCGGGACATCCGTGAAACGTTTAGCCGTATGGCGATGAATGACGAGGAGACGGTTGCGCTGATTGCCGGCGGCCACACATTCGGCAAGACTCACGGTGCGGCGGTTCCCACTCAATATGTTGGACCCGAACCGGAGGGGTGCGATGTCGAGGAGCAAGGGCTCGGCTGGAAGAACTCGTTTGGAACTGGCAAGGGCGCCCACACCATCGGCAGCGGCCTGGAAGTGACCTGGACACAGACGCCGACGAAGTGGAGCAACAATTTCTTCGGTAACTTGTTCAACTACGAATGGGAGTTGACGAAGAGCCCGGCCGGCGCGCACCAATGGACGCCAAAACAAGGCGCTGGTTCCGGGACGGTTCCCGATGCGCACGATCCCTCGAAGCGGCACGCGCCTTCCATGCTGACGACGGATCTTGCGTTGCGCTTCGATCCCGCTTACGAAAAGATTTCGCGGCGTTTCTACGAGCACCCCGATGAGTTCGCCGAGGCATTCGCGAAAGCGTGGTTCAAACTGACGCATCGCGACATGGGACCGATCTCGCGATATCTCGGTCCGCTGGTTCCGAAAGAGGCCCTTGTTTGGCAAGATCCGGTTCCTGCGGTGGACCACAAGTTGATTGATGAGAAGGATGCCGCATTTCTAAAGAAGAAGATTCTCGCGTCCGGCCTGTCGATTTCCGAGTTGGTCACAACTGCGTGGGCGTCGGCTTCGACTTTCCGCGGTTCCGACAAGCGCGGTGGAGCGAATGGAGCACGCATTCGCCTTGCGCCGCAGAAAGATTGGGAAATCAACCAGCCTGCGAAGCTTGCGAAGGTGCTGCAGAGGCTGGAGGCGATTCAAAAGGAGTTCAACAGTTCGCAGACGAACGGCAACAGTGGGAAGAAGGTTTCGCTCGCCGATGTGATCGTTCTTGCCGGCAATGCGGCGGTCGAGGAAGCTGCGAGAAAGGCGGGGCAGGATGTGAAAGTCCCGTTCTCTGCGGGGCGAACCGATGCTTTGCAAGAGCAGACAGATATACACTCATTCTCCGTGCTGGAGCCGGCTGCGGATCCGTTTCGCAATTACCTGCGCAAGGGCGAGCAACGGCCAACAGAAGAACTGCTGCTGGATCGGGCGCAACTGCTCACGCTGACCGCTCCCGAAATGACAGTGCTCATCGGTGGCATGCGGGTTTTGAACACGAATTTCGGGCAAACGAAATATGGCGTGTTCACCAAAGAACCCGAGACGCTGACGAACGATTTCTTCGTCAACCTGCTCGACATGGGTACGCAATGGCAGCCATCGAATAGCTCGAATGGTGCTGGTGCCGTATACGAGGGGCGCGACCGCAAGACAGGCGAGACCAAGTGGACTGCTTCCCGAGTGGATCTGCTCTTCGGGTCCAACTCACAGCTGCGCGCCATCGCCGAAGTTTATGGCTGCAAGGATGGCAAGGAGAAGTTCGTGAAAGACTTCGCGGCGGCGTGGAGTAGAGTGATGAATCTGGATCGCTTCGATCTGGCTCGAATTGAGGTAAGAAAAGAAGTACCAGCCTTTGCCTGAGACTTAAGCGTGGTGCAGAACACCGCACCACTTCCTTTCCAAAAAATTCCAACCTCCCCGGGTTGACCTGCTTATGTGTGCGCAGGATTTCGTCAGTCACTCAGATGTGTGCGCCTGGCTATGTTGGATCGTGATCAATTTGGATGTCTTTCACGTCCGGCCAAGCGACAGCCGGAAGGACCAGCGTTCCGCCTTTGCTGGTCCACTTGGAAACGGGCGTGCCGTTCACGAGGACGCGACGAACCTGCTGATCCATCCCGTAGACCGTGAATTGAACCTGATGGAACCACGGCTGAAATGCGGTGTGCACCTGCGAAACGTCAATGTGCAAGGAATTCGCCACTACAACGCAGGAGAAATGAGCACGCTCGAACTCTCCGTGCTGGTAAGCAAGTGTGTTTCCATCATCCACGTATAGGTCTCCTGCACAGTTCGGGCCGGGAAAGACACGGAGTTGGAGGGGACCGGCGGGTGTTTGTTCGACGTGCATCACGGGAGATTGCTCGGGAACAATAGCTCCGGCGCGCACGTAAACAGGCATGCTGTCGAGTGGAGGATCAACGGTGAGGCTTGTTCCGGCGGTAACTTTCTGTCCCGACCAAAAATCGTACCAGCCGCCTTTCGGCAGAGCGACCTTGTAAGGTTCTGCAAACTCCCAGACCTTGGGAGCGACCAACAATGCAGATCCAAACATGAATTCGTCCTGATTGGTGAGCAGTTCAGGCTGATCAGGAAATTCCAAAAACATTGGCCGCATCATAGGGACGCCGGAACGTGAAGCCTCTTCCATTTCCGTGTAAATGTAGGGCAGCAATTTATATCGCGTTTCGATGTATCTCTTGCGAATTGCTTCCTGCTGCGGCCCATCAACCCATGGCTCGCGATAACGCGTACCTTTCGCGGCGTGGTTGCGATACATGGGATTGAAGGCGCCCAATTCCATCCATCGCGTGAGCAATTCCGGCGTGGGGCTACCGTTGAAGCCTCCGATGTCATCGCCGGCGAAGGGAAATCCGGATATCCCCAGATTCAGCAGCTGAGGGATCGAAATGCGCATGTGGTTCCATGTCGCGCTGTTGTCGCCTGTCCAAGTAGCTGCATAGCGTTGCGTGCCGGCAAATGCTGCGCGAGTTAAAACAAACGGTCGAATATTTGGCTCAAGCCGGAGGAGCCCTTCGTATGTTGCACGTGCATTCTCCATCCCGAATACGTTATGAATTTCGCGGTGATCGGTTTTGCGATCTTCGACGTAGTGCACGGTATCGAGCGGCATGGTCTTATCAGGGCCGTCGAACACGGAAGGCTCGTTCATGTCGTTCCAGAATCCGCGGATGCCGATCTTCACGAAGTTCTGGTAGAGCGTGCCCCACCATTCCCGCACGGCCGCGCGCGTGAAGTCGGGGAATACACTATCGCCGGGCCAGACTTTGCCGACATAAACGGAGCCATCGGGATTATGGACAAAAAAATGGTGCGCTAATCCTGAGTCGTATGGTTTGTAACCGGGAAGTTTTGCGATGTGCAGGTCGGTAATGGCAACAATCTTGAATCCTTCGCCGCTCAAGTCGTGAACCATCTGCTCGAATGTGGGGAAGCGTTGCCGGTCAATCGTGAACGGGCGATTGTTCTGTTGATAATCGATGTCGAGATAAATTACATCGGCCGGGATATTACGTTTTCGGAACCCGCTCGCAATTTCACGCACCCGCGCTTCAGGATAGTAGCTGTACCTGCATTGCTGATAGCCCAAGGCGAACAGCGGAGGAAGCCGTGTCCGGCCGACCAGCGTGGTGAAATCATGGAGGACCTGCTTCGGAGCAGGTCCGTAAAAGAAGTAATAGTCGAGCTTGCCTCCTTCGGCGCCAAAAGAATACTCATTCCGTGATGCGACTCCGAAATCAAAGCTGGTCCGATAGGTGTTATCGAGGAACAGGCCATACGCAGAGCCGTTCTGCATGGCTAAAAAAAATGGGATGCTCTTATATAGGGGATCTGTGGACTCCTGCCAACCGAAAGCGTCAGTGTTCCAAAGGCTGAAAGCTATGCCGCGACGGTCAAGCGCACCAGATTTGTCGCCGAGACCAAAAAAGTGTTCGTCCTCGGGCATTTCTTTTTTGACTCGGAACGAGTTGCCATGGAACACGACGGGAAAATTCGGAGCATCTTCAGATATTGTTTTCCCGGCGTGATCGAGGAAGCGAACTCGCAACGGCGACCTGGAAATATTCACGACCATCGCGCCGGTATCGAGCGAGACTGAGTCACTAGTTTGTGAAAGCTTCACCGCGGGAGACTGATCAAAGCTATTCGGCAGAACTGCGAACGAGTCTTCTGGCTGATTGTTGCCGAGCACGGAATATCGGAGACGTACGAGGGTCGGGGCTAAGACATCAATCTGTAGCTGGACGTCGCCAGCTGTGATTTCGACCCCGCGAGAAGTCTCTTGCACCGAAGATATGTTCCCGGGCGCGATCTGTGAGTCGGACCAGAGGAGCACCGGAAAAAGAACGAGGCACAGGAAAAATGGTACACAGGCGGCCACCAGAGCCACCAAAGATTTAAATGGTTGAGACGACTTCATTTCACCTCGAAAAGTAGGAGCGATTTAGGAGTTAGTCGAATCGGAGTATTCGCCGACCAGGCTTAAGGCTCAGCAATCGCCAATTGTATGATTATGCCGAGCTCCTAGCCACAATCGCATCACCGCCGTTCGGTTTGCTATGACGGTGTAGTTAGCGCAGAAGGTCCACTGAACGCCCTGCATATTCGAGGACACGACCCGGGAGAATTCCCAAATAGATTGTTACTGCAAGGCTTAATCCCAGAGCGAGACCGAGGCCTGGCGTAACCGGCGCGACGGAAGTCTCTTCACGCGGTTCCCTCATGTACATCACAATGATGATGCGCAGGTAGTAGTATGCGGCGATAGCGCTATTGATTACCCCGATGATGACGAGCCCAATCAGCGGATGGTCGCCTTGCAGTGCGGCACTGAAAACGTAAAATTTGGCGAAGAATCCACCAGTGATTGGAATGCCTATCAGCGAGAGCAGGAAAATTGTGAGAATCGCAGCTAATCCGGGAGAGCGGCGGCCCAGGCCCGAGTAGTCTTCCACTGTGACGTAACGCTCGCCGGCGCCGGCGAAGTGGCCAACGACAGCGAATGCGCCGATGTTCATCGCGGCGTATGACGCGGTGTAAAACATCGCTGCGGGGATTCCATTCGCCGGCAGGGAAGCTATCGCTACCAGCAAATAGCCCGCGTGGGCGATAGAGGAGTAGGCGAGCAGGCGTTTTACGTTGTCCTGCACCAGCGCGGCGATGTTGCCAATCGTCATGGACAGCGCAGCCGCAACCCAGATCAGCCATATGCGGCCGGGCGCTTGTGCTTCGAACATGATTCGCAGGAGCACGGCGAAAACAGCAGCCTTGGGCGCCGTGGACATGAATGCAACGACCGGCGAAGGCGCACCTTCGTAGACGTCAGGTGTCCATACGTGAAATGGCGCTGCGGCAACTTTGAAGCCAAGGCCAACGAACATAAGGGCTACGCCCAAATACGCGAGCAAGGGCCCGTGTCCGACTCCAGCGTATTCCCCCAGAGCGGCGCTGATCCGGGCGATGCTGGTCGAGCCGGTTGCTCCGAACATCAGCGCGACACCATAGAGGAAGAACGCGGTCGCAAAAGATCCAAGCAGAAAGTACTTAACCGAGGCCTCGCTGCTGATTGCCGAGCGGCGGCGGAAACCGGCGAGGACATAAGTAGAAATGGAGGATATTTCGAGGGCGATGAAAATCAGCACAAGCTCGACGGCACACGACATCAGGTCCATGCCGACGGCACCAAACAAAATCAATCCGTAATATTCGCCGGCACGAATCTGCTGCACCTGCATGTACTCATATGAACTAAGGACGACAAGAATGACCGCGGCTGCGACGACGAAATGAAAGAAGATGCTGAATGCGTCTACCCGGACCATGTCCCAGAAGCCGAGTCCCCAGAATTGTGTCTGGGCCTGGTAAAGCGTAGCCGCGAGCGCTGCAATTCCGCCGGCGAGCGCAATTCCGCCCAGGGTGCGCTGGCTGCGGCGCTCGTCCATGAGGGGATCAAGAAACATGACCAGCATGCCGAAAATCGACAAAACAATTTCCGGCAAGATGCGGATGTAGTCATGCATATCGGGCAGAGTTTGCATGGTTTGTTGAAAGGCCATTAGCGGCTCACCACCTGAGCAATGGATTGTGCAAATGGTGTGAGGGCATTGTGCACTGCAGGATCAATTGCGTTCAGCCACAGCATCGGTGCCACTCCCATGACTAGCGCCATGACTGCGGCAGGCCAAAGCGCGACCCGCTCACGCAAATTTAGATCGCTCAGCAAATTGTTTTCTTCATGCTTTACAGTTCCGAAAAAGACGCGCTGATACATCCAGAGCAGATAACAGGCGCTCCAGATAACCCCGGTAGCGCCAACGATGCCCCACCACATCTTTGCCTGGAAAGCGCCGCTCAGCACAAGAAACTCGCCAACAAAGCCATTCAGCAGCGGCAAACCGACGGAAGCGAGCACGATGAACAGGAAGAAAGTTGAGTAAGTTGGCATTGGAGTAGCCAAGCCGCCGAACTCGGCAATCTCGTATGTATGCCGCCGCTCGTAAATGATTCCCGCCAACATGAAGAGCGCGCCGGTCGAGACGCCGTGTGCGAGCATCACAAACATTGCGCCATTGAGGCCCGCCTGCGTAAAGCTGAAAATTCCGAGGACGACAAATCCCAGATGGCTGATCGATGAATATGCGATCAGCTTTTTCATGTTCGGTTGAACCATGGCGACGAGCGCCCCATAAACGATGCCGATGAGTGCAAGAACTACGATCCACGAGGCATTGGCCCGCGACTGCTGCGGGAAGAGGCCGAGATTGAAGCGCAACATGCCATAAGTGCCCATCTTCAACAGAACACCGGCGAGCAGGACCGAGCCTGCAGTGGGAGCTTCGACGTGGGCGTCAGGAAGCCAAGTGTGGAACGGGAATAAAGGCACCTTTACCGCAAAGGCAATGAAGAAGCCGAGGAAGAGCCAGCGAGCCGCGCCGGCGAGATTTGCAAGCTGTCCGTTCTGAATTGCGTTCTGGATAGCAACAAAATCAAACGTGTGTGGATTTGTATTTGCGTACAGCCACAGAATCGCCGCCAGCATGAAAACGGAAGCGATCATCGTGTACAGGAAGAATTTCACTGCGGCATAGACACGGCGACCATGGCCGTACATGCCGATAAGCATTGCCATGGGAATCAGCGTAGCTTCCCAAAAGAAATAGAACAGGAACAAATCCAGCGACACGAAAACACCAATCATGGCGGTTTCAAGCACGAGCAACAGGATGAAAAACTCTTTTACTCGTTCGTGGATCGACTTCCATGAGATCAGGACACAAAGCGGCGTGAGAAATGTCGTGAGCACGACCAGCCACATGGAGATGCCATCGATTCCCATGTGGTAGTGAATGTTGGGAGTCGGAATCCAAGCGACATCCTTATTAAACTGAAAGCCCCCGAGGTTTCGGTTGAAGTGCGCCGGCAGGTGCAGGGAGAAAACGAATGTGAGCAGGGAAATTACCAGCGAGAAGACGCGGATGTCGCGGTCGCGGCGCGGGAAGAACAACAACAGCAGCGCGCCTACCGCAGGCACGAACGTCACGAAGCTGAGAATGTTGTTGTCGAGCCAGTTCATGATGCGTGTAGGCCAATCCAGATCATATAAATAATGACTGCTGCCGCTCCGATTGCCACCCATCCCGCGTACGAACGCAGGTTCCCCGATTGCATGTGGCGCACTTCGTCAGAAAGCTCACGCGCACCGGCAGCACTACCATTCAGGGTGGCGTCGATCACGCCCTGATCGATCCCGCGCCAAAACACGATTCCAGAAATTGCGATCAGCGGCTTGACGAAGAGCCAAGCGTAAAGTTCGTCAATCCAGTATTTGTGCACCACGGCGGAATAGAGGCCGTGTATTGAAGCTGCTATGCGATCGGGCAAGTCGGTGCGTCGACCGTAAAGGAACCAAGCCAAAAAGAGTCCAAACAATCCAGCGGCAACAGAAATTCCGGTAAACACCAGTTCAGTGCCGTGACCGGTTTTCGGCTCAGTACCTTCAGTTTCCTGCTCGGGCGGGGCGGCTTCTCCGGGCTGCGCGTGTTCGCCACTTACTGCGGGCGTGGAGGCGCGGAATACGGGGCCAAGAAATTTATCGAAGCGATCACTTCCGCCAAGCGAGCCGGGAACACCAATCCAGCCGCCGACAATTGAGAGAATCGCAAGAATAACCAACGGTACGAGCATTATTGCGGGAGATTCATGAATGCCACGGTGACCATGTCCATGAGCGACAGCGCCCGCACGCGGAGAGTCATGAGCGGCGGAGGTTTGAGCATCTCTGCCCAGATGCGTTCCGTGCCCCGCGTGTTCTTCGTGGCCGTGCTCAGCTCCGGCTGCGCCACGATATTCACCGCTGAAAGTCATGTACATAAGCCGGAACATGTAGAACGACGTGAGAAATGCAGTGACCACTCCGATCAGCCAATAAATCCAGCTCACCTGGTAAGCGCGCCAGAGGATTTCGTCCTTGCTGAAGAAACCGGCAAAGGGAGGAATTCCAGCTATGGCCAAAGTAGCAATCAGCATGGTTGCCCAAGTCCAGGGAATCTTTCTCCACAGTCCGCCCATCTTGCGCATGTCTTGCTCGCCGCCGATGGCGTGAATGACCGAGCCGGCCGCGAGAAAGAGCAGTCCTTTGAAGAACGCGTGCGTCATCAGGTGGAAGATGCCGGCTGAGAATGCAGCGACGCCGCAGGCCATGAACATGTATCCGAGCTGCGAAATCGTGGAGTAGGCGAGAACTTTCTTGATGTCCGTTTGCGCAATTCCGATTGTGGCTGCGAAGAACGCGGTCAGGGTACCGATAATCGCGACTACCATCAGAGCGCTGGGAGCACGTTCGAAAATTACGTGCGAGCGCGAGATCATGTAGACGCCGGCGGTAACCATGGTTGCGGCGTGAATGAGAGCCGAGACTGGCGTCGGGCCTTCCATTGCATCGGGTAGCCAGACATAAAGCGGAATCTGTGCCGATTTTCCGCAGGCACCGAGCAGGAGAAGGAGGGCGATAGCGGTGAGAAAACCGGCACCGGCGGTTTCGGGCGCATAGGGCTTTACGGCGGCGAACACGGTTCCGAAATCGAGGCTGCCGAAATGCTTGATGATGAGGAACAATGCGATCAGGAATCCGAAGTCGCCGATGCGGTTAACGATGAATGCTTTCTTTCCGGCGGCTGCTGCGGAGTCGCGGAGGAAGAAGAATCCGATCAGGAGATATGACGCGAGGCCGACGCCCTCCCAGCCGACAAACATGAGCAAGTAGTTGCTGGCGAGGACAAGCGTCAGCATGAAAAACATGAAAAGGTTCATGTAGCTGAAGAAGCGGTAATAGCCGCCTTCTTCCCACATATAGCCGACCGAATAAATATGGATCAGAAAACCGACCCCGGTGACGATCAGAAGCATTACCAGTGACAACTGGTCGAGGGCAAAGGAATAATCGACGTGAAAAGCACCAGAACGGAGCCAGGTTCCCAAACCGTGATCGAGCAGAGCTTGCGGGAACGATTCAATGTGCGGCAGTTGCAGAGAGGAGAATCGCGAGGCTACGTATAACGCCATTGCAAAAGCTGCGCCGCAAAATGCCAGCGCAACTGTCGCCACCAATTGCCGGGAAAAACGCTTCCCAAACAACCCATTAATGGCAGCGCCGGCAAGAGGCAAAATCGGAATGAGCCAGAGATGGAGATTGGGCGTCATAGTTTGAGCAGGTTCACCTGATCGATGTTCAGCGTCTCACGCGTGCGGAATACGCCGATGATGATGGCGAGCCCGACTGCTGCTTCGGCAGCCGCAACTACCATTACGAAGAAGACGAAGACCTGTCCGCTGAGTTGCTGCCAGCGCGCGGCGAAAGCTACAAACGAAAGATTCACGCCGTTGAGCATCAACTCGATCGACATGAAGATCGTGATGATGTTGCGCTTAATCAAGAAACCAGTGACGCCGCAGGCGAACAAAATGCCGCTGAGCACCAGGTAATACGAGAGCGGGACCACTAGTCCTCCTTCCTCGGCTGCGAAGACTCATGCCGTGAGGCGAGCACGACCGCGCCCATAATGGCAATCAAGACCAGAATTGATGTGACCTCGAACGGCAATAGGAACTGGTGAAACAAAAGTTGGGCAATTTCGCGCGGGTGCCCGGGAAGTGCGCCGATCGCAGCGCTGCCGGCGTTTGAATGCGTCAGTAGCGCCCAACAAATGATGACGGTGGCGGCCAATGCACCGGGAATTCCGAGTAAATAGGCAACACGGCTGCCGCCGGTGCGTTGCTCCTCGCCAGCGTTCAGCAGCATGATTACGAAAACAAACAGGACCATTACCGCCCCGGCGTAGACGATGATCTGAATTGCAGCGACGAATTCCGCGCCGAGCAAAAGAAATTCGACTGCGAGCGATCCCATGACGACCACAAGCGACAGAGCGCTATTAATTGGGTGTCGCTGCACGAGCAGGTTAATCGCACCTGCGACGCAGATCACGCCGAAAACCGAAAATAGGACAAGATGAAGCATTAAATAAATTTTCTAATTTCGTAAGCGGTGATTTGTAATTCGAAACCCGCACAAATGCTCTAGGTTTCAACTTCCTAATTACTAAAATCACGCAATTACAGAACTTGGATCACTTCAACGCCACGACTAACGCGGTTACTACCAGATTCGCAATCGCGATCGGCAACAAAAATTTCCAACCGAACGCCATCAATTGATCGTAACGGAAACGCGGCAACGTGCCGCGTACCCAAATGTAAATAAAGAGAAAGATAAAAACTCGCAGCGCAAACCAGAAAACCGGCAGAATGGCTTGCAGCCAATCAGGGCCGAAGACCGGGCCGCTCCAGCCGCCGAGAAAAAGTAGCGACGCGATGCATGCCACGGTAATCATGTTCGCGTATTCCGCCATGAAAAACATGGCAAACTTCATTGCGCTGTACTCGGTGTGGTAACCGGCCACGAGTTCCGTTTCTGCTTCCGGCAAGTCAAACGGGATCCGGTTTGTCTCCGCGTACGCGGCCGTCAAGTAAATGAAGAACGCAACGATTTGGCCACCGCGAAATATGAACCAGTTGGGGATGAAGTGCCAGAAGTGGCCGGCCTGGGCTTCGACGATGCCGCGAAGACTGAACGTGCCCGCGAGAATCAGCACGCCAACAAGTGACAAGCCAAGCGCAATTTCGTAGCTGACCATTTGTGCGCTGGCGCGCAATCCGCCGAGCAACGAGTACTTGCTATTCGACGACCATCCGGAAAGCGCAACGCCATAGACGCCGAGGGAAGTGATACCCAACACGACGAGAAGTCCAATATTAAGATCGGTGATTTGCAATGGCGTGCTGATTGGGCCGATATTGACCCAATTGCCGAAGGGGATGACTGCAATCGATGTCACCGCGCAAATGACCGCAATCATGGGCGCAGCGATGTAGAGCGGCTTGTAAACGTGCGGCGGAGTCAGATCTTCCTTAAAAAGGAACTTGACCCCATCAGCCGCAGGCTGCAAAAGCCCGAATGGACCGACGCGCGTGGGTCCCCACCGGTTTTGCATGCGGCCAACGACTTTGCGCTCGAGCCATACGGTGTAGGCGACCGCGGTCAAAAGCACGAACAAGATCAAGGCGATCTTGACGACGGAGACGATGATGAAAGTAGTCAGGCTCAATTTTGTAATTGGGAAATTCGGTAATTGAGTAATCTAAAACCTATAGCACAGACGTGTGTTCAATTACCAAGTTCAAAATTACTCAATTGCGAAATGCTTTCAATCTGCCGGAACTTCGGCAGGTTCAGGGTTCTTGTTTTCAATAACAGAATTCAACGTATTCGAGTAGCGGCCCAGAGTTCCTGAGCTGAACAAATTGTTTTTTGCAGGGACGATCAACTCGGGACTTTGTGTCGCGCTCGGGCCCATCCCCTCGATGAAAGTGTGCTGATCGTTTCCGGCCACGAGTTCAGTGCGTGAGACATCGTATCCCGGCACGAGCCGCTGAATTTCATCGAGTGTCGCAATCGGATCAAACGGATTCATCTTTGGTTCCAACCCATTCGCTTCCAGCCAAACACCGTGGCGGTCGGCTTCGCCCGATTGCGCCCCGCGCGACTGACCCATGTCGGAGTGTACGCCGTGGCCAAACGGGACGAGTTTATGGACGTCGAAGCCCATGGCATCAGCAATACGGACGATCATTTCAAAATCGGGCTTTGCGGTTGTAACCTCGCCGGCTTTTTTAAGAATTTGAATGTCGCCACAGGTATTAGTAAAGGTGCCGGCCTTTTCGTAAGCATTCGCCGCGGGCAAAACGACTTCGGCGAGCGCGGCGGTCTCGGTCAAGAACATGTCTTGCACAACAAGAAAAGTGTTGCTCAAAGTTGCCGGATCGATATTGAATCGTCCTACGGGATTGGCGCCAACTACGTACAATCCTTTCAACCGACCTGCACTTGCCGCGTCGAGCATTTCTGGCAAGCTCATGCCCGGATTAGTCGGAAATTTACCCCACTCTTTGTGGAATGTTGTGGCGTCAGAAAGAGGGAAGTAGCCGGGGAGCAGGTCGGGATAAAGTCCCATGTCGGCTGCGCCGCGGGAGTTGGCGTAGTCGCCAAGACTCAGCAGTTTTGCGCCAGGGAGGCTTGCAGCAAACTTCGCAAGTGCCTGCACGCCACTGCCGAAAATTTCTGATCCGAAAATGACAACCAAGTCCTGCTCACGTCCTACGCTATCGCGCAACCCAGCCCAGTCTTGCTGTCCGCGTCCTCCGGATAAGAAAAGAGCAAAGTCGTTATACGACCCACTCGCAATCTGCAAGAAGCTGACCGCTTGCCGTCGCAGCTTGATCGGCGCCGAGTTCACAACATAGAGTCGCGCATTTTTGAGCCGCACATTGTTGCGAATTTGCCAGGCGAGCAGCGGATGTTCATCTGTAGGATTGTTGCCGATCAACAGAATTGCCGGCGCGTTATATACGTCGCGCATGCTCGCGGTGGCTCCCGCTTTTCCGTGCAGCGCACCGGCGAAAGCAGGGAAGTCAGCTGTGCGGTGATGGTCGATGTTATTGGTGCCGAGCATGACGCGAGCAAATTTCTGCAGGAGGTAGCTCTCTTCGTTGGTGGTTCGCGTGGAACCAATCACACCGATTGACTTACCGCCGTCGCGCTCAAGAATCCATTTGAACCGATTTCCAATATGCTCGAACGCTTGTTCCCAGGTTGCAGGGGTGAGCCGTCCGCCGCGACGGATGAGCGGCTGTTTCAAACGGTCTTCGTGGTTCACGAAGTCGAAGGCATAGCGTCCTTTGATACAAAGGAAGTCGCCATTGATACCGCTCTTGTCGCGGTTATCGCCGCGCACGATTTCCATTCCTGTATCAGAGCGACGAACACCGAGAGTGGTTTTGCATCCGTCGGCGCAGTGGGTACACGTGGTGCCGACGTGATTCATCTCCCAGGGGCGAGTTTTGTAACGATAGGCGCCGGATGTGAGCGCCCCCACCGGGCAGATGTCAATGCACATGCCGCACTCTTCGCACTCGAGATGGTCTTCTTTGTTGGGAACGATGGTTGAAACTACGCCGCGGTTATCGACACCTAGTGCCCAAACATCCATGCCCTCGCCGCAGATACGCACGCAGCGATAACAGAGAATGCAGCGCGGGCGATCAAAGTAAACCACCGGCGACCACTGTTGCTCATCGCGATGTGCTTTAAGCTCAATGAACTTCGACTCAGCGGCCCCGTAGGAGAATGTCATGTCCTGCAGTTCGCACTCCCCGCCGGCGTCGCAAACCGGGCAATCGAGCGGGTGGTTCCCAAGCAACAACTCGACCATGCTTTTGCGGGCCTGGCGAATCTCATCGCTGTCGGTCGTGACCACCATTCCTTCGGTTATACCTGTGGTGCACGCCGTCTGTAGTTTCGGCATCTTTTCGACGCGTACCAGACACATGCGGCAAGCGCCTTGCAAGGAGAGATTCGGGTAATAACAGAACGACGGAACTTCGATTCCGACAGCTTTGCAGGCCTCGATTAGAAGGGTACCGGCGGGCGCGGAGACGGCTTTGCCGTCGACCGTGATGTTTACGAGTTTGGGAGCGTCAGGCATGAAATCTTTTTAGCTTGTAGCTATTACCTGTTAGCCAGAACAGCCAAGAGTTCTGACCAGAGCTTTTTATGCAAATACTGGCAGTCTCTCGACTGCACCGGCCTTCTCAAACGGGCACGGGCGGCCTTCCAGGTGATCTTCAAATTCCTTTCTAAATTTTTTCACGATCGAAATTGTCGGGAGCGCGGCCGCATCGCCCAGCGGACAAAACGTGCGGCCGAGCATGTTTTCCGACAAGTATTGAATATTATCAATGTCCCTCTTAATTCCGCCGCCACTGTGGAAGCGCGTGAGCGTCTTTTTCAGCCAGTCAGTACCTTCGCGGCAGGGAATGCACCATCCGCAGCTTTCATGCTGATAAAACTTCATAATTCGCAGCGCGAATTTCACCATGCAGGTGCTGTCGTCAACCATCACCACGCCACCGGAACCTAGCATGCTGCCCGCTTTCATCAGCGTATCGAAATCCATGGCGAGATCGATTTCATCGGCCGTAAGCAGCGGGCAGCTGGAGCCGCCTGGAACGACAGCTTTCAGCTTGCGGCCATTCGGAATTCCGCCGCCCACGTCGTAAATCATTTTCTTCAGGTTATAACCCATGGGCAGTTCGTAAACGCCTGGCTTCGCGATGTTGCCGCTCAGGCAGAACAGCCGCGTGCCTCCATTTTTTGGCGTACCCAGGTTGGCGTACCACTCCGCGCCCCCGAGAATGATTGGCGGAACGCTGGCTAGAGTTTCTGCATTGTTAATCACGGTCGGGCCGCCCCAGAGACCGACCACAGCAGGGAAAGGCGGCCGAATGCGAGGAACGCCGCGTTTACCTTCCAGCGATTCCATGAGCGCCGATTCTTCGCCGACTTCGTATGCGCCTGCGCCGCCGTGCCAGTAAACATCGAAGTCATAGCCGCTGCCGAAAATGTTCCTGCCGAGAAAGCCTTTGGCATAGGCGTCCGCAATGGCCTTGTGCATGATCTCGGACAGATAGCGATACTCGCCGCGAATATAGATGTAGCCTTTGTGGGCGCCGACGGCGATTCCGGCAATCATTACGCCCTCGATCACGGAGTGCGGGTCGTGCTCGAAAATTAAGCGGTCTTTGCAGGTACCAGGTTCGCTCTCGTCACCATTACACAGGATGTATTTCGGATTGGCCGACTGCTTGGGGACGAACGACCACTTCAGCCCGGTGTTGAAGCCGGCACCTCCGCGTCCGCGCAATCCCGAGTTCTTGACGTCGTTGATGATTACTTCCGGTTGCATGCCGAGCGCCTTGCGGACGGCCTTGTAACCGTCGAGCTCGACGTAGCGGTCAATATTCGTCGCGCCCTGACCGAAGCGCTTCGAGATGACCTTCACCTCGTCGGAATGGGAAACCAAGTCAGCCATTTTGAATGTAGAAGTTAGAATTCAGAATGAAGCCTTCTGACTCTGACTTCTTACTGTGCTGCCTTCCTTCTATATTCGTCCAAAACCTTGTCCATCTTTTCCGGCGTCAGATTCTCGTGAAAATCGTAATTGACCTGGACCGCCGGAGCCCAACTGCAGGCACCAATGCACTCGACTTCTTCAAGCGAAAAAAAGCCATCAGGAGTAACGCCTTTGTGCCGCAGGCCCAGCTTCTTTTCGCAGTGTTCCATCAGGCCATCGGCACCGCGTAGCAGGCACGAAATATTTGTGCACACCTGAACGTTGTATTTCCCACGTGGCTTGGTGGTCAGCATTGAGTAGTAGCTGATCACGTTATGAACGTCGAGTACCGTTAGTTCAAGACGTTGCGCAATTTCAGCGATGACCTCGTCGGACAAAAAGCCGACTTCGTCTTGCGCGAAGAGCAACGTCGGGACCAGCACAGAGCGCTTTGTCGGATAGTGCGTTAGCATCCTGGTAAAACGTGCTTCGAATTGGTCCGAGAATCTCATCCCTGTGAGTGCTGCCATTCCGAACCGCTTTGACGGTGAGGAATGGCAAACGACCAACGACTACCTGTCAATCTCCCCCAGAACAATGTCTATGCTTCCAATCGCGGCCACCACATCCGCGATCAATCTTCCTTCACACATTGTCGGCAGACACTGCATGTTCGCCAGGCAGGCCGAACGCATGTGGACACGATACGGTTTTGCCGAACCGTCACTGACGATGTAATAGCCCATCTCACCGCGCGGTGACTCGATTGCCTGGTAAACCTCGCCTTCAGGAACTGCGAAACCTTCAGTCACGATCTTGAAGTGGTAAATGAGCGCTTCCATCTCCGTCTTCATCTTCTCGCGGTCGGGAAGGACGACCTTGGGCGCGTCAGCCTTATAGCGGCCGGAGGGCATGCCTTCGAGCGCCTGCTTCACGATGCCGATCGATTCGCGCAATTCCTGAACGCGGCACATGTAACGATCGAATACGTCGCCTTCTTTGCCGAGCGGCACTTTAAACTTAAAGTTGTCGTATCCCGTATAGGGCGCATCACGGCGCAAATCGATGTCAATACCGCTGCCGCGGAGGGTTGGGCCGCTTGCGCCAAGTGCGATCGCGTCTTCGGCGGAGATCTTCGCCACACCTCTGGTGCGCATGACCCAGATCGGATTTCCAGTGAGCAGGCCCTCGTATTCGTCAACTCGCCCAGGGAAAATGTCGACAAACTTCTTGACGCGATCGAAGAAGTCGAGCGGCGGTTCCAGCGCGACTCCGCCAATGCGGAAATACGAAGTCATCATTCGCTGGCCGCTGATGGCTTCGAACAAGCGCAGAATTTCTTCGCGCTCGCGAAAACAATACAGGAAGACGGTCATCGCGCCGATGTCCATGGCGTGCGTGCCCAGCCACACCAGGTGCGAGTTGATACGCGTCAGTTCGTTCATCATTACGCGTAGCCATTGCGCTCGCGGCGGAATCTCGATTCCGAGAAGCTTCTCGACTGCCAACGCATAGCACAGGTTGTTGGTCAACGGACAGAGATAATCGATTCGGTCCGTGAGCGGCACAACCTGGTGGTAGAACTTTGCCTCGCAGGTCTTCTCAATTCCGGTATGCAGGAAGCCGATATCGGGCATCATGCGAACGACGGTCTCGCCGTCGATCTCCAGCAGCACGCGCAACACCCCGTGGGTCGACGGGTGCTGCGGCCCCATGTTCAGGATCATGGTCTTGTCCTGACCTGGTTCTAGCGCGGGAGTGGGGGAGAGATGGGCCATTTAAGATTTGGTAATTGAGTAATTTCGTAATTTGGCAATTTAAACAACTGGCGGATTTGCCCTCGGGATTTTCCATTACCAAATTACCCGATTACCAAATTTCAAAATTGCCTATCTGTATCCCTCCACTGGATAATCTTTTCGCAACGGGTAGCCTTCCCAATTTTCAGGCATTAACAGGCGGCGTAGATAAGGATGGCCGTTAAAGCGGATGCCGAATAAGTCGAAAACTTCGCGTTCGAAATAATTTGCCCCGGGCCACACGGAAGTCACGGAATCAAGCGCCGGCGTGTCGCCGTTGAGTTTCACTTTCAGGCGAACTCGCTCTTTGTTCGGGATCGAAAGCAGGTGATAAATGACTTCGAACCGCGGCTCCGACGGATACCAATCGACGCAGGTCACGTCCGACAAATAATTGAACGGGCAGCTCGCGTCGTCTCGCAGCACAGCACAGGCTTCGCGGATCGCCTCGCGGGCGACATAGATTGTCATCTCGTCGCGATCGAACTTCACGCCTTGAACTGCTTGCGAGTTCCAGGAAACGAGCCGTGCAACAGCGGGGTGGCTTTTTAGTTGCTCGATGTCGGTGACGGCGGGGGCGAGTGCCATCAGTGATCACCCTTTCCGGTGCCGACCAGGTCCCGTTCAGTAGCGTCGCGGAATGCAATGGAACTGGTGGTGACGCGGGCCGGATGCCTGCCCTTCGCATCGGAAATGGTAAGTCCCCAATCGAGAGCACCCTTTTTCCAGATGTACCAGTAACCCACCAGCACGATCCCGATGTAGATGAGCATCTCGACCAACCCAAAGACCGCCTGCCCCATCGCTTTCAAGTCTTTCAGAATGATCGCCCACGGATAAAGGAACACGGCTTCCACATCGAACAGGATGAAGAGCATGGCGACCATGTAAAACTTAACCGAGAAGCGTTCACGGGCGTCGCCAATCGGTGTCATGCCGCACTCGTAGGGAGAAAGTTTCGCCCGAGTTGGCCGCCGGAAGCCAATGATCCAGGACAGCAGCACGAGCGCGCTGGCCAGAAGACCTGCCAAAATAAAATGGATCAGCAGCGGCAGATAACGAGCAAAATAATTTGCGGGCATAGAAGAGCTGGATAAATTTCGACCGACAACTAAACATTCTAGATTAGAGTTCAGGGCGAAGTAGTGTCAAGCGAAGGGAGACACTTGGCGATGATCGCTGCAGCAAACTTTTCTTGGGAAAAATTCTTTTGGAGAATTATCGGCGGCTACTTCATTGTGCTTCTCTGGATTATTCGCGATATTCGGAGACATGAGCCGCTGGGGATATCGGCGGCTATTGTCACAGGGACTGTATTGAGTGTTCTCTGTTATCAAGCCCTCCATCCAAACAAAACCTTACCGCGAAGGGATATTTTAAAAGGTCTGAGCAAGACACCAGGTTCCTCATGGGCTGAAGCCATTTGGAATGACAGCGGTCCGGCAGACAGGACAGTTGGGCAAGCACGAAGCTCGCATCCGGAGAATATCAGAAACACTGCCTGAGCAGAAACGCTGGGCAAAACGGCCACTTCGGCTACGGGCTAAACGCCTGTCCTCACCGGTAACTTCCGTAATCATGCGTAATAATTCGTTTTCGGGGACACTGGAACCATACAAGCGCATGATTTTCGGCTTCAATACTGACATCAAGCACGAGGACACGATCTACCACGTGCAGAGCGAAGCGCGTGAGGGCGAACTGCTGCTGCAGACGCAGGTCTTCGTGCGTGGCCGCTGCATTGGTAAACGCGCGACCCCCTATGGAGAACCGAGTTCGCAGGGAATCTCCGACCAGGAGAAGGAGCAGATACTGCGTGACCAGCACCGGCTGGTTCTCGATGCAATCCGCGATGGCCATCTAGAAGACGTGTTTAACAAGCGCGAAGCTCCAGAGGCGCTGGCTGGAACCAAAGAACTCGACATTTCTTGGATCAATGCAGGGTCTATCCACTCTGATGACAAGCTTTCCATGAAGCTTCGAGCAACTGAAGCCGGGCAGGCAGTTGCTGGAGCAAAACTGACCGTAAGACTCTCGCGCAATAGCGCGGTGCCGTTCTACACTCAGGTCACGACTGACGGCGTGGGTGAGGCCGATCTCGTATTTCTGGTCGAAGAAGCGTCGCTTCCGGAATCGTCCATCCTCGTTCAGGTGAACACAGAAGGCCGCACGGCCACTCGCAAGTTCCAACTCAAAAAAGTAAACGCGTAGTTTCCAGCCGTTTTGTCCCGCGGAATGAGAGCGCGCGTCTCTGATAAATTCAAAACATGTCGCCAGTCTCTCACGCCCTGCTTGAACTGCGTAATGTTCGGGTTGTGCGTGGAAGGAAAACGGTTCTGGATGACTTCAGCCTGCGCATTGAAAGCGGCGAACATGTAGCGATCCTGGGCCCGAACGGATGCGGCAAATCGACGCTCATCAAGACAATCACGCGCGAGTTGTACCCAGTGGCGCGAACTGGATCGGGCATTACGATCCTCGGGGAAGAATGCTGGAATGTGTTCGAGCTTCGTTCATTGCTGGGTATTGTTTCGAACGATCTCATGTGGTGGTGCACGGGAGAAGCGGTCGGCCGCGATGTTGTACTTTCTGGTTTCTTTAGCAGCAATGATGTCTACCCGAATCACCTGGTCACCAAGGAACAGATCGAAAGGGCTGACGCGACATTAAATCAATTGCAGGTGCTGCATCTGGCGGACCGGGCAGTGAGTGAAATGTCATCGGGAGAGGCGCGACGAGTGCTGATTGCGCGAGCGTTGGTGCATCGGCCCAAGGCCCTCCTCTTCGATGAGCCCAGCAATTCGCTTGATCTGTTCGCCCATCGTGCACTACGCGAGACCATGAGTCACTTGGCGCGGTCGGGAATAGGCATTGTGCTGGTTACGCACGACCTCTCGGATGTGATTCCCGAAATTGAGCGAGTGGTGCTGATGTCGAAAGGCCGCATCCTCGCTGACGGTCGCAAGGAAGATGTTTTGCGATCTGCGCCTCTTTCCGAGGTGTTCGGACTCAAGGTCGAGGTAGCCAGGCGCGACGGGTATTACCATTTGTGGTGAGTGGTACGCGGTTCAGTGGAGAGCAATGAAACTGACTATTAATGGCGAGGCGCGTGAGTTCGATCTGCTTTCCACGGTGTCGGACCTGGTTGCACAACTCGGCATGAAAGCGGACCGCGTTGCGGTGGAACTGAATTGCGATCTGGTTCCACGTGGCCGCTGGGCGGAAACGACGATTTCCGACGGCGATAAACTTGAAATTGTTCACTTCGTTGGTGGAGGCTTATAGGTGGAAAGTCGGATGAAAGTTGAACGTCAAACTGCGATCTTTCGGCGTATCCCGACTTGGAGCGACTGGAAATGAAACGGAGCTGGTCACCATCGCAGAAGGCAAGGTTTATCCGGACCGGCAGGCCTAGGTTACTGTAGCTTCGTTAGTTACCTCTCTTTTGCAATTTCCAGCATTGTATCTTCGGATATCCGTCTTAAAATGTTCCAAACATTTTGTAAGTAGAACGTTTGAAACATTTATGAGATGAAATGCAGGCATCGTTCACATCCCAAGATGTAGTTCGGCTGACGGGCATCACCGCGCGGCAACTGCAATGGTGGGACGAGCGCGGGCTTGTAGTTCCGGCGCGCGAAGGGCACAGGCGCGTTTATTCGTTCGAAGATCTGACCGAGGTAGCCGTGATCTGCCAACTGCGTCGCAAGGGCTTTTCGTTGCAGCGCGTGCGCAAAGTTGTTCGCTTCCTGCAAAAAGAGTTCAGCAAGCGCCTGGCGGAGACGGTGAGCGGTTCATCGAACTATCACCTGCTTACCGACGGCACGGCGCTATATCTAGAAACTTCTCGCCAGCAAATTGTTGACTTGCTGAAGAATTCCCTGCAGCCGATGTTCGCGATTTGCCTGAGCGATACGGTACGCGAGGTCAAAGCTGTCGTAAGCGGACGGAAACGCCCCGGGCGCTGCGCTCCAGAAAAAGTTCGTTCCATACGCAAGGCGAAATTGGGTTAGCAGTGAACTTGCCCTGAGGAGGGTGGAATGGTCGCTGAACTCGAAATCCTGAACGAATGGATCCCGGAGCAGATGCAGCCTGGCACGATTTTCGTGCTGGAGAATGCAGGCCATATTGGAGAGAAGGAAGATCCGTATTGGGCCGTGCTTTCGTGTCCTGGCTGTGGCACGCTTGGCTTGATTACGCGCAAACAGATTGCCGGTTTGCTGGCGGTGATTTGCGGGTCAGGGAAATGCTCAGTCCAATTTTTCATTCGGGACAGCGAGATTGTGATCAGAAAACCGTTTTAGCCGTTTCGTAGTCCGTGACTCGGGACTCGTGATTCGTTGTTGATACGTACTTTTGCATGAAGACTACGGCTTCATGCTTTGAAAGATCAATCTGAGAGCTGATCTCTGACATCTCGTTGGTAGTTCCAGGTGACGAGACACGAGACACCAACCAGAGTCGGCAATTACGCATCACGAATCACTTTCCTTAACGCCACCGGCACCTGCTCCACAATCTCAATTCCAAAGCCTTCGAGAGCTACCACTCTTCGCGGGTGATTCGTCAGCAGGCGGATTCTGCGAAGGTTCAGGTCTGAGAGGATCTGAGCGCCAAGCCCGATCTCGCGCTGACGTTTGCGCTCGCTTTCGGGAAGGGAAGGGGAGCTGCGCTCGTGATGGAATGAGACGGCATTCTTGTCGCCTATTTTTTCGACCGAAAACCCCCTCGAAGATTGGTGCAAATAGATGAGAGCGCCGCGACCTTCTTCCGCTATTGCACTAAGAGAGCCCTCCAGAGTATCGCGGCAGTCGCAACCCGACGAGCCGAAAACGTCGCCAATCAGGCAATGGGCATGCATTCTGACCAATACTGGATCGTCGCTGTTTGAGATGTCGCCGCGGACCAGGGCCAAATGCGAATCGCCACCGTCGACCTCGCTTTCGTAAGCGATGACACGGAATTCGCCAAAGTTGGTATCGACCAGCGCCTCGCCGACACGATGCACGTACCGCTCGTGCTGCATGCGATAGCGGATGAGTTCTGCAACCGTCAACATCTTGAGACGATGCGTCTGGCAGAATTCGATCAGGTCCGGAATTCGCGCCATAGTTCCGTCTTCCCGCATGATTTCGCAGATGATTCCGGCGGGAACGAGTCCTGCCATGCGGGCAAGATCGACAGAAGCCTCGGTTTGACCGGCGCGAACCAGCACGCCACCTTTGCGGGCGCGCAGTGGGAAGACGTGTCCGGGACGGGCCAGATCAGAGGGCCTGGTCGCAGGGTCAATGGCGACTTTGATCGTGTGTGCGCGGTCGTAGGCGGAAATTCCAGTGGTTACTCCGTCACGCGCATCGATTGCTTCGCAGAACGCGGTGCCGTAGTTCGAAGTATTTTCAGCGCTCATCGGTGCGATGCGCAGGTGCTCGAGACGTTCTTCGGTCAACGTGAGGCAGATCAGGCCGCGTCCATATTTGGCCATGAAGTTGATGGCTTCAGGCGTCACCTTCTCAGCGGCGAGCATTAGATCGCCTTCGTTTTCGCGGTCTTCGTCGTCGACGATGACGATCATTTTTCCGGCGCGGAGTTCCTCAATCGCAGCGGGTACGTCACTGAATGTGAAAGGAGTTGGCATCGCTGGAATTGTAGCAATGCTGGTTTGGGCTGAAACTAGTACTTTTGCGCTAGCTTTTGCTCCAAACGCGCCTTCACTTCTGGCCACTCAGTATCGAGAATGCTGAAGTAAACTGAATCGCGCTGGCGGCCGTCCCAGCAGAGCATGTGCTTCCGCAGCACGCCTTCTTCTTTCGCACCCAGGCGCAGGATGGCTTGTCGCGAGCGCTGGTTCATTGCGTCGGTCTTCAACTCCAGGCGAAGGCACTTCCAGTTTTCGAAAGCGTGGCGGAGCATCAGATACTTGGCCTCAGTGTTGACGGAGGTCCGCTGCCATGCGGGGGCAATCCAGGTCGAGCCGATCTCGACCTTCCGGTTAAGGAGATCCATGTTCATAAAGCGAGTTGTCCCTGCGATGCAATTTTTTGCTTTTTCGAAAGTTGCGAATGGAACTGATACGCCACGGTCCTGTTCATGCAAGACTTGTTTGTTAAAGGCGCGGAAGTCGTCAAGGACTTCAAGTTTGTAGGGAATCCAGCGAAACAGGTCCCCCAGGTGATCTTTGGCAACCTCCCAAAGTAAATCGGCATGCTCAGGTCGAAACGGTTCCAGGCGGACATGAGTGCCTTCGAGAGAAAAGGGCGAAATCGCCGGATGTATGCTCAATGTGAAACTCTACGGGGAATTGTACGTCTATTATCCTGAAGATTATCTTTGCATCTAGCGGCGGGTTTCGTCATCTCACTGAGTTACGAGCTGTGGGCGGGCAGCTTTTGGCAGCCCTTTTGTGCGGGAACGATAAGCTTGTAGCGCGAAACTCGCTGCTCAATCTTTTTTATGAAATCTCACTGTTACCCATTCCGGCAGATTCCTCATAGCAGCAAATTGTTTCTTGACTATCTCGATTTCACTCCGTCTGTCCAACAGTTTTATTCGCGATCGCCACGGTTTCTTGAATGGGCAAAAAATGAGGTACCGAGCATCCAATATCCGGCAGAACGTCGTGCTCACGTTGCGACAATTTTAGGGCGCCAAAACAAGACGTGGGCAGCGGGCGAGAAAACGCTAGAGAACATCGAGCGGTTCCGTTCGGGTGCGTGCGCGCTTGTAACCGGGCAACAGGTGGGATTGTTCGGTGGCCCAGTATTTTCGATTTACAAGGCGCTAAGTGCCGTCAAGCTGGCGCAAGAAGCCGGAAAATTGGGAGTGGATTGTGTTCCTATTTTTTGGCTTGCGACTGAGGACCACGATCTCGCGGAAGTAAATCAGGTGCGCATTCCCGGTTCGGATGGGCATTTACAGACGCTGACCACCGGGGCGCACGGGAAGCCGGACGCACCTGTTGCAACAATCACATTTGGGCCAGAGGTTTCAGAAGGTGTCGCTAGCGCCAGCGAATTGTTGGGAGAATCGGAATGGGCCAAGTTGCTTCAAGAATGCTACCGGCCGGGCGAAAACTTCGGGTCGGCGTTCGCCAAGTTGTTCGCGAAAATGTTTTCGGAGTTCGGAGTGATTCTGCTCGATGGCTCGGACGAGGAGCTCGACAGAATTGCTGCTCCAATTTACGGATCGGCAGTTGAACGGGCTTCCGAGATTGCGCATTCGCTGCTCGACCGCAACCGGGAGTTGGAAGCCGCCGGGTATCACCAGCAAGTGCGGGTTACGGATTCTTCCACTTTGTTGTTCGCTATGCGAGATGGAGTGCGTATTCCGATTCAACAGGTGGAGTCGGACAGGTTTCTGATCAGCGATAAAAAGCTTTCACGGCAGGAACTGTTGCAGACGGCTTCGCAATCCCCGCAGGCGTTCAGTCCGAATGTGCTTCTGCGGCCGGTGGTGCAGGACTATCTTTTGCCTACCCTGGCTTATGTCGGAGGCGCGGCTGAGGTGGCCTATTTCGCGCAGGCTGCGGTTACGTACGAGAAGTTGCTAGGAAGAAGAACGCCGATTTTGCCGCGGTTCTCTGCCACGATTGTGGAACCAAAAATTCAGTCGCTGCTTGAAAAGAGCCACCTGAACGCTACTGACCCATTTCAGGGGCCTGACGCTCTGCGGGGCGCGATCGGTGAGCGGAGGTTGCCGCCGAATTTACAGTCGTCATTCGAGCACGCTACTGCTGCCGTCGAGCGGTCGATGAAGGCTGTGCGTGAGGCGATCGCGCAACTTGATAAGACGCTGGTCGAATCGGCTGAGAATGCCGAGTCGAAGATGGCTTATCAGATTACGAATTTGCGCGCCCGCGCTTCGAGGGCCGAGTTGCGCCAGAGCGAGGTGATCCAACGTCATGCGGACACTTTGAGCAACGCTCTTTACCCCGAAAAGACGCTGCAGGAACGGGAGTATGCCGGGGTTTACTTTTTAGCGAAATATGGGACGGAGTGGATGAATGGCGTGTTCGAAAATATTCATCCCGATTGTTTGAATCACCAGATTATTAAGTTGTAAACCGCGGCCTGTGGCTACAACGTCCGGCAACAGGTTCGATTGCCAGGGCTGGTGGCTATAAGCTAGAAGCCAGATTTATCGGTTGCTGCTGTGTCATGCAGTGGATCGCACCGAAGCCCCAGATTAAGTCTCCGCAATAAATTCCTACAACATCGCGATCGGGAAAGATATCTGAAAAGATGTCGAGTGCGGTGCGATCGTTCGGATCATTGAAGACGGGAACCAGCACGACGCGGTTTGCAATGTAGAAGTTCGCGTAACTTGCCGGCAGGCGGCGGCCCTCGAAGTAGACCGGGGCTGGCATGGGAAGATCGATCGTGGCGAGGGGCTTGCCGTTCTCTATCGTTGCATCGCGCAGACGGCGGATGTTTTCGCGCAGAGCTTCGTAATTTTCGCTTTTAGGATCTGCATCAATGCAGGTTACGACAGTATCCGGAGAGACGAAGCGTGTGATGTCGTCTACGTGTCCATGGGTATCGTCGCCGACGATACCGCGATCGAGCCAAATGACATTGTTCGTGCCCAGGTATTCGGCGAAGACTTTCTCGTAGTCACGCTTCGTCATCCCTGGGTTGCGCTGCTGAACGCGGCTGAGCAGGCACTCTTCGGTGGTGATCAGCGTGCCACAGCCGTTGACCTCGATTGATCCGCCTTCAAGGACGACGGGCTTGTTCCTGAATTCGGGCCGGAGTTCTTCGGCGGCGACGGCCTTCGCCATCAAGCTGCCGATTTTCTGATCGCGCTTCCAGTTGGGATATTTTGCCCAGGCGTTGAAGCGCCATGTAATTGCGGCGAACGGCATTTTCGAGCTTTGGCGGGCGAGGGCGGCCGGCCCACATGGGTAGACAAAGGCGCAGCCGGAATCTCGCGTCCATACCCGATCTGTGGGCCAGCGGTGGAAGCGGACATTGTCGTTCAGGGCGTGTGCGCGCTTCAGCGTTTTGCGCGCCAGCTTTTCTGCCGAAGCATCTTTGACGATAATCTCTACCCGCTCTTGCCGGCTGAGATAGCGAATGATCTCAGCATAGACCCAGGGAATTGGCTCGAACTTACCAGGCCAATCGAGCTTGTAATGGGGCCAGGCGAGCCAGGTGGCAGCGTGCGGCTCCCACTCGGCGGGCATCAGGTATCTGGGTTCCTGTTTCGATAAAGCTTTCATCCGGCGTTTCTAGCAATATAGCAACTCAGTTCTGCAGCAGAGAACAACGAGTTTTGAATCATAATCCCCACGAAATGCGTCTGTTATAATGACCGCAGTAAACAAGGCAAAGGAGAGATATGGCCACCACAACCCCTGAGATAAAGCCGCAAGAAAATACCAAGAAAGCCCCAGTCACGCTGACGCCGAAAGCGGTCGCCAAGGTGAAGGAAATCATGGGCCAGCAGGATCCAGTTCCGGCTGGGCTGCGCGTGGGCGTGGTCGGAGGGGGCTGCTCCGGGTTCTCATACTCGATGTCATTCGAGAACTCTCCCGGAATGATGGACAAAACCTTTGATTTCGACGGGCTGAAGGTCTATGTTGATGCGACCTCGGTTATGTACCTGAACGGCTGCACGGTTGACTATCTCGAGACGATTGAAGGCGCGGGTTTCAAATTCGAGAACCCGAATGTGAAGAGCACGTGCGGTTGCGGATCGTCGTTTAACGTTTAGATTCGGTCCAAAGTTGGGAAAAGGAAAGGCCCTCGTGACGAGGGCCTCTTTCTTTTGAGTTCGATTTATTGCTGTTGCTGATTTGTTTGCTGCGGTTGCTGGGGTTGGTTGTTAATCCCACCTGGAGAGAGGCCGAACCCCTGGCTTTGGCCGTTATTTTGTTGCCCATTCTGCATTTGGTTTACCGACATCGCGCCTTGAATCGCCGGTTGATTTGGCGTGGTGAGCAGACCACCGCGGTCCGTGCTGGGGTCGTAAATAAATTGCCACTGGTAATAGCGGTCTTTCTTGTTGAACACGCGAATAGTTCTTTCCTTGCTGGTGCTGGCGACGCCAACGATGGGCAGTCCACCGAAAGTTGGCCCGTTGAACCCACTCTGATTCGGCTGAGATGAATCGCTATCACTCTTCGAACTTGACGAATCTGTGTCCTGACCGGATTTGTCCTGAGTCCCTGATTGCTGCTCAGTATTTTCTGTAGACGAGTTGTTTGGAATCGCACTCGGCCCAGCACCGCCCGGCGATGCCATAGCAACCGTGTTCGGATTCAGAGCGCCCGGCGCGCCGCCTTGCATCATCGAAGCTCCGCCTGGAGTTCCCGGAGCCAAGCCGCTAGCCGCGCCGGGGCTGAAGGACATTTGAACGTCATTCATGCGGAGAAGCTTGAAGGGTTTTCCGGTGATTGGATCTTTGTAGCGTTTTCGCAGGAATCGAATGTTATTCGTGCTCTCAAGATCCTCGATTTTCGAGGGGTACCGTCCGAATTTCTTTACGTAGCGCCGGATGGCGCGCGAATACTGGACGCCGCGGTGAATGAGCTCCTCTTCGCGGTCGCGCTTGATCTGAAAGTCAACTTTCTGGATCCACGCCAGAGAACCAATCGCGAGCAGAGTCACGAACAACATAAGCGTAAGGAGCATGTAGCCTTGTTCGCGGCGACGGCGAGTTAGAGAGCAGAATTTCATCGAGATTGAATCATCGGATCATTGAATCATTAAAATCAGGCGAAATCTGAATGCATTGATTCACTTAATTCCGTTCACCCCTGGGTTAAGGGAATACTCTGGCGGTTGTTGCTGAGCACGTCGAGTATTTCGACCGCGTTCGCAGATATCCGAACGACCTTATAGCGGCGGTCAACAATGTCGCCTTCTTTGGCGATGAAAACATCTTCACCTTGTGCCAGGAAAATGCGTTTCGAACCACCCGCCGGAGTTGCGAATCCGTAGAATTTCAGCTCGATCGGCGGCGGTGGCGGCGGTACGTACGCGGCCGGCGTCGACGGCCCTGGCTGCGGCACGGGAGGCACAACGGGCTTCGGAATTTCAACGAAAACTCTGAAAATGTTACGCCCCGTTCCTTCGTACTTTGTGCCCTCGCTATACTTCAGCAGATCGGTTCGCAATGTGGGATCGAGTGACTGCCCGGGCGTTTGCTTTTTAAATGTACCGCGGCTTGTTTTTGCCGGTATCCTCGACTGCGCGAGCGAATCTGGCTGCACATTTGCGGAAACATTTACCGACGCAGGTGAACTGGAACTAGACGACCCTAAGCCCATAACGCTGGGAAACCGTGTGGCCATGAGCACTATAGCCACGACCACCAGCGAAACCGCCGCGATCACCTTGTTCCGATTTTCCGCGCCGAGCTTCACTACGTTGACCTCAAGTAGGTTTGAATCTTGATTTGCAACGAGACTACGCCGTTCGTTTCGTTGCCCAGATCCACACCGTTAACCAAAAAGAAAAGTTTGTTGCGTTCCAGAGCATTGATGAAGCGCACAAGCTGCAAATAATCGCCGGAGCAGCTTGCCGCGATTTCGACCGGTTGCAAGCCTTCGATTTGTGCGTCCTTCACCTGATACTTTTCCCCGGTAACGCGAACGCCAGTTTGGGCTGCTAATCGGCCAAGATTATCCGAAATTGATGACTCTTCTGCAGGGAACCGTTGTTGGTAGAAATCATCGATCTGCTCCTTGGCCCGTGGAATTTTTTTGTCCAATCCGCGCCAAGGCGCATATTCACGCGCCTTCAATTGCTGCCAGAGCTGATGCAATTCCCGCTGTCGCGCTTCGCGCATACCAGCCAGCGGAGTCATCAACATGGCGACGGCAACCGCATCGATGAGCACGAATGCGCCGGCTACGATCTTTAAGCGGTTGCGAGTCTTCTTTAGATCAGGCATCAGTTCATGCCTCCGCCGCTGCCGGGAGTTCCGACAGCAGGGACATAAAGCGCGCTGATGTCGAACTGGACGCGGTCCGCTTTGCCGGAATTTTGCTGCTGATCTTCATACCTCTCCGAGTCGATACGCGTCTGCTTGAAGTGTTTCGAGCTTTCCATTTTGCGTACCAGGTCGAGTGCCTGCTCGCGAGTTTCTCCCCCAACCACCAGCTTCAATTCCAGGTTGTTGTCTTCGGAAATATCCGGATGGATTGAAATCACGTGCAGGTGCGCCGGCATGACCTGCTCAAGCTGTTCGAAAACCATGGTCCAGGAAAAGGCTTTCCGCTCGAAAAGATCGTTCAAAAAGTGCGATTGATCGCGAATCTCACGATTCTCTGGACGGTTCAGCATTGACTGAGCCTGGTTCTTTTCCTGATCAAATGCGGCCAGCTCAGTTCGCAGTTTTGAAATATCCTGGCGATCTTTGCTGCCCTCCATGAAACCGGTCACGGCCAGAAACACCAGCAGGGCTGTGGTGAGCGCAAGCAGGGCGAGTCCTGTGCCCCAGTAGACCCAGAACTGCCGGGAATCCTCGTATGGCCGAGACGCGAGATTGATGTTGAAGCGCATGTCTTTGTCTAGGTTTCAGGAAAGCAGTGCGCCGACTACGCCGGCCATCCTCCATTTTGGAATAGAACCGCCGCCGAGCCCTAATTGCGATGCCGTAACCAATTCCTTCACCTCGGAGCCGGTTTGAGCTTGCAAAGCCGGGGCGGCAGCCGCGATATCTGAAACGCCTGCCACATAGACGTCCTCAATGTTGGTGGAATATGTGTCCTGAAAGAACACCACCGACGGATAAACGTCTTCTGCCAGTTGCTCGCCAGTGATGGTCACTCCGCGCGCGTTCTCGAGAGTGCGGAACAGCAGAAGTTGCTGCTTGTCCAGAATTGCAATGCTGGTAGTGTGGGCATCTACTTTGATGACCAGCGTGCCTTTCTCGCCGGGCACGCCACCCAGCGCCGCGATCATCGAAGGCAAAACCATGCCCGGACTGAAGCCAGCTTCACGAAACACTGCTTCGTAATCTTGTACAACGTTGTTCAGAGCCACTGCCGCGATTACGCGGATACCATCCGGGCCGGTTTGCGCGTGGTAGGAAACCGCAGCTTTGTCGACATCGAATGGAAGGGACTTGCGGAGCCGAAAACGGATCACGCCTTCGGCCTCAGGTTGCTTGTCGGGAAGGGTGTCAAAATCCAGCAAAACTACACGCACCGCGGCATCGGGCAGAATCGCGGTTACATCACGCGAGCGCCCGCCGACTTGCTCCAGCGCGCTGCGAAGCGCCTCGACGACGAGTTCGCGCTGACGAACGTTGTTCTCGGTCAAATCCGGAACAATACATCCGGGCGCAAGCTCGCTGGTCGAGCAAAGGTCCAGGACCTGGCGTGAATCTGCCGTGCGTGCTGCGATCACTCGATCAGAAGCGATTTCGCAAGCAAGTTTGGGCCGGGCGGAATTGGTGGCGCGTAACATCAGTCTCGAGTGGTCGGTTGCCAGTTACCAGTCAGAACTGCCAGCTCTCGATGTCTGGCAACTGACAACTGGAGCTGGCAACATGCTTTACCTCATCGTCTCAATAAACGTGACCTTGTTAATCTCCTTCAGAGTAGTCATGCCGTTCCGGACTTTGTCGAGCGCGGATTCGCGCAAGAACCGCATGCTTTCTTCACGCGCTGCCCGCCGAATTTCTGATGTTGGCTTGCGCGCAAGAATCATTTCGCGAATGCGATCGCTGAGGTCCAACAACTCGTGGATCGCGGTTCGTCCGCGGAACCCCGTGCCGGCGCATTCAATGCACCCCTGACCTTCGTAGAAGGGGACCTTCGACCATTGGTCGGGATCGAGGCCGCTGGCCTCAAGCACCTCCGGCGGGTAATGCATGGCCTGACGACATGAATTGCAGATCAGTCGGACCAGGCGCTGCGCGAGGATACAGTTCAATGCCGATACGAAGTTATATGGCTCGACGCCCATGTTCAGAAAGCGGCCGAGCACGTCGACTACATTGTTTGCGTGAACGGTCGTGAAGACCAGATGGCCGGTAAGCGCGGACTGGATCGCGATCTGCGCGGTTTCCGTATCGCGGATTTCGCCGACCATGATCTTGTCAGGATCGTGACGCAAAATGGAACGTAAGCCCCGCGCGAAGGTGAGCCCCTTTTTTTCGTTTACCGGAATCTGCGTGATTCCGCGAATCTGGTACTCGACTGGATCTTCAATGGTGATGATCTTGTCTTCTTCGGTCTTGATCTCGTTGATCGCGGCGTAAAGTGTCGTCGTTTTACCGCTACCGGTCGGGCCCGTGACGAGCACCATGCCGTAAGGTTCTTTGATGTAGCGTCGGAATTTCCGCAGATCGTCTTCGTCGAAGCCAACTACGTCGAGCGTGAGCGAGCGGAACTTTTCGCTCATGGATTCTTTGTCGAGCACACGAAGGACAGCATCTTCGCCGTGGATTGAAGGCATGATCGAAACGCGGAAGTCGATGGGGCGCTCCGGCTGGCCGTACTTCACGCGGAAACGTCCATCCTGCGGCACGCGGCGCTCGGAGATATCGAGCTCGCTCATGACTTTGATACGCGAGATGATCGTCGAGTGGTGCTCTTTCGCGATCGGCGTCATGGCCTGAGTGAGCACGCCGTCGATGCGGAACTTGATGTTCACCGAGTCGTCGCGAGTCTCGATGTGAATGTCGCTGGCGCGCCGCTGGAGGGCGGTAAAAATGGTTGTGTCGACAAGCCGGATAATCGGGCTCATGTCGCCCTGAGCGGTCAACTTATCGATCGTGATGCTTTCGTCGCCGCCTTCTTCTTCGTGTACTACGTCAAGCGTGAAGCCTTCGCTGGCGTCTTCGAGAACGCGCTTCGACTGCTCCGTCTTTTTAAGGATTTCGCTGATCTGAGACAGCGTGGCGACTTTGGTGACGATGCGCTTGCTGAGCAGCAAGCTGATTTCGTCAATCATCATCAGCTGGCTGGGATCAGCAATGGCGATGGCCAAACGTCCGTCGGTTGTTTCTTCCAGGGGAACGAAGTTATAGCGAAACATCAAGTGCGGTGAAATCTTGGTAAAAAGATCGTGGTGCAGTTGGAAATCCCGCAAGTCAACAAATTCGCAGCGATAACGCCGCGCAACGTCTTTAGCGCGTTCGAGTTCATCGGAACGGGTGGATGCTATTTGCCCGTTCTCGCCGCCATTGACGAGTACCGATTTTTTGTCTGCCATTGTTGCCATTTCCAAACCTGCCCTGATCTCCTAGTGGATGCTCGATCCCAAAGTGAATATCGGCAAATACAGCGAAATTAGGATTCCACCCACAAAAACGGCCATAAAGATCAGGATGAGGGGCTCGATCAGGGCCATAGCCCCCGCTAACGCCGTTTGCACGTCTTCCTCGTAGAATTCCGCTACGGAATTCAACATCGCCGGCAATGCGCCGGTCGATTCGCCAACCTCAATCATCTCTACCGAAAGATCGGGGAAAACCCTCTGCTCTTCGAGGCTTTTTGCGAGCGACTGCCCTTCACGTACTCTGTCCGCGGCCCGGTTCAAACCGTTCAGGATAGTGCGGCTGCTCATAGATGCTCCGGCGGTTTCGAGGGACGGTACGAGCGGCATGCCACCGGTCAACAGAGTCGAAAGCATCCGCGAAAAGGTAGAAACGTGATATTTCAGCCAGATATCCCCGATGAGAGGAAACTTATGAACCGCACGATCAATCGATTCCGCACCACGGTCCGTAGATTTCCACCGCCAAAGGAGGAACACTATGAGCGCGAGTCCAACCAAAATGAAAGGCGCGTAACGCTGGGCGTGCGTCCCAATGACGAGCATTAACGTCGTAATTGCCGGAAGCTGGGCATTTAAATCCGAGTACAATTTTGCAAACTGCGGCACGACGTAGGTGACGAGAAAAATGAACATTACGGTTACAACTGATACCAGCAGTGCGGGATAGACGAGCGAAACCGCCAACTTTTTCTTGAAGGAGAGCGCCATTCTCTGAAAGTTAACGTAGCGGTTAAGAACTTCGTCCATGCTGCCGCTCTTCTCGCCCGCCATCAGCGTGGTGGTGTAAATCTTCGGAAAGGCGTGCTGGGCCTCGAAAGCCTGCGAAAGCAACTCTCCGCCCTTAATTCGCTCGCGAATGTTTTGCAGCAGAGAACGAAAATAGGCACTCTTCTGGCGTTTAATAAGAAGATCCAACGAGCTCAAAACCGGAAGGCCCGCTTTGAGCAAGGTCAATAACTGCTGGTTAAAAACCAGGAAAGTGGAGGATTTTACCCGTTTGCCCCGACTGACCTTCCCACCGACAAGCAGCCCTTTGGGTTTTACCCAGTAAACCAGAAAACCCTGCTGGACGAAGCGATCGCGGACTTCGGCTTCGGAGATTCCGCTTTCAATTTGCTGCAGCAGGCGGCCGCGTTCGTCGGCAACTTTGATTAAAAACTCAGCCATTTTCTTTGGGAAAGGGCCCTCGCCCACCTCAGTCTAACATCCAAAAGTCCTCGAATTTACAGCTACTTAGCACCAAGTGTACCCCGAGTAACGTGAGCCGATGCTTAATTTCCGGTCTGCTCATCAATGACTTCTGTGCCCGGCGCCGGAGTAAATCGAAACTGGGAATCCGGAATATTTATGTTCTCCTTCTGATTGCTGAACCGGTATTCCGTAGTGGAATCGTCTACGGAATGAATGAGAATTCTCGCAATCTGGTGCTCCGGGGTGATCTCCAGAAGCACCTCGCTTATCCTGTCGCTCAGAGCTGCCGGCACGCCTCGTAAGATCATGTCATCCGTGTGCCAGGTTTCGATATCTGGCGCGAAAGATAGTCCAAATAACTCCTTCTCCAGCTTTGTCTTACCGAGCAAAAATGCAAGCGGCGAACGAAGATCGTCGAGAGATTTCATCGAGGACTTTCTAACCTGCTTTTCTAGTGGCAAGTACAGCCAGCCAGTGTGCCCGTCAGCGACAAACAGCTTCTCCTCAGGAGAACGGTATTCCCAGCGCATCTTGCCAGGTTTTTTGAGCCAGAGTTTGCCGGACTCGCTTCGAACGGCTCCGACGCCTTGATATATCTCTATGAAGTCGGCTTCGAGCGTTTGCAGGTGGTTGTACTTTTCATCGACCTGGTGTGCCACGGCTTTCACGCTCGGCAACCCGAACGCAGCGATTGCGATGACAGAAAGAGCAATGGCAGAAAGCACGGCGTGAGCTATAGCCTTAAGATTCATCCTGTGTTCTCGTTGGAGGCTAAGTGGCAGAGATATCGAAGGAAGCTGAGTTGTTGCTCTGTTTTTGGATGCTGAAACAGCAGCTTTGGAGTCTTAATTCCCAATACCCACTGAAATGTACGGGCATACCAGGTGTACTGTATCGGACAATCTAAGAAGACTCGCGATAATGAATAGGCTATAAATTGTGAGTTCCAATCCCAAAGTCCCGGTCGAACGGCGTCGGCGCGTAGGTCTGCTGCAAGACGCGCTGAGCCTTTCCAAAGGAGACAACCAGACACCACTCCGGCGGGAAAGTGACCAGGTAAGGGCACGCCTGCAACGCTGGATCGAACTTGCCGATAGGGCTTTGGGCAGGCATTCGAAGAATGACGATCACCCAGATTCGTCAGCCGCCTGATCGGAAGCCGTCAAGTCGCGTTTCGGAATAACGCGTAAAGCGGCGTTTTGTGGTATCTGACCAGAAAAGAGCAATTCACGATCACGTCTTCCAGGGTTGGATTCGCGTAGGCAAGGTAAACGGGACGCGGATTTCGACGGAGTGATTCTTCCAGGTTTCCCAGTAGCTTTCGCAAAGCATTTTGCGCCAGCGGATTAAATAAAAAAATCAGCGTGGGTTCCGCCGGAAACGCAAATTCCGTAGCATCCATACAAACAAGCTCGAGGTGGCCTGAAAGGGAACACTTCTGCTGCAATCGTTCAATATTCGCCTGAGCAATGCGATTCAATTCGGGAAGCAATTCGACTCCAATGATTCGACGAAAACTGTATTGGGCGGCGAGCAACAGTGCCCTGCCTTTACCTGAGCCGACGTCGATAAATGTGAATCGGCTGAGGTCGATCGACAGCGCGCTCATGAGTTCCCGAAATTCTTCGGGAGGAATGGGCTGGTAGGGCGAGCTCAAGAGTCCCATCAGGCGCGTACGCCAGCCGACGGTCGCGCTGGTGGTATCGACGTGGTGCTCCCAGTCGAAATCGACGTCCCCATAGCGCTGGCGACGTCGGTTTGGAAGAGAATCGCGAAGGAACTCCCAAAATATTGAAATGAGCAGGCAAGCCGTATCCAAGCCGGATTTCTCGTTGCGTTGCTCGCGCCACCACGATGCAAGAGCGGAACGAAGCGTGGATCTGTTAGCAGCCAAATGGAGGTGTTCGGTCCTGTGATGTTAATTGACGGGTTTGAGTTTCGGGCCTGGACTGGGGACATATCCTCGCGGCATTCCCTTGTCGATGAACGGCAGATCGTCAGGGTCGCTGACTACGGCATTTCCGTCCTCAATGCGATAAGGCCTTCCGAGCGGGTCGAGGGGAACAGCTTGAAGCAGACCGGCAGAGATCATTGCCGCGAAAGTCTCGGGATAGTGCCCGGTGCGCTGGCGGTAAGTTTCAATAGAACGATCGAGAATCGTTACATCCTCGTCAACTTGAACGGCCCGTAAATGTGCGGTCGCGTTGGCTCGAATCATTGGATCGTGGGTAGTTCGGTAGGTGGCTGTCCACATCAGGCGGGCGGTCGCCAGATCGCCGCCACGCTCGGCCATTTGCGCCGCCATCAGTTTCAAAAAGGGATGCGCATCCGGCAGCTGAGAACCGTGGAGGAATGCATCAGCCGAGTTGCGGTAATCCTTGAGATCGTAGTAGATGAAGGCCAGATCATAGTAGAGATGCCAGTCACCAGGATTGTTGCGAATCCCATGACGGACGAGTTCGATGGCTTCCTCTGGCGATCCCGCGCCATTGGGCGGTTTGGCGGACAAGAACATGCCGCCAAACTCGTAGGCGGGAATCAGATGTGGGTCCAGCTGAGTGGTTATGTTCAATAATGGCCAGAGCAGTTTGTACTCACCTCCTCCCAACGAGTGTTGCCCGCCAAAATATTGAACTACTCGCGTCCAGTAAATATCAGCGAGAAGGCCTTCATAGCCGAGACTCAGGCGTTTGAGGAGTTTGGGAGAGGAAATATAAAGCTGATTCTGAAATGTCGCCCATGTACGTGCGTTGTCGATTGAGCGGACCAGCACGACCTGGACTGTTAAGCAGGCGGCCAGTATCGCGCTTTTAACTGCAGTACGGCTCCGCGAGGTGGTCATTTTAAATTCCGGCGGTCAAAAATCAGCACGGCCCCGCTGAGTACCGCGGCCGTGTATACCAGTACGTACGCCGTGTTCATAACGATAAGGTGCAGGGGCACAGTTTCGCCGTGCGCGACTTGGCTGATCACGTTGAGGTCAGACAAATTAGGAATGAGATATGCCGCCGCAGTCGCAAACCAACGAGTAGCCCCGTGTGACATGCTGGCAAATGCCCGCAAGTCACCCGCAAAGCTGCCAATCACGAATAACCAGAATGCGAATACCGCCGCAAAGATCGGGGTGGAAAAAGACGAGAAAAGCAGCGCAAGCGCAGTGATTACGATAAATTGCAAAATGATGAAGTAGAGCGCTACCAGAACACCCGCATCAGATTTTTCAAGGTAATGAGATACATAAGCGAGAGCGGCAAAAACGCCGATTGCCATGAAAAACGTATTTACCACTAACGTTCCGGCGAGTCCAAAGAATTTCCCGGCGATGAATTCCCAGCGCCTGACCGGACGAGACAGCACCGTGTACAGCGTGCGTTTGTCGATTTCCTTTGAAACCAGGCCAATGCCGATAAAGATGGCGATCACCACACCAAAGAGCGACACGGCGGTAAGGCCGAGATTGATGACGACCAGCCGTTCGATATCGATTGAAACCTGCCCAACGAGAACGGCCGCTGCTGACATCAACAATGCGAAAGCGATCAGGTTGTAAAGCACGCGATCGCGAACGGCTTCGCGGAATGTATTAATTGCAATATGTCGCACGCGAGAGTTCATGGTGTTCTAATCACGGCTCGAAAGGTCTGAGCCATTCAGTTCTTGAGCGATCAGGCATGTCGCCCAGTGCTTCCTTCATTTGCGAGTACCAGTGCTCTGCACAGAAGCTGCTTCAGCCTTCGCCGTCCCTCCTAGTTGCGCCAGGAAATAATCCTCCAGTGATGTTCGTACGGGAGTCAACGAAACGAGCCGCATGCCAGCCTTGCGTAAAGCGTCTAGCACAGCATCCTGGGTTTCTTCCGGTACGACCACCCGCGTTGCTTCAGCGGAACTGTGAAATGACGCGGCTAGTGAACGGATGTTTGGCGGAACTGCTGTGCCCTGCCATACAATTTCGACCTTGCCATGTACGTTGGCGGTCAGTTCGGCAATCGCTCCTACGCCACGCAGCTCGCCCTCATGCAAAATGGCCACGCGGTCACAAAGCGCCTCCGCGTCGGAAAGGATATGTGTAGAGAAGAAAACAGTTTTTCCCCTTGCCTTCAGCTCCTCGATCAGATTGCGCACTTCACGTCTTCCCATCGGGTCGAGCCCTGACATTGGTTCATCAAGGAACACCAGCTTCGGATCATGCAAGATCGCTTGCGCAATTCCGACCCGCTGTAGCATTCCTTTAGAGAATTTTCTCAACTCTATATTCGCGGAGTCTGTCAGCTTCACTTGATCCAGCACGGCCTCTATCTTGGAAGAAAGCTGTTTCCCGTCTACCCCGGAAAGCCGGCCGTAATAGCGCAGGAGCTCGCGCGCGGTAAGGTGGTCGTAGAAGTAGGGCTGCTCGGGGAGGAACCCTATTTCCGCTTTCATACGCAGATCGTGGAGTTCCATTCCGAGGATTTGGGCTGTTCCGGCCGTGGGCGTGACCAACCCCATGAGGATCTTAAGCGTCGTGGTTTTGCCTGCGCCGTTTGGCCCTAAGAAACCGAAAATTTCGCCTTCCTCGACGCCAAGGGTCAATGGACGAAGGGCGCGTTTGGGGCGCTTGCGCCAAAATCCTACGCGGTAGGTTTTTTCCAGGCCAAAAATGTCGATCGCATGCATGCGAAGCGGCACCTGAAAAAATTATAAAGAATTTTCGGAAGAAGAATATGTTCCAGCGGCCTCGGGGCATTACCAGAGTGTGTATCTCGATCCGTGTTTACTGGGCGATGGGGTACCCTGTGCAGGTGGATACGTTTTGAGCAATTGCTGCAGCACCAACGTAGATTCGCAATACGCCATCGGTGACCATGCAGAAATTCCGCGTGCCGGTCGTATTGAACGAAACAGGCACTGAGCTGGAAACAAATTCGATATTAGGCGGTCCGGTGAAGCCGCTCGTGAAGAACTGGTACCCACTCTTCGTACCGCTAGATAGAACAGCATCGAGAATACAGGCATTCGTGCTGGTTGGGCCACCACTGCAATTGTTGCCCGGCCCAAGGTTCGAAAGCGCGGCCGCGTAGCCTACAGTCGCATAGGAAGTATCGTAGGCGATCTGGGCTGTCGTAATCTGGCGGACGGAACCGACGGCAGAAGATTCGTTTGCAGAGATTCGGGCACGGATAAGACTCGGGATCGCAATCGCGGCAATGATCAAAATGATCGCTACCACGATCAGGAGTTCGATCAACGAGAATCCTTTTTGGTTTCGCATATCTCCCCTTCGTAGATTTCTTCGCATCTGAATCGCCATTCCGGAATTACCAAAGTCGACTACGATATGAACTCGGCTGTATGTTCCACAAAAACAAAGAGCATCGGATGTTGCCATCCGATGCTCCTGGCTCGTACCCTCCCCCAGGTACTTCGCCAAAGTTATTGCAGCGGGCTCAACGCCTGGCAGGCCGCGTAGGTCCATGTCTGGCCGGATGTTGCCGGGTTGACGAACCGAACCACGCCGTCATCCACAGAGCAAAAGCCCTTATTTCCGCTCGTTCCGGCGGTGGTAGGCGCCGCCGAAGTCGAGAAATTTGGAAACGGAGCGGCAGCGCCGCTGTTCGATGACGCGAGTGCATACCCGCTCTTCGTGCCACTGGCCAGAACGAAATCGATGATGCAAGCATTCGTGCTGGATGGCGTAGTGCAAGCTACTGCGCTAGGCCCCAGTGACGCTAAGCTTGGTGCGTAGCCTTCGTTGGGATACGACGTCTGATACTCGATCTGGGCTGTGGTGATGGTACGAACCGAAGCCGCTGCCGAAGACTCGTTAGCCGCAATCTTGGCGCGCAGCAGGTTCGGGATTGCGATCGCGGCGATGATCAGGATGATCGCCACCACAATCAGCAGCTCAATTAATGAGAAACCCTTCTGTTTACGCATTTGAATTTTTCCCTCTTCTTTGTTTGTTATTTCTCGAATCTCGGTCTCAGCGACCCGATGCCAGTATCCTCGCACTTGCCTCGCCAATCCCCGTAGTTACCAAAGTCAATGTAACTGGCGGCCTACAGCAGCCATTTTTCAATTACTTGCGTCGTATCGAGACTGTTAACCCGAGGTCTGGCACTCTGCTACGACATATTTTGTCATCGGCTGTGACGTTCTGTGTCGTTTGCAGTCACATGAAAGGCACTGGCTTGACTCGCGCCCCGCGTATCTATTAAGGAACGCTTTGCGAAGCGCCAGCTTGCAATTTTTCAAAGTGCCGTGGACGGGCCGGGCGGCGATCTCGTTACGAGTGTACCGAAGGCCGAGCTGGTGGCCCGTTTGTGGCGGATAGCATCTTGCTATAGTCAAGGGATCTGTTCAATTTTTTTATGACAACCCAAGGCTCAACCCCGACAATTGATCGCCCAGCCGAGAATGATTCACGGTTCGCGCCACTCGGGACGGATTTGCCGGACGGCCTCCCAACCGAACGGTCGAGTGCTGCTTTGAGCGATTGTCTCAGGAACCCAGCCGTATTGTCGCTGCTTCTCGGAGCCCTTTCGTTTCTGCTGTACTGCGGTACGCTCGCATTTCAATTTGTTTGGGACGATCGCAAGCAGATTATCGAGAACGCAGCGATAAAGGCTTGGTCATTCGTGCCCAGCTATTTCACATCGAACGTTTGGGCTGTAGCCGATCCCCACAGGCCTGCGAATTATTACCGCCCCCTATTCCTTCTCTGGTTGAAGGTCAATTATTCGTTGTTTCATCTTTCCCCGGCAGGATGGCACTTGGCCAGCTTAGTTTTGCAGGCATTCGTGACTGTTCAGGTGTTCTGGCTTGGCCGCCGGCTAACGCGATCCGATAGCGTCGCGGCAATTTCGGCGCTCTTGTTCGCTGTTCATCCAGTGCACATTGAGTCTGTCGCTTGGATTTCAGGCGTCACCGATCCAATGGTCGCGACGTTTATGCTCGGAGCAACTCTCCTATTCATTAACACTCTGAACCGCTCCGGAAAGGCGGGAAGTTTTGCATACTGTGGGAGTCTGGCATGTGCCGCGTTGGCGCTGCTTTCAAAAGAAATTGCTATCGTATTGCCGCTCCTGCTCATACTGACTGCCGTTGCCGTGAGGCCCACCCGCGATTGGCTACGAACGTCAATGTTCGCAGCGCCTTTCTTCCTACTCACTCTCGCTTACCTCGCACTCCGGCATTTCGCTTTGCATGGATTCATGCATCCCAAAGGCGGATGGGTCATCGGCCGCTTTCTGGTGACCTTACCATCCTTGATTGAGTTTTACATAAGACAACTGGTCGTGCCGTTCTGGATCAGCCCTTATGCGGACGTTTATTGGGTCCAGGTTGCCGGTTGGCGGCAATTCTGGGTTCCGCTTTCCCTTTGCTGCGTTGCCCTTATATTTGCTGTCTTCGCTTATCGGGCGAGTGAAAACAAGGCCAGAGCCATGGCATTGAGCGCCTGGATTTTTCTTCCGCTCCTGCCCGCGCTATACATTCGCGTGTTCTCGCCCTCAGAACTGGTTCACGACCGCTATCTGTACGTGTCCAGTGTCGGATTCTCGATTGTGGCCGCACTGATGGCGCGGAAATTATCAGAGCAGATTCCGGCGTCAGCAGTGAAAATTGCGGGCAGTACGGCTATTGCTGTCCTAGCGATCGCAACATTTCGAGGCGAATTGAACTGGGCCAATGAAATTCTTTTATACAAGTACGCTGCGGAAATGGCGCCTCACAATGATGGCGCCTTTATAAATTTAGGAGTGGCCTACCTGGAACGGGGTAAAGTTCAAGACGGAATCACTGCCCTGAACCGTGCAATCAATCTGAATCCAAATTCCGGGCTAGCGTTCTACGATCTCGGCCATGTTTTCTTAGTGAGTGATCGTTACGCCCAAGCCGAACCCTTGTTCCAGCGGGCTCTGTTGCTTGATCCTGCTGAAGAAGGATGGCAGGAGCAATTCGCGGAGGCGGAGCTGCGGCTGGGCAAAATTGGTGAAGCCGAAGAGGCAATACGGCAGGCAATTCGACTACGCCCCGATGGTGAAGGTTTTCACCTGATGTTAGGAGCTGTGTTGCTCGCTAAAGGAGATCGCGGCGGAGCGGAACAGGCATTTGCTGATGAGCTTCGCTTGTACCCGAAGGATGCAAGCGCCAGGAACGCGTTGCGGCAAATAACACAGGGGGAGCCGGAAGAAGTATCGAGTGCCTCCCACGCACGATGACCAAATGGTGATGCAGGCCCAAACCGGTCGACAAACCGATCATGTTGATCCGGCGTTGGTAAGCTTCGACTCATTTTTCGCGACGGCACCCAAACGGGATTTCCTGTTTGCCCTGTTTCTTGCGCTATTAGTGATCGCGACCTATGCGCCTGTTGGCAAGAATGCGTTCATCAATTTCGATGATCGTCAGTACATCACCGACAACGCGCACGTAAAAGCTGGGCTTACGTGGGAAACGGTGAAGTGGGCCTTCACTTCTTTCGACGCGGCGAACTGGCATCCCCTCACATGGCTCTCGCATGCAGTTGATTACGAATTGTTCGGATTGAATCCCGCCGGGCACCATTTCATCAGCGTTCTTCTTCACGCGTTGAATGCCGTTCTGCTTTTCTTCCTTTTCGAACGTCTCACAGGTTTGGCGTGGCGCAGTCTGTTATTAGCAGCACTGTTCGCAGTGCATCCTTTAAACGTTGAATCCGTAGCGTGGGCGGCGGAGCGCAAGAATGTGCTCAGCATGTTCTTTTTCCTGTTGGCGCTCTTGGCCTACTGCGCATATGTTCGGAGGCGCTCGGTTGGTCGATATCTCGTGGTGACTTGTCTGTTCGCGCTAGCGTTGATGTCGAAGCCGCAAGTGATCACTTTTCCCTGCGTTTTGCTGCTGCTTGATTTCTGGCCTTTGAGAAGAATTCGAGAATTCACTGGATTGCCGAATGCCGAGAGTCCTGTGAATTGTGCCGTGCCGGAATCAGTCTCTCGGCTCTTGTTGGAAAAGGTCCCATGGTTTGCAATGTCGGGGCTCAGCGCACTCGTAACGCTGATGGCGCAGCATGCCGGGAATGCCGTACGGACTACCGTTGAATATTCGTTTGCCTCGCGAATCGAGACCGCGATTACCTCTTATGTTCTGTATTTGGGCGATGTTTTCTTTCCACGACACCTTGCACCAATTTATCCGCACCCGCCGAATTTCGTCGCGATGTGGAAACTTCTGCTCGCAATTTCAGTAATAGTCGCAATCTCCGGCATTGCGATTATTAGGCGTAAGCGTGCGTCATATCTGATTTTTGGTTGGCTCTGGTTTTTGGGCACGCTAGTGCCAATGATTGGCCTGATTCAAGTTGGCGAGCAGGCCCGGGCTGACCGCTATATGTACATCCCCGCCATCGGAATTTTTGTGATGGCTGTGTGGGGTGGCGCAGAGTTGCTGAGTCGCACACGAGTGTCGCGAGCCTGGGGCATAGGCATATCGGCTGTAATCTTGGCCCTGTTGTGCATGGCGACCAACCAGCAAGTAAGGCTCTGGAAAAATAGCGAGACACTCTGGACGTACACAATTTCAGTCACGAAGGATAACTTCATGGCTGAGGACAATCTGGCACAAGAACTAGCAACGCAGGGCCGAGTTCAAGAAGCGCTCGTGCATTTTCATCGAATCCTGAATCTCCACAACTGGCGTCCCTCGGATCTGATCGCGCTGGGCATGTATGAGCAGCGGAACGGATATCCGGCCGATGCAATCAGTGAATACCAGCGCGCGGCGGAAAAGGCGAACGATCCAAGCACTCATGCGACTGCCCTCAGCGATATGGGATCGGCTTACCTGGATCTGAAGAATAACGGTGAAGCGGAACGCAGCTTCAGCTCTGCGCTTCAAGTCGAACCGCGGAACGTGCAGGCATTGATTGGAAGCGGGCTTGCCGCGCAGAAGACCGGACATCCCGAGATCGCTATTCAGCGATACAGTCAGGCACTGAAAATCAAACCGACTGATTTGGGATATGAACTTCTAGGCCATGCGTTCGAGCAGAGTGGCAATACGAGTGAAGCTGAGAAGGTGTACAAAGAGTCGCAGGCGCTCTCCCCAAACTACGAAGCCACGCGCTCAGTTGCGCAGCATCTGCTGGCCAAGTAATTTCTTCCATCAAAACGGCTAGGCTATTTTCCGCAAAAGCAAGGCCGAGTTCTTTGATCCAAACGCAATGCAATTGCAGACCGCATGTTCGATCTGTTTTTTTCTTCCAGGTTGCGGCACGTAATCGAGGTCACAATCCTGGTCGGGATCCTCCAAATTAATCGTAGGGGGGATCTGGTTGGCGCGCATAGCAATCAACGTGGCTGCAACCCCGGCCGCTCCGCAGGCGCCTTGCGGATGCCCGATTTGCGATTTCAATGCGGACATCGGCACTTCCCGCGCGCGCTCCTCGCCGAGAGCCAATTTCAGCGCACGAGTTTCGATTCGGTCATTCAGCTGCGTCGATGTTCCATGCAGGTTCACGTAGTCTACGTCTGCTGGCCCGATACCCGCTTGTTTCATCGCGAGGCCGATCGCGCGGGCTGGTTCTTCACCACACTCCATCAGGCGCACACGGTGAAAAGCCTCGCAGGTTGATCCATAGCCACAAACCTCGGCGAGAACCGGAGCTCCGCGAGCTTTTGCATGTTCATATTCTTCCAGCACGAACATCCATGCGCCTTCTGCGAGCACGAACCCATCGCGATCCGAGGAGAACGGCCGTGATCCCCGTTCGGGATGTGAATTCCAGCTCTCAGTCAAAATTCTCATCAATATGAAGCCGCGGACGGTCCCAAGGGAAATCGGCGCATCTGCCCCGCCGGTGAGCACCATATCGAGGCGGCCGGACTGGATTTGCCGCATGGCGTAGGACATAGCGTCAGTCGAAGATGTACAACCAGTTGTGATCACGTGGCTGGGACCGCGAAGTCCGAAACGAACATTCAACTCACTCGAAATGCTTCCCATCACGCCAGTGGGAACGCAGAATAAGCTCATCTTGCTGAGTTGCCCATGAAAATAGAGGCGGTACTGCTCCTCCGTGAATTCCTGAGAGCCGCCGCCGGTCCCAATGATGACGCCAAATCGCCTGCGCTCCTCGATCGGAATTGCGGCGGAATCCAATCCGGCGTTGCTCAGGGCTTCGGTTGCCGCACACAATGCGAGCGGCAGGATACGTGAAACGTGCTTGCGTTCTTTCTTTTCGACCCATGCCAGTTCGTCAAATCCGGAAACTTCACCGGCGATTTGGACCTCGATTGGGGAAGCATCAAAGCGCGAGATTTTCTTCACCCCGCTACGGCCTTCGAGCGCTGCGGTGGTGAATTCATCCACGCCGATCCCATTCGGGCTAACAACGCCCATTCCCGTGATGACGGTGCGCCGTGATGATGACATGCAGAACACGATAGCAGTTTTGATCACGCAGTGGTTCGCGCCGACGTCAAAATCTCGTCAGCGCTTCGTAAGCTGAGCAAGGCTGGTTAGCGATTCACTCTATCCCAAGTTCCCGGGCTAGTAGCTTCCACTTGCTGCTCACGAGTGACTTGGTTTTTTGGTCCATGAGAATCTCGTCGGGCCAGGGACGCACGAAGCCTTCACTGCTCCACTTGCGAGTAGCGTCAATACCCATTTTCGAGCCGAAATTCGGGAGCCGTGAAGCGTGGTCGAGAGAGTCGATTGGTCCAAGCGTGAACTGGATGTCGCGCTCGGGGTCAATGTGGTTGAGCGCCTTCAATGTGACTTCGCCGAGATCCTGGACATTGACATCTTCGTCGACAACGATGATGCATTTCGTGAACATGGCTTGACCAAGGGACCAGATCGCATTCATGACTTTGCGCGCTTGACCTGGATAGGATTTGCGAATTGAGACAATCATCAGATTGTGGAACACGCCCTCGACCGGCAAATTGACATCGACTAACTCGGGAATGGTCAGCTTCATCAATGGGAGGAAAATACGCTCTACGGCTTTGCCCATATAAGCGTCTTCCTGTGGAGGTTTGCCTACGATCGTCGTAGCGTAAACAGGATTGTTACGATGTGTTACGCAAGTCAGATGGAACACGGGATAGAGATCGGCGAGCGAATAGAAGCCAGTGTGATCGCCAAATGGGCCCTCGATACGGAGTTCGTCGAGACTAACGTAACCTTCGAGAATTATTTCGGCTGCGGCGGGAACTTCAAGGTCCACCGTCTCGCATTTGACCAGTTCAACTGGTTTCTGCCGCAGAAAGCCGGCAATCAAATATTCTTCGACGTCAGGCGGAGCGGGAACAATAGCGGAAAATGTTAGTGCCGGATCGGTGCCAATTGCGACCGCAACTTCCATCTTGCCGGACGGCAGTTCACCTTCAGGGATCAGCGAGCCGCCGGAAGTTCGCGCCATAATATCGACGGAAGAGACCGATCCTCTTCTCAACATCTCCCGATAATGTTCGGCTGCGACTTTTTGCCGCTGCCAATGCATTCCAGTTGTTTGTCCGTCGTAAACCTGCATGCGATACATGCCCACATTGCGCTTTCCGGTTTTCGGATCGCGAGTGACGACGCAGGGAAGCGTTATAAAGCGGCCGGCGTCCTGAGGCCAACACTGCAAGATTGGCAAGTGATTCAGATCGAAGTTGCTCTTGCGAATTGTTTCCTTACAGGGACCGGTTGAAACGGTTTTCGGGAAAAACTTGCCCATCGCGGCGAGCATGGGCAGCATTTTGACCTTGTCTAGAAATCCCTGGGGGGACTTCACGTCCATGAATTGGCGAATGCGATCGGCAACTTCGTCGAGTGACTCGACTTCGAGCGCCATTCGCATGCGCTTCTCGGAGCCGAATTGGTTGATGAGGACGGGAATGTCGCTGCCTTTCGGATTTTCGAAGAGGAGCGCCGGGCCCCCGAACTTGCCCTGTTTGTTGCAGCTTTTCGAAACGCGGTCGGTGATTTCCGCTATCTCAAGGACCGGATCGACTTCAGTTTTGATTCGCTTCAGTTCGCCGGTGCGTTCGAGCGCATCAATCCACTCGCGAAGGTCGTTGTAAGCCAAGCAATCTCCGGTGAAAACGCTCGATTATAAATGGGTGGAGGGTTTATGCAGCTGGTTTACCGGCAATCGCCTCAAGGCGTTGCAGATGATTGATATCGTGGCCGGCGGCAATTTCGATCAGGGTCTTAACCGTTTCCTGGCCGCGTTCAGGATGCGTGACTGCCTTGTTCAATTGCTCCGGCGTTAGCGATCGAACTAAGCTCAAGTTCCAATTTCGTAGGGCGTTGAAGGTCGAGAGCGCCTGCTCAGCAGAGTAGGCGGCGTAAGACTTTGCCCACTTATCCTGATCGAAGGGTTGCACCGTGTGATTTTCTTCGCCGAGTGCTTGCCGGTAACGAAAGCCAAACGCGATCTCGCAATCTGCCAAATGAATAAAGACATCTCTCGGACTCCATTTTCCGGGGGCGGGGACCTGGTTGAGGCGTGCTGCGCCGAGAGTCGAGGCAAGCTTCTGCAAACGGGCGGGAGTCGCAGCTAGAACTTCACACGCATCCTGGTTACCGAGATGTGCGGCGTAGGGATTCATGGGCAAGAGCCTAACACAGGAGCGTTGATTTCGATTGTGGTGTTCTCACTTCTAATTTCCAGCCTTGGCCGATAATATGAGCACTACTTAATACAAGGGGAGCAAAATGGCAGAACCGACTTATGAGGAATTGAAAGCGCGACTGGAAGAATTGGAAAAGCAACAGGGACAGCGTAGGACCGGCAGTCTGGAATTCCGTGTCGGCGAAAAAGGCGGCGTTAGCGTTTACGGGCTCGGAAGATTTCCGGTGACGCTCTACTACGAGCAGTGGATTCGATTACTTGACACCGGCGATAAGCTGCGGGAATTTCTGGAAGAGAATAAATCGAAGCTGAAGCTCAAAGGTCAATAATTTGCCGTCTACGCCGAAGGTCAAAGAGTCCAAAGGACCACTTCGATTGTTTCGAAGCCAGCAGGAGTGGGCAGCATGGCTAGAGAAAAACCATCGGCAGCATCCAGGGCTATGGCTGCGTATTGCGAAAAAAGAATCGGGGATGCGCTCGGTTGCCTACGCTGAGGCGCTCGAAGTAGCGCTTTGCTACGGCTGGATCGACGGCCAGAAGCGCCCAGAGAACGAGAACACCTGGCTGCAGAGATTTGTTCCCCGTTCCACGAAAAGCATTTGGTCAAAAATAAATCGCGAAAAAGCGCAGATCCTCATTAAAAGCGGCAGAATGAAGCCGGCTGGCCTGGAAGTAATTGAGCAGGCAAAAGCGAACGGGCGGTGGCAGTCAGCTTACGACTCGCAAAGGCGGGCTACGGTTCCGGAGGATCTCCAATCTGCTCTGAATTCGAGGCCGAAGGCGAAATCGTTCTTCTCGGAGCTCGACAGCGCTAATCGCTATGCAATCCTGTTTCGAATTCAGAATGCTAAGAAACCTGAAACTCGCGCGAGGAAGATTCGCGAATTTGTTGCAATGCTTGAGCGAGGGGAAAGGATTCACGAGCCTAGGCGAAAATCATCCAGCAAATAAACTCAGTTGCGCGTTCTGTGGCTCGGGTTTGGGCCACTCCCACCGCGATTCTTTTTCAATGTGATATTTCTTGCGCAGCTGCGCAAACAGATCGGAGATTCGTTTTCGATAGGTTCTGGGCAGGAATGCGCGGTCTTTAAACCTTTGCTCATAGTCCGGCACGAGCTTCGGGAAATGCTCTTTCAGGAAAGGCAAGAAGATCGCCGCTGAGCAGGGTTTTAGGAACAATGGATTAGCGTATATGTAATTCGCCCTTGCTTCTGCGGCGGCTCGGACGACGGATTCAAGCTGCTTGGGAGAATCTGTGATCCCCGGCAGAACTGGCGCACAAATTACTCCCGCGCGAATTCCGGCTTCTCGCAACTGACGCAGCGCTTCGAGGCGTAAGTCTGGACGAGGCGCGCGCGGCTCGAGGATGCGAGCCAGTTCGGTTTCGGTAGTAGTCACCGTGAAGTTGACAGTAAGGTGATTGCGCCGCGAAATTTCCTGAAGCACATCTATGTCGCGGACGATCATGGCCGACTTGCTCACGATTCCGATCTCGAAACCTGAATGACCAGCGAATTGCTCGAGAATTGCCCGCGTGATTTCGAGTTTTCGTTCAATCGGTTGATATGGGTCGGTCGCCGTACCGATTGCGATTGATTCGTTTGGTTTCACTCTCCGGAGCTCCTGCTGCAGCAGTTCCGCAGCATGCTGTTTGACGTAAATCTTCTGCTCAAATTCAAGTCCGTTACGCATTTCCATGAACTCATGTGTGTAGCGTGCATAGCAATATTTGCAGGCAAACTCGCAACCGCGATATGGGTTGATCGTCCAGCTGAATGGCATCTGGCGTTTGCTCACGCAGCGGTTCAGCAGCGAGCGGACGGGCAGAGTGAAGTATTCGACCTCGTGCCCTTGACGCACAGTTTCGCCGTGGGCTGCAAGGCGGGCAATGCCTATCAGGCGCGTGCCAGAATCCGGAATCAAGGGAAGGGAAGACATCTGGTTGATTCGCCTTTTATTCGCCATAATATCACGAATCCACGGCAGGGTGTCTTTATCCGGGAAAGCGGTCAGCATCACTGTTTCAGTTCCGGGTACTGCACGCGGCTCCCTTGAATTCGGGAGCTTAGTGCATCTTCCTCTTTCGGCAGTTTTCGTTTCTAATCGCAAGCAGTAACACTGGGACACTAGTGAACGAGACACTCGCCTGGGTTTTATTCAATGTTTTTATTGCGGTCATGCTTGGGCTCGATCTGGGCATTTTTCATCGTCGCGAGCACCGTCCCTCTTTGCGACAGTCCCTGATCTGGAGTGGCCTCTGGATTCTGCTTGCTGCGATTTTTGCGGGGCTTCTTTACGGGTGGCAGGGGCAAACGGCAGCGCTCGAATTTTCAACCGGGTATGTGATTGAACTCTCGTTGAGCGCAGACAATCTGTTCATTTTTTTTCTGGTGTTCCGCTATTTTCATTTGCCCGAGGCGGCGCAATATCGTGTGCTCTTTTGGGGAATCATTGGCGCAATCGGAATGCGCGCGGCATTCATTTTTATCGGCGTAGGCCTGATACGCCATTTTCATTGGATTATTTACGTTTTCGGCTTGTTGCTGGTGTATAGCGGAGTGCGTCTATTGATGCAGCACGGCGCGCAAATCGAACCGGAAAAAAATCCTGCGCTGCGCTTCGTGCGGCGATTCATGCCAGTGACGCCCGACTATGTGGATGGAAAATTCTTCGTGCGGGAGACGAGTGGGCTGTGTGCAACTCCTCTGTTGCTTGTCCTATTGGTTGTCGAAACTACTGACGTGATTTTTGCTGTCGACTCGATTCCGGCCGTACTTTCGATCACGCTGAATACATTTGTCGTGTATACCTCGAACATCTTCGCCATCCTGGGCCTGCGGTCGTTATTTTTTGCGCTCTCTTCGCTGATGGACATTTTTGAATATTTGCACTACGGAATTTCCTGCGTATTGCTGTTTGTCGGCGTGAAAATGATGCTGTCGCATTATGTAGCAATCAGTACGCAAGTTTCGTTAGGCATGATCGGCGCAATTCTTTTTGTCACGATAGTGCTTTCAGCGTTGCACAGGGACGAGCCGAAGCAGGCATAAGAGACCAGGTATTGCAGTCAATTTCTTTTAGCAACTGAATTCGCGATCCAGTTGCCGACTTCTTTTGTCCCCAAAGTGCCGCCGAGGTCCTGAGTGGTTTTGCGGTTTCGAACTGCTTCGAGCACGGCGGCTTCGATTTTCTGAGACTCGCCGGAGAATCCCAGGTGGTTCAGCATAATCGCCGCCGTGAGAATCGCGCCCATCGGATTGGCTACATTCTTTCCGGCGAGTGGCGGAGCGGAGCCATGAACTGGCTCGAACATGGAGGTTTTGCCGGGATGAATATTTCCGCTAGCTGCCATGCCGAGTCCTCCCTGGAGCGCGGCAGCTAGATCGGTGATGATGTCGCCAAACATGTTGTTGGTGACGATTACGTCAAAGAGGCGCGGATCGCGGACAATTTGCATGCAAAGCGCGTCGACATACATGTGCTCCGATTTGATCTGCGGGTACTCAGCGCCGACTTGCTTGAAAACGCGTTGCCATAAGCTGCCCGCGTAGGTCATGGCGTTTGATTTATCGGACATCAAGACGCGAGTGCGTGGGCTGCCGTCGAGTTTCTTGTTCTTGAAACAATATTCGAATGCGAAACGAACCACGCGCTCAACGCCTTTGCGAGTGTTGATGTCCTCTTGTACCGCGACCTCATCAGGCGTGCCTTGCTTGAATATCCCGCCGGAATCGACGTAGATGCCTTCGGTATTTTCGCGAACCACAACGAAATCAACATCCTTCGGCTCGATGCCTTTCAAAGGACAGAGTGAAGGATCGAGGAGCCGCACCGGGCGGACATTCGCGTAGAGGTCCATCTTGAAGCGCATGCCGAGCAGAATTTCTTTGGCGTGAATGTTGGAAGGGATGCGCGGATCGCCGAAAGCGCCGACCAGAATCGCGTCGAAGTCTCGGCCGAGTGTTTCGAACCCATTCAGTGGGACTGTCGTGCCATCTTTCAGGTATCTATCGGCGCCCCAATCGAAGTGCTGGAATTCGAGCGGCGCCTGGCAGGCTTCGAGCGCGCTAATAGCTTGCGGAATTACTTCCTTGCCAATGCCGTCGCCGGGGATGACCGCGATCTTCTTCTGTCCTCTCACGGGTTCAAAAGGTAGCACAAACAAACATTCAGCAATCAGCATTTAGCCATGCGGCTGGGATGCGACGATCTGTCATAGATAGAATCGCTCGGCCACCAGAACAGCAGATTCCTCACCGCTGAATCGATTCGGGTAACAGAGGCTGGGCTGATTACTGAGTGCTCATTGACTTGCGACCTGTGTTGCTTCGCTATAATCAAACAAAACATGCCGATTTTGACCGAAAAAGACCAGGCGACGTCCACCTCGAGCGATAGCCGACGAGACCTCACAGCATTGCTTGGCGGGTGCGGAATTTACAAGGCCGACCGCGCGCTTGTCAGTTTGGCCGGACGGGATCGTGTTCGGTGGCTGAACGGAATGGTTACGAATAATATTCGGGATCTGGCTGCGGGCCATGGTGTGTACGCGTTCGTTCTGAATCCGCAGGGACACGTTTTGGGCGATTTGTACGTTTTCAACCGTGGCGAGAGCCTGATGCTGGAAATCGAGCGAGCACAACTGGACACCTTGCTGGCAATATTTCGCAAGTACATCATCATGGACAAGGTCGAGATTGAAGATTTGAGCGACAAGCTTGCAGTAATCGGCGTAGCCGGAGCAAAATCGGCAGACGTTTTGGCCACGCTGAAGGTGCCTTTGGATTTGCCCTATCTCAAATTACTGGACACAACGTGGAATGCGATCCCCATCACTCTGGTTCGAGGAGACAATCCCTTCGCTCTGAATTACGAGCTGTTCGTCGCGAAAGACAACGCTGAGGCGGTTTCGAATGCGTTGTTCGAGTCGGGAGCTGGAGCTGTACAAAATGAGAGCCTGGAGGCGCTCCGAATTCTTTGCGGAATTCCAAAATTTGGGCAGGACATTCGCGAACGCACGCTTCCGCAGGAAACCGGTCAGGAGCGCGCGCTAAATTTTACGAAAGGTTGTTACATTGGGCAGGAGATTGTCGAGCGCATACGGTCGCGCGGGGCAGTCCATCGAATGTTCATGGGGTTTGAACTCGCAGGATCAGTCGCGGCCGGAACCAAAATCCAGAGCGAGGGCAAGGACGTGGGCGAGATTACAAGTGTTATGGACGATCCGATCAAAGGAAAGCAGTTGGCTCTGGGGTACTTACGCAAGGAATACGCGGGCGGGGACAAACAGTTGAGGGCAGGTGAGGCAATCGTAAAGCCGGTAAACTTGCCATTGAGTGGATTATTCTCCTAAGCAGTCGGGAAAGAATTTCCGACAGACAAGTGCATTATGGCTGAAAAACATAGAGAGAGCTTTACAGTAACGGATCGGCGGCTGTTCACGGCCGACGGCGATTTGCGGGAAGATGTTCCCGAAGAACAGCAAACTCCCACAACTAAACTGGAACCGGAGAAAACGACGGCTCCGGCTGAACCAACCGCTGCGCCACAAACTCCAACGGACGCGGAGCAACATCAGCAGGCGCAGGCATACCAGAAGTCTTCGGCTGAAATGGACCGCCAAGCTGAGCAGAGCGGAATTTCGGCGAAAGACATGGAGATCAGCTTCGAGCGCTTTCTCGCGTCGCTTTATATGACCGGGATGCTCCAACTCGGGTTGATGCACGAACAGGGAATGTCACCGCAGGTTGACTTGATCGGCGCGCGGCAAACAATCGACACGCTGGGGCTGCTGTCGGACAAGACGAAAGGGAATCTTACTCCAAAGGAACAGAACTTTCTTCAGAACGCCCTGTACGAGCTGCGGATGGCCTATGTCGAAGTCACGAACGCCATTGCTAAAGGCCCGGAGCAGGTTCCCGCGACGAAATGAAGGCGACGCTCACCGTGCTGGGAAGCGGCACGTCTATGGGCGTGCCAACGATCGGCTGTGATTGCGCAGTCTGCCATTCTTCCGATCCTCGTGACCACCGCACTCGACCATCAGTTCTGATCGAGTACAACGGTCGCTCCGTGCTGATCGACACGACGCCAGATTTCCGCGAGCAGGCGATTCGCGAAAATATTCGCAGCCTGGATGCGGTCCTGTATACACACACGCATGCCGATCATCTTCTTGGGATCGATGACCTGCGACCACTCAGCTTTCTGCATAAACCGAACAAACTTCCGCTCTATGCCCGCCCGGATGCGGCCGAGTTCATTCGCAAAATGTTTGGTTACATTTTCGACGCAAAGTATAAATTCGGCGGATTGCCACAGGTCGAGCTGAAGCCGATCAATGGATCACTTGAATTATTTGGCGCGCGTTTTGAGCCGATCGTGATTATTCATGGCGAGGCCGAAATTTTCGGTTTTCGATTCGGCTCGGCCGCGTATTTGACAGATCACAGCGATATACCCGAGAGGTCACTCGCAAAGTTAGAAGGTCTCGATGTGCTGTTCCTGGATGCGCTGCGACATAAGCCGCATCCGACACACTCGACTGTTGAGCACTCATTGCAAACTGTTGAGCGATTGAAGCCCAGACGGGCGTTCTTCACACACATCTGTCACGATCTGCCGCATGAAAAGACGAATGAAAGCCTCCCAGAAAACGTGAAGCTTTCTTACGATGGGATGAAGTTAGAATTTGAAATTTAAGGCGAGAACTTTACCGGGCCGAGTTGGCCGAAACAACGCTGAAGATTACAGAATGCAGATTTTTTACAAGCTGGAGGACATCCCGGCGAATTTTGGCCCATCCGTGGTCAGCGTCGGGAACTTCGATGGGGTGCATCGCGCACATGCGCGAGTCCTTAGCAAAGTTGTCGAGCGGGCGAAACAACAGAATGGGATATCTGTAGCGGTGACCTTCGAGCCGCATCCGATGCGAATTTTACGGCCAGATTCTGCGCCCAAGTTGCTGACTCCTATGTCTGCAAAGCTTCGATTGCTTGAGGCAAGTGGGGCCGATGCGATTGTCGTCGTCCCTTTTACGCGTGACCTCTCACTGATGTCTCCTAAGGAGTTCGTGCGCTGTATCCTTTGCGAAAAGCTGCGAACGCTCGAGGCGCATGAAGGATATAACTTCCGCTTTGGTCACAAAGCCGCTGGAGATGTGAAATTATTGGCCGACTTGGGTAGAGATCTTGGTTTCGAAGTCGTGGTCTATCCGCAAATGTGCTTGCGGGGCCAGCCGGTTTCAAGCACCCGGATACGGGAATCGCTTCAAGCTGGACAAGTTGGGCGAGCTCGACATTTGTTAGGGCGTCCGTTCAGCATTCAATCGGGGGCTGGGAGAGGGCGCGGTTACGGGTCGAAGTACACGGTGCCAACAATCAACTTGAGCAGGTACGACGAACTGGTGCCTCGGGACGGAGTTTATGTGACGCGAACGCGTATAGGCGAGGAATGTTTTGATTCGGTTACGAATGTCGGGAACCGGCCTACTTTTGGGAGCGATTCATTCGCGATAGAGACTCACCTGCTTAACTTTCATCCGCTCGAAGTTACGGCCGAAACGGAAATCGAGATTTTCTTTCTTTTCCGTATCAGGGATGAGATTAAGTTCAGTTCAGCAGAGAAGCTGCGAGAGCAAATACTGAAAGATGTCGGGAAGGCACAACACTATTTCAAGCTGAAGCAGCGAAAGATCGCATAAGGGAAAGACAATCGATCAATGCGGCAGGTAACCATCTTCCATGGGTACTTTACCGTCAACGCGGACGATCGTTACGTGATCGTTTACCGAGCGGACGTCAACCAAACCCACAGCGCTCGGAGTATTTTCTACGTAGGTCAAGACTTCATCGTCGGAGTTGACCATTTTCAGCAAGTCCCGATGCTCAGAGACCCAGGTTTCCCACTGCTGCGGTGACATCTTATTCAAATGCTCCAGGGTTGCCGCTTCTCCCGTCGAGGAGACGTGCAGCACCAGTTGAATGCTGGTTCCGTCCGGCCATTGTTTTGTTTCCGCTCGAAAAATCTTTCCTAATTGCGCCGAGGTAAGTGATGAAACATTGTTTTGCTTGGATACGACAACTGCCATATGGTGCGCAAAACAAGGCACCGCCGTCATGATGAAGAATAGTACAAGCGTTGCAGAATAAGGCTTTCTATGATCCATAGCATTCGCCCCAAGATCAGAGTACTGGAACTTACCTAGAGCAGGGAGATGACTAAAGTGATCAACCAGAAATCTCCAAAGAATTTGTTTATTAACAATTAATCAGCCCGTTGCAAGCACCTAGTCAACGAGTCCGGCAATCGCGTGAGTATCGGTACCTGGGCGCTGTGCCAGCACGATTGCGCCCAGCACCATAGCGATACCCAAGGTTTGTAGCGGGCCAACGGATTCGTTCAATGCCAGTGCAGCAATAAGTACGGAAAACACCGGCTCGAGGCAACTGGCGATTACAGCTTTGGTAGGGACCAGCCGCTCCAATCCGGCGAAGTAAAACGTGAATGGCAGCAGTACCGAGACCAATGAAAACACCGCAAGAAACAGCCAAGTACTCGCGGAGTAATGCGCCGCCAGAATCTTATTTGGAGGATTAACGACGATCCAGAAGAGCGATGCAGCGAGCGTTGTGTATAGAAGCACGACCCAGCGGTCGTATCTGGCGAGCAGTGCGTGTCCGCCGATGTTGTAGTAACTGAAAGAAAAGGCGGCAATGAGCGCTGCCACCACACCGAGCACGTCAAGCTCAATCCGGCTATGGCCAATCAGTCCGATGACGAGCGCAATCCCTGTGATGGAAAGCAACACCGAGGCCGTCTTCATTGCAGTCAGACGTTCGCTGCCGCGCGCGACCATGTACAGCAAGACCCACACGGGAGCTGTGTACTGGACAATGATTGCCGTCGCGACGTTCGTCCGCTGAATTGCCAGATAGTAGAAATAATTCGAAGCGGCTACACCGCCCAGGCCAAGTAGAAACAGTTTGACGAAGTCGATACGAGGAACAGAGAGCCCTTTAATTCCTCGCCGGAAGGTCATTGCAATGGCTACAGCGACGAACGAGAAGCCGGTGCGGCATTGAGTCAGGATCAGGGGAGTGACATCGCGGATTCCGGATCTCGGCAGCATGCGACCCGTGAAGGCGGCACGGCCCATGCTTGCGGAAAGGCCCCAAAGCAGCGCCGCTGTGCCGATGTACAAAAATCCGCGTACTGAGTTTTGGCGGCGTAGAGTGGTTGCCTGCGCTTCGGTGACGGATGACAGGCCAGTGGATCTCGTCATCTCGAATCCAGCTGAATTTCATATGTGATCCGCGCCGTCTTGCTCAGCATAGCCGCAACAGAACAGTACTTTTCTTCCGACAGCCGCACGGCATCTTCTGCGGATTTTTTGGTTACTTCTCCGGAGATTTGGTAAAGGAGCTTGATCTCGGTATAAACCCGGGGTGGTTCGGAAGCTTTTTTGGCGTGCGCGGTCACTTCCAGGCCGGTAAGGCGTTCGCGTTTCTTCTGCAAGATGCTGACAACATCGTAAGCAGTGCATCCGCAGAGGGCTAGAAGCACGAGTTCCATCGGCGAATTACCCGCTTTCGCGTCCCCATCCATCAAAACGGAATGGCCGCCGTTGCCAACTCCCGCGAACCGCAATTCCCCGGACCATTTTGCTGTTGCTTTGATCATGCTCATCTCCGATTGTCAGTTCTGGGTTCTGGATGAATCAGCACGCGAAACAGTTCCGGTGCTTCCTGCTTAAATCTGCTTTCGAGGGCCGTTGACAGATCATGAACGCGCGAGAGCGGCATTTCATCCGGAAAAGTGCAGTGACATGAAATGTAAACGCGGCCATTCACGCGTTTAACTTCGATATCGTGAGTGTCGAGAATGGCGGGAAATTCCGACGAAACGGTTTTAAGGCGTTCTTCAAGATGCGCATCGCGCTGGATTTGTTCGCCTGATTCGATGGTTGCAGGTTCACTTTCGATATGAGTCAGAATCGATGCTATTTCAGGAACTTCCTGATGAATCTCATCTTCGAGCAGGCTCACGCGATCATGTGCATCTTTTAAAGGAAGGTTCTCGTCCATTTCAAGGTGCTGCTCCACGTGAAGGCGTCCATCGAGATCCTGAACACTCACGTCATGCACGTTTAAATTGTGACGAGTGGCGACGGCGCGAACGCGATCAAAGATGTTTTCTGCTGAACCTGCGCGTGGAATTGAGTGAACGACAACATCGGCGTTCGGAAGCACCCGGTTCACCGTGCTTGTAACCTCATCCGCCACCTGACCCGATCGCTGAAACGTAACATTTCGCGCGAGGCCGACAGCGACATCGGCGAAGTATCGATTTCCGGCACGACGGATGCGGACACGGTCGACTTCCAATAGGCCGTCGATATTTTGCAGCGCCTTAATAATGGTGCTGCGAGCACCTTTGGGAGCGGCATCGAGGAGTGCATCGACGGTACGGCGAGCCAATCGTGTACTGACAAAAACGATGACGCCCGCCACGAAGAGCGCCGCAATCGGGTCGGCGGCGATAAGCCATGAAGCATTCAGCCTTCGACCGAGCAACACGAGCGCAAGTCCAACCGCTACAACGCCGCTCGACCAGATGTCAGTTGAAAAATGAAGGGCATCTGCTTGCAAAGCCTGGCTGTCGTATTTGGCTGCAATAGTTCCCAGAGCGCGCGAACGCCAGAAGTCGACTGCCATCGAGAAGAGCAATGTGAGAAATGCCGCAAGGCTGGGCTCGATCTCTACATGGTGGAAGAAAAGACGCTTGAGTGCCTCAAAGATGATTACGACACAGGTGACAAGCAGCAGGCCAGTTTCAATAAAAGCCGAAAAATTCTCGACCTTGCCGTGCCCGTATTGGTGGTCGGCATCGGCAGGTTTGTCGGACACACGGACGGAAAACAACGTCACGGTTGCCGCGATCAGGTCCAGGGCCGAATGCGCCGCTTCAGACAAAATGCCCAGGCTTGCGGTAGTGATACCGACGAAGATCTTTAATCCAGTAATCGCCAGGGCAGCGATCAGGGAGTTCGCAGCAGCAGCACGTTTTTCGGCACGCATCGCCTCCGATCCGAATGCTGCTGGCAAGTCCGACATACAAGGATTATCGCTTTGTCAAATAGTTCCGCCAAGCCTGGGCATGGTACATAGCGGCTCTTCGCCCTGTGCTAGGATTCTCTATACCCTTACATTCATTCGGAGGTACCATTGAAAAGCATTCTTTATGGAGCCGTCTGCCTTCTGCTCCTGGCGTGTACAGCGATAAGCCAGACTAGCTCCCCGGCCCCCACTTTGAAGACTCGTGGGTCAGATCCAGACGAGCTGATTCCAAATACAGCTGTTTCGCCGGATACGCCGGTGATCACCGTTCAGGGTCTTTGTGAAAAGCCCGCGAACAGCAGTGCCACGCCCGCGGATTGCAATACGGTCATTACTCGCGCGGAGTTTGAAAAAGTGGTGAACGCGGTGCAGCCTAACATGCCTTCGGCACAGAAGAAGCAGTTTGCGAACCAGTACGTAATGGCGCTGCTGCTCGCCGAGAAGGCACACGAGATGGGACTGGACCAGGGACCCGAATTCAACGAGCGCCTGCAACTGGCGCGTTTGCAGCTTCTGGACCGGGAAGCTGCTCAGCAGATGCAGAAGAATGCGCAGAACGTTTCTGAAAGTGCCATTAACGACTATTATCAGCAGCACGCTGCCGACTATAAGACGATAAGTTTTGAGCGAATTTACATTCCAAAGCAGAAGCAGATTGAAGTAGGAGCGAACCAGAAGCCGAACGATCCTGAAATACAGAAGAAGCGCGCGGCCTCAGAAGTAGACATGAAGGGCGAGGCCGATAAGCTCCGAGCGCGGGCGGCGGCCGGCGAAGACTTCCTCAAGCTGCAGCAGGAAGCTTACGATGCGGCAGGCAGCAAGATGAAAGCCAGCAATGTAAAGATGGAAAACCTGCCGAAAAACAGCATTCCGACGACCGACGCGTCGATTTTCGAGTTGAAGAAAGGTGAAGTTTCACAGGTATTCGCCGATCCCACAGGTTATAGAGTTTACAAAGTGCTGGAGGTCACGGATCAGCCGCTGGCGAAGGTCCACGACCAAATTGCCCAGACGCTGAGGACGCAAAGTATTAAGACGTCATTCGAGTCTTTACAGAATGACGCGAAGACAACGTACGATGAAGCGTATTTCGCCACGCCGGCTCCGCCTTCATTGAAGAACCCTAGCGGCCACCAACCGCAGGGCACCACTCCTGGTAACAAATAGATGTTGGATGCGCTTCCGTCCATTATTGTGACGGGAATCTCAGGGAACCTCGGGCAGCGGCTGTTGCCGCTGCTCTCAGGATTCCGTGTGGTTGGAGTCGACCTGCGCCCTCCTGATCGTGAAGTCCCATCGCAGTTCGTGGAAATGGATTTCGGGTTGGAGTCTTCTTGCCAGGAATTCCTTGCTCTGTTACGTGAGGTGCGGCCGGTCGCGGTGGTTCACCTTGCGTTCGTAATGGATGCGGTACGCACGGGGATCCTGGATCGCGATCGCATGTGGCAAAGCAACGTCGCCGGCACTGCGCGGGTAATGGAAGCCATTACCGAAGCCAATCGCGAATGGCCGATGGTGGAGAAATTTATCTTCGTCAGTAGCGTATCCGCATACGGGCCTGGACTTTCTACACCTGCCAGCGAAGATTCACCGTTAGCCGCCCACACGTACATTTATGGCGTGCACAAAATGGAAGCGGATAGAGTCGTGCAGCAGCGTGCCCCGGCACTGCGCGGATGCAGCGCGTATATTCTGCGTCCGCATATTTTTGCTGGCGCAGGAATTGAGAACTACTTCATGGAAGCGTTCCGCGGAATTCCCGGAGGAACGAGCAAACGTGCGGAGCGAATGCGCCAACAGGGGAAAAGGCTTCCTTGTATGTTGCCTTCCGGAGAACAATACCTCGAGCACAAAATTCAATTCGTCCATATTGATGATGTGGCCCGCCTGATCGCATTCATTTTGAATAAGACCGAACCCGAGTCGCAGCGGTTAACGATCTTGAATGTGGCCGCGCGCGGGGGATCTTTGACCTATGCGCAATGCGTGCGCCTGGCGAATGCGAAGCTGGTTCGAGTACCAACGGAGAAGTTGTTTTCACTTGTCTTGCAAATTCTCTGGGCCATGAAGCTGTCTACCATTCCTCCCGACGTTGCGCCCTACATGACATCAGACACGGTGATGGATACCTTCCGCCTAGAACATTTTCTGGGGCACGAGTACGAAGACGTAATTCGCTTTCCTATCGCTGACGCGTTCAGCGACTGTTTTCGAACAAGTCAATCGAAGGGCCAAGCTGTGCCAGCAGCAAAAAACTGATGCGTCCACATACGTATGGGCTTTGGGCGCCTGAATTGTCATGCAGGCAAAACTGACCACGATTGGCACCCAGTTACGTGAAGAGAGAACCTACCGATATCCGCGGTAAAGCCCCGCTATGCCGAATGTGTACGGTGTCCAGGAGACGTCGCCGAATCCGGCGGCTCGCATTCTCGTGAGCATTTCTTGCGGAGCCGGGAAGCGTTCGACCGATGCTGGAAGATAAGAATATGCCCCGTTATTGCCAGAAATGAGCTTGCCGATTCTGGGCAAAATAGATTTGAAATACAGGTCATAGATTTTGCCCAGCATTCCTTCTGGTTCACTGAACTCCAGAATTCCACATTGGCCGCCTGGCCGAAGAAGTCTCAGAATTTCGCGCAGCCCGGCATCATAGTCTGCCAGGTTTCGAAAGCCAAATGCTGAGGTAATCAGATCAAAACTTTCATCTGGAAAGGGAAGTTGCAGTGCGTCGGCTTCGATCCATTTCACTGGCTGTGAAGGCGAGGTCTTCTTCGATGCCAGCACAAGCATTGTGTGAGAAAAATCCGCACCCGTGATCTCGGCCTGTTTACCTTCACGCCGGAGCGCAAATGCCATGTCGCCGGTGCCGCAACAAAGATCAAGGACCTTTGCACTTGGGCGGTTCAGTACGTCGCTGAAAGCGTGCGCAGTCCGCCGCCACCAAAGTTTGTCGATGTTCGCTGAAAGAAGGTGATTGAGCAGATCGTATCGAGGCGCAATGGCGGTAAACATTTCGCGAATTGCGCGGGCCGCGGAGTCGCGATCAGAAGCGCCCGCTGGAGCTGCGCCGCGGATGGATTGCTGCTTTTGTGGCACTTCACTGAGCACGAGAAAGCCGCCGGATTTCCGCAAGGGCCGAAGCGATTGCCGGTTCTCGCACATTGCTGACGACTTCGACTCTGCCGATTTCTTTGGGAAGCACGAAGTTCGTAACTCCGGCTTCAGTCTTCTTATCTGAGCGGACCAACGAAATCGCTTTCTCGGTGGTTAACGTTACACTGGGCAACTTCCCCCAGGCGAGGCTCGCATCACGAACGCGGTCGAAAGTCCCGTTCTTAGCAAACTGCATCTCGTTCGCTATTTTTGCCGCCGCAATCATTCCCCAGGCGACTGCTTCACCGTGTAAGAAATGTTTGTACGAAGTAGCGGTTTCGAGCGCGTGGCCAAGCGTATGGCCGAAGTTAAGAACGCGTCGAAGACCGGCCTCCTTTTCATCTGCGGAAACAACTTCGACCTTCAGTCTTGCGGATTCTGCAATCGTCCACGCGACGAGTTCGGGATCTTTTCGCAGAGACTTCAGTGAAGATCGCTCAAGACGGCCGAACAATGTGGGGTTGCCAATCACGCCAGCTTTGATTGCCTCGTACATCCCAGCACGAAATTCACGTTCAGGAAGAGTCTCAAGCACTGCGGGATCGATCAAAACAACTTCCGGCTGATAAAAAGTTCCAACCAGGTTTTTTCCTGATTTCAAATTCACGCCGGTCTTGCCCCCAATAGCGGCATCGAGCTGCGCCTGCACAGTCGTCGGGACCTGCACGAGTTTGACGCCACGCATGTAGACCGATGCAAGCATTCCGGCTACATCGCCCACAATTCCACCGCCAAATGCGAGCACAACTGCTTTTCGGTCCGCACCAATTTTCAGCAGACCTTCCGCCAGCGTTTCGACAGTCGCAAGTCGTTTGAAGCGCTCGCCATCGGACATCTGGATGACTTGCGGTGTGAACCCGGCGTTCTTCAAAGATTTAAGAAGTCGTTTGCCCCAGCGGCGATGTACTGGAGGAACCGTGATGATGAACAATGGCCGGATTTCGCCGAGTAAGCCGTACAGAATCTCGCCCACGCGAGCAAGCAACCCGTGTTCAATTACAACTTCGTACGAATGTGATGTCGTCCTGACCGGAATGCGCAGCATCGCGAACATGATAACAAGCTATTCGCGCCGATTGGCGCGGATGTTAGCGCGCTTGTGAAACACTCCGAATGCTCGCTCCTGGAACGCCCTGAAATTCGGGTGTACCATTTCGAAAATGCCAGCCACTCCTTCGGAAACTGATTTTCTGGTCGTCGGCGCCGGGGTCGCGGGCTTGCGTGCGGCGATTGAGCTGGCTCCAGCAGGTCGCGTGTTAGTGCTTGCCAAGCGTGAGATTGCCGATTCCAGCACGCAATATGCGCAGGGAGGAATCGCCGCTGCCCTCAGCGACGAAGATGAGATCAGCCTGCACTTGCAGGACACGCTGAATGCCGGCGACGGGCTTTGTAACCCTAACGCGGCGCGCGTGTTGGTTGAAGATGCTCCCGAGCGAATTGAGGAACTGATTGCGTGGGGAACCCAGTTCGACCGTGATGGAACAAAACTGACGTTCGGCCGCGAAGGGGCGCACAGTCGAAATCGCATACTTCACGCGCATGGGGATTCGACTGGGCGCGAGATCCAGCGCGCGCTTTATGCGAAAGCAAAGACCCTTCCGGAAATTTCCGTGCGCGAATTCGAATTCTCGACCGATCTGGTGATTGATGCCGGGCGGGTGTGCGGAGTTCGGGTGATTGATGAGCACGGGAGCCATACTGCTATTCATGCTTCCGCCGTCCTACTTGCCACCGGGGGCATGGGGCAGTTGTATGTGAACACGACAAATCCAAGCGTGGCGACCGGCGATGGCGTCGCAATGGCGTATCGCGCCGGGGCCGAGCTTACCGATCTTGAATTCATTCAGTTCCATCCCACCGCTTTATATCTGAAGAAGGCGCCGCGATTTCTCCTCTCGGAAGCACTGCGTGGCGAGGGTGCCTATCTCCGCAATATGGAGCTGATGCGCTTTATGCCGAAATACCATCCGATGGGCGAACTTGCGCCGCGCGATGTTGTCGCGCGCGCCATCGTGCATGAAATTGAACGTAGCCGGACGAAAGAAGCAGTCGTTTATCTCGACCTGACGCATCTTGATGCAGACCACATTCGTAAGGGCTTTCCAAGGATTTACGCCACCTGCATGCAATACAACGTTGACATTACGACTGAACTGGTTCCGATTCGTCCGGCAGCGCACTACGCTATGGGAGGAGTTCGGACCGATCTCGAAGCTCGCACGACTTTGCCTGGTCTGTACGCCGCAGGCGAAGCGGCTGGAACTGGAGTTCACGGAGCAAACCGTCTGGCAAGTAATTCGTTGCTGGAGGGCTTGGTGTTTGGAGCGCGAGCAGGAAGGAAAATGCGTGATGAACTCGCACCATCGCATCGTACAGATTTTCCTCATCTGGCTTATTCAAACGGCCCAGTGCGGCTGCCGGTAGACGCTTCGATTACAGAATTACAGGAACTGATGTGGAAAGACGTTGGGATCGTGCGCACCGGTACTGGATTGAAAAGCGCAATTCAGAGGCTGGAAGAAATTGCCGAAAAAGTTTCGCGACCGCATAGCCGGCGAGAGTTCGAAGCACGAAATCTTCAGATCACAGGAATGCTGGTTGCCAAGTCGGCGCTGGCACGAGAAGAGAGCCGTGGTGCGCACTATCGCACTGACTTTCCGGATCACAATGATGCGAAGTTTCGCAAGCACTCGGTCGTGGCTGGCGACAAAATTAGGTTCGAGTAGCTGTTATCGCAACCTGCCCAGCTTATCCATGGGCCAGTAGCCAAACACCGCTTTGCCGTAAATGTAAGAAGAGTCCACCGGGCCGAAGTCGCGGCTGTCATTTGAAAGGCTGCGATGGTCGCCGAGCACGAAGTAAGAATCGGTCGGGACCACAACATCCGGATAAGAGCGATCGTCCTGGTACATTCGCGGGACGTAATCTTCGACCAGCAGCTTCCCGTTGAGATAAACGCGGCCATCCACGATTCGGACATGATCGCCGGCGACACCAATCACGCGCTTAATAAAGCTCTTTTGCGGATCCCGCGGATAGCGGAAGACGACGATGTCGCCACGCTGGATGGGCTCAATTCGATAGACGAACTTGTTAATGAAAATGCGCTCCTGGTCATCAAGCGAAGGCATCATGCTGGTGCCCTCGACCTTCACCGGCTGGTAAAGGAAAACAATGATGAAAGCCGAAATTGCCAGGGAAATAATTAGATCGCGTACCCACGTTGAAAAAGGCGTCGCCGCCCGGCGGCCCGGGCCGGGTTTGGGAGTATCACTTTCAGGTGCTGGCTGGGAGACTTCAGGTGCAACGTCCATTGCAGTCCAATTCTACTGGATTGGATGAGGTGAGTGTAGTTGGAGCTGGTCAAAGCTTTGCCTTTGCCGACCTGCTAGCTCCCCGCACTTTGCGGGTAAGGCATTCTCAAAAGATTTAACTGCAGAGAGCGTTGGGATTTCCGCGAGGACGCGGCGAACACCCATTTCATGGGCGACGACTTAGGACAAAGACGATTTCGAATTTCTGCCCAGTTTTCCACGCTTCCACTCATCGTTTTCTCCTGTTAAAATCTATAAAATCCACTCCCCGGAGATCGAATGCAGGCTATCCTTGCGCTCGAAGACGGTCGCGTCTTCCGAGGCAAAGGCTACGGCGCCAAAGGCGAATGCTACGGCGAAGTTGTTTTTAACACCTCCATTACCGGCTATCAGGAAATTTTCACTGATCCCTCTTACGCCGGACAGATCGTCGTTTTAACCAACCCGCAAATCGGCAACTACGGCACCAACGCCGAAGATAACGAAGCCACGCGTCCCTATATTGAAGGCCTGATCGTGCGCGAGTTTTCGAAGGTCAGCTCCAACTGGCGTTCACAGCAGGTGGCCGAAGAATATCTCGAACAATTTAAGATCCCAGTGCTCGCGGATATCGATACGCGGGCTTTGGTTCGGCACTTGCGCGACAACGGCGTGATGCGCGGCGTGATCTCGACAATCGAGACGGATGTCGAGAAGTTAGTAGCAAAAGCCCGCTCGATCCCGAAAATGGATGGCCAGGACCTTGCGAAAGTCGTCACAACGAACCGGCCTTACGTGTGGGAAGTGGGCGAGCGCTCGCACGAACCGATCGAAGTTGTCGGCGTGAAAGACCAACCTGAGCGATTTCATGTAGTGGCGTATGATTTCGGAATCAAACACAACATTCTGCGCAAGTTACGTAGCGAAGGTTGCAAGGTCACAGTCGTTCCGGCGCAAACGCCTGCGGAAGACGTTCTCGCGCTGAAACCCGACGGTGTTTTTCTCTCGAACGGCCCCGGCGATCCCGAGCCATGCACGTACGCAGTTGATAACATCCGCCGCCTCATGGGGCGCCAGCCGATCTTCGGCATCTGCCTCGGCCATCAGCTTACCGGGCTTGCCCTCGGCGGCAAAACCTTCAAGCTGAAATTCGGGCATCACGGCGGCAATCATCCGGTGAAGCAACTCAACACCGGCAAAATCGAGATCACCGCGCATAACCATAACTTTGCCGTCGATCCCGATTCGCTGCCCCAGTCTGAAGTCGAGCTGACGCACATCGACCTGAACGACTCGACGCTCGAAGGCATGCGCCATCGCAACTTGCCGCTATTTAGCGTGCAGTACCACCCGGAAGCTTCGCCGGGGCCGCACGATTCGCATTATCTGTTCAAAGATTTCGTGAAGCTGATGGAGGAGTGGAAAGGGTGAAAAACAAGTTCTCCATTTTCGCCGAGGGACCTTGCGTTCGCGTCGTTCGAAGATGCAACCACAAGGTTCCTCCACGCGTGAATTGATCAACGAAGCTGATCAATTCACTTGGTCGGGATGACAGAGTAAATAAATGAAAAAGAAGAATGCCCAAACGAACTGACATCTCCAAAATCCTCATCCTCGGCTCGGGGCCGATCATCATTGGCCAATCCGCTGAGTTCGACTACTCCGGCACGCAGGCTTGCAAGGCGCTTAAGGCCGAAGGATACGAGGTCGTGCTCGCAAATTCGAATCCGGCCACCATCATGACCGATCCGGAGGTCGCCGACCGCACTTACATTGAGCCGCTCACCCGCGAGTATCTCGAAGAGATTATTCGCGTCGAGCGTGAGATGTCGCCTGGCACCGGATTCGCCGTTCTTCCTACTGTTGGCGGACAGACGGCGCTGAATCTTGCGATCGAACTCGCCGACAGCGGCGTACTCGAAAAGTATAACGTCAAGTTGATCGGGGCAAACGTCGGAGCTATCAAGAAAGCGGAAGACCGTCTTTTCTTCAAAGACGCGATGCAGAAGATCGGTCTCGACGTTCCGAAATCAGCGCTGGTCAACAACCTGAAAGACGGCCTCGAGTTCGCCGGGAAAATTGGTTTCCCCGTCATCGTGCGCCCGTCGTTCACGCTCGGCGGTTCGGGTGGCGGCATGGCCTATAACCGCGAAGAGTTGCTCGAAGTGCTGGCCCGCGGACTTGATTTTTCTCCAGTCCACGAAGCGCTGATTGAAGAATCCGTGCTCGGGTGGAAGGAATTTGAACTTGAGGTCATGCGTGACCTCAAAGACAACGTCATCATCATCTGCTCGATCGAGAACTTCGATCCCATGGGCGTGCACACCGGAGACTCGATCACGGTTGCGCCCGCGCAGACCCTTACCGACCGCGAATATCAGGCCATGCGCGACGCGGCAATTGCCGTCATCCGCGAGATCGGCGTCGAAACAGGTGGATCGAATATTCAGTTCGGCGTTCATCCCCACACTGGACGCATGGTCATCATCGAGATGAACCCACGCGTCTCGCGATCGTCAGCGCTGGCGTCAAAAGCCACGGGATTTCCGATTGCAAAGATCGCAGCCAAGCTCGCTGTCGGCTACACACTCGATGAAATTCCGAATGACATCACCCGCAAAACTCCTGCGTGCTTTGAGCCAACGCTTGACTACGTGGTCGTCAAAATTCCCAAGTGGCAATTCGAAAAATTTCCGGGAGCAGACGAGAATCTCGGACCTCAGATGAAGTCAGTCGGTGAAGTCATGGCCATCGGGCGCACATTCAAAGAAGCGTTGATGAAAGGCGTGCGCGCACTCGATACCGGCAAGCGCGTGGGTTCAGAAAAGATCGAGCCGAAAATCCTCACACAGCGTCTTGTTACGCCACATCCAGAGCGGTTGAGCTACCTTCGCTACGCCATCCGCCAGGGGCACACGGTGAAGCAGTTGGCGAAAATGACCGGTATGGACCCGTGGTTCTTGTATCAGCTGAAAGAAATTAATGACATGCAGCTTGAGGTCGAGAAGCACCCGATCGAGTCCGTCCCGACCGAGGTGCTGCGCAATGCCAAGCGCATGGGTTTTTCCGATGGCCGCCTTGCGGGAACCTGGCGGCTAAGCGGCAAAGGCGATCAGGAAAAGATTCGGCACCTGCGCAAGAAACACAAAGTTCAGCCGGTGTACAAGCGGGTCGATACTTGCGCCGCGGAGTTCGAGAGCTTCACGCCGTATCTTTATTCGACCTACGAAGATGAAGATGAAGCCGCTCCGACTCCGAAGAAGAAAGTTATGATTCTGGGAAGTGGGCCGAACCGCATCGGGCAGGGAATTGAGTTCGACTACTGCTGCTGCCATGCCAGCTTTGCACTCCGCGAGGACGGTTACGAGTCGATCATGGTCAACTGCAACCCCGAGACGGTTTCGACCGATTACGATACCAGCGACCGACTCTATTTCGAGCCGCTCACGTTTGAAGACGTTTGGGCGATCTACGAGCACGAGACTGCTGCCGGTGCGGACGTCGGCATCATCGTACAGTTCGGCGGACAAACTCCGCTGAATCTCGCGCTGCCGCTCAAACAAGCAGGCGTGAAGATCATTGGCACGTCACCCGAGTCAATCGATCTTGCTGAAGATCGCAAGCGCTTCAACAAGCTACTCGAAGAACTCGAAATTCCACAGGCGCCCGGCGCGATGGCTGCCTCGCTCGAGGAAGCTGTCGCCGGTGCCGCTAAAATCGGCTACCCGGTCCTGGTGCGTCCTTCTTACGTTCTCGGCGGACGTGCCATGGTTATCGCCTACGACGAAGAGACAGTCGTGCGATACATGAAGGAAGCTGTCGAGTATTCGCAGGACCGCCCGGTGCTGATCGACCACTTTCTCGAAGACGCGATCGAAGTCGATGTTGACGCGCTCTCCGACGGCGAAGACGTCGTGATCGGTGGAATTATGCAGCATATCGAGGAAGCGGGAATCCACTCCGGCGATTCGTCTTGCGTACTCCCGGCCGTCGACATCCCAGAGCACCTGCTCAACCGGATGCGCGAGTACACATTCAAACTTGCTCGCGCGCTGAAGGTGATCGGTTTGATGAATGTGCAGTTTGCGATACCAAGATCGGGTTACACCAGCTCAAATAGCGATAGCGGAAAGGTGTATGTTCTCGAAGTCAATCCACGCGCTTCACGAACTGTCCCTTACGTTTCAAAAGCCACCGGAATTCCGATGGCCAAGATTGCGGCCCGCCTGATGACTGGCCGCAAGCTTCGTGAATTCTTGCCTGAATTTATCGAGCAACAAAAAGATCTCGACACCGGATCGTTCTACTATGTGAAATCCCCGGTCTTCCCATGGAACAAGTTCCCTGGCGTCGATACTGTTCTTGGGCCCGAGATGAAATCTACCGGCGAAGTCATGGGCGTGGCAGATAATTTCGGCGAGGCATTCGCGAAGGCTCAGGTTGCTGCGGGGCAAAAGCTTCCGACGCAGGGCTGTGTCTTCATTAGCGTCACCGATCATGACAAACCGCACGTCGCGGAGGTCGCGCGTAAATTCGTCGACATGGGATTCAAGCTGGTTGCGACCGCCGGCACTGCCGATGTGATCGAAGAAGCCGGGATGGCTTGCGACCGTGTTTACAAAGTAAAAGAAGGCCGCCCCAACGTGGTCGATCTGATCAAAGGCGACCGCATTCAGCTAATCGTCAATACCCCGCAAGGCCCCGACCCATTCTTTGATGAAAAAGCCATTCGCCGCGCCGCGGTCACAGCGCGCATCCCTACCATTACCACGCTCGCTGCTGCTCGCGCTGCGGCTGAGGGAATTGCCGCACTACAAAGAGGCGAAATCAACGTGAGAGCTCTACAGCAGCTGCACGCAGAACGAGCAGTGGCGAGAATGTGAATTCGCGCTGGGGCCCATTCTGGTTCGTTGCGACGATCGCGCTCTTAACAACCTCATGCAATACCCGCCGTCCCGATATTTTCCTTATTCCTGCGGGCTTCAAAGGCTGGGCAAAAATTCAGTTTCAGGTGGCCTCTGCAACGCCGCTCCCGGCGGAGAAAGGCCATTGGCTTCTATGGTTGGATGGTGAAGGCCATCTCCGGACATCATCCATGCTCGAAGGTGGGCTCGCGAACGATGAATACTTCTACGTTGCGAATGGCCATCGTACTCCGCTTCGGAAGACGCACTCATGCCAAGGAGGTTCTATTTGGGGCGTAGCTACTGGAAGTGATCCAATTTCCAGTCGAGCGGACACTGAATGGTTTTTTGTTGGCTCTGAACGAGAGTACCGTCAGGCCATAGATCCTGGAGGCCGCATCTATGTGCCATGTCTTGATTCAGGGCGTTAATTTGACGCGACGTGCATTTGTTCTCGCGCATCGTCATTCATTGATTCGTCTAGAATGTGTAGCAGACACCTATGCTGCTCCACGGCATTATTCCTCCGGTCACGACGCCGTTCTATCCCGACGGGCACGTCTACTACAAAAAGCTCGAACATAATGTTGAGCATTACTCGAAGACGCCCGTCTCGGGAATTGTTGTGCTTGGCTCGACCGGAGAAACGGTCATGCTCTCCGATGAGGAGCGGCGCGTGGTGTTGAAGACGGCCAGCCAGGCCTGCGCCGCGCAGAAGATTCTAATTGCTGGCACCGGCGCAGAATCAGCTGTAGAAACTCTGAGGCTCACCGAATACGCGGCCGAACTCGGCTACGATGTTGCGCTCGTAAGAACGCCGTTTTACTTCCGCAATCGCATGCCGCAGGAAAATATGTTGGCGTTCTACCGTACAATTGCAGACCGCTCGCCGCTTCCAATCATGATCTATAGTGTTCCGGTATTCACCGGATACGACATTCCGGCGGAACTCGTTATCGAACTCGCCGAGCACCCGAACATTATTGGGATCAAGGAGTCTGGCGGCGATGTCGAAAAAGTGCGGCGAATGGCCGAAGGCACCCGTCATATCCGGAGGAGCGCAACGGTTACCGACACCTTCGCGGCGGTTACAACACGCATGCTGAACAAGGTGCACAGCAAAGACCCGAATACTGAGGAAGAATTGATCCCGAAAGGCGTCCTCGCCGGAGCTACAGCGATCCCTGGGGCCACGGGCGTGCACGCTACGCCTGCTTTGAGCGAGCGAGGTAAGGAAGTCAGTCGAATGACTCCTCCGGAACGAAGCTTCGCGAGCAAGACTTCTTCTTCCTCGATCACGGTGATCGGCGGTTTGAAGACGCGCCAAAAGGAGGTCGGGTTCCAGATTTCTGTGGGTGCTGCTCAGAAGCTGCATCCTTCACTTGAAGCCGGAGCGATCGGTGGCATTCTAGCCTTTGCCGATCCTGCTCCCACGGCCTGCTATGAGATTTACGCAGCGTGGAAGGAAGGCGACGCGGAGTTAGCGCGTATCAAACAGGAACGAATCACGCGTGCGGCCATTCGAGTTGGCGCTGAACTGGGTATTCCTGCGCTGAAGTACGGCATGGACCTGAATGGCTATTATGGAGGGACGCCCCGTGTGCCCCTGCTCCCCCTAACTGCGGACTTGAAGACCGAAGTCGAGAACCTGATGTCAGATATTAGAAACTGAGCGGTCAATTCCTAAAGAGCTTCCTTCCACCGAAAAGGTCTACAATTTGCTGTTAGCCCGTCAGGAGGACGCATGGCGACCACGTTGCAGACCGCCACTGAGCAGCAAAGTAAACAGCTCATTAATTACCGCGTAGAGGACGGTGTCGGGGTCATCGAGATGAACGATCCTCCGGCGAACACCTATACCTATGAAATGAACCGGCAGCTCGACGACGCCATCCTGAAAGCGCGCATGGACAACGATGTCTACGTCATAGTGCTCACCGGAGCGGGTGAAAAGTTTTTTTCAGCGGGCGCGAACATCAAAATGCTGGCCAGTGTCGACCCGACGTTCAAATACTACTTCTGTCTTCATGCCAATGAAACGCTGCTTCGCCTGGAACAAACTCCCAAGCTGGTGATCGCGGCGCTGAATGGGCACACGGTTGGCGGCGGACTCGAAATTGCGATGGCTGCCGATATTCGCATCGCGCGGAAGGACGCCGGGAAAATCGGTTTGCCGGAGGTGAATCTTGGCGTGCTGCCCGGCACTGGCGGAACGCAACGTTTGTCGCGGCTGGTGGGGAAGAGCAAGGCAATCGAGCTGATGGTCACCGGAAATACGTACTCGTTTGAAGAGGCGCTTGAATTCGGAATCATCAATGACATCTATGAGCGCGAAGGTTTCATGGAAAATATCATGGAGTATGCGCGCCAGTTCTGTCCCCCGAATAAAGCGGCGAAGGCGGTGGGGCGCATCAAACGATCGGTGCAGACGGGATGGGAGATTCCGCTGGAATCGGCTCTCGCAGTCGAACGCGAGAACCAGCAGTTATTGTTCCAGAGCGAAGATGCGAAGGAAGGGCTGGCGGCGTATGTGGAAAAGCGGCCAGCGGAATTTAAGGGAAAATAAGCAGTCAGCACTCAGCATTCATCACTCAGCCGCTCGCGAATTTGGTTTTGGCTGAATGCTGATGGCTGATGCTGAGGTATTTATGCCTGGCAAAGTAGCAAAAATCGGAACATTCAGCGATTGGGTAGGGCTCTTCGATGAGTGGCGCCAGGAAATCGGCGTCAATCGCGATGAGATTGCGCAATTCAAATTCGACACTCTCTTTGGCCCGATCGAAACGGAAGAGATTCAGTTCGGGCACTACAAAGGCCGACGAAAATGGGAGAACCTGAGACAAATTCCTACGCAGCAGATGCGCGATGCTTTGATGAACATGATCGTCTACCAGGGCGACACTGAATTTGCCAGCGTTGAGCAGCAGCGCTATCTTTTCGAAACCGCGCCTACGGACTGGGACCGACGCGCCATTACTCGCGTGATGATCGAAGAGATGCGCCATGGCTGGCAGATGTGCGCGCTGCTCATCGAGCACTTCGGCTATTCCGGCAAGGTGGAAGCGCAAAAGATGCTCGAACGGAGGGCGTTTGAGAACAAGCGGCTGCTCGGCGCGTTCAATGTCGATGTCGACAATTGGATGGACTTTTTCACCTATACGGATTTCGTTGACCGGGATGGAAAATTTCAATTGCAAATGCTGAAGTACTCGGCTTTCGCTCCGCTTGGCCGGTCTATGTCATACATGTTGCGTGAAGAAGCCTTTCACATGGGCACGGGAAATGATGGAATTCGCCGAATCGTACAAGCTGGCCTGGTTCCCGCTTGGCTCATTCAGAAATATCTCAATAAATGGATCTCAAGTTCGTACGATTTGTTTGGCACCGATCATTCATCTTCCGCGCATTGGGCGTACGTCTGGGGAATTAAAGGGCGCTACGATGAGCCGAAGAACGAGAAAGAAGCGGACCTTGACGATCTCAACGACTACAATCGTCATCTTTATCACGATGAGGTGGCGGGATTGATCGCCCGGTTCAATGGAGTGTTGAAAGCCGGCCAGCCAAAACTCTATGCGCCGAACATCAAGTTCAACCGCATGATCGGACGATGGGCGAACCAGAGATTTCATCCGCAAACCGGTCAGCCACTGGAAGAGAAAGAATACGAGCAGATGCTGCCTGAATTCCTTCCAACGGTCGAAGATAAAAAGCTACTGCTTGAGATTATTGCCAATGAGAAAAAGTGGATCGTTCCGAAGGAAGGTGCCCGCGATCCGTTTGAGACCATCGCCGAACCGCGGAAGTCAGCGATCAATCTGTGATTAAAAATGCCCGTGTGCGGACGGACGTTCACGTCCGTCCTGTCGAGCGAAACTCGACGAACGTTAAATACACCCGTCCAGAACTTATGGTTTGCGCAGCCGCCCGCGAAATTCGCGACGGCGAGCTTGTCTTTGTCGGCATGCGCCTGCCGCTGATTGCATTCGTTGTTGCTAAGAAGACTCATGCCCCCAACGCCATTGGACTTTTCGAAAATGGCGTGATCCGCTCGGCTCCTGCCCCTGAATTGATTTATACGATGGCGGATCCACCGAATCTTCTGGGAGCGACCCACTGCCTGGACATGCTCGGAGTGATGAGCCTTTTGCAATCGGGGCGTGTGAATCTCGGTTTCCTCGGCGCAGCCGAGGTGGATCGGTTCGGCAATCTGAATTCGACGCAGGTAAATGGCTTGCACGGTTTGGTCCGGCTGCCGGGGTCTGGTGGCGCATGCGACATCGCTTCGCTCGCGCAGCGTTTCGTCGTGCTGCTGGAACACAAAAAGGAGCGCATGCCCGAGCGAGTTTCCTTTATGACAAGCCCCGGTTACGGAGATGGGGAGAATTGGCGCAAGCGTGTCGGCCTTCCGCGTGGCGGACCTTCAGCAATCATCACGACGAAGGCTGTATTGCGTTTCAATGCGCGAGGTGAAGCGTACTTGCATTCGGTTCATCCGGGGGTCGAAATTGAAGATGTGCTCTCGAATACGGGGTGGAACCTGCAATCGAGCGACAACATCCAGCAGACTCCCGCGCCATCAACAGAGGAGTTGGTCGCGATTCGCGAGTACGACAAAGAAGGATTCTGGACCAGTTAACCTGGATCTGCCAGAGGTGTTGTCTCACAAAGAGAATGTCCACGCAACGATCTGCAAAATTCGAGCGAATAAGCCTGTCAATCGAAGCACCAGTTGCACGACTTCTCCTCAATCATCCTCCTCTGAATGTAATCGACATTGCGATGATGGATGAACTTCGTGCCGCGCTCTCCGAAATCGAATCGCAGCCGGGCGTCTCAATCATTGCTGTCAAAGCGAACGGCAAATGTTTTTCCGCCGGAGTTGACGTCGCCGCACACTCACCCGAGAGCGTCAAATCGATGCTCGAGAAATTTCACGCTATCATCCGGGCCTTGATCACGACCCAGAAAATTACGATTGCCGCTGTCCACGGGAACTGTCTCGGGGGCGGTGCTGAGCTGGCGATGGTCTGCGATTTGGTCTATGCGGCAGATGAGTCGCAATGGGGATTTCCGGAAATTCAGCTCGGCTGTTTTCCGCCAGTCGCGGCCACCGCGTTGGCGGCGCTCGTCGGGCAAAAGCGGGCGTCAGAATTGATCCTGACGGGCTGCACCATCAGCGGCACAGAAGCCGCTGAAATCGGCTTGGCCACTCGCGCCGTCGCAACAGATCAGCTCGATGGCGCGATCGATGAAGTTGTACACAGACTCTCGAAATTAAGTTCCGCGGCCCTGGCATTCGCAAAAAAGGCAAGCTATGGGTGGGAGGCGATGCACTTCGAAAAAGGTCTCGCCCGCGCTGAAAAGATTTATCTTGAAGAACTGATGACGACAGAAGACGCGCAAGAGGGCATCCGCGCATTTTTGGAGAAGCGTACTCCCGAGTGGAAAGACCCCTGAGCATCTCATATCGATTTCTACAGCTATGACCAAACTTCGTTCCATGCACGACGCGATTGCTGAATTAGTGCTCGACAATTCTTCACTCGCGATGGGATTGCAGTTGGAGCAGATGATCCCGTTTGCTGCGGCGCACGAAATCATTCGCCAAAGAAAAGGAAATCTCACACTCATCGGCCCAATCTCTGACATTTGTTTCGATCAATTGATTGGCGCTGGATGCGTTGAGAAAGTGATCGCGGCCTGGGTGGGAAATGTGATGATGGGATCCGCCTACAACTTCCGCCGCGCAGTCGAGCAACATGGGATGAAGGTGTTCAACATGAGCAACTTCACAGTTGCGTTGGCGTTGCAAGCTGGTGCAATGGGCGTGCCATTCATGCCTTCCAAAACGGCGTTGGGCAGTGACACGCCAAAAGGAAATCACTTCTTTTATCAAATTTTTTCCCCATTCTCTCCCAAGGAAACGCTTTGGGCAGTGCGAGCGTTGAGACCAGACGTGACGATCGTCCATGTGCAGCGTGCTGATGCAAATGGCAATGCGCATTGCTGGGGCAATTACGGCGTCATGATCGAGGGCGTACGGGCTGCGAAGCGGGTCATCGTCACTGCCGAAGAAATTGTCGCGCCTGAAGTTATAGCCAGTGACCCGAATCGTACTGTGATCCCCGGGTTCCTCGTTGACGCTGTCATTGAATGTCCTTATGGTGCCCATCCTTCGCCTGTTCAGGGTTACTACAATCGTGACAATGAATCCTTTCGTGAATATCACGAGCAGACGAAGACGAAAGCTGAGAGCGATACATGGCTGGAGAGATGGATTTACAACCTTCAAAGCCGGGAGGAATATCTGCAATGCCTGGAGGCTGAGCGCCTTGAATCGCTGGGTGTGAAAGAGCACGCGTATGCCGCGCAAGCGGATTTCGGCTATTAGGGTTCGCAATTCAGGCGAACTGGCTCGCTGCCGAGTAGATGTACTCACGAACGCCTCGCCAGGTCAGCATCTCAGCAGGATGGACACGTGCGGCAACCCCCGCCTAGCGATACTCATCTGAGCTCAGATCGTGCTGGGCACATGAGAGCCCACCAAGTCCACTCGTCGGCAAAGGAGCAAAATGCGAGTCTTACGTTCAACAATCCCGGTTTTGTTGTTTGCACTGGTGCTGACGATTAGCTTGTCGGCTGCGGCTCAATCGCCGGCAACAAACCAGTCAGCTCAGCCGCAATCGGCCCCAGCCCAAGCTGCGCCAGCAAATCCGCCGTCAACGCAGCCAAACGCGTCATCGAATGGCCAGAGTGAGGACAACCCTCTGAATCTCACGGACGACCAGAAAGCCAAGCTGCGTCCGATTATCATGGAAGAGAACCAACAGATGGAAGCGCTGCGGAATGACACTACGATGAGCCAGGAACAAAAGATTCAGAAGGCGAATCAAATCCGCGCCGACGCATCTCCGAAGATCAAAGCCATCCTCACGTCGGAGCAGCTGCAGAAATTGGCAGAATTGCAGCAGGAGCGGGCACGTCAGCAGCAACAACAGCAGCAGCAAAGCCAACCGAGCAATTCACAGCCTCCGCAAAATCAAGCGCCACCAAAATAAGCACAAGTGCGAAAAGAGCGACAACGAAAGTGTGTCGCTCTTTTTGTGTCTGCCTAAATCCTCAATGCGCAATCTCCTGGTTGAAGTGCCAGCCCCACTTTGACTTTCGCCGCCGTGCTAGACTCCGAGGTTCGTGTCTAACGAGGAAATAAACTTTCTGCCAGCTTGGCGAATGGCAGATCTGGTTCGCCACCGCGAGCTTTCTCCGCTGGAAGTGGTCAAGGCGCATCTCGAACGAATCACGCAAGTAAATCCCAAGATCAGTGCTTACGTGCAGGTAGACGTGGAGCGTACGTCGCGGGCAGCGCGGATCGCCGAAGAAGCAATCCTGCGCGACGGCAAGCTCGGCCGTTTGCATGGCGTCCCGATCAGCATCAAGAGTTCGATCGATGTAGCCGGAATGCGCTGCGAAGCGGGCACCAAGCTGCGGGCCGGGCACGTTGCCGGGGCTGATGCGCCGCTAGTCTCGCGGCTGAAGAATGCAGGCGCCATTGTTCTTGGTATGACCAATACTCCCGAACTCCTGATGGCATGGGAGACAGACAATCTTCTTTACGGGCGCACGAACAATCCCTGGGACCTTACGCGCACAGCCGGAGGATCGAGCGGCGGAGAGGCAGCGGCAATTGCGGCCGGCTGCTCAGCGGGAGGCGTGGGAAGCGACGGTGGTGGCTCGATTCGGGTGCCGGCGCACTTCTGTGGAATTTGTGGATTGAAGCCAACACCCGGCCGGATTCCGGCCACCGGTCACTTTCCGCAGTCGGTCGGCCCTTTTGCCCTGCTGGGCGTCGTGGGGCCTATGGCCAGAACGGTCCGCGATTTAAGGCTTCTGTTCGAAGTCATGCAGGGGCCGGACATCGGTGATCCATCAGCGGCAGCGGTTCCGGTACGGTGGCGCGATCAGAACGAGTTGACGAAAGTCCGGATCGGCTATTTCGAAGACGATGGGCGCACCCCTGTCACTCCCGAAACGCGCTCCGCGGTGCAGCGTGCTGTGAAAGCATTGCAGGGTGCGGGATTCGAAGTGGAACCATTTCGGCCGGAGGGTTTGGAGAAAGTTCGGCAACTGTGGTGGAAAGTTTTCGGTGTTGCTGGGGGCATGCTGCTTGGGCCTATGCTGCGCGGACACGAATCAGAACTCAGCCCGATTCTGAAAGAGTTCAGCGGCTGGGTTGCGGAAGAGACTCCGCACACTGCGCAAACCTTGCTTGATACGTGGATTGAGCGCGATCTGGTGCGAATGCAGATTTCCGAACAAATGGAGCAATTCCCGGTTTTGCTATGTCCAGTCGCTTCGATTCCGGCCTTTCGACATGGTGAACGTGAGTGGCAGATTGATGGCGAGAGAGTGAAATATCTAGACGCCTGGAGCTATTGCGAGTGGTTCAACCTGCTCGGTATGCCTGGGGCAACTGTGCCGGTGGCTCGTTCGAAGCAAGGTTTGCCAATTGGAGTGCAGATTGTCGGGAAGCCCTGGGAAGAAGAATTGGTGCTCGAAGTAGCAGAGGTCATAGAAGCGGAATGCGGCAGCTTAGGGCGGCCAAGTGGGATCGCATAGCTTTTCAGCTCTGTTCCGGAACGATGGTTCCCTGATGAAACGCCATTTGCCATGCGCCGTCGCGTTGAATCCATAGAGAACTGCGCAGAGACGACCGCGTACCTTTACTCGATTCAGAGTACGCGCGGTAAGTTACCAGTGCCGCCGACTCGCTGATCTCAATTGCGCGAAACTCCTCAATCTGAAGCTTTGACGGCACCTGCTTCCTGAGCAGGAAGAGAACTCGCTTCTTGTCGTATGCGTGGCCACCACTTCCGAACTCAATGAAATCTTCCGCCAGAAAATGAGCGAGCTTTTCCGGACTGCGACGAAGTTCGGGATTGAGCAGCTTTTTTTCGAGTTCCAGTAGTTCTTCCGCCAATGACATAACGCGGTCGTCTATCGATAGGGAATACGTGGTCTTATATCACTCCTTCTGGTGGTCGGCGGGAACGAAAGTATTGTGATTAAATCTTTAGCAATGAAATCCAAGCTCCTGCTATGCGTGGGCAGTCTGACTATTGCGGCTGCGATTTTTCTCGCTGCATCTCCGGAAACGAAGGCTACCGCCGCCGACGCCGCGCGGCTGAACAATCTCGGCTGCGCGTACATGAACCAGCAGCTGTTTGAGAAGGCGCTTAAATATTTTGAAGATGCAGCGGCCGCCGATCCGGATCTAAAGGTGGCAAAAGTCAATCAGGGCGTTGCGCTGCTGAGCTTGGCGCGGGTTGATGAATCGAAAAAGGTGCTTGATGAGGCCGCGAAAGAAAATCCTAAGGATCCTCACGTCTGGTATGCGCTTGGAATGCTTGAGAAGAACAGCAGCGATCCGCAGGCAGCGGTGGCTGACTTCAAGCACGTCATAGAGATTGATGACACAGATGCCGATACCTGGTATTTCCTCGGCACCGTCTATGCGCAACAAAAGCAGTTTCCGCAAGCCATCGACGCATTCGACCACGCGCTCAAATTGAATCCGTTGCACGCCTCGGCGCAGTTTGGGCTTTCTCGCGCGTACCAGCAGTCCGGCAACACGCCGGCGGCGCGGGAACACCTGACACGCTTCCAGTACATCACGCAGCACAAACTCGGCTCGGCGATGAGTCTCGCGTACGGAGACCAAGGGAAGTATTCGCTGGCTGAAGAGTCGGCAGCAGCCGCGCAAAAAGTCCCGCCGCAAATTCCGGTGAAGTTCGTGGATGTGACCAAAAAGGCGGGGCTATCCACGAGCAGTGAAACTGAGGTTGATAAGAAAAACTCTCCGGGCGATCTTGGTCCGGGAGCGTGCTTTCTTGACTATGACAACGATGGCCGTATTGATATCCTGCTCTCCGATCATGGAATTCAAGGTGGTCTGACGCTGTACCACAATCTTGGAAACGGCACATTCGAAGATGTCACACGCAAGGCTGGGCTCGATCCTACTATTCACGGAATTGCATGCACGACTGGCGACTACGACAATGACGGCTTTGCCGATATCGCGGTTGTCACAGGAAATCGATTCCTGCTGCTTCACAACGAGAAGAACGGGACTTTTCGTGATCTGACAAAAGAATCAGGTATAAAGATCGAAGGCTTCACATACGGACTGACGTTCGTCGATTACGACCACGACGGTGACCTAGATCTTTATATCTTGCAAGGGGGTGCCCTTTCAAAAAATCTGAATGAGATGTGGCGGAACGACGGCAATGGAACCTTCACCGACCAAACCGAGGAAACAGGTTTACGTACAGAATCCTTAAATTTCGGAGCGGTTGGTAGTGATTACAACAACGATCGTGCCGTTGATTTAGGAGTCACAGGAGACGTAACCCTCTTCGAGAACCCTCGCGAAGGCAAGTTCATTCCCCATGCGCTTACCTCTGCCGCGGATAAACCGTCGTTCTCTGTGGGCATGTCGGTGCTCGACTTCAATCATGATGGCTGGATGGATTTTGCTTTCACCCATGCCCCTAGCGCACCTCGGGACCACATCGATCGGCCAATAACAGTCTGGCAAAACGACCGCGGAAAGTTCGAACCGATGAGTCTGCCTTTACCTTACTGGTCTCGTGGTTTCGGCATTGCCGCTTTTGACTACGACAATGATGGGTGGGTTGACCTCGTCGCAGTCGGAGAGACGAAAGAGGGGAGTGGCGAAATAAAGTTATTCCGCAATCTTGGGCCGGATGGATGGGAGGACGTGACTGCCGATGTTGGCCTCGACAAAATCCAGCTCAAAGATCCGCGCGCGATCATCACCGGAGATTACGACAACGACGGCGCGACCGACCTGCTCATCACGCAGAATCACGGCCCGGCGGTTCTTCTCAAGAACGAAGGCGGCAACAAGAACAACTGGCTGCGGCTTGCGCTAAAGGGATTAAACGATAACAAGAGCGCCATCGGAACGAAGGTCGAGGTTTTCTCCGATGGCATTCGTCAGAAGTACGAAATCTATGGCTCAAATGGATATCTCGGCCAGAACTCGCCGTATCTGACCGTAGGTTTGGGCCAAGCAAAGCAAGCCGATGTCGTGCGCATGTTGTGGCCGACTGGAGTGCTGCAGGACGAAGTTGAAATTCCCGCCAATCAGCAAAAGGACATTCTCGAATTGGATCGGCGAGGTAGTTCTTGTCCGACGCTTTTTGTTTGGGACGGGAAGCACTATGAGCTTGTTTCGGACATGCTCGGCGCGGGAGTGGTTGGGCACTGGGTCGGACCGGGAGAGCGGAATATCCCGCGCCCGACGGAGTACGTGAAGATTGATCGAAATATAATTCGGGAACTTCAAAGTCAAAATCCCCGCCCTGTCTCGACAACAAACGTCGAGACAAGGATGGGGCACCCGGTTTTGAGTTTTAGGTTGATGGAGCCGATGGAGGAAGTTGTTTATCTCGACGCCGTGAAGCTGCTGGCGGTTGATCATCCTTCGAAGGAAGATGTTTATCCAAACGAGTATTTCGCCAGCAATCCGCCGTACCCGGAATTCAAGGTGGTGACGAGCAGTGACGCGAAACCGCCTGCAGGCGCGTGGGACGACAAGGGAAACAACTTGCTTCCCGATCTGCTCGCGCACAAGTACGTCGGAAATTTGGACCTGCTTCCATTTAAGGGCTTTACCAAGCCGCACAGCTTGATTCTTGACTTAGGTGAGCCGTATCGCGGTGGGCCTTTGCACCTGCTGATGCACGGCGAAATTGAATACTTCACTGCGACCGGCATGTATGCGGCGTCGCAGGCGGGAATTGAAGGGATTGCGCCGTATGTGGAAGCACAGGGCGTTACTGGAAAGTGGATTCGCGTTCTCGATGACATGGGATTCCCGGCGGGGCTTCCGAAGACGATCACCGTAGACCTCACGGGCAAGCTTCCACAGAGAACCCAAAAAATTCGTATTACGACCAATCTTCAAATTTATTGGGACAACATTCTGATCGACCGCAGCCAGCAGAAGGAAAATTTCAAGCTGCGAGAGATCCCGCTCACGCGAGCGAATCTGGACTTTCATGGGTACCCACGCCAGATAGAAGACCTGCCGCCCGGAAATGTGAAGTATGTTTACGAGCAGGTCAGCCGCACCGGCCCATATGCCCGTCAGGCAGGAGAATACACCCGCTACGGTGATGTTCGTGCGCTACTTTCGAGCTTCGATGACAAACTCGTAGTATTCGGCTCCGGCGAGGAAGTTGCGCTTGAGTTCGATCCGGCAAAATTGCCCGCGTTGCCGATGGGCTGGACACGCGACTATTTCTTCATGGCCAATGGCTACGAAAAAGATATGGATTTCTACGCGGCTGACGGAAATACGGTCGAGCCTCTGCCGTTCCGCCGCATGGGAACGTATCCTTATCGCGGGAAGTCTTTCCCGTTCGATGACGAGCACCTGAACTACCTGCTGCAATTCAATACACGGTTTGTTTCGGGAGATGAACCCCGGGGGTACAGCTACAATTTCAAGAAATGAAGCAGCGACATTCGCCCGGCGAGGTATTTGTCTGTCGAATAGAGAGTGACGTTCCAAGCAACGTGTCTGTGATTGGTCATGAAACGTTTTAATACTTGACTTCCGTCCGTGACACAAATTCCAATACCCGCACATGGAAACCGCCCCAGCAGTCTCCTCCGCTCCTCGCCTGAAACGTGTTCTGACCGTCTGGGATCTAATTTTTTATGGCATCGTTCTCATCCAGCCGATCGCGCCGGTTCCCCTTTATGGCGTGGCACAAAAGCTTTCTGACGGGCATTTCGTCACCATCATCCTGATCGCGCTGTTTGCGATGCTGATCACCGCGGTCAGCTATGGCCGCATGGGTGCGCTGTATCCCACGGCTGGGTCGGCGTACACCTATGTGGGCAAGGGACTCAATCCGCATCTTGGCTTTCTTGCTGGATGGGCAATGATCCTCGATTACATTTTGCAGCCCCTCATCAACACCGTTTGGATTTCAACCGCGCTCCACGAGCGGTATGTTCATCAGGTTCCATACGTGATCTGGGCGCTGCTGGTTGTCGGGGTTATGACTGTGCTGAATCTTGTTGGCCTCAAGGCTTCGGCGAAGGCGAATAAGGTGTTGCTCGCGGTAATGACAATCGTAGTAGCTGCATTCATTGTGCTGGCTTTGAAATATTTGTATGGCGGGCAGGGATGGGCGGGGGTCTTCTCTCTGCAGCCGCTTTACGATCCCCAGACCTTCAACTGGCAAAAGATAAAAGTTGCAACTTCGTTTGCGGCCCTTACCTACATTGGATTCGACGGCGTCACTACGCTCGCGGAGGACGTGGAGAATCCCAAGCGCAATGTGCTGCTCGCCGTCGTGATGACCTGCATCTTCGCCGGCGTCTGCAGCGGGGTGGAAGCTTATCTGGGAGCCCGCGTGTGGCCGGACTGGCGTTCCTTCCCCGAAGAGACCACTGCCTTTATGGACATTTGCCGCCGGGTCGGAGGTTCAGTTCTTTTCAATTCCATGGGAGCGATTTTGATCGTAGCAGCATTTGGCAGCGGGCTGACAGGGACGCTCGGTGCCGCGCGGTTGCTATTTGGCATGGGACGTGACGGTGTGCTGCCGAGGAAATTCTTCGGAAAACTCAAGCCAGGAACAAGCACTCCGACGAATAACATCTGGTTGATTGGCGCAGTGGCGTTCGCCGGCGCCGAGTTGTTGTACCACATCGGCAACGCATACGAACATGCGGGCGAATTGTTGAACTTCGGAGCCTTTCTCGCGTTCACTGGCGTGAACCTGGCTTGCTTCTGGCAATTCACCGTACGGGCACAGGAAAGGGGTGAGAAGTGGCGGCTCTTGCAGGATGCCATAGTCCCGCTGGTCGGCTTTTTCGTGTGCGGCTACATCTGGTGGAACTTGAATATCCTGGCGAAAACGGTGGGCGGCATCTGGTTCGCTATCGGCATTTTCTACGTCGGATATAAGACCAACTGGTTCCGCGCGGCTCCGGTGATGATCGATTTCAGCGAGTCGTAAATCTGTGAACTCGTTTTCGTCTTGGCGGCCGCAGCGATCGGAAGTAGTCGAAACCGGTGGAACTCTGGCCTGCTCTACCTCGTAGTTGAAAATATGGCACTTACCGCTTACCCTACGTGAGCAGGAGGTTTGACCCCGTTCGCGTCTTCCCGCGCGTAGGGTTGCTGGTTCAAGATAAGGAGATCGGCAATGGAAAATAAGCCGGCAACGCAGAACATTCAAGACACATTTTTGAATACCGCGCGCAAAGAGCGCAGCAACATCACAATATATCTAATGAGCGGAGTCAAACTTACTGGTCGCATTCGCTCGTTCGATAAATACTCGGTTGTGCTTGAGACCAATAATCAAGAGCAACTGATTTTTAAGCACGCGATTTCGACGGTCGCGGTTGGCAAAGCGCATGGATTCTCGGAAAGACCGAGGGTGATGCCCTCGCAGTCCGCCAGTGAATCGGAGCAAGCTCCCGCCGCTTCAGGCACCGAGGGATAAGGCTGTTTGAGCTTGCGCAGTGCTAATTCCAGTTTCTCGCGACGCACGCGGCATTCCGCCCAGCAACAGCTTCCGCCCGGAATGCGCAAAGAGCGCGCTTTCCTCGTTGGCCTCGACTACCGCTCGCGCAAACGTTCCTCTCCACAAACTCTGACCAGCGGAGCACAGGCCGCGCGCGATGCCGCAATTAACTCGCGGCCCAGCTCAGGACCGAGCGATGAACCGAAATTCAGCGCGAAGGAGTCGCTCGAGGAACTGCGCGATTTGGCACTCAGCGCAGGGGCCGAAATCGCGGGGGAAATTCTTCAGCGTCGAGATCGCCCCGACCCTGCAACTTTGATCGGACGCGGCAAATTGGAAGAAATCGCTGGTGCGGCATCTTCGGCCTCCGCCGATTTGCTGCTGTTCGACCACGATCTCACCGCGTCGCAACAGCGCAATATTGAAGAAGTTGTCCATGCGCGGGTAATTGACCGTACCCAGCTGATTCTCGATATTTTTGCTACTCATGCGCGAACTCGCGAAGGCCAGCTTCAGGTTGAACTCGCGCAGCTGGAATACCTGCTTCCCAGGCTGACAGGGCGAGGCGCGCAAATGTCTCAGCTCGGCGGCGGAATTGGGACGCGAGGTCCTGGTGAAACTCAGTTAGAGACCGATCGCCGCAAAATCTTCCGCCGCATTCGCCACGTCCAGCAGCAGCTTGAAAATGTGCGGCGCATTCGGGCACAGCAACGGCAGCGGCGGGAATCCGTTCCAGTCGCGACTGTGGCGTTGGTCGGTTACACGAACGCGGGCAAGTCGACGTTATTTAACGCGTTGACCAACGCGACGGTGTTGGAGTCGCCGCGGATGTTTGCGACCCTCGATCCCACGTTACGTTCCGTCACTCTGCCTTCAAAGCGAAAAATTTTGCTGTCGGACACGGTCGGTTTTATCCGTAATCTGCCACACGCGCTGGTATCGTCATTTCGGGCGACATTAGAAGAGGTGCAGCGTGCGGCGCTGATTCTGCACGTTAGCGATGCCAGCAGTCCACTTTCAGCCGAGCAGGATGCTCAGGTCAATCGCGTCCTGAATGAGCTAGGGGCCGGGGGAAAGCCGGTTCTCCATGTGAAAAACAAAGTCGATCTTCTCCCACCTAAGCAGCGCGACAGCTTGCGGGATGATGGCCGTACAGTCCACGTCTCTGCCGCGAAGGGCATTGGTCTGACAACGCTGCTGGACCGCATCGATGAAAGGCTGTCGGGAGATGCCTTAACGCGGCTACATCTTCGCGTTCCGCAAAAAGAAGGGAAGACATTGGCGATGCTGGAAGCGCGCTCTCGCATTTATTTGCGAGAATATCGAGACGGGGTGGTGGATTTGGAGGCAGAGGTCCCGGAGTCACTTGCCCGACGAGTTCGCGACTGGGTTGTTGGATAGGAATTCTGCTATTTCACCAAGCCTAGCCCAGCGTTAGCGCGCGTCTACCCCAACTGACGTACTGGACAGAGCTGCTACCATCGCCTTATGCGCAATACGCTGCGCTTCCTTTGGAACGCCACTCGCGGGCACCGTTTGACTCCCTGGCGCAGCCCGTACCTTCTTTGGCGCATCGAGACCTACTGCGGTGTGAAAATGCAGCAGATCGGATTTCTGGAATTCTGGGAGTTTGTGTGGAATGAACGCTCGAATCTTTGGCGATTCTTGAAGTGGACCTCAGAGATGGATCGATATGTCCATCCGGCAGCGAAGAAGAATTGATCGTCCTGGTCTGTCAATAACTAAGCTCACGCATCCAATGATGTTCAAGTAAATATTTCAAGAGGATCGGTTCATGCAGACAAGCACCGTGGCAAAACGTCGACTTGGCAATTCAGGCCTGGAAGTCGCGCCCTTGATTTTTGGCGGCAATGTATTTGGTTGGACCGTAAACGAATCGGAAGGGGCAAAACTGCTCGACCACTTTGTCGACAACGAATTCAATATGGTGGATACAGCGGATGTCTACTCAAATTGGATTGCCGGCAATCACGGCGGCGAGTCGGAAACAATTATTGGTAAGTGGCTTAAGCAGAGCGGGAAGCGCGATCAAGTACTGATAGCTACGAAGAGCGGCTTGGATATGGGCGGCGGCAGGAAGGGACTCTCAAGAAAACACATTCTGCGCTCGGCAGAAGAGTCGCTTGCGCGCTTGCAGACGGACTACATCGACCTTTACCAATCCCACACGGAAGACAAAGAGAGTCCGCTTGAGGAAACACTCGAAGCTTATAGCGAGCTGATCAAGTCGGGGAAAGTTCGCGCAATAGGAGCATCGAACTTCCGGGCTGAAACTTTGCGAGAAGCACTGCAAACCAGCAGTGAAAAAGGCCTGGCACGTTACGAAAGCCTGCAGCCACACTATAACCTTTATGAACGCGCTGAGTTTGAGGGCGACCTTGAAGCGGTCTGCCGCCAGAGCAATATTGGTGTGATTCCTTACTTTTCGCTCGCAAGCGGATTCCTTACTGGAAAGTATCGTTCGGAAAAGGACCTTGCGAATCGCAGACGCGGATCAAGAGTGCAAAAATATCTGAACCCTCGCGGCTTCCGAATCCTTGCCGCCCTCCATGAGGTCGCGTCAAATTATGCTGCGAATCCAGCGCAGATTTCGCTGGCGTGGCTGCTTTCGAAGCCGGCGATAACGGCACCTATCGCTAGTGCAACGAATTTACAACAACTGAATGAGTTGCTGGCGGCTATCCGTTTGAAACTGGATGATGCAGCAGTTCGAAAGCTTGATGATGCCAGCAAGTATTTGGAGAATGAGCAACGCGTTGCGTGAGATCGCAACGTAAAATACACGATTTGGATACAGGAATCCCTTTCTCACCTATGGCGAATCAAAGGCGTTCCTAACGCGACTATGTTCCGTTTTTCGTAACGTTCGCGGCTTGTGGTCCTTTTTGGCCCTGCACAATCTCGAACTCGACTGCATCGCCTTCCTGAAGGCTTTTATACCCTTCGCTGCTGATCGCACTGTAATGAACGAAGACGTCAGGGCCACCTTCGCGTCCAATGAAACCGTAACCTTTAGCGTTATTGAACCACTTCACCGTGCCTTTCAACCGATCCACGTACATCTCCTCTGAACGCAGTCCGAGCAACTGCCGTCCACCTTGGTTGCCATTTTGCGTCGGCCTAGAGAGCAGTGTCAAGAAATGTAAAGACCAGGAGAGCTCAAATCTCCTCTGGAAGAACCTTCTTGCTTTAAGTGTTCCTCATCTGCCGATCCAGCCAGAGTACGCCGGCAATTGTTTTCGCGTCTTGGATGGTTCCTTTCAAGACCATGGACACGGCTTTTTTGAGGGGAACAAGCTGTATTTCGATCACCTCGTCGTCTTCGGGCTGAGCCGCACCTGTTTTCAGCCCTCGTGCGAGGTAGATCGACATGGCTTCGGCTACGAATCCGGGGCTGGCCCAAAAGTGAAGGACACGCTCCCAACTCCGCGCCGAGTAGCCGGTTTCTTCGAGCAGTTCTCGTTTTGCCGCTTGCAGCTCCTTTTCGCCGTCGTCGATTCGGCCGGCTGGCAATTCAAATAAAGTTCTCCCGGCGGCGTGCCGGTATTGTTTTTCGAGGAGCACGCGGGACTCATTGCGGCTTTCGTCCACGGCGAGCACGACGACGGAACCGGAGTGGCGGACGACGTCGCGGGTGGTGTGGACTCCACTTGGCTCGATGACTTCATCGGTGGTGACCCAGAAAACCGGGCCACGGTAGGATTCGCGCGAGGACAAAACGCGGGCTTTCTTGGAAGAACGCGGAGTAGGCATAGATCAAATATACAAGTGAGTTGCTGTGCTCGGTGTCTCTCTGCGTGTCCTCTGTGTTCTGTGTGGTGAAGACTTTCGTGCAATGAAGGTTCGGCTCTAAGCGTGCGCGGTTGAACGCTCGCTTGTCAGCATGTTAGCCTCATAGGTTTCCTATCGGCGGCCCAGCTACTGCCGAGATTGAGGCCCCTTGTACCCTGTCGAGACCACGCTTAACGTACGCAAAACTGCGCTCAACGCGATTCATCGAAGGCTCGGCGCCAAAATGGTTGAATTTAACGGTTGGGACATGCCAGTGGAATATCCCGCGTTGGTGGGCGGCGGCATCATTGCCGAGCACATCGCGGTCCGCAACGGGGTTGGCATCTTTGACGTCAGCCATATGGGAGATATTCGCCTTGCGGGGCCGGAGGCGCTTGCTGCGGTGCAGCACATTTCTATGAACGATGCTTCGCGGCTGGCGATTGGGCAAGCGCAATATTCGGCGTTGTTATATCCGCAAGGAACGTTCGTCGATGATGTGGTCGTGCACCGCCTAGGGGAAGAAGAATATCTGTTGGTGATCAATGCCGGCACTCGCGAGAAAGATTTCAATTGGGTACGGGACAATACGCGGCAGTTCGACTGCGCAGTGGAAAATTTGTCCGACGACTTTACGCAGATTGCGATCCAGGGACCGAAGGGGATAGAGCTGCTGCAGAAACTGACGGATACGAATCTGGCGGCGGTGAAGTTTTACTGGCTTACCCGCAGCATTGTTTGTGGGTTGAAGAACATCTTGATAGCACGAACCGGTTATACCGGCGAAGACGGATTTGAAATTTACGTGCCCAGCGATGAAGAAACCAGCGCGCGCGTGTGGAACGAAGTGCTCGCGGCTGGCAAACAACTTGGTGTCGTCCCGTGCGGCCTCGGTGCTCGCAATACGCTTCGCCTGGAAGCAAAGCTGCCGCTGTACGGACACGAAATTTCCGATACCATCAATGTGTGGGAAGCTGGACTTGATCGCTTTTGCAAAATGGAGAAGACCGAGTTCATTGGGCGCGATGCACTGGAGAAAACTAAAGGCGAAAGGCTCAAGCGTGCTTTGGTCGGGTTGGAAATGATAGATCGCGGAATCGCGCGTGATGGGTACAAAGTTCAGGACGCAAGTGGGCAGGAGATTGGTTACGTGACCAGTGGCTCCCCGGCGCCTTTTTTAAAGAAAAATATTGCACTGGCATATGTTCCGCCAGAATTGTCGGCGGTTGGAACCGAGTTGCTGGTCGAGATTCGCGGTCAAGGCGTGAAGGCGAAAGTAGTGCCAACACCGTTTTATAAGAGGCCGAAGCGAAGTTGATGCTTGGTTCGTGCTACTTCGTGGTTAACAGGGTTTACGCTTGAGCTAAGAGCTAGCGGCTAGGAGCTAATGAAATGGCTTATCCGGCGGAATTCAAATACACCAAAGAACACGAGTGGTTGAAGTCCGATGGGAAAACCGCGACGATCGGCATTACTTCCTATGCGCAGGACTCGCTCGGCGATATTGTCTTCGTTGACCTGCCGAAGGTTGGTACTGAACTTACCGCAGGCAAGGCATTCGGCAGCGTCGAATCCGTTAAAGCGGTTTCTGACTTGTACGCGCCAGCGTCGGGCACGGTAACCGAAATTAATTCCGAACTTGCAACCGCTCCGGAAAAAATCAACAAAGACGCCCACGGCTCATGGATGGTAAGAATCAGTCTCAAGAATCCAGGCGAATTAAGCTCGTTGCTTTCAGCTGCGGATTACGAAAAATTTGTGGCGGAAGAAGGGGGACATTAAATTGAATCATTGAATCATCGGGACATGAATCATTGGAACAGGCCGCCAAATCCAATGACTCAAGGCCTAATGATTCAATACCTTCATGCGCTACCTTCCCAAATCTCCTGCTGACCGCACGGCTATGCTCAAGGCCATAGGTGCGCGGTCGATTGACGACCTGTTCCAAGCGATTCCGGCCGAATACCGCCTGAATCGAGAGCTTAAGATTCCGCGACAGATGGCAGAATCGGAGATCGTCGATTGGTTCCGAGAGCGGTCGCGTGAAAATGGCGATGGACATGCGACCTTCCTTGGGGCCGGAGCTTACTACCACTATCGTCCGGTCATTATCGATTCTCTGATTTCTCGCGGCGAGTTTCTCACTGCGTACACGCCTTATCAGGCCGAGATCTCGCAAGGCACGCTACAGTCGATTTTCGAATTCCAAACAATGATTTGCGAGTTGACCGGCATGGAGGTTGCGAACGCCTCGATGTATGACGGTTCAACTGCCGCGGCAGAAGCCGTGATGATGGCAGTGCGACTGACGGGGCGTCGCTCTGTGGTCGTGGCGCGCAGTGTGCATCCCGAATACCGCGAAGTGCTCTCGACGTATGCGTTCCATCAGGGAATGCCCACCGCGACCGTCGCTTTCAATGAGAGCGGGCGGGTTGATCTTAAAACACTCGAAAACGCCATCACCACCGAGACTGCCTGTGTTCTGATTCAGTCGCCGAACTTCTTTGGCACTATTGAGGACGTAGAAGCGATCGGCGAAATTGCTCATCGCCACGGCGCAATGCTTGTTGTCTCGATTGCCGAAGCGATATCGCTTGGAATCGTCGAGCCGCCGCGCGCCGCGGACGTCATTGCGATGGAAGCGCAATCGTTCGGCGTGCCGCTCGGCTTCGGTGGTCCATATTGCGGCGTGATTGCCACGCGCGAAGCATACGTTCGGCAAATGCCGGGACGACTCGTGGGGCAAACCACTGACCGCAATGGCAAACGAGGGTTCGTACTAACGCTTGCGACGCGCGAACAGCACATTCGTCGCGAGAAGGCGACTTCAAACATCTGCACCAATCAGGCGCTCATCGCGCTGATGGCGAACATATTCATGACCATTTACGGGAAAGTTGGGCTGAAGGAACTTGCAAAGCAGAATTTGGCAAAGACGGCCTACGCAGCTCAGCAATTTGGAAAAAGTGCAACGGTGCTGTTCGACGCTGCACCTCGATTTAACGAATTTGTTGTGCAGACTAGTGAAGACCCATATGCGATCAACTCTCGATTGCTAGGTCACAAGATTGTCGGCGGGTTCCCGCTGAAGAAGTTTTATCCCGAGCTTGGGAACGCTTCTTTATGGTGCTGCACCGAACTGACTACACGCACAATGATCGATACGGCGGCCGGGGTGATTGCCGAGAGTGAACGGTCGGTAACGACTGGGAGTGAAGAGTCGGCGCAAGAGGAGGTCGCCCGCTGATGGGAGGGCGGTATGCGTGTCCGGCCTGTAACGGTGGAGGGAAGTGTCCCGACTGCTTCGGAACCGGCACTAACACCCACTTAAATGACAGTGAACCGAAATGTCGAAACTGTTCGGGAACCGGTGTCTGCCCCGAATGTCACGGAACAGGCAGCAGTTTAGAGTGGGTGCGGCGACGCGCGGAATCGACCGACTTGGGATCCAACTGACCATGAAGCACATGACTCGCAAAGCCACACGCCACGTGAATCAAAACGAAGGATTGATCTTCGAAAAATCCTCGCCTGGCAAGGCTGCCTGGAAGCTTCCGCCGCTCGATGTGCCTGAAGTAGATGCGTCGAAGCTTCTTGGGTCCTCAGAACGGAAAACCCTGGGCAATATGCCAGAAGTGAGTGAGATCGAAATAATCCGTCACTTCACGCGTATGTCGACGTGGAATTATGCCATTGATCTCGGGATGTACCCGCTCGGTTCCTGCACGATGAAGTACAACCCGCGCGTGAATGAAGTCGTGTCGCGTCTCGACGGCATTGCTAATGGCCATCCCTATCAGCCGGAGAGAATTTCACAAGGCGCGCTTCGAATCATTAAGACCCTGAGCGATTGCCTGATCGAAATTACCGGCATGGAGGCGATCACGCTTCAGCCCGCAGCTGGCGCTCATGGTGAACTGACTGGGCTCTTAATGGTGCGCGCGCATCATGACTCAAAAGGGAAGTCGCGTAAAAAGGTTCTCATTCCCGACTCCGCTCATGGAACAAATCCTGCAACTGCGGCCATGGTCGGCTATGGAATCGAAAATTTGAAATCCAATTCAGCCGGAATCGTCGACATAGGTGTACTTGAAGCACAAATGACTGAAGATGTCGCTGCGCTGATGCTTACGAATCCCAATACGCTTGGCGTGTTCGAGCAAGATATCCACAAAATTGCCGACATCCTGCACGCCAAAGGTGGCCTGCTTTACATGGATGGCGCCAACATGAACGCGCTGGTTGGCAAAGTTCGGCCCGGAGATTTCGGCGTGGACGTCATGCATTTGAATCTGCACAAGACCTTCTCCACTCCGCACGGCGGCGGTGGTCCGGGCTCAGGCCCGGTCGCAATCAAAAAAGTTTTGGAGCCATTTCTGCCCAAGCCGGTGCTGAAAACCAAATCCGACGGCACTATGGGATTCGATTACGATCGGCCACAATCGGTCGGCCGCGTGCGCTCTTTTTACGGAAACTTCGGAATGTTCGTGCGGGCACTGGCATACATTCTCGCTAATGGGCCTGAAGGCCTGCGGCAGACCACGGAAGATGCCGTGCTAAACGCGAACTATATTCGCAAAGGTCTGGAAGGAACTTACGACCTTCCATATTCCAGTTCGAGCATGCACGAGGTTGTTTTCAGCGACAAACTGCAAGCAAAAAAAGGCGTGCGCACCATGGACATTGCCAAACGGCTCATCGACTACGGCTTTCATCCTTACACGACTGCATTCCCGCTGATCGTGCCTGGCGCAATGATGATTGAGCCAACCGAGAGCGAATCGAAAGAAGAGCTCGATCTTTTTGTCGAGGCGATGCAGGCGATCGCGCAGGAAGTCGATGAAGACGCTGAACTCGTTCGCACAGCACCGCACTCGACGCGTGTGTCGCGCCTGGATGAGACCGCCGCAGCGCGAAAGCCAGTGCTTCGGTGGAAGCCTGAGAACGAGCCACTCTGAATACAGCCTGTTAGTCGGGCGACAGCGCGGACAAATGTGTCCGCGCCGCACGTCCTGTTATTTCTTTTCGGAAAACTGGACCGAAGCTTGGGTTTCCTCCCAGCTGACTTTCATTGTGCAGGTGCTCCCGCCCTGATCGAAGCTGACGGTGAAGTCCTCAACCGGGCCGGATGTCTTCGCCACTGACATCGGAATACGTACCAATTCATCCGACTCGTACTTGTAAGGGATTCCCCACTCACCCGTCTTCTTATTCACAATCAGCGTCCACTTGCTTTCTTCTGGGACTGTGAAAATCGTGTAGTTGCCTGCAGGAATGTCTCGGCCATTTGCGCTAACTGCCGCTGTTGGAACAAACGTTGTCGCTTCGTTCGCGCCTGTTCGCCAGACCTGGCCAAAGGGGACCAATTCGCCGAAGATCTTGCGTCCTTTCATGCGCGGACTGGAATAATCGACTGTGATAGTTTTTCCATCGGAAAACTGACACTTCGCCTGCGCCGGCGGGCTGGGGCGTTTGCTTTTGTCTTGCTGGGCGGAAGCAATGAGGCACAGAGTGATGACGAACAGAATAACTGCGGCAGGTTTCTTCATCGTGTCTCTCCTTGGAGCACTCAGCATTCAGCACTCAGCCGGAGGCGGAGAGTAAAATCAGCCGAGCGTTGGACGTACTGGTGCAACTGCTTAGACTATCTCTGATCTGCAAGGGTTAGCAATTCGTCTGCTTTGTGTAGATCTCGAGGTTCTCTGTATTTGTGGGGTAAAGGCTTTTCTTCAACCTAGCCGCGCCGCAAACGCCAGCACCAGTGCACCCACGATGATCCGATACACCGCAAATGGGGCGAATCCGCGCTTGCGCACCCACGCCATGAACCATGCTACGGCCGCATAAGCTACCACGAAGGACACAACGAATCCGATTGCCAGAACCACCCATCCGTGGGCGTCAATTTGCGAGACGCCAATCGGATTGGCTCCTTTACCACGCAGGGATTTCAGTAGGTCATACCCGGTGGCAGCCACCATGGTCGGGATCGAGAGAAAAAACGAAAATTCAAGTGCTGAGGCCCGCGACATTCCGGCGATTTGCCCCGCTGCAATTGTTGACATCGACCGCGACGTTCCCGGAAATACAGCCGATAGAATCTGGCATGCTCCAATCCACACGGCCTGGCCGAGGCTCATGGCTTCCATCTTCCAGGTGCGAATGCGGCTGCCGGTGGCACCTGGCCCTAGTGCTTCTGACTTCGCATTTAAGGCGTCGACCACCCACATGACGATACCGCCGATCAGCAGCGACATTCCCATGATGTGCAAACTTTCAAGGTGCTTTCCAATCACTTTCGTTAGCAAGAACGCAGGAATGGCCGTCACGACAAATGCAATCAGCGTCAGTCCTAACGGGTGCGTAAGAGCCGTCCGATCGCCACTTTCACCGCGCGGAAACGTGCTCAGGAATTTTGCGATGCGCGAACGAAAATAAATTGGCAGGCAGAGGATTGCACCGAGCTGAATCACGATGGTGTACATTTTCCAGTAGCCATCGCTGAGGCTGATATGAAACAGCGATTCCGCAATGCGCAAATGAGCCGTGGAACTTACTGGCAAAAATTCGGTCAACCCCTCAATAATTCCCAGGACGACGGAAAGCAAGTAATCGTTCAAATCCCCTCCGCGATGTTTTGTGTCTCGTGATAGCGCTCTTCAAAGCGTAACCGCACCGCCATAGACTTTCACAAAGATGTGCAGGGCCGGGGTAATCAGGAATGTTCTTTCTTCAGCTCGGAATCGTCAGAAGTGACATCAACTTTGCGCGAGTGAAACCAGCTCATGTGCGGCAGTTGGCGTTCAACCCGGCGGCGTACCGCGATAAGTTCGGCGGTAATCGCAATGGCAATTTCTTCCGGCGTGACCGCGCCGATGTCGAGGCCAACGGGAGCGTGTACGCGTTGGAACATCTGCTCAGGAATTCCTTCACTGACCAATTCGCGGAAGATGGTGATGGTTTTGCGCTTTGATCCGATCATTCCGATGTACCGGGCTTGAGTTTGGACAGCCCAGCGGAGCACGCGCATGTCATCTTTGTGCCCGCGCGTGACGATTACGATATACGAGGTTTCGCTTGGACTGAGCTGCGCGATGGCTTTGTCATAATCGTCGGCAATTACCTGTTTCGCTTCGGGGAAGCGTTCACCATTGGCATAACTTTCTCGGTCGTCGATGACGGTCACATCGAAACCTGCGTTCCTGGCGGTTTTATAAAGATTCAGAGCAACGTGGCCTGCGCCGAAGATCAAAAGTGATGCTGGAGGCAGGATCGGTTCGAGAAAAATGTCGAGGGTTCCGCCACAAACCAGGCCAGTGTCGTACCTTGGATTTTGGTTTAGATTGAACGTCAACGTTCGCGGCTGCTCGCTTTCCATTACCTCACGCGCAGCTTGCCAAACTTCGGCTTCGACACAGCCGCCGCCTACTGTCCCGGTAATCGATCCGTCATCGCGAATCAACATTTTCGCGGTTTCGAACGAGGGAATGGAACCGCGCACGTTGACAATGGTCGCGACTGCCCCACGGCGTCCCTGCTGGCGCAGGCGGACTATTTCCTCGTAAATATCCACGTGTTGAATTATTTGTCTCGAGGCGAGAGAAGTCAAACAGACACTCTTTGCTCACGGCCGCAGGAGCTTACTTTGGAAGTCTGTGTTAGCTTGATTTCCGCGAGGAGTGTTTCCATGAAAGCCATACGCTTCCACGAATTTGGCGGCCCGGAAGTTCTGCGCTGCGAAGATGTTCCCGATCCAAAGCCGCGCAAAGACCAGGTGTTAGTCCGCGTAAGGGCGTGCGCGATGAACCATCTTGATTTGTGGGTCCGTAAGGGACTACCAGGCGTGAAGTTGCCGCACATTCCGGGCAGCGATATCGCGGGAGAAATTGTTGAAGTCGGTGAATATGTCACGGAATTTAAAACTGGCCAGCGCGTTCTGGTCGCGCCGATGCATTTTTGTAATCACTGCGAGAAGTGCACGGCGGGATTACAAAACCAATGCCGGGAATTCACCGTTCTCGGCAATGGTGTAGATGGCGGCGATTGTGAGCTGATCGCGGTTCCACCGGTGAATGTCATTCCGATTCCCGATTCGCTGGACTTCAACCAGGCGGCGAGCGTACCGCTTGTTTTTCTCACGGCATGGCACATGCTGGTTGGTCACGCTGGGATTCGTCCGGGCCAAACTGTGTTGGCCCTGGGTGCCAATTCCGGCGTAGGAATCGCGGGCATCCAGATTGCGAAACTCTTTGAGTGCACCGTAATCACCACCGCAGGGAATGATCGCAAAGCGGCCAAGGCCCGGGAACTCGGAGCCGACCACGTCATCAACCACTATCAACAAAAAATCTCGGAGGAAGTTCGAAAGATCACCAACAAACAAGGAGTCGATATTGTGCTCGAGCACGTTGGTCCGGCGACGTGGGATGAGAGCCTGCGTTCATTGAAACCAGCCGGAACGCTCGTAACCTGCGGAGCTACTACCGGCCCTCAGGTCGCGATTGATCTCCGGTTCGTCTACTCGCGCCAGCTCTCCATACTTGGTTCTTACATGGGGACAATGGGCGAGCTGCACGAGGTTTTGAAGCATGTGTTTCGCGGCCGTTTGAAGCCGATTATCGATCGTACATTTCCGCTGACCGAGGTCCGTGAGGCCCACGAACACATGGAGAAAAGCCAGATGTTCGGAAAAATCGTTCTGAATCCATGAACATTTTTCACCACAGAGACACGGAGGCATGGACAGATTTAAAATAACTGTATGGCGAACGCACTCGACTTCGGTCCCTATGTGGAGATAGAAAACGGTAAGCGCGTCGTAAAAGAGCTCACTTACGGCAATCCCACGCCGGAAGGCGTAGTTCTCACGACGGTGGACAACGTCATCAACTGGATGCGCAAAAACTCAATCTGGCCAATGACTTTCGGCCTTGCATGCTGCGCCATCGAAATGATGTCGATGGGGGCTTCGCGGTTTGATATCGCTCGCTTCGGTGCCGAAGTTTTCCGACCTTCGCCAAGGCAGTCCGACCTGATGATCATTGCCGGTCGCGTCTCAAACAAGATGGCGCCGGTAATCCGGCAACTCTGGGAGCAAATGCCCGAGCCTAAATGGGTGATATCCATGGGAGCCTGCGCCACTTCGGGCGGGGTGTTCAATAACTATGCCTTGGTGCAGAGCGTCAATCAGGTCATTCCGGTAGATATTTACGTTCCAGGATGCCCTCCCCGTCCTGAGCAGCTGATTTACTCGATCACCCTGCTCCAGCAGAAAATTCAGGCTGAGCGCGGCACCATAAAACGGGCGCTCAACGTGGGCAGCTAACGAAACCCATTAGTGTTTTACTTTCAGCGCTAAATCTGCCGTCCCATTCACTGTTGTGAGTTCTCTGGAATCCCAAAACTCATAATTGAAGCTATATTCAAAAACCCTGTGACGCATGGGATCAGCGCAGGGTCTAGACGTCCCCCACGGTTCTTTCTACAAGTTTCACCGTATGGTCATTTGCTTTAGACGGTGCAGCTCTGTCCGCTTGGAGGGCTCAATCTAAGCTGATTCACCTACTCGTCTCCCGAAAGTCGTTAAAAGCCTAGGTTATTTACCTTAGAAACGTGCACCAATGATTTTCTGTGACGCCGATTCTTATTGCTTGTGAGTAGTTGCGACCCTAGAATCCGACACAACTCAGCTGCCTGTCAGCGGCGTATTAGTTAAAAAAAATTGCTGGAGATTTGAGAATGAATGTTGGGAAACTCTCGCCAGTTGTGTGTCTGTGTGCCTTTTTCGCCGTGCCTGGTTTTGCAGGCGTATTTGTCACTTCACCTAAAAGCGGCAGCACGTCTGGGTCGCCTGTTCACTTTGCAGCCACTGCCCAAGGTTGCTCAAAAGGTGTCGCCTCCATGGGCATTTACACCGCGCCGGGCAAACTCGCTTATAAGGTCAACGGATCCAGTTTGAACACTAACCTGAGCTTGGGTAATGGCACCTACAACATCGTCGTAGAGGAATGGGACAAATGCGGTTGGTCCGCGACCACTCCGATCAAGTTGACCGTGGGTGGTTCCTCTGGGGGAGGCACTTCGAGCAACGCGAAAGTCTTCTCAGACTTGCAAAAGAGTGGTGGCTGGACTGGTTATGCGCTGCTGCCGCCCGGCTTCGGCATTTGCTCCGGCTGCACTGCCGGCGGGGCCAAGGTTAGCTGGTCTTGGAGCCAAAATATCAGCTCGCCTTCGATGGATGGCAAAACCACGAAATCGGCTTATAACGGTGGATCAACTCAGTGGGCCGATATCCTTTGGAACAATCACCTGATAGGGGACTTCTCTTCGCAGGGACTTCCGGACTACAGTCACTCGCTCGTATCCAAATACTCGAATTTCACCTACGACGTTTACTTTTGGGTTGGCGACATCACGAAATCGCAAGCTCTGGAGTTCGACATCAACCAATTCTTCGGTGGTAAGTCCTACATTTGGGGTCACGAGTGCCGCATCGATGGGGGCCATGAGTGGGATACCTGGAGCAATCCCGGCGGACACTGGGTAGCAAGTGGTGTTGCTTGCAATCCGGTCAGCAATGCCTGGAACCATTTGACCATCAACGTGCAACGCACCTCTGACGGTCACCTCCTCTTCCATACCATTACCCTCAACGGCAAGACCGCAACTCTGAACCGGTACGATACGCCAACTTCCACCGGTTGGTACGGCATTACCATCAACTACCAGATGGACAGCAACGTCAATAAGACGCCGTATCCTGTTTATCTCGACAAGGTGAGCTTCACAGCCCAGTAGCACCCGATTCTTTGTTCTTACAAGAGGGCACGCTTACAGCGTGCCCTTCTTCTTTGGGCCAAACTAGAACCTGTCAAATTAGTAAGTCAGGTATTTGGCGGCTTCAATTGCGGGCAGCCGCCCCTCTCTGCTTGCCATCCAAGCCTATAATGGTCGGGGTGCTCGTATGCGGACCCGCTTGGTCCCTCTCTCGCTAGCAGTCTTCTTTTTTTGCGCGGTTTACAGCGGCGTTTCAAGGGCCGACGACACATCTTCTTCTCGCCTGACCGAGCAGCACCGCATGGAACTGATCCGCACGTTTAATTCCGATTTTGTTTACATACGTACTCGTTTTCCCATGGGGAAAGTCGGCCTCACGATTAAAGATGGCCAAGTCTCGCCGAGCGGGCAAAAGCTGGACGAGTTGCTGGCACTCTGGGGACCATCGGTAAAGCCCGGTGATCGCGCGATCATTACTCGATTCGACATGAAGGGTGACCGCCTGCATTTCGAAATCAATGGCGGGCCGGTCAAAAAAGAAAAGTGGTACCAACACATTCAAGTTGGGATGAATGGCGCTGCGAGCACTCCTGGCGGCGCAGCTGATCCGATCAACAATCCTCGCGGTTCTTACGTCGATTTGGTTTTCGACCACCATGTCCCGGACCTAACCGTCGAGCAAGTCAAGCACATGCTTTGGCCGGTCTTCGACTTCGATTCCAAGTCGCCGCTCGAGGCGTATCTCGAATCAGTGCCGCCAAAAGTGAAGGATGCGATAAAGAATCACCAGGTGCTGGTTGGCATGAACCGCGAAATGGTGATTTACGCGAAGGGCCGTCCGCCTAAAAAAATTCGCGAGAAAGATGGGGAGACGGAATACGAAGATTGGATTTATGGCGAGCCGCCGCAAGACGTCGATTTCATCCGGTTAGTAGGGGATGAAGTGGTGCGGGTTGAAACCATGAAGATCGACGGCACCAAGATCGTGAAAACTTACAAGGAAATTGATCTTGGAGGGCCAACGGTTGCCAGCGCGGCACAAAAAGAAGACAAGCCGACAAAAGCGCCCACATTGCGGCGACCTGGAGAGGCCGCTCCCTCCAACCCGGGCCCAGCCACCTCGGGAAGCGTCCCGATTTCGCAAGTCCCAACTCCGCCAAGCCCACCAGGACCGCAGTTTGGGCCGTCAGTTCGATACTAAAATTCTTTGTGTTCCTCGCCGTTTTGCCTTTGTCATGTCGGCGGTCTGCGACTTGGCTACCCCGGTTCGCGCCTTTAAACTGGGAGTGTGAAGATCGCGCTGGGGCAAATCAATCCTATCGTCGGAGATTTCGCGGGCAATGCTGCGAAAATTATTCAATATGCAGAGCGTGCGAAATCCCGAGGTGCCGGGCTAGCCGTCTTTCCTGAGTTGTCGATATGTGGTTATCCTCCACGGGACTTGGTCGAGCGTGCTTCCTTTGTCCAGCATAATCGCGAAACCGCAGAACATATTGCGCGCGAAATCCAAGGTATTGCGGTTGTTTGCGGTCTTGTTACCCCTGCTCAGGCGGAAACTGGCAAGGCAGTAATGAATTCAGCCGCATTGCTGATGGACGGCCGAATCAAGTTCGTGCAATCGAAGATGCTGCTACCTACTTATGACGTTTTCGATGAAATGCGCAACTTTGCTCCTGCTCGGAACCAGGTACTTTTTCCATTCTGCGGCAAACAGATGGCACTCACGATTTGCGAAGACGCATGGAACGACAAGCATTTCTGGAACCGTCAGCTTTATAGTGTCGATCCGGTCGAAGCTTTGGTTCGAGCCGGCGGAAACCTCGTGCTGAATATTTCCGCTTCGCCGTTTTGGATCAACAAGCTCGAACTTCGCCGTGACATGCTGGCCACGATTGCGCGGACTGATCGCGTACCGGTCGTTTTCGTCAACCAAGTTGGTGGAAATGACAGCCTGGTATTCGACGGTTCAAGCCTTGTTTTTGACCGCGACGGAAAGGTGATTGCGCAGGGCAAATCATTCGAAGAGGACCTGGTATTGTTCGACTTGGACACACTGACCGGTGAAATTCACGAGCAAATCACAGGGGAAGAAGCCGGCATTTATGCCGCACTCGTGGTCGGCACACGCGATTACGTTCGCAAGTGCGGCTTCCGAAAAGTCATTGTGGGATTGAGCGGAGGTATCGATTCTGCTCTGACCGCTGCGATCGCCGTTGATGCCGTTGGGGCAGAAAACGTAATCGGAGTCGGCATGCCGGGGCCGTATTCGTCAGAAGGCTCAATTAGCGACGCCCACCAGCTCGCGAACAACCTTGGGATTCGATTAGAGATTTTAAAAATTAGTGACATATTTGACGGCTATAAATCGGCGCTTCGTAGCGTGTTCGCGAACTGCAAAGAAGATGTCACTGAAGAGAACATCCAGTCACGAATTCGCGGATCTTTGCTCATGGCGATGTCAAATAAATTCGGCGCTTTGGTATTGAGCACGGGAAACAAGAGTGAGCTCGGCGTGGGGTATTGCACGTTGTATGGAGACATGGCAGGGGGGCTGGCGGTTCTTGGTGACGTGCCGAAGACCATGGTGTACCGCTTGAGCCATCACATCAATTCGCGCAAGCAGGTGATCCCCCAAGCCACGATCGAGAAGCCACCCTCTGCCGAGCTGCGACCCGGCCAGAAAGATACCGATTCGCTGCCGGACTACGAAGTGCTGGATGCTATTCTGGAGGACTATGTTGAGCAGTCGCGCTCGGCGGAAGAGATTTCAAAGAGCCGTGGCTTCGCCTTGGGCCAGGTAAAAGACGTTATCCGCATGGTGGAAAGAAATGAGTACAAACGGCAGCAGGGGGCGCCAGTAATCAAGATTTCATCTAAAGCGTTTGGATATGGGCGCCGCTTTCCAATTGCGGCGAAAGCAGACATCTGAGAAATTCGAATTGGCGCGACGATCTGCGGCCGATTTTTGTAAAGGACAAAATGCAAAAACTTAAGCTTGTGCTCTGCATTCTTGCGCTTTCTTTATTTGCCTCGGCGCAACAAAAATCTACGAAGCCAAAGCCGTCCAGCCAGCTTGGCACGCATTCGACCCCGAATCTGCCGTCCGAAGATGAGGTCAATGCTTTTTTGCACGCTACGTTCGGTTACGATCCACAACTCACGTGGAAAATCGCCGGCATCAAGCCGAGCGAAGCGGAAGGCTTATCCGAAGTAAACGTCCAAATCAGCGGTCCTCAGGGACAAGGCGAGCAAAAATTCTTTGTCAGTGAAGATGGCAAGCACGCTGTAGTCGGCGACATTATTCCCTTCGGTGCTCATCCATTTGAAAGAGCACGGCAGATCTTAGACAAGAAGGCAACTGGGCCGTCGCGAGGTCCCGTCAACGCTCCCGTCACCATTGTTGAATTCAGCGATTTGCAATGTCCTCACTGCAAAGAGGCGAATCCGACGATTGAGAAGCTTCTCGCCGATAATTCAAATATTCGCTTCATTTCGCAGAATTTCCCGCTCCCGATGCATAACTGGGCAATGAAAGCAGCTGAATATGCAGATTGCGCCTCGCGCGCTTCGAATGATGCGTATTGGAAGTTCGTGGACAGTGTGTTCGATGCGCAAACGGAAATTACGGCAGATAATGCCGACCAGAAATTGACCGAACTCGCGGACAAGGCCGGAGTCAATGGACAGGACATCGCGGCGTGCGCAGGCAAGCCGGAGACGGAGTCGCGTGTACAGGCTTCAATTAACCTGGGCAAATCGCTTGACGTAAATTCGACGCCAACGCTCTTTATTAATGGACGGCCAGTAGGCGTGAGCGGGAATAATTACGACGTACTGAAGCAGATTGTGGATTTTGCGGCGAAAGAGAAGTGATCGGAGTTGCGCCTATTTTGGCAAATAGACGAGTGTGCTCTGCCCGGCGTTACGCCGGGTAACGTGCGGGGTAATTACAACCAGCAGTTCGTCATCCTCAATTTCTTTATCACTGGTTCCGGCTAATTTATTCAGACCAGGTATTTGACTGATGCCCGGAATCCCAGCCAGGTCGCGAGTTTCACTGCGGCTTACCTGACCTGCCACCACCGCAGGTTCACCGTCTGCAAGATTAATGCTGCCCTTGTATTCGCGGTTGCCGATCACTGGTACGCCGTTGAAGCTGGTTCCTGCGAGCGCGCGCAAATTCAGCTCGAGCGCGAGGCTCACGTCGCCATCTGATGTGATTGCCGGCTTCACCTTCACGGTGAGCCCGAGATCTTCATAATTGAACGAAGGGAACGCCGCTTGATAGCTGTTGTTCTGCAAGACTCGCGAAATTGCCGCGCTGTTGTAAACCGGCGCGAAGCTCGCGTTCAAAATGGGATACCGCGAGCCCATGCGGAAGGTCGCATCTTCTCCCTGCGAGGCGCGCAGCGTTGCTTGATCGAGTGTTTTTACCCAGCTTTCATTCAATGACAGCTGTGCCGAAAGCTGGTCAAGGCTTACCCCGGTGAGGGTCTTGCCACCACCGAACGTAGCTAACGGCTGGCTGAATATTGAATTTTGCTGGCTTTGCAATTGCGCGAGCAGTGCCGAAAGCGCTGTATTATTCGCCTCGTTAATGCCGCCACTGGAGACCAATTGATTGATCAGGTCCTGAATATTCTTACCGCCCAGAGCGGCGAGCGCGCCCGCTGGAATGTTGTACAGATTGAAATCGTTTGGGAGGTGCACGCCGATATTGAGCGCAAAAGTGTGGCTTACCTGATAGACATGAACATCGAGCATTACTTCAGGCCGTGTGGTGTCGAGTGATTGCAAAAGGCGCGTTGCAGCATCAAGCGCAGTTTGCGGAGCCCTAACCGTGATCGTCGAATTCGCGGCGTTCGGAGTGACAGATCTCAACTCGAAGACCGTTCGCAGCAGGTTGACAATGTCGGTCAGGACTGTAGGCCGATCCACGCCCGGTATATAGAACGTCCGCATTGCCATGCGCTCGTACGTTTTACGATTGTCAGGAGTATCCGCAGCGACAATGATCTGCTTCGCGGCCATAGGCGCCCAAAAGGTCTTGCTGACGCGCCCCGCCGCCAGCATCGCCTCAAAAAAATTGACGCGGTCGATGTCGAAAGAAACTCGCCGCGACGGGACCGAGTCGTCAATTTGCGCCGAAATTCCATAACTTTTAGCGACCGTGGTCAGCAGCTCTTTGGCGTCGCCACGAAAGTGGAAGTTGGCTAGGTTTGGCGAAGGCTTTAGTTCGATCTCTGGGGATTGCGCGACGATCGACGGAGGAGCGTCTGGCCTGGGAAGCGAATCCCCGACGGCATCCTTGATGCGCTGCTGTGCGAATTGATTAGTGGGATCGAGTGCGGCAGCTTCACGAAAGTCAGCCAGAGCTTCGATCTGCTTGCCGGCCTGCAACTCTGTGCTCCCACGCTCGATGTGGTCATACACTAATTTTTGCCTGGCAACTTCGCGCGCGGTAACGTACTCCAAATTCCTGGGCTCGAGTTCAGCGGCGCGCTCGAATTTTGTGTACGCTTCGTCGGCAGAGTCCTTCTGCAGCTTGAGCGCGTTGGCGAATGCGGCTTGTGCTTCTTTGACATCGTGCTTTGATGGATTGCATTGAGCCTCGCCAGGGGAAGGACACGGCAATAACGGCGCGGGCGCTTTTTCGGCAGCTGAGGCATAGGCAATGAGCAGAACAAAGAACACAACCCGCATCTCACGATTGTAAACGCGAATACCAGATCGGAAGCGGAGTTTCAAGAGAGCCCTGTACCTTTGGGAACGGCGGCCAGCTTGGAAACTTGCCAGTTTTTGGCGTATAAAAGTTAGTTGCGACTGCACATTTTGCCGCGCATGCAGTCACGACCAATCCAACCGTTAAAGCGAGGAACAATGTCCAGCCTGACCATGACGCACGCGCCCAAAGGGCTGGAAGGTGTGGTCGCGACCACCTCGAAAATCTGCTACATCGATGGGGAGCAGGGCGTGCTTGCCTATCGCGGCATTGACATTCACGAACTCGCCGACAATTCCACCTTCGAAGAAACGTGCTATTTGCTCTGGAATGGCTCATTGCCAACCCGGAAGCAGCTTAAGGAATTACACGATCACCTGGCCGCTGAGCGGCAACTCCCCTCCGGAGTCATGGATATTTTGCGGACGCTGCCCAAAGCTGCCATGCCAATGGACGTCCTTCGTACGGCGGTCTCCGCGCTGGGCCTCTACGATCCCGAGGAGACCAGAAACGATCACGATGCGAACGTGAGCAAGGCCATTCGGCTGACGTCGCAGATCGCCATGATCGTTGCCGCGTATGCGCGTTTGCGCAAGGGCAAGAACGTGGTCAATCCTGACCCAGCCCTTTCGCATGCTGCGAATTTCCTGCTGTTGCTAAACGGCCAGCCGCCTTCAAAAACTGCCGAGCGCGCGCTGGATATTGCGCTGATTCTTCATGCCGATCACGAACTGAATGCTTCAACCTTTGCTGCGCGGGTCACGGCTGCGACTCTCTCTGACATGCATTCTGCAATCACTTCGGCCATTGGTGCACTAAAAGGTCCTTTGCATGGCGGAGCCAACGAAGCCGTCTTCCATATTCTCGAACAGATCGACTCGCGTGGCATGGATCCGGTCGAATACATTCGCGGATTGCTGGCGCAAAAGAAAAAGATTTCTGGCTTTGGACATCGCGTCTATCACACGGAAGATCCGCGGGCCACCCATCTTCGCAAAATGTCGGAGGACCTCTGCAAATCGAGCGGGCAGCCAAAGTGGTTTGAAATGTCGAAAAAAATCGAGCAGTTCATCAAGTCGGAAAAGGGGCTGAACGCCAACGTGGATTTTTATTCCGCTTCCACGTATCACGTGCTCGGAATCGATGTGGACTTGTTTACCCCGATTTTTGCCGTGTCACGAATCAGCGGTTGGAGCGCACACGTAATCGAACAGCTCGACGATAATCGCCTGATCCGGCCACGCGCCGAATACGTCGGCCCTGCTTACCCACAGCGCTGGGTTCCACTCGAGCAGCGTTAAAATCTCATTTTTGGGTGCCCCACCCTTCGCGATCTTCGAAGGGTGGGATTACAGATAGATCTACCTGCGAGATGGCCCTCCTGCCGGCGCGCCACTGCTGTGCGAGCTCGGCATAGACATGCTTCGTGAAGCGGGCGGCGGAGCTGAAGGACGTGATGCTGGCGAGCTACCTCGGCCTCCGCTTCTTGTTGGCGGCATCCCTCGCATACTTCCCATACGATTTGGCGAATTCACCGCCACCGGCTCTACCCGCTGACTGACCGCGCCATGCGTTTGGACTTTCTCGGACAGCTTAGACATGTGGTCAAACTGCCCACGAGGCACGCCCAGTCCAGCCGAATTATTCCGCACTACAAACTTGTTGCCGCTAAATGTCGAAACCGCGCCGCGATTTACCGCGATCATGGTCGTTCCACTGGAGGGACGCTGCGGCGGCGTGAAGCCTCGTGGCGCATTCGCAATTACGGGCTGGCTATAGATCGGGCTCCAAGTTCCTCCCGGTTGCCAGGCCCAGCCATGCCCCGGCAGGAAGGTCCACGTCCCGTAATGATAAGGAGTCCAACCCCAAGGATAGGCCGACACCCAGCCGTAGCCCGATCCCGGGTAGAACATCCACGCGCCATCCATGAAGGGATCCCATCCTGCTCCCGCAAAGAACGGTTGCCACATCATTCCGTAGCCGGGATAGTTGAAGAAATTCCCGTAGTAGCTAAGGTCTGTTGTGCCGTACGCGTAAGGGGAATAGCTGTTGTATGACTTCGCGGCGTAACGTTGGTGATATTCGTTCTGCTGATCGTCCCAGTCGTCCCACGGTTCGTCGCGAATACTCTTGGCTAATTTGGCGTTCTCGGAGGAATCGAAGCTGAGGCTTTGGTTTTTCTTGACTTCCACACTGCCGGTTGGGCTAGTGACATCGATCAATCCCTTGAAAACTGCGACAGATTCGTTTGAACCATCGAGGTCAAGACGTAAGTGTGCCGCATGGCTGAGTTCCACCTTTTGTTGCCCGAATTGCAGAGAGAATTCGGCGTCCTTCGTTCCCAGGAAATTCAAATAGGCGGTGCCCTTAAGAACGTCTACGCTCGTGACCTTCGACCCTGAATCTCGAAGTGATAGCTGCGAGAACTGAATCGCACTATCAGGAACAATGCGCAACGTGCTGCCGTCTTCGAATTCAACCTCAGCCTTTCCATCATCCGCCGTCCTGAGCGTCATACCTTCAGCAATGGGCAAATTGGTCATGGCCCTTTGATAAGCCTGTGTGCCGGGCTGAGAAAACTGCACACCGCCGTCGATATAGCTCAACCGCACAATCCGCACATGCGAATCGGCGAGAGAGGGAAGAGAAGCAGCCAGGAACAGCACGAGAAATGTGGAACCGGGAAGGTGAAGCTTGAGGAGAGACATACCGCCTCCGGGAACAATCTTGCTTAATTAGAGCACTTTTTGAACAAGTTTGTTGTCTTTTGTTTTTCTCCTACTCTGGCGTGCCTAACAGTGTAAAAACGGGTGTGCCGGATTCGGCCGAATCCAGCACACCTCAGCAAAATGCGATGTGTTATCGCGCAAAGCGACGTGCGGCGTCAGCGTCTGCCGCAAGATCATGTAACACGGCAAAGAATTCTGGAGATTGCCCCATGAACAATCCCATATCGGTCAGAAACTTGACCACTCCGGTGGCGGCTCTAAGGCCCGATGTCGGACGAATGACGGAACACTTCGGCAACCTTCGGCTGATAAATGGGCATGGTTCCGGCATGATGAGGTTTGACTGAAGTTCCTCGCCCACGGCTGGATTCGTCAGGTCTGGAAAGGTCACGGTCACGCCAGTCTTTGGGTCGGTTGCAGTCAAGGGGACGGCGTTGCCGGCCTTGTCCTGCCACGTCTGGAAGTGCATGGTTTCAGTCGGCCCGATACTTAAGACAACTCGCAATACTTCGAGGTCGGTTACGTGCTCCGCGAGCGACGGGTAGAGGCTACTTCCTCCTTGCTCGATCGTCGCAAAGTGGAACCCAGCCGTATTGGCGATCGCCTGAACGAAATTCGAGTCGTTCAAGTCATCATCGGTTCGTGGGATTGCCGTGTGTTGCCCGACCGCTAAGGTTGGCACAGCTTGCGGAAACACAAAGTTCGGATCGAGATCGGGGTTGTGATCGGAATCACGATAACGGGTCCACCAGCTTGTATCAATCGTGAGTTGTGTCAGGTTGGTAATTCTTTTTTTTCCGCTGGAGCCAGTCGCCATACTGCCCGGCAGCTTGCGGAATCTTTCCAGGCTTATTGTGCTTGCCCCTTTTGCGGCGAGGTAGGCATTCAGGAAGGCTTGATGACTGAACTCGTCGTCAGTGTTGTCGTGAGTGTATTGCGGCATGTCTTCATCGAGCTGTTCAATCGCGTTGACAAAGGCGGGAATCGGGGTTCCACCTGGAACTTCATCGTCCACAATTCCTGAGAGCTCGTTGTACTGCAGCCAGAAATCGCTTTCGATCGTTTCAAGCGCCGCTAAGAACCTGAGTATCGCGGCATCGCCTCTGGTCAGCCTTCCACTGCGATCTTCGCCTCTGTCGTTGTGTTTATCACTTTCCGCGAACGCAACCGAGGTGCTCGACAACAACGCACTGCCGGCAGCTACTGAGCCTGCTGTCGTAAGTCCCTTCTTCAAGAACGAGCGTCGGTTGACGGAGGCCTGACGTTCGTTGATTACATCTGCCATAAAATCACTCCTTGCGAAAAATTCGTCCGCGCACCACAAAACTGCACTGAGGCACGAACATCAAAGCGAAACTAGTTGACGCTGCTGGCGGGGATGTCACTCGCACAACTCGGGCATGTAATTTATTGGTCGGGGAAATGTCAGACCATCCACAGGCGGAAATTGTTCGCTTCCAATTGGATAATTGGAATTACGCAGCTTTAATTCGTTTCGAACACGACTACAATGTTGGTATGCGGCGCGTTTACCTGGACAACAACGCCACCACCCCTGTTTTGCCTGAAGTATTCGAGGCGATGCGGCCGTATTTTGTCGAGCATTTCGGCAACGCATCTTCTATTCACCATCATGGGCAGGAAACTCGCGCGGCCGTCGAACGAGCGCGTGAATCAGTTGCGGCGATGCTCGGTTGCCGTCCAGCGGAAGTGGTATTCACGAGTGGAGGCACAGAAGCTGACAATCTGGCAATTTTCGGTCTGGTGCGGCCCGGCGATCACGTAATTACTTCGACTATCGAGCATCATGCGGTGCTCAATACCTGCAAGCACCTTCAGGAAAACGGAATTGAAGTAACCTTTCTGCCGGTAGATGGACGTTGTCTCGTCGATCCTGATGATGTTCGCCGCGCAATTCGTCCGAACACCAAGCTTGTCACCGTGATGATGGCGAACAACGAGACGGGCGTGCTCCAGCCGGTTGCTGAGATCGGACGAACCTGTGGTGAGGCAGATGTTTACTTTCACACTGATGCCGTGCAAGCCGCTTCCAAAGTTCCGATAAAGGTGAAACAAATTGGTTGCGATCTGCTTTCCATTTCCGGACATAAATTCCATGCCCCACAGGGTGTGGGCGCGCTGTACGTGCGAAAGGGAACTACGCTCGAGCCACGCTTTTTCGGTGGCAGCCACGAGCGCTCTCGACGCGCTGGAACCGAAAATGTAGCTGGCATTGTGGGATTGGGCAAAGCGGCCGAGCTTGCAATCAAAGGCTTTGAATCTGGCGAGGACGCCAAGATTGCGGTCATGCGTGACCGGCTGGAAGGCGCGATTTTGCAGCAGGTCGAGGTTGCGGGGGTGAATGGCACCGGGACTCCGCGCGTTCCGAATACGACCAATATTTATTTCGACTACATCGAAGGCGAGGCCCTCATTATTGCTCTCGACCTGAAGGGCCTTGCGGTTTCAACCGGCGCCGCTTGTTCTTCGGGCGCAATCGAACCCTCGCACGTGCTGACAGCAATGGGATTGAGGCCAGACCGTGCACGCGCCAGCATTCGTTTCAGCTTAGGCAAGCAGAATTCCGCGGAAGATGTCGATTTCGCAATTCAGCTTGTTCCGGCATCGGTAGCACGGCTTCGTGAATTGTCTCCTCTTTATCATCGAGGCGCACTACAACCTGGCTAGCGCCATGTGCCCGGCCGCCCAATATTAGCAAGGGGATTCGCTTTTATAATTGCTCGACATGAATACAAAGTTCCTGCATTTGTGCTTCGCGACCTGTGGCGCGTTGCTTGTGATCAATATTCCGGGGCAAGCTGCTCCGCAAAATAGCTCAAAGGTTCCCGTGATGGACGGTGGCGCGGGGCCGTGTTCGGTGGAGCTTACAGTGCTGGGTGCTGATAGCAAGCCTGTATACGATGCGACAGTGAAGGTCCACATTGCATACGGATTTGCTGGAGCCCATCGTCTGGATTTGCAAGCTGGGACCAACGCGGATGGGAAGGTGAAGTTCACGGGACTTCCGTCGCGGGTGCACAGGCCGCCACTCGAGTTCCAGGCTTCAAAAAGTGAACTAGAAGCTACTCTCGACTACGATCCGACCACCGAATGCAGCGCTAATCATGAAATAACACTGCAAAAGCCGAAGCCGGCAGAGAGCCAGTAAGCTCGCCCGAAAAATTACTCTCCGTTGCCATAGGTTGGAATGCCCTGCTGAACCATGTAAAGCAGGCGTTGCGCCCGATCTCCCCAATCGCTTTGGCCGGCCTGCGTGATAGCGCGTTGCGCGATGGTCATGGCCCGGCTTTTCGCCTCATCTGATTTCTTCCCTTGATCCTCGGTCTTGTAAATCTCAATCAAGGCCGACCAGCGATACGCGGCACGATACAGCGCTTCGGCGGCTGTCGGCGATTGCGGATATTGCTTGGCATAATTTTCGTAAATCTCGGCCTCTTTTTGCGGACATTTCGATTGCCCCTGCCAGTCGCCACACAATTTGTTATCGATCAGGTGATATGCCGAGAGATATGCCCATTTCGTATTGGGAAACTTCTTCATCACTTTCTTGAAGTAATCTTCGTTCATCCCACGGCGCATGTACGGATCCTGCTCTTTGGCGGAAGGCAACGACATAACATCGGTTTTTTCGATTTGCCAGCGGATATCCGCCGAACGATATAGGCCTTCGCCCGCCAAAGGAGACTGGGGAAAAATCTCGTAAATTTCGGCATAGAGGCGCAATGCGTCCTGTGCCGCATATCGGCGGCCGTTGCGTTGTGTCGCCTGGTCTTCTGAGTCGACGGCCTCTCCGAAAAGAATTTTGTCCCCATCGGGCGTGCTTGCTTGCACGAGACCCTTGTTTTGCATCCATCCAGTAACCAGGCGTTCTTCGGTGAGCGCAGCCTCAACTTTTACCCAGTCGCCGCTGGTCTCGAGAAAAACTAGCTCGCGGCCGCGATCTACGTCGGCCAGCTTGGCTGAATTGATATCAGGCGCAACATAGATGCCGGCAACATGAATTGCCGCCGCGCGAATCGGATCCGCTGATAGGAAAGCAGGATGGAACGCAGCACAAATCACAAAGACAACGAGAAATCTCATTCTGATTGTTTACCTCACGACCGAACTCGGCGGAGGAGTTCGGGGTCCACGTTTCCGCCGCTGACAACAGCAACTGTATAGTTGGATGCAGGCAGCGACTCACGATGAAAGAGCCATGCAGCCGCCGCGACCGCTCCGCTCGGTTCAGCCACAGTTTTCGGATTGTCGGACAAAATCCTGACGGCCTGGAGAATTTCGTCTTCGGTGACAGTGACTACATCATCCACGTACCGACGAATGTGCTCGAAAGTGATATCTCCAACGAATTGAGACCGTAAGCCATCGGCGCACGTCGAAAGCACCTGTTCGGGTGGAAACTTAACGATGTGCCCGGCGTGGAAGCTGGCTTGGGCATCACCGGCGAGTTCAGGTTCGACGCCAAAGACCTTTGCATTAGGCTTCGTGGATTTGATTGCAGTTGAGATTCCGCTGATCAAGCCACCGCCGCCGATGGGTACGAGTACAAGGTCGGTATCGGGCAAGTCCTCCAGGATTTCTAGACCAGCAGTGCCTTGTCCCGCGATGATTTTCTCGTCATCATACGGAGGAACCATCACATATCCGTGTTCCGCTGCAAGTTGTTCGGCTTTAATTTGCCGTTCCACGCCGCTGGGACCTACAAACACAATCTCAGCGCCCAACGCAGCTGTGGCTTCGCGCTTGATCGCCGGGGCAGTCCGGGGCATAACGATGATTGCTTTCGTTTGTAACGCGCGAGCGGCGTACGCAACACCCTGCGCATGATTGCCGCTGGAGTAGGTGATGACTCCGCGCGCACGCTCTTCTGGCGTCAGGGACGCGATCTTGTTATATGCTCCACGCAATTTAAATGCGCCGATTGGCTGCAGGTTTTCAGGTTTGAGATAAAGTCGAGCGCCGTCGCGTTCCAAAGGGATCAACGGAGTGCGAACGGTGATGCCATCGAGCCGTGAACGGGCCTCGCGAATGTCGAAGAGAGAAACGATACGATTCTGCTCCTGCGGCGATCAGATTTCCAAAATAACCGGCATGATCAGCGGCCGCTTCTGCGTATGCTTGGAAATATAGCGCTTCAAGTCGGCGCGAATTTTTTCTTTAATTACGCCGTAGTCCGCTCGTTCTTCTTCACTTGATTGATTCAACGTTTGTGCTACAAGCTGGCGGACTTCATCCATGAATCCATTTTCTCCGGCGGAAAAGCCGCGAGTCACTATCTCGGGAGAAATCTCGACGCGGCCTGTGAGCTTGTTAATCGCGATGATAGGTAGCACAAAGCCGTCCTCGCTCAAATGTCGCCGATCTTTAATTACAAGATCTTCGACCACGTCGGTTCGCGAACCGGAGTCGATGCAGATACGACCAACATTTACGCGGCCTACTTTGCGGGCGCCGAGTTCGTCAAATTCCAGCACGTCTCCGCTTTCGATCAGCATTACATTGCCGACTGAGCCGTGCATGGAAGCTGCGAGCTCGGCGTGGAGCTTGAGCTGCCGGTATTCGCCGTGAATCGGGACGAAGTATTTCGGTTTAACAAGGTTAATAATGAGCTTCAGCTCTTCCTGACTGGCGTGTCCGCTGACGTGGACCGGAGGCGACGAGCCGTCGTCGTAAATGACGTGCGCTTCGCGGCGGAAGAGGTGGTCGACCATGCGGTAAATGGCTTTTTCATTTCCGGGAATGATGCGGGATGAGAGCACAACCGTGTCGCCCTTCTCGATCTTCGCATGCTTGTGATTGTCGACAGCGGCGCGCGATAAAGCTGACATTGGTTCACCCTGTGTGCCGCTGATCAACACGCAAACCTTCTCTGGCGCGAAATTCTTTACCTCGCCAGGATGGATCAATAAACCGTCGGGAATTTCGAGATAACCGAGATCTTCGGCAATTTCCGAGGAACTGATCATTGATCTGCCGACGAAAGCAACTTTGCGTCCATGCTGCCAGGCAAGTTCGACGGCGAGCTTGATGCGATGAATGGAAGACGAAAAACAGGAGATGAACAGCCGCCGTTTGGTGCGCGCGAAAACCTCATCGAATTTCCGACGAACGGCTCGTTCACTGGGCGTATAACCGTGCCGCTCCACGTTAGTGGAATCCTGCAGCAAGGCCAAAACGCCTTCCTTGCCGTATTCGGCAAAAGCGTGCAGGTCAAACAAGCGATTGTCAGTGGGCGTTGGATCTACCTTGAAGTCGCCGGTATGAATCACAACTCCCAGTGGGGTATGGATGGCCAATGACACGCAATCCACCAGGCTGTGCGTTACCTGAATCGGATGGATGGTGAACGGGCCAATCTTGAAACGATCTCCTGCACGAATTTCCCGCAGGTCGGCGTTCTCGAGCAATCCATGCTCATCTAACTTGTCTTCGACGTAAGCCAGTGTGAATTCGGTACCCCACACGGGCACGTTTAGTTCGGAGAGAATCCAAGGAAGAGCGCCGATGTGATCTTCGTGACCATGTGTAAGTACGATGGCGCGAATGCGTTGGCGATTCTCAAGCAGATACGAGATGTCGGGAACCACAATGTCGACGCCCAACAGTTCGGCTTCGGGGAACATCATCCCCGCATCGATGACGATGATGTCTTCGCCCCAGCGCACCGCCATGCAATTCATGCCGAATTCGCCGAGGCCGCCGAGCGGCACTATGTGAAGCTTTCCGGAAGGCATTAAAGGAGTTAATGAACTATTGATCGTAGCATAGCCAAATTGCAGTGCTCTGGATACGGCTCGACGCAGTGCAGCCGTTCACCGCAGCGCAATATGCGGGGCGATAAAATAATTGTGAGCACTTACTATGGATGTAAATAAGTCTTGGTTGCGCCGCCGCGTTGAAAAGTCGGTGTCATCCGCTCTGATGCGGGCTTACAAGACCGTGCGGGTCGAGCCTGACCGTTTTCTGGTAGAGCTTCGTGCGGCATATGGCCTGCCGATCAGCAGCTTTCAGGGGATGTATTCGCTCGACATTGAGATACTGGATGAAGTCGCGGAAAAGATCATTCAGGGCGGGATGAAAATCGCAGCCGCCGAAGGCGCGGGGTTTGGTATTGGCGGACTCCTCACGATTGTTCCGGATTTCAGCATTCTTACCGGAATCACGCTGCGCACGATCCAGAAACTCAGTTTGATTTATGGCTACGAGTACAACACCGATGATGAAATGGCGGAGTTGTGGATCGCCGCAGCCAGTGCCGCGGGGGTGGACCTTGGTCGCGACCTGCTGGAAAAAAATGTGGTGAACCGTTTCATACCAAAAATCATTCAGCAAATTGCCGCCAAGGCGAGCGCTGAATTTGTAGAGAAATGGGCCGGAAGGCTGATCCCGGTTGCCAGTTCACTAATTGGCTGTGTATTGAACTATTACTTCGTGCGCGGATGGGGTGAGCGCGCGCATACGCATTTCAGGGAAAAACATCTCGAAGCCAGGAAGCACATGCAACAAGCGGGACTTGTGATCGCGGATACGGGAAACTAATCTAGTGCCCGTGAGATTCGGTGCTTTAATCGTTTTGTGCGCACTGGCTGTTCCTTGTTTAAGTCAGGAACTTACCATCGCTGCGGCGGCTGATCTTCACTCCGCGATGGACGAAATTTCAGCGCGTTTTCAAAACGAAAATTCCGCGCGAGTAAGGATCACGTACGGCTCTTCTGGAAACTTCTACCAGCAGATCCAGAACGGCGCCCCATTTGATATTTTCTTCTCCGCCAACACCGACTATCCGAAGAAGCTCGCGCGAGCAGAGCTCACCGTAGCAGATACCTATTACGAATACGCCCGCGGGAAGATTGTTCTGCTCGCAAGGAGTACTAAGACGTTGGACTTAGCCGAGGGACTTAAAGTTTTACTTGATCCCACGGTGAAAAAAGTCGCGATTGCCGACCCGTTACACGCGCCATATGGTCAGGCCGCGGTTGCAGCGCTGAAATCACAAAATTTATACGACAAAGTCTCAACGAAAATCGTCACGGGAGAAAATATTTCCCAAGCTGCGTCGTTCGTCTTGTCAGGGGCCGCAGATGTCGGAATTATCGCAATGTCCCTGGCAGTCACGCCAGTTTCTCGATCCCAAACGCGGTATGTAGAAATCCCCGCTGACCAATATCCCCCGCTCGATCAGGCCTGTGTTGTGTTGAAAAACTCAAAACAACAGAAGCTAGCACGTCAGTTCGAGTCCTACATTCAGAGCACAGAAGCGGCAACGATATGGCAGAGGTACGGCTTCGAAGTTCCAACTCCGCACAGCTCGCAATAACTCTCTACAGTGGCGTGCTCAGGTTTTTGCGGGAATTCCTGAAGAAAATTCTGCCTCATTTTCTAGTTCCGCCAGCCCGTGGGCCTGCTATCTCCTTGATTTCTCGTTTTGGCATCTGTGGTGCAATCCTTTCGGCCCGTGAGAAAGGAAGATGCTGACGATGACCAGCAACAAACACGACGAGCACTGGAGAGAGCTGTGCGAAGCAATCGTGCAAGAGCCGGATTCAAAACGGCTGATGGAGTTGGTCGAAAAACTGAATCGGGTACTGGAGGAACGAGAAGATGGGCGTAAGCACACGACCGCGTGAAATCAGAGCCAACCCTTTGTGCGCGCGATGCGTGATGCTTCCACTCGATTCGCGGCCCCCAGTTTGCTGATCGCTTCTGACAGATAGTTGCGCACAGTGCCTTCGGAAAGGCTCAGCTTTTCGGCGATGTCGATGCTGCTCATTCCGTCGCCCGCCAGACGAAGCACCTGGCGCTCGCGGTCGGTGAGAGGGTCGGGTTCAACCCAGGCTTCGGCTGCGAGTTCAGGGTCGATAACGCGCAGCCCGCTCTGCACCCGGCGTACCGCATCAGCGAGCTTTTCTGCAGCCATGTCTTTCAACAGATAACCCGAGGCTCCCGCCTCGAGTGCGCGACGCAGATATCCTGCGCGGGCAAATGTTGTCAGAATAATGACTTTTGTCGACGAGCGCTTGCGCTTGAGCTCGGCAGCAACATCAAGGCCGCTCATTTCCGGCATTTCAATGTCGGTAAGAAAAATGTCGGGCTTGTGACTGAGCACTGCGTCGAGTGCGTCATAGCCATTTCGCGCCCGAGCGACAACCGTGATGTCGCCTTCAATTTCCAGCAGTGTCGCAAGCGCGCCAAGAACCATTCCCTGGTCCTCGGCAATCGCGACGCGAATTGCCTTGCGGCCGGACTTTACAGATAGATTCAAGGTTTTTCTTCAGTAACGGCGGTCACGGGAAATTCAAACTTGAGGCTGGTGCCTACAGAAGTCTTGTAGGTGAACGTCCCACCCAGTGCTTCGATTCGTTCGCGCATTCCACGCACGCCATTGCCTTCGCTATTGAGCCCGCCGCTTCCGTCATCATGCACTTCAAGGACGCAGTTTCCGTTATTACGAGAGAGCCGCAGCCGGCAATTGCGGGCATGCGCATGACGAACGACATTCGTCACCGCCTCGCGCATGATCAAGGCTGCAACGCTTTCCTGTGCCGCTGTAAGCGGAACATCAGATGACTCTGCTTCGACCACGACCCCAGCACTCTTCAGTGCCGATGTCGCCAGCTGGAGTTCCTCACTTAGCTTGTACGTGCGGTAGCCACGAAGTGTATTGCGAATTTCTGCCATAGCATCGCGTGACACTCGTTCGATATCCGCGACTTCAGCCTTGGCCCTCTTAGGATCGTTTTCAATCAGCTTTCCAGCAAGCGTCGACTTTACAGCGATCAGCGTTAGTGTGTGTCCCAGCACATCATGCAGATCGCGAGCGATGCGTTCGCGTTCGGCAACTTTCGCGAGGTGCTCGATCTCCTCCTGTGCCAGACGAAGCTTTTGGTCGGCGCGGACCCTTTCGGCGAAATAGGCGTTTGATAAACCGACCCCCAACGAAACCACCATCGACGTCGCCCAGAACCCGACATCTGCATGAAAGAAGTAGGCGTCGCCCGCGAGCAGCAAAATCAAGATGCCTAGCGCAACAAAAACCGCCCGCGTACTTCCAAGAACCCAGGGTAGAAAAACTGCCGTAAATATAATGAAAACCGAAGAGCCCACATTTATATTTCCAAGACCCAGGCCCATAGCCGCCATGCAGGCGACGAGCACGTAATTCCAAGGCTTTCCAACTCGGAAAAGCGCGAAATAGAGCGATAAAAAGACAAAGGTCGCTAAGACGGTGAGGAGCCAATCTTTGCCGGTGGTGTGCTTATCGAGTATTGGCTGAAAAAAGAAAAACGAGAGAAAAATCAGCCAGGTGTAGGGTGCCCAACCGTGATCGCGATTGTTGGGTAGCAAATTCATCTGAACCTATATTCTACGCGGGCCCGAACTGCTCGAAGCTCCACGTGCCGCGAGCAGCCCCATTGCGATTGACAGAGGAGCCACCAAAGCTAGTAAGTCGAGTCCGCCGGTTAACGCGAGCAATGAGACTGACGCGCAGATCAGCAGCCACATGGTCAAAGTTGATTTCATAAGCTCCTCCTAGGCATTGGCCTTTTGGTCGCGCTGATGACCGGCCCATGCAATTCCTAAACAGATCATTGAAAAGCCCACCAAAGCTTCCCAATGCGTCGATGCCGGGCCACCCTGGCCCGCGCCAACCAGTCGAAACGCTAACTGGGCGAGGTGATACGGCGGCAACACTACCGCTATGTGCTGAATGAACTTTGGCAGAAAAATGAACGGCATCCATAGTCCCGAGCAGAACGACATGGGCAAATAGAAGACGTTGATCAATGCGGGCGCGGAATTTGGTCGAGCGAAATAGCCGATCGCTAGACCCATCGCGCAGAAGGGAAGTGAGCCGACAACCAAGGTGACGAGGAGCTTTACGGTCACGAGCGCGGGCAAGTGTACGCCGCCAAACGCGAACCCTAGAATCATGAGCAGCAGCACGTCTACAACGCTGAAAATCATGCTCATCACTACTTTGGCGAAGAAATACGCCAAAGGTGGCATTGGGCTCGCTTTTTTCACCTGCAACCATCCCAGCCCGCGATCCGCTGCAAGTCCGGCGGCAGTTCCAAACAGCGCCGCTCCCATCACGCCGAACGTGCCATAGGCTGGAATGAGGTACGTGGTCGTGCTTATTCCCGCAATCGTCTGCCGGCCCATAACCAACCCGAACAGAACGTAGAACATGATCGGAAAGAGCACAGTCGAAACTGAAAACATCGGGAAACGAAGCGACTTCAAAAACTCGTACTTCGCTTCTTTGAAGTAGATAGCAAGGATGTTTGGCCTGCTGAAATCTACACGTGCACTAACGGCCGCTGTTGCCATCGTAGTCTCCTCAATTAGTGTTCTCTTGCGTAAGCGCGAGAAAAGCGTCCTCGAGGCCCGCACCTATGACTTCAAGTTCTGAAATTTCGAGATCACGGCGGAACAAGTCGCGCAAAACGTTTTCCGCTGTAGAGGTGTGAATTACTGTCGCTCCGCGATCCTGCTGGACATCAGCAACTCCCGGCAGAGATCGGATGAGATCTGCTGAAAGGTAAGTCAAGCAACGGATCTTCTTTCCCGCGCTGCGGGCTTTGATCTCGGCTGGGCTACCTTCGGCAATGATCGAGCCCTTGTTGACCACCACGATTCGGCTGGCGAGAGCGTCTGCTTCTTCGAGGTAATGCGTCGTCAAAACCACGGTTTTACCGCGTGAAATCAGCTGGCGGATTTCATCCCAAAGCAGATGACGCGCCTCGACATCGAGACCGACTGTAGGCTCGTCGAGAAACAGCAGGTCGGGGTCACCGCAAATCGCCAGTGCGAAAAGGACCCGTTGTTTTTGGCCACCGGAGAGATCGCCGAATTTCCGGTCGCGAAGGGTAGCAATTCCGGCGATTGCAAGCGCCTCCGAAATCGGCAGCGGCTTCGGATAATAGGAGGAGAAAAGGTCGATATGCTCCCATACCCTTAAGGTTTCCGGTACGCGTCCGACCTGTAGCATGGCCCCTACTCGGACGCGAGTTGCAGCCAGCATGGGGTCGGCACCAAAAACCGATACTGCGCCCGAGCTTGGTCGTGCCAATCCAAGCAAGAGTTTGATGGCGGTAGTTTTTCCCGCTCCGTTCGGGCCGAGTACAGCAGTGAGCTCGCCGGTTCGGACTTGAAGACTGAAGTTCTTTAGAGCCTGCACGGTTCCGTACTTTTTGCTGACATTGGCCATCAAGGCTGCGGGTTGCGTGAGCGCCTGAGCTCTGAGCGGAAATGCTTGTGCAGTTGCCATTGTTTGCCTCTCTGTCAACGAACATGATCAGAAAACTGCGCTGAGGGCGCCAGTGCCGATCATCACCACCGACAAATGACAAATGTCAGCAATCCAGGTCGCGTATAATTTCGAGCTTTTGGAGTGGCTCGCGAATGAGAATCCGTCCTGGGGTGGAGCTTGCCAGCCTCACCGACGTCGGCTGCGTCAGGGAAAACAACGAAGATAGCTATATTTACTGGGAGCCTGAAGGCGATGAGTTGTCCACGGGCCTAGGCCGGCTTGCGATTGTCGCTGACGGTATGGGCGGATATCGGGGCGGAGAAATAGCAAGCCAACTGGCAGTTGAAACCGTAAAGGATGTTTACGCGCACTCTGGAGAATCGGATGTGCAGGAATGCTTGTTGTCCGCATTTTCTGAAGCCCATCGACGCATTCGGGAGCGTGCGCGTGCAAACCCGGAGCTTAGCGAGATGGGGACAACCTGTACTGCACTCGTGCTCACGGATGGCCAAGCGCATTTTGCGCACGTTGGAGACAGCCGTCTTTATTTTTTAAGCGAGCGAAAGCTCAGGCTTCTTACCCGCGACCATACGCTGATGGCCCGATGGATTGAGAATGGCGTGATCAGTTCGGAAGAGGCCGAAACACATCCGCAGCGCCACGTTCTGACGGCGGCGCTGGGGGTGGCCGAAGGAATTCAGCCGGATTCTTCTCCGGAAGCAATACAGGTGCAGCCCGGGGACGTGCTCATGCTTTGCACCGATGGACTTTGGGGTCAAGTAAAGGAAGATGAAATTCAGCGGACGATTTCTACCTGTTCTCCGGCTGATGCGTGCCGGATTCTGTGCGACCTGGCAAAGCAGCGCGGGGGTCCGGATAACATAACCCTGCAAATTCTTCGCATCACCTAGCCGAAATTGCTGGAGTGGGTTGAGTGTGCCTTAGAGGCCAGCAGAAAAATCGATCAGAACTATCACATTTATGTCGATCAACTAAATAGACTTTATTGTATAGTGAGTACCACTATGAAGATCTCACAAAAGGGGCTTTACGCCTTGCAGGCAATGATGATGCTGGCGCGCCACTATAACCAGGGTGCAATCCGCATTCGCGATATTGCGTATGAAGAGGAATTGCCGGAAAAGTTCCTCGAACTGATCTTGCTGGAGCTCAAGAATGCTCGCATGGTGGAGAGCGTGCGTGGGGCAAAAGGCGGCTATCAGCTACGCCGCCCACCATCGGAAGTTCGTCTTAGCGAGATCATTCGACTGATTGATGGTCCGCTCGCGCCTTTCGGGGACGCCGAGCAGTTGCGCAGCTTAATCGATCGCGATGCCGAGCACCGCGCGTTGTATCAGGTGTTTTTGGAGGTTCGCAACGCCGCAGCGAAGATTCTCGAGAACACGTCGATAGCCGATGTTGCGAATCCTTCGCCATCACCGCGCCAGAAAAGCCGCCGTAAGAAAAATCAGTTAAACATTTTGCCGATGATTGCCCATGGCAATGCAAGCCGGAACTAAGGGAAGAAGATGAGAGTCAGTGTCCCACGCCTGCTGTGGTTCATATTCGCAGTATCTACTGTGCTCGATGCTCAGAGTACCGTCATTCGCGTCGGTGCCCTTCCAAACATCACGCACCCGCAAGCAATGATCGGCAAAGCGAACGGCTGGTTCGAAAAAGCTTTAGGTTCCGGCGCAAAGGCTGAGTGGAAGAGCTTCAACGCGGGACCCTCGGCGATAGAAGCTCTCTTCGCTGGCGCGATTGATATGACCTATGTTGGACCAAATCCCGCGATCAACGGCTATGTTCGTTCGAATGGCGAAGCGCTGCGCATCATTGCCGGGGCTACTAGCGGCGGCGCGGCATTGGTCGTTCGCGGAGACTCAGGAATTAATAAACCGGAAGATTTCCATGGGAAACGCATCGCATCGCCTCAGTTGGGCAACACGCAGGATGTGGCGCTGCGAGCGTGGTTAAAAGCAAATGGTCTCAAGACCCGCGACAAAGGCGGAGATGTGGAGGTATTGCCAACCGCCAACCCAGACCAGCTTATTTTGTTCCTGAAAAAAGAAATTGACGCCGCCTGGGTGCCGGAACCGTGGGCGTCGCGGCTGGTTCATGAAGCGAATGGACGGGTTTTCCTCGATGAGCGCACATTATGGCCGAATGGACAATTCGTAACAACAGAGTTAGTTGTCAGCACTAAATTCCTTCAATCACACTCCGATCTGGTTCGTAAGTGGCTGCAAGCTCACGTCCAACTTACCGGTTGGATAAATAGCCACATCCCTGAAGCCAAGCAGATCCTTAATCAGCAAATTCAAAGGGAGACGGGGAAGGTGCTATCTCCCGCTGTTCTGGATGATTCATTTGGCCGGCTGCAGGTCACATACGATCCACTTCGCGGGCCGCTTTTACGGGCAGCGCAATTGGCCTTTGATTCTGGGTTTTTAGGGCGGCAGATGCCGGATTTATCGCGACTCTATGACTTAACAATCCTGAACCAAGTCCTGGCCGTACAAGGGAAGAATCCGGTCCAATGACACAGGCACTTGACAACCCGGTTACGCCAATTCCGTCTCACGCGGCGGATCATGTTTCGACTCCGGCACGGGAGATCGGGCTCGCAGAGTCTGCGCTTCTTGTTCGAAAGCCTAGGGCGGTGAAATTGTCGCTCAACAATGTTTGCTTCAGCTATGCGACTAACTCGAAAGGACGACTCGTCGCTCTCAAGAACATTCAGCTGCACGTTCGGGCGGGCGAGTTCCTGTGCATTGTTGGTCCGTCTGGCTGCGGGAAATCCACTCTGCTCCATTTGATTGCCGGATCACATCGACAAACTTCCGGCGAGGTGCTGGTCGATAAAGTACCGGTCATTGGCCCCGGCACGGACCGCATTCTCATCTTTCAGGAGCTTGGTTTGTTTCCTTGGCTTACGGTCTCTCAGAATGTCGAATTCGGAATGAAAATGAAAGGGATTCCGAAAGCCGAGCGTAAATCGAAAGTGCACGACCATCTTCGGATGGTTCAGCTGCACCAATTTAAGGAGAGCTACCCGCATCAGCTTTCTGGTGGCATGCGCCAGCGTGTGGCCTTAGCGCGCGCTCTCGCCACCGAGCCTGACGTTCTGTTAATGGATGAGCCGTTTGCGGCGCTCGACGCTCAGACGCGCGACTTGCTGCATGACGAACTGGAGCGCATTTGGTCGGAAACACAGTCAACCATCGTTTTCGTGACGCACAACGTTCGCGAAGCGGTGCGACTTGGAGATCGGGTTGCCCTGCTGACGTTTCGGCCTGGCCAAGTCAAGAGGGAATACAACATTGACTTGTCTCGCCCGAGGCATTTGGAGGATGTACGTGTTGCCGCCAGCGCGCGAGACATTCTGAACGATTTGCGGGAGGAAATTAATAAATCTTTCGAGGAAGAATACGGGCATGAAGCGCGCGCTTAGGTATGTAATCTTCTACTCGGCGATCGTTGGGATTTGGGCATTGCTTTGCAAGCTTCGCGTGTGGCCTCCTTACATTTTTCCGGGTCCTCGGGACGTTGCTCAGATTCTGTGGACCGGATTTGCGGACCACAGTTTCTGGATTGCAATCGCGGTCAGTATGCGGCGGATGCTGATTGGCTATGGAATTTCTGTGGTGCTCGGGTTGATTCTGGGGCTCGGCGTCTCCAGCAATAAATTTCTTGAGGATACCGTGGGCGCATTGCTGGTGAGCCTTCAGAGTCTTCCGAGTATTTGCTGGCTTCCGATTGCTGTGCTGTGGTTCGGCCTTACAGAAAAAGCCATTTTGTTTGTCGTCGTCATGGGATCGCTGCTCTCGGTGACGATCAGCATGGAAACGGGCCGCAAACAATTGCCAAAGATCTACAGCATGGCGGGAAGGAACTTGGGGGCTCGTGGAATCCGCTTGTTTTGGCATGTGACGCTGCCGGCGAGTTTGCCTTATATCGTGACCGGGCTCAAGCAAGGTTGGGCCTTCGCCTGGCGCTCGCTGATTTCGGGCGAAATGATTTTTGTCAGCCTCGGCCTCGGTCAGTTGTTAATGATGGGACGTGACCTGAACGACATGAGCCAGGTGGTCGCGGTGATGATTCTCATCATTGCCCTGGGTTACCTGGTCGACGGCCTATTCTTTAAGACCATCGAGAGCCGTTTACAGCAACGCTGGGGTCTCGCTGCCGCAGCATAATTGTCGGAATTAACTGAGTAGCGGATTGCTCGGGTTTGCCAAATAGGCTACTAAGTCAGTAAACATAGTGATAAAAGAGCGGATCTATTTTCAGGCAGATCGTCTGAGCTAAGGAGAGTGATATGAGTCCCAGTTTCCGTTGGTGGGGAAGTTTCGTTTTTGCTTTGCTGCTGGGCGCTGCTACGGCACAAACGGCGCCTCCAAAAAAGAAAAAACCTAAAACTCCGGCAAACGTCGTTGCCTCGGAGGCCGACATGCAGGCCCTTCGTGTTCTGGTACTAAGCCAGCAAAAGCAAATTCAGGTACAAAACCGACAGGTACTCCAGTTGCAAGATCAGCTGCATCAGGTGCTCGAGATTCTGCAGCAGTCGAATGCCGAGGCGCAAAAGTCTCAGGCCGGAGCAGAGCAGGCGCAGGCCACGGCTGCCCAGGCGCAAGCGTCTGCCACGCAAGCTCAACAAGCAGCCGCGCAGGCAAGTTCGGACGCAGCTTCAGCCGAGTCGGTATCCAGTTCGCTGCAGGCGCAAGCCAAGCAGGACCGCACGGAGTTGGAGGCGTTCCAAAACCTTCTTGGACGGTTTCGCTTGTCCGGTGATATTCGGGTCCGCGGCGAAAGCTACTCGCAAACCGGAACCCAGGATCGCGACCGGGCGCGAATTCGAGTGCGCCTAGGAATTGATGGCCAGCTCAATGAAGATTTTGTTGGCGGTGTTGCCCTGGCAACCGGCTCGCTCGGCGATCCCACGAGCAGCAACGAGACTCTGACCAACGTGTTCGATCGCAAGACCATCGCGCTTGATCGTGGTTTCATCACCTACAGCCCGGTCGCGCATCCCTGGCTGTCCCTGACCGGTGGGAAATTCGTTTATCAATGGCAGCGAACCTCGGTTACTGGCGATCCCGACGTAAACCCGGAAGGCTTCGATGAAAAAGTTTCATTCAATCACAACGGATTCGTTCAGAACTTGACGGTGCAGGCGCTCGAACTTGTCTACAACGAGAGCTCAATTGGAACTGATTCATACGTGCTTGGGGCGGAGGCGCAAACCCGCTTGCATGCGGGATCATGGACGTCCACGGTGTCGGTGCTAAACGAACACTGGAACAATCCGGATGCTTTGCTACAGCAGAGCGCATTTTCGGTGGCAGCGACAACTACAGGATCAACGACGGCTGGATCGTTCCCAGCACCAGGCGAAGGCCAGGGCTGCTCCGCAAACGGTAATCTGCCGAAATTTGCGCCTTGCGCATTCGCTCCGAATGGATTGACGAACGCGACCTACATTGACGCTTCCGGGAAGCCGCATTTTTATTCCGGTTTCGACCTGCTGGACTTTATCGCCAACAACCAAATCCAAACCGGCTCGGCTCGTTTTCCGATCAACCTGCTCTTCGAGTATGAGCAAAATCTCGATGCAGCGACACATCCACTGTCGGCAATTAGCAAGAACGCAGTGCTGACAAATCTCGGCAGCCAGAACAAGGAATATGGAGCGGACTTCAGCGTAGGCCGCGCAGTACGCCGCAATGATCTGCTGTTTGGGTATGCTTGGTTTCGGCAAGAGCAGGATGCGGTGCTCGCGTCGATTGCGGAAAGTGATCAGCGCGCTCCAACGAATATTCTGCAAAATCGCGTCTACGCGAACTGGAAGGTGCGCTCGAATACGCTTGCCAGCTTCACTTGGTGGTACGGGCGCACTCTAAACACCTGGCTCGAGAACAATGCCGCCCTTTATAACAACTGGGGTGGGTTCGTAAGCAATGCTGCCGTATCAGGTAAGAGCACGATCTCAGCGCCTGGCCAGCAGGAACCATGGCTAACGCGTCTGCAATTTGATCTCATTTACACCTATTGACATGGATCGCGGAAGGGAGAAACTTTTATGATACGGAATTTAACCTTGATTGCAGGAACAGTGCTTCTTGTATCTGTTTCGGCTTTTTCTCAAAAAAGGCCTATTGCGCCCGCGCCTGAGAATCAGGATGAGGCCCAGATCACAGTTCGTGGCTGCGTGCGCAGCGAACGCGGCAACTACATATTGATCGAGAACAGAACCGGTGCAATTTATGCTTTGCAGGGCGTGGGTAGCAGACTACAGCGCTATCTTCGAAAGGAAGTTGAGGTCACCGGCGAGTCAAAGATCGGAAGCGTAAAAACCGGAATGCGGCCAGACAAGACGGGCAGTAATCCGAGCGACACAGTGCATGGGGTCGACGGCGTTCCTCTTCAGGTAAAGAATATCGAGAAGGACATCCGTATCATCTCTCAGCATTGCAAAGCCGCCGATCAGCAGTGATTCAGCAAGACAAGTGAAGCCATCGCGATTCTGGCGGTTTTCTCGCCATCGTTTCGCATGATCCGCCAGAAATCCTATTCTCAATTATGATCAAAGCTCAGTTCAACGGGAGGGAAACTTGGCCGTTCTGGTGATTGGGGGAGCCGGGTATATCGGCAGTCATGCCGCTCACTTTCTACGCCGCAAAGGCTACGACGTCATCATCTACGACAATCTTTCAACTGGCCACAGGGAGTTAGCAGAGGGGTTTGAGCTGGTGGTTGGAGACATTGCGGATACTGCAAAAATTACCAAAGTGTTGCAGCGATGCGATTCCGTTATGCATTTTGCAGCGTACGCATACGTCGGCGAGTCGGTGCAAAATCCCAAAAAATATTTTCACAACAACGTGACCTCGGGGATCGCATTGCTCGACGCGGTTATCGAGTCGCGCGTCCGCAAATTCATTTTCTCTTCTACTTGCGCTACCTATGGCGATCCAGTAAGGGTTCCGATTACCGAAAGTAATCCACAGCAGCCGATCAATCCTTATGGAATGACAAAGTTGGCGTTCGAGAATGCGCTGGCGGCGTATGGTCGCGCGTACGGTCTGAAGTATGTCACTTTCCGTTATTTCAACGCTGCCGGGGCCGACGAAAACGGAACTGTCGGCGAAAAGCACGAGCCCGAGACGCACCTGATTCCTCTGATCTTCGACGCCGCGCAAGGCAAGCGTGCCGCGCTTGAAATTTTCGGCGACGATTATCCAACCGTCGATGGAAGTTGCATTCGCGATTACATTCACGTGACCGATCTTGCCGAGGCGCACCTGCTCGGGTTGGAGTATCTGACGAAGGGTGATTCGATCGCTATGAACCTTGGCACGGGTAAAGGCTATTCGGTCAAGGAAGTAGTTGCCGCGGCGGAACGGATTACGGGGCACACCGTGCCAACGCACATCGGGCCGCGCCGTCCCGGTGATCCGCCGGAACTCGTGGCCGATCCTTCGCTTGCAGAGAAGGTACTGAAGTGGAAGGCGAAGTATTCATTGGACGAGATAATCGCAACGGCATGGAAGTGGGCACAAAAAAATTCGAGCTAAGCCAACTCAAGTAGTTGGACGTGGTTCAAAGATGATTGCAAAACGCAGAGTCCTTTGGGTGCTGTGTTGGCTCTCGATGATTTGAACTATATGTAGCCAGACAATTTTGGCTGACACACTATTTGGTCGAGGATGAATAGATGCGTAAATTTTTTTTGTGTTTGTCGATACTGACGTTTGCCGTTGTAGCGCGGGCTGCTTCGAACGCTACATTGTTTGGAGGATACCAGTACACCCGGTTTGATACGGGGTCAGTAACGAGCGGGTCCTCCCTCTTGTTTGGTAGCGGAATAGGCGCGAATGGATGGAATGCCGCGCTGACAGGAGGATTCAATAGTTGGCTAGGTCTCAGAGCCGATGTGAGCGCCGCCTATCCGAATGGATTTAGTTTCTATACGTACACGGTCGGCCCAGAACTCTCCATTCATCTGCCAATTATCAGGCCCTTCGCTCATGCACTTTTTGGTTTGGCAAGAGCCACTTCTGCCGGTGCAGCGACCAATGGCTTTGACACGATGATTGGCGGCGGAGTTGATCTTGGAAACGGAGTACTGGCTTGGCGCCTCGCACAGTTTGATTGGATGTATACGCGTTTTAATGGCGTCGGCGATAGCAGAAATGTAAGAATCTGCACCGGACTGGTTATCCGTTTATAGATCACCGTTTTGTGGTGAGTTGGTAAATAATGCCGACGTGGAAAGAGCATGGAGTAAGCCGCCGCTGTTGTCGATAGCAGGCGTCAACTGCTCAATGCGACCCGATCGCATTCCAGTTGAAATGATTCGTACCACTCCTGAAGATACTCCTCGATGACTTCTTGCACGGAACGGCCCTCAATCATCTCACTTGGTCCGACGAATTCGAGCCAGGTGAAGATTCTTGCTCCACCACCTACAACGGGCTGAAAGAATAGCCATTGCTCCATGGTGTACCCGATCACATGGTTGATCCAAGCGATGCTTTGGCCAGGTTCGCAGGCGGTGATCACACGATCAACGGTCGCTACAAGGGGATGAATTAGCCTCACCCGGATCCTGCTGCCCGGTGTCCACGGAGTCCCATACCATTCGATTCCCTGATACCGGTCTGAAATCCGGCTCCGACATTCGCAATTAGTAAAGATTTGCCAGGCGGTGCCGGGCCGTGCCTTGGTTACCACGGAATGCTCAATTCGTACGATGCTAGTCCGAATGGCTGCGTGGGCCTCTGATGATGCAGGCGGGGCTTTCCCGTTTAGTGGTTCTTTCATTTAAAAATTCGTCGGAGAAATTCGGACGAGCTCGAGCTACCGATTGAGGAAGGCAGAACGGCTTCGTAGCCCCTGCTGAAAACCTCAAATTACTTCTGGTCCAGCGGACGCGCCGAACGTTACACTTGCAAGTTCGGCGAAAGGAACTTACTCTGATTACGTTAACATTGTTAGCGTAACACCGTCAACGCTATTATTTGGGACTGGACAATTGTGCCGCGCCCGGTAAATCCAGAAGTCGAAGATCGAATATTAGGCGCCGCCCGTAAGCTCTGGCACAGGAACGGTGAAGCTGCACTCACCATGCGAGCGGTCGCCAAAGCGGCTCGTACCAACACGCCAGCTGTATACCGCCGGTTCCGCAGCCGCGATGCATTGCTGCTGGCGCTGGTCGAGTCCTATCAGGCGGAGCTCTTTCAAGTTCTCGAGCCCTGCCGTTCCTTACGAGAATTCGGAGAGTGCTACTTTGATTTTGCGCTCCAGCGGCCGCGGGAATATGAGCTCATGATGTCTGGTTTATTGGCGCGAGTTAGAACGAGCCGCCCGAATATCGATCTCCTGCTCAAGCGTTGCGCCGAGTGGTTAGGGGGCTCGCCCGTGCAATACGAAGAGCTGGCGATGGCACTTTATTCTTTAGGCCACGGCACCGTAATGCTAGTGCTCACGAGGAACTCACCGCCGGAGGATGTTGCGCGTGTGCGCACCATCTTCGCACGTTCTTTGGACGTGCTGGTCGCGAATGCGGCAAAGATCAAGGATTGATGTCAAAGCGATACGAGCTTACCTTGTGAGCGCAAAAGCTATCTTATTGAGAGTGGTATAGAGCACGTGCAAACTTTGGGAGTTTCCTGCATAATCGGCGCCAGCGACCGTGGAAATTTCTCAACAAGACTTTGAGCATCTGCTCGAGCAAATCCGCGAACTAACGGCGCGGGTTTACCGTCTAGAAAACACTGTAAGAGTCTTAAATGCCTCGGGGAACTCCGAGCCTGAGGCGGAGCGGACATCACCAGCGCCGGACCTCACGATTCAAGTTCCGGAGTCTGTGAAAGTTGCTCCATCAGTTCCGAGACCGGCTCCGCCCTCGCCGGTTCCCGTTAAACGGGATTCATCCTCCGATCTCGAATCGCGAATTGGTTCTCACTGGTTCAACCGCGTCGGGATCGCCGCGGTGCTGGTGGGTGTTGCATTCTTCCTCGACTACGCATTCGAGAACAACTGGATCGGACCGGCAGGGCGCGTCGTAATCGGGCTGATTGCTGGAATCGGTGTTGTCATATGGAGTGAGTACTTCCGCAGGCGAGGCTACGAGATTTTCGCGTACTCGCTCAAAGCGGTTGGCATTGGAGTTCTATATCTTTCGCTGTGGGCTGCGTTTCAGGTTTATCACCTGCTGCCTTCGAGTGTCGTGTTTGTATTCATGGTGATCGTGACAGCGATCATGTGTGCCATGGCGATAGCACAAGAGAGTGAGCTGCTCGCGATTTTTGCGCTCGCTGGAGGATTTGCAACTCCTGTCCTGCTTTCGACAGACGAAAACCGAGAGCTCGTGCTGTTCTCGTATTTGACTGTCCTTGATCTTGCGATTCTTGTACTTACCTTGACGAGGTCGTGGAGACGTATTTGCGTTCTCGGTTTCGTCAGCACGGTCCTTCTTTATATCTCGTGGTACAACGAGTTCTACACACAGCCACAAGTTGCCCCAACGCTCATCTTCGCCACTGTCTTCTTCGCTGTCTTCGCCGCATTGCCGGTTTTAATTCTTAGGAGAAGTTCCGCTGTAGGCATAGCTCTTGCTCTGGCTATCGCGAACGGAGTCACGTACTTCCTGCAAGCTTACTTGATGCTCAGGAATGTGAGCGCTGACGAGATGGCTTGGTTCTCGCTGATATTGTCGGCAGTTTATTTGCTGTTCATCCGCATTCAGGTCCGAGGGCCTGATCCTCAGGCGGAGAATAGTTTGCGCCTGGTTCATCTGGCGCTGGCCATTGGCCTCATCACCGTCGCAATCCCAATCCGGCTGGAAGGACACGCAATCACGATCGGCTGGTTGGTCGAGGCCGCAGCATTGTTATGGGCAGGCGATCGGCTGAAGTCTGACGTCCTTAGCTGGTTTGCAATTTTGGCGATCACGCTTGGCGTGTTCCGGCTGGTCTTCTGGGACAGGTTTGAACCCGCACAACTCCTGTTCAACACACGCCTGGCAAGCTACGCAGTCGGAATCGCGGTACTCGGCTTTGCTGCGTACGAGTGTGGGCGCCGGAAGGACGAAAACTGGCAAACGGTTGCGGCGGTCGCAGCCGTGGCCCTGAATGTGCTCGCGCTACGCGCGCTCAGCCTGGAAGTTGCGGATTACTACGCACAGCGGATGCCTTCGGGTTCCGAGATGTGGCGGCCTGCGGGTTTAATGCGCCGTCGAGCACTCTTGATCGCGCGTGACTTTACCTATTCAGCCTTGTGGATGGCCTATGGCGGAATGCTTATGACCATCGGCTTCTGGCTGAGGTCTGCATTTGTGCGCTGGCAGGCATTGGTGCTGATCGCACTTACGACGGTGAAGGTCTTTGTTTATGACACATCGCAGCTCGATCGTATTTACCGGATCATGAGCTTTATCGTGTTGGGAGTACTCCTGCTTGCGATTTCCTTTGCATACCAGCGCAGGTGGCTGAAGCTGCCTTCGGACCAAGCGCTAGCGTAGAAAGCGAAACTACCGCATCGATTCTTCGACTTCTGTGATCCACTCTGGGCGCTTCAGGACCTCGCGTGGTTTGGGCCCGTCGGCAGCGCCTACGATGCCATCGCGTTCCATCAGATCTATCAGGTGGGCCGCGCGGCCATAGCCAATCCGGAGACGGCGCTGCAGCAAGGAAGTGGAAGCCTTGCCGAATTCGAGCACCAGGCGAACTGCATCTTCGAATAGAGGATCGTTGTCGTCGCCGCCGGCTTCGCCGCCATCAGGGCTTCCAGCGGTCGCTTTGTCGCGTTCTTCTTTCGGAGCTTCGAGGAACTTCTGATCGTATTCGGCTGTGCCCTGTGCGCGCCAGAATTCAACTACAGCAGCAATTTCTTTTTCTGTAACAAACGGCGCGTGCAGGCGGTGCAGCCTTGCCGACCCGGAAGGCAGATAGAGCATGTCGCCACGCCCGAGGAGAGCTTCGGCTCCGTTCGCGTCGAGAATCGTGCGGGAGTCGACCTTTGTCGCGACACGGAACGAAATGCGGGCAGGGAAGTTTGCTTTGATTAAACCTGTGATCACGTCTACAGAAGGCCGTTGGGTTGCAAGAACCAGATGAATCCCGACAGCGCGAGCCATCTGCGCAAGGCGCGTGATGGATTCTTCGACATTGCCTCCGTCCAACATCATGAGGTCGGCAAGTTCGTCGATGATGATCACGATATAAGGTATTGGCCGTTCTTCACCTGAATCACCAAATAAGCTCGGCGTTTCCGCGTCGTCAAACAGGTGGTTGTACTGCTCAAGGTTACGTACCCCCTTTTCGGCAAGCAGTTTCAGGCGACGCTCCATTTCGCGAACCGCGTTGCGCAACGCATTAGCTGCCAGCTTTGGCTCGGTGATTATTGGCGTGTACAGGTGGGGAACGCCTTCGTAGTTGCCGAGTTCCAACCTCTTTGGGTCGACAAGGATCAGCCGTACCTGGTCCGGCGTGGCCTTGTACAAAATTGACATGATCATCGCATTTATGGCGACGCTCTTGCCTGCGCCGGTGGATCCGGCAATCAGCAGGTGCGGCATGCCCGCCATATCCGCGCTAGCAATCTTGCCGTTGATATCCTTTCCGAGTGCAAGCGTAAGCTTTGATTTCGAGCCGATGAACTCCGTCGATTCAATATTCTCGCGCAACCATATGATTTCGCGCTCACGATTCGGAACCTGAATGCCGACTGTGCTCTTGCCAGCCATTCGCTCGATCAAAATGCTTTCCGCTTTCAGGGCGAGGCAGAGGTCATCTGTCAGTCCGGTCAGGCGGCTGTATTTGATTCCAGCTTCAGGCTTGTACTCGAATGTCGTTACAACCGGTCCGGGGTTTATCTGCGTGACTTGACCATGAACATCGAACTCAGCATATTTGTCGATCAGCACCTGGGCCAGCAATTTCAGTTCGTCGGCATCAATCGATTGCTGCTCATCCGCGCGATGAAGCAGACTGCTCGGTGGCAGCTTGTATCCGCCTGCCATACGCGGCATTGTGGTCTTGGATTTTGAGCCACCGTCGGCGCGTTCAGCGACTTCAATCGATTCTGACGGCGTGGCGCGAAGATTTCTATCGGAACTGGCCTGGGGCGGCGCGACTTCTTCCTGCTCTTCCGCAAACCGCTCAATTCCGGTGCGACGTCCGGGCTCAACCCGGGTGGACTCAAATCGTGGTGTTTCTCTGGTTTCTACAACTCGCGCTGGGATCATTTGAGCTTGGATTGTCGGCTTAGCGGCGCGGCGTTTTTCAAGCTGCTTCTGCAATTTCGTTCGGGCTCGCTGCTCCTGCCAATCTTTCCATCGATCGCGAAGAGCTAAAAGGAAGGAAAACCGCGTCGCACCCCAAACCCGTGCCTGCGAGAAGGAAAATGCAGTGCAGAAGTACAGTGCGACTGCGAGCATCGTGGTGGCGACGATGTATGCGCCGGCGATATTCAAGTAATGGATTAGCGTGTCGCCCAAAACTTGACCTAACAAACCTTCGAGCGGGATAGCTTTCATCCACCGCATATGGCCCGGCAAAAGCGCCAGCAGGGCGGGAACGAACATCAGCAGCCAGATTCCCCCCAGCAATTTCGCAATAGGAGAAACCACCTTGTGCGAACGAAACCAGCGGATTCCCACAGCAACCGCGAAGAGGGGCAGCAGAAAAGCGCCTATCCCGAAGAATTGCAGGAGCAAGTCGGAAAGATAGGCGCCGACAATTCCAATCCAATTCCTGGCAACATGCGCGCCAGTCAATACGGACGCGCTGTTGAACGAGGGATCGAGAGGTGAATAGGATGCGAGCGCAAGGAAAAGGAGGAGCGCAGAGACGCACAGCAAGAACCCCAGCAGCTCGTTCAGCCGCCGGTTGTTCGTCGGATTAAACAGTCGCGCGATGAACTTCATAGGGCGTATGCGTCCGGCAAGGGAAAAAGCTTCCTCGGCCAGAGTTACGCCAGAGCGAGACGATTATCGCAGGAACCGGGCGGTGGAGCAATTGAGGAATTTGGGAACAGTAACCACCTCACAAGGCGTGCATTTGCAATGCTGCTAGATACGAGCCTCTGCTAAACTATGCGGCCATGAAACGTACGCTGATTCGAGTTGTTGCCTTATTGCTCGTTGTCGGTGGTTCTGCCCTGGCGCAGGACACCATTCAGCTATACCCCGGTTTGCCTCCTGGCTCTGCTCCGACAGATTATCCGGAAAAGGAATATTTCTCAAAGCCATGGAATACAGAAGTGGTCACCAACGTCACGCGGCCGACGTTGATGGTGTTCAAAGCCTCTGGCGAGAAGAAAAGCGACAGTGCCGCCGTTATTTGCCCCGGCGGAGGCTTCATGGCCCTCTCGATTGATAGTGAGGGAACTGAGGTGGCGAAGTGGCTGGCGGAAAGAGGAATGACCACATTTGTTTTGAAGTACCGGCTGGCGCATACGGGCGATGATGCAACACAGGAATTCACGGATTTGTTCTCGGATAGAACGAAATTAATGCAGACCATCGGCCCGGTTATTCCAATGTCAATTGATGATGGGCTCGCAGCCGTAGCTTACGTTCGCAAGCATGCATCCGAATGGGGATTTGCGCCAGATCGGGTGGGGGTGATCGGCTTTTCCGCAGGAGGAACGGTCGCAGCCGGGGTCGGGTTGCAGTATCAACCGGACGGCCGTCCGGCATTCGTTGCGCCCATCTATCCTGCCGTTGGCAGGCTCCAGAACGATCCGGTGCCCGCCGATGCCCCACCTATGTTCATTGCGGCGGCTACTGACGATAACCTTGGGCTGGCACCAGACAGCGTGGCACTTTACCAGAAATGGGTCGGCGCAAAAAAATCTGCTGAGCTGCACATGTATGCAATAGGCGGCCACGGTTTTGGCATGCGGAAACATGGACACCCAGTGGATACGTGGATCGACCGGCTCGGCGATTGGCTGGAGGCCGAAGGGTTCTTAAGTAAATAGACGAAAACTCCGAACTTGCAATTCCGTTGCTTTGTTTACAGCTACTAAGGCTTGACTATCACCATCACTACGCCGTGGCTTTCAACCTGCGCAGTGAATTTTCCGGTCTGTTGTCCCAAGTCTTTGTGCGCCCACAGATCTCTCACAGACGCGCTGAGGTGCGCGGGATATCCGATCTGTTCCCAGTTCAAGATGATCGGCTGAGTCGAGGAGCTTCGGTTCAATAGCACCACCGCCCGGCCTCCATCCTGCATTTGCTTGGCCCAGATTTCGAGGTCGCCATTTTTCGCAACGCGGCGGCCTTCCCGACCGAGTGGGTCCTGATCGACTGCGATGACTTCTTTGTTGGTCAGGATGTCGTGAGTTTCTGGCGACATGTTTCGCAGATCATTTCCCGCGATGAGGGGTGCGGCAAGAATTGCCCAAAGACTAAAGTGGGAGCGATATTCGATCGTTGTCATTCCGCCATTGCCGACTTCAAGCATATCGGGATCATTCCAGTGTCCTGGACCGGCGTAGGATTCGAGACCTACCTGTTCGTCCAAAATTGCCAACATTCCATTTGAACAGCAGCCTCCGCCCGGCCATTTTTCTTTGCCATCCCAGCGGTCCTTGATGTCGTCCGTTGTGCGCCACAAATTTCCACCAACTTCTTTGCCCCAAAGCCACGGCTGATTTTTGCCCCATTCGCAAATACTGAGCACAATGGGGCGTCCAGTGGAATCGAGTGCCGCACGGATATTGGCGTAAGAGGCTTTGGCGTCTTGCGTGGAGGTGTGACACCAGTCGTACTTCAAATAGTCGACACCCCACGAGGCGTAGGTGAGTGCATCCTGATATTCGTGGCCGAGTCCGCCGGGGCGACCGGCGCAAGTTTGCGAGCCCGCGTCGGAGTAGATTCCAAACTTAAGGCCAAGTGAATGCACGTAATCGGCGACTGCCTTCATCCCATTCGGAAAACGCCTGGGGTCAACAACGATGTTAGCTTTCGCATCGCGCGAAACCTGCCAGCAATCATCAATAACTACATATTGATACCCGGCATCCTTCATCCCTGACTTGACAAGTGAGTCAGCCATGCCGCGCACCAATTCGTCACTGACATTGCACCCGAACTTATTCCAGGTGTTCCAGCCCATGGGAGGCGTCAGGGCGAGACCATGGGAAACGTTAGTTTCTTGCGCGCATATTGCCGCAGAGAATTGCAAGAAAATCAAAAGAACCCAAAGGATTCGATTGTGCATTTGCGTGCCTCAAACAGAAGCAACACATAATACTCCACTAGGGTGAAGAGTAAGCGTGTAGATCAGGAATGGAGCACCAGGCAAGCAACAGGGAAATCGCGGAAGACCTCAGCCACGGCAAGCCTTTGTTGGCGGCCGATAAGAGGCTCGTTCGTAAAGAGATTGACGAAACTGCGGTCTCCCGAAGGGATTTCGATGTGGGTATCCTGCCAAATCTCAGGTCCAAGTGGCAGGCTTGGCGCTGCCTTCAGCAAACGAGCACATAACCTTGGGACAGCAATCACGACCATTTCCGATTGATGGCATCGTGCAAACGCCAGCACGTGCTTTTCCCGTTGGCCTGAGATTTTCAGCGGCAGGTATTGGCCACTGAGGAACAAATCAGGTGTCTGTTTGCGAGCGGTTAGCAGCTTCCATGTGATGTACAACTTGGTCCGTCCGTCCTCTACGTTCTCGAGAAGCGGTCGAACCAGACACTTTGAGCAGTTCTGGTTTTGAAGCTCGCGAAATTGCCGCAACACTTCTCTACGCAGCTGGTAATCGACTACGCGTCGATTGTCAGGGTCGACCAAGTTGAATTGCCAAAGTTCATTGCCCTGGTAAATATCGGGGACGCCGGGAGCGGTGAGCTTGAGGACTGTTTGTGCGAGGCTGTTCAGCATTCCAGCGTGCGAAATGGCCTTTTGAAAAGGCAGAAAATTCTCGCGAAATTCCGAAGAGGCGAGAACTCCAACTACAAATGCCGTCACTGAAGACTCGTACTCCGTATTCGGATTGGCCCAACTTGTTTTTTCCTTTGCCTCGCGCACAGCTTTGATCATGTAATCGCAAAGCCGTTTACGAAAGCTTTCGGGAGGATTATCAGCATCAGTTCCCGTTGGCCAAGCGCCAATCAATGTCTGATAGAAGAGGTACTCGTCATTGGCGGTAGGCGATTCAGCGCCATCGCAAGCTTGCTTTTTGCCCCTGTTCATTTCCCGCCAGGCGCGCACACGACGGTGCCAGTCGAGGGGCATTTCCGATAAAACATTGATTCGCGCACGCACGTCCTCAGATCGCTTTGAATCGTGAGTTGAGGTTGCGAGCATTTCGTGGGGCCACGCGGAACTGCGCCTTAGAATTTCAGTATGGAAATCCTCTGGTGTTACTCCAAAGCGCAGGGGATCTCCTCCAACATCGTTCAGCGAAACCAGCCGGTTATAGCGGTAAAAGCTGGTATCTTCGAGTCCCTTGGCCATCAATGCGCTGCTGTATTGCTGGAAGCGCATGGCGAACTGAAGGACGGAGCGTTGGTAAAACGTAGGATGGCCTTCTGCTCGCGTTAACAGCAAAACTTCCCGAATAAAGTCGTAAACGGATGGTTCTGTCGTCGTGCTTCTTTCTTTGGCGCAGTGGACAGCTTCGGTGATGTAGGCGTAGTCGCGTTCGGAGAGACCAGCACCGGTTACGTAGGTCCTGTAGACGGGAAAACACGCAACGATTTCAGTAAGGGCATCACGCAAACTTTTCAGAGTGAAGTCGCAGGTGTGCCGGTCGGCTAAAGCAATACGACTGAGATGATTGGCCAACACATTCAATTCGCTGTTCAGCGAACGATCCATTACCAGCTTTTTGCATTCATAGACCAGTTCTTTGAAGTTTGTGTAGTGACCGATGAAAATGCGGTAAATCCGGTCCAGTTTGAGTTCGCCATCGCGGTCGACAAACAAAGCATTGACGAGGTTTGAAAAGTTATACCCAGTTGTACCGTGAATGCGCCAATCTGGTGGGATGATTTCATCGCCGGTGAGGATCTTCTCCGCCACAACGTAGTATGGCTTCCAGCAATCACCATTCGCCCACTGAATTCCGCACTGCAGGTGCTCGAAATATTGCTTGGGATTGTATAGGCCATCCGGATGATCGATACGCAATCCATCTAGTTTTCCCTCCCGCAATAGTCGTAAGACGAATTCGTGGGTCTGAGCAAAGACCACTTCATCCTCCTGACGGAGAGCGGCCAGATCGTTAACGTCGAAGAAGCGCCGATAATTAATGTCATCAGCAGCAACACGCCAATACGCGAGGCGGTAGGCCTGGGCTTTAATCAATTCGTGAAGCGCATCGAAAGAACTCGGATTCTCTACAGTTCCGTTCAACGCCTCCACGTTGCCTTCTATGAAGCTACTGATCTCTGGAGATTTCGCACACAGAGTTGCAAGACGGCGTTTGTGGATTTCTTTATCACGCAGCCGTTCCGCTCGTTTTTCCGGCGCAGTCTCTTCGCGGCCGGGCAGATGACCGAACGCTGTGACCAGGCTTTGGAGCTCAAGAAAGTTCTCGTTCTCCGCGCCAATTGTCTGCTGCAATGACTCAACCTCATGAGCGAGAATGCGAGGGTACTCATGCGGATTGATGGGAAAGCGGTGTTGAAAATAGAAGATACTGAATTCGCCTTTATCCTTATCGAATGCCAGCTTCAATTCGCCGCGATCAAGGACGCTGCCATACTGGTCTCCCAGGACCGGTACAAGGACCTTGCCCTGCAGCTCGTCTTTTAATGGGTACCAATCAATGTCAAAAAATTCCGCGTAGGTTGAAGCTTCGCCATTCTCCAGGACTTCCAGCCACCACGCGTTGTCGGCGCCCATAATTCCCATGTGGTTGGGAACGACATCGAGGATTTGTCCCATGCCGTGTTCGTGCAGCGCAGCGACGAAGCGCTCGTATTCCTCTGATGTGCCGATTTCCGGATTGAGGTGATGATGGTCAATGATGTCGTAGCCATGCATGCTACCGGGTCGGGCGCGAAGATATGGCGACGCATAGCAATGAGAAACCCCCAATTCAGCGAGATAGGGGACCAATTCGGCAGCTTGCGTAAAGGTAAAATTGCGATTGAACTGCAGGCGATATGTGGATAGAGGAATCGAGCGAGCTTTCATGCATTTAGGAACCATGCCGCGGTTAGAGCTGGTATTTCCTTGCGGTTCGGGTCAAAGTCCTGGTTCGTTGTACAAAGCAGTTCGCCTCCGGGTTCTCGGCTGAGCTCTACGAAATCGGTGCCGAAATTCGCGGCCAACTGCAATCCGCCTCCATTCGAGAATGGCCACTGTACAGTCAGAGTACTGGGCGACAGAACCTCGAAGGTAGCTTCTCCTGGTGCAATCTCTTGGATGAGAGGAATGATCTTCTCGCGCCGGAACGTTAGTACACGCTTGTAAAAATCCAGCCATTCCCGGTGACTCGGCTGCGAAATCGAAGCCCAATCAAGTTTCGAGGCCAGGAACGTTTTTTCGTTGCTCGGGTCCGGAATTTGCGACTGTGCTTCTGGTGAATTGAACTGCTCAAAGCGCGCGAACTCTGTGCGCCTGCCTTCAGTAACTTTCGCGGCCAGCTCGGGACCAAAGTCGCAAAAGAAAAGGAAAGGTGTCGCTGCCGCGAATTCTTCGCCCATAAACAGCAACGGAGGAGACGGCGCGAGCAGCAGGATCGACATGGCTACCCTTACGACATACGCATTGTGGAGATTGCGATTCGCGAGTTCTACGATCCGCTCTCCGAACGCGCGATTTCCGATCTGGTCGTGGTTCTGTAAGAAAGAAACGAAACAGTCGGGCGGCAGGTTTCGGCTGATTTCTCCGCGCTTAGCACCGTTCCTGAGCAAGGAGGGGTCTCCCTGATAACTGAAACCTTCGGCGAGGCACCGGCCTAAATGCCAGGCAGGCCGCAGCGCATAGTCTGCGTAATAACCATCGGTCTCGCCGCTTATCAAAACATGTAACGCATGGTGTATGTCGTCGTCCCACTGCGCGCTGTACCAGCGAGGACGCGCCGGCCTGTCGCGTAAAAAATATTGAGCTGCATTGTTCTCGTTTTCGAGTACGAGGTGGATGTGGCGTTCAGGGCTGAATTTGTTGCGTACAGTTTCCGCCAATTCCCGCAGTATGTTGGGACTGGAATCGTCGACAATCGCGTGAACCGCGTCGAAGCGCAGTCCGTCGAAGTGGTATTCCTCGAGCCAATAGAGTGCGTTGTGGATGAAAAAATCGCGCACAGTCCGGCTGCAAGGACCGTCAAAGTTGATCGCCTGCCCCCAGGGTGTGCGATGGCGATCGGTGAAAAATTGCGGCGCGTACAGGCTCAGATAGTTTCCTTCCGGGCCGAAGTGGTTGTAAACGACATCGAGGAACACCATTAAGTTTTTGGCGTGGGCTGCATCGATGAAGTGCTTCAGGTCTTCCGGTCTTCCATACGGCGAAGCAGGAGCATATGGCAGCACGCCGTCATATCCCCAATTTCGCTGGCCGGGGAAACTGGAGAGCGGCATTAACTCAACAGCGGTTGTCCCAAGCTCACGGAGATAATCCAACTTCTTCTCTGCGCCTGAGAACGTTCCTTCTGGCGTGAACGTCCCGAGATGAAGTTCGTAGATGACGGCTTCACTCCATGGACGTCCATTCCAATTCGAATCCTGCCAATTGAACGCGCGAGGATCGATGACTTCGCTGGCGCCGTGAACTCCCTCAGGTTGATACCTGGAAGCTGGATCGGGAACAACGTGCCGACAGTTGATTTTAAAACGATATTGATCGCCGGATTTTGCTTCCGTTGTGAACTCGAACCAGCCCTCTTCGGAGCGCGGCATAGTGAAGCTGCGGTGGTTGAGATCAAGCGCAACTTGCGCCGCGCCGGGCGCCCATAGCCGAAAGCGGACGCTCCCGTCATTTCGGCAATCGGCGCCGAATGGCATCTCGTGCTTACGCTTCATTTTGTCGGATTTCGCCTTCGTTCGCTGGCGCGTAATTGATTCGGCGCTCGTTCAACGAGTAGCGCCAGTGACCGCGGCTGTAGAGGGTAAGAATCGCCACCGCGATAAAAAATGCTCGCGTCGCGCGAGGTCTGGCAAGAAGTATCGAGCAGCACGTACCATCCAGTTTCGTTGGGCAGTGTCGACAACACGAATGGAATTTCTTCGTGGTGTGCGTTCATGAGCAGCAGGAAGTTATCATCTTCGATACGCTGGCCGCGTTCATCAATGTCATTAACTGCTGCTCCGGAAAGGACGACACCCAGGCAACGAGCGAAATGCTGGTTCCACTCATCATCGCTCATTTCGTTGCCGTCGGGGTCTAGCCATACTATGTCTTTGATATCCGCACCACGGATTTTTCGTCCCTGGAAGAAGTTTCTCCGGCGGAAACCGGGATGATCTTTTCGAAGTGCCGTCAATCGGCGCACAAAGCCGAGTAGTTCGTGGTCTATCTGCGCAGGATCCCAGCTCAACCAACTGGTTTCGTTGTCCTGACAATATGCATTGTTGTTACCGTTTTGCGTGTGGCCAATCGCATCACCGGCCAGAAGCATGGGCACGCCCTGGGATAGGAGTAGGGTTGCAATGAAATTCCGCTTTTGTTGGGCGCGAACGCGATTTATCTCGGGATCCTCAGTTGCACCCTCGGCCCCGCAGTTCCAGCTCCGGTTGTCATCTGTGCCGTCGCGGTTGTTCTCACCATTTGCGTCATTGTGTTTCGAGTTATAGCTCACCAGGTCCTGGAGCGTGAATCCGTCATGCGCGGTAACAAAATTTATACTGGCGTATGGTTTGCGCCCGCTGCGCGCGTAGAGATCGCTCGATCCAGTGATGCGATACGCCAACTCGCCAATGAGTCCCCCATCGCCCTTCCAGTAGGAGCGTACGGCATCGCGATACTTGTCGTTCCACTCGGCCCAGCCGACTGGGAATTTTCCTACCTGATATCCACCTTCGCCGAGATCCCATGGTTCCGCGATCAGCTTCACCTGCGAAAGCACCGGGTCCTGATGAATGATGTCGAGAAACGCGCCCAAGCGGTCGACCTCATGCAGTTCTCGCGCAAGCGTGGCGGCAAGATCGAACCGGAAACCATCGACGTGCATCTCCAGCACCCAATAACGCAAGCTGTCCATGATGAGCTGCAGCACACGCGGATGGCGCATGTTCAGTGTGTTGCCGGTTCCGGTGTAATCCATGTAGTAGCGCGGATCGTCAGGAACCAGGCGGTAGTAAGAAGTGTTATCGATGCCACGAAACGAAAGCGTCGGCCCCAAGTGATTGCCTTCAGCAGTGTGGTTGTAGACCACATCGAGAATCACTTCAATGCCTGCCGAGTGCAGGCTCTTTACCATGGTCTTGAATTCGTTGATGCTGTCGCTTGCGCAATAGCGTGGCTCCGGCGCAAAGAATCCGATCGAGTTGTAACCCCAATAGTTGCGCAGACCCTTCTCGACGAGTTGGCGATCGTCGACAAATGTATGCACCGGCATAAGCTCAACCGCGGTGATACCTAGTTGTTTCAAATAATCGATGACCGGTGCAGTTGCAAGCCCGGCGTAAGTTCCTCGCAATAGTGGGGGAACCTCCGGATGCAGCATTGTGAAACCCCTGACGTGTACTTCGTAGATGATCGTTCGGTGCCACGGAGTTCGGGGAGGCGTATCAGAGCCCCATGTGAATGCTGGATCGACGACAATGCCTTTCATCATTCCCGGCGCGCTGTCGCGACGATCGAAGGAAAGATCTTCATTGCGATGACCAATCCGATAACCGAAATGCGAGTCATGCCAGTGCATCCCATTCTGAATCTGCTTTGCATAGGGGTCCAGCAAAAGCTTATTGCGATTAAAACGAAGACCTTTTGCCGGATCGTACGGCCCGTGAACCCGGTATCCGTAAACCAGGCCTGGCCGCGCCTCGGGTAAGTAGCAATGCCAGACTTGGTCCGTCGGCTCCGGCATTGCAATACGTTGAACTTCCCGGCGACCGAAGGGGTCGAACAAGCACAGTTCGACCTTCTGAGCAAGCTCTGAAAAGAGCGCGAAATTGACTCCTTCTCCGTCCCAGGTAGCACCCAGCGGATACGGCCTGCCTGGCCAAACCGTCAGTCCCGATTGTTTGACGAGCGTACGAATCACCAGGAAGGGCGTCCTATCGAGTGACCGAAAAAAGCAAGCAATTGCGCAGGACGAATCTCAGTCTGCGTCGCTATTTCTAGCAAGCGGAAGCATCAATTCACCCTGAATTATTCCTATCACGAAAGCCCCAGCGCGACTGTACAGTTGTTGCTGTAGAGCAGTTCTTGCGGTCTTTAAGTGTGTGTTGCGATAAACAGCAAAGGGCGTAAGGTGAGTTGGTGACCTGCTCTGAAATCGGAACGGCTATTCCGGCGGGGTCACGAGTCGATCGCCGCGCAGCTCTCCGGGCGCGAACTCGTCGACATAGCACCAGACCCAAGACTCGCCGGGCTCGATTGAGCGAATGAGAGGGTGCTTTGAGCGATGAAAGTGCTTGGTGGCATGCTTATTCTGCGACGAGTCGCAACAGCCAACGTGTCCACATTCAAGGCACAATCGAAGGTGCACCCATCCGTCGCCCATTTTCACGCACTCTTCGCAAACATGCTTATCTGTAGTTGTGACGCTGATCTGCTTGATATGTGAACATTCCCGCATGAGTAGCTCCTGTTAGAAGGCGGCCAACTTACCCCTAGTTAGTGGCGCTGAAAAGCCGCTGCGTTTTGGGTGTCAACTTTAAAGATGCCCATTGTTCGTTGTTTGCGCCATTTTGTGATGGATTTTGCGGCATGCGATGATCGCGTGAAAGTGAGCATTTCAAGAGCATCAATTCGCGTGCAACCAGAATGTAAGCAGGTAAGCGATACAGAACAATGCAACTACGCCAATAATGAGCAGGATGGCCTGCCTTTTTGTAGGCGAGTTGAGCCTCCCGTTTCTTCGTTTGGCGAAGCCAAACGATTCACGGCGAGAATAGACGATAGAGTTGCGGATGAATCTCACGGATCACCTAAATGCGGCTCAGAGTCCTTTGGTCTCAAACGTGAGCGTGGCTTGCGCGAGGCGGTAATCGTAGCCCGCTTGAACGTAGCTGATTTGCGCTTGAGTCTGCTGCAACTGTGCCTGGCTCAGTTCAACGATCGAGCTCAGACCCATTTTGTAGCGTGTTTGCGCAAGTGTGAGTCCAAGGTTTGCCTGCTGAAATAACTGCTGGGTTACATCAAGACGCTGGTAGGTTGCATTTGCATTCAACCAGCTCGTGCGCACGTCGCGTGAAATCTGATCGCGCATAGCCCGCAGCCGCTCATTGCTTGCTTCTTCTCGTAGTCTTGCTTCACGCTCTCTGGCTCGATATAGGAAACCGTTGAAAACTGGAATATCCAGATTCGCGCCAACTGCTCCGTACCAGGTGTCAGCGACTACCGGATTGCCAAACGGCGTATCGCCGACGACGCCTACCGCGCGAATGCTCGGCAGCAGCAGATCGCGCTCAGCCACGCAAAATTTTTGAGCCGATTGCACCTGGAATTGCAACGCGAGGATCTCCGGCCTCATCGAGAACGCGGTCGCTATCAGATCATCAACGTTGCTCGGGGGAGCAGTCGTCGTACTCGTATCTTCCGCAAGCCTGTAGTTCTGGAGATTTGAAAAGCCCAGAACCATGGAAAGCTGAGCCAGGGCCGCGTCCCTGGCGTTTTGCGCATCGAGCAGCAACAGTTTTGCTTGCGCAAGATTCACATTAGCGAAGCTCAGATCGAGCTCGGATTTCAATTTGTTTTTAAATAATTCGTTCACCTGGTTTGAAACTGTTTGCCGCTGAGTGACGGTTTGTTGAGCAACTGTTACAACCGCTTGCGCCTGTAGCGCGTTATAAAACGCTTGATCAACAGCCAGCAGGATCTGTTCCCGAGTTGCCGCCGCGTCCTGGTTCTGAGCTTTTTCAGCATAGTTTGCACTCGAGACAAGATTGCTAGTGCGACCGAAATCGTAGATCAACTGGCTTACCTGCGTTCCGAACGCGGCACGTTCGTAAATGACTGGATTGTTGAGTGCTCCGGCAGTTATTCGCGTGCCCGATTCGGCGTCTACTCCGGTGAGGTTAACTGTCGCGGTTGGCCACAAGTTGGAGCGAATCTCGCGAGTTTGCTGATGTGACGCTAACGCGAGCAGGTGTGCGACTGAAATCTGAGGGTTGTTCTTGACTGCCAGCCCCCGAGCTTGCTGCAAAGTTAAGATTTGGGGGCTATTTATGAACTGCCCCGCCCCGGACTTTGGTTGCGCAGCCTGTGCTTGCGCCAATTGCGCTGCACCTGATTGGTTCTGTGCTGCGGTCAGCTGTGGGGTTGGCGCAGACGGTAAGGTTTGCGTGCGTTGGACCTTCTGCTGCGCAGCTATGAGCGTTGAAAAGAAAGCAACAAGCATTAGCTCGCTCAGTCGTACCAAAGCGCCAGCATGAAACCCGCTAGACTTGCGCGCCAAGTAATCTAGCCTCATTATGCTGCCTCCGGAGCTACTTCGGGTTTTTGTTCGCGGCCATAAACCAGCAAATACGCTGCCGGCACGATGAATACTGTGAGCAGGACCGAGGCCGCTAGTCCACCGATAATCGCCCGCGCAAGCGGTGCATACTGTTCGCTGCCGATCCCTATCTTGAATGCCATCGGAACCATTCCGATGATGGTCGCGAGCGACGTCATCAGGATGGGGCGTAGCCGCACACGACACGAGGTGATAACCGCATCTTTCACCGAAAGTCCTGTTTTCTCTAGCCGGTGCGCAAATTCGACAATCAGAATGCTGTTTGAGGCTGAGATACCTACCAGCATGAGCACTCCCATGAGAGACATGACGTTCAGCGTCGTTCCGGTCAAGGGCAATACGATCAATACGCCAATGAAGCCCATGGGGATTGCCAGCATGATCAGCAGCGGATCAACAAAAGAACGGAACTGCGCGACCAGAATCAAGTAGAGAAGAACAATTGAGAGCAGCAACCCGAGTGCGAAGCTGCGGAAAGATTCGTTCATCCCATTCACCATGCCGCGAAGATTCACGTGCACATTCGATGGAATGTTCATGGTGTTGAGGATGCGATGAACGCCGCTGGCCACAGATTCCAGATCTTCGCCCTTCGGGGTTACGTAAATATCGATCGTGGGTTGGATTTGGTAGTGGTCGATTTCAGTCGGCGATTCGACCTGCTCCAGCTTGGCGACGGTATTCAGCGTGGTTGGTTGTCTCAGGTTCGGAGCGCGGATCGGAATATTGGTTAGGTCAATAGTGTTGTGTACTGCCCCGCGGCCATGTTCGTAATACTGCACGGTTAGAAAGTAATCATTGCCTGACTTTCGATCGAGCCAGTAATTGGGCGCAATCATGTAATCAGAGTTGAGCGCTGTAATAACGTTGTCGACTACTTCTTTCTGTGTCAGGCCTAGTTCGCCTGCATGCACGCGATCGACAACCAGGCGCAGTCCGGGATAATCGACATCCTGCGGGATGTAGACCTGGCCGACTCCTTTCAAGCTACGAATATTTCCAGCTAAGTTCTGGGCGATAGATTCCAATTGTTCGGGGTGACGGCCGCTGACCTGCACATCAATCGGAGCGGGCATTCCCATATTCAGGATGGCGTCGACCATGGAGCCGCTTGAAAAGAACGCCCGCAGGTCGGGAAATTGGCTCGCGATTTTCTGTTGTACTCGATCCATGTAAGCGAAACTACTCAGCTTTCGGGAATCCTTTAGCGCGACTTGAATCGTGGCCGTGTACGGTCCGGAATTGCTGGTGTACATCGAAGAGAACCCGGGTGCGACGCCGATATTCGAGACCAGCATCTTCACGTTCTGGTCTCCGACCACGTTCTTAATCAAGTTCTCGACTTTCTCAACGTACTTCTCGGTGAGTTCAATACGTGTGCCTGTGGGCGCCTTCAGATTTATGGTGAACTGGCCCGCATCGGTGCGTGGGAAGAATGCGAGTCCAAGAAATGGGTAAATTGCCAGGCTGAGAATAAACGCACCACTGAGTGTAGCTACGGTGAGCCCGGGCCGGTTCAATGCCCGTTTTATCCAGTACTCATAAGAATCCAGGAGCCGGTTGAACTTACGATTGAAGGCAGTAGTGAAGCGTTCCCACCGCGAACGGTCGGTCGCGATGGTTGGCTCAACTTCATACTCCCGGTGCGAGAGTTCTGCCTCCGCTGGAACAGCTTTCAAGTAACGAGAGCAAAACAGCGGGATGACCGTCATCGCAATTGCATACGAGGCGAAGAGCGAAATTGCAACCGCAAGCGCCAACGCGGAGAACAGGAATTTGCTGACGCCATAGAGAAACGTGACCGGAAAAAACACAACTACTGTTGTAAGAGTCGCGGCCAGCACTGCCATGTTCACTTCTGTTCCGCCATGCTCTGCTGCTATAGCCGGTGCCGCGCCTTCTTCGAGGTGGCGATAAATATTTTCGAGTGAAATGACGGAGTTGTCGATGATTCGAGAGAACGCCAGGGCCAGGCCGCCGAGGATCATCGTGTTCAGCGTGCTTCCCATGTTGTAGAGCACCACGAACGTTGCCAGTGCCGAGAGTGGGATAGAGAGGAACACCGCCGAAGTCGCGCGGAAACTACCCAGAAAAATCAAAATCATGATGCTCGTTAGCAGCAGTCCCAGCGCCCCCTCGTGAATAAGCGTCTTGATGGCTTCTTTAACGAACACCGATTGGTCGAAAACAACATTCGTGACCAGTTGCTTGGGAATGTCGAACAGTTTGGGAAGAAGGTCGCGGACTCCATTGACGACCTGAATCGTGTTGGTGTCGCCGCCCTGCTTCATGATCGGCAGGTAAACCGAGCGCTGGCCGTCTACTCGGACCATGTTGTACTGAATCTGATTTGCGTCTTTCGCCTCGCCGACATCGTTGATCGTGACCCATGAAGTGCCGTCGGTTTTCAGCGGAACTTTCGAGAGCTCGTTCATGTCATCGACGAGACTGTTCGAATATATGTAGTAATCGAATGGGCCCATCTTCACATCGCCGGCGGGAAGAATCAGGTTGGAATCGTTTACCGCATTCACAACATCCATCGGACTCAACTGTCGTGACGCGAGTTTGTACGGGTCCACATACACCATGATTTGCCGGTACTTTCCTCCGAACGGCGGAGGAATTTCCGCGCCTTTCACGGTTGCGATCTGGTTGCGAATTGCAAATTGCCCAATATCATGGAGCTGGCTTTCTGTGAGCCCTTGTCCTTTTAATGTCACCAGGCAAACCGGCAGGCTCGAAGCGTCAAACTTCAAGACGACGGGCGGCAACGTGCCTCGGGGCAAACGCCGGAGATCTGCAAGAGCTAGATTGGAAATAGACGCAACATCCGCGTCCGCGCTGGTGCCCGACTGAAAATAAATCTTGATAATGCTGACGCCGAACAACGACCGCGATTCCATGTGATCAATGCCGCTGGCAAGCGTAAAAAAGCGCTCAAGGCGGTTCGTGATATCGGCTTCAATGTCGTCGGGAGGCATTCCGGAGTAGAAAGTGGCTACGACCACTTCCGGCAGATTGATTGGGGGAAACAAATCGACGGGCATACGCACTAGGCTGGTGATCCCAATCAGGAGCACAGCAAGGCAGATCACAACAATGAAATAAGGATTACGAATAGAAAAACTTGGCATCTTGACTCACCTATGAATGATCGCGGAGGGCCTAACTTCCTTCCTTGTACTGCATCACTTGGACTTCCTGCGGGCGCACGGTCTGGCCAGGCTTGAGTCCGCTGCGATCACTTACCACGACTTGATCGCCATCGCTCAGGCCGGAAATGACCTCGGCGTTATCTGCGGTCTCCAGGCCAAGGACAACCCGCCGATCTTGCAGCTTCCCGGTACCGTCCACTACATAAACAGTCGTCTTGTCACCTTCATGGTTCACCGCCTGCAACGGCACCGCCGGAACGTCATCCTTTTGCTCAAGAAGTAAATCGGCTTCGGCGTAAATTCCGGGAACGAGCAGGTGCCGCGGGTTTGGAATGTCAACTTCCGTGTGCATGGTGCGTGTTGACTCTTTTACGTCTACCGAGAAACGTGCGACTTTACCGGGAAAAGTTCTGTTCAAGGATGGAACGTGAACGTCGACCGGCTCGCCGATGCGTATGTACCGAACATATGACTCGGGAACTGGAATGACCAAGCGGAAGCGATCATCTTCAGAAAGTTTCACGATGGGTAATGCCTGTGTGCTGGAGGATGTTCCTGCTTGCACCAATGTACCGAGATTCGCATAGCGCTCTGTCACAACCCCGGTGAAGGGTGCCGTGATTTTCGAATAGTCGTAAAGCGTCTGGTCGTGCAGAAGCTTGGCCTTGACTTCGTTCAGCGAACTTTGTGCGGCTTCGAGCGCTGCCTGGCCGGCATCTACCTGCGACGCGGCTGCAAGGTCCTTGCCCTGTGCATCATCCACTTCTTGCTGCGCAACGATTCCGGGCTGCGATTGGAATACTCTGTTAATGCGCGTGTATTCGAGATGAAGTACCTTGTACTGCGCCTGATAGCGCTTCAATTCATGCTGTGCACGTGTGACCACATCCGCTGCGTTTTTGATTTCCGCTTGATCCTCCTGAAGCTGCGCCTGTAGCTCGGGGATTTCAAGGGTTGCCATCACCTGCCCGGTTTTTACCCGCGTGCCGTAGTCGACATACAGCTTTTTCACATATCCAGCCTCTTTCGCGTAAACGTCGATCTCCTGGAACGGAACTAACTCGGAAGAAAGCGTGAGTTGTCGAGTCAGATTTCGGCGAACCATCTTGGTAACTCCGACGGTCACATTTGGTGTCGTGCTCGCCTCAACGTGCTGGTTGCGGCTGCCATTGCAGCCAAAGAAGGCAAATGAGATCGCGACTGTGAGCGCTACTACGCCTGCCATATGTGTGCGAGCACGGGTCGAGTGGTGTAGGTGGCGGAGTAATTTCATTTTGCCTTCTTTCATTTTTTTGTAAACAGGCGGCATGGATTAATTCCAGTGTGAACGGAAACTATCGCCCCTAATGGCAAAGTGACAATCCTTTTTTCCAGACCAAATGCCAGCCAAATCCACCAATTGCAATAGAGACGTACTTACATTCCCGGAGGAGATTAGGTACGATCACTGCGCGATTACACGTTTCACAAAAAGTATTCTGGTAGCGTTGCCCAGACTAGGCAGAGGGAGGAGGACGATTGTACAAGTCCTCGCCATACAGGATTTTGAGGGGAGGAAGTTTGCTCAGCGTGACTTGAGGAAGCGCCGGAGGCAATTCGATGTTTGGGCAAGACGATAACGCAAATGTCCAATTGAAGCTGCTGTTATCAAGGTGTTGCCGTGTGGTGGAGCGATGCGGTTGATAAACAGAAGTGTGAGAATGTGTCCCGACGCTGGAATAGTCTGTATAGCGAGTCGCAACCGCAAATGCCAACGCGCAGGTGACTATCAGGACCGAAACTCCTCGCCATGAAAGCTTCGTTCGCGTGAAGCTATTTAAGGCGTCTGAAAGTTCAGTGCCCCGCGTGCTCAATTGTGTTGGACGACTCATCGTGAAGCAAACAGCAGGTTTGAGGACAACACTAGTATATGCGATTCAGCATGCGCCAGCGGAGTTGTACGCGTCCGCCCCGCACGACAGTAACTGTATATTCCTTTTCAGCCCATTTTCTCCGCATAGAACACCCGGATACAGGTCCAGCTATATCGTGTTACGAGGTATTTGGCGTCTCAGGAAAAGAGGCACAGAAAGCCGGTATGAATCAGGTAAGAACAGAGTCTATCCAAGTAGGGAACTAGCGATCATTTTCCATTCTTCATCAAGCGAACACCTGGCCGGCGGTTTGCCCGCCCGTGAATACCAGTAGGCTGCATTGGATGAGTCGCCTTCTTTACGATGAAGATAAGCGTGCACCCACGATCCCGCTGGACCTTCGTCCTGTTGTGCGGATTCGTGTGCTTTGGTCCAGTTGCCTTTTGCATCCCACCATAAGCCGGCTAGTGCAAGAGTGAGATTGGCAGGCGGTTGGTCGCCCGAGACGGAACTGCGAAATTCTTCTAACGTCATTTGGAAAAGCTTAGTTAATTAATCGCCCCAGACCCACCCGCAAATACAGCGAACTACCTGAGATAAATGCTTCTTGGCAAGTGTCCTTTTGCAAAGCGCGCAACGACGTGTCCACATTTCTACACGCCCTCCCCTGACGTGAACTGAAATGCTGTCGCTACTTTTAAAGCAAAATAGTGTAGCAGCGTACGGTGAGGACTGCACGATAATGACCACGAATACTGACTCGTTTTGCCAAAGAGTTAGCTCGATTGCGCCATTGGCGCGCGACTTTGCGGCAGGTCCTGCTGCAAAACTTTTCTTTTGAGGGGAAGAGTTTATTCCTCAATGCGAAATAACAAGCCAGACAAAATGCTGATTCGCTGCTGGCGGCGCGGCTTGTGTATAACATTAAGCGATTCGGATTAGGTGATAAATAGTCCGGTTCCGCGCGATGCTTAACGAGGATTCGATCACGGACCATCCAGCCGCTTCGCCCCGAGATGATTCTTCCTGCGCGGGCGCTTCCTCTAACTCTGGCGTGCGCAAGCCGGCTGCTTCTGACGATGCGTCACGGTTGTTTTCCTCATCGACGATTGGACATTTCCGGTGGGTGATTTGTGCGTTGCTGTTCTGCGCTACCTCCATCAACTACATGGACCGGCAGGTCATCAGCTATTTAAAAGAGTTTTTTTGCCGACCTGCAGCGCTCGGTGGGTTTGGATGGAGCAATTCAGATTTTTCTTATCTCACTTCCGCGTTCACCGGTTTTTATGCTTGCGTCACGGTGCTGGCCGGATGGTTCATTGACAAGATCGGAACCAAGCTCGGCCTGGCTTTGTCACTCATAATCTGGTCGATTTGCGGCATCGCTAACGCTTTTGTCGGCGGTTTGCTGCGGATGCACATCATTGTGCGCAGCGCGTTTGCTGTTGGGGAGGCGGGAAACTTCCCGGCATCGATCAAGACTGTTGCTGAGTGGTTCCCGAAACGAGAACGCGCGCTGGCGACAGCCATCTTTAATGCCGGTTCGAACGGCGGCGCGATGATTGCGGCGCTGCTCGTGCCGGCCATCATGGTCCACTTTGGCGATCAAATGGGCTGGAAAGTGGCTTTTATTATCACCGGCGCATTGGGATTTCCATGGCTCATCTTTTGGTTCTGGCTCTACGACCCTCCCTCACGGCATCCGAAAGTTTCAAAAGCCGAACTCGACTACATTCGCGTGGATGACGGTCCTGCTGGTGGGACCGTGGCGGATCAAGCGAAGGTCTCGTGGTGGAAGCTGTTTCGCTATCGCCAGCTCTGGTCGTTTTTTACCGGAAAGTTTATGACGGACGGAGTCTGGTGGTTCTATTTGTTCTGGCTGCCTGACTATCTCAATAAGCAATTTCACATGACCAAGCAGCAGGTCATGCTTCCGACGTTCATCGTTTACGGAGTGGCAATCGTGGGGAGTATTTACGGCGGCGCGATTCCGAAGAAGCTGATTGAGCGTGGTATGAGCGTCTATAAGGCGCGAATGATGACGATGTTGATCATTGCGTGCTTTCCGCTGATGGTTCTTCTAACCCAGTTTTTTGGAGACGTGCGACGATTCGGCAGCGCGGCGGCCACGCTGGCGGTGGCGATGATCTGCGTCGGAGCTACAGCGCATCAGGCGTGGTCGGCAAACCTGTTCACGACGGTTTCAGATATGTTTCCGAAAAAGAACATCGCCTCGGTCACGGGGATCGGGACAATGGCGGGCGGAATAGGCGGCGTACTGGTGCAACTGCTGGCGGGCAAGCTAACTGACGCGTTCATCCGCGCACCGCAGACCGCGTACCTTATTATGTTTATTATCTGCGGATTGAGCTATTTAGTGGCGTGGCTGCTGATGAAAGCGTTCGTGCCCGAGCACAGGCCAATCACGGAGTTTTGACTCCCGGGCGCTGAAAGCTTGGTTTTGCGACTGATGTCAGATCCTCAGTGTCTGCAGAGCTGACCACGAGATGAGGTCCATTGCATGCTTTTGAAGATCAGAACAAAGTCAGAGTGCCGCTGGGACTTGGTTGCGCTCGGCGAGGTTATGTTGCGCTTTGATCCGGGAGATGGACGAATCGCAACCTCGCGCAAGTTCGACGTCTACGAGGGCGGAGGCGAGTACAACGTTGCGCGTGGTCTGAAGCGGTGCTTCGGACTGGACACGGCCATTGTCACTGCATTTGCGGATGATCCTGTCGGTCGATTAATTCAGGATTTTATTTATCAAGGCGGCGTGGATCAGTCGTTGGTGCGCTGGGTCGAGCATGATGGCGTGGGCCGCAGCGCGCGGAACGGGCTGAATTTTACGGAGCGCGGCCATGGAGTTCGTGCGGCGTTAGGTTCCTATGACCGCGGGCATACCGCAGTTTCGCAGATGAAACCTGGCGACGTGGACTGGGACGAAATCTTCGGCAAGCGGGGCGCACGCTGGCTTCATACGGGAGGAATTTTCTGTGCGCTTTCATCTTCCACGCCTGAGGTTGCGCTCGAAGCGATGAAAGCTGCACGCCGGCACGGAACGATTGTTTCTTACGATTTGAACTATCGCCCTTCGCTGTGGAAGACCCTCGGCGGTAAAAAGCAAGCCCAGGAAGTGAATAAGCGAATCGCGCCTTTCGTGAATGTGATGATCGGCAACGAAGAAGACTTTTCTGCTGCTTTGGGTTATGAAATTCCCGGCGTAGATGCGAGCTTCACGCAGTTTGAAGTGGATAGCTTCAAACAGATGATTACGCAGGTGGTTAAAGATTATCCTTTCGATGTGGTCGCTACGACGCTCCGTAAGGCAAAGACCGCTACCCGTAATGATTGGGGAGCGATTTGCTACGCTGACGGTCAGTTTTATCAGGCGAGGAACCGAGAAGATCTGGAGATTTTTGATCGGGTCGGCGGGGGAGATTCGTTTGCTTCTGGCCTGATTTACGGTTTTCTCTCCGGAGAAGGACCGCAATGGGCTGTGGAATGCGGAGCGGCGCATGGCGCATTGGCGATGACAACTCCGGGTGACACCAGCATGGCGAGTTTGAAAGAAGTGCTGCAGATTATGAAGGGAGTGGGAGCGAGAATCGCGCGGTAAGAAGCGACCGCAATGTTCCTTAGTAAAGCTAAATGATGGACAAGAAATCGGTTCGCAATCGCATTATTGAAATTGGAATCGTGCCGGTGGTACGGGCCGCCTCCTCTGGACAGGCTTTGCTTGCGGCGGAAGCTGTTGCCGAAGGGGGAATTCCCGTTGTTGAGATCACAATGACAGTCCCTGGCGCGGTTGATGTTATTGAGGAACTCGCGAAGTCGAGTTCTGCGAAAGTGCTGATCGGCGCGGGAACGGTGCTGGATGCGGACGCCGCAAAGCGCTGCATCGATGCCGGCGCGCAATTTCTGGTCAGCCCAGCGCTGAATATTGAGACTATTGAATTCGCGGTCAAAGAAAATATACTCATCATGGCCGGGGCGCTAACGCCGACAGAAATTGTAAAAGCGTGGAAATCAGGATCCGATTTCGTGAAAGTATTTCCGTGCGGCCAGGTCGGCGGCGCGAAATACATCAAAGCGCTCAAAGGACCACTGCCGCAAATTCCTTTGGTGCCTACCGGCGGGGTAACTCTGAATACAGCTGCAGAATTTCTTGAAGCTGGCGCCGAAGCGCTCGGGGTCGGTAGCGAACTGGTGCAGACGGAAGCGCTGAAATCGGGTAATCCGGAAGTTATTGTAGAGACCGCGCGCAAGTTTGCGGCAATCGTAAAGGCTACCCGGGAAAGATTGACGCCGGCCAAGGTTGGAGCGTGAAAGCTCACTTTTCGCATTGCAAAACTCTTTGGTTTGACCTCCACGCCCCGGCGGGTGAAAAATGGGGACACTCCTAAATTTCTGACGTCACATTCCTACCGAGAGGTGACCGGCATGATTAATGATCCGGACAAAAACGTCAGTGAAGTCGCCGCCAAGCGAATTTCCCGGCGCACATTCATCAAAGGCGTTATTACCAGCGGCGTAGCGGTCTCTTCCGCCAGTTACTTATTTCGAGCGACTGTTTTCGGAAGTGGCGCTGGAATTGGCGAGCGGCTGATTACGCTGAACGTGAACGGTCAGCAGCGCCGCGTCGATGTTGCCAAGCAAGAAACTCTGGCCTGGACGCTCCGCTACAAGCTAGGCCTCACCGGAACAAAGCTCGCTTGCGATCGCGCCGAGTGCGGGTCGTGTACTGTGTTGCTCGATGACGTGCCGTACTATTCGTGTTCTGTCCTGACGCACACGGTGCGCGACAAGAAAGTCGTGACCATCGAAGGACTCGCCAGCGCTGACGGAAAGCTGCATCCGATGCAACAAGGCGTCGTTGACGAGCAGGGTTTCCAGTGCGCCTACTGCATGCCGGGTTTTGTGATGGCCGCGGTCGGTTATCTAAGAACAAATCCAAATCCGACGCGCGCGCAATTGGCGCACGGAGTTTCCGGAAATTTGTGCCGCTGCCAGGACTACGACAAAATTCTTACGTCCCTGATGCGGGGGGCTGAGTACATGAGGAGGGCTAGCCGTGCCTAAACCGGACGAGCCAGTTGCCGGAAGTGAGCGTAAGTATGGCGCTCAATATAAAGTGATCGGCAAGAATTATCGGACTGCCGATCTCTATGCGAAAGTCACGGGCCAGGCGAAATACGCGGAAGATTTTCGCGTCGACGGCATGCTTTTTTGCAAGCTGCTGCTGAGCCCGGTCCCGCATGGGCGCGTGAAGCATCTTGATACAAGCAAAGCGCTGGCGATGCCGGGAGTGAAAGCGATCCTGACGGCCGATGATCTTCCTGCACCTGCGGACAGCGTAACGGACCTTGGAGTGGTGATTAAGGGAAATCCGCGCGGCGAACGAGCCCTTACGAATGAGCCGCTCTATCAAGGAGAGCCGGTTATCGCGGTTGCAGCTGTCGATGAGTACACGGCCGCAGAAGCGATTGAAGCAACTGACATTGAATTCGAGCCACTCCCGTTTGTGCTCGATCCCCTTGATTCACTTCGCCCGGGCGGCCCGAATCCGCGAGTGGAAGGAAATATTTGGGTGCAGCAACCGCCGCCTTCAAGAATGGCTGGCGAGCGTCCGGCATCCCCTCCGCCGCCCGATGTGAAAGCACTGAAGTGGACCGACGCTGACTTCAAAGAGATGGAACATGGTCGCTTGCCAATGGGAAAAACCCCCGATGAATGGACTGTCGGCAATATTGAAGAAGGATTCAAGAATGCCGCGCTCGTTCTTGATGAAAGCTTCGTCACGCCTGATACCAGTCATCAGACGCTCGAGACCCGCAGCGCGCTAGCTTATTGGCAGAACGGCAAAGCTTACATCCACACAGGTACTCAGAGCACGGTTCAAACTGTGCCTGCCCTAGCTCGCTGGTTGCACGTGGACCCGTCCGACGTGGTGCTGATCAGCGAATACACCGGCGGCGGTTTTGGCAGCAAAGTGACGGCGGCGATAACGGCGATCATTCCTGCGCTGCTGGCGAAGAAAGCTAATGCGCCGGTAATGATGCGCGTCAGCCGTGAGGAAGAAACGTTCATTGGGCGTGGCAGGCCAAGTTTGCTGGGTCGCTACAAAGTTGGTTTCGCAAAAGATGGGCGCATTACCGCGATAGACATGTTCGTGATCTGCAACACAGGGCCTTATGACGCAGTGGGCGATGCACCGACCTCGGGACGAATCGTTTCGTTGCTCTATCAGCCGCCCGCAATGCGTTGGCGCGGCGTTACCGTGATGACGAACACGCCGCCACGCGGGGCTCAAAGCTCTCCGGGCGGGATGCAGGGCATTGTAATGATGGAAACGGTAATGTCGAAGGCGGCCCGCAAGCTGGGGCTTGATCAAGTTGCGATCCGGCGAATTAATTGCCCGGAAGGGAAAGCAGATTTCGGGCCGGAGATGCACGGCAAGCGCACGCACTCGACCAGTTGCTTTATTAAAGACGCGCTTGATCGCGGCGCAGAGCAGTTCCGTTGGCAGGAGCGGATTGCGAACAAGCCGAAGCAAGTTGGTTCCAAAGTCCACGGTCTGGGCGTTTCGTTGAGTTGTTTTTATGGGGGCTCGACCGGATATGACGGACTCTTTCTTATCAAGCCTGACGGACGTGTTGCAATTCAGTCGGGGATTGGGAACTTGGGAACGGAATCGGTCATCGACTGCCATCGCGTTGTTGCTGAGGTTCTTGGTGTGCCGTGGGAGAAATGTGACCTCACGTGGGGGAACACGGCGCAGAATCTGCCGTGGACCTGTATCTCCGGTGGCAGCCAGACGACGCACGCGATGACTCGCGCGGCACACGCTGCTGCCATGGACGCGAAACAAAAGCTACAAGAGATCGCGGCGAAAACTTACGGCGGCAAACCTGAACATTACGAAGTTGCACACGAGCGAGTCTTCGCCAAAGCCGGTGGTCCAAGCATGAGTTTGGCGCAAGCTGCCCAACATGCGATTAAGCTCGGCGGAAAATACGACGGACACGAAGCTCCCGAGGACGTGAACAAATACACCAAAACATCACTCGCGGCACTGGCTGGGCAAGGATTGGTTGCTGCCGCCAAGGACAAGTATCCGCACGATGGAACTTCAATGTCGTTTGTTGCAACTTTCGCCGAGGTGGAAGCGGACGTCGAAACGGGAAAGTACAACATTGTTGATTTTCTTGCGTACGCGGACGTTGGAACGGTGATCCATCCGAAGTCCCTGGGAGGTCAGGTGCTCGGCCGCTCGACGCTTGGTATTGGCCATGCAATCGGACAGAAGTGGGTTTTTGATCCGCAATACGGGTACATGGTGTCGCGCCGGTTTTATCAGAACAAGCCACCGACAATTCTGGATGTACCGGTAAACATGCAATGGGCCGCACTCGATATCGCGGATCCAGAGACGCCGGTTGGGGCGCGCGGGATCGGGGAACCTCCAGTCGGCGGAGGGTGCGCTTCTATCTTGAATGCCCTCGCCGATGCGGTGGGAGATGAAGTGTTTCAGCGGGCACCTGTGAACGCGGACACGATTCTTACCTCGCTCGAAGCAGGGCGGCCAACGCAACAGCCGTTTACTGCGCACATTTAACGGAGAGACTTATGGCTGTAATACGAGATGTGATGCCAGCTTTCCAGTTGCTGCAGCCAAGTTCGGTTGCCGAAACGCAAAGCTTGCTTCAGCAGCATAGCGAAGCCTGGATACTTGCAGGTGGACTCGACAGCTTCGATTGGCTGAAAGACCGAATTAAGAAGCCGAATGTTGTTGTTGATCTCAGCGGCGTCGCGGAACTCAAAGGAATTCGTGAGACAAGCGGTGGGATTGAGATCGGTCCCATGACCACGCTGACCGAAGTAGCGGAGCACCCCGCCGTAAAATCAAAATACGGAGTTCTCTCGCAAGCTGCGGAGCTTGTAGCTTCTCCGCAAATTCGCAATCAAGGCACGATCGGAGGCAACGTCACGCAGGATACGCGTTGCTGGTACTACCGCGCTGGATGGCCGTGTTATAGGGCGGGAGGAAACATTTGCTACGCCGACACGCCAGTTGGGCGCAACCGCGAGCATGCGATCCTTCATGCGGAGCGCTGCGTGGCGGTAAACGTTTCGGATACCGCGCCGGCCTTGATTGCACTAGATGCGAAATTCGTTATTCAAACCCGCAAAGGCGAACGCGTGGTCGACGCGGAGGATTATTTTGTTGGGCCTGATATCGACATTACGAGATTGCACGTTCTCGAGCCTAGCGATCTACTGACCGCGATCCGCATTCCTTCCACTTGGGCGGGCGCTGAGTTTTACTTCGAAAAAGTGCGCGACCGGAACGTTTGGGATTTCCCGCTGATGAACGTCGCTTCGGCTACGAAGCTCTCCGGCAACACGATCCAGCAGATTCGAATTGCGGTAAATGGGGCAGCGGCGCGACCTCTGCGATTAGAAGCTGCCGAAGATGCTGCGCGGGGAAAAGAGCGGAGTGCCGATACGGGCGAAATGGCGGGCAGTGTTGCGGTGCAAGGGGCGGTTCCGTTGCAGTTCAATGCATACAAAATTCCGCTGATGAGAAATTTGGTAAAGCGGTCCGTCGCTGGCGTACAGAGAGACGCGACGTTCTTGTCCGAGCAAGGTCCTTCAGGGAAAACTCTGGTAGGACTTGCTGAGCTGCACGACAAGGAGGCCACATGCACATCCTAGAGTGGGCAACGAGTCCTTGGGGCCAGAGAGTTCCGATTCACATCGCGTGGTTTCTGATTTGGGTCTCACTGATTGCCGGTTTGGCGTTCCTGGTGGTTCATGCGATTTATGTGCGGTATTTTGCCAAGGAAAAGGAATTCGCCGGAGAAGTATCCGCGGATCTCAGCGCGCGCCTGCCCGAGAAGATCGCCAGGCATTCACTTGCGGCACGGCTTTTTCACTGGATCATGGCCGCGGCAATGCTCACGTTGCTATTCACCGCATTTCTTCCCAAACTCGGCGTTCAGTTCAACTGGGTAACGTATCACTGGATTGCGGGCATCGTGTTGACGGCTTCCATCATCTTTCACGTTATTCATGCTTCGTTCTTTCTGGATTTTTGGTCGATTTGGCCGGACAAGATCGATCTGCAGGATTCATGGAAGCGCGTTTCGCGTTTCTTCGGCAAGGCAGCGCCGTTGCCGCGACGCGCTGGGAAGTATCCGCTCGATAATAAGCTCTACCATGGAGTAATCGTTCTGTGCGGCCTCGCCGTTGTGGTTACTGGCGTGTTCATGATGTTTCGGGTGCGCACAGGAATTTTGCCGCGGAATCCTTATTTATTCGGCGACATGACGTGGGGACTTATGTACGTGCTGCATGGGCTGGCGGGAGTCGGTCTAATCGCGCTCGTCATTGTTCACATTTACTTTGCGATTCGGCCAGAGAAGTTGCCCATCACCTATGCAATGATCTTTGGCTCGATGAAGCGCGATTTTTATCTCAAAGAGCATGATCCAGAGCGGTGGGCCATTGCTGAGACCGCGCAACGCGAATCATCCCGAGGCATGGCCGATGCCGACTGAGTCCGCCGCCCTGTCTGAGATCGAAAATCGCTGTGATGCAATCGAGGAGTGTTACGAATTCATGCTTGGGTATGCAGGCAAGGGTCTGCCGAGCGATGAAGGCAGCCAGGTGCGTTATTACCTGGAGCGAGCTCTCGAAGCGCTGCGCGGACTGGCACAGGTTTTTTCAGAAATTGTCAGGCAGCGAAGACTCGAACCAGGGGCGAAGTACGAAGCCTTTATGGCGGTGCTGGAGCGCGACAGCAGGGATTCATCGGCTGCCATCGATCTTGTTCTCGCTCAGCCGAAAATTAGTTCTCAATTGATTGACAACCTGAATGCGTCGATTCATTTGCGCGCGTTGCTGACGGACATATTTTTGATCGACGGCATTTTTCGCGATCAAATGAAAACGGCCTAAGACTGCGGGTTGCTAAACATTTCTCACAGGCTCTTCTCTGGCGCATTCTCCAGGTATGTATTAGGAATTGGCCGGCTCTGCATAACATCGAAATCCTTCACATTTTTCAGCAAAAACCCGCTCGTACCGCGCGGCACTCTCACGTGCGTAAAGTCAGCGCTATCGACGTCGTCGAGGACGAATGCTGGGCGAGCATCATCCTGTATCGGCTTAATTTCAATGTCGCGCATGTCGATATTTTTCACGTGGCGGATGAAAAATCCCTGCGCCGGCATTGGACCGAATCTACCTGGCTCGGGGTAAGCGTTCTCGATCTCGGGAACCGAAATCGCTGCGTCTTCTTTGGTCATGCCGCCGCGGTGCTGAATGTAGATGGTCGAGAACTTCACGTCCTCAATGTAATGGTCAGGAATGCCGCTGATCAGCGCGCACTGCCGGGAGGCTGCATTCGAAACCACGACATTATTCACCAGCACGCGCCGCAGTTGTCCCACGGGAACACCTTCTGGTCCACGCATCCGGCTGCCCAGTCGAAAGAAGAATGGCACATCGACAATATCGCGCATAGAGATGTTGCTGATGGTCACATCCTCGAGCAAACCGCCGTCGACTGTTTCAAGGGCAATGCCGTGGCAACCTTCAATTGCACAGTTCGTGATCGTGAGATTTCGAAACCCACCGTTGCTTTCCGTACCACACTTAATTCGACCGTTGCGCGGAACCTTGGCATCCGGAGCAAACTTCTTGAAAGTGCCATCGAGCAGAGTGCCTTCCTGGTAGATGCCGGTCACGTAGCAGTTCGCGATAGTGACGTTGTCGGTTGGGCGAGCATAACCAAGAGCGTAGGAACTTTTTGGGCAAATGCCGTCATCCCAGGGCGAGTTGACGCTGCAATTTGAGATTCGAACGTTGCGGCAGCAATCAACGTCAATGCCATCGCGATTCGTATCGATTAACACATTGTCGATGGTCAGATTATCGACGCCAGTGGCGAGGACAGCGAAATGTCCGCCGTGCAGGATTGAAATGTCGCGCAGAGTGACATTGTGGCAATTTTTCAAACTAATGCTTTTGTTTCCGATTCCGGGAGCGAGCGGAAGGTCTGGAATACCGCGACTCAATCCTTTACCCCAGATTGTGCCCGGGCCGTGGATGGAGATGTTGGAAATTCCCTCGCCCCAGATCAGACTATTGTGCCAGTGACTATGGCCGAAATCCTGATAATGGTCCCATTGGTTCGGCTCGGGGGGATCGTAGCCTCCTCCCGACGATGGGGTGTCGGCAGCAACGATGGACGAGCCGGCGCCGAGATATAAATCGACGTTGCTCTTCAGATGAATCGAGTAGGAAAGATAGGAACCCGCTGGGAAAACGACGGTTCCCCCGCCCGCGGTGGCAGCGGCGTCTATCGCTTTGTTGACTGCAGGAGTGTCGATCGTCTTGCCGTCGCCTTTAGCACCGAACTCAGTGACATCAAAATTGGCGCGGGAGGGTCCGGGTCGTGATGCTGCTGCCGCTTTGCCTACGCTGAGCGCGGAGCCAGCGGCTCCTACCACGCCGAACTTCAGGAAATCTCGCCGAACAAGACTGTGTTCCAAAGGATTGCTCCTGATGAATTTGAAAACTGGAAGCGTGTTAAAGCGCGCCTGCCTTCTGCAGTGCCTGCTTCATTCCGGCCCAACTTTCAACCGATGAGGCTTCGGGCCCGCCCGGACCATGCCAATGGGTTTCAAGACTTACGGCGAAGTGATATCCGTCGCGCTTAAGTGCTGCAAACTGGCCTGACCAATCGATGATGCCCTTGCCCATCGCTGCCCACTCATAGCCCTTTGCAGTTTTTGCTACGTCTTTCACGTGGCAGTGACCGATGCGTTGTTTTGGTAAGAGCTGGTAACCATCGGGATAGGGAATCTCGCCAAGCCGCGCTGCATTGCCGGGGTCCCAGTTCAGCATGAAGTGCTTCGACGGTACGCCGGATAGAGTCTTCGCGGCTTCGGCACCAGTTCCAGTGTTGCACGACATTTCATTTTCAAGAACTAAAACCAATCCGGCCCTGCCGACTTTTTCAGCAGCGTTCTGCAAGACCTCATTGATCGCGTTTCGATAGGGAGCAGGATCGTCCAGCCGCCAGAAATCAAAGCAGCGGATGCGATCAGCTGAGAATTGTTTTGCGACTGCGATGGAGCGATCAAGGACTTCGTCCTGTTGCTGATAGGTGAAGTTGGCGTTGAATTGATCACGTTCAGCAGTCTTGGACTTCGGCGTGTTAGGCCAGTCGACTTTGAAAAGCGGACTCGCAATGTCGCTGACGCGCAGGTCGTATTTTTTCAAAATCGCGACGGCTCTCGATATGTCATTTGAATCCAAAGTGGCAATGTTTTTGTTCCACAATCCGCGAAGTTCGACCCAATCCATCCCGAATTGCTGAGAGGCCACTTCGCAAGCATGACCAAAATCCTGAGAGATTTCGTCGGTGATCACTGAAATTCTGAAAGGAGACTTTGGCAAGCGCACGCGTTGCGCTTCGGAGGCACCTGCGGTCACGGGTGCAACGGAAACGGTGGCGAACGCTCCAATGCCGGCAGCGATGAATCTCCTCCGAGAAATGGCTTGTGTCATGGCCTTCACAAATCGCTCGATTTAGGGAATCGAAATTCTACAACTTCGTATTCATTCGAGAACGGCGCGTTTCGCATTTCGCAATGGTATCTTTATTGCTAACACTCACTCATGGATGTTCTGAAACAGCTTTTCGAAAAGCACTTCCATACTCCAGCAGAGCAGATTACTCCACTGCAGGGCGAGCTTGGAGGATCAGGCCGAAGCATTATTCGGCTTTCTGACGCGAAAAATTCAGCGATTGGAATTCTCTATGGCGTGCGCGAGGAGAATGCCGCGTTTCTGGAATTCTCTCGTCATTTTCGAGACCACGGATTGCCGGTTCCAGAAATCTACGGCGAAGATTTGGATCAGGGTGCATATCTCGAAGAAGATCTGGGCAATGTGACACTTTTCGATTTTCTTGCTAAAAATCGGGAGCACGGAATCTCTCCCGCCGTGGTTGCAGCTTACCGCAAGTCTCTCGAAGTACTGCCGCGATTTCAGATTGAAGCCGGGCGTGACCTGAATTACAAAGTCTGTTACCCGCGCGCCAGCTTTGACCGGCAATCGATTATCTGGGATTTGAACTACTTCAAATATTATTTTTTGCGGCTGGCCGGAATCTCATTTAACGAGCAGGCGCTCGAGCAGGACTTCACCCGGCTAACCAAATTTCTTCTAACCGCCGATCACGATTATTTTCTCTACCGTGATTTCCAGTCGCGCAACATCATGCTTCCGTGCGGAGAGCCGCATTTCGTCGATTATCAGGGCGGCCGAAAGGGGGCGCTGCAATATGACGTCGCGTCACTTTTATACGATGCCAAGGCTGACCTGCCGCCGGAACTTCGCCATCAACTGCTAAATCACTACCTCGACGCGGTTCGTGAATATGCGCCTATCAAACGTGAAAATTTCATGCAGCAGTACTACACATTTGTTTATGTGCGGTTGATGCAGGCTTTTGGCGCGTATGGGTTCCGCGGATTCTACGAGCGCAAGGTCCATTTTTTGCAAAGCGTCCCATACGCTCTGAAGAACTTGCGCTGGTTGCTGCATAATGTCGAACTTCCGGTTGCGATTCCTACTCTGGTTGAGGCATTCCGTGGAATGTTGCGATCGGAGAAACTGCTCAACTTACAGTTCGAAACGGAAGCGGGAACTGCAACGATATCGACGAGCACCGGACTTGTGGTTCGTGTCCACAGTTTTTCCTTTCATCGGGGCGGTGCGCCGAAAGATGAAACTGGAAATGGCGGAGGATTCGTTTTCGACGGGCGCGCGATTCCAAATCCTGGCCGCGAACAGCAGTTCAAGAATCTCACCGGAAGAGATGCTCCGGTCATTCAATTTCTTGAACAGCAGGAGAGCGCCCAGCAGTTTTTTCGGCACGCGCGAGCTCTGGTTGACGCCAGTGTGGACGAATATCAGCGACGCGGCTTCAAGAACCTGATGATTTCATTTGGGTGCACCGGTGGGCAACATCGTTCGGTGTATCTCGCGGAAAAACTCGCCGAGCACCTGCGCGGAAGGGAAGGCATCGAGGTGATCCTTCATCATCGCGAGCTTGAAAGAGCCGCAGAGGAGAAAGCCTACGGCTCGGCTGCTCTTGCGGAGAAAGCCGCCGAATGAAGGCGATGATTCTGGCCGCCGGCTTAGGTACTCGCCTTCGCCCACTTACAAATGATCGGCCTAAAGCGTTAGTTGAAGTTGCCGGGCGAACCTTGCTCGAAATAACGCTTGCTCGCCTGCGTGAGTTTGGCGTTCGCGAGGTGATCGTGAATGTGCATCATTTCGCGGATATGGTTGAGCATTATTTGCGAGCGAAAAGCAATTTCGGGATGGGGATCGAAATTTCTCGGGAGGATGACCTCCTGCTCGGTACTGGCGGAGGATTGAAGAAGGCAGGATGGTTCTTTGAGCAGAAGCCGGGAAGCGAAGAGCCATTCCTTCTCCACAATGTGGACGTGATCAGCAACGTCGACTTGCGCCGGATGATCGGCTTTCACCATGCGAGACAAGCTCTCGCCACACTCGCAGTGCAAGACCGCGAGACGTCGAGATATCTATTGTTTAATGAATTACTTGAGCTCTGCGGACGAAAATCAGGCTGGGGCGGAAAGCCAGAAATGGTTCGGCAAGCAATCGATTCCCGGCCGTTAGCCTTCTCAGGAATTCATATAATTTCGCCGCGCTTTACTTCCATGATGACCGAACGCGGCGCATTCTCGATCGTCGATAGCTATCTGCGGCTTGCAGCGCAGGGAGACAAGATTGTCGCGTTCCGCGCTGATGAATATTATTGGCGCGATCTGGGCAAGCCAGAGCAGGTTGCAAAAGCCGCTGCGGACATTGCATCTGGGAAATTACTTTCTTGAGCATCACACGGGAGGATCACAATGCGTGTAGGAAATCCGTTCTCACCATACCTGAGAAAAGGCTTACTTCTGCTGCTTGTTCCGCCGCTGGTTTTTGCGCAGGGGGCTGTTCCTGCTGAAAAGACTGAGGCCGATCTCAATTTTCCGACTGTGCTGTACGGCGCGGCTTATTACAACGAATACATGCCTGGGGATCAGGCAGCGCGCCTTCGAAAAGATGTTGCCCTGATGAAGGCAGCCGGACTGAATGTAGTACGCATGGGGGAATCGACCTGGAGCTTGTGGGAACCGGAAGATGGCCGATTTGAGTACGCGTGGATGGACAACGTGGTTGATGCAATGGGAAAAGCTGGAATTAAAGTAATTCTTGGCACGCCGACATACTCCATTCCGGCGTGGATGGCGCACCAGCATCCGGAGATTCTTGCCGACCGCATTCCGCCCGGACCGTTCGGTGGTAAAGCTATGCCGAGCGTTTACGGCCTGCGCCAGAATATGGATACGGACTCGCCTGCGTACCGCTTTTATGCTGAGCGGCTGATTCGACATATCGTTGCGCACTATAAAGGCAATCCGACGGTAATCGGATGGCAAATTGATAACGAGACTTCGAGCTACGATGCGGCGAACCGGGATGTTTTTATCGGGTTCCAACATTACCTCGAGAAAAAATTCCATACGCCTGAAGAACTGAGCAAAGCATGGTTCCTGAATTATTGGGGCGAGAACCTGCATACGTGGGAAGACTTGCCGACGCGCGACGGCACAATTTCGACGAGCTACAAATTGGAATGGACACGATGGAGCCAGATGCGGGTAACTGACTTCCTGAGGTGGCAAGCGGCTTTGGTGCGGGAGTGTGCATCGCCAAGGCAGTTTGTAACCACGGATTTTGGTGGCATGATGCGGCACGACGTGAACGAAGAGGCCATTGCCGAATTTCTCGATATTCCCGCCGACAACATCTACCACGGATCGCAGGACCACTACGACGGTTCACGTCAGGCGATCCAGGCCGACTTCACGCGTTCACTGAAGCATGGGAATTTTCTGGTGACGGAGACGAACGCTCAGTCGACCGACTGGTCCTCCGCATTCCAATATCCTCCATACGATAGGCAGTTGCGCGAAGACGTATACACCCATGTCGCAAACGGTGCGAACATGGTCGAGTATTGGCATTGGGCATCGATTGCGGCGGGACAGGAGACGTACTGGAAAGGGATTTTGTCGCACGACCTCGAGCCCAACCGTGAATACGCGGAGATGAGCCGCACCGCGCATGAGTTGCAGAAGATTGGGCCGCAGATTGTTGGATTGAAGATCACGAACCAGGTTGCGATTCTGTGGAGCCGAGATTCGGCGAACGCGATTGGTTTTATGCCGTTCACGACGAGTTCAACTGTGCCTTGGGAGCCCGGGCATGCCGTGGCGGGGTATGACTCACTGGTGAACCAGATTCATCATGCGTTGTATGACCTGAATGTGGGAGCGGACTTTGTGTTTCCGGAAACGCAGGATTTTTCCGAGTACAAACTCCTGATTGTTCCGGCGTTGTATGTCTCTGATGATGCGCTGCTCGAGCGAATTTCGGATTACGTGAAAGGTGGCGGCCACGTAGTGATGACATTCAAGAGCGGATTCGCTAACGAAAATTCTGCAGTGCGTTGGGTGCGTGCGCCGGGACCGTTGCGACAGGCGGCAGGATTTTCATATCAGGAGTTTTCAAATCTGGAACACCCGGTTGCTTTGAAAGACGATCCATTTCATGTTGGCGCTGCGGACGATAAGGTTTCGTATTGGGCTGAGTTCCTAATGCCAGAGCATGCAAAGCCCGTTGCATTCTACGATCATCCGTTTTTTGGCAAGTGGCCTGCGATTACGGAGAATCAGTTTGGATCGGGCTCCCTCGTTTACGAAGGAACGTATCTCAGTGATGCATTGCAGAAGGCGGTGTTGCGAGATGCTCTGCTAAAAGCCGGGATCACTGGTCCAGATCAATCCGCTCCTGCGGGAGTACACATTCAGCATGGTGTAAACAAAATGGGTAAACGAGTTCATTATTACTTCAACTACTCGGCTGCTGAGGCGAAGGTTAGATATGGGTATGCTGCTGGAACTGATTTACTAAGTGGGAAGACTGCGGCAGGCGGGACAGAACTGACGATTGGTCCATGGGATGTGGCGATCATCGAGGAGAACGCAACGATACGCTGAGTCCGGCATTGACGGCAAAATCAAACCCCCGCCCTATCTCGCAAACAGTGCGGGGCCAGGACGGCACATCCACAGGTTTTGAATGCGAGTGCGAATTCGAACAGCAAAAAAGTAATCTTCATGCCTTCAGCGTCCGCGACAAACCTGATCTATAATCTCGAATTTCCTAAACGGAGAACACGATGATTCGCCGCGCCGTGCTGTTTGCAATTCTCGTAAGTTGCCTTGCGTTTGCCGCCCCTACAGAAAACGACCAAACACTTGCTGGCTACTCGAGAGATTCTTCCCGCACTGAGCGCGACTGGGAAAATAAATTCAGCGCAATTCCCAGCCCCGACAATCAGCGCGATTACATGAAGCGTCTTTCGGCGCACCCGCACCACGTCGGCTCTCCGTATGACAAGGACAATGCCGAGTGGCTTCTGGCCAAAATGAAAGAGTGGGGACTGGACGCTCACATCGAGACTTTTGACGTGCTCTTTCCCACTCCGAAGCAACGCCTGGTTGAAATGGTGGAGCCGACAAAGTTCACCGCCTCGTTAAGTGAGCCGCCTGTTCCGGGTGATCCGACTTCTGATCAGACGGCCGAGCAACTACCCCCGTACAACGCGTACTCGATTGATGGCGATGTTACGGGTCCTCTGGTTTATGTGAACTACGGCGTTCCAGATGATTATGAAAAGCTCGATCGTCTTGGCATCTCGGTGAAAGGTGCAATTGTAATTGCCCGGTATGGAGGTTCGTGGCGTGGAATTAAGCCCAAGGTTGCCGCAGAGCACGGCGCAATTGGGTGCCTCATATATTCTGATCCGCGCGACGACGGCTACTTTGACGGAGGAGTCTTCCCGGAAGGCCCGATGCGCAATCGCAACGGTGTTCAGCGTGGCAGCGTGATGGATATGCCAATCTATCCCGGTGATCCGCTTACCCCCGGGGTCGGCGCCGTTCCTGGCGCGAAACGTCTTGATTTGAAAGATGCAAAGACAATCACGAAAATTCCCGTGTTGCCAATTTCCTATGGTGACGCACAGCCGCTGCTTGCGGCTATGAAGGGCCCGCTGGCCCCTGAGGGATGGCGTGGCGCATTGCCACTTACCTACCACGTCGGCCCTGGTCCGGCCAAAGTGCATCTGGTGGTGAAGTCTAATTGGGACATCAAAACTCTTCGCGACATCATCGTAGAAATTCCCGGCGCCGTTTACCCTGACGAGTGGATCATTCGCGGCAATCACCACGATGCCTGGGTCAATGGAGCCGAGGACCCACTCTCCGGCACAGCCGCGGAGCTCGAAGAAGCACGCGGGCTTAGCGAACTTCTGAAGGAAGGCTGGAAGCCGAAACGCACTGTCATCTATTGCCTCTGGGACGGAGAAGAGCCGGCCTTACTCGGCTCTACAGAATGGGTCGAAACTCATGCGGATGAACTCCGTCAACATGCCGCCGTTTATATCAACAGCGACGTGAATGGACGCGGTTTCCTTTATGCCGAAGGTTCCCATAGTTTGGAAAAATTCGTAAATAGCATCGCGAAGGAGATTCAAGATCCAGAAAAGAAGATCAGCGTATGGAAGAGATGGCAGGCTCACGAGATTGTGTCACCCCAGTCTCCCGACCAGCGCGGAGAAGCACGCGATCGACCTGATTTGCGAATAGGCGCTCTGGGGTCGGGCTCTGACTACACCGCCTTTCTAGATCATCTCGGCGTCGCGTCTCTCAACTATGGTTTCGGGGGAGAAGACCGCGGTGGTATTTACCATTCCGCGTACGATGATTTTTACTGGTTCACGCATTTTTCCGACACCGATTTCACTTACGGCCGCGCATTGTCGCAAACCGTAGGCACTTCGGTGATGCGGTTGGCCGACGCCGACTTGTTGCCATTCGATTTCACGGACTTCGCCGATACCGTTCACAAGTACACCGACGAACTGCAAAAACTGCTCAAAAGCAAGCAGGACGACGCCACCGAACAAAATAAAGAAATTGACGAAGGGGACTTAACGGCGAACTCCGATCCCAAGGAGCCCTATGTTCCTCCCAGCGTGGAACCCGTTCCGCCGCACCTCAATTTCGCTCCGCTATTGAACGCCTCTGACGCGCTCACGCGTAGTGCAGAAGCTTACCAAGAGGCGATCGACAAACTGATGACGAATGGAGGAATTTCTATTGGCGCTGAGACGCTCAAGGCGGCGAATGCGAATTTGATTCTCAGTGAAAGGAAGCTCACAAATTCCGCCGGCTTGCCGGGTCGTCCTTGGTTTAAGCATCTGGTCTATGCGCCGGGCATGTACACCGGATATGGCGTGAAGACGATTCCGGGCGTTCGGGAAGCCATTGAGCAGAAACAATGGAAAGAGGCGGAAGAACAGGAGCAACGCGTCTCCGCCGCCTTACAAGACGAGGCCAACCTTATCGATAAGACAGCCGCTGAACTGGAGAAAGAAGGGAAATAAAGTAAGGTGCGATCCGTCTCGCGACGTGTTCCCAGGCGTATGTTTGAGCAGTGGCTATTCTGGAAGGTGGGGGGATCCGCAGTTCGGGGGTCGCTGGCTTTCCGATATAATTCAAAAAACCATCCCTGCACCGCGCCCTTAGCTCAGTTGGATAGAGCGTCTGACTACGAATCAGAAGGTCGGGAGTTCGAATCTCTCAGGGCGCGCCATTTCTTGCGATTTATATAAAGCAAGAGCCGCCCTGCTCTTGCCACGCAAACAAAGCGGCTCGGTCAAGCGGATCAGTGGTCGTTCTCTCCTGAATTTGAAGCAACCCACCAGTAAGGAGTGTTAGGCGGAATGCGGTTTTGCGCATAAATCTCCTGCATACGTTTTTCCATGCTCGAGATCTGGTCGCGGTTATTCGTCGCACGATATTGCTGCCAGCGTGAGAAATAGCTGTCGAAGCGTTCCTGATCGTTTGGCGACAGATGCCGGTGCCAGCGATCATGCTCCGCTCGCGCGTGCGAGGCTACCTGCCAAAAAGGCGTCTGAGGTGGAATACCGTCATGCGCATAGATATCAAGCATGCGCTTCTGCATGCTTTGCATTTCTCCGACGTTGCTGGTTTGCCGGTATTGTTGCCAACGTGAGTAGTAGCTGTCGAAACGCTGCTGGTCTTGGGGTGATAGCCGTTGTGCCAGCGCGGGCAGACCGAAGGCGCATATTAACAACAAAATCCCGAGTAGCTTTTTCATTTCATCCCGTCCTCCGGCGGTTGGACTCTCGCCTGCAACAATCCGTTGTGTCGCACTGGAGGAAAATTCTCGATGCGCAGACCGGCAGGAACTCACACCATTCCAGAGCTCGCTAGTAATCGTTACTTTTGGGTGAGGGCCAGAACCACCCCAGTAATTCTTTCCGAGTCTCTGGCAAATCCTACCCGCGCGGCGAATGCGAGCAGCGCGTCTTTTCAATAAGTTACAAATGGCCCACTGGATGCAACCTCTCTCTGCAGACGAAGTGGCGCGCAACGGGGCGCACTTGAGAATAACTTCGGCCAGAGGTTTTCTTGGGCGCCCCTTGCAATTCTCGGCCCTCCCCCTTAAGCCGGCGCCAACTGCCCCAGGATATCTAATCCCGCCCTGCGCAAGAGACCTGCAACCACCGGCTCCTTGAAGCGCGAAGCGTCGTACTCCACGCGAACCGTCTGTTGTTTCTCGTTGAAGCTCACTCGCCTGATTCCATAAACCTCGCGTATATTGTCGATCGCGCGCAGCACGCTTTCGGCGGGCGGCCCCGCATAGCGGTACGCGACTTCCATTTGCGTCATTCGCTGTAAGTTCCTCCGAGCTCTAAGATACCAGAGGTAACGTGGCCCGAAATTCCGGTCATACGAATCGTAATCACCTGAAGCTGAATCTATCGAGTGTAGCGAGCGCGGGTTCTTGGCGCTGCGATAACTTTTCGTAATCTGTTCGGCTGAGGATTGTTTTCACTGAATGAGCATGCCAACCACTCTCGAAAAGGATCCCGTCTGCGGCATGAACGTGGATGCCACAAAGGCGAAAGCCCAATTCGAGCATGGCGGTAAACGGTATTACTTTTGCTGCCCAAGTTGCGAGCAGAAATTTCGATTCAATCCCGACGAATATTTAAGGCCCCAAGTGAGGAATCCGATGCTTGTCACACTTGGCGCTGCACCCGCGCAGAAGCCTGGATCGGCTAAACCTTCACCACCGATTTTGTCAGATCAGCAAGAGCCCACTGCCTACGTCTGTCCGATGTGCCCCGAAGTTCGCGCCTCGAAGCCCGGGCCATGCCCGAGTTGCGGAATGGCCTTAGAACCGGAGTTCCCGACGGCTGCAACAAAGACCGAATACACCTGCCCCATGCATCCGCAGATCATTAGCGACAAGCCGGGGAGTTGTCCGATTTGCGGAATGGCATTGGAGCCGCGCACGGTGACCGCGGTCGAAGAAGAAAATCCGGAGCTGCGCGACATGACACGGCGATTTTGGACGAGCCTTGTGCTCACGGTCCCGCTGCTTGTGATCGCGATGGCCGACATGCTTCCGGGCATGCCAATCGGACGCGTGCTGCCAAACGGTTCACTACCCTGGATCGAACTGCTGTTGGCATCGCCTGTTGTACTTTGGGGCGGCTGGCCCTTCTTTCAGCGCGGTTGGGCATCGATCGTCAATCGATCAACGAACATGTTCACGCTGATCGCGATGGGAACGGGCGTTGCTTACCTCTACAGCCTCGTCGCTACGGTCGTGCCGGGAATTTTCCCGGCATCTTTTCGCGAGATGAATGGCCGCCCAGCGGTCTACTTCGAAGCCGCCGCCGCGATCGTTACTTTGGTTCTGCTGGGACAAGTGCTTGAACTTCGTGCTCGCAGCCGAACCGGCGCTGCTATCCGTGCGCTGCTCGACCTGGCTCCTCGCACTGCTCGGGTTCTTCGCAACGGTCATGAAGAAGACATCCCTCTCGAGCAGGTTCGTGTAGGCGACCGCTTGCGTGTTCGTCCCGGAGAAAAAATTCCGGTGGATGGGGTTGTGATCGAAGGGCGAAGCTCGATAGATGAGTCGATGATCACGGGGGAATCCGTTCCTGTAGAGAAGAGCCAAGGCGCACGGGTAATTGGCGCTACCGTAAACGGCTCCGGTTCTTTCATCATGCAGGCCGAACGCGTGGGCAGCGAAACTTTGCTGGCGCAGATCGTGCGCATGGTCAGCCAGGCCCAGCGCAGCCGCGCACCCATTCAGCGCCTTGCGGATAGAGTTGCCGGATGGTTCGTTCCTGCCGTGATCGCGATCGCGGTAGGCACATTCATTGCATGGGCATTCTTCGGTCCCGAACCGCGGTTCGCTCACGCAATCGTGAATGCGGTTGCAGTGCTCATTATTGCGTGTCCGTGCGCGCTCGGACTCGCGACACCGATGGCGATCATGGTGGGTACTGGCCGCGGAGCACACGCCGGAGTTCTGATCAAGAACGCCGAAGCACTCGAGCGGTTGGAGAAGGTCGATACGCTGGTGATCGACAAGACCGGAACCTTGACCGAAGGCAAGCCGCGCGTGGCGGCTCTCTCGACAAACAGTCGCCTCGATGAATTGGAAATGTTGCGGCTTGCAGCAAGTGTGGAGCAGGGGAGTGAACACCCATTCGCAAGTGCAATCGTATCCGCTGCTCGCGACCGGGGACTTAAGCTCTCATCGGTGCAAAGTTTCGTCTCATATGCTGGAAAAGGAGTTGTCGGTGTAGTGGACGGTAAGCACGTAGCCGTCGGCACTCCATCGCTCATGAAAGAAAAGGGAGTTGAGCGAACAGACTCTTCAGCAGTTGGCGTTAACGGCGGCGCCGGCATTCTTGTTGCTGTAGATCATCAGCTGGTCGGTTTTGTCACTGTTGCCGATCCACTCAAGCCGGGTGCTGATAAAACGATTCGTGAACTAATGCGGCAAGGTCTCCGCATCGTTATGCTCACCGGAGATGCCAAAACTGTCGCTGAAGATATTGCTCGCGCTGTCAGCATCGAGGAGTTCCACGCAGAAGTTTTACCTTCGGACAAAGCAAAGATTGTCGAAGACATTCAAAAGCAGGGCCGCGTCGTGGCTATGGCCGGGGATGGCATCAACGATGCCCCAGCGCTCGCGCAAGCTGACGTGGGAATCGCGATGGGCACCGGAACGGACGTTGCCATCGAGAGCGCCGGAATTACGCTGTTGAAAGGTGATCTCGCCGGAATTGCTCGGGCACGAAAGCTAAGCCGTGCGACGATGAAAAACATTCGGCAGAACCTCTTCTTTGCGTTTGTTTACAACTCAATTGGAGTGCCGATCGCGGCAGGGATTCTCTATCCTTTCTTTGGAATTCTTCTCAGTCCGATTTTTGCCGCCGCCGCAATGAGCTTCAGTTCCGTTTCTGTGATCACAAACTCGCTTCGTTTACGAAGTCTAAAACTCTAAGTGGTCCGAGCTATTTTGCTTCGCGCACTTTTGAATAATCATGCCCAGCGAATGCTACATTAATCGTGCTTGGTCCTGATCATCATGGGTGTCGTTGGAGCAGGAAAGACAACGGTAGGCAGCCTGCTCGCGCGCAAATTAGGCTGGACGTTCGCCGATGCAGACGATTTCCATCGTCCCGCGAATATTGAAAAAATTAAACACGGTATTCCCCTGGATGACAACGATCGCGCACCATGGCTCGCGGCTTTAAGGAATGCCATCGTCGAATGGGAGCAGCCCGGTGAAAATGCGGTCCTCGCCTGTTCAGCCCTCAAGCGCAAGTATCGCGATGAACTTCGCGGGGATGACGTTCGTTTTGTCTATTTGGAAGGCTCTTACGAGTTGATTCGAGATCGCCTGCATGGCCGTCATGGTCATTTTGCGACTGAATCAATCCTCAACAGCCAATTCCAAGATTTGGAAGTGCCCGCAGACGCGATCACCGTAAATATTGACAAGGCGCCTGAAAAGATCGCGGATGAAATTATTGCGAAGCTGAGGACATTACAACTAGCGTATCCTGATGCGACACACAAATGACCGCTGCGAGCGTCGAATTTGAAGAGAGTGCCGTCCGAAAGTTGTTCCTGCGGCTCCTGCCATTTCTCTTCCTGCTTTATATAGTTGCCTACCTTGATCGAATCAACCTGGGCTTTGCCGCACTGCAGATGCGCGGTCAATTGCATTTGAGTGATCGCGAATATGGTAGTGGTGCTGGAATGTTCTTTTGGGGATACTTGATATTTCAGCTTCCCAGCAACGTTATTCTCGAGCGCGTCGGGGTGCGTAGATGGATTTCGGTGCTCATGGTGGTCTGGGGAGTTGTTTCGGGACTCATGATCTTTGTTAGCGGTCCAGTAAGTCTTAAGGTTTTCCGTTTCCTTCTTGGCGCCGCAGAGGCTGGGTTCTTTCCGGGAGTCATCTTGTACATGAAGCGTTGGTTCCCGGAGCACGCGCGAGCGCGAGCCGTGGCATGGTTCATGACAGCCAACCCTTTAGCTGGTTTTGTTGGAAGTCCAATCTCCGGCGCTCTGCTAAACGTGCATGGAGCCGGCTTGCACGGTTGGCAATGGCTATTTGTGATGGAGGCTGTACCGGCGGTGGTGTTTGGCATAGTTGCTTACTGGGTTTTGCCGGAAGGTCCAAGCCAAGCAGCCTGGTTATCGGATTCGGAACGGCGGTATTTGATCACAGCCCTGCAACAGGAGAACGCTGGCACTCGCAATCTGACTGTGCGGGATTTACTGGCCGCGATCTTCAATCTCCGAGTCTGGGTTCTCTCGCTCGTATATTTCGGCCTGCCCACGGCTATGTACGGCATAACTCTCTGGCTCCCGATCGCAGTCCATAGTTTGTCTGGGTTGGGCTATTTTGGAACGGGCGTGGTATCAGCGATTCCATTCATCGCCACCGCAATTACCATGGTGCTTGTCGGTATGCACTCGGACCGCACGAACGAGCGTCGATGGCACATTGCAATCCCGGCGCTGATGGGAGGCGTGGCTTTGGTCTTTGCATCCCACAGCTCTCAAGCGGTGATTGTGGTTGCCGGAATGACCCTCGGAATGATGGGGGCGGAATCGATGACCGGGCCATTCTGGGCTATGTCAACAATTCAAGTCAGTGCAAACGCGGCTGCTGCAATCGCGGTGATCAACTCCATTGGTAATCTGGGTGGATACTTCGGACCAGATATTATTGGGCTGCTTAGGTCGGGCAACGGCCAATTCCGTGGGCTTATCGCAATCGGCATCACACTCGGGATCAGCGGGCTTCTGAGCCTGATCGCGACCTTGCTGCCGGAGAATCGTACACTTCGGGCTGCGCAGTCCTGATTGCAGATATTGCAGGAGAATGTCTCAGGAAGATTCCACTGCCGCATCCCAATCTTTTACAATAAAGAACTTTGCGGAAGGCCATTAAATTGCGGCTCTTAGCTCTCGCTTATTCGTTGTTGTTGCTTGCTGTTGTAAGCAGCTCCTTCAGGATCTGATACTTGTACCCAGGTAAATCGAATTCTACGAAGCGGTATGTCTACTGGCGCGTCGAAGGCAGCCTGCTGGAGCTGACGACCGTACGCCCGGTTGCGTTCTTTACCTGGAATTCGCAGACCTTCATCGAACGGTGGCTGCGTCGAGGGATTGTCCTGGTAATGGCGGTGCTGCGGCCCTTTTTGTATGTCCTGAACCGAACATATGCAACGCGAGTTGTGTACTCAATCCTGCGCGGAATCAGCCGCGACCGCCTCGATCTACTTGGCGACGAATACTTCGAATACAAATTAAAGCCACAGCTCAAGCCGGAAGGCGTGCAGCGATTGAAGGACTTGGTGAACTCGGGCGCTGAAATTGTTCTAGTGAGCCAGGGACTGGAAAGCGTAATGCGTCCGCTGGCCCAGCACCTCGGCGTTAAGTGGATCGTTGCGAACCGGCTTGATTATCGCGATGGAATCAGCACCGGGCGACTACTGAGCCCAGTCATTCGGCCGCGCGGTATTTTTGCCCGTGTATCCGCATCAGGCCCCGATGGAGCCCGTTCTGCCGAGCGTCTTGCTCAGGACCTGGCCATCGATTCCGAGATTCTTGAAAATGCCGTCATTCCCGCCGAGCGAACCGCCGCGCCTTTCGAACTTCCAATCGTGCACTTTCAGCGCTACCGTTCAAAATCCGCATTCTCGGTTCGGCGGGCACTTGGAGGCAAACACGTTCTGCTGATCGGAGTCACCGGATTCATCGGGAAAGTATGGCTCGTGAATACGCTGATGGATCTACCGGAAGTCGGCTGCATTTACCTGCTGATTCGACGCCAAAAATCCAATCCGGCACAGCAGCGTTTTGAAAAGCTTGTAGCGGAATCTCCGGTTTTTGATCCGCTTTATGAGCGCTACGGTCACAAGCTGTTGCAATTTATCAATGAGCGCGTGCAGGTAGTCGAAGGAGATGTTTCTCAACCTGCGCTCGGCCTAAACTCTGCTACGGCAGACATTTTGCGCCGGAAGCTGGACGTTGTCATCAACAGTTCTGGCTTGACCGACTTCAATCCCGATTTACGGGATGCCCTAAGCTCTAATGTCGATGCAGCCATGAACGTCCTGCGGTTCGTCCGAGAATCGGATCACGCTGGGCTACTGCATCTTTCAACTTGTTACGCGGCCGGAAGATGCGACGGTCGCGTGAGTGAGGAGGCCCGACCTGACTACACTCCGATTCACCTCCCGGGGTTCGATGCCGAAACGGAATGGAAGTCTCTGCATCGGCTGATCGAAGAGATCGAGGCAAGAGCAGAGGGTCCGGACATCACCGAGGAGCTTCGGTATCAAGCTCTTGAGAAGGAACACGCAGCTAAGAACCTTCATGGCGCCCCGCTTGAAAATCAGATTCGCAAGAATCGCGTGCGCTGGTTGAGAAATGAGCTGACCGAGGCAGGGAAGCGCCGGGCAAATGAACTCGGGTGGCCGAACACCTACACACTTACGAAAAGCCTGGCGGAATCGCTGCTTGTAAAATTGGGCGCCGACCTTCCAATCGCGATTGTTCGTCCGGCAATCGTCGAAAGCTCGACCGCACAACCATTCCTCGGGTGGAATGAGGGAATCAACACATCAGCCTCGCTGTCTTATCTTCTAGGAACATTTTTTCGCCAATTGCCAAGCAACGAGCGCAAGCGACTCGATATAGTTCCGGTTGACGCGGTCTGCCGCGGCATGACCTTGATTGCTGCAGCGATTGTGGACCGTCGGCACGACTGGGTTTATCAGCTCGCGACGTCGATTACAAATCCGTGCGATATGCGCCGCTCGATCGAGCTTACGTCGCTTGCGCATCGCAAGCATTACCGCGCGCAGGAGGGCATGGAATATTGGCTACGGCTCCGTTTCGATGCCATTCCAGTTTCAAAGGAGCGTTACAACCGCATGTCTGCTCCGGCGCAGCGTGCGATTATCAAATCCATTCAGCGAATCACAGCACCTCTTCCCCTGAAGAAAACGCCATTTGCCAGGGCTGATCGCAATCTGCAAAAAGTCGAAAAGCTCATAGAACTCTTCGAGCCATTCATTCTTCTCAATGAGCACGATTTTGTCGCCGAGAACGTGGAGAAGCTCTCGTACGCGCTTATGCCCGAAGAAAAGAAAAAGTTCGGCTACGATACCCGTTCGATCGACTGGTGGGACTACTGGATCAATATCCACATTCCTGCGCTGCGGAAATGGACGTATCCTTTGATCGAGGGACGTCCGCTAGAGTCGCGGCCAGCGCGCAATCTGCAGCCGAAAGATGGCGCCGAACCTGAAACGGTAAAAACTGGAACAAACTCACCCCCAAGCGCGCAAAACCAGCGCGTTTCGGGGACCCCGATTGACGGAGCAACGTGGCGATATTCCTGACCGGATCCACTGGATACGTTGGCGCGCACGTCGCCGCCAACTTGCTTCACGAACACGGGGCGCCACTGAACCTGCTGGTGCGCGCACGCGATGCTCACGAGGCAGAAGACCGCTTGTGGCATTCGCTGCAACTGCATTTCGACTTCAAGACTTTTTACGAATATCTACAGACACGCGTTCGAATTTTTCGCGGGGATTTGACTGAAGACGGATTTGGTTTATCGCGCGACGATTATGACCGCCTTGTTCATACAACGGATTCGATCATTCACTGTGCGGCATCACTGAACCGAAAATCCGAGAAGAGCTGCCTGAATGTGAACCTACGCGGTACGCTCGAAGTGATCAAGCTCGGCTTGCAGGTAGATCATTATCATGGCCTGCGCCGGTTCAGTCATGTAAGCACTGTAGCCGTAGCCGGGAAGCGGCAGGACGAGGTTCTGACCGAACAGAACGCCATAGACTGGAACCGCTCGGATTACGATCCCTATGCGCGCACGAAAAAGTTCTGCGAGCACATGATTCGGCAGCTCCTGCCTGAGGTTCCCAAGACGATTTTTCGGCCCAGCATTGTTCTCGGCGACAGTCGACGCGCGGAAACCACACAGTTCGATATGGTGCGTGCATTTGTTTTTCTCGCCCGTTTGCCGGCATTGCCACTCAAGCCACGCGATCGAGTTGACATCGTGAATGTGGATTTTGTTGCGGATGCTATAGCCAGCTTACACGTGAGGGAGCATACGCATTTCGATACTTACCATCTTTCATCGGGGGGCGAATCGCAGACTTTCCGCCAGATCACCGCGTCTCTCGCCGCCGCGCAGGCAAAACACGGGCCGATTTATTTGCCCTTTGCGCAAAAGCCGTTTACTTCCACCGTGAATCTGCTTGCGAATCGGAAAAGCCCAATCGGCCATATCGCGGCGCTGATGAAAGTGTTCATGCCCTATCTCACGTTCAACACGGTGTTTGATAATTCGCGAGTGACTGCCGAGCTCGGCCGCAAGCCCGTGCCGTTTTCGCAATATAGCTATCCCCTTTTAAGATTCAGCCGGGAAATGAATTTTGCATATCCCTACCAGAGTTGGCCGGCGAAGGTGGGAGGATCTGCCGCATGATGGACTACATTCTGGAAGCCTGGGTCAGCAGCAATATTGTGCGCGCTAAAGCCGCGTACATTCTTGGCAAAGGCGAGCGTTGGCAGCCGGGCAAGAAACTCAAGCTGCTGTTTGCGGGATACAACGGGACTCGTAACACTGGCTCCGATGTGCGTCCGGAAGAAACTCTGCGTCAGCTCCGCCATATTCTTGGGGAAGAGAACGTCGAGTTTGCGGTGATGAGTCAAAATTTCCAACTCACCGACGGATATTTCAAAGGCGCGCAGCAGGTCCACTTGCCGGATGTGTTCCCGCCATTTCTAGCGCATGAAATTCCCAAGCACCACGGCGTAGTTGTGGTTGAAGGCTCTGCTTTCAAGAGCAAATTCGCCAATGCTCTCACCACGATGATCATCGGCTCGCTAGGAACTGCGACTGCGCAGAACAAGCTGGCTGTCGGATACGGCTCGGAAGCCGGATCCATGGATCCGTCGATTGCGAAGATGTGTGCGCGTTATTGCAAAGATTCATTAGTCATCACCCGCAACGAAGAATCGAGGACGGTTCTTCGCAAGCTCGGGGTTCCAACTGAACTAGGAACTGACACGGCATGGACGTTTGAGCCGCTCCCGCCTGAGTACGGCCGCAAAGTTCTGCAAGACGCAGGATGGGACGGAAAGACGCCGGTCCTGATTGTCTGTCCCATAAATCCGTTTTGGTGGCCTGTAAAGCCTTCGCTCGCAAAGTATGCGGCTCTCGCGGCGACAGGTGCTTATAAGGACAGCCACTACCGAACGATGTATTTCCACAAATCCGGCCCGGAGGTTGACGCGGCATTCGAGCGTTATCTGACAGCGATTGCCAAAGCCGTCGACGCATTTCGTCAGCGACATCGCGTATTCATCGCCTTGGTTGCGACCGAGCAGCTTGACGCCCGCGCGTGCCACCGAGTGGCCGAAAAGCTCGGCGGTGCAGCCGTTTTCAGCTCGGAAAACTATGACATGTTCCAAATGGTCAGCATTCTGCGCGCCGGGAATCTGATGGCTTCATCGCGCTTTCATGGCATCGTTACTTCTATGCCGGCATTGGTTCCTTCGGCCGGGGTCACCATGGACGAACGCATTCGGAACCTGATGCGCGATCGCGGCCACGAAAATTTGCTGATGAACGTGGATGATCCTAATCTCGAGCCGAAGCTTCTCGCCGCGCTCGAAATACTTGCCAGGGAAGGCGAACAAATCGCCGACGGAATTGGGCGAACTGTGGTGAAGAATTTGAAGACCATGGCGCGTATGGGAGTTTACTTCGAAGAGGAGTTGCGCCGCCGTTATCCTGAGTTTCCGACCCGCAAGGGCGAGTGGGGATGGGAAGACTACCTCCCTCCCCTTGATCGTGGCCTGCGGCACCTCATCGAAATGTATAGCGAAATCAAGGCTTCTGCTTAAAGCATGTCCTTCCTCGACCAAATTTTTGATCGGTTACAAACGAATGCCGAGCAGACATTCTTAACTGAACTGCACGATCCAAGCCCAGTTTCAGTCACCGGCAATCAGCTGCTTGCGTTAGTGTCCCAAACGCGTGAATTTCTTCGGTCAAGAGGGTTGAAGCGTGGAGATCGGTGCGTTCTGCTGGCGCCTAATGGTATCCGCTGGATCGCAATGGATCTTGCGATCATGGCCGAAGGAATCAGTGCCGTTCCGCTCTATTCCCGGCAGGCTCCGTCAGAACTGGTCACGATGATGAAAGACTGCTCACCGTCGCTGATCTGTTGCGGGGACTCTGCGCTGCGTGATTCGCTAGTAAAGGAATGGCCGGAGGCTCCGTCGCAAGCGTTATTCGATGAATTCTTTTCAGTCGGAATCCCCGATCCGCCCCCTGGAATGTTAGCACCACAGAATCTTGCCGACTCTGATGTTGTCTCCATCATTTACACCTCCGGCACATCCGGCGAAGCCAAAGGGGCAATGATTACCGCCGGCAATGTCGCTCATATCCTGCAATGCACTTCGGCGCAGCTCGATGTTTTGATGAAGCATCGTTCGGACGACAATAGCTCCAGGAAAGATCGCGTGTATCAGTGGGCACCTTTGAACTTCGCCGCGGCTTGGATCACGACTTTGACGGGACTTCTGCGCGGCAGTTTTCTTTACCTAAATACGGATTTGTCGAAACTTGCAGGCGAGCTTCGCACGGTGGCTCCGGATCACTTCGTGAATGTGCCGGCTCTGCTGGAGCGAGTTCGTCGTGCCGTCGACGAACAGTTATGGAAAAGCGACGGAGTTGTACGAACGTTATATACGAAGGCCAAAGCGGGCTACCTACGCAAGCATGAAGGCAAGGCGACCCTGGCGGATTCGCTTTGGCTGGCCGCAGCAAACGTGGGCGTGTTCCCCACGATTCGGAAAAAGATGATTGGCCCGAACCTGAAAGCATTAATCTGCGGCTCGGCCCCACTGAGCGTTGAAACGCAACTTTTCTTCATGATGCTTGGAATTCCTGTCCTGCAGGTTTACGGCCTGACTGAGACTACAGCGATCTGCACTCTGGATGACCCTCGCCACGTTGAGCCCGGGCGGGTTGGTAACGCCATCACCGGGATTGAAATGAAATTGAGCGAGAACAGCGAAATCATGGTTCGCGGAGCAAATGTTTTCTCCGGGTACTGGAACCGGCCTGAAGAGACCGCGAAAGTCCTTCGCGACGGGTGGTTCCATACCGGAGATCAGGGTGAGGTGAATGCCTCAGGGAATTGGAAGATCGTTGGGCGAATAAAGAACCTGATTATCCTTAACTCCGGCCATAACATCGCGCCGGAGCCCATCGAAGACGAAATTCTCGCACGCACGACAAATGCTCAACAAGTTGTTCTCGTTGGCAATGGTTGCAGTTATCTCTCAGCACTCGTAACCGGCACAGCCACAGCAGAGCAACTTCAATCTGCCCTCGATGCCGTTAACTCAACTCTGCCGCACTACAAACAGGTCCGCGCTTTCCGCGTAATTTCTGAGCCATTCACGATTGAGAGTGGCCTTCTGACCGCCAATGGCAAACTGAAACGGGACCTCATCGCCAAACGTTTCAGCTCCGAAATTGAAGCTATGTACGCCATGAAGCGCAGCAGCATCGCCTGATCCCTGGCCCCCCTGCAGTTCCAGCACTCCGGTTACTTGCAGTCCGTCTGTTCTCAAGTTGCAATGAAGCTGGAGAACTCTCATGGGGCGCATCTTCGGATTCCTTGGTTTACTGATTGTCGCTGCGATCATCTTCTACCTAACGACGAAGCAGGCAGAAACTGTTTCGCAAGTTGGTGGTGGCGGCGGGGTGCAGTCCGCCGAAGTGATGACAGGCGTAAGAGGTGACCTCCTCGGTATCGCGAACTCTGAACGGCAATATAACGCGACGCAGGGAAAGTATGCGTCGCTCGACGATCTTGTTGCCGCGCACTATATCAGCGCGCCAAATCGTCCACCTTACTCCTACGATGTTCAGACGACGTCCACCGGGTTCCGCGCCACTGCTACCCGCTCCGGCGCTGGTGGTCCATCGCAGGTCTGGATCGACGAAACCATGGAAATTCAAACGTCGAACTAGGCACGTGAGCTAGTAATGTCATTTCGCATCGTGGGCGAAGGTCACGGCATCATTCATCTGTGACCGCCTCAACCCGTCCCGCGCCCTGGAAGATTCTTCTCGCGTTCGCGATTATCTATGTTGTCTGGGGCTCGACATATCTTGCCATTCGCGTCGGAGTTCACGAGTTCCCCCCGTTCTTGATGGCGGGATTGCGGTTCACCACAGCCGGCGTGTTCATGTTCATCGGGATGGGTGTTACCGGCACTTCATTTCCGACCTTGCGCGAATGGGGCGGAGCAACTGTGCTTGGCACGTTGATGTTCCTGATCGACTATGCGTGCCTTTTCTGGGCGGAGCAGCGCGTGCCGTCTGGAATTGCGGCAGTGATTCTCGCCATGATTCCGGTTTGCATCACGTTGCTCGAAATCATTTTCCTGCGTACACAGCGCCTGACTTTTACTCTAAGTTTAGCCCTGCTAATCGGAATCATTGGCGTTTCGGTGCTGATGAATCCTAGTGGTTCCTTGGGAGAGGCAGCGCTCGATCGTCGTGGCGCTGTGGCACTTTTGGTTTCATGTTGCGGCTGGTCTATCGGAACCATCGTTAGCAAACGGGTTACGTTACCGGCTTCAAAAGCGATGAGCGCGGCCGCTCAGATGCTTTCGGGTGGAGTGCAGCTGTTGCTGCTAGCAGCTATAGCCGGAGAATTCGCCAGTTTTCACGCGCACAACATTTCGGGCAAAGCGTGGTTTTCGCTCGTTTATCTCATTGTCGCCGGGTCGATTGTGGCGTTCACCGCATATGTGTGGTTGTTGCATTACGAATCCCCCACCAAAGTAGGAACTTACGCCTACGTCAATCCCGTTGTCGCCGTGATTTTGGGCGGATTGCTTGGCGGCGAGGTAATCGGTAAGAGGACTGTTCTTGGGACGTCGCTGATTCTGGCAAGCGTAATTGGAATCACGACAACAAAGGCAAAGCTAGCCCAACCAGTTGGTGCTGGAGAAACGCCCGAACCGGCACGGGTCGCCGCGGAATAGGCGATTCACGCTTGCGGTGATCGGCGGAACGCGACGATTGCGCTCAACACGGTCAAAATAGAAATGATTCCCAGCGATGACAGGCAAAGAATGCACCACGCGGAAATGACAAATTTCTCGATGTAGGTGAGATACAACGAGAACGCCAGGCCAGCTGTGCAGCAGATTGTGAGAAAGATCCTCGTCTCAGCTTTGTTTCGATAGGCTGTTGCAAGCAGCAAAATTAGTATATATCCGCAGAGCCCAATAAGAGCGACCGGTACTCCGAGCACGGTTGAGTATTGGCTGCGATTGACCAGATCGCAGTTGAACGACTCCCCAAAGTTGCAGAATGAGGTTTTCGCAGTTCCGAAGTGGTGACTTAGGGAAAAAGAAGAGACAACCACTCCGGCGAGTGCAGCTAACGCAATTGAATTCATCAAACGCGAGCGGCCAAGACCACGTTCCTCTCGCGATACCGCTGTACGCGTATTCATCGCAGTGGACAACCGGTCCGTTTGCTAAGTTCCGCTAAAGGTTGTGTCCCCGTGGTCCGCGAGCCATCAGCGAATTGCCATGTAGGATAGCTTTTGATTCCCGCCTGTTTACAGACATCGTTTTGACTGCGTTCCCCGGGTGGACTGCACTCAACATAGTTGACGTAGTGGAATGCGTCACCAAATAGTTCTTTCTCATCGGCGCAATGGGGGCACCACCAAGCCCCGTACATCTTCGCTCCTTTGGTATTTAGGCAATGCGCGAAGGCGTCGAATCTGTTGCCTGAATTGCGGTAATACGCAAAGTAGTAAATTGCCCAGGCGATCAGCGCAACAACTACTACTAGTGCGAGCCAAGTCCAGCGTGGGCCTTTTTGCGCGGCTGCGTGCTCTCTTTGTTCCCTTAGTTTGGACATTGTGAGTCCTATGCCACCACGTTTAGCGCGCCCGGCAGCACGTCAAGAGTTTCGCAATTCAATGTGATCACCTCTCCATCCACCATGACGTCCACCGGCTTATCCAGATGAAAATCGACCCGCCGTACCTTGCGCACTTCGGCAAGCGGATGTTGCGTGTGGGTTCCATCGTACAGTTTTGGCAAGTTGCGAATTAGTCCGATGCGCCCGATGGGTCCCCAACGCACAAATTCAATTAGTCCGTCCTCAATCGACGCGTTTGGCGCGATCATCATTGTCCCACCGGTAAACTTACTATTATTGAAGGTGAGAAATAAGCATGGGCGCTGATCGACTCGCCGGTCGTCGTCGACGGTTAGCGGAAATGGTCGCCGCCGGAATCGTGCGAGACAGATGAAAATAGATGTTTGGTAACCTATCTCTCCCCATCCGCTGAACCGTCGTGCGCGCATCGTGGCCACGTCCGCTGTAAACCCTACACTTAGCAGGTTGATGTAGTGAATTACACCGTCTTTGTGCCGCAGCCGCATTACGTCACATTTTCGCGAGCGGCCCGCAATGAGTGACTCCATCGCATACTCCACACCCTTATCGCTGAACTCTCGCAGAAAGGAATTTCCGGTTCCCAGCGGAAGAAAGCCGAGAGTGGGACTTTTAGAGTTATCGGCCGCCGGAAACAATCCATTCACGATTTCAAACGATGTGCCGTCACCGCCGACGGAAATAAAATTTCTGTGACCGTCGGCCCATGCCTGGCGTACGATCTCCATCGCATGGCCGCATGCGTTGGTCTCACGAATATCCACTTCGATTCCAGCGGCTTTCAGTGTCTTGAGCGCCGAAGGAAGCAGTTGCCGCACACGCCCGCCGCCGGCGGCAGGGTTGACGATTGCCAAATATTTATTCGCTGTGCTCAAAGCTCTTTGATCGCCGACCGCTCCAGAGAGCTGCGAATTTCCTGAGCGAGTTCATTGCGTTTTATCTTCAACGACGCGGTGCGCGGAAAATCGTTTTGCCACTCCAGATAACCGGAGATTCGCTTGAAATCTGGAAGACGACGGTTGCGCAAAGTAAGCTCATTCTCAAGCTTGTCGGCAAATTCCTGTTTTTCTTCCAGCCGCAATATCACAATCAACTTCTCTCCGGTCATCTCCTGTTTTGGCCAGACGTAATTGGCCGCGAACACGCAATACTCTTTGACGGGAAGGCCATCGAAGGCAGACTCAATGTCTTCCGGATAAATATTTTTGCCGCCTTGGGTAACAATCATGTTCTTCTTGCGTCCGAACAATTGCAGGTGTTCGGAGTCGTCGATACGCCCGAGATCCCCCGTGAGCAGCCAGCCATCGACGATCGTCTCGGCCGTAAGCTCCGGATCATCGAGATATTGCGACATGATGGTTTTGCTGTGTGCTGCAACTTCGCCTATGCCGGTCAGATCCGGGTTCAAAATCCGCAATTCAACTCCCGGCAACGGCTTTCCGACTGTGTTCGCGCGAAATGGTTTGAGATCGTTAACCGTGAGTACGGTACACGCTTCGGTTAATCCGTATCCGTTTGCGACGGGTATCCCGAGATCGTAGAAGAATTGAAGGGTCGAAGAGTCAATGAAAGCGCCGCCGGTAAACATCGCGAGCAGCTCGCCACCGAATGCCTTATGAACTTGCGATAACAGCCTGCGGCTGAGCGGCACGTTCGGGCGTTTTCTCGTGAGCAGCTTATTAAGCCCGATCAAAACCGGAAGGACGATCCGCTTCATGGCGGACAAAGCGTCGAAGTTTGCTTTAATACCGCGCTCGAGATTTTTGACCACCATTGGAACCAGGCTCACGTACGTAATTCGATAGCGGACGAATGCATCCCTTACAAACTCCGGTCGCAGTGTCCGCAAATGCACCACACAGGCACCGCATACGAACGGCCCAATGAATCCGACCATGAAATCAATGGCATGATTCGTAGGAAGAATGCTCAGGTAGCGGACGCCCGGCCAAAATGGATACCAGGCTGTAAGAGACTTGCACTGTTCCAGGTAATTTTCGTGCGTCAGCACGCATCCCTTCGGACGACCACCCGTTCCGGATGAATAAACAATGCATGCTGCATCTTCCCGTTTGCGGGGAACTGCTATGGGATCACCTTTACGGCGAAATTCCTCCCAACGATATCCTCCGCGCAATTCCGTGCTGGGTGGCGCCTCAGTAACCAGAACGATTTTGAGCTTGTGATCTTTGAAGCCTGGCTCCTGGATGATCGCTCGCCAGAGGTGATGCTCAACCACCAAAAATTTTGCCTGCGAATGTGCTAGCAGTTGCAGATGCTCCCGAGCGCTGAGCTTGTAATCGAGAGGCACCAGCACACCGCCAATTTGTAAAATCGCGTATGCCGAAATCAGCCACTTCGACTGGTTCGTCATGATGATGGCCGCGCGATCTCCGGCATGCAATTCGGCGTCCTGCAGCGCCCGTGCCAGCGGCGCGGACATTTGCTTGAAGTCGGAATAAGTAAGCCTGGTGCGTTCACGATCGCGGTCGGCTTCAATCAGGCAGGTTTCGTTGGGCCAGCGGTCTAAAGCGGCCCCAAGCGCTGCACCAAGCGATGTGTACTGGTCAAGATCCAGCATTAAAGGTTTATTTCACCATGGAGAAAACGACAACAGGAACGTTGGCTGTTGTGTTTGTGGATTCTGAGTCGCCCCACGCGTCACGAACTACGTATCGTTTAAAGTCTGGCTTGAATTCTCTCTGCCAGTGTTCTGAAATCGGAAACTCCTTGCACCTCGTAATCCGGTAATTCAATCTTGAAATGCTGCTCGACCTTGGTGAGCAGGCTCAACGCTTGCAAGCTGTCGATGCCGAGCTTTTTGAAGAAATCATCGTCAGGCGTGAGGCTTGCGCGAGGAACCTTGAATTGCGCCGCTGCCAAATTTAAAACTTCATCCAATGTTTGTTCTTGCGTAGGCATCTTGATCTCTCTGTTCCTGACAACGTGTTCTCAGTGCCTCATTCGGTTCATGGAAGATAGGGCTGAGCATCCGTGCTCTCGACAAATCTTTTTAGACCAGCCTCCACCGCAGGTTGAGTAAATAAATCGCAAAAAATGTCGATTTCCTGCCTCAAGTCGTCGTACGGAATCGACTTAACAAACTTCTTTGCCGTTGCCGATGTGCCGCGATCAAATTTGCCCACGTGCGCGGCCGTTGCCCTGGCTGCGCGCAAGGCTTCGCCTTCGCCGACAATCTGGCTCACGAGCCCAATCTGCTGCGCTTTGCTCGCATTGAGACTTCTACCCGTCAGCAACAAATCGCGAACCACTGCATTTCCTAAATCCCGCTTCAGACGAGGAATCCCTCCAAAGCCTGGGACCAGGCCGAGCCGCAACTCCGGAAAACAAAACCGCGCAGTCTTATCCGCGATAATGAGATCGCATGTCAGCGCGAGCTCGAATCCGCCGCCGAAAACGACTCCATTCACTGCCGCGATGGTCGTAAGCGGAGAGGCATCCAACGTGTTCATTACCTGATGAGTCCGTTGCAACGAACGGCGCACTTCTTTCAGGGCCGCGATTTTCTCCATTCCCCGGGTCTGCCGATATAGTTCGCGCAGGTCGGCTCCTGCTGAAAATCCGCATGGCAAAGTGCTGTGTACGATGAGAGAGTGGACGCTTTCCTCGAGTTCAGGAAGCGCGGCTATAAATCTCTCAAACTCCTCGAGCGACTGCGAGCCAAACTCGTTACACGGTTTTCGATGGAGCACGAGCTCGATCACTCCGTCTCGTACCATCCAGGATATCGCCTGCCCGTGGAACTCTTTCATCGTGGAAACGACAGAATACTAGAAACCTCGGTCATCTGCGCGATCATGTGAACAGGCTCCGGCACTGGCGCTTTAAACTAAACTAATTGCAATGAACATTTCTACTACCCGCCTTCGCCGCTGGTTTGCGGCTGTCGGGGTGCTGGTGTGCCTGTTGGTACTGGGCATGTATTTTCATGCACGCCATAGCATTCAGAATGCGCTGAATCAGGTTCCAGAAAAACTGAACATTCAAGTCCAGCAGAGTGCGCAAGGTTTCACCGTGTCAAGGTCTGAGCAGGGAAGAACGTGGTTCAAACTGCAGGCCAGTAAGGCGGTCCAGTTTAAAGCGGGTGGCCGGGCCGAGTTGCACGACGTGATGATTACGATTTACGGCCGCGATTCGTCTCGTTTCGACCGGATCTATGGCAAGACGTTCGACTACGACCAGCAGTCCGGCAACGTAACCAGCACTGGCGAAGTCTCCATTGACCTGCAGGCGAATCCGCAAGGTGTTACGAATCCAGACCAGGCCGCGCCCAAAGAACTGAAAAATCCAATTCATCTGAAGACTACGAATTTGGTTTTTAATCAGAAGACAGGAAACGCGTGGACGCCAGCGCTGGTGGAATTCTATGTGCCGCATCTAAGCGGCTCGGCTATCGGTGCGAACTACGATGCCAATCGGAATGTTCTGGCTCTGCAGTCACAGGTCCAACTGGAAGTGAGCGGCACGACGACAATGTCTATTCGGGCCCAACATGCCGTACTCCGGAAAGACCCACGAGAGATTGTCTTGAAGTCGCCGCAAACCGAGTCGTCCCGGGAGCACGGCAAAGCCGATGAAGCAATTTTATTCTTGCGGGACGACAATAGCCTTGACCACGCGACCGCAATCGGCAACGTAGTAATCAGTTCACATCACTCTGCCGGCCAGGACCGGTCAAATTCCGAAAAGCTGAGATCTGCGGGAAGGAATATGCAGATCACATCCCAGAGACTCGAAATTGCAATGCGCGGGGAAAACCAGATCGCCACTGCAGCCTTCTCAGGCGATGTCCATTTCAAGAGCGGAGGCTCGCAATCCGCGGAAGGATCCGCTGGGCGAGCAGTTTTAAATTTCGGTCCGGGAAACGCTGTTGGCCAGATTCATGCAGAGCAGCAGGTCGAAGTGGTAGAACACCAAATGTCCGGAGGCAAACCTACACAGGATGTTAAAACCACAGCTCCGACCCTCGATCTATTCCTGGCCGACGGGAACCGGCTTACGCGAGCGGAGACCTTCGGGGCCGCGCAAATTGCATTGCTTCCGGCGCCTAATGAAAAGGGTGCTGCGACTCATGTTACCGCCGACAAGTTCACTGCGAAGTTCGACGCCCTGGGCCAGCTTTCGCAAGTTCACGGCGAGCAAGATGCGCGAGTGGCCTCGATCGCGCTTCCACATGCCAATTTGGCAGAGCAAGATCGCATAAGTACCAGCGACACTATCGACGCATACTTCCGGCCCGGCACTGGAATCGAAACTCTTGTGCAGCAGGGCAATTTCAAATACGTATCTGGTACTCAGCAGGCTTTTGCGGATCGCGCTCGGTATACACCGGCCGACCAGATTGTGACTTTAAATGGCTCACCCCGGATCGTTGACTCTAGCATGGAGACGACGGCTACCACCGTCCGCCTGAACCGCGCTACCGGCGAAGGGTTTGCCTTCGGAGACGTGAAGACCACTTACAACGACCTTAAAGCTCAGCCGAACGGTGCTCTGCTGGCCTCTTCTAACCCGATCCATGTGACATCAGAAAACATGGCCGCTCACAATCGCGGGTTCGCGACTTACAGGGGCAATGTTCGCTTGTGGCAGAATGCAAACATGATCGAAGCTCCAACGGTCCAATTTCAGAAGGATCAGCGGGTCGTGATTGCTGCGTCCTATGCGCAACAGAAGGTGTCGACGGACCTCATCTCAGTTGATAACAAGGGAAAAACCACGCCGGTTTACGTTACCGCCAATCACCTGAGCTATTACGACTCGCAGCGGAAGGCGCACTACGAAGGCGCAGTTATAGTGCAAAGCACTGACATGACGATGACGTGCCAGCAGATGGACGTGTTTTTTGCCAGCAAGCAATCTGTGGAGAACCGGACGTCCTTGCCAGGCGCACTTTCGCGTCAAACCACGGCAGCACCACAAATCTCGACAGCCCAAGCCCAGCTCGACAAGATTATCGCTTCTGGTTCGGTACTGATCACGCAACCGAATCGGCGAGCCACAGGCGACCAGCTCGTCTATACGGCTGCTGACGACAAATTTGTGGTGACAGGAGGACCGCCTGTGATTTTCGATGTTGAACATGGCAGGACAACCGGCGCCTCCCTGACCTTGTACAGAAATGACAATCGTGTGCTTATTGAGGGTGATAAAGGATCGCCAGCCGTGACTCAGACTAGGACCAATCGTATCCCGTGAGTCTTTGGGTTCAGTGAGCCGTCGTGGAATGAACGTTCAGAATGACTCGCCGATAAGACGTCAATCGTGGTGATCCGTTATCCGTAACTGCCAGAATAATGTGCGCGACCCCCGAACCTGCGCATGGAGGAAATCCGGGAAGCCATGCATGCTGACAAGCTGCGGTAGGTGTAATTATCGCTTTAGAAGTTTCAGAACCTTCGATTCTCAATTCAGCTAGACGAGTTCCAGTTGCTCCTGCCTCACGGTAGTGGAACCAGTGATAGGTGAGTTGCTGGCCATCGGGATCGCGGGTTCCGGCTGCATCCAAGGTGATCGGTTTACCAATCTCGGCATCGAGAAATATGGGCCGGGTTCCTGAAGTTCCATTCACTACCACGACAGGATTGTGGTTTGCACTCGCGTAGTCACTCGTCGTCCAGCTCATGCGCGCCGCAAAGTCGTTCTGAAATGCCTCTCGCCAGCGCCAGATTGTTGCCTGGTCGCTGGTGTACTGTTTTCCATCCGCTCCAGTGACAGTGTCTTGTGACGTAACGCGCAGGAACAGATCGCCGCCCTGCGTCCAGATCGGATGCGACTCACCATAAGGCTGACGATATACGTATCTGCCTCCCCAACCACCCCAGTCTGGTCGGCGATAGCCGTTCAAGCCGTTATCAATCAAATTGAGAAATGAAGGGGTATCGCCTTCCATGATGAAAAGAAATTTTGGATAAAGTTTGCCGAGCAGGCCGTGACTGCGAACATTTTTGTCTAACCATTCATTCGTAACCGTGGAAAAATCACCACCAGGGCAATTTCGGTAATAGTTGTCTCCGCTGATTCCGGTCCAGGTTGCGTAGTAGTATTCTTCACCGTTCGGTGGAGAGGGCTGAACGATGTAGAACAGCCCCGGAAACTCGCGTCGAATCCACGGACCGGCATCGTCCTGATCGGAGATCGAATACACGCGAAGTTTGCTGATGGCTTTTACGAGCTCATCTGGGGGAAGGTTTGCACGCATTTGAATGAGGGCTTCAGCCAGCGTGTTAGCACCTCCCCAAATGCAAATCCAAAGCGGCCGAGGATCATCTCGTTTCGCGGCCTGAGCAATGGCTTCTGCTCCGGGCGACAGTTTGTCGATTCCGGTTGCGGCGATGCCGTATGCTGTTTGGCCGGGAAAGACTCGATCGTTCAGGTATTCGGCCGTAGGCCAATCCTGCGCGTGCAGAAGCAAATTCGTCCGCACCTGGCCATATGCCGAGATCAGGGCGCGCATGGTCTCGGGGTGGAGGGCAGCTTTCTGCCAGGTTGACGTGGCTGCAATCAGAGCCTCAATGTCAAACTGATTCGAGTAAAGGAGAAACCGGACCAGCGACATTTGATCGTCCGGTTCGTTACCGATATCGCTGATCACAACGATGCGAGGCCGACCAGCGAAGTCGTCGATGTGAGTTGGGTCAAGAGGCTGCGCGGTGACCGAAGCCGCAGCCCCAAACGTGATCAGGAGCAGGTACAAGTACGTACATCGCGACAACGTGAAACAGCAAAATCGATTTCTATAAATTGAGCGCATAGTGTGCAGGGCAGACTTGGATTCTACCGTTGTTAGTAAAGGCGAAAGCCAGCAGCACGTTTAATGCCGAACTTGGCAAGATTACCGCCGTTTCGTTGACTTTGGTTAGGACGGGTGATAGGGTCAACTTTGATGGCATGGCAGTTCGGCTGCCATCAAAGAGACCCGAGTGGAACGATAAATGCTGAGGCTGGCCGCCGACGAGATATGCAAGTCCTATCGCGGTCGCAGAGTCGTAAATGGCGTCAGTTTAAGCGTCAGTGAAGGCGAAGTTGTTGGTTTACTTGGGCCTAACGGAGCTGGCAAGACGACCAGCTTCTATATGATTGTCGGCCTGATACCGCCAGATACAGGCCGCATCCTCGTGAACGAGGAAGAGATCACTGACGTGCCCATGTACAAGCGGGCCCGGCAATACGGCATTAGCTATCTCCCCCAAGAGGCGTCGGTCTTTCGAAAGCTCACGGTTGAGGAGAACATTCTCGCCGTGCTCGAAGCGCAACCTGTTTCATGGCACGAGCGTCGGGAGACGATGGAGCAGCTTATCGATCAATTGGGGTTGGAGCACATTCGCCAGAACCGTGGCTACGCGCTTTCTGGTGGCGAACGGCGGCGGGTTGAGATAGCAAGGGCACTTTCGATTAAGCCGAAATTTATTTTATTAGACGAGCCGTTTTCGGGAATCGATCCCATTGCGGTTCTGGACTTGCAAAAAATCATTAGCAACATGAAGTCTGCGGGGATCGGAGTGCTGATTACGGATCACAATGTGCGCGAGACACTTTCTGTGACTGATCGCGCGTACATCATCAACGAGGGAAAGATTTTCCGTCACGGCACGCCGGAAGAACTCGGTGCTGATTCAGAAGTAAGAAGAGTTTATTTGGGGGAGAGTTTTAGCTTGGTGTAAACATCGTCGCAAGTCATTCGTTGTTGGTCGTTAAGAGAGCTTCGCACGTCGGGCGTCGCAGGTTGCGCGCTTGTTTCATGAGTAGAGATCGAGCCGCGGCAAAGCTCGAAGGTTTTCCGCCAACGACCAAGGACGAATGACCAACGACGAATAACGCAGGACGCAAGACTGACGTCGCGGCTTTTTTTATGGTTCTTCTGCAGCCCAAACTTCACCTGAAAGTCTCGCAGAGGCAGATCCTTACTCCTGGCCTCGTGCAGATGGTCAGTGTTCTTGCGCTTAACAAACTTGAACTCAAGGACATGATTACTGCCGAGATGGTGGAGAATCCTGTTCTCGAAGAACTCGAAGATGCGGTGCCGCTGATTGACGACGTCGGACGCAAAGAAGAAGAACGCGAGCGTGCGTCAACCGTCGAGGAAACGCCAGCTGCAACTACTGAGGAGAAGAAAGATCCTTTCGAAGAGATCGATTTTGGTTCCTTCTTTAAAGACTATCTCGATCCGGGTTTTCGCAGTCCTGGTGACTTTGAAGAAATCGAGCGGCCCTCCTTCGAAAATTTTCTCTCGAAACCCAGCACCTTGACTGATCACCTCATTTGGCAGCTCGGATCGATATCCACTCGGCCGCCAGTACGTGAAGCGGCGGAGTTAGTCATCGGCAATCTTAACGAAGACGGATATCTAATCGCGACCGAGGACGAATTGCTGGGACTCGTTTCGGTGGCATCTCCTGAGAGCGATGCGGAAAAAGCGGAACGCCTTGTAAAGGAAGCCGTGGCCCTAGGTTTGGGTGAGTCAGGAGATGAGAGTACGGCTTCTGATAACAGCTTCATGGAAACAGGTGAAGTCTACGAATCTGCTAATTCTGAGGTTTCATTTTCCTCAAACGGTGCTGCTGCCTCTTCGAATGACGCGGGTGCGGCAATCGCGCTCGGCCCCGAAGCACAGAGTTCCGCTCCAATTCCGGCGAATGGCTCACATCCGCTACAAACGGCAAACTTCACGCGTGACGATCTTCGCGAAGCGATTGAAACTGTTCGTCAGTTGGATCCCCATGGCGTGGCCTGCTGCGATTTGCGCGAGTGCCTCCTCTACCAATTGCGTTATCACCAGACCCAACTTGGCGAGAACGTGAACGGAACGGCGCAACCGCTTGTGGATGCAATTGCTGTTGTGGACCAGCATCTTAGGGCCCTTCAGAACAAACAATACAAGGAAATTTCTCGCGCCATCAACCGTCCGCTGGAAGCAGTACAGGCAGCGCTCGATTACATCCGCACCCTCGATCCACGTCCCGGCCTTCGTTACAACAAAATTCAGCCCCATCTGATCGAGCCCGACGTCGCCTTCGTCAAACACGGCGACGAATGGCTCGTAATGATGAACGACGAAGATGTCCCGACGTTGCGTCTGAATCCCGCCTATCGAAAGCTGCTCAGCAAAGACGGCAACGATCGCGACACCCGCAATTATGTAAAGGAACGCTTCAAGAGCGCCATTCAACTCATTAAGAACATTGAACAACGAAAGCAGACGATTTTGAAGGTTTGTTATTCCATCGTCACCCGCCAACGTGACTTCCTCGAAAAGGGCATTGACGAGCTCAAGCCGATGATGATCAAAGAAGTCGCAGAGGAAATCGGGGTTCATCCTTCTACTGTGAGTCGCGCCGTTGCGAGCAAGTATGCCCATACACCGCAAGGAGTGTTTGAGCTGCGCTATTTTTTCAGCGAAAGCGTGAATGGGCCCGAGGGCGGCAACACCTCTCTGCTCATCCTGAAACGGCGCGTCAAGAAATTGATCGAGGAAGAAGATCCATCAAAGCCTTTGACCGATGAACAAATTACCCGCATTCTGCAGTCGCAAGGTATTCAGGTAACGCGACGTACCGTGGCCAAGTATCGCGAAGATATGAGAATTCCCAGCACGCACCAGAGAAGGGTAAAAAAGTAAGCTTTCAAGTATTAGCCCTCAGCCAAACTCGTGAACAATGAGATTCAAGCTGATGGTTAAAGGCTGACCGCTAAGGACCTGCTGCAATTCGCTTCTAAACCTGACCCGGAGAGTCTCCATGAACGTGGAATACACTGGCAGGCACTACGAAGTTACCCCCGCAAACCGCAATGAAATTGAAGCCGGGCTCAGCAAAATCGAGAAGATCTTGCGGGGCAAGTTTGAAACCAAGGTCATCTTGGCTGTCGAAAAACACCGCCACAAAGCTGAAATCACGATTAGCTCGAGTGTTGGAGATCTGGTTGGGATAGCTCAAGCGAATGACATGGCTCTGGCGATCGGGGAGGCATTGGAGCACCTGCAAAAACAGGCCCTGAAAAATAAAACTCGCATCATCACCAAGAAGCGGCGCAGCCATAAAAAATGGGACGACGAGGAGCGTCGCGCGCCGGAGCCTTCGACCGCGGTCGCCGCTGCAGCATCATCATCGACGATTGCGATGGTCGTGCACAAATTTCCCGCAGTCGCGAAATCGACCGAAATTCACCTGGTCCGCTCCGATGAGGCGGTTGCCATACGTCCCATGACTCTCGAGGAAGCGATTAAAGAAGTTCACTTTCGTGACCGTGACGTATTCGTTTTCCGCGATCCAAAGGGTAAGCTGATGATCCTGCACCGCACTCGGGATGGAAAGGTGGAGCTGATAGAAGCGCCTTGATTCAGAGACAGTAATCAGCGGCTACCGGTTGCGAGTCAGTCGTGATTCTTGCCGTGTCTCGTGATGCGTTTTGAGGTTGGTGCCCACAGCTCGTGAATTGCCGCAATATTTCTGTAGGCGTTCATCAGCAGCAATGGTCAACAAAGCTAAGTTCCACGAATCACGAAGCACGAGGCACGAGTCCACAGACCACGAACCACAGCTTTTTACGCCTTTGCCGCTTGTCCCTTCTGAACGGGTTTCTTTGCGAGCTCTTCGATCGAAGGGCATGATTTTGCTGTAGTCAGGGTTTTGGCGGGCGGCAGGTGTCCAGTTTGCAGTGCATGCGAAAGCATTTCTAGTGCCATGCCTGTGTTTGCCGGCACCACAATGGTTGCCCTGAGCAGCCCCTGTTGCACCCACGCCTGCCCTGTGGCCCGCACACCATCGATTCCAAGGAACGGCACTTTGAGCCACTTTGCCCGTAAAGCCGAATCCGAGAGCTCCTGAATCGCCTTCCTCGCGCCGATTGCCATCGAGTCATCCTGCGCGGCGATGAGGTCGATTTCGGCGTGTTGCGAGGTTGAGAGTTTCATCCAAGAAGCCACTGCTTTGTATGCTCCCGCTTCAGTCCAGTTGGCTTTCATCAATTTCACTTGAATGTGAGTCGGTTTCGTTTCAAACGCTCCGCTCGTCCGCTGCTTTGCCGCTAGGCTTTCCGGCGGTCCTTGTAGAAGCAAGATCGAGCCGAGTTTTGGTAGCAGCGCTTTGATCTGGTCACCCTGGATTCGCCCGATCTGCTCGTGGTCGGAACTGATTGAGAAAATAGGGATTTTGTATGCGTTGCGCAATTCTTCGATGTACTCCACTTCCCGATTCAGCACCACCCATCCAATACCCGCCGCTGCTGCCGCTCGCGCTACTTGCGGAAGAGCTGTCCCGCCGACCGGCTCGAAGATAATCCCATCGGGATGAGGTTCAGTCGTGGATTGAATTACCTTGAGCAGCTGCTGGCTCTGCAAAATTGCATCATTCTCGGCATACAGAAGCTGTAGCTCGACGCCGAGGCGTCTGGCTGCCTCTTCGGCCGATTGTGCCTGCTCAATTTGATAATCATTGTCGCGCGTAGTTAAAGAAACAACGAACCTCAGCTTTTTCATAACGCCTCTAAGTCGGAGGAAGTTCTTGTTAATCCTAAAGTTAAATGTCCAGTTTCGCCTGTAACTAGAGTAATGGTGGGCTCCCCGCCTTATATTCCAATTTCATGAACTCTTTTAAATGCTAAAATCTCGGCCCTGAGAAGAACACATGCGAAGGTACATACTTTTTCCTATTCTGGTTATTTTTCCTTTGATTGTTAGCGCGCAGGAGAAGCTGTCGGTCCACTGGGAAGAGCTGACAGGGCCGGATTTCATAAAGGCAATCGCCCGTGCGCAGGGCACGTGCTTGCTTCCATTTGGAATTCTCGAAAAGCACGGTCCGCATTTGCCTATTGGCAACGACTTGCTCGTGTCCCGTTATGCCTCGCTGCATGCGGCCGAAAAGGATTACGCGGTTGTTTTTCCTGAGTACTACTTTGGCCAGATCTTTGAAGCCCGTCATCAGCCCGGAACCGTGGCCTACAGCTCTCATCTTCAAATGGAACTTCTGCAGGAGACCACCGATGAAATGGCCCGCAATGGCTGCAAGAAGATCATCATCGTCAATGGTCATGGCGGAAACGAGCACCTGCTGCCATTCTTCGCGCAAAGCCAACTGGAGAAGCCGCACGATTACGTGGTCTATGTTTTCGACAGCAGAAAGCCTGCTTCCGGCGGTCCCCCGGTCAAGGATTCCCTCGATATGCATGCCGGCGAGAGTGAAACGTCGAAGACAATGATCGCGCGTCCTGACTTGGTCCATCAGGATCGCGCCGCGTCCGAATCCGGTGCAGACCAACATCGCTTGAATTTGCCCGATGATGTTTATACCGGCATTTGGTGGTACGCGCGCTTTCCCAATCACTACTCCGGGGACGGTACCCTGGCCACCCGCGAACTCGGGAACTTTCAAATGAACTGGTGGATAGATGAGGTCGTAAGGGTTATTAAGGCGGTCAAAGCCGACAACGAAAGTTTGCGTTTACAAAACGAATTTTACGAGAAAGCGCAGCATCCGCTGGACACGAAGCAGTAATCAAGCAGGCAGCTTCAGGCATCACGTCAGTTTGGGGAGGATCAAACCTTAGTACACGTCCATAGGTACATCGTCCTATGGCCCAATAACCGCAGTAACATCGGCCAACCGTACATGTCGTAGTACGCTGCAGTCAGAGTCATTCAGGCCGGCTCATCAGACAGGAACCTGTCGCCATGCCACGCATTCCGATCTTCAAGCTCGGGCCACAGGTCGAGTCTGTGCCGCCACGGCTCACCGCCTATACTCCCTCCTTTTCGCTTGAAAGCCTGCAACTCGGAATCGATAACGTTCGTCACGACGTTTCCTTGAGCCCGGAATTCATGAAAGTGGCAGGCGCCCACATCGCCAAATTGATCGCGAAATACGGCAACATTGAGAACCTCACGACGGCCGAGCCGTCCAGAAATATGTTTTCAAAACCTGCCGTGGGCTCGGGAAAGAAAAGTCGGGATTTAAAACCGGTTCTGGTGGAGTTACACAAGTCAGCTCTGAATCAGGCAAAAGCAGGCGGGAATCTCGGGATCGACCTTCTTGCGCGTGCGTCCATCCTGAAGTTTCTGCGTTCCGAACTAGGCGCGCAGTACGCAAAAGCTCTCGAACGCTGCAGGGAGACGCTTAAGGGGTATGAGGGAATTCGCCAGCAGAAGGCTCTCGAATATCGCGAGACTGTGGCAGCATTCCAGATAAGCAAGAAGAACATCATCAGGCGTGTCGGCCAGGAGATATTTCGCGTTCTGCGGGAGATCGAGCGCGAAACTCTCTCGACCATGCGGCGATCGCTATTTGGAGAACAGTCGGCAGACTACCAGCTCTTTCTTCATCAATTCATCTTTCTTGAAGAGTGCCGGGACTCGTACTTAGCCGCCGAGAGTTATGTATTGATTGGAGGATTTGAAAACGACCCCGACTCCTTCGGCAATATTCACGCTCTAGCTTGCGAATTTCTGAAAGTAGTTGTGCCTGATGCCGAAGCTGCAGAAGACGCTCAGTTCGATAGCTGGCTCAACTCGCCCGAAAATGCGCATCAACTGATTGGCACGGGCGAAGCCGCAGAACGTGAATATCAACAACGTCTGGAGCTCTGGGTCGAACTCCTTGAGCGCGAAAAATTGCTGGACCTGGTGGTCGCAGCGTACGAAGTCGTCCCGCTCATCCCAGAATTCTCACCGATGGTTGACCCGCAGCAGCTGAAATACGCCTTGGTATTCCGGAAAGAGCGCGATCGAATCGAAAAATTGATCGAGGAGCACGGCAAGCTCTCCCGCCGGAACTTAACAGCCGCAGTAGATCGCGTTTCGCAGTGCAGCGGCGGACAACGTGCGAAGATTGCCGCCCGGCTGCTCCGCGACTTCATGCTCTACCATCGCGATCGACGCCGGCTGGAAGTTCTGAACCAGGCACTCGAGAAAATCAACTTAATTACCAACGACAAACTTCGTGATCTTTCCAGGTTGAACGGCACATTGTATGAGTTCCTTTTGCCGGAAGAGAAATCCAACTCCAATGACAAGCCTGTTACTCGCCACGTAATTCTCAAGGCTGACGTCCGCGATTCATCACGCCTGACCCGGTCTCTGTTACAACGGGAAATGAATCCCGCCTCTTATTTCAGCCTCAATTTTTACGATCCCGTAAACAAGCTGATCCCGAAATATGGCGCCACGAAAGTATTCGTGGAAGGCGACGCAATTATTCTGGCGATGCTGGAACATGAGGGCGATCCAGCACTTTCAGTGGCTCGCACTTGCGTCCTGGCGCGAGAGATGATGGAGATCGTTGGTGGCTACAATCAATTACTGCAGCGCGCCGGACTTCCTTCGCTGGAACTTGGAATAGGCATTTCCTTTCAAGACTCCTCACCTATGTATCTGCTCGATGGCGATCATCGCATCATGATCTCCGACGCGCTGAACGAAAGTGACCGGCTTTCCTCGTGCGACAAGCGCATCCGGAAGGCTATGCACGACATCGCAGTTCCGTTTAACGTTTACGAATTTCGTGCCAGCGCGGCCGCCGAAGCCGAGTTGATGAGATACAACGTTGGCGGAATCCGCATCAGCGAAGCCGCATTCAACCGCTTACGCCAAGAAATTTCTCTGGAACAATGTAAGCTCGATTTTCCACGCTTATGGGGCAGTGAGGACATCCGATACTGGAGCGCATTGGTCCCAGTCGGGGCCGACATCTTCCGGCGATTACTTATTCGTGTAACTCAGGCGCCAGTGGTCAACCCTGCGGAATTTGCCCTCGTAGGCTGGACTGACACTTCGATATATGAAGTCTGCACCAATCCTGCCGTTTACGCTGCCCTGGAGAAAGCGCTAGGGCAGGCAAAATCTTAACCACCAAGAGTTCCTGTCGATTCACTCTCGATTCATCATTCATTCATCCAGCATTCACCACCACATAAGTTCCCGAGCGACACTGAAACCGAGTAAATGGAATTGTCTGCCGCCGGGGAGGACCAATCTGCATGGGACGAAAACTTACAATTGTTTTCGACGCCGATGGTGAACACCGCACTGCCGCCGAAGCCTTAAAAGGCGTTCTCGAAGCTCAATTTCATTGGCGGACTTCCTGCTCGAGCGAATGCTCATCCATCAGGGGCACGCACTTGTGAACATCAGGGCCCGAGCCAGACTTCGAGGATCTACTGGCCTGAACTGTATAGATGAGTTTATAAGCACGAATCGTTATGTGGCGTGGCCCGGACTGACATCGTTCTGCTTCGTCCGGGCCCAAGCGGGGAAACGATAAAAACCCGCTCCGCATCGTCTCGTTAGATGCACCGGATGGCGCAACGTGGGTATCAGACTAATGCGGCTAAACCAAGCCAAATCACGCGGCGTTCTTTGAGTACTCGGCACATTTGTGCTCGAGCGTGCGAATAAGCCCGTCGTAAGATTTCTCAAACTTCTCGACGCCTTCTTCGGTCAACTCCATTCCGATCGAGCGCAAGTTGATGTCCATTGCCAGCAGTCGCCCAATTACTTCTTCGTTATCAGATGCATCGCCGGGTAATGCGGATTGTGCGTGTCCGTGATCTCGGAATGCGGCGAGTGTTTCTGGGGGCATGGAATTGATCGTGTCCTCGCCGATCAGGCCCTCGATATACATCACGTCAGAGTAGGCCTTGTTCTTGGTGCTAGTACTTGCCCACAAAGGCCGTTGCAGCCGCGCGCCGCGCTCTCTAAGTTTCTGAAACTCATCGCCCGAGAAAATTTCGCGAAATCTCGAGTATGCCAGCCTAGCGTTTGCGATTCCTGCCTTTCCGCGCAACGCGAGAGCTTCTGGTGTGCCAGTTTCTTCAAGAGCTTTGTCGACTGCGACGTCGACTCGGCTTACAAAAAACGAAGCAACTGAGGATACTTTGTGCGGCTCGTGGGCACGCGAAATTCCGCGCAAATACGCGTGCGCTACCTCATCATATTGGCTGACCGAAAATGTGAGCGTGACGTTTACGTTGATCCCCTCTGCCGTCAGTTGCTCGATAACGGGCAGTCCTTCGCATGTGGCTGGAATTTTCACCATTAGGTTCGGGCGGCCGACCTCACTCCAGAGCCGGCGCGCTTCCGAAGTGCTTCCGGAAGTGTCATACGCGAGATGGGGGTTTACTTCAATACTGATGAAGCCGTCGTTTCCGCTGGTTTCGTCGTAAATGGGTCGAAGAGCGTCCGCGGCCATTCGGATGTCCTCTACTTCGATCTGCTCGAACAGAGCCGCTGGGTTGGTGCGCGAATTGTGCCGCAGAATCTTGTCAATGGTTGCATCGTACTGATTGCCGCCAGAAATCGCCTTGTCGAAAATTGTGGGATTACTGGTAATACCACTGACGCCATCCTCGTGGATCAAGCTTTTCAGCTCACCTGAGGTAATCAGGTCCCGCCGCATGTAGTCGAGCCAAATGGATTGGCCAAGCTTCCGGATTTCTTGTAATGAATTCATCGTTATCATTGCCTCGTGGTGATGGGATGGGCTGAGCGAAACGGCGGTTGCACTACCTAAGGTGATACAGTGTCCCGAGGATGGCTCCGAACGCGGCGTGCGCAACAAATACGGATACCGGCGTGCGATAGCCGTAGTTCAACGCCATGAAGCCTGGCGGCTCAAGCTGCCGGCGGGCAGTTGGGCCCTTTTGCTCGGTTGCCATTCGTGGATGAAGACTGGGTAATAGAGACATGACGACTGTGAGGATAAACAAAGCGTGAGCCAGTCCGAGCAGCAGGCCGAACCACCAGTTAACGACATGCCGCGCCTGGAAGATATAAACGTAGAAAAAGGAAAAAAACCAGCCATTCAGGAAGTGCCCGAAAAAACCATATACCCGCGCTTTTTCACGCTCGGGTGTAATGATGGTTCCCAATAGATACGGTACATTCATCCGGGTCAGGCCAAAGCCTTGGCTCATCGACAGCAGCGTCGAAAGCGCTAGTGTCGCGACGAACCCCGAAAGTACCCAGCTTCCCCAGTTCATGCTGCGCTCGTTTGATGCGGCTCCTGATGAGTCGCGCTTTCCGGCCGATGTGCGAGCTGTTGTTCACCTTTTTCGCGCTGTGTTAGCGAGAGGGCTGCGCCGATCAAGCCCACATGCGTAAATGCCTGCGGAAAATTCCCTAAGGCTTGGCCGGTGGTACCGTCGATCTCTTCGGCATACAACCCGACCTCATTTTTGTACTTCAGCAACGTCCGGATAAGATTGCGAGCGTCTTGCGCGCTACCGCCGCCGAGCGCCAGATATTCTGCCTCCCAGAAGCTGCAGATGGCAAATGTCCCTTCTGGTGGAAGTTGTTCGGAACGGTAGAGCAAACCCTCAGCCGTCCCAAGCTTCTCTCGCAATTTTCGGTAGGTAGAACGCATTTTCGGGGAGTCGGCGCTTTCAAAGCCGTACCAGGAGAGCAGTACAAGGCTTGAATCGAGCTCGTGACCATCCAGTTCACTGACATATGACTCTAGCTGTGGGTTCCAGGCGCGACTAAACATCTGCTTGCGTATTGCCTCTGCTTGCCGTTTGTATTCTTCGAGAGGAACCCGTTTGACCTTGCCTTGCTCACCGAGGGAAATCAGACGATCGAGGGCCGTCCAACAGAGCAGCCGAGAGTGGGTGTGCGGACGCGGCCCGGTGCGAGGCTCCCATATGCCTTGATCGGGACTGTCCCAATGTTTCGCGACATAGTTTCCAAAGCCGACAAGCACTTTTTGCATTTCGCGGTCGAGGTCTCCACCATGGAAAGCGTATTGTGCGGCAGCGTCAATCACTTCTCCGTAGACATCCATTTGGATCTGGTCTCGCGCGGCATTGCCAATACGTACCGGATGTGACCCTCTATACCCGCGAAGCGTCTTCGAGTTCCGCTCTGCAGGAGGTGAATTGCCATACACGGTGTATAAAATTCTGAGTTCCGGCTGGGTGAGACGCGTCGCGTGTATCATCCAATCGAGAAAGCCGCTTGCCTCTGTCCAGAATCCCAGTTCAAGCAAAGCGCGGATTGTGAGCGACGCATCGCGTAGCCAGCAGAAGCGATAATCCCAATTGAGATCGCCACCAATACGCTCCGGGAGTGATGTAGTGGGGGCGGCGATTATTGCGCCCGATGGCGCGAAGATCATTAACTTTAGGGCGAGCGCGCTTCGAACTACTTCATCACGAAAGTGGCCGTCGTACTCAGCCTTCGCTGCCCATTTCTGCCACCAGTCCACGCAGACCTCGATTCGGCGCGGAATCAGCTCAAGTGGAGGCAGGACCGCGGGGGAACTGAGCGAGTACGTCAGCGAAAAGACTAGGCTCTGACCTGCATGCAATGTGGTCTTACCGAAAGCTCCCGAATCTTCTGTGTTGAGCGGGATACTGGCGCGAAGCCAGTGGACTCCCCGTCCATTTACAACCCGGAACCCAAGTTTCCCCCGGTCCCGTATTGCGACGACATTCGCGCCATAATTCGCGCGCGGAACCAGAGCAGTTTCGACATCTACTTCACCCGAGGTACATGTGAATTGGCGAATGATCTCGTGGTCGGGAACCATGGTTTCGGCAGCCGCATCCCTGACCGGCATAAGATCCACGAGCTCGGCACTGCCAGCCGAAGTGTGGAATTCAGTCTTAAGTACGTTGGTGTCTTTTATGTACTCACGCTTAACCGAGCGAGGTCCAACCGGAGCAATCTTCCAAAAGCCGCCACGCTCGCGGTCTAGAATGGCGGCAAACAGAGATGGTGAATCGAAGCGCGGCCAGCACAGCCACTCGATGGATCCATATTTCGAAACCAAGGCTGCGGTGCGGCAGTCCCCAATGACAGCATAGTCATTGATTTCCGGAAACGAACCAGAGGGGTCGTGGGCAAGCGGGGCTGAGGTGACATCGGGCATGAGTGCCGTATTTCGTCCACCAAACGCCAGGAAACCTCTAACTAGATGCAAACAATGAAGTAAGCTTTGCTTTGATCTTTCGCCGGGTTCGTCGGCACAAGCAGAAAAATACAGTATTAACCCGATAGCCCAGCGCTCCTCGACTCAATTACACATAGTTCAGCCCCAACGCGAAGGAGACGGAAGGCAGGCGTTGGTCGTACCTCCCCTTTATCCGGCGCCTGCCACCTCCCTAAACTCTTCCCGATCCCCACTCCCAAAGTTTCGGCATCACTGTACATTTTGTGCAGTAACTTCTGCGCTTCCAAAATTATCAAAAAGGTTTAGGAGTTTTCAGGCTGCCGCCGCACTCGTCGGTTTCAATACGACCGCCTTGAGCTGATCGAAGACCAGGGTCAGCTTCGACGAACATCGTCCGCAGAGCCAGAAGTGAGAAACTGTTCGCGGGGACTTGGCAAGCTTGGAGGAAGCTTCATTCACGGCTTTTTGGCGTACTTCAAATTGAAAGAGGCGACCGTCCCTCAGATAACGAAGCGGAGCACCGCAAGCCGGATTGGCGCAACGAGAAACCATGAGAGCCATTCAATGTATCGCAGGGAACCTTAAGTGATGGAATCAGGTGAACTCTGTATTTGTGTCTGCGATGTAGTGGAAAAGTACAAACCTAACGGGCTGATGCGATCGAAGATTTTCCCGGAAAGAAGGTGCCGCCATTTAGCACCAAGCGAACTGCTTGAAGCAAGTCGCGTGCAGCCTCACTTTTCGAGACGGCACCCCGAATCGGCCCCGCCCTGAAGCGGGAAACGACGTCTTCGGATAAATGAAGTGAAAACATTATTACCGGAATATTAGGGCGCTGCTCAGCAATTTCGGCCGCAGCCTCGAAACCATTCATTTCAGGCATCGTTATGTCCATGATGATGATGTCTGGAGAGGACTCAATGGCCAATTCAACCGCTTCGCGACCGGTACCAGCTTCACCAGTTACTGTCCAGTGTGGAACGGACTCCAACAGGTTTCGGATCCCCATCCGCATGACCTCGTGGTCATCCGCTATGAGAATTCTAACTGGACGGGCTTCAGTTCCCAGGGACTCGCTGCTGAGACTCGCCAAAGACATGGGCTGTTCAACGTAGAATGGATAGCATACATCGTTTCTTCAGAAAATTCTTCATACGTTAATCCAACTTAAACTTTCGTTGGAGGATTTCTCGAGGAGTTGAGCGGCTTTTGCACGGTAGCGTTGGTATGCGATGTGTAATCGAAGCTCCTCCGCGGTGCCTTGAACCGTCGATCGTGCCATCTTGCAAAAGCCTAGACGGAAAACACAGTACGCCAATATGTAAGCATCGAGTTCCAGAGATGCATTCGCTCCAGAGAGCTGCTGGAATCTAGCAACCAGAAACTCTGTCGCAGCGGTTCCAAGGTCCCATTCGATAATTGTGCCGGCCAGGTCCCATGCAATCCCGCACGGGCCGGGGAAGAAATGATTGTCCCCATGGCTAACCGCATCGGTCTTAATAATCTTTCCGGAGCTAGCGATCCATTCGTGGGGCTGCATGCGGCCATCGGCGAGAACAGGACCATGCAGAGACAGCAGGCCAGGGTCAACTTTAATTTCCCGCCCAAATTCCTCTCGAACGTTGTGAATGAGCATTTGTTCGAGCTCGGATTCTCGAGGAGCAGTGCAGGAAAATTCGGCCGCACGGAAGGTGCAATAACGGGCGATATTTTCCAGAACTTCTGCGTTCAGGTCTCGTCTTTGAAGCGATTTTCCATTTATTGTGGCGTAAGAGAGAAATCCGTCGCCAATGTCTGACACCACTGGCGAGAAGCCAGCTTTGGCTAAAGCAAACGCGCGGTCGCGCGCTTCTTTGCCGATCCGTCCCATCCCTTCAAATTTGATGAAATGGCTACGATCGGCAGACAAAACCTTAAATCGTTCCATCTGTGTCCAGCTTTCGGGCCAGTTAAGCTCTCCGTCACAGAAATGCTGGCGCCAATCGCCGCCGCCAATGTATCGAAAACCTGTGAAACGCCGACTAAGGGAAGATGGCGCTGTTACAAAACGAAAACGCTGCCAGCGCTCAGCAGCACCTTGAGCACAAAGTGACGAGGGATCGAACTCCCGGCTGCCCACAACAACTATTTGGTCGGCTGCTATGCCGGCTCGGCATAATGCTTCCGCAACTGAGAGGAATGTTGAACCGCTTCTCCCCGGACCTTCATCAACAATGACGAACTGCGCTGACCGGGATTGCTGCTCAGCAATCCACGCTTGCTCTCGTGGCGAAAAGATTGTTATGCGCGAATAGGGATGGCCTTGCGGGCGAACGGTTATGCGGCTGACTTTTTTCCCGAGTCGCGACATTTCGGCAGCTATCACCGCGCTGAGAGTCGTTCCGATGCTGCGGATTCCTAAAACCGCATAGTTCGTAGAGCAATTCGAAATCTGCTCTCCCGCGTTCACAAAATCCAACGGATGAAGGGCGTAATAAGTGAAGCCCTCTGGTGGCGAAACGCTAAGGTTTTCAGGTGCCTGGATGATGCCAGCCAAATTTGCCAGATCTCCAGTTTCTACCTGTCCAGCACAAAGTCGCTGAGCCAAAGCATCGGTAATCGCCATTGCATCCGAGACGTCCGGGACTCCGACATCGGCGAGCGCCGCTTCAAGTTCCCCAGCCTGAATCAGGCAATCAAGCAGAGCATTCTCCGCCGACAACCGTTGCCGTAGCTCACCCACCAAGGCGAGTCCAGAAAACTGCCGGCGACCTTCACGAAAAATCCACAAATCCGACTTCGCGAGGTCCTCAGCAGTGACTACGGCGGGCGTAGATGCAATCGCCTGCGCGATGCTGCTAGAACTTTGTATGGAACCGGCCATCGATAGCAAATCCGCCGCTTTCGTTTCTCGTGACACTGACTGACCAGCGCTTCGTAAATTGGTACTCACCTTGGACGATCTCACTTTGCGGCTGGGTTACGTCTGTGGAAAAAGTAAAGATAAAATTGCTTGTAACTCGCTTTTGGATGCCGATTCTGGCTGAAGGATTAGTGTTTTCGCCTCCTACCAGTGGATCAATTTGTAGGCCGGCTATGCCGGTCAACTTTGTGACTTCGCTGCTGACCTGCCCCAAGCCGGCTGCCAGTACTTCGTTCGCGCCAAAGCTAGTCGGCGCACCTTCTGTGGTGGTTTGACCGCGAGCGATCAGATTAATAATGTCGACCGGCGCAAGAGGCGGGTCAGAGACATAGCTGGTCTGCAATTTTTCTATTGGACCACGAATCGTAATGCTGAGGCTGTACTGGTTAATGGTGGTAGTGATCAGCATGTTTACTACGGGCGTAGTCTGGTTCGGATTGACGAAGGTAATAACACCGTGCTCCAGGTGATATTGGTTTTTATCAAAAAATATGTCCGCTGAGGTTAAGTCGGCACGCCCAACTACAACAGGATCGGAAGCGGTACCGATCACTCGAAGGTTGGCGCTTCCTTCGATTCCAAGCTGGGCCGTTCCTGCGCTCAGCTGGCTGGTGGACTGCACCGCGATTTGCAGCTTGAGATTGTCCGCCATGCTCTGCCCGCTAGGCGGCGCACCGGTGCCCGTGAATTGCGACATGAAAGAGGAAATATCGAAATCGGAAGTGAAAGAAAGCGAATCGATAAGCACCCGGCCCTGAAGCAATGACGCCTGTCGATTGCCGCTTAGTGTCAGCTCGGAATCAAATACTGTGCGGACACCTTCGGGATATCGCACACGAACGCCTTTTGCCGAGATCGCAACATTCATTTGCAGTTGGGGCCGATACAGAATCGAGCCACCGAGCTTGATGTCGCCGCCGCCCAGTTTCCCAGCGCCACTGGTAATCTGCACGCCGGTATTGCTGACCTGCATTACCGCATTCAGGTCTTGCACGCCGAGCGGTATATCCTCGCTCGCGAACGAAAGTTTTTCGAGCCGAATCTGACCGTTAACATCCGGACTCCTGAGTGTGCCTCCTGCATTTACGTTCAAGGCAATGTCGCCTCCGGTTCGCAGGTCAGGGCTGAACATCTGCACCAATCTCATACCGACGCTACCGTGGGCCGAAACGGCAATAGCGCCAGGCTGGTTTAGCGGGATTCTGCCCTGAAATTGCAGAGAGGTGTCCGTTCCCTTGATTGACGCTGGCTGCAGGACGAGGATGGAGTTGACGTAATCTGCCCGAATGGGGCCGACCGCCGCTATTTGTAATGACTGGTAACTGGCATCGAGGACTGGAATCGTGACGTGCGCCTCGATCTTGGACTTGTCTGTCGCCGGTCCGCGCACCGAAAGATGTATCTCCGTCTCGCTGTGCAAATCAGGCGGACGAGTCGGCATATACATGGCGAGGAATGGGTCGACGGCAAATTTGCTCGTATCAAGCGAGGCTTCTGTGTAATACCCGGGACTCAGGTGTACAGTCGCATTGCCACGGAGCGATGCTCCGCCAATCCCTGAATTCAAAGCAAGTTTAGCTAAATGGTTTGCAACGTCTAAATCCGCCTCCACGCGGTTGAACGTTGTCTCGCGCATCTGAAGTTGATCTACGCGGATCGAGGCGGTGAGCTGCGGGTTGTCTACTGTCCCAGCACCCTTAGCGGTCAACGACACCATTCCTTTCAGCGGCAGATTTCTCGCCTGCACGGTGTGGCTCTTGCTGATGTCAATTGGCGAAGTCGAAAGCTGCAGGGTGTAAGCCTTTGTTTTAGGTGTATAGCTTGCATCGGCCTTCACCGCACCCAGTACGAGATTCGATTGAATAGTCCCATTGGCTGTTTGGAACTGGGCTGACACAGTTTTCAGGGGCTCGTTTGAGACTTTTGTTTTATTGATCTGAATTCGGCCCTGCCCCTGCGGATTGAGCTCTGAGCCACGCAGTTGGATATTCCCGACGATCTCGCCTTCAATCGGGTATTGAACATTGGCAATTTCCTGCAATTCGTCTATAGGCAGTTTCTCAATCCTGACATTCGCAGAAAGTGGATTGGAAGCAACATAGGTCCAGTGTTTCAAGCCAATTTGCGCATTCAGTGTCAACTGGCCCTGACGAGCAGAGATGAGCGACGCGTTCTGGATGGAGAATTGTGATGGATTTGCCGCTAGCGCCAACTGAAGAGAATTCCATTCGCTTTTGTTGACCTGAAGGTGGCTAGCGGATAGCTGAGCTGTGACTCGTGGATTCTTTAAGGTCCCTCTTACAACTGCGTTTAGTGTGGCAGCACCGCGAATATTGGAATATGGCGAATTCCCAGAGGTTGATGTGCTGGAGTTTGAACTTGCAGAAGACGGCATTGAGGAAGCAAGCAACATCAGCTGGTGTAAATCGCTGCTCGATGCATGAACGGTTAGGTTTGAGTTGTTCCCGACTGTGCCCTGCGCAGAAACTATTGTCGCAGGCAGCTGAATCGAACTCGAGGCGACAGTGAGCAAATTGCGTGGCGCATCATAGTTCACATGAACGTCGGCGTTGAGTGGAAATCGTCGCTGTTCTGAGTTGCTCGACGAGATCAGTGAACCCCGCATGGTGATTCCGGAGGTCGCGCGCAGGCTCGCGAGCGTACCATGCCAATTTGCATCGGCGGTAGCGTTCAACGTGCCCGTTACGGGAACAGACTGCGAGGAGAAATTCCGCAGGGACGCTTTGAGAGCCTGCAAAGAAATTCCGGCCAACTGTATATGGAAACGCGAGCGGCGCGCGCTATCTATGTTGTCGACCGTGCCTTTTGCCTTCAGCTGACCATCGAACAGATCCAAAGCAAAGGCGTCTGCCCTGAAATTGCCATTTGCCAATTCGTACTTCCCGGCGATCTTCTTAACTTTCACCACCGCTTCTGGAGATGTAAGCGTGAGCCCGTTGCTATCAACGTCGCCAGAAAGCGTGGCATTACGAAACATCGACTGGCCGGCCACATCTTTGTAGCGGATGGCACCGCGCAGGACTACATCACCCGCGGCCTTCGCGCTGGTCAAGAGTCCTGAAAAATCCTGTGTGTGCAGCGCGATGTCGTAGTGGCCGTTAGCAACGGGGGCTGTGCTGTAATTCTCTACGGTAGCTTCTAGTGCAATCCTCGAACCTCCGACGTTTAGAACAAGAGGCCGCAGGTTAAGCTCTGACGGAGTTGCGTCGAATGACGCGCGCAAACTGTGCGGCAGAGGACGCAGATGCTCATACTGGATCAATCCACTCCTGTATGAGAGTGTGCCGCTGTATTTTGTTTGAAGTTGGGTGAAAGTGATCTCAGTTCGCAAATCGGTGAGGTTCGCGTCGACCGGAATGTTTCGATCTTTCGTGTCAATTTGTCCGTTGGTAAGCAACACGTGTCCCACCGCCAGATCGAACACATTCGTACTGGAGCTTTGGTTTTTTGAGGGCGGGGGATGCGGCAGATTAATCTGACCTCCTCTATCAATCAGCAGATTGAGAATGGGACGATTAATTAGCAACTCGCTCAGGTTCACTTTGCGGCGAAGGAGGGAAATTATCTTCAAGCCAACGGCGGCGTGCTGAACCTGCAACAACGGCTTTTCACTTGAAGACTCAGTTCCGTGGATGGTAAGTCCATAAATATTGACCGTTAGCGTCGCGAGATGAACGTCAAAACTCTGAATTTCGACACGCGATCCAATGGCCGCACTGGCCTTTTCTTCTATCGTGCCGAGCAAGTATCGCTGGAAAGCCGGCGTCTTGACTACCACGAGGACGGCGACAATTACGAATAGCAGCAACGCTCCAATCGTTACTGCCGACCACCCGATTATCTTTTGCCACTTCGCCATGGTGTTTGCGATATCGAGCGCTCGACAGTTCTCCCCTAAAATGCCTGCCCCAGTGTGATGAAAAATTGCGTCGCGCTGATGCCAGTGACCGGATTGAGGTTACGTCCGATATCAAACCTGATGGGACCGATCGGCGTGTTGTAACGAAGGCCGATTCCGACCGTATTCGTATAGTTGTCCACGAACTCAGGGAAGTTGATCCTGCGATATACGTTTCCGCCATCGTAAAAAACGACGCCACCTAAATTGCTCATGATTGGAATGGGATAGCGCAGCTCCGAATTCAGGATGAACATCTGATTGCCACCAACTGGAATCGGGACCAATGGGCAGTTTGTCGTCTGGCCGGCCTGGCAAAACGGGACATTGCGTACCGGCCCGGCCTCATTAATCGGGAAGCCACGAAGCGTAGTACCGCCTCCGCCAAAAAAACGCTCGCTTGTGGGCACGTCACTACCGCCATAAGGAGTCGCCAGTCCCAATCGAAGGCTGTTCGCAAATACCATCCCATGCACCCGTTTATAAAACGCGTATTGGCTGAAAAGACGCGTAAAACTGGCACTCGAACCGAACGCCCTGGGCACGATCCAAAAATCGACTGTGCTGTATACGCCTCGATGAGCATCGAGCGGTTTGTCGCGTGTATCTTCGATGATCGTGCCCGAAAGATAAGAAAGACGGACATTACGGTCGGGAGGCAGCACCAGCTCCGGAACAATTAATTGACTGAGCGTCGTGTGATTGAAGTTGTAACTGAGTTGCAGCTGACGTTTCTTCCGGCTGTCCAGGTATCGCTGAAACTGCAGGGATGCATTTTCAAGCCGGGCCTGAAATAGAGGGTTTTCGGTTGTGCGCTCGAACGAAAAGCTGGTGAGCGCCTGCCAACTCGAAAGCCGGAAATGCGGATCAGTGTAGGTGGCAATGGCTTTTTGATCGAGCCGCTCAAGCAGCAGCGAAATGGAAGCCGTCTCGGCCCGTCCTCGCATGTTCAGCCGGCTGTATTCAATTGACCCGCGAGGGCTGGCGAATGTCTTCTCGCTAGGTAGGACCTTTGCTCCGTGCAGTCCGATCGTTGGCAGCCCTGGGACGGCTACGCTCCCGGTAGGTACGTTCCCGCCGCGGCGAGAAATTTCAAAACCAAAACCGTAAGTGATCGAATTGCGTTTGGCTTCGTGGACCTTGACCAGGGCCTCTTCATCCGACTGGGTAGTGATATCGCGTCTTGGCCCGACACTCGCCCAATCAAAAATTCCATCGTCGTACAAATTGCTTTCGCCTTGTAGCAGGGCGCTTTGACTCAGCGGCTGCTCATCAGTGAGATTTGTGCTTTTTTGAATGAGAGGCAGTATCGTGTGCTTGTAGCCCATGTAAACAACATGGCTGATGCGGACCTGCTGGTTCTCGGTTATGTCGTAGGTTACGTCCACCTGGTGGGGATCATCTGGATGTCGCGAAACAACTGTTTTCACCTCGGAGTTCAGGAACCCGCGGTCGAGATATTTTGCCGCAATGTGATTGCGATCATTTGACATCCGGCGAGGAGAAAAGGGCTTGCCTTCCTGCAACTCGAAGCCGCGTCTCCTGAACAGTAGTTGATTCACGGGAATGCTCTTGTTGCCTTGTACATGGAGTGAAGCGACGGTGGTCCGGTCGCCTTCGGCGACATTGAATGTTATGTAAACAGCCTTGTCGCGCTGTACCACTTGCGGTGTAACCTTGACGTCTTCGAAACCATTGTCGCGATAGAAGTTTTCGACGCTCTTGGCGCTATCGCGCAGCAACTTCTCGCTGTACAGGCCATGGCCGATGAGCCGTCTTCGCTTTTTAACTTGCACTTGAGCCGCAAGGTCGCTGCTGTTCAGGTTATGATTACCGTTAAATGCAATCTCATCGACCGAATATTTCTCCCCTTTATCAATCTGGAAAGTAAGAATGATCTTGCCATTTTGGTGCTGAGAATTTGTAGTCACTTTCGCGGCGAAGTAACCCTCGCGCTGAAAATAGTCAGTCAAATTGCGCCGGCTCTCCTCGATGATGTCCGGGTCGATTGAGCCTTCGTCGTAAATGGAAATCAGCTTCTTCTTTTGGCGTCCAGACTGGAAAGGAATCCACGAAAGCTTCGCTCCGGTCACGCGAATATCGATCACAGGACCTGTGTCGACGTTGATTGAGATATCCGCCAGATTCGTTTCCTTATGATAGTCGGGAGGGTTCACCGCTACTTTGTTATCGGGATAGTGCTGTTTGCTCAGCTTCTTTCTTAAAAGAGCGACTGCCGATTGAATTCTTCTCGGATTGTAGGGCGTGCCACGCTTCAGCAGTGCCCCAGTGAATCGCGCTCGAAAGGATCGCATCTCAGCTTGGAGCTTGCGATTTTCTTCGGGAGTGGCGCCCCGAACTTCTACTTTGCCCACATGCGCGTGTGGGCCCGGCGTGACCCGAAAGGTGATATGCGCGAGTTGATTAGCGTCGTCAAGCTGAACAGTGGTGCGAACTGCAACCCGGAAGAAGCCGTTATCCGCCAGGAATTTCGTCAAAGCGGATTCTGCTGTCGACAATTGGGTCTGCTGGAATACCGTCTGGTCAGGAAGATTTACAACCTGCAACAAACGTGTATAAGAAAAATATTTCAGCGCACCAGGAAATTTCAGCATGCCAATGTAGTAAGCAGGTTGAAGCACAAATGTAAGGTTCAGGCCGGAGGTGCCTGGTTCCACTTTCAGCTGCACGCTGCTGAATGCATTCGTGCTCTTCAGGTTCACGACACTCTGCTGGACTTTCTGATTTGAGAACGGCTGACCTGCTTGCTGCGCAATCAGAGGCCGGTATTCGTCAGGATTTACGTGCGGGTTTGCGGCGATCGTTATCGATGAAACATTTTGTCCTTCGTAAGAAGGGGGGGCATTACTGGCTTTCGTCTGGGCGGTGCCGGGCAGAGGAGCGCCAATGAAAATCAGTAACAGGGGTATCCAGCGCATAGCAAGTCCACACCGGTAAGCGCGTTGCGTGATGACAAGCTGCGCGGCGGCCGGAAAAGACCTCTGATGCACTCTGAAAAGCGCGAGATGTCCTGCATCCTTCGTCATTTAGGAGCGCAATCTCGAGCCCCGATGTTCGGAAATCAGAGTGGCGGATCCAGCTCTGGAATACAGCTTTGTCCCTACTCACAGCATCGAAGTCGTGACAGGAATGTACGTCGGCTTGTGACCGGCTCAGCATTCTGGCCAACACACACTTATGAAAATCGTCATTTTTGGTCTGACCGTCAGCTCCTCATGGGGAAACGGGCATGCCACAATTTGGCGTGGACTTTGTAACGCTCTCGCTCGCCAGCGACACCAAATCACTTTCTTTGAGAAAGATGTCATTTACTACGCAAACCACCGCGATCTGAATTCTCCGGAAGTTTATGACTTGGTTCTGTATCCGTCCTGGACGGATGTGCGTTCCACAGCAAAGACTGCGGTTGCGGAGAGTGATGTGGCCGTCGTGACCTCTTATTGCCCCGATGCAGTTGCGGCCTGTGATCTGGTCCTTCAGTCGCGGACAACCAAAGTCTTTTACGACCTGGATACAGCTGTAACAATTGAGAACTACCGAGCTCACGGCGAAGTGGACTACATCCCGAGTTACGGACTGATGAATTTCGATTTGGTGCTGAGCTACGTCGGAGGTAGAGCACTCAGCGAACTGCGTGAATTGTTTGGCGCCAGCAGAGTGGCGCCTCTTTATGGCAGTGTGGACCCTGAGGTACACCGGCCGGTTACACCTTCGCGGCAATACAATTCGGACCTCTCGTATTTAGGTACGTATGCGGCGGACAGGCAAGAGACCCTGCGCGAACTATTTTTGGAGCCTGCGCAGCGTTTACCAGACCGAAAATTCTTGCTCGGCGGGGCGCAATATCCAGACGATTTTCCGTGGAACGAGAACGTTTGGTTCGTTCGCCATGTGCCGCCACCCGAACACCCCGCATTTTATAGCTCGTCTAGGGCGACATTGAATGTGACACGCGGAGCTATGGCAACTTTCGGCTATTGTCCCTCCGGTCGCCTGTTCGAGGCTGCGGCTTGTGAGACGCCAGTGGTGAGCGACTCGTGGGAAGGGCTGGAGGAATTCTTTGAACCGGGCAGCGAGATTCTGTTGGCTTCTTCTGCAGACAATGTAGTCGATGCGCTGAGTTTGGGGCGTGAGGAGTTGCGGCAGGTGGGCAAAGCCGCTCGGGAACGTGTGCTGAGCGAGCATACCGCTGATCATAGGGCGCGCGAGTTTCTGCAGCAGGTGGAGGCCCTCGTATGAGCTTGCGTTGGGGAATTGTCCCGGCTGCGGGGCGTGGCACTCGGATTCAACCTCTGGCGTTTTCGAAAGAGCTGCTTCCGGTCGGCACTCGGCTCGACGGTGAAACGGAGCGGCCCCGCGCCGTGACCGAGTACTTGCTCGAACGGATGCTGATAGCCGGCGTTAACCGGGTTTGTTTCGTCATCTCGCCAGAGAAGACTGACATCATTCGATATTTCGGAGCTCGCATAGGTGATGTTCCGATTTGCTATGCCGTCCAACAAAATCCGGGCGGACTTTGTGACGCACTGTTCACTGCATTGCCGTTTGTTGCCGAAGATGACGAAATTTACGTAGGGTTGCCGGATACGGTCTGGTTTCCCGTTGAAGGATTCCGATTTTTGTCAGACGGGGGATTCTCGTTATTGCTTTTTCCCACCAAGCGGCCCGAGTTGTTTGATTCCGTGATTACTGACCATCGCGGAGTAGTAGAAGAAATTCAAGTGAAACGACCGAATGCTGCTTCGGAGTGGGTCTGGGGCGCATTCAAATTGACCGGAAGGCATTTCGCAGAGTTGCATGATCTTTGGATCGAGCGGCGCCGCTCGGATGAGTATCTGGGAACGCTGGTGAATGCATACATTGCGCGCGGTGGAATCGCGAAGGGAATTAAACGCGGAGACGTGTACGTAGACGTGGGCACGTTGAATGGATATCGCGAAGCTTTGCGCGTACTTTCAAATCAGCCGAGATTGCATGAAGTGGCAAGCTGATCGCGAGAGAAGATGGCGCGAGATTTCCGCGCGATTAGAGACCGAGACGGCGGATTCCAATCTGCGCATCGTGGTTTTGGCAGCCCATCCCGACGATGAAACAATCGGCGCTTCGCTGTTGCTCTCGCGATTTCCTAAATCCTCCGTAGTATTTCTAACTGACGGAGCGCCGAAAAATACAAAACTGTGGCCGCCTGGGATGCGCGGCTCAAAAGAAAATTATGCAGACCTCCGGCGCGAGGAAGCAGTTACTGCGTTGAGCATTGCTGGCATCTCTGAGAAAGCGATTTTCTGGTTGGGAGGTGTGGACCAGGAGGCGGTATTCGAGATTCGTCCTTTAGGAGATGAGTTCCGGCAGATACTCATGCAAACAAGAGCTGATTTAGTAATAACTCATCCATACGAAGGAGGGCATCCCGACCACGACGCGGCAGCAGTGGTCGCCTGCATTGCTGCATCCTCGCTCGACAATCCTCCAGTGTTACTGGAGATGACTTCATACCACGCGCGAAACGGTCAATGCGTAACCGGCGAGTTTTTAAACTCAGAGCAAGCGCAGCAGATGTCATTCAAGCTTTCGGAGAGTGACAGAGACCTCAAGAGACGAATGATTCATACGTATGTATCTCAACGACTGGTGCTTGAGAATTTTCCAGTCGCCGAGGAGTCGCTTCGGCTTATGCCGACATACAATTTTTCACAACCGCCGCACGAGGGCCAGCTTTGGTACGAAATTATGGGATGGATGGCAGGGGATCGCTGGCGCGAAACGGTGCGCGAATCAGTGATTGAAACGCTCGCAAAACATCAGGTCCAGGCATGCCGCTGACCGTACTGAGCGTGAGTTATCCCCTGGCGCAGGTGTCGTCGCGAACTGCCGGTGGCGCAGAGCAGGTGTTGGCGCAACTGGATAAAGGTCTGGTGGAAGCCGGCCATAGATCTCTGGTCTTGGCCCCAGTCGGGTCTCGATGTAGTGGTCTCCTGATTTCGGCGCAGTTGCCAGCCGGAGTCCTTAACCACGATGCACGGCGCATTGCTCGACGTACCTTCAAAAAATTAATCGATCGCACGCTCGACGAGTATCCGGTGGACATCGTTCATATGCACGGGCTTGATTTTCATGAGTACCTGCCCGAGAGCGATATTCCAACAGCTGTTACCCTCCACTTGCCTTTGAGCTGGTATGCGCCGGAAGCGCTCCGGTTCTTTCAGCCAGACGTGTCATTCATTTGCGTTTCAAAGTCTCAGGCGAGCACGGCGTCTGCGGGCACTCGGATTGGCCGAGTTATTCTGAACGGAATTGACCTAAGATTGTTTGCGCCTGCTCCGCGAAAGTCGAACTACGCCGTCGTAGTGTCGCGCATTTGTCCAGAGAAGGGGATCCATCTCGCGATAGATGCGGCCGAGCGTGCCGGTCTAGATCTCATAATCGCGGGCTCTGTTTTCGAATATCCAGAGCACCGTCGATATTTCGATTCGATGGTTCGCTCCCGTCTCAATGGAAGCATCCGTTTCATTGGTCCGGTTGGCGGTCGACATAAGGCTGCTTTATTGGGTGCGGCGCGCTGCGTGCTGATTCCCACTCTGGCTCCTGAAACGAGTTCGCTTGTCGCGATGGAAGCTATGGCCGCGGGAACGCCAGTGGTTGCCTTCCCGACGGGGGCTATACCACAGATCGTAAGCGATGGACGGACGGGGTTTCTGGTCAGCAACGTTGAAGAAATGGCACGTGCGATAACGCAAACCGAATCACTTGAAGCAGCGGAATGTCGAAAGGAAGCGGAGCGGAAATTCTCCTCTCAGAGAATGGTTCGCGAGTACGTGGATTTGTATCAATCGATTCTAAAAGGCGCAAATGCCGTCGATCTGCAAGCTGCGTGACGAGCGCTAACCGAGTGCAGGCGAAATCGCCACATCGAAATGAAAGAGCATTTTCAAACTCGCATCCTCTCTGATCCGGCGCAACTGCACGAAATTGCGCAGGACTGGGGTCAGCTGCATCAACACTGCCCGGGTGCAACTCCTTTTCAAAGGCCAGAGTGGGTTCTGGCATGGATGGATGTGTTCTCGCCGAAAGACATTGTCACTATCGAAGTTCGGCATGACAACAGATTGATAGGCATTGCGCCATTGCTCATCTACCCGCGAGAACAAGAGCGCGTGCTTGCGTTCATGGGAGGCGGAGTTTCGGACTATCTCGATTTGCTGGCGCAGCCTGAACACGCGGATGATGTCGTATTCACAGTTCTTGAGGTAGCGACCAAGATCGTTGGCTGGGACACATTGGATCTGACGGATCTTTCCGCGAACTCAACCCTTCAAAGAACGGTGCTGGCACATTTTTCTACTCCACATGACCACTGCTCGGCTCTGGCCCTTGCCCCTACCGAGAATGAGTTGCTCCAACTGCTCTCAAAGCGGCAGCGGGCCAACCTGAGAAATGCAGGCTCACGACTTAAGCGGGCGGGCGAAAGCCGGTTCGAAGTTGCTGTGCAAGATACTCTGCCGGAGTTTTTGTCGGAATTATTTCGACTGCACGCGAGCCGCTGGTCGCAAGCTGGGCAGCCCGGAGTTTTGGCCGACGAGCGACTAAAAGCATTTCATGAGAAAGTCGCCCCAAAACTGCTGGCGATGGGGCACTTGCGTTTGTATCGGTTATCTTTAAAGCAACGGACGATTGCAGTCGTCTATGCTCTGGCAGACCGATCAACTGTGTTTTGTTATCTGCAAGGGTTTGATCCACAATTCGCGTTCGTCAGCCCTGGGACCCAACTTATGTTTTTCGCGATACAAGACGCTGTACGACTCGGTAGCCGTAAGTTCGATTTTCTGCGTGGCGAAGAAGATTACAAGCGGCACTGGCGAGCACAGACTGAGATTACCTACCGCCTTCAGATTTCCCGCTCAGAAGTCATCCCCTCACAGCTCACCTGCTCTGAGCTCAAAAGAGACGCTGGAAAAGCGGAGATTGCCGTTTGATTGGAGCCGGCAGATTTCTTCCTCCTGACGTGATCTTCTAGCTGGTCTAGGGAAAACCCTGACCCGATTGTTCTCGCAACCCTACAGGATGCTACGTCAAATGCTAGGAGATGAAAGGGATAGCGTTCTTTTCGCCCCGTCGGTACATTTCAATGGTACGCGGTTCGTGAGGCGTTAGGTACTTCCGTTTTAGGGATTTCAACGCAATGATGAAGCTTGATACAACGAATGGACACGATTGGCAAGGTTTTAGCAAGATATTGGAAGTGATGTCTTTCGTCGATGAAGCAGACGGATTTAGCCCCGAGGAAGCCCACCAGGTTGTAGATAAGCTGTGTCAACTTCCACCATGCCCGGGAGAGACTATGAGCATGGAGGAAGTGGTCTTTTGGGCCGGAATTGCGGCGGGAATGGAACTAGCGCGTCACGCGGAAGAAGGCGCAATCGATGAAGAGACGGCTGAGAAGGTGCTGGTGTTCTCGTCTGTTTTCGAACATTCCACAAAAACGGCGATCGTGGATTTAGCGCTCGGGGACCTGGAGCATACGCCCGAATATCAAAACAGCGGGTCGCATTAAACCTAACAGAACGTCCGAGTTTTTAGGCAGCTCTCGGCAACAGATGCAAGCGCTTCTTAATTTTTCGCGTTTGCCGCTTGAGGAATGCGTAAGTAAGACCCGCGGCAACCCCGGTGGCTACCACAGGGACAGCTCCAAGTGCTGCCCAAAGCAGGGACCGGTGGGTGTCGACCCACAGTTCCGCCGATCGTGCATGGGCCTGCTCATCAAAAGAGCCGTGTGCCGCAATGTCCCCCGGCACTGATTCCCAAAGATTATTGGGAGCATTCGGATCCTGCCTTCCATCGTGCTGCTGCGAACGATACCCAGTCCTCCCAAGGTATTCATCAAGCAAGCCCGGGATGAACTTTTGCCCGACGATGGCTGCGACGGTCGAGCTCCCAACGAACAGCTCGCGGCGTCGGTGGTGAGCGGCCCAATAGACTGCCTCTGCGCCTACCTCAGGTTGAAATATGGGGGGAACTGGCTGAGCTTTATGCGGAAGTCGGCTCTTTACCCATCCGAATTGCGGCGTATTCAAGGCTGGCATCTGTACCATGCAGACGTGAACGCGAGAGCGCTGATGGACTAGTTCACAGCGCAAGGAATCAGTGAAGCCAGCAATGGCATGCTTTGCCGCGCAATACGCTGCCTGGAGGGGAATGCTTCGGTATGCTAAGGCCGAGCCTACCTGAACGATTGTTCCGCGATCGTGCTGGCGCATTCGTTTCAGGGCTGCCAACGTTCCGTAGACAACGCCGAGGTACGTCACCTCAGTCACCCGCTTGAATTCTTCCGGCTCCATCTCTTCGATAGGCGAGAACACCGAAACCATCGCGTTGTTGACCCAGACGTCGATAGGGCCAAGTTCTTGCTCTACACGCTCGGCAGCGTTCTCGATTGCCTGGGCGTCGGCAACATCAAGTGGGAGGGGAAGGGCTCGTCCACCTGCGCGTTCTATTTCTTCCTTTGCGGTGTTTAGACGCTCCGCGTTTCGCGAGATGAGGCCTACGGACGCACCGTGCCTCCCAAACTCGCGGGCAATTGCACGTCCCAGACCTGCGGACGCGCCAGTGACTACGACCACCTCGGGTTTTTTCTGCTGAGACATAGGCGAAAGGCACAAAGAAATTGCCGTCCCCGGTGCATGGCAATAGATTCGGGCACTATCGCGGCAACCGGGGACGGTTCCACCGCACCTAGTGCAGACTTAGATGGCACTCATACAGTGCAGGTTGGTGCAGCTCTCAGTGTTTCAGGGGACACAACGCAGGTATGACTCTGATTGGCGATGGATCGATAGCAACACTTAGGCTTCTTACGGCCTTTTTTCGATTGGTTATGCCTTGCAGGGCTTCGTAAACTCGAAACAGGTGCCGGAAGCATACGCCGCACTAGGAGGATAAATGCCCGAGAAACAGACTATTCGGAGGGCGCGCGAGGACGCTCGAGAAGGCAAAGCACCGACGACACAGGCGGGTGAATTTGTTCGCGAAGAAATCCATCACGTAAGAGAAGGGAAGCACGGCGTAAAGAATACAAAGCAAGCGATCGCGATTGGTCTTTCGAAGGCGAGGAAAGCGGGAGTGAAGTTAGCTCCGCCGCCGAAGGGTACCGCTTCCGCACGGAAGCAAAATCGCAAGCACCGGTCTACGAAACGGAATCGGCCAGCTGCAAAGCGATCTCGTGCGACAACACGCGCATTGAAGCGAGAAGGACGTTCCGGCGCATCGCACCGAGCATTGTCTCGGCAGGCGCGAACCGCATCACATCGGCGAAGTAGCCTCAGCCGATCCAAAGCGGCTCACAAAGGGGCTCGCACGCGAAGTTCACGCTCGCGTTCAAGGAGATGAGTGAACACAGCCAGGCGCCTAAACCTCAAAAATTTGTGCAGATTAAGAATTCCGTGATCCATGTCGGCACATCTGGTTGGCACTACAAGCACTGGCTCGGCGATTTCTATCCGAAGCGGTTTCCTCCGGCGAAGATGCTCGAGTGGTACGCACGCGAATTTCACACCGTCGAAATCAACAATTCCTTCTACCGGCTTCCGGAGGAAAAAACATTCGAACGGTGGCGCAAGGCCGTTCCCGCCGGATTTCTTTTTGCGGTAAAGGCCAGTCGCTTCCTGACGCACATTAAGCGCCTGAAGGATCCGGAAGATTCCATCAAGTTATTCTTTTCACGGGCGAAACATTTAGGGCCGCATCTGGGGCCAACTCTTTTTCAGCTTCCGCCGAAATGGAAGGCAGATGCAGGCCGGCTGGCGGCGTTCTGCGAACTACTTCCACCGAAGCACCGGTACGTAATCGAATTTCGAGATGACAGTTGGTATACCGCTCAGATACATCAACTGCTCCAACGGAACAATATCGCGCTTTGTTTGCACGACTGGCGCTCGGCGGATTGGGCGCGCGAGCTAACCGCGGATTTTGCGTACATTCGCTTTCATGGAACAAATGGAAAATACGCCGGCAACTATCCAGAACACATGCTGCAGCATTGGGCGGAACAAATTCACAGCTGGGGAGAGCGGCTGTCTCAGGTATTCGCGTATTTCAACAACGACATTGGAGGACACGCAATCCGGAACGCGAAAAGCTTGCGAGCGATGCTGGCACTGCCGCCAGGCACTGCGGTCGCGCGCGACACGAATAACGTCGTCCGCCATCCGCAGATAGCAGACGCCGCTTGAGATTACCTCACATTTGTCAGCAAGCCGCCAGATAATCCCATGAAAATAAACGAAATCTGAAGCTTCTTCCCTACAGCAAATCGCATTTTGAAGTACAGCGTCGGCCTGATCGTCAGCCGAACGGGCTCAAGATATGCTCATCGACGATGGAAGTTACTCAAAGCGACAAAGAGGAGGCAGCATGCTGTATTGGGCGCTGGTATTTCTGATTATCGCGATAATCGCCGCGATCTTTGGTTTTGGTGGCGTTGCCGTTGCGGCGGCCGGAATCGCGAAGCTCCTGTTCTTTATATTCCTGGTGATATTCGTTATCACCTTGATTACGGGACTCACGCGGCGCGGGCGCACTCCCGGAATCTAAGTGAGCTCCTCGCACTAACCCGTTTTGTAGCGCCGGGCCAGGCTGCGTTTATTTCAGGACACTGAAAAGCCAGTCCTGGACCCGGACAGTTTTCTTCTGTTCTCGAAAAGGTCTTTCCCGCAGAACCTCACCTTGTAGCGTCTAACAGCATAAAACTTAAGGAGGACTTGTATGAAAGCCGTCGTATTTCACGGCATCGGTGACATTCGTTTTGAAGAGGTAAAAGATCCGGTGATCAAGGAAGATTTTGACGCAATCGTGCGCATCACGGCGAGTGCAATCTGCGGGACCGACCTGCATATGGTCCGCGGCACTCTTCCCGGTATGGAAGTAGGAACAATTCTCGGTCATGAAGGTGTGGGTGTCGTCGAGAAGGTCGGACGCAAAGTCCGTAATTTCGCACCCGGAGATCGAGTGGTAGTCCCATCCACATTAGGTTGTGGAAATTGTTCATACTGTCGCTCCGGCTATTACTCGCAGTGCGATAACGCGAATCCAAATGGTCCCTCGGCGGGCACCGCGTTTTTTGGTGGTCCAAAACAGACCGGGCCATTCAATGGCATGCAGGCGGAGAGAGTGCGTGTTCCATTCGCGAACATCAACCTCGTTATGCTCCCGGAAGAAGTTGATGACGATGACGCAATTTTGCTTTCCGATATTTTTCCGACCGGATATATGGCCGCGGAGAATGCAGAAATAAAAGCAGGAAACTCGGTCGCGGTTTTCGGTTGCGGACCCGTAGGCCAATTCACGATCGCTTCACTCAAGCATCTGGATGCAGGGCGAATCTTCGCGATCGATAACATCGAAACCCGCCTTCAAATGGCGAGAGATCAGGGAGCAGAGGTCATCAACTTTGATAGCGAAGATCCGCTGGAGGTATTGAAGGAGCTAACAAACGGAATTGGCCCGGACCGCGTGATCGATGCAGTTGGTGTTGATGCGAACATGCCTCATTCCGGGCCGGCGGCGAGCAAATCCAAGAAAGAGCATAAAGGCGAGTCAAAACGAGTAGCGCCGGATGCGAAGCCGAACAATGGAAATTGGGAGCCGGGAGATGCGCCCTCTCAGGTGCTTTCGTGGGCAGTTGACGCCGTCGCAAAAGCTGGAACGATGTCAATAATCGGCGTTTACTCAGACGGTGTGAAGGCATTTCCGATCGGAAAAGCCATGGAGAAAAACCTGACGATCAAAATGGGCAACTGTGATCATCGGCGCTATCTACCGGTTCTGATCGAACTGGTAAGGAACGGAACGATTGTGCCCTCTGAAATTTTGACTCAGGCTGAACCGATGACATCGGTGATCGAAGCCTACAAAGCTTTTGACAAGCGGCAGCCAGGATGGATCAAAGTCAAGCTCGAGCCTGAGGTGCCGGCTGAACTAGCGGCATAAATCGGTACTTTTGAGCAAAAACTAAGGCCCCGAATTTCGGGGCCTTTTTTACGTTCTCTAAAAGAATTTCAGTTACTGCGGCGGCGGTGTAGTTTGGCCGGTTCCGCTGGGGCTGCTGGTGTTGCCATTGCTACCCATGCCTGAGTTGGATTTGCCTTTGCAAGTTTCCGAAATCATTTTCACGCTGCTAACGTTAAATGTCTTGCTGGCGGTGCCATTGCTTGGGGCGGAAGTTGACGACATGCCATTAGCTTTTTCCCAAGTCCCTTTCACTGCGACTTCATGCCCCACGTGAGCAGAAACATCCTGCCCAGCTAGAGCGATCTGCTTACCCTTCTTGGTCTCGAGGCTGTAGGAAGTGCCCTCCGACTGAACACAACCTTTGATCGTGTGCTCGTTATTGCTTTGAGTCTGACTTTCGGTCCCGGTGTTCTGGTCTGAAGTAGGTTGCTGCATTCCAGGCTGTTGATTCGGATTTTGTCCGGGTTGCTGCATAGATGGCGAGGAGTTCTGCGTCCCCTGTGATCCGTTAGGTGCCATCTGTGCGGCCGCCGAAGCCACGAAAACTGCGAACGCCAAACAGACTGATAGCGATATTTGTCTCATTGCTACTCTCCTGCTTTAAATTTCGGCGATCGTTCATGGTAGGGGCTAAGCGACCGTCCGATGTCTTTCATCAGACGCCCTAGCTCGAAGGTGAGGTTGCAGGAAAGAATTGCGTCGCTTGTGCAGCATACGTTCAATGGTAGATGAGAGTACGATCCGAGATCCTGCTTTATCGCAGAATGCGTCAAACAAATCCCGTGCACGCGGGGATAACACGGTACTCCCGGAGAAGAGCACTACTGGAAGCTCAGGATCAAATTGCTTGACGGCCGTTGCGACCGCCTCGCCGTTCATCCCTGGCATTTCGTAGTCAGTGACAACTACATCAATATGGTTTGCAGCCGCAAGCTTAACACCCTGTTCTCCACTATTGGCGGTGAGAACCTTGAATCCCGCGCGGGCAAACATGGAGCTATAGAGCTCAAGCCCAAGCTGGTAATCATCGATCCACAGCAAAGTGGGACGGCTTAAGCATAGCGGACGCTTCTTGCGGGCACTGCTCGTCGTGCGGTTCGAACGCCAGAGAAGCGGCGCCGATGTACACGAACGGGATTTGACCGAAGTAGCAGCTCGCGCCATGGTGACAACTTATGCTTTTTGCCTGTGGAAAACAATTAAATAAACTCTGTAGATGTACTCCAGTGAAACCTGTATCTCTTTTTAGCTGAATGCCTTAAAGGCAACGTTCTTAGTAGAACGTTATTGTGATCGATTGGCGTAAGAGAAAACGTTCTCTAAGCACATGCGTCGTTTTCTCGCGATTCTGACGTCAAGCTAATTCCAGGTGCGGTGGAAAATAGCTATAGCCTGCCCATTAGCAGCAGAACGATGACGATCAAAACAATCAGCCCTAATCCTCCGCTGGGGTAATAACCCCATCCGGCGCTGTATGGCCAAGTAGGCAGTGCCCCCAACAACAATAGAATCACGATAATCAGCAGAATCAATCCCATAGTTCCTCGCGTAGAACAGAGTTGTGACTGCGCTTTCCTTACGCAAACATGCGCAAAGCGTCTTTACGCACTTAAGGAAAGTACGTCACTGCAGTCGAGCAGTTAATCAGGTCAACTCTGTAACGTGTTGCGAATCATTCTGTACCGCACGGACGGCACTCCCGGCGGCTCCCGCATCCTAGAACCGAAAACTCATTACCTTCGGAGACGACGATGACGGCTGGTGAAGTACTCATTGAGAGATTGATCGACTGGGGAGTGGAAGTAATATTCGGCCTTCCGGGAGACGGAATCAACGGCATCATGGAGGCCTTACGTACACATCAGGAAAAAATTCGGTTTATTCAGGTGCGGCATGAAGAGACGGCCGCATTCATGGCATGTGGATACGCGAAGTTTACCGGGAAATTGGGAGTGTGCCTTGCAACCTCAGGACCGGGAGGAATTCATCTGCTGAATGGACTCTACGACGCGAAGCTGGATCATCATCCTGTACTCGCGATCACCGGTTTGCAATTCCACGATTTGATCGGCACTCACACACAGCAGGATGTTGCGCTCGACAAGCTCTTCATGGATGTTTGTGTGTATGACGAGCGCATTATGGGGCCAAACCATGTAGAGAACGTTGTGGATCTTGCGTGCCGGACTGCCCTCGCGTTTCGCGGGGTTTCACACCTTACTATCCCAACAGATTTTCAGGAGATGGAAGTAAAGAAGAGCATGCGGTCAAAGAGAAATGTACCGAACCACAGTTCGGACCGTTATGCAGAGATATACCCTGTACCGAGCAACCAAGAGCTGCGAGCTGCGGCTGAGATTCTGAATGAAGGTAAGAAAATTGTCATTCTCGCCGGCCAAGGCGCACTGCACGCGGGAGACGAACTGGAGCAAGCTGCCGAGATTCTCGGTGCTCCGATCATTAAAGCGCTGCTCGGCAAGGCCGCCGTTCCGGATGACAGTCCTTACACTACAGGCGGAATCGGGCTGCTCGGCACACGTCCCTCCCAGGACGCGATGGAAGAGTGCGACACCATCCTGATTGTGGGCAGCACGTTTCCTTACATAGAGTTCATGCCAAAACCTGATCAGGCCCGCGGGGTGCAGATTGATCGCGACCCACAACAGATCGGCCTGCGATTTCCGGCCGAAGTTGGATTGGTTGGCGATAGCCGGCAAACCTTGAAGTCATTGATTCCTTTGCTCAAGAAGAATGAGAACCGCCGATTCCTCGAAAAAGCGCAAGATGGCATGAAGGATTGGTGGAAGGTGATGGAGGAGCGCGCCACGCGCAAGGACAAGCCCATGAAGCCGCAGGTGATCGCATGGGAATTAGGCAAGCGTTTGCCAAGCAATGCCATTTCCACGTGCGACAGCGGCACGATCACAACCTGGTGGGCGCGGCATATTCCGGCCAAGCGCGGGCAAATGCACTCGCTTTCGGGAACGTTGGCGACGATGGCGCCGGGACTCCCCTATGCGTTAGCGGCACAGGTTGCATATCCGCATCGGCCAGTGGTCGCGTTTGTGGGAGATGGCGGATTTTCAATGTTGATGGCTGATTTCGTAACCGCAGTGAAATATAAGCTGCCGATCAAAGTTGTAATTATCAAGAACAATGTGCTTGGGCAAATAAAGTGGGAACAGATGGTGTTTCTCGGTAATCCCGAGTTCGGAGTTCAATTGCAACCGATTGACTTCGCCGAGTTCGCACACGCGTGCGGCGGGATTGGATTTACAGTTGAAGATCCGGCTGAGTGCGCGTCGACAGTCGAGCAATTCCTGGCAGCGCCTGGCCCCGCGATTTTGCAAGCAGTTGTGGATCCGCTTGAGCCACCGTTGCCGGGAAAGATTAATGCCGAACAAGCTCTGCACTTTGCTGAGTCACTCGCGCGCGGGGAGCCGAACCGTAGCAAGATTGCGCTCACGGCAGTCTCGGAGAAGGTGAGAGAGTTAATCTAAGAAGCTCGGACCGAGTTGACCACAGAGGGCACGAAGGCTCAGGCAGTAGAAAACGGAAATTTTCCTGCTTCCGTCGCGCCTTGGGGTCCTCCGTGGTTAATGCAGTGTCAAGTAACCAATCCCCACCCGCATGTGATGGAGCCACTGGTCCGGGAGACTTGCGGCGATCGTCAGTCCTAGCGCAGCGTGAATCACTCCAAGCGGGAACACATTTCGGTAGCGCCGGAATAACTCGCAGAATATTAATCCGCCCCCGAAGGAGAGTGGCATCAGCACGGGATTCGGAATATGTGCGAGAGCGTATAGCCATGCTGATAGAAGAACTGCGCGTTGACCGCCGAACGTGGATTCGAAACGCACGAAAAAAACAGATTGCAGTATGAATTCTTGGACTAGAGCCCAAATCGCGTATTGCCAGGAGCGGTTCCACGGGATGGTATATGCAGGACCGATAGATCGAAAGGGGACTCCGACCCACCAAATCAATCCGCAGAGTAAGACACCGATCGATAGAATTCTGGTAGTCCCAGTAAGCGGCTGCGCGAGTCCCATCTCGCGCCAACTCCACGGACCAGCAATGGCAAACCCAACCACACATGCGGCGGCGCTGATACTGAAAAATGCATTCAAACTGCCGTGAGGAGTCCAGACTGCCGCGAGAATCAGCACAAACACAACGCCAATTTCAATCAGAGTTCGGCCGCGTGAGTTGGCTTTTTCGCTTCTACGCCAGAAACGTTCCTTTGCAGCTCGGTGAGGAATAATTTCTGACTTGTGGCTCATAAATGAATCTATATAAGGCTCAGATGCTCGATTTCAGAAGCTGATTTCGCCGCAGCACGAGGAGGCGACATGAGCGAAAAAAGACCGCGTGTAGTAGTCGTAGGAGCCGGATTCGGTGGGCTCGAGGCCACTCGAGCACTAGCAAAGTTGCCGGTGCAGATTACTGTGATTGACCGCACAAATCATCACACCTTCCAACCGCTGCTATACCAGGTTGCGACCGCCGGCATTTCCCCAGGAGAAATCGCCGCGCCGATTCGCTGGATTTTGCGTGGACGCAAGAACGTCGAAGTATTGATGGACGAGGTTGTTGATTTCGATTTGGATCGGCGACTCGTAAAAATGCCCGAGTTCGACATCCCCTATGACTACCTCCTGGTTGCCGCGGGTGCGCAGCACTCTTACTTTGGCCACGACGATTGGGAGTCGCTCGCGCCAGGACTGAAGACGATCGAAGACGCGCTTGAGATACGCCGCCGAGTGCTACTGGCATTTGAACTGTCCGAGAAAGAAGCCGCTGCTGGGCAGCCGCAATCGAATTTGAACTTCGTGATTGTTGGTGGTGGGCCCACTGGCGTTGAGTTGGCCGGAACACTGGCTGAAATCGCCAATCAGGTGCTCAGGAACGAGTTCCGTTCCATCGACCCGAAGCACACGAAAATTTTGCTGCTCGAGGGTGGGCCGCGAATTCTCCCAACCTATGCTCCTGATTTGTCGGAAAGCGCCGTCAGACAGTTGCAGAACCTGGGCGTTCAGGTGCGTGCGCCGGCAATGGTGACAAAGATTACTCCAGGAGCGGTTTGGGTTGGCGATGAACGAATTTCATCGACGGTGATTTTGTGGGCAGCGGGCGTGGCTGCATCTTCGCTGGGTAGGAAACTGGGCGCATCGGTTGATCGTGCAGGTCGAGTCTTTGTAAATCCCGATTTAACTATTCCCAACCATCCTGAGGTTTTTGTGGTCGGCGATCTGGCGACGTTGAAAGATGATCATGGCAAGCCGCTGCCTGGAGTCGCGCCGGTTGCAATGCAGGAGGGCCGGTATGTGGCAAAGACGATCGCGCGCGACCTGAATAATTCGCCAAGGGAGAACTTTCATTACTTTGACAAGGGCAATCTCGCGACAATCGGACGTGCTGCGGCCGTTGCGGAAATCAGAAAGCTGCACATTTCCGGTTACTTCGCCTGGTTAGCGTGGCTGTTCATTCATATCTTCTTTTTGATTGGCTTTCGCAACCGAATAATTGTCCTGATCCAGTGGGCGTGGTCGTATATCACTTACGAGCGTGGCGCAAGGCTGATTACTGGAGATACAACCTTGCCGGGCTGGAGTGCGTACGAACAAGAAACGGAAACCACGCACGCACATAGATAAGCGTGGGCGCGACCGATCGCATATGCAGGCCTTGTGCCAGCCGTGACTCTACCTTCGTCCCGCAACTTGCGCGACAATATAGGAGATAGCACCGTATCAGGAGTTTTCTATGCGTGTTATGCGAATAGCCGTTTGCATCGCAACGACTACCTTGCTTTTCTCCGCCCTGTCGTCGGCCAATGTTCTGAAGATTGTGATCGATGACACGATTCAGGCGGCCACTGCCGAGCGTATCGAACGCGCACTCGATGAAGCCGCGGCCAAAAAAGATGACGCTGTGCTAATTGAGTTTGATACCCCTGGCGGTGTGATGAGTTCCATGCAGGAGATTATGCAACACATCATTGCTTCTCCGGTACCGGTGATCATTTATGTAACGCCGAGTGGAAGCCGGGCGGCATCTGCAGGTTTTTTCATTCTGGAGAGTGCTGATGTCGCGGCAATGGCGCCGGGCACGCACACGGGAGCGGCACATCCGGTAGGGCCATTTGGTGGCGATATCAAAGGAGCCATGGGCGATAAAGTGCTGAACGACGCGTCGGCGTTAATGCGGTCGATTGTTTCGAAGCGCGGGCGCAACGTCGATGTTGCCGAGAGCACCGTGCGCGAGTCGAAGTCGTTTACCGACAGCGAGGCGCTATCCCAGAAGTTGATCGATTATGTCGCCTCCAACGAACGGGACTTATTTCGCCAGATCGCGTCGAAGCCGGTCAAGCGGTTCAACGGGCAAACAATCTCGCTCAACTTAACAGGCGAACATGAGGAAGTGCTCCAGCCGACACTGAAGGAGCAAATACTCGGCTTCTTGATGGACCCGGACATAGCCTTCATTCTCCTGGCCATTGGAGCGCTGGCGCTCTACACGGAGTTCAATCATCCCGGTGCGGTCTGGCCGGGATCGGTTGGAGTTGTGTTTATTCTGCTGGCGATTTTCGCCCTGCATCTTCTGCCGATTCGCTTTGCGGCGGTTGTCCTTATATTTGCGTCGTTTGTGCTATTCGCCCTCGATGTTAAGTTCGCCACCCATGGCGTTCTGGCGGTGGGAGGAATCGCCACACTGGTGATCGGTGCATTGTTGCTGGTGGATTCTCCCATCCCGCAGATGCGGGTAAAGTTGATAACCGCGCTTGCGGTAAGCATTCCCCTCGGGGCAATTACCGTTTTCCTCATGTCCATTGCCCTGAGGGCGAGCAGAAACAAAATTACGACGGGCGTGGAAGGCTTAATCGGAGAAATTGGGGTTGCGCAAAGTGCTCTTGCTCCGGCAGGCAAAGTTTTCGTGCATGGTGAGATTTGGGACGCAGTTGCGAGCGGCGATGTGCTCGCTGGAGACAAAGTAGTTGTTCAGAGTGTTGAAGGACTTCAGCTTAAAGTAGACAGGGTAAATGAAGGAAAAGTCTCCGTCCTCTGAATCAAAATGCGAGAATCGCCGAAAAGCGTGGATTTCAGAACGTAGTTAAATTTCGCTTTAGACCAGCATCTTCCCTGTAACTCCGGTAACCGCGCTTCTATCGGATCGTTGCAGTACAATCAGCTCAAATCCATAAACACAGGCGGAGGACAGATGGACCTTGGAATCGGCACGATTGGAATCATAATCATTATTGTCCTTCTGTATGTACTGAGTTCCATTAAAATCCTCGCCGAATATGAGCGCGGCGTTATTTTCCGCTTAGGGCATCTGCTGGCAGAATCCAAGGGACCTGGGGTCATTCTGGTCTTCGCTCCCATCGATCGTATTGTGCGGGTCTCGCTACGCCAGGAAGCCCTCGAAGTCCCCCCACAAGACATCATCACTCGCGATAATGTCACACTCAAGGTCAACGCCGTGATTTTCCTGCGCGTCATTGATCCCAATAAAGCAGTGGTCGAAGTTTCCAATTACGTTTACCAGACCTCGCAATTCGCCCAGACAACCTTGCGGTCCGTACTCGGCGAACAAGAGCTTGATGAATTATTGGCCCATCGAGACAAGATCAATACCCGTTTACAGACAATTCTTGATACGCACACGGCGCCATGGGGCGTGAAGGTTGTGAATGTCGAAGTGAAGCAGGTAGATTTGCCGGAATCCATGCTGCGGGCAATGGCCAAGCAGGCGGAAGCGGAACGCGAGAAACGGTCGAAGATCATTCACGCCGAAGGCGAGTTCTCGGCCGCGCAGCGTTTGGTGGATGCCGCGAACCTGCTCGCAACTGCTCCAGTCAGTATTCAGTTGCGATACTTGCAGACTTTGACCGAAATCGGGGTCGAGAAGAATACGACAGTTGTTTTCCCGGTGCCGATCGATTTCCTCTCTGGACTCCAGAAGTTAATTGGAAAAGAAACTGAGGCTGCGAAGTAGGGTTCGAACTAGTGAGGACTGTATGACTCCAGTAGCGACAGCACCGGTCGATAATTTAGAAGATACTGAAATCACGCTAGGGACAGGGAAAATGCTGGCCCTGTTCTTCGGGCTGGTGATTTTGTGCGCGACATTTTTCGGCATGGGCTACTCGCTGGGCCGAAACACTACGAAGGCGACGGCCGAACTGTTGCCTTCGCCGAGCACCTCCAAACCCTTGCGGCCTTTACAGGCGGCCAGCACTGTCAATCCCACGAATAACGCGGTAGAAGCCGCAACCAAAGCTCCAGATCAGCAAACAACTCCCGCTGCGAGTACGGCGAGTAGCTCTTCTCCATCCACGTCTGGGACGCCACCGGACCAAGCCGCCTCATCATCGCAAAGTGCGGGTGCGCAGATTCAGCCGGGCGCGGGATACTTCGTTCAAGTTGCAGCGGTAAGCAAGCAAGAAGATGCTGAGGCTCTGGTTGATTCACTGAAAGCCCGGCAATATCAGGCCTTTATTGCCGATCCTGGCGCCGACAAGCTTTTTCACGTACAGGTTGGACCCTTTGCAGATGTGAAGGATGCCGAGTCAATGCGTACGCGGCTGGTGAACGACGGCTACAACCCTATCCTAAAGAAATAACTCACGGAAATTTCGGCTCGTAGTTGCGAGGTGCAACACTGAGCCGGTTCTTCCAGTGCGATCGCACAAACCAAATAATTCCGATCACCAGTGCTGCGAGAATCACATCATCAGCCTTATGGAAGTATTTGCCAAGTTGACGCCAGTTCTCGCCTAATTTCATTCCAAACCAGGCCAGCGCGAAGCACCACGGCCATGAACCCAAAAACGTATAAAGGTGAAAACGAAGCCGCGGCATGCGGGCGACGCCCGCTGGCAAAGCAATAAAGGTTCGGACTACCGGTAGCAGCCTCGCAATGAAGACGGCCAGATATCCCCAGCGCGCAAAGAAACGGTCGGCCCAGTCCAGTTCGCGGCGACCGAGAAGGATCCAGCGGCCGTAACGTTCGACCAAAGGACGTCCGCCATAGCAACCGATTTCGTATGCGATCAGCGATCCCAAATTGCAACCAATCGCTCCGGCGGTTGCGACCCACAGCAACTTCATCGTGCCATCGAAAACCAGGTATCCGGCGAACGGCATGATTAGTTCAGACGGTAATGGAATGCAGGCCGACTCAATTGCCATCAGAATGGTGATGCCGCCGTATCCGGTAGCAGCAACCAGAGACTTAATAAAAATAAAGAGAGCGGCAAGAATCTTTTCTGTCATTCGGGAGTGTTCGCGTCAACGAAGATATAGTCTACCGAGTTCCGACGGGAGCCGCAGTAGCGCGCTCGCGATAGAAGTGCATCAGGTCGAGGAGAATTGGTTGCGCTCCCAGTTGGCGGAGCAACGTTGTGACCTGGCCCCGATGGTATGTTCCGTGATTTATCAGGTGCAACATCGATTGCCAAAGCGGATTTGTGTAGACGCCGAACCTCAGTGTTTTGTATTCAAATGTTCGGTCGAGATCTGCCTGCGCGATTCCGCTTACAAACGAGAGAAGCCGCTGTTCGAGCTCAGCCCAGGTGTCGCGCAGACTCTGCACATCGGGGAATTGAGTCGTATTCGGAAGCGCTGATGGAGAACGGCCGTGAAACCGCTCGAGCCAAATCCATTCTGCGCCATGGATGTGTGCGAGAGTATCCCGAATGGAAGAGAAACTCGAACCCATTGGCCGGGTGAACTGTTCGGTGGTGAGCTTTTCTACTGCACCTAGAGAACGGCGATTCGCCCAGGAGTTATAGTCGTAAAGCTGACGAACCTCTTCGGGAGACATGCTTCATTCTGCCACACTTGCAGCTCAGAATGACCCATCCTGGGTAAAGGTGAAGCCGGGGAGTGCCGCGCCGCTCGCCGCTTTGGCGACTTTTACGCGTACGGTGGGCGCATCGGGTGCGGTGACCTCGGCGGGGCGCAAAACCGCATACTGCGTGAAAACTTCGTTGTAAACCTTGGTGACCAGATAATCCTGGCCGTTTTCGTTTTTGCGCCAAACCTGACCGAGCTGAATCGACTTCACTGCCATTTAGTTTCTCCGGGAATCACAGCACGTTATGCCTTGTAACTCCAGAGTAAAGGCAGTATGGGACATCGTCAATTTCTTCTAAGGTCACGAATGGAACTGGACTTTCGGGGACGGAGTGCAAGGACACGAACAGTTTTGGACGAAGCAAGGGTGATAAAAACCTTTGTTATACGGTGATTTTAGGTTTTGGAGCGTAGAGGTGTGGGCCAACTTGCTAAGATTGCCTCTGCCGAGGAGGAGCTATGCCGAGAGGAATTATGCCGCGCAGGCCGGCCAAAACAGGGAGACATGAAGGAACGGCGAACAGGGAAGTTACGAGAATCACTACTCGCATCGGGCGCCACACGTCGGATGAAATAACAGGCGGAATCTCTGCGCCCCGGACTGAGAAAGTTGCACAGAAGGCACCACGAGCCCTGAACGTTGCGGCGGCTCGCAAGGGCTACAATCCGACTTCTCCTGAGCGCATTTCCGACATCCTGAAGCGCCTCGACCAGCTCTATCCGGACGTAACATGCGCTCTCATACACAAAGATCCTTGGCAGCTTGTGGTCGCAACCATTCTCTCGGCGCAATCGACAGATGTTCGCGTAAACATGGTCACGCCGGAGCTGTTCAAGAAATATCCAACCGTTCAGGATTTCGCAAAGCTCGAGCCACAGCAACTGGAGCCCGATATTCGCTCGACAGGATTTTTCCGCAATAAATCGAAATCGGTTGTGGGTGCGGCACGAAAAATCGTGAACGATTTCAGCGGCAAGGTTCCAGACAACATGGACGACTTACTTACTCTGCCTGGAGTGGCGCGCAAGACCGCGAATGTTGTGCTTGGCACGTGGTTCAAGAAAGCAGATGGGGTAGTTGTCGACACCCACGTCCATCGAATTTCTCGGCGGCTGGAACTCACTAAAGAAGATGATCCGAAGAAGATTGAGAAGGACCTGATGCGCATAATCCCGAAAGAAAAGTGGATTTTATTTGCGCACCAGGTGATCTGGCACGGAAGAAAACTGTGTTTCGCACGGTCGCCAAAGTGTGCTGATTGTTTGCTTGAAAATATCTGCCACGCAGAAGATAAAACCTGGAGCACTGTGGAGAGGCACAAGGGAGCTAAAGCCTAATTACGTAGGCACCTTCAAGATCATGTACCCGCCGAGCAGCGCGAAGATGATATCGGGTGACCATGCAGCCAGGGTCGGGGGGAGTTGGCTGATGTTTCCCATAGCTTCGAATAATCCTGAAATGACGGTGTAAACAACCGCAATTCCGATTGCGGTGGCAACTCCGGCCATCGTTCCTCGTTTTCCGCCGGAGAGAGCGAACGGAATTGCCAGCACGCCCATAACAAAAGTGATAACTGGGAACGCAATCTTTTTCTGCAACTGGACTTTCAGCTTCACCACCTCGAAGCCGCTTTGCTGAAGTTCGTGGATGTACCGGCTAAGTTGCTCGTAGTTCATTTCGAGCGACTGCCGCACTTCTTTCTTAAAGTAATCCGGCGGCTCTGAGATGGAGGGGAAAGTGGCTACATCGAAGGAATCGTAGTCCTGAATGGCCGACCCATGGAACGAGCGCTCCCACCCTTGCTCGCAAACCCAGCGGTTCAGGTTTCCAGCCCATCGCGCTTGCGTGGCGTAAATACGGCGTACAAGTTGGAAATTGACGGGATTGAATTGAAAGGCGGACAGGTTTCCGAACTGGTTCTTGTCCGAATCGAAAAATTGATAGTAGTAGATGGTCGAGTGCTGGCCGAAAATCCATCTTCGATAGGGGTTCAAATATGTTTGCGCCGGCTTGCCTTTGATCTGATTCAGCAGCGCGTCCTGGCGCTTGTTCGCGTGTGGTAAATAAAATTGGTCGGCGAGGAACAAGCCTGCTGCGACCATTGCTCCGGCGACCAATATTGGGACAACAATGCGGTAGATACTCACGCCGGTCGCCTTGAGTGCGGTCACCTCGTTGTAGCGCTGCATTAGACCGAGCGTAATAAGAATGGTGAGGAGGACTCCATACTGAGCAATGTTGTAAAGGAAATACGGTGTGACGTTCAGCAGATAATCGCCGACGGTCCATGGTGAAATTTGGTTTCGAAGAATATCGCCGAGAAGCTCAAACACCGTGAAGATGAGCGATAGCCCAACCAATGCGCCGACGATCATCGCGAAGTTGATCGCGAAATCGCGGAGAACGTAGTCATCAAGCAGCATCGGAAAACTGGCTCTGAAAACCCGTTTGCGTGCGACAGCGCGCTCGAACGCATTCTCGGATGAAGCCCCGGGCAAAAAGATTATTCCCCTGGTCAGTTTTGTCTTTTGGGATCGGTTCTTTAGAAAGGAAAGCTCGATCGGACGCCGTTCTGAACGCCACAACAGGAACGCACCGCAACCGAGAAAAACAACATCCGCCAGCCAAACACCAATTCCCGGCGACACTTTGCCTTGCCTAGCTAGGGAAACGCCGAAGAGAGATAAGAAGTAATAGGCGAAGACCAGCACAATCGTGAGCACAAATCCAGCAGACTTGCCGCCCTTTTTTGCTGAGAGTCCCAGGGGAAAACCAACCAATGCCAACACAATGCATGCCGTCGGCAATGCTAATCGGCGATAAAACTCAATCCAATACCATCGCGCAACGGTGCCATTTTTCGCGGCACGCGCAAGGTGCGGCAGGGCAAAGGTGGCAAGCGCCGAAATTGAGGATGGCGGCTGGTCCTTGGCAGCTGTGGTTTCGGGCAGCGTAATCGGCAGGTCGGTTTCCGAGAAGGTTGAGATTTGGTACTTTTCGGGGTTGGTGGGATCAGTCTCGTGTGATGACCCGTTCACCAAATGCAGATGTAATGTATTTCTGCCTTCGCTTACCAGAATTCCTCGTTCGGCAAGGGTAACTTTCGGGGCCGCAGGGTCGCTGATATTCGCGAGAAATACACCTTTCCAAATCGCCGCGCCTTCGGCGTTCTTAATGTCATGGACGTAAAGCACCATTTTCGGAAAGCCTTCATAGAAGACGCGGGGCTGTACTTCGAATGAAACTTGAGAGCCTTTCAGCTTTTCCTGCAAATGGGTCAGAGCTTGTTGAGAACGGGGAGCGAAATAAAGACTATTTCCCAGAGCTAATAACCACGCGCCAAAAAAGAAGATCGACAAAATACGCAGGAACGTGCCAATACCGATTCCGCCGGCTTTCATGGCGGTGATTTCGCTGTCGGCAGCAAGCCGGCTGAGACCGATGAGAATTCCGATCAGTACTCCAGCGGGAATTGTGATTGTCAGCGCTTCAGGAATGATGAGTAGGAACAATTCGATTGCGCTTGGAAGCGGCGCGCTATTTCTAACGATCAGCTCGAGAATTTGACCCAGCTCCTTCGTGTAGATCACGAACGTAAAGATCGCCACGCCTATCAGGGCGTGCGACGTGACCTCACGAAGAATGTAGCGGGTCAGAATACGCATCTGGCTTTAACCGGAGTCTAGCATGGGGAGAGCGCAGGAACTCGCTGGCAGAATTACGCCGGTCAATAACCTCGTTGCTTGTTGACCAATCCCAGCAGAGGCCGTCCGGATAAGTAGCGACGCAGGTTTTCGGCAAAAAGCACGTACTGGCGTTCCCACATTTTCTGGCTGACTCCGCCCGTATGCGGCGTAATCAGCACGTTATCCATGTCCCAGAGAGGGGAATCGGGCGGCAGCGGCTCTTCATTGAACACGTCCAGAGCGGCCCCGCCGATTCTGCGCTTCCGGAGGGCCTCGATCAGAGCAGCCTCGTTAATTAGCGGACCACGTCCAACATTAATAAGCCACGCGTCCGGTTTCATGGCCGCCAATTGTTCTCGATCAATCATTCTCGTTGTTTCCGGCGTGAGAGGAGCAGACAGCACCACGTAATCGGATTGATCGAGCAAGTCCAGCAATTTCGACGAAGGCAATACTTCGTCAACGCCCGGTGGTTTTTCTCTGTCGACGTGCTCCCGGACGGCTATTACCCGCATGCCCAGAGCCGATGCATATTGTGCCACGTGTAGTCCAATGCTGCCCAAGCCTACAAGGCCTAAAGTTGCTCCCAAGATATCGCGCGAACAGGTGCTCCCGCGCGACATCGCGTCCTGCCCCCACACGTGCTGCTGCTGAAAGCGAAAGGCAGTAGGGAGTTGCTTTGCCAACGCAAGAATCATCGCTATCACCAACTCCGCGACAACTCGACCATGCACTTCACGGGCATTTGTAAGTATCACGTCGCTCTCGACGAGTTCCGGGAACATGAACTGATTCACGGCGGCAGACTGAGAGTGGATCCAGCGCAACTTCTTGGCCGCGAGAAATTGCTCCGGGTGAAGTGAGACCGTAAACATAATTTCAACGTCGGTGATGTACTCCTCGAGGTTTTCAAAAGTATTTCTTTGAACGACAGAAAATTCCCGAAATTCTTCTTCTAATTTTGCGGAAATCCAAAGCGGAGCGATCCAAAGCTCGAAACGGTGATAAGTCACGATGAGGATCTTTCGCGCCCGTTCGTCAGCTTTCCTCGTCATATATGTTAGGAGCACTATTCACTCGGCAAACAGGTGATACAGCATCACATACACCACCACGCCTGTTACTGAAACATACAGCCAAATCGGATAAGTCCAGCGAGCAATCGCTCGATGACGATCAAAGCGCTTTTGTAAGGCGCGGCTCAGCGTGATAATCACCAGCGGCACGATCGCCGCTGCCAGAATCGTGTGCGAAACGAGGATGCTGAAATACACTGGCCGTGACCAACCACGGCCCTGGAACCGCACCGTCCCCACGTGCGCGTGATAGTAGAGATATGAACATAAAAACAGCGATGATGTTGCTACCGCGGTCAGCATCAGTCCGCGATGCAGAGCGATTCGTCCGCGCTCGACCATCTTGTGAGCGATAACCAGCAACACGGCGCTCGCCCCATTCAGGCATGCATCAAGCGTCGGATAAATTGCGTATTGCGGTGGAACTTGCATTAGGCCGCTGGCTTGGTGGTCCGGCGATTCACCATTACGAATGCAATTCCGAACATGAAAAAGGAAAATAAGACCAAGGTGGCCATTGAAGACCCGAGTTCGGCAGGGCTGCCGCGATAAAGGAGAACGCGCAATGATTCGACACCATAGGTGAGCGGGTTAATGCGCATCAGCAGCCGCAACCAGCCCGAAGCGCCAGACAGCGGAAACAGCGCACCCGAGAGCAGCCATAAGGGAATCAGAAACAAATTGATGATGGCGTGAAACGCCTGGGTTGAATCCATTGGCCAGGCAATCGCAAAACCGAGCGCCGTCAATGCGAAAGAAATCAGAAAGATTGCAACTACGATCAGAATAAAGTTTCCGACTCCGAAATGTACGCCGACCAACGGTGCGAAAACCAGAAAAATCAATCCCTGGACCGTTGAAAGGGTGGTTCCACCGAGCACTTTGCCCAGCACAATTGCGGACCGCGACACTGGCGCGACCAGCACCGAAAGCAGGAATCCCTCTTTTCGATCTTCGATAACGGACATCATTGTGAAGATTGAAGTAAAGAGAACGATCATAACCAGCGCGCCAGGATAAAAATATTCGAGATAGTGCTGGTCGGCATTGGATCCACCGCGGAAAGAGCTGCCAAAGCCTGAGCCAATTACCACCCAAAACAGAATGGGAGAAGCGATTACTCCTACGACCCTGGCTTTCTGTCGATAGAACCTGACGACTTCGCGCAGCCACAGCGTAAATGCAGGCAAGAGCAATTCGTCCTTTTTCTGAATGGACGCACGCGGCAGGGTGGTGGCAATCGAACTCATCGTCTTGGTCCTTTCCCGTCTTTCAGCGACTCTGTGCCGATTCCTTGCCCTTGTTGTTCGCTCCAGAATCGATGCCCAGTCCTGCGGATGAACACATCTTCCAAGCTGGGCTTTGAAATGGAGATTGAGTCAATTTCACCTGGAAATGCTTCCACCAGATCCGTTACAAATTTGTGGCCCTGATCTTTCTCGATTCGGACTTGACAGTCGACGATGCGAGTTTCGATGTTGAAACGGCCCCGAATCCGAAGCGCCAGCGCATCCGGGGACTTGGTTTCGAGAACGATTACATCGCCACCGATTTCCTGTTTCAATTCGGCAGGCGTTCCGAGCGCAACCAGCTTTCCCTCATTCAAAATCACAAGACGATCGCAGCGTTCCGCCTCTTCCATAAGGTGCGTTGTCACCAGTACCGTCACGTGTTCCTCATCGCGAAGGCTGTGCAAATACTGCCATAAGTCGCGCCGCGCCCCGGGATCAAGCCCAGTTGTCGGCTCGTCGAGAAGCAGGACACGTGGGCCGTGCAGCAGGCCCTTGGCCAATTCGAGGCGGCGCTGCATTCCGCCGGAAAATATTTCTGCTTTGTCGTTGGCGCGATCGGCGAGCCCAACACGCTCCAGAATCTCCTTGGTCCGAGTACGCAACGTCGCACCATGGATCCCGTAAAGATGTCCCTGGTGCGTCAGATTCTCCGCAGCCGTAAGCTTCAGGTCGATGCTCTGGGCCTGGAACACAACCCCAATTTCACGCCGCAATCGGCTCGGATCTTTAGCGCCGTCGTGGCCCAAAATAACGGTTCGGCCTCCGACCGGAACCATCAGCGTGGAAAGTATGCGGAACATCGTGGTTTTGCCGCTGCCATTCGGGCCAAGAAGCCCGAACAATTCCGCAGGGTGCACATCGAACGAAACGCCATTCAGTGCAGTGCGGTTTTCGTATCGGTGTACAAGGTCGCGAACGGAAATTGTCGGCGAAACAGCAAGATCATTCCGCGGAGCGGGATCTAAAACGGCGGGGGCAGACATGTGGGAAGTCAAAGCTTATTTTACGATGACCAGATTAGTTTCGCTGTCATTTAGGGTGATTTCAGCGAAAGAAATTGCTCATGTTTTAAAGGGAAAAAATTTGCCTGCCGCCAGTATTGCCGACCGGCTGGTGAAAATGTGCCTTAGAAAGTTGTGCAATCAGGCGGGAAGTGCAGTTTTCACCGCTACTTCTTGCTTCTGCGGTGCAGCAGCATGCCGCCAAACTTGCAACGTCAGAACAGCCGTGGTGGCCAAAAGCAGTGCACCCACCGCAACGTGAGAGACCGTGGCAAGCACCATAGAGGGTTCCGGCTGCGGCGCGTCCGCCCCCCATACAACGCGAGTCAGAAAGGCGGCGAATCCGAGGCAAAGTTGCAGCACAAGAATGAATAACAACAGAATTGCGGGCCGACCGATCGCATCAATACGCGGAAACTGTGTGAGGGCGCGCACCGCTGTCCAAGTAAGCACCAGAGCCACGACCACGGCATTGAGCACGTGAGGCCACCATGGCATACCATGATGGCGAAACATTGCGCCAAGTACGAGCTGAACATACAGAATGAAAATCGAGAGAAGGCTCAGAGTCAGAACTGACGGGCGACCATTGTCTGCTAATTGCGGGGAAGTCTCCTCCACCCATTTACGTCCCGTGAAAACAGCAATCAGTACCGCGATACAAAAAAATGTTTGCGCTACCGCTGCATGCGCCGTAGAAATCGCAGGCGGCAAAAAATGTAAAACCGTCATGCCTCCCAAAATAGCTTGTACAACAATCGTCCCCAACGCCCCAATAGCGAGTGCTTTCATCCAGCGGCGACGATCGGCGATCCACGTCCACAAGGCGATTGCGGTGGTAAGAAGGATCGTAAAGCCGGCGATCATTCGATGGCTGTGTTCGTATCTGATTCCACCGACCCAGGGCGGCAACCGGAATACATGTCCGTACGAGGTCGGCCAATCCGGTACCGAAAGGCCCGCATCATTGCTGGTAACGAGAGCTCCGGCGATGATCAAAATAAATGTGGCACACGCGGTGAACACTGCAAAGCGGTGAAACGCAGGATTGTAACGAGTCGGATCAGACTTCAAAAATGCCTCCGAAGACGAAATTTTAGCAGACGAGAATCCTTGCCGTTTTCAGGACGCCAGGGAGTCCTAATCAAATGACATCTCATTGACTTTCGTAGCTGCATCCAAGCGCAGGTGAAAGCGCCGCTGTCGTTCCTGATTTTCGCGCTGGTTGTCGCTGGGGCCGCCCAGCAATCTTCTCATCCGCTGGTACAAACCGAGATGCGAAATGTGATGTATCACTTCAGCACTGCAATTGCCGTTCATATTGCCTATCTCGACGGGGAGTTGGCGTCAACTTCTTCAGGCGGCATTCCCACCTTCGACGATCCGAATTCCTTCACGATTCTTATTCGCTCAGCAAAAATTTCAGTTTCCATAGAGTCGCTATCCAGCGCTTTGAATCAATACGTTCTTGCTGCTCGAGATGCGCCGATCAAAGCAATCCAAATTACGTCACAATCGAGCAAGCTGAAGATTAAGGGCCGCTTGCATTCAAAAGGTGATGTAGCTTTTGAAACCGAAGGAGAGTTATCGGTAACACCTGATGGAAGAATTCGCGTTCACACCGAGAAAATCAAAGCCGGGCATCTTCCGGTGAAAGGCCTCATGGATCTTCTGGGGGAAGATCTCTCTGAGCTGATTGACACTCGAAAAATTGCCGGCCTTACGATAGACAAAAATGATCTCTTGCTCACGCCCTCCGAGTTATTCCCGCCGCCGCACATCCACGGCAAATTAACCTCGATTTCCATTGCCGGAGACGAGATCATTCAACAATACGGCGACGCAGTGCCCCCAGCGCTTATAGCCGGCAACTACATGGCCTATCACGGAGCGCGGTTGCGCTTTGGGAAGTTGACCATGAACGATGCCGACTTGTTACTGATTGATATGAATCCGCAGGACCCATTCGATTTTTACCTCGACCATTACAAACAGCAGATGGCTGCGGGATATACGAAGATTACTCTCAACTTTGGCCTGCACTCGTATTTTCGGGATTACAACAAACTTCCGCACCAACGGGAAGGTGGAGTCAGGCGATAGATTCAGATATGCTTCGCCTATGCAGACTGTGGTCGAGTGCGTCCCGAATTTCTCCGAGGGACGTGACAAAGCTAAAGTTGACGCGATCGTCGAAGCGATGAAGATCGATGGTGTCTATCTGCTCGATCGCGAGATGGACGCAGACCACAACCGATGCGTGATCACGCTCGCCGGTGAACGCGAACCAATTCAGGAAGCTGCAATTCGCGGGGTTGGCAAAGCTGCCGAACTGATCGACCTAACGAAACATCAGGGCGCACACCCGCGCCTCGGAGCGGCCGATGTGGTTCCCTTCATCCCTGTTGAGGGCGTGAGTATTGAAGATTGCGTCGCTATGGCGCGACACGTTGGAGAGGGAATCTGGAAGCGCTGTCAAATTCCCGTGTATCTCTACGAAGCCGCCGCGAGCGTGCCGGAGCGGCAGAATCTTGAAAACATTCGCCGCGGACAGTTCGAAGGAATCCGCGACGAGATCGCGACGAACCCGGCCCGAAAACCAGATTTCGGCGATGCCAGGCTTCATCCCACGGCCGGCGCATGTGTTGTCGGCGCGCGCAAGTTTCTCATTGCGTACAACATCTTTCTGAACACCGCAGATGTCGAGGTCGCCAAGAAAATTGCCAAGGCAATTCGCTTCTCGACTGGGGGATTACGTTATGTGAAAGCGGCGGGCTTCTTGGTGCGCGGCCAAGCCCAGGTTTCGATGAATCTGACAGATTTCGACCAGACACCCATTCATCGTGTATTCGAGTTGGTGAAGCGCGAAGCGGAACGTCATGGCGCGGCGCCCGCGAGTAGTGAAATCGTCGGTCTAATCCCCAAAAAAGCTCTGGAACAAGCAGCGGAGTGGTTTTTGCAAGTTGAACATTTCGATTCTTCTTTGATCCTCGAAAATCGCTTGGCCGCCGTAATGGGAGGCAAGATATCGGTTGGCGGTTTGCGGGCAGGAGTCGAGCCGTTCATTGAGCAATTGGCTGCGGCCACTGCAACTCCTGGAGGGGGGAGCGCCGCCGCTGCGAGTGCGGCCATGGCTGCGGGCCTGGCGACTATGGTGGCATCCATGTCGCGTGGAAAAAAGGCTTATACACAATATGAGCGCGAGCTGAGCGATGCGGTGTCACGACTTTCACTTCTGCGCGAAGAACTTAAATCGGCAATCGATGACGATGCCGAGTCATACAGTACGGTGATGTCGGCTTATAAGAAGGCAAAAGGATCGAGCTCTGCGGACGGCATTGTCGATTCCGCACTGAAGCACGCGACGAATGTGCCGCTGGGAGTGGCCGAGCGGGCAAGGCAAGTGCTGGGCATTGCGCAGACTCTGCTTCCGATCACGAATCCGAACATGAAATCGGATTTAACGACCGCTGCCGCCCTCGCCCGCGCCGCCATTGAAGGTGCCTTGGCGAATGTTGAAATCAACTTGGAATCGCTCAAGGACTCCGAATTCAGGGCTGAAACTCGCAAGAAAGTAGCGCTGTTTCGTTCTTAGAATGAAATTGCTATGTCTGAAATGTACCAGGGTCTCGTACCTTGGTTATCAGCTTGGGGTTCATCTCGTTCGACTACAATGACGATATAGCGGGGTGACTGCTGAATCCAGCCCTGCATCTAAGTAATAGATTCCTGAGGTCAATATGAATAGTTTCCAGCGCGTCGGCGTGGTCATAACCCTTACTGCAATTCTCGGTATCTCCGCTTTTGCCGCTCCACTACCATCATCCGTTCGACCGGCAATACCCGGCGATGTGCAGCAGTTGATCTGCGTCGATTATCGTGCGCTTAAGGATTCAGCGACTGCGCAACAACTCAAAGACCAGGTCTTGCCGGACAATCTCAAGCAATTTGAGACGGCACTCAAGGGAATTGGCGTGGTTGCCGATCGCGACGTCGATACTTTGACCTTCATTTCTTATCGCCAGCCCAAGCAGGGCGTGCAGATTGTCGGCGCGGCGCAAGGAGTTTTTTCCACGAAGACCGTGTTGGGCAGGCTGCGTTACAAGAAGGTAAAGCCTGTGAAGTATCACGATTCCGATATTTACCCCATGTCCGACGGAATGGAAATGTCGTTTCTCGACGAAACTACGCTTCTATTCGGTACCGGACCGGCTTTACGCGGCGCGATTGACGCCCGCGATGGTTATGTGCAGTCGCTCGACTCGAACCCTGATATCGCCGACATGATTGGAGATGTTGAATCCGGTCCGGTCTGGAGCATTCTCGATCAAAAGGGCACCCAGAACATGATGCTCTCAGCCTTGGGTGATGCGTCGCGCCTGGCTGATTACGAAACGATTAGGAAACGAATCCTCGGTTCGCGTTACACAATGAGCTTTCAGGATGGAGTGAAGTTCGATCTCGATGTTCTTACGTCAGATTCAGTGACTGCCGCCACACTTTCTTCGCTGGTTAAAGCGGGCGTGATTTACAAAAAGATGACCGCGTCCCCAGTCGAGAAGGCCGCCCTTGAGGACGTTTCCGTGAACTCTGACAGCTCAAAGCTGCAAATGCACTTCAAGACCGACGACAAGCAATTTCAATCGTTGATCCACACAAGCCTGTTTGCGGCGGTATCGCGCTAAGCGTTCCTACTTAAATACGTGTGCTGAAGGCGTCCAACCCAAGTCAGGGCGGCGAAGCTATACTTTCTGGAACCATGTCCAGAAAGTTCTGTCTAAGTTGTGCGACTTTTTTTGTTGTGCCTCTTGTATTAGCGCAGCAGCCGCATACCGCGGTTCCCGCTGGAGCATGGGAAGGGGTTCTACGTACTCAAACCGGGCAGATCATTGCAGCCGCTAAAATTACCGTGAGCTCGAGTTCGTCCGGAATTACAAAGTCAACGACAACATCGCAGGGCGGCGAGTTCAAGTTCACCGATCTTCGGGCCGGCGACTACCTGGTATCAATACTCTACAAAGGCGAAAGCTACAAAGCTGATATTCCGCTGCCGATTCCCACTGGAAGAACGCTTACGGCTGACATCGCCCTTGATGCGGCAGCGAGGACCGCACATGTAATCACGTCGCAAGAAGCAACGACGGAAGCGAGCGGGGGCGAACATCTCTCGAGCGGAGAAGTGTCGAGCCTTCCACTCAACTCCCGCGACTTCAGCAAGCTGCTGCTGCTTGCCGCAGGCACCATGACCGATACGAACGGGGCTGCGAACTTTACCCAGCAGTTCGCGGTCAATGGGCAACGCGGCAATGCGACCGTATTCGCGCTGGACGGCGCCGACACCACTGATCCTGAAATGGGTGGCGCTACTTTTTCTAATTTCAACGTGGATGCCATTCAAGAAGTACAGGCGAGCTCCGGAGTGATGCCCGCAGAAATTGGCCATGGAGGAGCAAGTTATACGAACGTGGTTTCGAAATCCGGCACGGACCAGATCCACGGCAGCATTTTCGAATTCATTCGCAACGCGGCCTTCGATGCACGAAACTATTTTGATCGCCCCACGGCCATCAGTGACCGACGCATTCCTCCGTTTGCGCGAAATGAATTTGGGTTCGCAACCGGCGGACCGATCAAAATCCCAGGTATTTACGACGGACACGGGCGTACCGTCTTCTTCGGTGAATATCAGGGTTTCCGCCAAGTGCTTGGAACAACGCAGGTGCTGCCGGTTCCTACTGCCGCAGAACGGCAGGGAATCGACACGACCACATTTCCCGGAGATACCCTCACTGTTCCCGTCAGTCCGAAAATCCAGCCCGTGCTGGATCAATATCCTTTGCCGAACGTCCCGCGTGGTCCTTACGGCGCACGCACCTATGAGGCTTTTTCCAAGGTATCGACAAGCACAGATCAGGTCTCCATTCGGGTCGATCACAGGATTTCCGACAAAGCCAGCTTGCTTGCGCGCTTCAGCTTAAATCAAGTGACCGGCCCGGTCACGAATCCGGACCAGACGGCGATCGATCCAACTTTCGGCATTCAATTTTTCGATCATCAACGTAATGCCAGCGTTCGCTATTCGCGGGCGGTATCAAGCCACTTCAGTACGGAGACTTCTCTCAGCTACATTCGCAGCACGCCATTTTTCCCAGCGATAAATCACATTCAACCTGCGCTTGGATTTGGCGATGGCTTGTTCCAGGGCTACAACGCCCCCGGAGGTTCGATTTTCGGTTCCTACAGCAACCTTTATCAATTCCGCGAGGACATGACGGCGATTCGTGGCGCGCACACGTTCAAATGGGGAACAGAAATCCGGGTCAATCGCGACTCAACCATTTTCGGGATCAGTCCGAACGGCGCGTACTCTTTCGGCGGCGGCACGGCCTACTCGCCGGTTCTTATCCCTTCGGCGAGTGGCACGCACAACATCAATGTTGGAGATCCGCTGCCCGATTCGCTTCTTGGTTTGCTTACGGCAACTCCGTACTCTTATACGATAACCGCCGCTGCTTCACTCACGCCTACAGGCAGCAAGTTCGACGAAGCCGGCGTGCGACGAGAAGCTTACAACTTCTATTTCGAGGACACCTGGAAAGCTAATTCACATTTAACCGTGAACTATGGATTGCGTTACGAAGTGAACAGCCGCATCCACGAGGCTACAAAACGCACTTCTCTACCGCGATTTCTGAATGCGGACGGCAGTTTCGCCGACTATCGCGATCGGAATGCCCAGCAGATTTTTATCGTGGACCCGCAGCCTCCGTATAACCAGGATTGGTCTGGGTTCGGGCCGCGCCTGGGTCTTGATTATTCGTTGTCGCCGCACACGGTTTTGCACGCGGGCGGCGCGATCACAACCTTGCTGCCCAATCTGTGGCAGGACAATTTTCTCACTGCAGGTCTTCCGTTCGTCTTCACCACATTTATAAGCGCGGAACCCGGCGTTGCGATTCCATTCAGTAACACATTTGTGCCGCTCGCCTTGCCGACAGCCTATGCGACGAATGGCCAACCTGTGTTTCCAAACGGTACTTCGGCCAGCGTGCGTCCAAACACGATTCTTGATTTGAACCGATGGCAAGCAGACATCTCTGCACTCACTCCCGGTGACCAGATACAGCTGCCGAGCATATCCGGCATCGATCGCAACTTCCGAAACGGGTACATCGGGACATTTACAGCAGGGGTAGATCACGATTTTCGCGACGTGAAGTTCAGCGCGGCATACGTCGGAACCGCTGGAATTCATCTTGCTCGGGTCTATTCGCCAAACGGCTACGTCGGAGCAGACCCAGCATTCGCGCCTTACACTCAGTTCGATTCAGCCGGTCACGCGATCGGCGGCTACGGAGTGGAAAGCTTGATCAGCAGCGGGTCGCACTCGAGTTACCACGCACTGCAGACTAGTCTGACGAAAAATTCACCACGAGCGGGACTGGGATTGCAAGCGAGCTACACGTATTCAAAAGCTCTCGATGACACGAGTGCTGTACTCGGAAACCTGCTGGGCACCGCGGGCGTGATTCTGCAGACGCAGCCGCAAAATCCATTTGATCCTGGGGCAGAGAAAGGGCCGTCAACGTTCGACGTCACCCATGCCTTCAGCGTAAGCGTAATTCAGTTGCTCTATCTCGATCGAGTTGGATTCCTGCATTCATTGCCGAAGGCGGTCACGTCTGGATGGCAGTTTTTGAACATTACTACCCTAACTAGCGGATCGCCATTCACGGTTTTTTCTGGTGTTCAGCAGACAGGTGCAGGTGCGGGTGGGACCGACCGTCCTGACCTGATCGCGAGGCCACAGTTATCAACCAGTCGCGCAGTTCGCGACGACTATTTTGGTCGTGGCGAAAACAATGCGTCATTTTTTTCGATTCCGATTAACGTGCCGGACGGAACAGGGCCGAATCACGGGCGATTCGGAACGCTTGGGCGTGACACGTTTCGAGGACCTGCTTACCACGATTTCGATATCGCATTGATCAAGGACACGCCTGTGGGACATCGAGGAAACGCTGAACTTGCGACGGTCGAGTTTCGCGGGGAATTTTTTAATATCTTCAATATTGTGAATTTTGGTTTGCCCGACAACATCCTGCGTGGCAGCGGTTTTGGCGTCATCAGCAGGACAGCTGGAACGTCAAGGCAGATTCAGTTTTCGCTCAAGCTGATTTATTGACTGAAGTGAGTAACGCAAGCAAATCGGCAACAATCGTCACCAGTTTTTGTCGAGGATTATGATCATCAACCTATAAAGACGAGTAGCAGGAATCCAGCCGAAAAGATGTCAGGGTTCACGTTCCAGATGGTGCCGGGCCCGACGATCGTCGCCACGTGGGGCAACTTGCCGTGTGATGTTTTACGGGGACGGCGTTAGCGGAGTTTTATTTTGCACATGAAGTGGGATACAACAGTTCTATGGTTCGGAGTAAAGCGCTGCTTTTTTTTTTGCTTTTTGCAACACGTATTGCTTTCTCACAAGCCGCCACCCCTTCCGAGGCCATCGCCCTGCAAGAGCAAGGGCGTTACCCCGAAGCAGAGAAAGCTTGGCGCGCAGTAGTGGCACAAAACCCGAAAGATGCGCCGGCGCTTGCTAGTCTCGGCGTGGTGCTTTCAAAAGAAGAGAAATATTCGGAAGCGGCGAACGCATACCGCAAGGCCCTTGCGGTAAACCCCTCCTTGCCAGGAATTCCTCTCAATCTGGGGCTGGCTGAGTTCAAAGGGGGCAAATTTGCGGCGGCAATTATCCCGCTTAAAGCAGCACTAAAGCAAGATCCCTCAAGCGTGCAGGCACAAACTCTACTCGGCATGAGCTATTACGGCGCAAGAAATTTCACTCAGGCGGTTAATTATCTCGAGCCGTTAGTCCAGAGTGATCCGGAGAACAGCGAATTGCATCGGATATTGGCACAAAGCTGCCTTCAGATAAAAAAATATTCATGCGCCGAGGAGCAATTCCGCAAAATTCTGGAGCATAACCCGGACTCGGTCGATGCTCACATATTGACTGGCGAGGCGCTTGACGGACTTGAGCGCACCGACGAGGCCATCAAGGAATTCCAGGAAGCAGAGAGGCTTTCGCCTCGCGAACCCGAGATCCACTTTGGTCTCGGATATCTGTATTGGAAATCTCATAAATACGACGAAGCCAAAAAGGAGTTCGAAGCCGAGCTTGAGATCAGCCCCAATCACGCGCAGTCGCTTGCTTACCTTGGTGACATCGAACTTAAACAAAACGATCTAGATAGCGCCGCTTCGTATTTGCACAAGTGTGTCCAACAAAGAAATGACTTGCGGATCGCGTATTTGGATCTCGGCGAGGTGCGTGCCGAGCAGAAACGATATCCCGAGGCAATCAAGGCTTACGAGCGGGCGATTCAACTCGATCCGACCCAGCCGGATGCGCATTACCGGCTCGGGAGAATTTACAGAAGCACTGGCGAGAACGAGAAGGCACAACAGGAGTTTGCAAAAACGCGCGAACTTCACCAGAAAGATTATGAGAAAGACGTACTCAAGTTGAACGTACAACAGCCGCCAGCTCAGCCGTGAAGCGGTTCTAAGTGAAGTCTAACTTCTTGCTGCCACAAAGCAGTTTCTACTTCATTGCGCGTTGTTTACGTCACCGTAAATAATGCCGCGGCCGTTTGCTCCGATGTAAATACGTCCGTAAACGCGCGGATCGCCAATCACCAGGGTGAGATTGCCGTATTGGTGCTGAGGATCGGCGATAACTGTCCAGGTCGCGCCGCCATCATCAGAACGGAAGACGCTGGTCGCGAACGTGGGGCCGCTCCAGGTAAGACGGCCCAGCAAATAAAGCGCTGGGTAGGTGCTCCCCGGTGCAGGTTTGCCAAAGCCGATTGAATCCGGCCAGACCACAGAGTTCACCGGCGTAAATGTCATTCCAGAATCTGTCGAGTGCCACAAGCCATTCCATTGCAGTGAAAGCCATATGTCACCTTCGACGCCAGGAACAACGCTGATTTGCTTGAAGCTGTAGGTTCCAAGTCCGGTTGCGCCTGCTTTGAACGTCTGGCCGCCGTCAGTGCTTACGTAAAACGTTCCGGAGGTTTGGTCGAAGGTGTAGAACTTGTTTGGATTAACACGATCGGAAGCAACAACGCCATTGGCAGGCGCACCGGCTGAAGCAGTCCAGTTTTGGCCGTTGTCGTTGGAATATACCGTTGCACCACCGGTTGGTGCCCAAACGAAGCGCAAACCATCAGGGGAAATCGCAATCGTGCCAGGACCACTGGTGCAGCCGGGAGCGTTGTTGAATGTGGTCCACGTGGTGCCTTGGTCCCTTGAATAACCACCGCACAGAGTTTGCGCGTACGCAGGCCAGCCCACGCGCGCAATCAGCATTGGATTGTTTTGCGCGAAATCGATGCTCGTATTAGTCGTCAACGGCGGGACGTAGAACTGACCTTGGGGTGGTGATACGTTGAAATTGTCGTGCCGGAAACCGCCAATGTCCCCGAGAGCACTTAAAAGGTGCGCACCAGCAGGCGGACTGATGAGATCCTGCACGGCGGTCTCTTCGATTCCAAGCGCTCCTACGCGCCACGGGATCACTCCGCCGGAATCTGCACGATTTACCTGGTCAGTAGACCACAGGGTTTGACCGGTACCATAGCGCAGATGATTCGGCGCCCATGGATCAACCATCATCGCGCCGATCCAGTTACCCATGTTGTCACCGGGAGTTGTTCCGCCGAACAGCAGCCAGGGCGAAAGCGAGACGTCGAAGCTTGAATGTGGCGGCGCGCCGATCTCGTTGCCGAGAGCTTCCCAGGTTGTGCCCGCATTGCGGGTGCGCCAGATTTCGTCTCCGGGATAATAACGGTCGAGCGTAGAAACCATTACCGTGTTCGGATTCCATGGATCGACGACGACTTTGGCGTAGCCATAGTTCTGTGATGAAGTAATGGGATCAGCTGGCGTGATGTTTGTCCAAACATTCTGGCGAATGGCATATTTCCAGACTTGTCCATTACCCGCCCCATTGGGACCGGCTTGATTTGAGTAGGTGAGGTATAAGTTTCCGTTTAAGCTGATCGCCGCGTTGGTGGGAACGTCTCCCGTTGGTTGGCCCGGTACTGCTTGCCAACTCTCTCCGTTATCGGTGCTCTGATACAAACCAGTCGTCGGATCGGAGACGCCAACATAGATCGTTGGATAGCTCGCGCCCTTTAATTTAGGGCCGAACATCACGAAAATGACGCCGGCTTTGTCGTTATTCGTGGGACCAGTTATCGGGAAGCTTGCCACTTGTGCCCAGGTGTTGCCGTAATCGGTGCTCTGCCAGAGGCCGTTCACGTTTGTTCCTAGATAGAGGACGTTCGGCGACCACGGAACCACAGCCAGTCGCTCACCGGAAAATCTGCCGTTTTCATTCGATCCGAGCTGGAATGGCAGATTGATAACCGTGAATGTTCTGCCCTGGTCGGATGATTTGAAAATCGCGGCATTCGGCGCCCAGGATTCAACGTAGGCTCCCTGCGCCAGGTATAGCTTCTGGGGATCCGTCGGATCAAGGGCAATGCTCGCCGTTCCTTCAAGGTTCCAGTTGTCGGGAGTTACCCAATCGGTCAACGGAATCCAATGCTGGTGCAGAGGATCCCAGCGATACGTGCCGCCGATGTCTGTGCGCACGTAAAACAACTCCGGCAGCCACGGATGCGCTTCAATGCCAGTGATGAAACCTCCGGCAACGATTCTTACGTTGTGCCATACATAAGGAGGTGGCGTTGTCGTTTGCCCAACTGCGGCTAAGGGGAAAAGGCCCAAAGCAAAAGACAGGACAAGCACTGCGGCTATGCGAGCAAGGTTGAACATGGCAGAGTACCTCGGCAGAGCATTTTACGACTGTAAAAAATCGTTATTCAATACAGGATTTTGGGGATTGACAGGAGAGCCTGCGAGAATTGCTCATCACGTGATCTATTCAGTTTATTCCCGCAGGGCTGGAAGATCCTGCAACACTCTCTTTTTCAAGAAATGTGCAACAGTTTAAGGAAGATTAAGCCAGGGCATGAGGCAATTGGCAAAAGCAGCTCTCGCGTCCGCAAATGTCTCGCCTCGTGCCCGGGCTAGCAAAGTTGGAGTCGCGAAGGCGTTCTCGCGTTGCGTGTGAGCTCCTCGAATCCGGGTGCTCCTCTAAGCTCGGTGCTCCTCTGTTGCGGCCAACATTGCGGTTCAATAGGGCAGCCCCTCGAGCCGGGTTGCGGTTGAATTCGGAAGATCACAACGAAAGTTGAACCTTTTGGCATTACCTGCAACCGTTAATCCACACACTCCCATCCAAGCGGCTCATGGCGAAACATTCGCCAAAACTGCCCGAGGGCGGCGGCGCGACGTCGGCGAGTGTAACTCCACTGCCGGAGGAAGCGGCCAAGCTGTATCGCGATGTTTTACTGGCGATGAATGAGCACGTCATTCCTTATGCAGTTGCTGGGGCATTCGCGTTGCAGAAGTACACGGGAATCTGGCGCATTACCAAAGACCTCGACTTGTTCATCAAAGCAGAGGACGTTCCAGCCGCCCTTGAGTCTCTCTGCGATGAGGGTTTCCGCTGCGAAACACCCGACCCCGTCTGGCTTTCGAAGGCACGTCGCGGGGAGTATTTCGTCGATCTCATTTCCGGCATGAGTAATGCTGTTATCGTCGTCGACGATAGTTGGTTCGAACGTGCGCAGCCTGCCATTGTTGCGGAAGTAAAGTCGCAGATCATTTCAGCCGAAGATTTGATCGCGTCGAAATTATTCGTCACGCGCCGCGAAAGGTTCGACGGCGCCGACATCGCTCACATAATCTATCGGACCAAAGGCCAGCTCGAGTGGGAACGGATTCTGGAGCTTGCTTGCGAGCACTGGGAAATGGTGCTCTGGGCACTGGTGCTCTACCGGTATGTATATCCAGCACACACAAACTACGTGCCCGCTCCGCTCTGGCAGGAATTGCTTTCGCGCTATATGCACCTGGTGCAGCATCCCGACCGGAACGCGCCCTTCCGCGGCAGTTTAGTGGACGAAAACATTTTCTCTATCGACGTGAAGGACTGGGGTCTGGAGGACATACAAAGCCTTTACCGGACCCGGCATCTGCAGAAAGCACCATCGCATGATGTTGGCACCTTTAAGAAATCAGGAACGTAGAAAGTTAAATGAGAGTCGCAGCTACAGCCGATTTACATTTCACACCGGCAAGGTTCAGCGCCCTTCATGATCAGCTTAATCGCGTGCGCGACGAAGCCGATGTTTTTGTCCTAGCCGGCGATCTGACGAATTACGGCCACCCAGACGAAATGGAACCGTTGCTGAATGTTCTGGTGCGGCTCAGGTTGCCTGTAATTGCAGTTCTCGGTAATCATGACTACGAGAGTGGGAAAGAAATCGAATTAATCCGCATGCTTAGCCAGGAAGGAATCAAAGTCCTGGATGGAAGCGCTTACGAACGCGACGGGGTTGGTTTTGCAGGGACCAAAGGCTTTGTAGGTGGTTTCGGACGCGGTGTGTTGACAGCTTTTGGCGAGCCGGAAATTAAAACATTCGTGCGCGCCAGCATCGATGAAGCATTGCGATTAGAACGAGCAATGTCACAACTACGTACGAAAAAACGAGTCATCGTGCTCCACTATGCGCCTATTGCGGCCACCATCGATGGCGAAGCGCATGAGATTTATCCATTCCTGGGGACATCACGCCTCGCTGAAGTAATAGACCGGCACGGGGCAGACCTGGTCGTCCATGGTCACGCACACAATGGAAAATGTGACGGGAAAACGCCCGGCGGAGTTCCCGTCCATAATGTCGCGATCACGTTGCTGCAGGCGCAAACGCCGCCGGCGGTTTACCGCGTTTTCGACGTTTGAAGGCGCTCGACGGTCATTCCTACGAAATCCACAAATTCTGTTACGTCTTGCGCGGTGGTGTCCCAGGAGCACATCCAGCGGACAACAGATTCCGCCTCATTCCAGACATAAAAAAAGTAGCGATCCTGAATTTTGGAGATTGCAGCGCGAGGAATTTGAGCAAAAACGCCGTTCGCCTCCACCTCATAAAGAATTCTCACTGCCGGGATTTTACTCAGCTCACGCTTAAGCAACTGGGCCATCGCATTAGCGTGACGAGCATTCTGCAGCCATAGATTCCCGCTTAGCAGAGCCTCGAATTGTGCGGCAACAAACCTCATCTTCGAAGCCAGTTGCATACCCTGCTTGCGGTAAAACTTGAAGTTCGCCGCGCACTCCGGATTAAGAAAAACTACAGCTTCGGCGCCGAGCGCGCCGTTCTTTGTGGCCCCAAATGAGAGCACGTCAATTCCGGTCTCGCGCGCCAGTTCCCGTAACCCGAGCTGCAAGCTGGCCGCCGCGTTGGCAATCCTTGCTCCATCTGCATGCAAGACCATGTTGTGCTCGTGCGCGAACCGCGAGAGCTCTTGGATCTCACTCGGTCTATAGACTGTGCCTACCTCAGTCGCCTGGGTGATCGATATCACACGCGGCTGGACATGATGCTGGTCTCCAGCGCCGTGGCAAACGGCACGAACTGCTTCCAGCGTCAATTTACCGTTGCTTGTAGCAACTGGGATCAACTTGCAGCCGGTGAATTTTTCGGGTGCGCCGCATTCGTCAACATAAATATGTGCCGCCTCGGCGCAAATCACGGCATGGTAAGACTGCGTCAAAGCTTTCAGGCTCAAACAGTTCGCGGCAGTTCCATTGAAGACAAAAAACACTTCAATGTCCTCTCCAAAGTGCTTCTTGAACAGACGCGTTGCGGATTCGGTGTATGGATCGTCGCCGTATCCAACAACGTGCCCGCTATTGGCCGCCGCGATTGCGTTGAGCACTTCAGGGTGGACGCCCGCATTGTTGTCGCTTGCAAAACTTCTTGCCGGCATCATGAGTGACAAACACTTTACCAGAACAGGAAGCTGCGTCTGCTTACGCCAGTACATTTCTGAGGCTTACACGTCAAACAAATAAGCTCTCTTGGCAGGTGATATTATGTAACCGTATGGTTACATACAGATTGGAGGGGTCTGGTTCAACGAAGGCCAAGGTTTCCGAGAAGCTATGAAGATGAAAATCGCAATAGTAAGCTGGAAATACGCAGTCGTTCTCGCCCGGACGTCCTCCAGCGTGGCGCGCGATTTCGAATTCCAAAAACATTGGCAGTTGAAAAAAAATTTCGCTTCCACACGGCTGAAATTTTGGAGCTTTAGTAAGTACCTTGTCATCCAATCAGGCAATCTGGTTGTGGCCGGGCCTCGACCTTCAATCCAACCTTTTGGAACTTCGACGAAGATGTTGCGTAGTTATAGACAGAGGGAACTATGGTAAAGCGGATGCTTTTGATGTTGGCGGTGGTGGTGCTCATCATCGCTGGGCTGGGTTTTGCGAAATACAAGCAGATCAGCGCTGCAATTGCGATGGGCAAGAGCTATAGTCCGCCACCTGACGCTGTCACGACGACAATCGCGAAGAGCGCAACTTGGCCGTCAACTTTGAATGTCATCGGCACGGCGGCAGCGATCCAGGGTGTAACCGTGAGTGCGGACCTGCCGGGAACTGTAGATAAGATCCACTTCGAGTCTGGACAATCAGTTCACCAGGGCGATGTGCTCGTGGAACTCGACACGCGCGAAGAACGCGCGCAACTTGCTGCAGCCGAATCGGATGCTGCGCTTGCCAAAATCAATTACGGGCGGGAGCAACAACTGGTAAAAGACGGCGTTGTGCCGCGCAGTGAATTCGATAATGCCGAAGCCAACCAGAAATCCACCGAAGCCAAAGTTGGCGAGATGAAAGCAACCATTGAGCGCAAGACGATTAAGGCGCCGTTCTCCGGGATTTTAGGAATCCGGCAGATCAATTTAGGGCAATATCTTTCGGCTGGGCAGGCGATTGTTTCCCTGCAATCCTTGAATCCTATTTATGTGAATTTTGGCATTCCGCAGCAGCAAGCATCGCAAGTGCGAGTTGGCCGTTCGCTCCAAATCACCAGTGACGATATTCCTGGAATAGCGTTTTCAGGTCGGGTGAATGCAATTGATTCGGTGGTCAATGAGGCCACGCGAAATATACAAGTTCAAGCAACATTGCAAAATCCCGGTCAAAAGCTGCGTCCCGGAATGTTTGTGCAAGTCGAACTCGGAATGGGCGCGAATCGGAACGTGATTGCCCTTCCCGCTACAGCTATCAATTACGCGCCGTATGGCGATTCAGTATTTGTGGTTATGGCGGAGAAAGACGCCAAGGGAAACCGCAAAGTTCGGCAGCAGTTCGTGAAAGTTGACGGTTCGCGCGGTGACCAGGTCGCGGTCGTTTCAGGGCTCAATCCCGGCGAGGAGGTCGTGAGTTCCGGGGTATTTAAATTGCGCAACGGCGGTTCCGTGTTGGTAAACAATTCCGTTCAACCGCCTGATAACCCAAAGCCGAAGCCTGAGGACAGCTAATGAAGTTCACAGATCTTTTTATAAAACGGCCGGTCCTAGCGATCTGCGTCAATCTGGTTATTTTGATTGCCGGCATTCAGGCGATCCGTTCTTTAAGTGTGCGCCAGTATCCGCGGAGCGATATCGCGGTGGTACAGGTCTCCACCGTCTATGTGGGCGCAAATGCGGACTTGGTTCGCGGCTTTATTACGACGCCCCTTGAGCGCGTGATTGCCAGCGCCGACGGCATCGACTACATGGAGTCCAGTAGCGCACAGGGCCTCAGCACGATTTCCGTGCACTTGAAGCTCAACTACGATACAAATGCCGCGCTCACGCAGATTCAGGCAAAAGTCGCGCAGGTCCGGAATGACCTGCCACCCGAGGCGGAAGCTCCGGTTATTGATCTGCAAACTGCCGACAATCAGTTTGCCGCCATGTATATCGGGTTCTCGTCCACAGATTTGGATCCCAACCAGATCACGGACTACCTGACGCGCGTCGTTCAGCCTAAGCTGACTGCGATCAGCGGCGTTCAGCGCGCAGATATTCTCGGCGGGCGCACTTTCGCCATGCGCATTTGGCTCAAGCCCGACCAAATGGCGGCTCGCGGAGTTTCGCCTTCGGACGTGCGCGATGCACTCACGAAGAACAACTATCTTTCCGCGCTCGGTAGCACCAAAGGCGACGCAGTCTCGGTAAATCTTGTCGCCAATACAAATCTCCAGACTGCCGACGAATTCCGCCAAATGGTGGTCAAGCAGCAGAACGGCGTTGTCGTCCGACTGGGCGAAATTGCCGATGTTGTTCTCGGGGCTGAGGACTACGACTCTGACGTTCGTTTCAACGGCGAGAAGGCGACCTTCATGGGAATCTGGGTGCTTCCCACCGCCAACTCCCTGGATGTGATCAAGCAGGTCCGTGCAGCAATACCTGGAATTAAGGCGCAACTGCCGCAAGGCATGAACGTCGGAATACCCTACGATTCCACCGAATATATCCAGGACGCGATCAACGAAGTGCTCCACACCCTGACGGAGACGCTGCTGATCGTAATCGTCGTCATCTTCCTGTTCCTGGGATCGTTCCGCTCAGTTCTGATTCCGGTCATCGCCATTCCAATTTCGCTGATCGGCGCAGTATTCCTGATGATGGTCGCGGGATTCACCATCAACCTGCTTACCTTGCTCGCCATCGTGCTCTCCGTCGGTCTCGTCGTTGACGACGCGATTGTCATGGTTGAAAACGTGGAGCGGCATCTCCACATGGGTAAATCGCCTTTCCACGCTGCTATCGACGCCGCGCGAGAACTGGTTGGCCCAATCATCGCCATGACCATCACTCTGGCGGCGGTGTACACACCGGTTGCTATCCAAGGCGGACTGACGGGCGCGTTGTTCCGTGAATTTGCCTTAACTCTTGCCGGCGCCGTCATTGTCTCCGGTTTCGTGGCTTTAACTCTGTCTCCAATGATGGGGTCAAAACTTCTTCGCCAGGGCGATACCGAAAAGGGATTCGCGGGCATCGTGAATCGCCAGTTTGAGCGCGTGCGCGGACGCTATACGCGAGCTCTGTCTGGCACGCTTCGTTATCGGCCAGTCGTGCTCACGTTGTGGATCATCGTTGCCCTGCTGATGGTTCCGTTCTACATGTTGTCGCAGCACGAACTGGCGCCTGCGGAAGACCAAGGCGTCGTCTTCTCGGTAATCCAGTCGGCTGCAAACTCAACTCTGGACCAGACGAACCTGTTTGCTCAACAGGTTTACAACGTCTACCACTCATTCCCGGAGACCGAGAGTATTTTTCAGATCACGCAGCCGAGTGGCGGATTTGCCGGCATGGTCGCCAAACCGTGGAGTCAGCGGAAGAAGACTTCGCAGCAACTCCTGGTGGAGGCGAGCGGAAGACTCTCGAAAATTGCAGGGATTCGTGTTATTCCTCTCACCCCTCCGGCCTTGCCGGGCGGGGGAAATTTTCCGGTCGACTTCGTCATTCAGTCTTCGGCCGAGCCTCAGGAAGTAAGTGCTCTCGCGCAGGAGATCGTTCAGAAAGCGATGAAGAGCGGCCTGTTCATGTTTGCCGATACGGACGTCAAATTCGATCAGCCGCAAACCGAAGTTGTCTTCGATCGCGACAAGATCCGCTCGCAGGGAGTGGACATGAGCGAGGTCGGGCAGGATCTTTCGACGCTTCTCGGCGGAAATTACGTGAACCGCTTCAGTATTCAAGGTGAGAGTTACAAAGTAATCCCTCAAGTGAAGCGCCAAGACCGCTTGAATCCTCAACAGCTCGAGCACATTTACGTGAAGGGCTCGAACAATCAACTGGTTCCGCTCTCCACGTTTGCAACCCTGAACACGACGACTCAGCCGCGTTCTCTGAATAAATTCCAGCAGCTGAATGCGGTCCGAATTCAGGGCGTAATTCCTCCTCCGGTCCCTCTCGATAAGGCCCTCACGTTCCTTGAGGACACCGCCAAGCAAATGCTTCCGCAGGGATTCACCTTCGACTACGCCGGCGAATCGCGCCAGCTTCGAGTGGAAGGCAGCAAGTTCCTGGGCACATTCTTGCTCTCAGGAGTTCTGATTTACCTGGTCTTGGCTGCGCAATTTGAGAGCTTCCGCGATCCGTTCATCATTCTCGCGGGTTCGGTGCCGCTGGCAATTGCGGGTGCGCTTGCGTTCTCATTTCTGGGATTCACCACGCTGAACATTTACAGCCAAGTGGGTCTCATTACACTTGTCGGCTTGGTTGCGAAAAACGGAATTCTGATTGTGGAGTTCGCCAACCAATTGCAGGAACGAGGGCATAGCAAGCTGGAGGCAATCATTGAAGCATCTGGCACACGTCTCCGGCCAATACTGATGACCACGGCTGCAACGGTATTCGGTCACCTGCCGCTTGTTTTTGCGACCGGGCCTGGCGCCGGAGCGCGAAACAGCATCGGTATCATGCTGGTGACCGGAATGGTTATTGGTACGGCATTTACGCTGTTCGTTGTGCCATCCATTTACATGCTGGTTGCAAAGCGCCATGTGGCCTTCGAGGACATGGAGCCCGCAGGAGTCGAGATGCCCGAACCCGCAGGCGCAGCAGTCTAGCCCGAAAAGCATCACAACTCAGAAAGCTGGCCAGAAGAAAAGGCCAGCTTTTTTATTGCTAGGCTGGCGAGATAGCTTGTATTTCGCAAGTGATATTTGTTAGAGTCTTCGTCGTTGAAAAATCAGAAGCATCGGTCTGGTTGTCCGGTAAGCGTTTCGCTTGACATTCTCGGCGACCGTTGGTCATTGCTAATTATTAGGGACTTGATGGTTCGCGGGCTGCGAACTTTCAAAGAATTTCGGGAATCGGGTGAGGGGATTGCAACGAACATTCTTGCAGAGCGATTGCAACGTCTGGAAGCGGCTGAGATCATCGCCACAGACGCAGACGCCGTCGATGGTCGCAAGGTGAACTATCGTTTGACGAAGAAAGGCATCGATCTCGCTCCTGTTTTGCTGGAACTTCTGATTTGGGGCGCGCGCCACGAAAAGACAGCCACGCCATGCGTTGTCATCGAGAACATGTCAAAGAATCGTGAATCCTTGCTTTCGGAAGTACGCAGAAGGTGGAAGGACAACGATCCCCGTCCTCTTCAGGTCAATGGTAGGTGGGTATGGCCCTGACCGCGACATGGAGCCCCCACTTCACTTTTACAAGTAAATAAGCAAGAGGGCTAAACAGGGTTTGAAGAAAATACTTGGCAAATAAACGCAAAGAAGAATGAAGTCGGTTAATCTCGACGAAAACACAGAAACTCAGGAGAACAAAATGAGCAGAGTTCGCGTTCTGGTTGGCACTCGAAAAGGCGCATTCATTCTTAGTTCAGACGGTAAGCGCGAAAAGTGGGACGTGCAGGGGCCCTTTTTTACCGGTTGGGAGGTGTATCACTTAAAGGGATCGTCCGTCGATCCCAATCGCATCTACGCGTCGCAGACCAGCGGCTGGTTCGGACAGATCATTCAACGCTCCGATGACGGCGGCAAGACCTGGCATCAGCCGGGAACACCTGCCGGTGAACCAACTACCGACCAACGCGGCTGGCCGAAAGGTGAGAGCAACAAATTCGCATACGATACGAAAGCCGCTCCGCTCACGACGCATCAATGGTATGACGGCACGCAGCATCCGTGGGAGTTCAAACGAGTCTGGCACATCGAGCCTTCACTCACCGATTCCGAGACGGTGTACGCCGGAGTCGAAGATGCTGCGATTTTCCGCTCTACCGATGGCGGAAAAAGCTGGCAGGAACTTTCTAGTCTGCGCGGGCACGGCACCGGTCCCAAGTGGCAGCCGGGCGCAGGAGGCATGTGCTTGCACACCGTGATTCTTGACCCCAGCAATCCGAAGCGGATATGGATCGCCATTTCAGCAGCAGGCGCGTTCCGCACTGACGATGGTGGCGAAACCTGGAAACCAATTAACAAAGGACTCTACTCGCAATACATTCCGAACCCGACGGCGGAGATTGGTCATTGCGTACATCACATCGCAATGAACCCCAAGAAACCTGGAACAATGTTCATGCAGAAGCACTGGCACGTCATGCGCTCCGACGATGCGGGCGACAACTGGACAAAGATTAGCGGCAATCTACCAACCGACTTCGGATTCGTAATTGACGTGAACTCGAACGAGCCGGAAACGATTTACGTAGTTCCAATCAAGAGCGATGGCGAGCATTTCGTGCATGACGGCAAGCTGCGAGTTTTCCGCAGCAGGACCGGGGGCAACGAATGGGAACCGCTGACCAAAGGCCTGCCGCAAGCGAACTGTTACGTTAACGTCCTGCGGGATGCGATGGCCGTCGACACCCTCGACAAATGCGGCGTTTACTTCGGCACGACCGGCGGTCAGGTCTATGCCTCAAATGACGCAGGTGATAGTTGGAACCCCATTGTGCGCGACCTGCCGGCAGTGTTGAGCGTGGAGGTACAGACGCTGTCATAAAAACGTCGCTATCAATTTCCAGTAGACGGAACCAGCGGTCCGTCTTTTAAAGTAAGTCAGCCAAGAGCCTTTCTGAACCTCTATTGCATGGCAGTGATGCCGAGTATCCGGGTAGTGGCAACCAAAGAAAAGGCCCCGCTCAGAGTTCTGAACGGGGCGTGAGATTGACTTAACTGGGCTAGAAGATCAGCTTGGCTCCAAATTGGAATTCGCGAGGATCGAAGGCCGAGGTGTACTGGCCAAAGTTCCCGGAACCGAAATTGTTGCTGAAGCCGCCGTTCTGACCGCCGCCTCCGAACTGCGTGTGGTTCCACGCATTGAAAGCGTCAGCCCGGAACTCGAACCGCGACCCACGAGACTCACTGATGACGAAGCTCTTGAACAACGAGAGATTCCAGTCATCGCGACCCGCTCCGCGAAGGGCATTGAAGGGCAAGTTGCCCCAGGTTCCGGCTGCCGGAGTTGCGAATGCAGCGGGATTGACCCACTGGACTCCAGTTACAACTCCGCCAGCTGCGACCGGCGCCTTAGGATACGAAATTGCGCCGACCAAGTCAGGACGATTGGAGACATCGCCGCCAGTGAAGACGCTGGCGACGTTGTTGCCATTTATTCCCAAGTTGAGCGGAGTCCCCGATTCCATAGTAACGATGCCGGAGAGCTCCCATCCGCCTACGACCGTTCTCATAAAGCGGTTTGTACTGCTACGCGCGACGGGAATGTCGTAGATGAAGTTAACGAATGCGACGTTGGTGCGATCAAAGACTGAAGGCCCCAGGTCGTATTTCCAACCAGCGTACGGATTGGTGATGTAATTCAGGTCAAATCCATTTCCACCATTACCCGTCGCGGCATCAATCGAGCGCGACAGAGTGTACGCAACCTGCAGTTGCAGGTCATGAGTGACCCTACCGTGCAGTTCGGCCTGCAACGAGTTGTAATGCCCGTTTTCTCCGTTGAAGGCTTCCTTAATCGAGGTGTAGCCCTGGTAGGGAACCAGACCATTAAAGGCTGGCGTACCAGCTGCGCAGTTTGACTGTTGTAGGCAAGCCAACAGACCCTGTGGCGGAGTCTCGAGTTCTTGCCAATAGCTCTGGTGTCTTTCAATGTTGCCAACGTAAGAGACTGACAACACTGTGTTGTTTGCAAGTTGCTGCTGAACACCCGCGCTGAATTGCGAGCTTCGCGGTGCCGGGTAGTTACCGTTAATTCCAGTCACGCCCGCGGGCACGATCGGAACCGTCACAGTTCCGCCGTTCCATTGATCATGAGGATCGGAGTACAGCACGTTTGAAGTGCCCAATGAATAGCCGAACGGTGGATTCGTTGCGCCATCGTACATGTCGTTACCTTGAATGCGCTCGTACATGATGCCGAATCCGCCGCGAACTACCGTTTTACCCGTGCCGAAGAGGTCATAGGCAAAACCTAAGCGCGGTCCAAAGTTCCACCATTGGCTGTTCGCCAGCCCTTTAGGAACACCGTTTTTTCCGGAGAAGCCCATTCCATTCAGGTAAAACTGATATCCCTGAAGAGAGGCAATTGGGCTTGGGCCCAGGCCGGGGCTGTTGGCTGCAATCTGGCCATAGTTGCTGCCTGGAGCCCAGAGTGGAGCATCCGCGGCATTGTAGAGGTTGGGGAAGAAGTCCGTCTGGGCAGCATTGGCTTCATAGGTATGCGGAATTCCGTCCCAACGCAGTCCAAGGTTAAGGGTCAAGCGGTGAGTGGCGCGCCAGTTGTCCTGGAAATAAGCATCCGGTGAAATGGCGTTCCAGTGGCCCGTCCCTTTGTAGGCATTCTCAGAGTACGATTGCGCATCGCCGAGAATGAAGTCGGCATAATCGAACCCGCAGTTCGCACTTGAAGAGCTGCAACCTGCCGGAGCGGTCGCAGACCCATCAAATTTAAATCCACCCTGCGTATCGGCAAAGTAGTCTTGCACCTTCTTGTAGATGGCCCACCCGCCTCCGATTTTGAACTGATGAGATCCCCTAGTCCAGGAAAGATCATCCTTTACTTGATAATCATCGGCGGTGTTGTTCCAGGGCATCCAGTTCACCGTGTAATTAGTACCGGTGGCCTGCGCCAGGTTGACGTCAGGAATACGGTTGTCAACGTTTGTCCCCGTAAAAATCCGGTTGAAAGTGAAACCGGATGGAGCCGTAAAGACGCCTTGCGGGATAATGTGAATCCGGTTCCCGTCATAGTTGAACGACACTTCGTTCAACAAGTTCGGGCGGATGATGTGCGTCGCGTGAATGACGTAGCTCATCGACGGATTGTTGAAGGTGTTACCGACTGCCGGTGAGTTGTCTCCGCTCCACATCGACGTTCCGAATGTCTGGATCGCCTGATCGTCAATGAAGTGGCCGAAAACGGAGAACCTATCGCTAAACGTGTGGTCTATGCGGACAATTTCTTCCTTCCCGGTAGTTGGCTGATTTGCGCCGCCTTGGAATGCCCAACCACTGGTTGGCTTCGGAAAGATTCCTGCAGCGAGCACCGCCGCCGCATTAGGACTGACCAAGCAGTCGGGAATTACAGTTAAGGCAGACCCAGCTGCAGGTGCCGCACCGGTGCAACCACCGGTCGCCCAGAGGTTGGCGATATTTGCGGGTGCTACGGCGTCAATCGGCTTCCCGTTTGCGCCAGTAGCGGGCAGTACCACGCCGGTTCCCGCACCATTCGCGTCCGGGTAAAGACTGGCTAAAGGTACGGTCTGGTTGAACTGGCCGCCTTTGATGTACCGGCGCCACTCCATGTTGTAGAAGAAGAACGTCTTGGGATTCGAGCTGTGCTTGAATTCAATTGGTCCGCCGACATTGAATCCAAAATCATTGAAACGCAACTCGGTGACCGGTTGAGGCGCCGGATTAAAGAAGTTGCGTGCGTCAAATGCATCGTTGCGGCCGAAGTAGAACGCCTCGGCGTGCAGCTGTTTGCTGCCAGATTTGATCACCATGCTCATGGTGCCTGCCGAGGAAAGGCCGTATTCTGCACTGTAGTTCGAAGTTAAAGTTCGGAACTCGGCAATCGCTTCCATCGACGGAAGGACATCAGCTCCACCGCCACCCCCACGATCGGCAGCTTCGCCGCCGTCGACTACCCACAGGTTATGAACCACTCGCTGGCCATTAAAGCTCACATTGAAATCGCCGCCGGCCGAGGTTGGAACCTGGAAGTCTCCTTGTGCGCTCGATGCGCCGGGCACAAGAGCTTCGAGTTCGGCAACGCTGCGCCCATTGGTGGCGAGATTGCTAATCTGCGAGCCGTTGATCACGTCGCTAACTTCGCCGGTGTCCGACTGTACTTGAACGGCAGTTGCTTCAACTGTAACGCTTTCTTGTGTATTACCAAGCTGCAACTGGAAGTCAACACGGTGACGATCGCCGACTTGAAGCACAATATTTTTTTGTTCGGCGAGTTTGAAATTTGCGCTTTTTGCTTGCACTGTGTAATGGCCGATTTGAAGATCGGCTGCTACGTACTGCCCGACGTCATTGGTATTGAGATGAGAGATAGCGCCGGTATCAGTGTTCATCACGGTTACTGAAACATTCGGCACCGCTGCACCCGAAGGATCTGTAACCGTTCCAACGATTGTTGCTTCCTGGCCAAACGCCAGAACTGTACTGAATAGTACGAGCGCGGCTGCCAGCAAATACCCGCGAAGAAAAACAAACTTCATAACCTAGCCTCCAATAAGCTTCTTTTTTAAATGTTAAGTTTGGGAGCTGAACAAAACCCTGAGAGCCTAATGCAAATTAATTATTTGTGTATAGTGAGTGTGTGTACCTTCAACTTGCAAACGTTGTCAAGCAAAATCGTTTTACTATGCGCAATGGACGCAATGTATATTGGATATTTTTTGAAAAGGCTGCAGGTTGTAACGACATTTTGAGCACAAAATGAAACTTGTTCGTCACGGTAATAGAGGAAGCGAGCACCCGGGATGTAGCGCTTCCGATGGAACAATCCGAGATTTGTCCGGCATCGTTGCGGATATTAACGGGGAAACGTTTTCTGAAGCGTCTCTGGCATCCTTACGCAAGCTGGAAATAAACAAACTGCCACTTGTTCCTCAGGGAACGCGCCTTGGCCCATGTGTTAGCCAAGTCGGAAAGTTCATCTGCATCGGCTTGAATTACTCCGATCACGCCACCGAATCTGGACTGAAGATTCCCTCTGAGCCGATCATCTTTATGAAGGCTACATCTTCCATCTGCGGCCCGGACGACGACGTGATTATTCCCCGCGGCTCCGAAAAGACCGACTGGGAAGTTGAGTTAGGCGTGGTTATTGGCAGACACGCGAAGTATGTCTCTGAATCTGAAGCGATGTCGTACGTGGCTGGTTACTGCGTGGTCAACGATATTTCTGAACGCGCTTTTCAGATGGAGGGAACAGGGCAGTGGGTAAAAGGCAAAAGTGCGGACACATTCGGCCCGATCGGTCCGTGGCTGGTCACAAGAGATGAAATACCAGATCCAAACAATTTAGACCTGTGGCTTGAGGTCGACGGTCATCGCTATCAAAATGGAAACACCCGCACGATGGTGTTCCGCGTTTCATTCCTTGTAAGCTATCTGAGCCGTTTTATGAGCCTCCATCCTGGAGACATTATTTCGACCGGCACTCCGCCCGGCGTCGGCCTTGGTTTGCGTCCTCCAAAATATCTCCAGCCTGGAAATCGCATGCGACTTGGCGTTTCCGGATTAGGAGAGCAGAATCAACGCGTGGTGGCCGAAATAAGCTAACCGGTTGCTGGCTCTGCGCTTTCGATGAACCCTCAAAGATTTTCACAGGCAAATAATGCGTCGTACCTGGGCCAGCGGTAGTCAACAAAAGGAGGTATTTGAGGAGGAATTGTGGCAACGCTCAGAGTTACACCGAAACCGGAAACGGCACGAATGCTGGTGGCACAAATTTCTAAACCACACGGAGAATTGGAAATCGTCGAACGTCAAATTCCCCAACCCGGTCCCGGGCAGGTGCGGATCAAAGTGCAGGCTTGTGGCGTTTGTCACAGTGACGAGCTTACAAAAGAGGGCATCTGGCCCGGAATTCAATTTCCGCGCATTCCAGGGCACGAAGTCGCTGGCGTGGTTGACGAACTCGGAGAAGGCGTTACGACATGGAAGACAGGCCAGCGTGTCGGCGTTGGCTGGCATGGCGGTCACGACAACACCTGCCTCGAGTGCCGGCGCGGCGATTTTCGCAACTGCCGTAATTTGAAAATCTGCGGAATCAGCTATGACGGGGGATACCAGCAGTATATGGTTGCTCCTATTGAAGCCCTCGCAGCAATTCCAGAAAATCTGAGCGATGCCGAAGCCGCGCCGCTGCTCTGCGCCGGAGTGACCACCTATAATGCGCTCCGCCACAGCGGTGCGTTCCCCGGCGACTTAGTTGCGGTGCAGGGAGTGGGTGGTCTGGGCCATCTCGGAATTCAGTTCGCAAATAAATTTGGCTATCAGGTTGCCGCGATCGGGCGTGGTCCGCAGAATGCCGGTCTGGCAAAAAAACTTGGAGCAAGCGTGTACATCGACAGTGTAGGTGCCAATGCAGTCGCGGAGCTGCAAAAGCTCGGCGGCGCAAAAGTTATCCTCGCCACCGCGCCCAGTTCAAAAGCGATGTCCGATCTTTTCGACGGATTGGCACCGAATGGCAAGCTCTTAGTAGTAGGTGCTGCATTCGACCCAATTCAGGTCTCGCCGATCCAACTGATCGGCGGAAGTCGAGCGATTCAAGGATGGGCTTCAGGAGCACCGACCGACTCCGAGGATACTTTGAACTTCGCTGAACTAAGCGGCGTGCGCCCGATGATCGAAACTTTTCCGCTGGCCAAAGCAGGGGAAGCCTATGCTCGCATGCAAAGCGGGAAAGCTGAGTTTCGCGTAGTTCTGACGATGTAACCGACTCGGCAATGAGAGTTACGAAAATTCGAGCGTACCTGACGATCCTTGGTGTCTGTTTTTTTATCCCCGCCGACGCTCTGGCCTGGGGGAACGAAGGCCACATATATATCAACCAAGTCGCGGCAGAAAAAATTCCTCCCGACATGCCGCTGTTCTTGCGCCGTGGAGATGCGGTAAAGGAGATAGCTTATCTCGGCCCGGAGCCGGACCGCTGGCGTAGTGAATCGGAATTCGCGCTGAAGAATGCGCAAGAGCCGGACCACTTTATTGACCTCGAACGGGTCGAGTGGATGAAACCGCTTCCTCCGGGCCGTTATAAATTTTATCTCGCGCTTTACGAGAAACGTGCTGCCACGCAGGACCACGCGGATGATTACCTTCCCGAACGCGTCGGCCTGCAACCTTATATAACGATGGAAATCTTCGACCGGCTGAAATCTGCCTTCCGCGAATACCGGCAGTTGCACCAAACTCGCCAGGCGACCGCCCCGGTCGAGCAGGCCATCATTTTTTATGCGGGCTGGCTTGGCCACTACGTTGCTGACGGGTGCCAACCCTTGCACACCACCATTCAGTACAACGGATGGGTTGGGCCGAATCCCAATCACTACACGACCGAGCACACAATCCACTCGCAGTTTGAGAACGCGTATGTGGCTGCGAACATTCATCCGGCGGATTTTTCCGGCATGGTGCATTCTCCTGAGCGTCTTCGAGCTCCCTTTCAGCAATACGTGGGGTACTTGTATGCCTCTAACGCTCAGGTCCAGAAGGTTTATCAATTAGAAGAAACGGGCGGCTTCAACGGTGCCGGCACGGCCGAGGCTCGAAAATTTACTGCGCAAAGGATGGCCGCTGGCGCGAATATGCTTTTGAATTTGTGGTACACGGCTTGGGCGGATAGCGCGACCGCGGTCGACACGGCGCCAGCAAAAGGAGCGGCACGGGGCAAGTGAACTTATAGCGGTTTCCGAATGAATGCACCCATTGACTTTCAAGTCAGGAGCATCTTGAACCGTTTATTTTCTGAACCGTCAGAAGAGCTTATTTTCTGAACCAGTAAAGGAGGATTCCATAACCCACGCCGGCTGGGTCACCGGCGCGAGCAGCTTGGAATGCCATGAACCGACCATCCGTCGACACCACAGGATTCGACGCTTTACCACCTTCGTAGTCGTTGAAGTGAGTGAGCCGAGTGAAGTCTTTTCCCGTTCCGTCCAGTTTGAGCTTCCAAATGTCAATATTGGCGGAACCACATCCACTTTTGAATTCGGCACATTGGCGATCACCTTCTACAGTGGTGTAAGCGCCATCCGGAAAAATTCCTTCTGGCTCGTTATACGTCCCAGGTGCTTTGGAGAAGTTAGTGACCTGTCCGGTTTGCAAATCAATTCCCATCGCCGATGCCGTATCGTCGGGCTCGTAGCAGGTAAATGTCATCTTCTTATCATCGTCGTAAAAGTCTTGCGCCTCTAGCACGCAGCTGCGGTCTTTGCTTTGATAAACCGTTCTCTTATTGAGGAGCCTGGGGAGGGTACCTGAGAGGTCTAGATCTGCCATCATCAATTTTGAAGTACCGCTGGCAAGCTCTGGGTCTTGCGCCTGCAATACCGAAAAAGCTATTTTCAGCGAGTTCTTCGAAATCGCTGCTCCCTCACTTATCTTTTGTCCGAGCTTTACCGGCTTAGATCCTGGTTGTTTGCTGAGAAACCATAATTCGTTATCGCGAGTGCGGCTGGTGTGAATGTCTTCAAAATGAGCTGGGCCAATGAGAATGTAGTCTCCTGTAACCACATGCATCACGCGAAGAAACGCCGCCGCCGGCACATTACAGGTAAGGCATGTGATGATGCGCGTTTTCAGGTCGATCAGCATTGCGTCGCCGAAGCTCTTGGTCATGAAAGCAACGCGTCGGTTATCTGGAGAGATATCGGCACGCTCACCAAAATGCGTCAAGACCTCGGTGTTGGACGGGAGGTGATCGAGAGGATTGCCGACTTTGCGGGATGGTTTGACCTGCGCCGCCAAAAGCGTGACGGTGAGCAGGATGGGGATTAATTCGCGTATCATGGCCCACCCTCGTGATAGCCGCCGATACTTAACGGCTGTTCGCGTCCATTGGAAATTGAGCGCGAGTTCCTTCTTATTTCTTAGTGGAACAATTTTCGAGTCAATGACTCCTTGGTTCTTGCTACATTTTAGTGCGTTTTGGTAACGCACTTTCAAGATCCTCTGCGGCCTTATTTATTCCAGCAGCTACGTTTTCAATCGTCTGAGCAACGTGTGGGATTTGGGCATCAGCTTCCTTCCATTTTTTTTCGTCCATATATTCGCGCACTGGAGCGATTGGCTTCGCCCCATACCCGGTGTACGCGCCAGGAGCATAAATCTGATTCTTGAACCAGGGACGTTCCGGCAGTCCGCGCTCGCTTAGAAATAATCTGGAGATTGCAAGCAGATCATCGTTTACCAGTCGCAGCTTTTCTGGAGCTAACTCCGGCGAACCGCTTTCTTGCCACTCGGCCAATGCCTTTGTGTATCGCTCGGAATTTTTCTTTAATGTTTCGAGCGCATTTTTCATTGGGGCGAAATCCATATAGGGCGGGACTGCTTCCGCCGGGGGCGGAAGTTCAGGCCTGCGCGGATCGTTCATTGCCGTAAATACGCCTTCATCCAACTCAGTGTCCCGTTCCTTAAATTCCTCTTGTTTCTCTTTGAGAATCTTTTCTAATTCGCTTTCGTATTTATTGATTGCTTCCGCCTGGGGCGAATAATCAACCGGAATCAGATCGGCATCGGCCAGGCGCATGATCGCGCTTCCAATCGTCTGCGCCAGAGCCCTCCCGTATGCGAAGTTCGTATCGACAAAATGCGTATACCAATAGAAGTCGTCATAGATCGAGTGATATTGATCGCCATCGTCTTCGCCGCCGAACTCGACGCTGAGCGTTGAAATTCCGGCGTAATCCTGGAATGCGGTGTAATCAGATCCATCACCGAGTGCGCCAAGCAACAGATCGCTATGGTCGCGAACATTCTTGCGGTCTTCGGCATTCTTAGCTTGTGCAATGTCACGCAATCGGGAACGCTTGAGAACCGACATTTTTGTTTCAGGATCTTGAATGTCCCGAGCCACATTGCTAATAAATCGTTGCAAGTCCTGAGTCCCGCCGGCATCCAGGAACCCGCGTTCGTTCGTGTCGGAATTAATGTAGGCGACGGCGTGCTTCTTCAAATCGGCGACGTGCGTCTCGACCCATTCAACAGAACCAAGCAAACCAGGTTCTTCTCCATCCCACGCGCAATAAATAATGGTGCGGCCCGGCACCCAACCTTGACTGTGCAGTTCGCCCAGCATCCGTGCTTCTTCGAGGAGAGGAGCTTGTCCAGCAATGGGATCGTCAGCGCCGTTCACCCATGCGTCGAAGTGATTGCCGCGTATTACCCACTGATCATCGTCTGAACCCTTTAAAGTGGCGATCACGTCATAGACCGGCTTGAGGTCCCAATTTGATGTAACTTTCAGATGAACTTTCGCCGGCCCCGGCCCCACGTGATAAGTGATAGGCAGTCCGCCACGCCAATGCTCCGGTGCTACCGGTCCCGTAAGAGCCGAGAGGAAGGGGAGTGCATCCGAATAGGAAATTGGGAGTACGGGAATTTTGGTAATCGTCTTTGCATCTTTGATGGAAAGTCTCTTCGCATCCGGTGTAGCCCCGACACTAGGAGTCAGTGGATCGCCAGGATAATCTGTGTCCATCACGCTGCCGCGCTGAACACCGAAGCTCGGCCGCCAACCACCCGAAGGATACGAGTCGCCCTCGAAATATCCGTCGCCCTTCGGATCTGAATAGATAATGCAGCCGATAGCGCCGTGCTCCGCTGCGACCTTTGGCTTGATTCCTCTCCACCCCGAGCCATAACGAGCAATGACAATGGCCCCTTTTACCGTAATGCCCAGTCGATCGAGTTGTTCATAATCTTCACGGTTGCCGTAATTCACATACACGAGCGGTGCGGTTACCTCCCCATCAATAGAGTAGGCGTTATAAGTTGGAAGCTGTTCACTTGTCTGGAAAGATGTCGGATCGACGGGCAGAGCGGGCTCTTGCAGCTTGGCGGTGAATTTTTCCGGCGTCAACAACTCCAAGACTCGCTCCTTTGGCGTCGGAAAAAGGACCTGGAAGGTCTCGATACGTGCATCGAATCCCCACTGTTTGAATTTCGAAAGGATCCATTCGGCATTGTCTTTGTCGTAAGGCGAGCCAACATGGTGCGGGTGGGCACTCAACCGTTTCATGTTTTCGCGAATGTTGTCGGCCACAATTCCGTCTCGAAACTTCTGCTCCCAGTTTTTCTCGTTTGCTGAAGTTTTCGAACTGTAGCCAAGGAGGTAGGAATTTTCGCGCGGATTTTTTTCGTCGGTTTGAGCCGCCAAAAGTTGGGTTAGCGTTATCGCGCAAAGGAGGAAACTCCGAAATCTCATGAATGCTCCGTAGTCGATGAAGGTTCACAAATCAAAAATGTAAACGTTCGAATTTATCATCTTTGGAGTTGAAGGAGTGGCCGTTGCTCGTAGCTCCTGTTACATTCGGCTACGTGTTGCGGCAAATCTTGGGCCTTCTCGTTTTCTCAATTCTCGTTTCGTTTAACGCTACGGCTCCGAAACCTCCTTATCAATATCCCCGTATTGGGCTGAAGACTGACCCACTGCTACCCCAAATGCCGGTATGTCGATAACAGCGGAAACGTGATTGCCCCGGAGCCCATTTTGCACAGCAGTGGCAAACACGCAAGCTTTACTTGATGCGCTCGACTACGTTGTTGGCTGCTATTCACAAAACGGCGTTCAACGTGCTGCTTCGTGGAGAGATGTTCAACGTTGCCAATCGTCCTATTTTTGCCGGAGCTTCGATCGGTGCGATCCGCCCAACATCCAACCCAGCTTTAAACTTATGTTCTAATTGGGCCGATGACTTTGCGACGGCTTGGGTGGTTCTTATACATTCTTTTCTGCTTCGGTTGCTTGCGGGCTCAGTCGCAAAGCCCGGAGCCGAAAGCGACGGTTGATTGGCGAGCATATGGCGGCGATGCGGACAAAACGCATTATTCGCCGCTGTCACAGATCAACAAATCGAACGTAAACCAGCTTGAGGTCGCGTGGTCTTACGACACACAAGAAATCGGTGGCCTGCAGACAAGCCCGATCGAGATCGACGGCACGCTTTATGGCATCTCGCCTTCACAAAAAGTTTTCGCGGTCGACGCCGAGACCGGCAAGCTGAAGTGGAAGTTCGATTCCGGTATCGTCAGCACGCAGCCGAATCGAGGTCTCGCCTATTGGGTAAGCCCCGACAATAAAGACCGGCGCATCATCGTCGGCGTAATGAATTTTGTCTACGAACTGAACGCCGAAACAGGCCAGCCAATTGCGACGTTCGGCGATCAGGGGCGCATCGACTTGCGCGAAGGACTCGGACGTGATGTGAAAACGGGATTCATTGCGCTCACGAGTCCAGCGGTAGTTTACAAAGACCTATTCATCGTTGGCGGACGCCTGCCAGAAACTTTACCCGCGCTTCCTGGCGACATTCGCGCTTACGATATACACACAGGAAAGCAGCGCTGGATATTTCATACCATTCCGCATCCCGGCGAGTTCGGTTATGACACCTGGCCGAAGGATGCGTGGCAAAAGAGCGGATCTGCGAATAATTGGACGGGAATGACTGTCGATCAGAAGACCGGTATCGTCTACGTGCCCACCGGCTCTGCTGCATTCGATTTTTACGGCGGTGATCGACTGGGGGATGACCTATTTGCCGATTGCGAGCTGGCGCTGAACGCCGAAAACGGAAAACGCATTTGGCATTTTCAGGCCGTACATCATGATATCTGGGACCGTGATTTTCCTTCGCCTCCGGCGCTGATCACGGTAGAGCACGACGGCAAGAAAGTTGACGCCGTCGCGCAGACAACGAAACAAGGCTTTGTTTACGTATTCGATCGCGCGACGGGAAAACCGCTTTTTCCAGTTGAGTATCGGAAGTACCCGCCTAGCGATCTGCACGGAGAAGTTGCCGCCGCGGAACAACCGCTTCCCACAAAGCCCGCGCCCTATGCTCGCCAGCTCCTGACCGAGGACATGCTTACGAATCGTACCCCTGAGGCACATGCCTGGGTTCTGCAGCAGTTTCGGACTTATCGAAGCGAAGGACAGTTCGTCCCGTTGAGCGCGGGAAAGAACACCGTAATTTTCCCAGGTTTCGATGGCGGTGCGGAGTGGGGTGGTCCGGCTTACGATCCGACTACAGGCATTCTGTATGTCAATTCGAACGAAATGGCATGGGCCGTCGAACTCGCGGAGAACACGGGCGATCAGGCTACTGGCAAAGGCGTTTATCAAAGCCAGTGCACGATCTGTCATCGCGATGATATGAAAGGTTCTCCGCCGCTGTTCCCATCTCTTGTGGGGATTCAGGACCGCATGACGCTGGAACAGATCGCAGACCGGATTCGAAAGGGTGGCGGACGAATGCCCGGGTTCCCGAATCTTACCGCGGATGAGGTCAACGCTCTCGTGAAATATCTCACCGCAGGGGAGAACAAAGAGCTATCGTCAGGCCAGCCCGCGCCGCCGCTGATGCGTTACCGGTTTTCGGGATACACGCGATTCCATGATCCCGACGGATATCCCGCGGTTGCGCCACCATGGGGAACGCTGAACGCGATCAATTTGAACACCGGCGACTACGCGTGGAAAGTCCCACTGGGCGAATATCCCGAGCTTGCCGCGCAGGGAATGAAAAATACGGGAAGCGAAAACTATGGCGGGCCAATTGTGACCGCGGGCGGATTACTTTTTATCGGCGCAACGAATTACGACAAGAAGTTTCGCGTGTTCGATAAATCAACCGGCGAGTTGTTGTGGGAAACAACCCTGCCTTTCTCCGGCAACGCGACGCCGATCACGTACGAAGTCAATGGCAAACAATATGTCGTAATAGCAGCCGGTGGAGGAAAGGACCTGAAATCACCTTCCGGCGGCGTTTATGTGGCATTTGCTCTTAAGAGCACCCAATGAACCGTCGGGAGTTTTCGAAAACGGCGGCAGCAGCTTTCGTCTTGCCGAAAATAGCTCGGGCGGCGCCGCAAAGAATTGAACCTGCAACTCATCGCACGCATGCGCTCCGCGAATTTGAAAAGCTGCAATTTGGCATTTCATTTCACTTCAGCATGAACACCTTCACCGGAAAGGACTACGAAACCGGAAGCGTGCCGGCGAGCACATACAATCCCACGAATCTCGATGTGCTTCAGTGGATCCGCGTCGCGCGCGACCTGGGAGCGAAATACGCCGTGCTGACTGCGAAGCACATGTCTGGATTCTGCCTGTGGGATTCTGCAAATTATGATTATGATGTTGCCGCGAGTCCGAACAAAACAGATGTGGTCGCCGCGTTCGTCGAAGCGTGCAAGGAATATGGACTCAAGCACGGCTTCTATTACTGCATCCTCGATCCGCATAACGAAGGCAAGTTCGATTGGAATATTCCGGTCAAGGATAATTACTACAGGCTCATCAAACAGCAGCTGGCGGAACTGCACAGCAAGTATCCAAACACGTTCTACCAATTGCTCGATATCACGTGGAAGCTTTCAGATGACCGGCGTTGGGAAGTGTATGAGCTGATAAAGAAGTACAGCCCGCACGGAATTGTGGTAATGAATCAGGCCTATTATCAGAGCAAGCGTAATCTCGGCCGCATATGTGAGCCGAAGAGCTGGCCGACGGACGTGATCAATGGTGAAGACACGCTGCCGCCTGCCGAAGGGCACGATCCCAAGGTAAAATTTGAAGGCAAGACATACTACATGCCGATGGAGGCATGGATACCGACCGGACCTCCATACAAACCTATGCCGCCGATGCACAGTTGGTTCTGGCGTCCGGGATTCACGACGCAAAGCGCAGAAACGATCGCCTCATATTATTCTGATTGTCGCGCTCGCAATGCGAACCTGCTGCTGAATCTTTCTCCAGATGCCAGCGGAAGATTGCCGGAGGAGGCCGTCAACACACTGCAGCAAGCCGCTCGTATAATCAACCGGAAATCCTAATACCGTGAAGACGATCAAAGGTCCGGCGATTTTTCTCGCACAATTTGCGGGCGATAATTCGCCATTTAACAATTTGAAAGAGATTTCCAGATGGGCCGCCTCTCTGGGCTACAAGGGCGTGCAGATTCCAACGTGGGACGCTCGCCTTTTCGATCTTAAATGTGCCGCCGAGAGCGAGGCGTACTGCGATGATATCCGTGGGACTCTCGCCGCGAACAACGTTGAGGTGACGGAACTCTCGACTCATCTCCAGGGACAACTTATCGCAGTGCATCCGGCGTACGACGAGGCCTTCGATGGGTTCGCGCCGAAATCTGTTCACGGGCATCCTTCCGCACGGCAAAAGTGGGCGGTTGAGCAACTGCAATATGCAGCGAAGGCGTCGGAGAACCTGGAACTTAATGCGCATGTAACTTTTTCAGGGGCGCTGGCGTGGCCATATCTTTATCCGTGGCCGCAGCGGCCTGCAGGGCTGATCGAAACAGCATTTGATGAGCTTGCCAAACGCTGGCGGCCAATTCTAGATGTGTTCGATTCCGTGGGAGTCGATCTCTGCTTCGAAATTCATCCAGGTGAAGACCTGCACGATGGCGTAACTTTCGAGATGTTCCTGGATCGTCTCAAGTTTCATAAGCGTTGCAATATTCTTTACGATCCGAGTCACTTCATTCTGCAACAACTCGACTATCTGGAATACATTGACATTTACCATGAGCGAATAAAAATGTTTCATGTGAAGGACGCCGAGTTCCGCCCGACCGGACGACAGGGAATTTATGGTGGATATCAGACTTGGATCGCGCGTGCCGGGCGCTTCCGTTCGCTTGGCGATGGTCAGGTCGATTTCGCGGCAATCTTTTCCAAGCTGGCGCAATACGACTTTCCTGGATGGGCCGTGCTTGAGTGGGAGTGCTGCTTGAAGGACAGCGAGCAAGGTGCAAAGGAAGGTGCGCCGTTTATCGCGCGTCACATTATTCAAACCGCCGACCGCGCCTTTGATGATTTCGCAAAGTCTGGCGCCAACGACGAAGCGAATCGACGGATGCTTGGCCTGACCAGGAAAGGTGCATAGATGCCAATCGAAGGCACAAGCGAAAGACAAAATCGCCGGCTGCGGCTGGGCATGGTCGGTGGCGGTCCCGGAGCTTTCATCGGCGCGGTGCATCGCATTGCCGCCAGGCTCGATGATCGATATGAGCTGGTTGCAGCAGCGCTGAGTTCGAGTCCTGAAAAGAGCATTTCTGGCGCACACGAACTCAACATTCCGCGCGCATACCGCAGCTTTGAAGAGATGGCGGCCGCCGAATCGAAGCGCGAAGACGGAATCGAAGCAGTCTCAATCGTCACGCCTAATAATGTCCACTATGCTGCGGCGAAGGCATTTCTCGAAGCCGGGATCCATGTGATCTGCGATAAGCCGATTACCACCACGCTGGACGACGCTTTAGATCTCGCGAAAATCGTAAAACGAACGGGCCTGGTGTTTGGTCTAACTCACAACTACACCGGCCATCCGATGATTCGACAGGCTCGGGAAATGATAAAAGCTGGTGAACTTGGCCCGATTCGAATCGTGCAAGTTGAGTATGTGCAGGATTGGCTCACGAATCCGATTGAAAAAACCGGCCAGAAGCAGGCCGAATGGAGAACCGATCCAGCACGCAGCGGGCCGGCGGGCTCACTGGGCGATATCGGCACGCACGCATTTAACCTCGCCTGCTTCGTCACTGGACTTCCAGTTGAGCAGGTTGCAGCCGATGTCACGACGTTCGTTCCCGGCAGGCGGCTGGACGATAACGTCCACGTCATGCTGCGTTTTGCGAAAGGAGCGAAGGGGGGCCTCTGGGCAACCCAGGTTGCACCCGGAAACGAAAACAATCTCCATTTGCGCATTTACGGCGAAAAAGCCGGAATCGATTGGCGGCAGGAAGATCCAAACGCCCTCATCTTCACGCCTTTCGGGCAAACTCGCCGAATCCTCATGCGCGGGAGTGCCGGCACAGGACCCGCGGCAGCACACGCCACGCGTGTTCCGAGCGGGCATCCTGAAGGATATTTGGAAGCGTTCGCGCAGCTCTATACGGATCTCGCGGAACAGATCACCGCAAAAATCCAGAAGCGTGCGCCAAATCCTGATTCGTTGCTGGTACCTACTGTCGAAGACGGAATTGATGAGATGAAATTTATGAAAGCTGTCCTCGAATCGTCGCGTAATGGGTCAGCGTGGATGGGGATTCCAGCTTCCAGCTAGCAGGGATGTGTTCATCTATTATGTTTGCACGGAGAACTGTTTCGAGCAGCTATTCTCTTGAGTAAGCTAGGCACAACGACTATCATTCGGGTAGTGAAATTGTCGGGATCCGAAGCAATTCTTTCAGAAAAAAAGTCGCAGCTTCAATCTTTCTTAATCAGTCGACGTGCGCTTATTCGCGCTGCGCTCAGCATGGGCGCCACTGCTCTGATGCCTGGGATATCGTTGGCGCAGGCGATCGAATCAGGCCTGACCCCAGCTGCGCGCGGCGAGGACGGCTCAAAATTCCTGTCCGATCCCAATTGGAAGGCGGCCTTCCTCAGCAAGCATCAGAACGAGACACTTATCGCTCTCGGCGAGGTGATCATCCCAACGACAGATACGCCCGGCGCGAAAGAAGCGCTAGTCAATCGTTTTCTTGATCTGTTGCTCTCAGTTGAGTCTGCGGAAACTCAACGGCGGTTCACGGATGCGCTTGCTTCGATCGATGACGAGAGCCAAAGACAGTTCAGTAGAAACTTTAGCGAACTCGCCGTTCAAGATCAGATATGGCTTGTAACTCCATGGTCTTTTCCCGCCGATGCAGACCGGTGGGTTGAAGAAGAGAGTAGATCGAACTCTGCGCAACAGCATTTCCTTATGCTGAAGCGGTTAATCGCATCTGCCTATTACGGCTCGGAAATTGGATTGAGGGAACTCGGTTGGGATGGCGAGTTCACTCATGGTCCCTTCGAGGGCTGCAACCACCAGGGGGAGACGCACACGTAAACTCGATGGCACAGGATCCTCTACAACAAACATATGACGTAATTGTTGTTGGCTCGGGCGCAACTGGCGGCTGGGCAGCAAAGCGCCTGTCTGAAGCGGGGCTGAAGGTTGCGCTACTCGAGGCTGGTCGCGCAGTAAGCCCGAAGGAGTTTACCGAGCATGTGCCCATATTTCAGTTGAAGTATCGCAACCACTCGCCGGAAGTAACGCGTACGCGACCAATCCAGAAACAGTGCTATGCGTGCATGGACTACAACTACGAATGGTTTGTAAACGACCTGGAGAATCCCTACAGCACACCGGAGGGCAAACCATTCAGTTGGCAGCGCCTGAGAGTGCTCGGCGGACGGTCGCTGGTGTGGGGTCGGCAGAGCTATCGCCTGAGTGATGTCGATTTTAAGGCCGCGACCCGCGACGGATATGACGTCGACTGGCCAATCTCATACGCGGATCTGGCGCCGTATTACGACATTGTCGAAAATTATGTGGGGATTACTGGCGCAACCGAAAGAAACGAGATGCTGCCCGACGGCAAATTCTTGCCGCCAATGAAAATGAGCTGCGGTGAAATAACACTGCGCGACGGAGTGAAGAAAAAGTTCGGGCGCACGGTCACGATCGGCCGCGCGGCGATTTTAACCCAGCCCCACAACGGCCGCGCACCGTGCCACTATTGCGGTCCGTGTGAACGCGGCTGCTTTACTTACTCGTATTTCAGCAGTCCATTTACCACGGTCAAAGATGCGCTGAAGACCGGAAACTGCACGCTCATTACCGACGCCGTCGTCAGCCATGTTGATATGGATTCCAGCGCGAACAAAGCCAGCGGCGTAACTTTCGTTCATCGCACCACAAGAGAAACGAAGCAGGTGCGCGGCAAGGCAGTCGTGGTTTGCGCGCAGTCGCTCGAGTCCACGCGCATTTTGCTGAATTCTTCCACTCGCGAATTTCCCAATGGCCTTGGCAATTCCAGCGGAGTGCTGGGGCATTATCTAATGGACCACGTGGTGGGCGGCCGCGCGAGCGGTAGCTTCGAAAACATGAACACGCTTCCCAGCGCAAACCCTCCTCACCGGCCGAATGGGATTTACGTGGTGCGTTTCCGCAATACACCAGCGGAAGGCAAGCATCCGAATTTTATTCGTGGCTATGGTTTTCAGGGAGGTTCCGGAGCCGAGTTCAACGTGAATGCGCCGGGCATAGGTGCCGATTACAAAAAAGCCGTGAAAGCTGGGAGTTACGGCGTTACTCTTGTAGCCTTCGGCGAGTCGCTGGCGAATTTCGACAATCATTGCGAAATCGATTCTAATCTCAAAGATGCGTGGGGAATACCGGCGTTACGGATTAGCATGGTGCACGGCAAGAATGAAGCGGCATTGATGCATGATGCTGGAATTACTGCAGCAGAAATGCTCGAAGCAGCCGGCGCGAAAAATATTCACGTCACCACGAGGACCGAAACACCGGGTATGGCTGTTCATGAGGTCGGCACGGCGCGAATGGGAAATGATCCGAAAAAGTCAGTTTTAAATGCGTTTTCCCAATCGCACGATGTACGCAATCTTCTGGTCACAGACGGCTCCTGCTTCGTTTCTTCAGCATGCCAGAACCCCACGTTGACAATGATGGCGCTGTGCGTGCGCGCGTGCGATCATCTCGTGGAGCGCTTTAAGCGGAATGAGGTGTAAATGGTGAAACCCTCGTTTAGTCGCCGTGATTTCTTGCGGACTGGAGTGATTGCCGGGGCAACGGTTGCGGTTCCTGGCGAGATTTTTGCAGCGCAGAAGAAATCTGTACTCGTCTTTACCAAGTCTTCCGGCTTCGAACATGACGTCGTTAAGCGAGTCGATGGCAAGCCGAGTATCGTGGATAACGCTGTGACTTCGTTAGGCAGCAAGCACGGTTTTGCGGTGACCGCAACCAAAGACGGCCGAATTTTTGATTCACGAGACTTCCACAAGTTCGATGCGGCGCTTTTCTTTACCACTGGTGATCTGACGACTGAAGGCACCGACAAGAATCCGCCGATGTCGCCTCAAGGCAAGCAAACGTTGCTTGACGCGATTCATGCCGGGCTTGGTTTCGTCGGAGTACACGCCGCTTCTGATACTTTCCACACCCAGCCCGATCCCAAAGATGGATCCAATCGCTACGTCGCGCACGGAGATCAATCAGACCCGTATCTGCGAATGCTCGGCGGCGAATTCATCACACATGGCAGCACGCCGCGCCTTCAGACTACGAACATTATTGTGAATGACCCGAAGTTTCCTGGCCTCGACGGTGTTGCCTCTCCGTTCAGCTTCAAAGATGAGTGGTATTCGCTCAAAGACTTTCGGACGGACCTGCACGTGATTTTGACGATTGACACCAAAGGCATGAGCGGAAAGCCCTATCAACGCCCGCCTTACCCGATGACCTGGGCGCGGCTCGAAGGCAAGGGCCGGGTATTCTACACGGCCATCGGGGATCGCCCGGAGAATTGGTCGAGCCAACTTTTCCTCAACCTTCTTGGCGGCGGAATTCGCTGGGCCATTGGCGACGTTAGCGCTTCACTCGGCCACAACCTGACGCAGGTTGCACCTGGTTATGCGGTGATTCCTCCGAAGCCGAACGACTAGATCAGGCAACTGATTATGGGATCACTTCTCGCGGCTATTTTTTTTCTTATTGCTCTGATTGCACCGGCATTCTCTCAATCGCAATCACAAACTGCTCCAGCCGTCCCCGACGCGGACCCCCGCTATAAAGTCGACATTCTTGTCATCGTTGGTCATCCAGACGATGACACCGAAGTTGCGGCGTATTTGGCGAAACAGATCGAAGTGGAACACAAGCGCGTAGCCGTTGTTTATGCAACGCGCGGCAACTCAGGCGGCAATGCTGTCGGTCTAGAGCAGGCAAATGCACTGGCTGACATCCGCGAAATTGAAGCGCGCCAGTCGCTTGCTTCATATGGAATTACGCTGGCATGGTTTCTTCACGGATCGGATACGCCCGGAGCCGATGTATTGCACTCACTTGAACGCTGGGGCCATGGAAGAGCGCTGGACGAGGTGGTGCGGCTGGTCCGGCTCACTCGCCCCGAAGTAATTTTTACCTGGATGCCAAATTACGACGTCGGTGAAAATCACGAGGACCATCAGGGGGCCGGGGTGCTGGCGACCGAAGCGTTCGATCTCGCAGCGAATCCGCTCGCATTTCCGGAACAGGTTGAAGCGCCGCGTGACCGCCTGAATATTAATAATTACGGGGAGGGCCTGCGTCCGTGGCAGCCGAAGAAGATTTATTACTTCTCTGATGCGACACATTCAGACTTCTACAAAGGGAATGGACCGGAGTACGCGACGAGCGACATTTCACCTTCACGCGAGATTCCGTATTCACAGATAGCGGCTAAGGCATGGGGATACTACAAAACGCAAAACGATTTCAGTGGGTCGCAATTGAAGCAATTCACCGAAACGCCGGTTCGCCTTATCTTCGGCAAGTCGCTGGTAGGCGGCACGGCAACAAGCGACGTTTTTGAGGGCATAAAGGGCGGCCCGATTCCTTACGATAAGGCACGTGGGTACGAACCGCCGGACCAAACGCTTTCGTTTGATCTCGGCGGCCCATGGGGGTTTTATCACGTGTTTTGGCGAGCGCACAACATTGACCACTTGGCGACTCTGTATTCGCCCGAGGCGCAAGTTGCTCCCGGCGAGTCGTTATGGGTGCCCCTGCTTATTCGCAACGATACAGATTCACCAAAGCGAGTTGAACTGCGCGCCGCTCTTCCGCAGGGCTGGAGTGTACAGCCGGGCGCGACAATCTACCCGGTTGCTGCACACGATTCCTACCCGATTCAACTCCGGGTTACTTCGCCCATGTCCCAGAAAGGAACGTGGCAAACGCTTCGGTGGAGTGCATTGAGTGAGGGAAAAGAGTTCGGCACCGCAACGCTACGGATCGATGTGGCAAATAACTATTTGCCGCAATAACGTCGATGTGACTTCGTAAGAGGTTTTCTTCAGCAGGCGATCTATTGACTTCCCGCGCTCTTCAGCGATCAAGCAGGCGCGATCCGCCCGGTTCTGTGCCGACTGTACCCTGTTCTTTAACGCACGTCGGAGCAGCAATTGGGAACATTTCTGTCCATTGCGGCGCTTTAGCCTGATCGGGCCGGTAATTTGACTGACGGAATATTTCCGACCAAGACGAGATGCACTATGCGGAGTCGCAGTCATAGTTGCGGTATCGAGTTCCGGTGGTTGTAAACTGACACATTCAATGATGAACACAAAATCGAGCCATATCCGATGGGTACTGATTTTTTGGCTTTTTGTCCTTAGCGCTGTCGCATTTTTGGACCGCGTGAATATTTCTGTGGCCGGGGGATCGCTGGCCACCGCATATCACCTGACAAATGTCCAACTCGGATGGGTCTTCAGTGCCTTTCTGATCGGCTACGCGCTTTTTCAAACTCCAGGCGGAAGGCTCGCCGACAGGGTGGGACCTCGCCTCGTGTTAGCAGGTGGGGTGATCTGGTGGGGAATATTCACTGCGCTTACAGTCTCCGTACCCTCGAGTATCGGTTACGCTCTCCTGCTGCTTATTACCGTCCGATTCTTATTAGGTTGCGGTGAAGCTGTCATGTATCCGGCGGCGAACCAGTTCGTCGCGCGCTGGGTTCCTGAGAAGGAGCGCGGAATCGCGAATGGTTGGATTTTTGCGGGAGTTGGCGCAGGCGCCGGCTTATCACCGCCGTTAATTACTTGGTTGATGCTGAGTCATGGCTGGCGATCCTCATTTTGGGTGTGTGCAGTAATCGGTGTGATTGCCGGGACCGTGTGGTTTCTCATCGCACGAGATGATCCTGAATCGCATTCCCGGGTTTCGGCCTCGGAGTTGGTCCTCATTCAGCAGGGAAGAAGTGTCGCTAGTCCGGCCGGAGAGAATCAGCCGTTGATTCCGTGGAGCACCATTTTAAAGAGTCCTGACGTGTGGGCAGTGACTATAAGTTATTTCACTTTCGGCTACGTGGCATGGATATTTTTCAGTTGGTTTTACCTGTACCTGGCGCAAGCGCGTCATCTGGCGCTGAAGACCAGCGCCGTCTATTCCATGTTGCCATTCATTGCGATGGCAGTTGGCTGCCTTATTGGAGGCAAAATCAGTGACGTGCTTTGCCGAAAGTACAGCCGCCGCATGGGCCGGTGCTATTTTGCAGCAGTGGGGATTGCACTCTCGGGAGTATTTCTCATGCTCGGCGCGGAGGCACACGGCGCTCGCCTCGCCAGTATCGTGCTTGCGGGGGGTGCAGGAGTGCTGTACCTTGCACAGAGTTCGTTTTGGTCAGTTACTACTGAGCTGGCGGGATCGTCTTCTGGATCCGTTTCGGGTTTCATGAATATGGGCGCACAGATCGGCGGCGCAGTCACGGCCTCTCTTACGCCTGTGATCGCGAACCGCTTTGGCTGGACGGCATCGTTCCTGACCGCAGCCAGCTTATGTGCAGTCGGCGCAATTGCCTGGGTGGTCGTCGACCCTGAACGCAAACTGGAGTCTGAGCCGCAGGCTATAAGCGCCCGAACTTCTTGACCGCTTCCTCAATCGACTTCAATTTTTCGATGTAGGCGTACATCGAGTGTTCTTTGAAATCCATATCTTCCGCCACGGCGATCACGTCACCTGCACGTGCACGAGGGACTACAACGACGCCGTCAGGATCAGCTACTACAATGTCGCCAGCATTAACTGAAACTCCGTCGCAGGTCACGGGAATGTTTGCTCCGGCGAATCGATAATGCCCGACGGAGGTCGAAGGAACATTGCCCAGCGCAAAGACTGGGAATCCTATTTTCGTTAGGTAAGCGGTGTCGCGCACTCCGCCATCAATAACTGCACCGGAAAAGTTTCGAGCCTGCATCGCTGTGCCCATCAACCCGCCCATTCCAGCTATGTCGGCGCCGTCTTCCACGACCATGACATAGACCGAGTTTGGACCGCCTTCATCAATCGCCGTGAGCATGCCATCCAACGCGTGAGGATCTTTGTTCTCCTCTCTCTTAAGCTCGACTGTGAGCGCGAAGCCTGCAAACCGCGAAGTGAATATAGGGTGCATGCGATGAGAAAGATACGTACGCTGTCCTGTGACTTTTTCCATTGCATCAGAAACCGACGCGACTTCGACGTGGCGATAGCGCTCAAGCAGAGCAGTGTCCGAAGATGTCTCCGCTGGGCGGGAGAAGGCAGGTGAAATGGCGATGAATACTACGACGAAAATAGCTAGAAATACGCCGAAAACTGAAAGTAAATTCCCGATCTTTTTCATAAGTCTCCGTTCCACGAAGGTAAGCACAGCCTATCTAAGACCCTCGAAACAATTTGTATATCAGGAACTCACGGCTGAGTCGGCCGATGAGGCAACGCCTTCGATCGATCAATCACCCATTGCGGAAAAACCGGCGTATCTTTTGGTGGATGACCGCGAGTGATCGCCCAATGATCGATCCAGTTTGTGCCCTCTTCTCCGACGTATTCGTCCGGCATACTATAAGCGGGGTCGCTAAGCGCATTCTGAAGCGTTACAAATTGATACCCGCGCTTCCGCAGCAGATCGAGAAGTTCGCCGATATGGTCCGCTTCCAGCCAGTTCGCATGAAGAAGGATGACTTGTTTGGGTTCGTATCCGATCAGATCGCGTGAGAGTTTTTCGTAATAGCTGAAGACCTCGGTCGTATACGAAAGATAAGAGCTGACCAACTGCTGCTCTAAAGAGCTGTCGCCGCGGCGGCGAGCGTCTTCGTACACACCGGCATACATCCAGTCCCATGCATCCATGGTGATGGGGGCGATTCGGTATCCGCGCTCGGCGAGGAATGCTTCGGCCTGACGGCGAGTTGCGAGATCGCGACCGACGTCAAGATAGGGATGGCGAAGGTAACGTAGTTGCATGTGGTGTTGATCCATTAAGAGCCGCGTGACTGTTTCACCGCGAATGACTTCTTCTTCCCAATCCTTGAGCCCTACGCGGTTGAGAGATGCATGGCTGAAGGTGTGATTTCCAAGTTCGAAACCACAATCCAGCCACATCTGGAGCGCTTTGATGCGGTCATCAACCTCGCCAAATTTATAAAGCTTCCTTTCATTCACAAAACCCACGACCGGAATCTTCTGATCACGCAGCGTCCCGAGGAGCTTCGTAGTCATGTCGAGAATTTCTCTTCCGGTCATCGAGCTCGCCGAAGCTGCGGGAAGATCGTCAATCGTGATCGATACGGCACGTTGCGGTGCGTTCTGCGCGCAAATCGGTAAAGCGGCTATGCACAATACGAAGGCAACGCTGAGACGTGCGAATGAGTTCTTCACCGGCATTCTCCCGATTTTCAAAATTCTACTGATTGCTTTCACGCGTTTTTCCGCGAATTACATTGACGGAGGCTTTCGGCAACGCAAAGGTAGTTTGCGAGTTTGCATTGATTGCGCGCGCGACGGGTGGTCCATCCGGATCGGCGTGGCTGTTCGGGCCGTGGTTGATCCACATGTACTGTTCGCTGCCGAACGTAACAAATGTTACGGGCCCGTCAAATCCGGAATCCTCTTTGCGTTTCGTGTCGTTGAAGACAATTCGTACCGTGTGCGGATTATTTTCATCGCGGTTGACCAGCATCAAAGACCAATTCCCATCCGGCCGGTGCACCGCATAGGAAGTAACCAGAACGTTGCCTTCGTCATCCTTCATGTCGGTCGAAGAGGGGAACATGTAGTGCATCCCCGAGTGGTGCTGCACCCACTCCCGGTTGATCATGTGCGCGGCAAAGTACGGCGAGGTGTAGCCCTTGATGTCGTAGTTTTCATCGGCGACAAAGTTGGACCATGACGCCCAACCGAGGCAGGTGTTGTGAATGTCCTGCGGCTGGATTGGCGAATGATAAAAAGCCGCGCCTCCACCTTCAAAAAATGAACCAACGTTGTCGGCTAGCCATAGGGCCGCGAAAATCGTAGTCATCGGTCCAGTCAACTGCGCAGCCAAGTGGTTCTCGGTCACCATCAATGGCACGTCTCTTGGAACACCATCATCGCGCCACACTTGCAGAATGTGTTTCATGAGCTGCGGTTCAGTGTAGAGAGTTTTCCATGTGATCGTACACGGCTCAAATGGATAGTGCTCGAAGGAGACGAAAGCGAGATCAGATAATCGGTCGTGCGATTTCAAATAATCGATGAAGCGGCCCATCCACGAAGTTCGGCCTTGTGCATCCGGCCAGACTTTAATGTCCTCCGTCACGCCTTCGAAAACCGGACCACCCAATTTGAGCTTCGGGTCTACTTTGTGAATGGCAGACGCCCACTGCAGGTAGAGCGCAGCATAATCTTCTGGCATGGCGTGCTTGCCATCGGGCTCTTCGCCCATTTCAACATACCCCAGGTTGTAGCCGCGTTTCTCGATGTACGCAATCTCAGCGGCAGCGCTCTCAGGAGTTCCGTACAGCATCGTTACCGGAAGCATCGCGGGCAAGTTATTCGTCAGTCCGCTTGTGAAGAGAAGATCGAATCCTGTGTGCTGGTAGCTTCCGCTGTTGTTTACATCAGCCGCCGAATGCCACGGATCAATCGATGAAACGCAATACGTAGTCAGGTTCTCGGCCTCAGGCTTTGGGACCTCAGCAAATGTGCCGTTTGAGTCGATCGTCCCCGCGGCGATCGATTGGATCGCATAGCCAACGCAGTTCCGAACATCGCTTGATCCGTGCTCGTCGCAAGTATTCGAGGATTCCGTCATCAACACGCGAAGGTAGCGCGTCGAGACTGGCGCATCACTCAGCTTCAGAGTTACAGTTCCCCCCCGAGCACCGTTGATCGCGCCCGAAGCGAAACTTTTCCACTCGCCCTTCGGGCCAAGATCAAAGTCGAGCGCCGCGGTCCCTTCCCAATACTGGACCTGATATTTCGTCGCGAACGGATCCGCCCACTGGATACGAACTGCATTGACTTGTTTTTCTGACTGAAGATCAACGACCACCCATTGTGGGTGTAACGCATCGCTCTCGCCGGTGAATTTACTGGTGAGATAAGGATTGCTTTTCCAGTAAGTGAGGTTTGGGCCTGTCAGTGGCCGATCTCCGCTAGTCGCGAAGCCGCGGTGCGGAAGAGCATATGCAAGAATGTAGCGGATCGACTTTTGCAATTCGGTGCTGCCGGTGAAATATCCGCTGCTATGGATCGGATCGCTCCACGTTCCTTCTGGGTTCCAGTGCCACGCAGCCATTCGCAGTTCGGTGTTGTTGCGGTATGTGAGCGGTCCCCAACCTGCCGAGAGCGACTCCTGAACGATGTGCGGAGTGAACACCTTATTAATGTCAATTCTGGAGAGGACGTCTATAGAACTGCCAAGCGCCGCGTCCGGGTCGAAAGAATTAATCGCATGGCCGGGAGTCACATCGACGCGAACGGTTCCGGTTTGCCTGTCCGATGGTGCAGTTTGCGCTTGCGCAGGGGAAACCCAGACTGGCAACAAAAAGAATAGCGGTATCAAAGATAAGGTTGATTTGAACTTTAATAGCATCACGCACGGTCCTCTAAGTAGAAAGTTCGCTTTCCCGTATTGCTCCTTAATTAATTTCTCCACACTCGACCTTTCTTCTGTACGCAAAAAGGGAAGTTGGAATCAAACCAGTCCAATCGGGTATGTATACAAGAGACTTTGCCGCCCTCATCATTGCGATTGGTCGTGAGGTGCTCTTACGAAATAGGCTCTATGCCTGCAACCCCCACCGGCAGCTCATGCTTTCCCACGCGCTGCCATTTCGAGTTCAACATCGAAGCTGAATTCGTGTCCAGGTAGATCGTTGCATTCGGGTGCGTACGCAAAATCGACGCCGGCACAATCGGACTGATCTCATTTTCAAAGCAATCTCTGATCGCACGCGCTTTTCGAGTGTCCGGCACGACCGCGAGAATTTCTTTCGCCTTCAGAATCTGGCGCACAGACATCGAAAGCGCCTGCTTGGGAACTTGGGAAATATCTGCAAACCAGGCCTCCCCAACCTGCTGCTGGCGGCACGCTTCATCCAGATCGACAACGATATAGGGATCTTGCGCGTCGAAATCTGCGGGTGGGTCGTTGAAAGCAATATGTCCGTTCTCGCCGATTCCAAGAAAGGCAATGTCGATGGGCGCTGACGCGATTTCTTTTCCGATTCGGCGAGCGACGGCTTTAGGGTCCCCAGTGTCGCCGTCCAAGAGGTGGTACTGAGTGATTCCCGTTTTCTGAATGAGCAGTTCGAGTAGCATTTGCCGAAAGCTGCCAGGGTGCGACATCGGCAAACCGATGTATTCATCGAGATGGAAAACTTCGACATTGCTCCAATCGATATCGCGGTACTTTGTGAGCGCATCGAGAAATTCGATCTGTGAAGCGGCGGTGGCCGCTACGATTCGTGCACGTCCACTATTCGCCAGTGCTTTGCGAATCGCGCTGGAGGCTTGTTCGGCAGCGGCCTGGCTCAGTGACGTTCTGTTCTCGAATACTTTGAGAAGCATGTTCTCTGCGGTGGAGAGCCGCATTATACAAAAATGAAGTTGTGGGAGAACAAAAATAACTGTGGAATTTGCTTATGTAAAACGATTTAATTGTGCGGATGATTATTCCGCGAATAGCTCCGGTTGTTTGCCTGACTGTCTTCGGGTTTTTGCAAACAGCTTTATCGCAGAGTGTGGTGGTGGATATCACTCCCACTCATGTGGTGAACACCTTCAGCCCCCTTTACGCGCTCGGCTCGACCGTCGATCGGATTCCCAGCAACGCAACTGACGTATTTTTCCGGCCCGACCAGATCGCACAAATTCAACAGGCGGGCTGGGGGGTAATCAGCTACCGGCAGAATACCGACTTGTTTGTGCAAGCATGGCATTGGAACCCAAAAGGGAAGTGGAGCGACTCCAATCAAGGCTATTTCGTTGGGGACAACACTCCCACCAGTGAGATGATTCGGCATTCGTACGGCTACTCACTTCCGCATCGCGGTTTTACGCGCAACGGCGGCAGCGAGTTTGACGGCTACTCGCGTCTCGATGACGGCGATACAAATTCCTATTGGAAGAGCAATCCCTACCTGACGAAGCGATTCACCGGGGAAGATGACTCGCTCCATCCGCAGTGGGTGGTGATCAGCCTCGACAAGCCGCAGGAGGTCAACGCAATTCGCATCGACTGGGCCGCGCCCTTTGCGACGTCTTACCGGGTTCAGTATTGGGTCGGTGATGGCGACGCGATGGATGAGCAGGACAAGGGCACATGGCACAACTTTGCGTCGGGTCACATCACAAACGGCAAAGGTGGAACCGAAACTCTGCGACTCGATGCCGCTCCGGTGAGCACGAAGTTTGTTCGCGTTCTGATGACGCAGTCTTCAAACACCTGCGATACGCACGGATCTTCTGACATTCGCAATTGCATCGGATACGCAATCAGGGAACTTTCTCTGGGCACGACTACCGACGACGGAAGCTTCACTGATTTCATTCACCACTCGCCCGATCAGAAGCAGACGTTGACTTTGTGCTCGTCTGTCGACCCATGGCACTCGGCTTCAGACCTCTACGTTGCCCCTGATCGCATGGAATCTGGTGATCAGCCAGGCTTCGATCTTTTTTTCAAGAGCGGCATCACGCGCGGGCTTCCGGCGATCATCCCGGTTGCCATGCTCTACAGCACGCCCGAAGATGCGGCTGCGCAGATGACATATATCCGGAAGCGTGGCTATCCCGTCTCTTACATCGAGATGGGCGAAGAGCCGGACGGGCAGTACATGCAGCCGGAAGATTACGCGGCGTTGTACCTGCAGTTCGCGACTGCGCTGCATCGTGTCGATCCGAATTTCAAGCTGGGCGGACCGGTGTTCGAAGGTGTCACTGAAGATATAAAAGTCTGGCCCGACGCGCAGGGACGCACTTCGTGGCTCGGGCGCTTCCTCGATTATTTGAAGGCGCACGGACGCATTCAGGATTTGGCCTTCATGTCATTCGAGCATTATCCCTACGATGGCTGCGAGACACCCTGGAAAAACCTCTACCAGGAGCCGCAACTGATTACGCACATTATGAAGGTCTGGCGGGATGATGGCCTGCCCTCGGGAATTCCGCTTCTTGATACCGAGACTAACGATCACGGCGGAGAAGCTGCCGTCGACATTTTCGGCGCGCTTTGGTTAGCCGATTCATTCGGTGGTTTCCTCAGCGCCGGCGGTCAGTCCACGCACTACTATCACGACCTACCGTACTCGCCGCCGCATCCAGCATGCGCGAACAGTTGGGGAACATACCACATGTTCATGGCCGATAAGGAATATCGAATCCGGCAGCGAACATCGCAGTTCTACGCTGCACAGATGATTACGCAGGAGTGGGCGGAACCGAGAAATGCGCCGCACAAGCAATTTCTTGCCACTAGCGACGTCAAAGACCCGGACGGAAACGTGCTGGTCACCGCCTATGCACTGGCGCGACCCGACGGACAGTGGTCGCTGATGCTTATTAATAAAGACCGCGACAACGCGCACTCGTTACAGATCTCATTTCACGACGCAGACTTAGTCGCGCAAAGCTTCACTGGCCCGGTGACGATGATCACTTTCGGAAAAGCGCAGTATCAATGGCATCCGGATCGGAAGCAAGGACATGCTGATCCGGATGATTCTCCGGCGCGGTCGACGATCACTGGCGGGCCGAACACGACGTACGAATTGCCCGCCGCTTCCTTGACTGTGTTGCGGGGAAAAATCGCCGCTTCACACTAGCCGCTACGCTACTTACGCGCGCAGGGCTTTCGTCAACTGATCTGCAATGATCTGATCTTCTCCGGGCTGCAGCATGAACGAGCACATGACCAGTCCCGTCCGTCCCTCGCCGCCTGCGCTGATCACAACGGAAGGTTGGCCGCTGCGCAGGGTTTGCGAGATCTGCTTCGGAGTGGCCGCGATTTTTGTGTCCCATGTGATCTCCATATGGGGCACGTGATTGGCGATGTCCGGCGTAAAGAATGCCGTGCTTACGCCGGGAATCTTTGTGATCTGGCGCGACACGTTTTCCAGGCGCGATTGCCACTCCTTTGCGAGCGCGTCGTGATCTTCAGCCAGGTAGAGTTCCAAGGCTTTAATCATTCCTACGATTTCTTCTTTGCCCACCTTCTGCCCGCGGCCGAGCGTGTCTTCGTAAGGACTATTGTTGAGCAGCGCGTAGTGCACCAGGTCCTTACGCCCAAGCAGAAGTCCGGCACACTGCGGACCACGCATCGCCTTTCCGCCGCTGAAGGTGATCAGGTCGTAGCCCATGTTCGCGTAATCCCAGAGATGGGAGACCGGCGGAGTGTCCGCGGCAGCGTCAATCATGCACGGCAGGTTGTACTGCTTCCCTAACTTGATCCATTCGTCAACTTTGATCTGCCCAGCTGCATCGGCGAAGTTGGTGAAGTGCATCATCGCCGTGCGATCATTTACCGCCCGATGCAACTGATCACGCGTCTCGATTTCGATGAGCCTCACTCCCGTTCCACGCAATTGATGGTCAAACGGATTGCGATGAGTCTTCTGAATGATGACTTCGGACTTCATCCCCGTGAGATCGGGCAATTGCTTGATGAAGCTTTCGTTGTCGCCCGTCAGAATTCCTGCGAGCCCAGATTGGATTGCGCCGGCCGCGCCCGAAGTTACCATCGCAGTGTAGCCCTGAGGCAGTTTGAGCATTTGCGCAATGCGCTTTCCCGCCGCGACTTCCAACTCAGGGATGCTGACGTAATGCTTCGCGCCGAGTGCTATCACTGCTTCCACTTCGGGACGGATCAACGATCCACCAAGCATGGTCATGGTGCCTTCCGCATTTATGACCGGCGTGACGCCCAGCTCTACATATGGATTTCCCGATTGGCCGAAGCCCGTGATGGCGGATGTCGAAACTACCGGCTCCGAACCGGATGCAAACAAACTGCGCGGACTGGCGAGCGCCGCAGCAAAAGCTGCGATCGTTCCAAAGAATCCGCGACGACTCGAAGTGAAACTCATTGTCCCTCCCTCAATTTATTCCTTGGTGATTGCCGCAATACAGTTGATCTCTACCAGCGAATTCCCGGGAAGCGCCGCAACCGCTGAGGGGCGGAAAGGCATCTTTCCGGAATTTTTGCAGCGAGACGTTAACCATCTGGGAGATGATCGACAAGTTCCTGGTTGACAGTGGATTCGAAACTCATCCACAGTATTAACACGTTTTAATACAGCGTGCGTCCATCCTAGTACGGTTCCGAAGTTTGTCAATAAGCTTTGGATAACGTTTGGGGTCAATATGCGTTGCTGGAATTTGAAGATGATTCTTGCATGTCTGGCGTCTAGTGGCGTGTGTACGAGAGCTTGCGGTATGGTGACGCAATGAGATTGGATCGGATCGCGAGAAGGGTGACGGAGACGTTTGTCGCTTCGGTTTTTATTACTGTTGCCGTGATTTGCTATCCCCAGCAGCAAGCGAGGTCAAAAAAATCGAACGTTGCTGCGAACAGCCAGGATGCGCAACGCACGTTCGCCGCAACCTGCTCCGGCTGCCATGGCCTGGATGGAACGGGCACTCAACGCGCACCGAACATTGTTAGCAATCCACAAGTCGAGAAGCTTTCGCCAGAGGAACTCCGCCAGATCATTTCGCACGGTGTGCCCGGGGCAGGGATGCCTGCATTTGAAAGCCTGGGGAATCCAACGATCACGTCACTGGTCTCATACCTGCGGTCATTGCAAGGGAACAGCCGCGCCATGCCATTGCCGGGAGATCCGAAACGCGGGGAAGAAGTTTTTTTCGGAAGCGGCCAATGTGGAAGCTGCCACATGGTTGCGGGCAAAGGCGGTTTTGTCGGTCCTGATTTGACCTCTTACGCGCAAAATCATACGACTGAAAAGATCAAGCAAGCCATTAACGATCCAGCGCAGAGAGATTCGATCAAAAAAGTCGTGACTGCAGTCACGAGTGAGCGCGAATTTCGTGGTGTTGTTCTGAATGAAGATAATTTTTCACTGCAACTCCAAAGCCTGGATGGAGCTTTTCATTTCTTCTTAAAATCGGGCCTGAAGGCAATCAACGCAGAGCATGGTTCAATTATGCCTTCCGATTACGCCTCCAAATTGGGAGAGGCTCAGCTCGATAACATAGTGAGTTATTTAATGTCGGCGAGTAAAGATGCTCCGGTCGTGGAATCACGTCCAAGAGAAGAGGAGTAGAAGAGTACATCGATCGCAAACGACTGGGTTTGCGAGTACGAGCCGGCGAGACACTGCTCGCTCACAGATACACTTTTTCGCGTTTAACAAGCATACCGGCAAGATCTTGATCCCTGAAGGTTATTTCCCGGGAATTACCGGGAGCACCAGCGCAGACGGATGCTGACTATCGTGAAGAACCACATTGGTAGCCGAAACGAAGTTCCGTGCGAATCGCGCCTCTTCTCCCGTGTTCATATTGCGATCGAACCTGGGAAAATTGCTGCTCGAAATCTCGAGCCGCAGCGAGTGCCCGCGAAGGAACACGTTGCTGGTTGCCCACATATCGAGCGTGATCTCATAAATCTGCCCGGGGTTCATTAACTCGGAGAGTTCCTGCGAAGCGCGGTAGCGCATGCGGAGAATTCCTTCTGTGAGGTCTTTTGCTAAACCATCAGGACCGACGTCGACGAGCTTGGCCGTAAAATCCGTATCGACAGCCGAGGATTTCACGAAGAGATCTGCAGTCACAGGACCCGTTACTTCGAGATCCTGCGCGAATGGGCCCACTGAATAAACGAGAACGTCATCCCGATTTTCTACTGGACGCTGATCGCGCGGTCCAGGCTCCATGTGAATTTGGTCGCAGCAAAGCGGTCCGCCGATGGTTGGTACCGGATTGCCGGGGTTGTAAACAAAAATATCGGGCGGCTCGGTCTTAGGGGTGGAAGTTGAAAGAGCGCCATCGCCGCGCAGCGAGTTAGCTTTGCCGTTCGAGTGGAGAAAATATTTGGTGGCGTGAGCTTGGGGCGGCGGCCAATCATCTTCCTGGCGGTATTCATTCACGCCCATGGTGAATAGTTTTACTGGTTTGTCAGTCGCAAATTCATTCTTGATCCCTTTAAACAGAAAATCGTACCAGTCGAGAATGACGTCCGTGTACGGGTTTTCGAGCGCGTGTGGGCCGAAATCAACATCACCGATGCGGCGCCCGAAGCCAGCGTGGCCGCCAATCTCGATCAAAAGATGTTGTTGCGTGCGGGCCGTTTCAGTCGCGCCATATTTTTTGCCACCCATATAGTTGCGCAATGTGCCGGCACAAAAAATGTCATACCAGCCGCCCACTTGCAGCATAGGGACGCTGATCTTTGAAAAATTTTCCTCGATGGACCACTGCTTCCAATAGTTGTCGTAATCGGGATGCTCCAGCCAGTCAAAATAATATGGCGCGATCATGCGTGTGAGCTGTGCGTCGGTGGGCAGCTGGCCAAAGTTAAAAACGGGATAGTTCGTCAGCGGCAGCGTAGGCGCTCCGACCCGCGCATCGGTATTCTCAAGAATGAGACGATCGAGTGTGTTTTCTGCAAGCTGAGAAGTCCAGTTCTGATCAAACCATTGCTCGAATGCTCCTGACTGGTAAGTCCAGCCGTCGTGATAATTGCTCGCGGTCACGTTCGGCGCAATTGCGGCCAGATGCGGAGGTTGGGCAATTGCTGCCAGCATTTGCGTTGCCCCCACGTAAGACGCGCCCATCATGCCGACTTTTCCATTTGAGTAAGGAAGTGCTGCGGCCCATTCGACCGCGTCGTATCCATCGGCCTGTTCGTGCCTGAACGGATACCACTCGCCTTTGGACCGATATCGTCCGCGAACATCCTGAATGATGACCACATAGCCGCGCGACACAATTTTGTACGTCGGCGCCACCGCCCAATTGACGCTTTTGTCGTATGGCGTGCGCATGAGAATGACAGGAAATTTTTCGGAAGATTTTGGCCGATAAATATCAGCGTATAAAGTCACGCCGTCGCGCGTTTTCATCGGGACGTCGTATTGCGAGATCATGTCGACCGATATCGGAGATGTAGTGGCTTGTGTCGCCGGGCCTTGTGCTGCAGTGTGCTTCGGCGAAATCAGGTAAATGACAACTAAACCGAAGATAGACAGCCAAATCGCGACACACAATTTCACGGTACATACCTCCTGCTGGGCAGAATCGGATTACGGATGATCAGAATAGCAAAGGTATCGGGTTCGACGATGTCGGATTCATTGCGTTCCCCAGCCGTTGATTCGCTGCTTGCGATTTGCTTGACTTCAGCGCTCCCTCTGCCGGATAGTGTGATCATGGGAAACTATTCGCAATGAAAAGAAACAATTCGCAACCACAGGTGGATTACATATTTCCAAGTGTCATGAAGCTAGCAATCATCGTGCTTGTTTCATGTGCGATGTTTCTCCCCAAAGCACACGCCGGCGCCGCAAACGCGCAGATTCAAAGCAAGAACCTGCGGGTTAAATTCGATCCCTATTTGCGGACCCGGGTCATTGCGCGTTTTGGAGCAGCGGAAATACCGCTTGGACCCTTTGTTTCGAGTGAAAGCCTAAAAACTCCGACGAGGCGCTGGACACTTTTCAGACAGATTTCGCAAGCCGAAGACAGAGTAAAAGACAGAATCGGAGAAGGGCAGAGGCTCACTATCGCCGGAAAGAGCGGGGGACTGACCAAAACGGTCGCAGTTACGATTTATGACGATTTCCCGACAATGGCGATTTTCGATGTTCAGTACACGAATAACAGTACCTCGAATCTGAAGATCACGGGTTGGAAGAACAATGCATATATTGTAAATGCGCAACCCGGCGCCAAAGCTCCTGCTTTTTGGTCTTATGAGCCTGGTTCGTATGAAAAGCGACCCAATTGGGTGTTACCGCTCAAAACGAGTTTTTCGCAACAGAATTACCTCGGCATGAACGCCAGCGATTACGGCGGCGGAACCCCGGTATTGGATGTCTGGCGTCGGGACGTCGGCATCGCTGTTGGTCATCTGGAACTGCGGCCGCGCCTGGTTTCATTGCCGGTATCGATGCCCGACGCTAGTCATGCCACTGTCGGCGTCGAACGGCAGGAAGAGATTACGTTGAAGCCGGGCGAGAGCCTCCACACATTTCGTACTTTCGTGGCAGTTCATCAGCGCGACTACTTCAGCACCTTGATAAATTATCGCCGCTTGATGACGGCGCAGGGCCTGCGAATGGCCAGTCCTCCCACAGATGGAAAGGGAACGATCTGGTGCGCGTGGGGATACGGTCGGACCATGCAACCCCAGCAGGTCTACGAGACACTGCCAAAGGTCAAGGAACTCGGGTTCAAGTGGGTCACTCTCGATGATGGCTGGCAAAATAATGTGGGCGATTGGGCTCTCGATCCTAAGAAATTTCCAAACGGCGATCGGGACATGCGTGCCATAGTAGATCGCATTCATCAGGAGGGTTTTCGCGCGCAACTGTGGTGGTCGCCGCTGAGTGCCGTACCCAACTCCGAGTTGCTGAAAGAACATCCGGACTATGCGCTGCTCAATAAGGATGGATCGAGGCAGAAGATTTCCTGGTGGAACTCATATTATTTGTGCCCCGCCGATAGGCGCGTAATCGGATATCACAAGGCGCTCGTGCGCAAGATTCTGTTGGACTGGGGATTCGATGGACTGAAGCTCGATGGCCAGCATATGAATGGCGCTCCCGCCTGCTACAACCCGGCGCACCATCACGCCTCGCCTGAGGATTCGGTGGAAGCCATGCCAGATTTTTTCCGCGAGATCTATGACACGGCCCAATCGGTGAAGCCGGGAGCTTTGGTTGAGTTCTGCCCGTGTGGAACCAGCTACTCGTTCTTCACCATGCCGTACTTCAACATGTCGGTGGCGTCTGATCCGGAGAGTTCGTTTCAGGTGCGGTCGAAAGGCAAGACTCTGAAAGCGCTAATGGGAGACGATCTGCCGTTCTTCGGCGATCACGTCGAATTGAGCGACGGCGGGAATGACTTCGCATCGACAGTCGGGGTCGGTGGCGTGCTCGGGACGCAGTTCGTGCTTCCTTCGCTGGTGCAGAAACACAGTAAGTTAGATCTTACTGCGGCGCGAGAGGCTGACTTTAAAAAATGGCTTGCGATTTACTGGGACAAACAGCTTTCTCACGGTCACTATCTCGGGCAGCTCTACGACATTGGTTTCGATGTACCGGAAACACATGTGATCCAACGCGACCAGACGATGTATTACGCTTTCTATGCTAGACATTGGAAGGGTCCAATCGAGCTGCGCGGACTCAGTGATCGCAAGTACAGCGTTCAGGATTACGAGAACGCTGAGCGCTTTGGAAGCGTAAATGGACAGGACGCACAATTGAACCTTGAGTTCAGCGGGCATTTGTTACTGGAAGTCAAGCCAGAGTAGAACTTAGATTTCCAGCGAGCCGGAAGGGCGGTGTAACCCGTTCCGGAATTGATCACACCAGCGTCACGGAAATTCTCGCTTCCTGCATCGCGTGAAGATCGTGCTTTCCCAGCCCCCTGTCTGTGATTACGTGATGCACAGTGCTGGCCGGCATGATATTGCACAAACTGCGCCGCCCAAACTTGCTCGAGTCGCACACCGCCACCGTCTTTCGGGAGATTTCCACCATCGCGCGATTCACTTGCGCTTCGAGGAGATTTGGCGTGAAAAGGCCGGTCTTCAGGTCAAAACCGTCTACCCCGAGAAAAAGGATATCGGCACTCAGGTGACGCAATGTTTGCTCGGCCAGCGGCCCTACCAGCGAAAAAGAATTCCTCCGCAGGGTGCCTCCCGTCAGGATGACTTCAATATCGGTGCCATCCAGTTCGGCCGCGATGTTGATGGCGTTCGTCACGACTGTAAGCCTGCCAATTCCTCGAATCGCGCGGGCGATCGCAGTGGTAGTCGTGCCCGAATCGAGCAAGATGCACTGACCCTGCTCCACCATCTTTGCGGCGGCAGCTGCAATCCGATCTTTCTCTTTCCGGTGCAGCTTCTCTTTCTCCCGCAGAGTTGGATCGAGCAACGCGCTGGTTTGCAACGGCAATGCGCCGCCATGCGTCCTTTGAATAAGACCTTGGCGGTCGAGCGCTTCCAGATCTTTGCGGATCGTGATCTGTGAAGTGCGAAATTGTTTGGCCAGATCGGCAACCAGGACGCGCTTGCTTTGGCGCAGAATGTCAACGATGGCGCGCCGGCGTTCTTCGTTCAGCATTCCATTGGTGCCCACGGGTTTCGGCCTTATCGCAGCTGTGGTTTCGTTTTACTTCGAATCGTAACTCTCTCGTATAGGTGATGCTTTGTCAAGATAAGGCAGAACACTGTGCGCTCCGGATTGGAATCGATACCTAATGGCCGCTGAGCGGGAATCGTGGATAGTAGTTTGTGATTCGCCCTATGTAACTTCGTCATTGGGTGACGAGAATCAACCTGACCGTGAGTCACGAATCACGGTCACACTTGAACAAGTCCTGAATTGCATACCTTAGAATTCGAACCGCACCCCAAACTGAATGCGGCGGGGTGTGTATCCGGAGGCAGTGGACGTGATCAGGCCAAAGTTGGGATCTCCCGCAGCATACGAAGTATCAGGCGGGGCAAAGCGAGGAGTATTAAATGTGTTGAACACCTCTGCCCGCAGCTGTAGGGTCATGCCTTCGCGTGGCGTGAACTCTTTGTAGAGATTGGCGTCGAAGTTGTGAATTCCGTCAGTCCTCAGCCCTGAAAAATATCTGGGAGCATCGCCGGGCATCTGATCGCCCGGATCCGCGAAGCAGGCTGCGTTCAACACTGGCACCTGGGTTACGGCGCCGCGATTCGATCCAACTCCCGTTGAGCCACCGCAAAGTACATTGGGCCGTTGATTGCCGTCCTGCAGCCGATTGTTAGACATATAAATAGACAACGGCTGCCCCGATTGTTCGCTGATAAGAGTTGAAACTGCCCACCCACCTATCACTGCATCGAGGACGCGATTCATTCCGGAGCCGATCCAGCGGTCGCGGCCCACCGGCAAATCAACCACCACGGCGGCGGCCAAACGTTGCGGCGTGTCGTTGGCGCTGATGCTGTACTCCGCTCGCAAATTGTCCAACTGTTGAGGGTTGCCATTGTTCAGGGTTCCAACAAAAGCATTGGCACCGGTCGAGGAATTATCGGTGAATTTCGAAATCGTGTAGCTGCCTTCAAAACTCAGGTGATGCGTTGTGCGCTTCTGGAAACGGATCTGCAACGAGTTGTACCAGGAGTTAGCGACGAGCCGCGGAAGCCCTTCGAAATCGCCATCAAATTGCGGGTACGGTCGCATCAGGTTCACCAGCGGTATGGTTGCATGGCCGTATTGTGAGTCGGGCTCGTTGAAAATAGCCGGACCAGCGTTATAGGTGCACTGTGTACCACTGAACAGGGAGCAGAACGGATTCACAACTGGATTCTGCAGGTAATTGCTGACACAACTGTCGGCATCGCAAGTAGGATCCGTCGCATGCTGTTGCGCTGAAACCTGACTCAAGAGCTTAGACGAAATAAAGTCGCGATTGCGGGTACTGGAATATCCGCCAAAAGGTAAATGTGTACTTCGGTTTGCCGAGTAGTCTGCCGCGAGCACGATTTGGCTCGGTAACAGATGTTGCAGACCAAGGTTCCATTGGTAAATATCTGCGTTCTGTGCCTCTGTAGTTCCCAGATCGTTGCCATTTGCGTAACCCCATTCCGCGAGTTTGCCGTACGACTCATCTTGCGGTCCCGTCAACCCGTTAGGAAAAGGATTGGATAGTGTGGCGGCACGGGTCTGGAAGTTATCGTTAGTAAAGAACATGGTGGCGCTTTTGCGAAATGCGGTACCTGGGTACTGAAAGTTCGTGGCGACGCTCATTCCGTAGTACACGCCAGCACCACCGCGGAACACAGTATTCGGCGTCAACTGATACGCGAAACCGAGCCTCGGTCCCCAGTTATTCCGGTCAACCGGAACGTTCCTGCTTCCAAAGGTGTTCGGGAAAAGGGTGGTTCCAATCAATTCCTTAGTACCTAAACCAGGTGCTTGATTTTGACCTCCCGCAGTTAAGTCAATCGACATTCCACTATCGCCCGTAAAATCGCTGAATTCGATGTGGTTCGATCGCTCTGTATAAGGCGTGCTCCACTCATAGCGCAGACCTAAGTTCAAGGTGAGCTTTGAATTCACCTTCCAGTCATCCTGAAAGTAGAATCCGGTTTCTTTCGATTTATTCGCTACAGCTGGGTAAATGTTGATCACGCTACCATTGTCGGGATACCCGAACATGAGAGTGGCAAACTGATTGCCGGTGGGATTGCCTCCGGCATCCGTATCGCTACCAGGAAAAGGAGATGTTACCGTATCGCTAAAATCGAACAACCCCGTTGGATTCGGCGGTTGGAAAAAGTTGTTGAAGAAAATCCGCTGCTCTCCTCCCATAGTCAGTAAGTGTGAACCCTTCGAAATGAGGAGTTGAGAGGAATAACTATAAAGAGTGTGTGCGAACGTTGTGTCGACACAGCATTGGTCGTACAGGTTTGTTAATGGCTCCGCGCCTGACATTTGCATCGTAGGCATGCGGGCAAGACCGGCATTGGCCGCAAGGTACGAAGGAAATCCCACACTAGTCAGATTGGGATAATTGTCCGTCGATTTCTCCCAGACTCGATCCACAGCGAACCGGTTTGTCCATACAATTCGCGGATTGATCGTCCAGGCGTGCTCAAGCGAAATATTTTGCACGTGGGTCGGAGTCGAAGCGATTCCATCTTGCCAGGTGTCGCCATCGCCAAAAACGGTCGGAATGTTGAAATTGCTGCTGAGCCGGCTATAGCGGCCCGAGATACGCTGTGCACTGGAAATCTGGTGGTCAATCTTGATATCAAACTGGTAGTCATCGGCGTGCTGAAGCACGGTCGTGCGAAAGTTGTTGAACTCCCCCGCGAGGTTCGGCTTGGGATATAAATTGATGATCGCCTGCCCGACAGGATCGATTTCACCTGCCGGTATTACATTGAGCGTTCCACCCGCTTGCGAACCCACTTGTGGCCGCTGGCAAGTCACGTTGGGCGGAGGCGAGCATTGAATTTGGAGAGGATCGTATATTGGATTCTGCGTCGCCGAGAAATCGCCAGTTCGCTCAGCCAGAGTCGGCACGCTGGCAACGATGTTCTGCGGTTCGTTGTCCCGGACTTTCTCGATATCTCCGAAGAAAAATGTTTTGTTTTTGATTATCGGTCCGCCAATCGAAAAGCCGTACTGATCGCGAACGTGGCTAGGTTTTGGCCCCAGTGAGGCGGGATTGAAAAAGTCGCGGGCGTCAGTCCCGGAACGTTGCCCGAACCACCATCCACTTCCGTGAAAATTATTTGTCCCACTTTTCAAGGCCATGTTGACGACCGTGCCGCCATTATTCCCGAACTCCGCCGAAAAGCTGTTGTTCTGGACTTTGAATTCCTGCACGACTTCAACCGAGGGCTCGTAATAGACGTTGCTGGTGGCACCTTCGCCTTGCTCCGGCGCGCTGATCAGCGCGCCGTCGATGCGCACTTCCGCGGTCGCATTGCGCTGGCCGTTCGAGACGAAATTTGTTCCGGCAGGATAATTGTCAGCCGTCCCTGAACCGGCGGTTTCGGTGACACCACCCGAAAGGAATGTGAGTCCGAAGAAATCGCGGCCGGGGAGCGGGATATCCTTGATATATTGATTGGTAACTTCCGTGCCGAGCGTCGAGCTTCCGGTATCGAGCAGTGGAGCGGTGGTATTTACTTGCACCTCGGTGTTGACTGCGCCGGGAGAAACTGTGAAGTTCAGGCTGGCCTGCTGATCAACGGCCAGCACCACACCAGTCCTTTCCTCCGTACGGAATCCTTGTGCCTCGACCTTGAGCGAATAGGTTGAGGGCCGGAGACCAGTAAAAAAGTACTCGCCCTTCTGGTTCGTCTGGACTGTGCTCGAAATATTCGTCCCTGTCTCAGTGATAGTCACGCGTGCTTTGGGGACAATGGCACCGCTGGAGTCGGTAACAATGCCGCTAATTTGCGAACGATAAGTGCCCTGCGCAAAAAGCAAAGCAGCCGAGGGGAGCAAAATGCAGATGATCAAAAGCACGCGGTAGAGTTTCGCAGTCGGCGTCATATAAGCACCATATTTGATTGTGAGTTCGAACTTGTCATCGCTCGATAATCGCTATCGTAGTTCACGGTTCCCACCAAAACACTGCACCCTTCTGAATAGGAGGCAGGCTGAACGTTAGTCCGCCATTGCTAGATACGGCATCAACCTTGGACACCTGGCCGAGAAATGGAAGGAAATATCCGTGCGCTTCATTCGCTCCACGCACCGTAACTTTCACTCCGTTCTGCGGCGTTTGCACCGGATTTGACCCACCACGCAGGCCGGTGAAGTTCGCGAAATAAATGTGCGGGCTGCCATCGACAGTCGAAATGGAAGTCGCTACGGAAGTTCCCGCGAAGATGTCGATTTGCTGTTGCGGTTTGAGGCTGTCAAGTAATTCCCTTTCGTTATCAGGAGTTGCGGTAGAAAAATCCTTCTGCAATTTGGCGTAATACTCCGCTCCCGGACGGTTGCTGAAGCGAACTATATTTCCGCGGTCACCCAATCCAGTTGCATCCTGGCCAGTTATTACCAGTGTCTTTCCGCTCTCCGCATAGTTGCGGAGCAATGACTTTTCATCATCTCCCATTAGCCGGGCATCCGAAATAACCAAAGTATTTCCTTGGAACGAAGCGAGCGTGCGAGGAGTCACAACCTGAAACTCAAGATGCTTCTGCATCAGCAGGATGAGAATGCCACGATACGAAGTAATGAATTCGTCGGCGCAGTAGTCCCTCGTTTTTGGAGAGAAATAGACGCCCACCGGAGAAATAGGACTTCGCGGATCAAACAAGGTTTTCTCGTTGGCTTTGATCCAGGCAAAAATCTCCCGCCGAGTTGGATAATCGTTCGAACCCGCCATGGAATGTCCGGGTGCATCCCAGAAATTCGAATCCGCCATCACCTCTGACATCGCCAGGTTCTTCATCGATTCAGGAATGCTGACGTTTTTCTGTCCGTCCCATGAATAGTTCAGAATCCACGTCGGCTTGCCTTCGGCGAACGCGCGGAACGAGTGCATTCCAACTTGGTAATCAAACCAGTCGAGCGGATTTCGTTCGGCAGCCATGTGGTTGCCCTCGCCGAACTCGTACTCGTGCGCGATCACGTCCACGACCGGGTACAAACTGTAAACATCGGCACCTACCCGGACGGCTTCTTTTTCAATGCCAGGGTAGATCTCGGGGATGATTTGGATCTTAGGGTTCACCGACTTCGCGTTCTCCGCGATTTCATGCATGAAATCGGTGAACGTCTGAATACGAAAATCTATCCATTTTCGGAAATTAGGATCTGAGAAGTCTCCGAGTTTTAGATCCTTCTTCGCGTTCAGTCCCGTTTGCTTGCGAAATGCCTCGACTGTGTAGTCATCGAAGCTTGCCCAGCTCTTTTCCCACCCCTCGAAATGAGTCATCCAGTAAGGAATATCGACATAAATCCCGTCAATTCCAGTCGCGGCGATTTGCCGGATGTGTTCCATATAAATCTTTCGCCATCCGGGGGCATAAGGGCTGACCCAGACGTCTTCGTCGCCTTTTTTAATCCAAAATGCCGTCCCGCCGCCGAACACTGCCGGTTCTCCCGTGATTTTCCGCTGTAGCCAGTCCGGATGGTCTTTCGCCATTGAATGAGGCGTGTTGGCTGCGTTTGCGGTAATGCATTCGGTGCCAGCGACATACACAAAGGCGAAATTCTTTGCGGCATGTGCTTTTTCAGCGACCGCGTGAATGGCCTTTAGCTTGGCTGTGGGATCCAGAAAACTCTCGTATCGCCCTTCGATATCGTTGTCGACTTCAATACCGAAGACCCCGTCTCGCTGCGCGTTGCGGACGATTTGCTCAGCGTTATCACTTTTCAATCCATAGGCGGCAATGCGGACATACCGCGTCCATGGACTTTCGTCGTCCTCAGAAACAGCCTTTGGCATCAAAAAAAGCGGCAGAAGCACACAGACCAGGCACCATGTTTTGCGAGACAAGCCGACCGGCGGCCGCCAAATAACCGGAGTTCCTGAGCGTATCATTTCGTTTGCTATCTTTTATGTTCGAGTAGGTGCGTTGTCAAGCAAGAAATGAAAAAAAAATGCAAATTTACGAAAAGAGCCTCTCGAGCTGAGTTGTGCAGGTCAGGATGCAACAAGAAAGCGAGATCCAGGTATGGTGTTTTCTCGCAAACGCATTCTTTTGCATAGTTATTTCGAAGAATGCTTCTTCACCGCAATCAGCGAAACCTGTTCCAAGCCGGGGAAGTGTCCTTCGCTGTCGGGTTTGCGTTCAGTTGGCGAAATCTGCTGAATGGTTGTTGCTGCAGGCATAATTGGACCGAAGTATTCAGCGTATATAGGATCGAACACCTGCTGATCCGAAAGATCATCGAGGTAGATATTCGTGGAGACAACTTCGTCGAAGGTCATACCCGCTTCTTCCAAATTGTCCAGCTGGTTGCGCATGGTCTGACGAAGCTGGTGCTGCGTCGTCGTCGCAAAAACACCGCCGTGCGGGCCGGGAATAAAACCGTCCTTTGCCGAGCAATACAACGTGTCGCCAGCAAACACGCATGGGCTTGCTGTGGGACTCGGCGGCATATTCTTCGGTCGGACCGCTTTGCGCTGCGACAAATCACGCACGGCAACGCCCGTGTATTCGATGTGCGCTTCACCTGGCAGGCCCATTACATCGATCGTGGCCCGCGCGGGCGTGTTGCCGAATTCAAAACGGCGGGCATAGCGCTGGTTCATTACGCGATGCGGCATCTCAGAAGTCAGGTACGGATTCACCATCACCATGTTCGCCATGTCGAGGCCGGCAGCCTTGAGCACGGCTTGCATCCGGTCAAGAGCGAAATCAACTTGTGCGGCTGGATCATCCGGGATTTTGCCAGTTGAAGAATCAATTCCTTCCATTCCGGAGACAAAAAGTCGATCATGTGTAAGAATTCCCGGCGAAGCTGTATCGGACGGTTTGTAATTGGCTGGAACGATGGCGCGCCTGCCGCTTAAATCGCGAACAGCCACGGCTGTGATCTCAATCGGCGATTGGGGAACGTGAGCGACACCGAGTACCGCGCGAGCAGGCGGGGTGCTGTGAAAGTATTCGCCGAATGCGCGATTCATCTCGTCATACTTTCCCATATCTTCGACATAAACCTGCGTGTAAACCACGTTGTCCATCGAGAGCCCGTCGGATTCGAGGATCGTCTTGATGTTTATCAGAGCTTGCCGCACTTGATCGGAAAATCCACTCGGCACTGTGCCATCCGCACGGCGCGGACCTTGCCCCGAGACATAGACGTAGTCACCTGCATCGACCGCGGCTGAGGAGAAACGGTTCGCGCTGGCAGGATTTTGAGGAGTTACAGCGCGAATCTGTCCCTGTACGAAAATCGCTGACAAAATCAGTACTACGCCGCAGCAAAGTCGCATTGAGCCTTCCCCACTGAGTTGGTTTTACGCCGCCGCGGATTTTTTCTGCGCAGCGCGCAATATAGACCGCAATCTCTGTCCGACAATGATCTCTTCTCCGGGTTTTATGGTGAGTGAGACCAATTCAATGTGATCGGGAGCTTTCCGTTCTTTACGTGTCGGGTTTGGATTGCCCTCGCGAACAGCCTTCACTAGGCTGGGATTGTCCGGGCCGAGCACTTCGATTACCGGATCCCCCGCGCGCAGTTCGTTCACGCAATCGATAATCTTGTAATTCCACGCTGCCGTGTCCCAATAGACCCTCAGCGTGGGATAACGGTTGCCGTCTTCCGGAATGTAAATATCGGTCCTGACTCCCGGCACAGTGTCGACCAGCTTGCGAATCCGCTCGACACGGGCGTTCCATTCCGCGTTAAGTTTGTTGAGATCGAGTTTCAACCAGGTCTCGAGTGCGGCAAGGCACCCCATGATCTCTTCTTTACCCACCTTCATCGGGCGGCACACGGCGCCTTCCCGCGGATTGCAGTTCATGAGCGCGGCTTCGATCAGATCTTTTCTTCCGAGGAGCAAGCCGCTGCACTGCGGCCCAGACAATCCTTTCCCCCCGGAAAAACAGTAAAGATCGATTCCCATCTTGGCGTAAAGTTTGACATTGTCAACTGGTGGAATCCCGGCGGCATCGTCGAGCAGCATCGGGACCTTGCGATCTTTGGCAATGTTCAGTTCTTTCTGCAGCTTGTCACCAAGGTCGGTGGTATAAATCATCGCCGTGTTTTCGTTGATCGCGTTCGAGAGTTCGTCGGGCGAATAGACGAGAACGAGTTTCCCCCCAGCCAATCGGATCGCACTATCGAATGCGCTCCGGCCGCCAACCATGACGACTTCATGCTTTAGGCCCGTGGTATCGGGAAGCTGCCAGATATTCTTGTCATCATTTCCCGCAATACACGCTGCGGTTGCGGCAGACATTGCACCTGCCGATCCCGAAGTAACAATCCCGGACTCGGCGCCCGTCAGTTCTGCTAACCGCCGTCCCACCCCGTGCTGCAAGTCAAACATGTTGACGAAGTGTTTTGCTGCTTGGAGCTGGGCTTCTCGAACCTCAGGGAATTCGAGCGATCCGCTGAGATAAGTCCAGGTGCCGCGGCAGTTGATCACCGTCTTGACACCAATTTCGCTGAAGATATTGCGGCGTGGGTCTTTGCCAATCGCCGTTGCAGCTTGCGCGTAAAGGTCGCGAGCTGCGATCTGTGTAAGAAGCGGCGCGGCTGCAGCAAACTTCATGAACGATCGCCGATTAGGAAACTGTGTGTCCACCAAAAACCTCCTTCGTTCTTCAACGCGGTCGAAATTTTGCTTCGCGGCAGTTGCGCGAAGCCTTGCTTTATTCTTCAGGTTCCGGCAGCCGAATGCGCGATCTCACGGCCAGAATGTGAGCTTTGGCCCCCGCCTTGTTCCGGTTGTAGAAACCAACCGTGCAGTTCGGGCGAAAATAGTACGCGTCCCCGGCCTTCGCCGGATGGCGCCCCTCGACGCCATCTGTTCCGCCGCCTGCCACCATATCGCCTTCTCCATCCACGACCAGGTAAATCTCTTCGGCACTTTCATGGTGGTGCGGAAAATTCGTGCCGCCGGGCGCAAAGTCCATCCAGAAAAGACTGACTACCGCATAAGCTTCATCAATTGCATCGCGTTGCGTTCCTTTGCGCGGTCCGGCCATCAGCTTGTAGAGAACGGACGCCGGGTGTCCCTGGACCGTTTCTTCTTTCAGCTGAGACATGTTGACGACCTTAGGTTCTGGTGGCGGGGCGCTGATTGTGATCGCCGATGGGATTTTGAAGGTCATCACTACCACACGCAAAGCATCCTGTGAATTGTTCTGAATTGAATGCTTCACGCCCGGTGCAATATAAGTGAAGTCGTCCTTACGCAACGGATAATTCTGATCTCCGTACCGCAAAATGCCTTTGCCCGCGAGAACAAAGTACAGTTCTTCCTCTTGATCGTATTGCAGCTCCGTGCACTTGCCATCTGAATCTACGGTAGCTTCGCCGAATCGCGCTACGTTAATCAAAGTTCGGTTTGCGGCATCTCCCTCACCGAACATTGCTTTGTAATGGCAGCTTGGAGTACTCAGATCAACTTGGGTGTCCTCAATCGACGGGAGATATCGACGTAACCAGGTCGGGTCGACTTGCCTTGTTTGGGCCCGCAACACGGGCACGACCAAAAACAGGAGGAGTGGAATGCCGAACATCAACCGCGCGCGGGTGATGTCACCCTTTTTCATGAACTTTTTTTGTACACCACAGAATGCACTTGACGCAAATCGAAATGTTTCGTTTTATTGTTTTTTATTTGTTGATGGCGAGGGCTGTTCTAAGGTTGCGCCAATAGACCAGCGCGCGTGTTACGCTCAGTAGCTTCGTGAGGGACAGTGCTTATGAGAATTCTTTCGCTGCGGTATGGCATCCGATTCGCGTTCGTAATTTTGTCCCTTGCTTTGGTCGTGGTGAGCGCTGTGCCCCCTCACGCCGATGCGCAAACGCAACCAGAGACAGGCAATACATGCCGTATTGAATCGATTAATTACAAGGGTTGGCAGGCGCAGCAGATCTCCAACCATTGGGTGCAGTTGGTTATTGTGCCGCAGAACGGTGGTAGGCTCATCCAAGTGACCTTCGCGGGACACGAATATCTTTTCAACAATCCTCAACTCGCCGGCAAATACTTTCCTCCAACGAATGGCAAGTGGTTCAACTACGGTGGCGACAAACTCTGGTTGTTGCCCGAAGGAAATGACGACGAACAACACTGGGTAGGGAACTCCGATCTAGTGGACGATGGGCACTTCACCTTTCGAAAAGTTTCGGAAGGAAATCAATGCGAGGTGGAATTAACAAGCCCGGCTGATCCGCAAACCGGCATTCAATTTACGCGAACAATTCATCTGGATGCTGATTCGCCGCGCATACGTTTTCATGCTGTGATGAAGAACATTTCCGGACACACCGTCAACTGGTCCATGCAATCGGTCTCGCAATACAACACCACCGATCCCTCCTCGCCCAACGGTTTCAATCACAACTTCTGGACCTTTACTCCCGCGAATTCGGCGAGCAGTTATCTCAACCGGTATCACGTGCGCTACGGACCGGCTCAGAACTCGGCGGTTGGCGTGAGAGACGATGGCCTGTTCAACGTTCATTATGTTCACATGGCGGCTGAACTGTGGGTAGATTCTCCCGACGGTTGGCTGGCAGTCGTCGACGGAAGCAGTAAATATGCCATGGTGGAACGATTCGAATATGAATCGACGAAAGAATATCCGGGCAAAGCTTCTGTGATTTTCTGGACCAACGGCGCCGGCATGGAATTGAACAAGGACGGCATCCCCTCTCTGCCCGCCGATCCGGACGCTGGTCCTTCTTATCTTGAGGCGGAACTGAATAGCCCCATGTGCAAATTGCGCGCCGGCGAAAGTTGCACCTTCGACACTGAGTGGTTCCCCACGCGGGCGGGTGACGAGTTTCATGGCGTCACGGATCCTGGAATCCTGCTGAAACCACTCCATGCGACCGAAGCGGAGGGGAAAGTGAAGCTTTCTGGCCAGTTCGGAGTCTTCTTTGCCGGGCATCTGGTGGCGCGTTTTTACGACAACCATGGTTCATTTCTCGGCATTGTTCCTGTCGCTGACGTCAGCCCAACGGACGCGGTTTCTGTAGACAAAGAAGTTCTGGCTCCCGGAAAAGCCGCGCGAGTCTCACTTCATTTGTTGGACGAAAGCGGGCTCGATCGCGGCTCTCTGAATGAGGTGCAAATCGGCCCCTTGTCGGGTAAGAGCGAGGGCGCTCACTGACATGTGCTTTTTCCGCGCGGCCTGCGTTGTTCTGTTGCTGAATGTCTCTTACCTGACCGTGTCAGCACAGCAGGCGAATACTCCCGTGAACGCGGACATCAACGTTCACCCGGAAGATTTGCTCGCCCAACCAGTGGGTGCCGATTGGACTTCCTACAACGGCGACTACACCGGACGGCGCTACAGTAATCTTCAGCAGATCAATCCAGGAAATGTTTCACAACTTCGAGCAGCGTGGGTTTTTCATCCCGGTAATTCGCAGAATCTGGAAGTTACGCCCGTGGTCGTCCGCGGAGTGATGTACATTACTTCCTCCAATCACGTTTTTGCTCTCGATGCGCGTACGGGGCGAACTCTATGGCATTACGCCCGTCCGGTGAGTTCGGGCTTGCTTGATGATGCCGCAGCACATAAGAGCCGTGGTGTTGCAGTGTGGCACGACTTTGTTTACAGCGAGACCGATGACGCCCACCTTCTTTGTCTCGACGCCCGCTCTGGCGGACTGCGATGGGATATCCAGTACGCCGATAAGACCAAACACTACGGCGCAACCAGCGCTCCGCTCGTGGTGAAGGATTCGGTAATCGTAGGCACATCGGGCGGCGATTCCGGAGTTCGCGGTTTTCTCGCCGCCTATGACGCGACGACGGGGAAGTTGAAATGGCGTATCTGGACGATCCCCGGGCCAGGAGAATTCGGCTCATCCAGTTGGCCGGGCGATTCATATCTGCATGGCGGAGCCACAACATGGTTGCCCGGAACTTACGATCCGCAACTGAATCTGCTGTACTGGACGACAAGCAATGCGGCGCCCGATTTCGTTGGAGACTCGCGCCCCGGCGATGATCTCTATACGTCATGCGTGCTCGCGCTCGATCCCGACTCAGGCAAATTGAAATGGTACTTTCAGTTCACGCCGCACGATCTTTACGACTACGACGCCACAGAGACTCCGGTGCTGGTGGACTCGGAAGAAAATGGCACGACGCGTCACCTGCTCGTGCATGCTGATCGAAATGGATTTTTCTATGTTCTCGATCGCACCAATGGAAAATTTCTTCACGCAACTCCCTTCGTAGAGAAATTGAACTGGGCTAAAAGTATCGATGCGTCGGGACGCCCAATACTGACGGACCGAATTCCATCCGTGAACGGTACATATATTTGCCCCGGCGTTACTGGCGCCACCAATTGGTATTCGCCTTCCTATAATCCCGAAACGAAGCTGTTTTATGTCATGGGACTGGAAGCTTGCGATGAATATTTCGCTGTCCCAAGGAAGTTCACTCCTGGCGAGACTTTTTACAATACCGGAACCAAGCGCGCGCAGAATGAGCATTGGCAAAAGAACTTACTCGCGCTTTCTGTGGCTGATGGAAAACAGGTGTGGCGATATCCACAGGTCGGCATCGGGAATTCATGGGGTGGAACCATGACCACGGCAAGCGGGCTTGTTTTCTTTGGAGACGACGCTGAGTCTTTTGAGGCGGTCGATGCTGCAACTGGCCGCCCGCTTTGGCATTTCAACACTGGGCAGAAATTTGTCGCATCACCCATGACCTATAGCGTCGATGGCGTTCAGTACGTCGCTATCGCAGCGCAAAGCGACATTTTTGTATTTTCGTTACCGAATTGAGGAATCCTCTGTCTGAAGGGAAGGGAATTATGGTTCGTTCACGTTTGAGGAACTTCCTGTTGATTGCCGCGCTTGTTACAACGCTTGGAACGTCCGCTTTTTCGCAAGCAACAAAATCGCGCCGCGAATTTCAGCTGGAAGAACTGTCGCGGCAATTCTGGAAGCTGTTCGATCATAACGCGAAGCTGACCACCGTCGGCACCGGTTTCGGATTCACCGAAGGACCGATGTGGGACCCTGCTGGATTTATTTATGTAAGCGATGAAACTCTCAACAAAGTTTACAAATTATTTCCGGACGGAAAAAAGGAAGAGCTGATTTCGCTGGGTGATCCTGATGGCAACACCTTCGATCGCCAGCACCGATTGATCGATTGCGCGAGCATTCTGCGCGCCATCATCGAAGTGACGACAGACGGAAAATACAAAATCCTTGCCGACCACTACAAAGATAAAAAACTGAACACGCCAAATGATGTGATCGTTGGGCCTGATGGCGCGCTTTACTTTACCGATCCTACGATGGATTTCGTAACGGGCATGAAGCAGGAGTTGCCGTTTGAGGGGGTGTATCGGCTCGACGAAAGTGGCAAACTTCGTTTGCTCATTCAGGATCTGAAGCAGCCGAATGGACTGGCGTTTTCGCCGGATGGCAAGCACTTCTACGTCGATAGCGATGATGAAAAAAATATTCGCGTGTATGACGTTGCCGCAGACGGCTCGCTCACGAACGGCCGCGTCTTCGGTGATGAACACGGGGGCGAACACGAAGGCGTTCCGGACGGAATGAAAGTGGACCAGAAGGGAAATCTGTTTGTTGTGGGCCCGAAAGGGATTTGGGTATGGGACGCGAAAGGAAATCACTTAGGCACGATTGTTACGCCTGAGCAACCTGCAAATTTAACTTGGGGAGACAAGGATTACCGCACACTGTACATAACGGCGACGACCTCGGTTTATCGCATACGCACGAAGACCCGAGGATTTCTGCCGTATCTGAAGCACTGAAACACAGTTTCTAAATCGCAGATTGAAGGAGACAAAATGAAAATCCATCCGAAGCTTTTAGGTTCGTTCTTATTGCTTGTGTGCGTCGCTCTGACCTTTACTCCTGCAAGCTATGCGCAACAGAAAAAGGCCATCAATCTATCCAGTGAAAACAATCTTTCTTTCAGCGATGGCATCGTGGTGGGTAATACGCTTTACATTGCTGGGCAACAAGGTGCGGACGCTTCGGGGAAACTTGTCGCCGGCGGCATCGGTCCGGAAACTAAAGCCGCCTTGGAGACAATCGAAAAAGTTGTCAAGAAAGCAGGTTTCCAGCTCAAAGACATCGTTTCGGTGAATGTTTATCTAGCCGACATCAACGAGTTCGGTGACATGAACAACGTGTACAAGGCATTTTTGCCGAATCCTAAGCCGGCTCGCACTACCATTCAAGCCGCCGTGTTAGTCAACCATGCGCGCATTGAAATCTCGGCAATCGCGGTGAAGCAAAAATAAATCTGCAGCTGCTCTGGTCGGCTTGCATGCGTAACAGTTTTTCAACCACTGATGATGGAGGAAAAAGATGATCTGTTCGAGCAAATGGACGTTCAGCTTAGCTGTGGCACTGGTGATCGCGTTGTTCGCGGCCGGAGCCCCGCAAAACGTCAGCGCAGAGGATAACGGTCTCGAGCGCACGCCGGTTCTCGGCTGGAGCAGCTGGAGTTTCCTCCGCAAGCTTCCTACGGCTGACAAAATGAAAGCTCAGGCGCTCGCGCTGCATAATTCCGGCTTGCAGAAACTCGGATATGAATATGTCAACCTCGACGACTTCTGGTATCAGTGTCCGGGACCGCAAGGTCCGAAAGTCGACGCTTATGGCCGCTGGATAACCGACCCTTCGATATTCCCGCCACAGGGAGATACCAATGGCATCAAGGTAGTCGCTGACTACGTACACAGTCTGGGGATGAAGTTTGGAATTTACGTTACGCCGGGTATTTCCAAACAGGCCGTCAGCCGGAATACGCAGGTTAAGGGCACGTCGTACACGGCTGCCCAGATTGCGGAACCTTCTGTCAAGGAGAACAACTACAACTGCAAGGGCATGGTCCGCGTCGACTATACGAAGCCGGGAGCGCAGGAGTACACCAATTCATGGGTTGATATGCTCGCGGCGTGGGACGTTGATTACATCAAGATTGACGGCATGCAAGACAGCAATGCCGCGGACGTTAAGGCATGGTCGAATGCCATACGGCAAAGCGGTCGGCCTATGGTCCTGGATGTCACGCAAGGGAGCTACACTAGCGCTATCGCCTCGACATTGATGAAGTATGCCAATCAATGGGAATTCGCGCCCGACATCGAATGCTATCGGTGCGAAAAGGGCGGTAGCAGCTACCCGTTGACCAGTTGGGCCGACATTTCCAATCGCTTCGACTACGTGGCAAAGTGGCAACCTTACGCCGGCCCGGGCGGATTCAACGACTATGACTCTATAGAGATAGGTAATGGCAGCAACGACGGGCTGACTGCGGACGAGCGCGAGACGCAGATCAGCCTGTGGGCTCTTGGAGCATCACCCCTCATCCTGGGCGTTGACCTCACGCAGCTCGATCAAACGGATGTGAAGAAATACCTGCAGAATTCCGCAGTGCTTGCAGTCGACCAGGATTCGATCGCCGCAAAAAGGGTGCTCAAGACCGGCAATCATCAGGTCTTCGCCAAGAAGGAGCCGAATGGGGACGTGATCGTCGGTTTGTTCAACACCGGCGGCAAGTCAGAGGAAATTTCTGTTCCAGCATCGACCATAGGTCTCTCCGAAAATAAGAGCGGCTATTCCGAAGACGACCTCTGGACTGGTGCGACGAACAAAACCAACAGCACCATCAGTGCTACTGTTCCATCGCATGGTGTTGTGCTGTATCGCGTCAAAGGACTCTAGATTTTGATTGCTGGGGAATAGCTTGGGCATTCTGTTGGAACACTTTCTAGCCCTGTCATTTTGAGCGAGCGTGGTCTTTCGCTCGCGAAAGATCACGTGCAGTCGAAGGACCCCTGCATCTCCGATTTCGGAAATGACGTTTCAGGGAATTCTCCCCATGTAGCCGTATCGTGAGAATGCCTTTATGCGCTTGTGATGATGTAAGCAGAGGTCCTTCGACTCCGCAGCTGCTTCGCTGGGCGAAGCAGCTGCTCCGCTGAGGATGACAGGGGTTGAATGTTTGGTAGTTGATAAGCTGGCCGGTGGTCCATTTTGCCACCCGCCCCTAACAGCAACGGAGGTATTCACTCAAATGAAAAATTCCAAGCGTCCCGATGACCAGCCTTCTTACTCTCGTCGGCGGTTTCTTCGTGATACACCGGCGACGGTAGCCGCTCTGAGCGCCTTCCCCATGCTCGGCACTGCAACGAACGTTTTCGCCGCCACACCTGCGAGTCATCATCCTGATGAACGCCCCGACTATTACGACAAGCTCGGCGTAACCAAGCTCATCAACGCCGCAGGAACTTACACCGAACTCACGTCGGCTGTGATGCCTCCTTCGGTCCGTGCCGCGGTTGCTCAGGCGGCATTGCATCCCGTGCACCTTGATGATTTGGAACTGAAAGCGGGAGCTTATATCGCTCAAAAGCTGAAAGCCGAAGGCTGCTGCATCAGCTGCGGCGCATCCTCGGCGATCACGCTCGCCACGGCAGGGTCGGTTATGGCCGCAAACAATTGCCAGGCCTTAGACATACCAACCAAGATCGGCACCCCACAGTTTCCGAAGAACGAAGTTGTCGTCCAGAAAATTCATCGCTATGAATACGACGTGGCTATGCAGCTCTGCGGCGTCAAACTCATTGATGTCGTGACTTTGGACGATTACAAGCAGGCCCTTGGCCCGAACACTGTGATGACTCAATATTTCAATGCTGCCGACGCGGTTGGCATCAGCCGCGAGGATTGGATCGCCGTAGCCCACAGCAAAGGCGTTCCGTGCCATCTCGATGCCGCCGCAGATATGCCGCCGATCTCGAATCTGTGGAAGTACACAGGAATGGGATTCGACCTGGTGTCCTTCTCGGGTGGAAAAGGCATTCGCGGGCCGCAGAATGCCGGTCTCCTGCTGGGCAAGAAAAAGTACACTGATCTCGCTCAACGAAATCTCTGCCCGGTAGATTCGGTCGGGCGTGGTATGAAGGTAGCCAAAGAACAGCTTGTAGGCATGGTCGCCGCCGTAGATTGGCTGCTCACTCAAACCGATGAAGGATTGGAGAAAGAGTCGCGCGAGCGTATGGCAGTGATAATTGGCATGTTGAAAAACATGCCGAGCATAGAGACCAGCATTATTGTGCCGGAGCTGGCCAACCATGTCCCTCACTTGATAATCAATTTCGATCCGCAAGTCATCGGCGCTTCGGCACGGGAGCTCAAGGTCCGCCTGCGCACGGCAACGCCTTGCATCGAAGTAAATCCTCACACCGGAAGCCAGACGCCATCGCAGGGCGTTCCGGCGCAACCCAACGCGCTCGTGGTTACCACGTTCCTTCTGAATCCGGGAGAAGAATCAATCCTCGGCCGACAAATTCGAAAAGTGCTGAAGAATCCGAAATCAGTAGGCACGTATCCCCCGCCCTCTGCTACCGGCATGATGGACTCGCTGTAAGTATGTCTTTGTATTCGGAAGGTCGGTGAATGAGTGATATCGATTTTACCAACTTGCACGTGGAGCTAGAATCGTCATACCAAGGATTGTCTTCAAGGGAGCGAGTCGTGATGGCAAGACCGACTATTGCTGTGCCTTACCTAGTGGCGATGATAGCGGTCATCGTCACTGTAGATACCCTGATCTTTAGGAACCATTTGTGGGAGCGACTCATGGTAAACATCGGAGTCGTTCTGGTGTTTGCAGCTTTCTATTTGCGATTTTTTAATCACCCGTAGGCTGACGTAAGGTTGGTGTCTTTCAGAGCTGCAGTCTGTGGTTCAGAGTCAAGGTCGGGATCTATTCGTGTCTATAGATGTCCGCCTCGGCCATTAACTACGACCTCTCTCGCGTCACGCCTTTGATCTGCGGAAAATAGAGCCAGAGGTGCCCGTCATTGTCGTCTTCGCCGAACACAACTTCGCCGTGAGTCCCGACGACCGCATCGCCGAACTGATAACCATAACGCCGGTTTTCAAGCACTGAAGCGGCAACTCCGAGATTGCTGACGCTGCCGGACGTTGTGTCGCAGCAGAAGAGGTTCGCTATTTCGGTTCCGCAGAATCCAAAAAGCCTGCCATCCTGAGTCATTGTCATCGGTCCGACTGGGGCCAGATGAGCTCTGCCAAGTAAGCGGAAGCCCTGGTTTTCGTCGAACGAGAATAGGCGCCCGGCATCATCTGTCGTAATCAGTTGGCCAGCATCACCACCTCGGGCCCACCGCAGCCCGGAGTTCCATTCGCCTTCGGGTAAATTGACGGCCGCACGACGAAGCTTGCCCGAAGCAAAATCAAAGTGCCAGAGTCGCGCACCGTCATCCTGCCCGAGAACTCCGGAACTGCCCATCCCGAGATGACCTCGGCCTTTCACATCTCCGAGAACAGCTACTTTTCCCGACTCAATATCCATGGTGAACAGATGGCCGGTGGTTACGCCGACCACGGTGCTCCGGGAAGAATCGCAGATTGCATGAACCACCGATTCGCCCGCAACGCATTCTCCGAGGTCTTGGAGAACCGGCGGCGAGAGGCCCCACTCCTGGATCCAGTCTTGCGCTAGATCGATCTTAGGAATTGCAACGGCACGGCCACCGCGCGCTCCGTTCACGAATGCGATGGCGCGAGACTTGCCGCAACAGACAGCTACCGAATCCGTTGAGTCAGGCACAGCGCCGGCATCCAGTACGACACCGGTGAGGTCGTGGAACCGTGCTGCGAATAGGTGTGCCCGGTGCCCGCTGGTTCCCCCGTAAATCTGTCCTTCCGGATCAATATCCAGCGCGGTGATTCGACACTCGTCATGGGTAATTTTGCTAGTCATGCCCGGCAGGCACGTAGGGAATGCGACCATGAAACCCTCGCGTACAAACTGGTGCGCAAGCTCGTTCTCATACGCTTTTATGGCTGGCGAATTTGGGTCGAATCTACCTTCAGTCTGCATTGTCGTAATCTCCCTTTAGCCCCACATCCGAATGGGCAGGTGCGCATTTTTTCTTTTACGGTCAGCCGGCATAGAAACTTTAAAGATTCCTGACGGCCGATTTCCAACGTGGCCAAAGAACAAATCTCCGTTGTGGTCCACTGCTCCGCGCGAAACATAATTCGCGACTCCAGTCGGATGCTTGAGTTGTGTTACCTCCGTCCGCTCGAGCGTTCGCGGATCGAGGCGCCAGACAATCCCTTGAAGCTCTTTGCCGGTTCCGGGCATTGGATTGTATTTCGGATCACGCCAGCGGGAAGCGACGTAGTAGAGCTTCCCATCGCCTCCAAAGGTCAGCCCGCCGCAGTGATCTGTGAACATGTCAACGGGGAAAGTGGTGTCGCGAGCTTGTGTTGCCGGTCCAAGATCCTCAACCCGTGGCCACTCCCCCTCATTTGGCCAGATGCGCATCAAGTGAGGATTGGGACACCAGGTGGAAGCGTAAACACATTCGCGGTCAGGTGAGGGTGCGATGTCATAAAACACGCTATGCCAGCCACTCTGGTAGTTCGCATCATGGGCCAGCAGGCCCGGAGAGATTTCCAGGCGGTCCGTTTCTGGCGTGTAGCGCACCAACCGTCCATAGTCGCTACTGGTCCAGACCCGATGCTTTTTATCTATGAACAGCGCTTGCGGATTGATGGAACTGATGCGGCCGATATCCCGCCGCTTGCGAGTGTGAAGGTCATAGATGATGAAGTGATCGCGAGGATAGCTCATGGCGTACAGCAGACCGCGGTCTTCATCGTGCAGAAGACAGCGGCAACCTTCTTTCGGGATCAGCGTGTCCCACCACAGGACGCGATCGTTGCGGGTATCGAAAGCAAGCAGCGCGGAGCCGCGAAAGCAGCGCTTAGGATCATGCCAGGAATACCACGGCGAATAGCGGGGCAAATCGATCGGCGGACCAGAAAGATGCGTCGCCATATACAGCACGCCGTCGTGCATCGACGGAGCGAAGCTGTAATGAATTTTGCATTGTGTAGCACGGCCCGAGTCGCCGGGATCGTCCACCATTTCGGCGAGATTGAAAAGGTAATCCAGGTCATCATGCTCTTCGTTGTACCGGGTAGGTACCACTACCCCACCGGGCACACTCTCAGCGCAAGCCGCCGCATAAATCCGCCCGTCGGGGCCGACTGAAAGTGCCCAACAGGTATCCGAATCAGGCTTGCGTGAAAATGGGTACCACTTGACAGGATATGGCGCTTCGTCAGGAGATTTAGCTTCGGCCTCTAAAGTAGGGACGAGATTTGCCGTAAGCGCCGTACCGCCAATTTTCATAAATGTGCGGCGATCAATTTCCTGTCCTGGAATCATCTATTCCTCCGTTGTGTATCACAAACCCGTGATTATATTCTTGATGGTGGATGGAATCAGGCGTTGGCGATCAGAACTTATTCGGAGTCATGCGCGATGCATTTGATGCGGAGTGAAGTACCAGTGCGAAAGTTGGTTGCCAGCCAGCAAGACCAAGAAGAAGGCGAAGGAATTGGATGTCGGGGGCGGTTGGCCCACCCTTAACGTGGGGTGCCCCGTCCTTCGCCGTTTTTGCGAAGGGCGGGAACCACTCACTCATGTATCAAGAGAAGTGTTACGCCACCCGACTTGCAAACGAAATCTTCGGCCATCCTTCATTCAAGCGGACAATTCCCGGTTCATTCAGCAGATAGAAACGATAACTGGCGAGGCTGCCCCACCCTTCGCGATTTTCGAAGGACACGTGCAGGCGCGAAGGGCCGAAGTGAGACTTTTTAGTGGGTCGTTATTCGGATCCCCACCCCTGCTCTAACTTATCTGGAATCGCTCTTCCATTCGTCCTTCGCCTTTACTGAAAGCTCGCCACTAACCACTAACCACTAACCACTGACCACTAACCACTAACCACTGACCACTGACCACTAACCACTAACCACTGTGTCCCAAATCTGTGGAAAAGTCTTGTCAAGCCCCCTTTTCACTCGAATTTCCCCTAACTTCTTCATTCCAGCCCAGAAATAAAGTTGCAAACTGTGTCACAATCACCCCATTCAATTTGCTATTCTGGATATAGCAGTCAGAAATCCAAAGGCGCGGCCATATAGCCGCGCTTTTTTGCGTTTGCGGTGTTTTCCGCCGCGATCCCGCCGTCACAGGGAAGCTAGCGATCTTGGGAATGTCCGAAAGATAATTTTGCGTCCCATAGTGGGACGCAAAACCATAAACTCGCTGCTTCGCGCCATCAGTGTGTCAACAGAGCCGCACTACGGCTTCGATGCCGACCCCGGCCTCATTCAATGCGCAGTGCCTTTACAGGATCGATCGAGGCTGCGCGCTGCGCCGGAATGATGCCGGCAATGGCTGCCGCAAGCACCAGCACTCCAACAGCGATGACCATCACCGGCACGTTCACTCTGGTGATGTCATAAAGCTGCGATTTGACGTAGCGCACGCAGAAGATTGCGACCGGGATACCGATCGCGAGGCCGATGACCGCCTGCAGCATGGCTCCGCGCATGACCGTTCCGATGACGTGGCTGCGCCCCGCTCCCAACGCCATGCGGACGCCGATCTCAGGCGTGCGTCGGACTACGGTATAAGCCGTGACCCCATAAAGGCCTATCGCGGCCAGAAGAAGCGCCAGCAGGCCGAACAGCGAAGTGAGTCGCGCGATTAGCCGTTCGTCGATGAACCGATCGTTAATCTGTTGCTGGAATGTCTGGAACTTCACGATGGTGAGATTGGGATTGATGCTTGCGAGAGTCTCGCGGACGATCTTTTCAAAGCCGGGCATTGGGCGGCTGGTCTGGAGAACGATGGCTCCGGCGTACATCGATAGGTCCTTTTCGAGAGGCCTGTCGGGATCGTTGGCGATACCAGCGCGCTGTGTTAGCGGCAGAAAGTACATGGCATGGTTTTTCCAGTAGATGCTTGTGTAAGTGGTGTCCTCCACCACGCCGACGATTTCATGCGCTCCATCCTTGCCTGCCGAGTCAGGCCCGGAAAAACCGAAGCGATGCCCTATAGGGTTGCGATTGCCGAAGAACTGCTTCACGAATTCCTGATTGACGACGGCGACGGGCGGCGCATTCAGCGTGTCTTGCCAGGTGAAGCCGCGCCCCATGACGACTCGAGTGCCGACGGAATCGAAGTATTCCGGCGTGCCCTTCACCCAGGATGCGCCTTTGTTAAGGTCCGCCTCACCTTGAATCTTTACGCCCGATCCCCAGTTGTTCTCTTCCATTGGCGTATAGGTTGCGAGGCCGACTTTGAGAACTCCGGGAATGGCATGGAAGCGATCTACGATGGTCTGGTAGAGCGGCTCGACATCGGCGGTCTTATAACCGGCCGCTTGCGGGTTGATATGAGCGATGTAGCGGTTGGTTGTATCTAGTTTCATGTCCACGTTCTCGGCCTTGTTGAGACTTTGCATAAACAGTCCCGCGGCGACCAGGAGCACGAGCGAAAGCGCGGCCTGCACGACAACAAGTCCGCGTTGTAAAAAGGATGCTCCCTGGGTAGTGGTACGGGCGTTGGAGCGCAGAGATTCAACGGGCTGCGTGCGCGCGGCCATCAGCGCTGGCGCAAGGCCAAAGAGAATGCCCGTAATCAGCGAAAGCGCAACCGCGAATCCGATGACTAGCGGCGAAGGCAAAGCAGTGACCGGCATGTGCAGCTGATTAGGAAAGGCGAGCGCAAGGAGCGCGTGTGCTCCGAGATATGACACCGCGAGGCCGAGCAGGCCGCCTATACCCGAGAGAAGAATGCTTTCCGTAAGAAGTTGTCGCACAATACGGCTGCGCTGTGCTCCAAGTGCGGTGCGGACGCAAAGCTCCGCGCGTCGGCCCATGCCGCGCACCAGCAGCAGGTTGGCGATATTGGCACAGGCGACCAGAAGGACCAGCGCAGCGATCCACTGCAGCAGCTTCAGGTGGTCTTTGTAACCTTGCTGCATGTTCTGAATACCACCACCGCCGGGAGTGAGCACTACATGTGTGCGGGGAAGCATTTGCTTGGCGCGCTGATCGGTAAAAGTCTTGAGCGGCGCAAATATCTGCTTGAGCAGCGTGCTGGTCTTTGCCTGAAGCACTGACAGAGAAGTCCCAGGCTTGACGCGTCCGATGATGTAGGCCCACTGAGTGTCAGGATCGGTGAAGTAGGGTGCACCGCTGACTTCATCCATCGAGTTCATCGGAAGAAAGTACTCAGGCGGATTTGTATCGATGCGGTCGCCGTAAAATCCCTTGGGCGCAACTCCAATGATTGTGGCCGGCTTGGTATTAATGTAAAAGGTGGCTCCCACCACCCTCGGATCGCCTGCAAAATTTTGCTTCCAGGTGTCATATCTCATCACCGCGGTGATAGGCGCGCCCTTTTGATCGTCGGCATCGACAAAGAGTCGGCCCGCTGCCGGCGAAAGGCCAAAAACGCGGAAGTAGTTACCGGAGACAAAGGTACCCATAACTGATTTCGCGACCGTCTGTGACCCGGCGCGGCGGACGGTGATGGGCCGCCAGGCGTAACCGGATTCCATCGCGGCCAACTCCTCGAACTCTGGCAGGCTTTTCTTAAGCGTGTAATACGTGTCAGTGGCAAAGAGCGAGTAGTCCCCGTCGTCGTGCCAGCCACTATTGACGCAGCAGTCGTCCTTGTCGCCGATGCGGACGAGGGTCTTGGGATCTGTTACCGGGAGGTTATGGAGCAGAATGGCATTGATCAGCGTAAAAATGGCCGAGTTAGCACCAATTCCGAGTGCCAGCGTAAGCAGCACGATAATGGAGAATCCGCGCGCCTTGCGCATTTGTCGGAATGCATAACTCAGATCCTGCAGCAGAACTCTCATTACCAACCTCCGTACACGGGGGGTTCAGAGACTAGCCTGGCCTTCTGTTATCACTGCTGGTGGGACAGTAACTATGACTCATACGGGCCATCCAATAAATTAGGTCAATCGAGGTTTGGATTTGCTCGCTGGCTTCCACCATGAGTTTGGACGGCATTGAGGTCCGGACGTGAGCAATGCGCTCGAGTCGGTATGAGATCATGCAATCGTTCGGGCACGATTTGGGCAGCAGCCCTAAAACGCCGCCCCTTTGAACAGCCTCAACTTGATAGCTTGAATTCCCGTACGGCTTCTCCGGCGCCCTCGAGGTTTGTTAGCTTCATTTCGGAATATTTTCGAGAGAGAATTACGCCGGGCGCTCCGGCACGAAAGGCCGCCGTTACTGCTTCTTTCACACTTTGCGGCGTGCACTTACTGTGACCCTTCTCAGTTGGGATGTCGATGTCAATACCCGGCCATATTTGCGTCTTGCTTCCGGCGACTCCCTCCAGAGCGCGCCTGGTCTCGCGATAAACATAGTCAGACGAAAGGCCTGTGCGCGCAATCTGGTCGTAGCCGGGTTCTTTGTAATTCATCACCTCGTAGGTGAAGTCCGTCAGCTGTTGCTTGGTGAGATCGCCATAAAGCGTCGAGCCGATGTTGTCGACGTATAGCGCCATACGCTCTCCGCCGCAGTTGTTGTACATGACAACCTTGATGAAATCGGAACACTTCGAAAGTTCCTGCCAATCCTGCTCGGCACGATAGATAGGATTGAAGGAGTCGTTATGCCAGATATGCCAGCCGACTGGAATTGTTGGTTTCGCGGTCTTCACGGTTTTGTAGAGCGTCGCATAGGTCTCGCGGAGGCTGTCGGTAAACATCATTTCCCACGCAGCCAGTTCGGGATATCGCAAAAGAATTCGCCAGAATTGAACGAAGTATCCGTCCGAAGGACGCTTGCCGCTACGTGAGGCGCGCACAAATTTCTCGAGCTCAAGAAATCCTTGTTTTGTGCGATCAGGGTTGATTCCGCGCTCCCGGGCCGTCTTGTAACAAAACTGGCAGAAGCAGGTCACTTCGCCGGGATCAATCGGCGGTGTATCATGCGTGGCTCCAAGACTGTCGCAAAGGGCGCCTTGCCGCTCCGACCCCCACATGATTCCATCCACGTCATAGGAGCGCGCGAAGTCTTCAACCAGTCCGGAAAAGAAATTCCGGTAATTCGGGTTGTTGACGCACAACGTCTCCTGACTCCGCCCGTAAAGATCTCGCTCCTGCACTTGCTCGATGTTGGGAAGATCTTTGCGGAATACATCTTCCATCCAGCAGATGACTTTGATGCCGCGCTTTTTTGCCGCAGGGAGGACTTCTTCCAGAATGTCGAGATTGCCGTGATCGGGCGCGTGCTGAGGCTGGATGACTGTGTTCTTGTAGTACTGCGGATGAGGCGTGGCGAAGTTTCCGCCGTGATAATTCAAGTCATAGACCTGCTTGCCGTGGTCGGGCAGCGGGTAGCCGGGAATTTGTCTGCCGGCGATGCCGCGTCCGTAAGTGAACACAGCAAGAAAAAGCGTATTCACGCCGCCGCGTTCCTGAAGGATGTCGAGCACCTTCTCGGTTCCTTCATCCACGAACGAAATCGCTCCTATCTGAATGCCGACCATCTTGTCGGTCCAGGCGACGGCAGCCTGTCCCAGGGAAGGTATGGCAAGCGACGCGCCGGTTGCAGCAGTGAGCTTCATGAATTCGCGGCGGCTCACATCTGAATTGTGCATGAGTTCTCCTATGGCTTCTGGTAACAGCCGAGGTCGATTTTTCCGGAGTTGACTCGCAGAGAGCGGTCGAGGTCAAGTTCTCCCACCGGCAATTCATCGATGGTTCCGGCGCCGAGCGCGGGTGAGTCAGTTTGCAGATGGAAATTGTTTGCGGCTGGATCAACAAATTGTGGATCGGCAAAGCGAGAATGCTCGTCGTTCCCTGTGGACTTAACGTAATTTTCAAAACCCTTAACCGTGCCGGAAACTTCTGCCCACGTGCTCGCCTCTGGCCCGGCAGCACAGTAATAAAGATTGTGGTCAATAAGGGCGGGCGGCTGGCTTTTGTCGACCTGGGTTTTAATCAACGACATCAGGCAATGCGGGCCGGCGTACACGATGTTGTTGGCGAAGATGTTGTCCGACATGTTCCATTGCATCTGGAACTCGCCGCTGCCGGTAGACGAGGTATCGTTTTCATAGAGCGTGTTGTTGATCACGTAAGTGTGCTCTGTGTGTCCACGATCGGGGGCATACCCCCCTATGGAAACGCCTGCGGTGTGGCAGTGATAGATCAGATTATTGCGGGCAGTGATGTAGCTGGTGGATCGGTCCTTGTGCTCGCTGGCCAGTTCAATCCCGAAGTCGACGTCGTGAAGTGTATTTTGCTCGATCAGGATTCTGGTCCCGCCATCCACGTAAATGCCGTCAGAGGATTGATCGTTGCCATATGCGGGATTTCCGCGTGAAGTGATGTTGTAAACCAGATTGTGGCTTACAACGCCGTCGCGCGCCTGATCGACGGCGGGATCGGGCGCAGTACGCTCGAATCCGATGACGTCAATTCCGATGTTGTTATTATCGTGAACCGTGTTATGGGTGATATGAAAATTCGTGACGTTTCCGTTCACCACCAGCGACTCGCTCGATCCGGTCTTGAGATGATGCACCTCGTTGCCGTCGATGATCAGGTCAGTGATGGGAGCTTTGGCATTGGTGCCATAGACAGCGATACCGAAGCCGTTACCGCCGCTCCCCGGCCTATCGCGGCCCGGGAATGTTTGCTGGATGTCATGCACATTATTGTTCAGCAATTCGATGTGTGAGCCTGAGCCGATGACGTTGATTCCCATCGGCGTGAGGCGATGTTCGGCAGTGTGGAAATTTCGGATTTCGAATCCTTCAACCCGCACGTATGACTGATTCTGAACGGTGAGCACGCCCTGTCGGTCTTGAGGCGTAAAGTGGCTTGCATCCAGAATTGCAGTTTCTCGTGGGTAGCTTTTAAAAGTAATAAAGCCGTCGTTCGCGTTGCCGGAAACATTGACGCGCACCAACTCCTCGTAAGTCCCACCGCGCACATACACCGTGCTGCCCGCATGGAGAGTATCGGCGGCATGCTGAATTGTTTTCCATGGCGCGGATTGGGTGCCGGGGTTGGAATCGTTACCGGTCGTCGCAACGTAGAAGGAGGCATTAGGCTGGGCCAAACCCGCAGAGACCCACGCAAACAGAATGAAAACGCTTAGGAATTTCACACTTACCTCCATGGGTGATGTGAGTTTTCTGGTGATTGAACAAGATAGTGTAACTACCGAAAGGGCTTGGAAGTTAAGTTCGTGCTGCCAGCTTAAGTTTTTCGGGAGGCCAATAGTTTCTCCGCGTTGTCACGATAAACCTTGCGCAGTATTTCGTCCGATAGTCCGAAGCCATTCAGGCTCCAGTGGTAGCCGAACTGTTCGGTTTCATAAAAGTGTTCGTCCTCAGTTTCGAGAACCCGGAACGTGATTCGATACATGGGTTTATCAAAACCCATGTCGGTGCCGTAGACCAGACGGTCGCTGTACTTCTCATAAAACTTGGCGGTGAAGCGGGGAATGGGCGCAGTTTCGGCATACCGCGCGGCAATGTCGGCATACAGATTGGGGTGAGCATCGAGCACTTGCCCCAGTCGCGTCAGATCGTAGCCGAGGTTGGCAAAGTGGCAGCCGATGAAAGTCGTGTTCTCGTGTTTCTTGACCGTGCGCTCAAGAATGTCAACCATTCCGGAAAGCTTGACGATGTTCGGCTGGTTGTCCAGCCGCCAACTGTAGGCATTCATCAGGCCGTCATTGGTGTTGTCCATTGGCTGGTACATCCAGATTGGATCGGCGACGTGAATGCTTACCGGCATGCCCAACTGCCCGCACCTCTCAAACAGCGGATCCATGCGTTCGTCGTCGGGATGCATGCCGTGGGCCGTCACCGTGCTTGAACTCAGCCCCTTTCCTTTGTCATGAAGCTCCCCAACTCCGCGCGCGCCGATATCATGACACTGCTCCAGGGCCTTGACGGCCCGGGCACCGAATCCGGGTTGGTCGTAGCCGGTGTAGTCAAAACCGCACCACACCTCGAAGCGGTCGGGATGCGCCGAGTATTTTTTATAGATCTCGGAGAATTTCTCTCCAGTCGCCATGGCCAGGATCATCGTCTTCTCTATGCCGACCTCGTCCATATTCCTGACCCATTCGGCGATTTCCTGCGTCGTCTTGGCGTAGGGATGCGAATGCATGTCAATGACAGGAAACTTCGCCTTGGGAACCTGTGTAATCGGAATCTTGTAAATGGATTTCGGCTTGTAGTCTTTGAGCAGAATGTTTTCTGGTGAAGACGCTCCGGACGCCTTGGTGGTGGAGGCTTTGTGACTTGCGTGTTGCGGCGCACTCCATGCGGGTATCGCGCCGGCCATTACGCCAGCCGCGCCGGCGGTTTTCAGAAAAGAGCGTCGTTTCATATGTTCTCCTCGTAGTTCTTTTGTTCGGAATCAGCGTCAACGAGTGATATCGAGATTTAACGCCAAATTACCGGTAAGAATGTGCTTCACAAAACCAATTCGCTTTACTCTCTTTAGCATCATGCTATCGGGGTTTATTATTTCTGCTTTAATCGACCCACGTGCCTGCGATGATGAATTTGTCGTCGTGTGCAGAGACGGACAGAGGTATTCCCTCACTTCCTCCGCCCTCGTACTCAAAAGCAGGGGCTTACGCTCGGATGCATTGGTTTGTCGAGTGCCAGATCGAAGCCGCTCAAGTCTCCCGTTGCTTGAAACCAGGGCATCCGAGTAAATATCCAGCGTAGCCTTAGGCGCTGCACACGTCTTTCCCGCGATATGTTTGTCGTGAACAAGCGATAGCACAAATTTGGGGTTTTTTTGCAAAGATTGGTCCAATCAAATCTTAAGCGATTCATCGTCAACAATGGTTTTATACGTCCTAGTTGACAGAGTTATGTATGATTGGAAGCCGCCGCACATACGATTACCAGTGTTTCGCGGACAAGACATCTGAGATGCTCGGCATTCGGGGATCCCTTATGACTGACTCAGCTTGGCAATTGAGCGTTTCAAAAGGAGTGTCATGCGAATTCTGCTTTACAACCCTGACAACGGGGTAACGCGCAACTTCATGCCGCACCTGTGGATGTTTCTGCTGCAGGCACTCACACCATCGGGACATGAAG
>DASRFP010000016.1:0-7931 GCA_035651475.1 Terriglobales bacterium | reverse complement strand
TAACGCAGGCACTTGCACGGGGCCAAACATGCCGTCGCTTTTGGTAATCGTGGGCGTCTTCTCGTAATGCACTTTCGGATCCGCCCACAACGTGACGTTGGTTTTGATCCCCGCGAAGCCGCCTAGCGCCTGCTGCAGCTGGCCAATTTGGGAATTAGCCATACCAATGCCGATTGCACCGTGCCCTGACCAACCCATCGCGTGGGCGTATGCTTGCTGTTGGGCTATTTGGCGCAACATCTCTTGAACAGCATCATGCAGTTGCTTCAGCCACGCCCGACCGGTGGGATCCCAGGCGCTGATCGGTTTCTGGGCCAGGTTCTCCTCCAGTCCCATCGGATCGACATTATCAATTGGGTCATTGTGGCAGTAGCGAAAGAGATTGTAATCGCCAGCGTCGAACAACTTTGGATCTTCGCTCATGAACCGGCCCAGGCTGGGATCACACGCGCGCGCATGGTATTCGTAAAATGTAAACGCGAGCTATTGACTTCGAAATTCAACTAAAGTCGGTGGTGCAGCAATTTTCCCAACCCAAAGCTGAGGCCTTTCCTTCGGGGAGCAAAACTGCTTGAGATAGTCCGTCACTGCGTACTCCGCACTCACATTATAAATCCCAAAGCCAGGCAGTTTAACAGCTGAATCAGAAAATAAGAGATACAATCCAGTTCGCGACCCTTTGGACTTGTATAACCGTGATGAAACGGTCGCCCTGATTTGTCTCTCGTACACCCGACCAGGCTGAAGAACGCGTAATGCCGCACGGAGGCCGGCAAAATTATATTCAAGGATCAAATTTGGTATCATTATCCCCCTTTTCTCGCTAGCCACTTTCCTGAAGTCTACGTCAGCGCCCTCGTATACGTGTCCTTCAGGAATAATGGCAAGGTCCCTGTTTGAAGTATTGATATATCTGATTTTAAAAACCACCCGATCCCCAACCTTGAGAACTTGTGGCTCAACTTGCACTGAGAGAGCTAGGTCGTGAGAACCTGCTATCGCAAAAAGCGGCGCTATGGCGAGACAGACTGATAAAAGCAGTTTCATAAATCTGGGTAGCCATACAGATTGTGAATGGTTTGTAGGTCAGGAACCGGCTGTTGTGGAATGCCAAGCGCGCTTCCCATGCCGTGTCCCAGTCGCATCGCCTCTTGTTCCATGTGATTGCCCCAACGTGGGTTAATTGGAACAGCAAGGTGATATCCCTCATGAGTAAGATCGATCGGGACGGCCGCGTAAGCTTCCCTCCTAGTCGGATGCACCAAAATCCTTTGGTGAATGTAATCGGCTGCGAATACACCGCTGGTGTTCCTGCTTTTAAATTCCGCGAGCGAGCCGACCTGAATGTGCTTCGTCAAAAATGCTTGTGTCACTTTGGTCACAGCTTCGATTGCCAGCCCAAAACTGCCGAAAAAGTATCTTGCATTCCTCGGATCACCAACCACTCCAATCATGCTGGCAATGGCCCTATTCAACCCCAGCCTCGCCAGTTGGGGAATATGATTGTAATAATTTCGCATCAACCCGCCGCTTTGAGCATTGAACTGCTGCTTGACTTGATCAAACTGCTGGGCTCGGTATTCGACGATGCCGTACGCAGATGCCCCCAATGAACTGCTAAATAGCATTTGCCGCTGCCATACGGCCTCGCTGGCACTCATCTCCCATTCCCGATCGTGTGTGCCGCTCGACACGTCGCCCGTTTGTTCGCTAACCAGCCCCATCGGATCGACGTTGTCCACGGGGTCATTGTGGCAGTAGCGGAAAAGATTGTAATCACCCGCGTCGAACAGTTTCGGATCTTCGCTCATGAAACGGCCCAGACCGGGATGATACGCCCTCGCACGGTATTCGTAAAACCCAAAGTTAGCGTTGTATTCGCGTCCGGTGAACAGGAACCGGTTGCTGTAGAGGGAAGCCTGGCGCACCTGGTTATCGGGACTGTAAATGGCCGGCTGGCCAAACACATCGTACCGGTAATACTCGAGGATCGGCGTCTGCCCCGACGGCGCGTCGTACGTCAGATAGGTCACGCTCCCCTCATGATCCTGCTGGTAAAAGACCGGCTGCGGATTGGGCCCCGTGGGATCAAAGCGCCTCAGGATTTGACTCGTTCGCTCCCGCTCAGCTCGCCCGTTACCCCCACGGGCTTGACCGTCCATCTCGCGGTGTCCGCACTCGCTCGGTTCAGCCGCCGCTCTGCTGTACGGTACGAGACAAAGCACGGTGCGACAAGGCGCCCTAGCCCTTCTTTGAAGCCCAATCGCGGAAGACTGATATCGCCTCAGCAAGGTTCTTGGAGCCACAATATGCCATGAAAACGTCGTCTTCGACTCTACAGAACAACCAGTCGTGTTGCGTTCGTTCGATTTGGATCGGGGCAAAGGTCCGTCCCTCCAAACCGGTATCGGTCAAGTCAATTCGGAGCGACCATCCAGGATTATCCAACGTATCGATCTTAATTCCATAGTGGTGTTCCCAATCACCGTTCGTATGTGAATCATACCAAGTCTGAAGCCACTCTAACGCCCCCTCGTCCATAGCTGCTGACCTAACGGGATTGTTGTGACGGTAACTCATCGACGCGCGGTGGACGGACGCCTCCGGGTGCTTCTGGATCGTGAACATGAGGAGTGGGCATGTATTGCTGTGTTTCTTTATTGAAATGTCCTTTACCAGTCGCGTCAAATCGCTTTTCCGATTGCCATGGATTTGAATTTCTTGAGTTCGTTTGCGGCTTGAAGGTTTCGTATTTTGTAACGTTTCCAGTGTGCGGATCTGTTTTGATACAGTGTGCGAGCCTTGGGCGTCTGGATGAGGTTGCAATCTACCGGTACTCGCTCGCATTTCTGTGGCAGCTTCAGGCGCACTGGTTGGTTTCGACTCAGCCTTTGCGATTGCTGCTGCGGCGACAAGCGTTAAAGCCTGGCCTATGTAGATGCCAGCTTGCTGGTTAATATTTGTGGACGAGGGTTGGTAGACTCCTAATGAAAGCACGCTCGCTGCCCCTTTGAGTTCCCCAAGTGCCGTCTGTCCTACCTCGCCAGCGTAATCCCCGAAACTCTCATAGCCCAGGAAATCCAACCCCATGGGATCGGCGAAATCCACTGGGTCATTGCCGCAGTAACGGAACAGGTTGAACTCGGCTTCATCGGGATGGGCGGCGAATGACCAGTCGCCACCCGCCTTCGCCAATGCAGCGCGGCGTACGAACAGCTTTGGATCCTCGCTCATGAAGCGGCCCAGGCCTTAGTTGAGAGGACGTTCGTCGGAAATCTGTTTTGCCCATGATGGAAGCTGATCATATGGAACGTATTGATCGACATGATCAATGACTTTGCCGGTGGACACGTCGTACTCGATATAAAGACTTGGCCCATGATAGCCAGAAGACTGGATAGCGACAGCCCTGCCGCCATCTACGAAGCTCCACCGACCGATGAACGGACCTGCCGCATTAGGCGCGAACTCTTTCCTCCCATTGTTAGGCAACTGGATAACCACTGTGTCTCTTCCCTCCCGGTTCATTGCAGCGAGATCTACTTTGCTTTTGTCCACCCAGATCCAGCCGATCAAACCATTGTCTGATATCTGGGGAGAAGTACAGTTGCCGTCGGTGGTTAACAGTTCACTATGGCCATCCGAAAATGTAACTCGAATATTGCCCGTCTGGATCATAAAACTGTCAAACGTAGAGGGCACAGCCACAACGCTGGCGCTGATCGGCTTTGCCTTCTGAGGCACGGTCGCTCCGAAGGCTGCTGCCACAACGCATAAGAGGACGGCGACCATAAATTGTCCTTTCTCATTGAAATTCTCCATTTGGATCGTAGATATCGACTCTGTTGGCCAGGCTCCTGGAGGTCGAATCATGGTAGAAACCGATAAAATGCCCGTTCACCTCCACCGGTCCTCCAAATGGAATGCCCCTTGCCTTGTCTGGACTCAGTGCCACCGAATCGGGATTTAGAATGTTGTTCCTGCTTCCAAGTCCAAGTCGAGTGTTGCTATCGCTGTACGGATCTCCCCGATATCCGTAGTGAGTTAGATTAATCCCCGCGTCTTGATGAGCAACTCTGATGGCTGACGCTCTTTGGACGGCAGAGCTTCCATCGGCCGCCCGTGGCATAGTGTAAGGTAGCGTAGCGTGCGCGCGTGGGCCAATGACATACGCATCGGCAGCACTGACCACCCGGCTCCACCAGCTTCTAAACTCTAAATCCTGCCAGCGTTGAGCAAATTGCGCAGCCCATTTACTCCAGAACTTTTTGCTCCCACTTGTAAATACCAGATAGCTTATCGAGAAAGCGGGGTTACCCGTCATAGATGAGGTGGTCGACACTGAGCCGCCCATCGTCTGCCGCAACTGTTGGTACGCATACGCCGCCAAGCCGTACCCGATGGCTCCTGTGCTCATCTGCCAGTGGAATAACTCCAAGCGATCCTTGGAAGACATGTTCATCTTCCATTCCCGATCGTGTGTGCCGCTCGACACGTCGCCCGTTTGTTCGCTAACCAGCCCCATCGGATCGACGTTGTCAACGGGGTCATTGTGGCAGTAGCGGAACAGATTGTAATCGCCACCGTCGGCCAATTCCGGGTCTTCGCTCACCTGCGGGCAGCTATCGCCAAGTGAAGGCTTGAATCCCTTGCCTGCTGCCGTCGCTGAGCTCCTCATACAACATCGTGTAGTCATTTTGATCCTCTAACGTGAAGAACGTAGGATACGTCGAAGCATCGCCAGGAATCTTGCGCCAAGTAGTCCCATCGAAAGCATAAATCAAGGTACCCTTTCGCGGATAATAGAGCCGTACCGGAGTAGGAGGTTTTCTCTGCGCAAGCACGATCACCTTGGTTCGCGAGCTCGGGGCACCCGATCCTCCTGTTTCCTCAAGCCGACCGTGAATGCCAGCGCTTTCGATCAGGTCTTTGGCTTGCCTGTCGATCCAGTTCTCGGTATCACGTGTAATTGAAAGAGCGTTCGCTCTATCGGGATACCAACGAAAACAGCCGATCTCGGGCCGGTTGTATTCTCCAGCACTTGCACGTTTAACATAGGCGGCAATAGCGAACGCGGACCCGAGACTGCAAATCGCCACGATAACACCTACAGCAAAGCTCAAGCGCCGAGAATAAAACAAGACCGCTATGAGAATCAGGAGGTACGCAGCCGCGGCTAAAGAGGCAAGCGGTGACGGAATTGTGTTGTGTTGGGGCACCAACGATATCACCCAAGCCAACCAAATGGGCGTAAGGCCGCCCAATGCACAGACAGCTAACAAACGAGATATCCGAAGATTGCCGGCAATGGTCGTGATCCCGGCACAAATAAGTGTCAGGGAAGAAAGAAACCCGAGACATGTGAGCGGGTGTGGCGGAACACCCCACATCCAGAGCATAATCGTTTCAAGTGTAACGAAGGAGAAAATTCCACCCGCTATAAAATAAATGACCCCTTGTATTACTTGCTTGTTGCTCACGTTACCACTCCGTGTCACGCACATACGAACGCCTGTCGAATACAGGAAGCAGTCCCCCCATGAAAAAGCGCTCCTGGTAATTATACAGTGGCCGTCCCCCGATCCGCACCGAAAACGATGGGAAGGCACTATGGATTCCGCTCAGTGATGCCATCCTCGACGCGAAGTTCACCTTGACGTTAATGTCGTAATGGATCTTCGGGAGCGGGAGAGTGTCCCTTAGAGCCGGAATGGACAATCTGGCAGCAGCAACAGCGGCTGCAATTGGCGCTGCAACGGCCGTCGCTTTCATATTCACGTTGTAAATTGGGAAAGATCCATTCGCGCTCGCGCCGAATTGACCATACCCTTGGATGGGCACGCCAAACACGTTCGTGTAGCCGACGTAGTTGCCTAAGCTCTTTAGTTCGCCGCTGGCACTGAGGCTGACATTTTGGACTGTCTTTGCACCACTTTGAAATGATCCACGTATATCCGTTCGCGCGGAAATTGAAACCTGGTTAACCTGTTGCTGGTTATAGCCGGCGATGCCATATGCTATGCCCCCATATGAGCTGCTCATGTTCATTTGCCGATTCCACACGGCTTGAGAAGCACTTACGTGCTCATCGGCCATCCTCGCTTGCTCCTGGTGGTTGTACCACGGTTCTCGCTTTTCGTCTGCTAATCCCATCGGATCGACGTTGTCAACGGGATCATTGTGGCAGTAGCGGAAAAGATTGTAATCACCCGCGTCGAACAATTTCGGATCCTCGCTCATGAACCGGCTTGGGAAAGGCTAAGCACGCTCCGCACAACACTGCAGGCTAGCGCACTTTTCCGCTATTTTTTTAAAGATCGTACCAGGCTGGTGGCCTGCTCTTCTATTTGCCTCGCAATCTTTTGGCGATCAGCCGGAGCTGCGTCGCAATAGTCGGTAAGCAGTTTTATCAGATCGTGGAGACTTTGCGTGCGCATTCCGCGCGCATAAGGACCGAGTAAGGCTTGCAGAGGCTTCGCTCCTGATCGTTCGATGGAGAATGTTACATTCGTCCCATCCAGGACCTCAACGCTATGGTTGGGAGGACCGCTGTGCACGATCATCTCTTCGATGGCTTTTGACACAGCGAGTGCCGTTGATTTCGGAAATGCAGCGTCAGTTCGTATCACCGGCACCGGCGGCACATAAGCATTAGCCTGCTGCGCTTGGAACATTAAATACCACAGATTCTTCTCAGCCCTCGTGCATGTCAGGGCCGCCTCATCGCCACGGTTGTGGCGAGAATAGATTGCAATTGCAAATTCGCCCTCGTCCGTGCTAGGCATCACGAGGACTCGCGCATAATCTGCTCTCGACACGAAAAGCCTGCGGGCGAGAAGCTGCATATATGCTGGCTCGATGTGACAGTCTACGGCCACCAGGTGATCCGTTGGCTCGTTCGACTCACCTTGCTGATCGGTTGCGATCAACTGAGCTGCACAATAAATAGAGACTATGAGTGCGGCCCAGTGTACTACTGTAGAGTTTGGTGCAGGCTGTCTGGGTGTCATCGCTCCTTTAAAAGCCGTGCTCGAAATTAAGCCCGTCCGCGGAATGGAAGAATTGACCACCAGGACCAATCGGTATGTAAACGTGAATTACATTACCGCGGTCACCCGTTAGGCCGAGCGAGGATATAAAGGGCTTTCCGGAGATATTATATCCCCTTGCATTCGGAATGTCGAGACCGGTAAAAGCTTGAATGCTTTCCGGCCCATGTACATGCGACACTGTTAGTGGGGCATGGTCCCTGGTGAGACCCGGTATTACCGCATACGGCCTGCCCGTCGCATCGGTTCCCCCAGCCGACGGACCTTCTCGGCGTAGCGAGCTACCAGTAACGTACTCGGCGAAAGCTGTTTCAATTGACCGCAGTCTGCCGTACTGATCATGTCGAATACTGCGAAGGGTTATGTTAGTCGCCTCGCGTGCATCCGCGACAACAGCTCTACTAACGTCTCTTAGACTGACTTTCCATGCGTCGGGTCGAGAATTGCTGATGAACTTAGCCAACGCTTGGGAAAACTGCTGGTTTTGTCCGACGCTTACAGCGCCAAACGAACTGCTAAAGTTCATTTGCCGGTTCCATATGGCTTGAGAAGCAGTCAGGTGTTCATCTTCTGCAATCGCCTGCGCCGTGTGGTTCCCGGAGACTGGCGCCCCTGTTTGTGCCCAATTCTCCTCCAGCCCCATCGGATCGACGTTGTCAACGGGGTCATTGTGGCAGTAGCGGAACAGATTGTAATCGCCAGCGTCGAACAGCTTGGGGTCCTCGCTCATGAACCGGCCCAGGCTGCGATGATACGCGCGCGCACGGTATTCGTAAAATGTAAACGCGAGCTATTGACTTCGAAATTCAACTAAAGTCGGTGGTGCAGCAATTTTCCCAACCCAAAGCTGAGGCCTTTCCTTCGGGGAGCAAAACTGCTTGA
>DASRFP010000015.1:0-30211 GCA_035651475.1 Terriglobales bacterium | reverse complement strand
GCTCGGCGATAACTTTAGATGCCGCCAGCCCATCGCCCCTGTTCGCGCGTGGTTATACCGTCATTCCCGAGCCCCAGAGTGTCGAATTGACCGGTAGCGATTTTGCATTCGGGGCTGACTGGCGCCTTGTATTAAGGGACGAAGTTCAGAGCAACGGCGCTGCGGTTCAAGTTCTTCGAGAAGATCTGGCCTCGCGGCATGGAATTCATCTACAGACGAGTTCAGGCTCCGCCGGCAAAACCGTGCAGCTCATGATCAGCGCTGGCTCAGCAAAGATCGGTCAGGCTACAGACCGCGACAAAAGCAAGTTGACGGAAGAGGCCTATCAGCTTGATCTCTCTCCGGAATCCATCAAGATTGTCGCGAATGCGACTCCCGGCTTACTGTACGGAGCAGAGACTCTCGTGCAACTGGTGAAGAATCACAACGCCGCGAACTGGCTGCCGGCAGGCCGGACTACGGACTGGCCTGATCTCGAAAATCGCTTCATTTATTGGGGCGACAAGGCTCACTTGGATCGTCCGGATGTGTTGCGCGATGCATTGCACCAAGCGGCGTTTTACAAAGTGAACGGCGTTCTGCTTAAGCTGAATGCACATTTTCAGTATTCGAGCGCCCCCGCAGCAGTGGAACCTTATGCATTAACTCCTCAGCAATTGCAGGAGTTGACCGATTATGGTCTGCGCTACCACGTTCAACTGATTCCCTACATTGACGGGCCGGCACATATCGCCTGGATATTGAAGCATCCGGAATACGAGAAGCTTCGGGCGTTCCCAGAAAGTAACTATGAGCTTTGTACGACGAATCCGGATTCGTAGAAGCTACTCGAAGGCATGTATCAAGAACTGATGGATGCGAATAAAGGAGTAACGAGTGATTTTCGGATCTTCCCAAGTTATTGATTCTATGGAGCGGGAGACGGGGATCGAACCCGCGACGTCCAGCTTGGGAAAACGATTCTCGATTGTAAATAAAAGACAAAGGCGTTCATGGAGATCAACCCAGTGCATAGAGATCCATGGAGTTTCCTCAGGTTTAGTCGAAACCCGGCTTAACGCATTAATCGCATTCCTGAAGCCGGGGATGCTTTGGCTCCCGAAAATCAGCAAGCAATCACTTCCAAATCACTTGCCTGACGCGCGCTGAACCCGGTTCGGCGCTGACGCGAGGTGAGGGTTGCAAAACGCGAATGCCCGACGTGTGTTCGGGCACGACACAGTTACGACCGGCATGGAGTCCGCCGGTGCCGGCCTGAAACGAATGTTGCCGGAACTCGTGGTTTCGAAACAGAAGCTCCGACAAGCCGAAGGCAGTTGCATGGTGCGCTTGAAACGTGAGGAAGGAAAGCAGAACGTGGGATTCAGTTCGAGACCTTTTGTCTTATGTGGGCTGCCGGTGCGCAAGCCGCCCGCCGGCGAAATGCTTTACGAACGCCGGAACGGTGATTTTGTCCTACAGATCACGGGGCATCCGAACTACGGGCTGCCATTTGGGCAGGATCGTATGGTTCCGATTTACCTGGCCACGCTTGCGGTGCGCCAGCAGAGCCAGACGATTCGCTTCCGCACGGCTGCGGAGATGTTGGAAACCTTCGGAATGCACACGGGAGGCAAGGAGTACCGGCGATTGGTCGCCGCTTTCGAGCGAGTCTTCGGAGCAACAATCTTTTTCGGAACCGACACGCTCAGAGGTACAGCCAAGGTGGTCCAAAGGTCGCGATTCAGTTTCTTCCGCGAAGCGCAGATCTGGTACAGCCGCGATCCGGAGCAGTATCCAGTTTCCGACCAGTTCGAGAATGTGATTGTGCTCAGCGACGAGTTCTACCGAGAGATCGTGGCGCATCCAATACCGGCAGATCTGGAAGCGGTCAAGGTGCTTGGAGGGGCTCCGGCTGCCTTAGATCTATTCATGTGGCTTTCTTATCGCTGCTTTGTGGCAAAAGGAAATGAGATGATTCCGCTGTTTGGGCCATGCGGTCTGGCCAGCCAGATCGGATCGATTGAATATGCGCGGCCACGCCGGTTTCGAGAGAAGCTCGATGGTTGGTTGAAAGACATCCGCGTGCTTTGGCCGGAATGCCCGGCGAGGATTAGCAAAGACGGCACAGGTTTAGAAGTGAATCGAGCGACCGCCGTGCTGATTCAGCAGAAAGCTTGCAAGTAAAGGAGAATCGCAATTGCCAAAATCCGAGAAGAGATCAAATCAAATAGCAAAACAGCAAACTCTACCCGATACTTATCCTGTTTTCCTGCAGGAGCTGAAACAGCGTATTCGCGAATCGCAATTGCGAGCGGCCGTGTCGGTCAATCGCGAGTTGGTCCTGCTGTATTGGCGGATTGGGCGGGACATCCTGGTTCGGCAACAGAGGGAAAACTGGGCGCGAAAGTGATTGACCGTTTGGCAGCGGACCTGAAGAAGTCCTTTCCAGAGATGAAGGGTTTTTCGCCCCGAAATCTCAAGTACATGCAGGCGCTTGGCCGGAGGAGGAATTTGTGCAAGAGGTTCTTGCACAAATCACCTGCTACCGCAATTTGACCCTGCTCGAAAAGCTCACAGTCGAATCGGACCGGGTCTGGTATGCGAAAGCGAGTATCCAACACGGCTGGAGCCGCAATGTGCTGGTGCATCAGATCGAGACCGCGTTGCACAAGCACACAGGGGCAGCAGTCACGAACTTTGAGCGAACGCTTCCACCCCCGCAGTCCGACCTTGCCCAGCAGATCACGAGAGACCCGTATACCTTCGATTTTCTGATGCTTGCTGAGGACGCTCACGAACGCGAGCTGGAGCAGGGCTTGCTGGCGCACCTGAGAGATTTCCTCCTGGAGTTGGGTGTTGGTTTGCCTTTGTTGCCAGCCAGTACCGGCTCGACGTCGGCGGAAATGATTTCTTCGTCGACCTGCTTTTCTATCATCTGAAGCTTCGTTGCTTCGTGGTCATCGACTTGAAGGCGAAGGCATTCGAGCCGGAGTTTGTCGGTAAGATGAATTTCTATCTTGCCGCTGTTGACGACCTGCTGCGCCACCCGGACGATCGGCCGAGCATCGGCCTGATCATCTGCAAGACGAAGGACCAAGTTGTGGCGGAATATGCTCTCAGAAATACGACGACGCCCATCGGCATTTCGGAATACAAATTGTCGGAATCGCTACCGGCCGATTTGAAGGGGAGTTTGCCTACCATTGAGGAACTTGAAAGGGAGCTGGGAAGCAGCGCCGATGAAGACTGATCGGGCTTTTCAGTTGGCTCTCAATATGGCAAAACAACGAGATCGCGCGATAGATGACCCGAGGCGGCCCGTCTGGCTGGAAGCGACGGACTCGTTTTATAAGAAGCTGAATCGGATTGCCCGAGAATGTCAGCTATCGCGCTACGATGCGCTCAGCCGGGGCCTCGACGCGCTGCTCAGCGAGACAGAGGTGCGTAACTCTGCCCTGAACCGGAGCGTCAAGAGTCCTGGCCAGTCGGAGGTATTTCGCCGAACCATGGGGCAAGTCTCGCGCAATTATTGGGCGACGGTCAGTCTAGAAGAAAAGCGCGAGCGAGGACGAAAGAATGCCCAAGCTCGTTGGAACCGGCGTCGTGATAGCAACGACGAAGGGCCGCTGGCGCATAGACCAAAGCTTGATCATCGGCGAACGAGTCCCCTTAAAGCGGGAACGTCATCTTCAGTGGTCATTTGAGTCGCTTCGCCGGGCTCGGAGTTGGCAGTCTGATCGAGAATGCGGACCGTATCGGCTCTGAGTTCGACAGCGAGTGTGCTGAGCAACTTGCTGAATAAGTTTTTACCGTTTGCAACCGTAATAGTGCGGTCGTACTCGTGCGTGCTCGCCTTAGCTTGCGTACTGACGATTACGGCGAATTGCGCGCGTCGAAAGCCCATTCGAGAGTTAAACTTTCTTTCGGTCACAGAAAAAGCCCACACTCATGGAAATGCTTTTAGAGATCTGTTAACCGTACTGGGTATTTCCAGTTCTCGCTATGGATCTCGCCAGAATTTCTGCATCCCCGGGATCCCGGAGCAAAATCACCTCCTAGTTGGGTCCAGCGATTGACTATCGATCACTCCCTGCTGAAAGCGGCGGAAGCACCATGCATGCCGCTGGCTTCGGTACTGCTGGTAACCACAACGATGCCAGTTTCCGTTACGTGGTGACGGGCGCGGTCCTGTTCGAGGTCGTAGCCAATATTCACGTCGCCCCTCAATGTGACGTTCTCATCGAGAATCGCCCGGCGAATCTTGCATTGCGGCCCGATGATGCAATTGTCGAAAATGATAGAGTTTTCGACAACCGCCCCGCTGCGGACCTGGACACCCCGGCCGAGTACTGAGCCACGAACTATGCCTCCCGAGAGAACACATCCACCCGAAATGATCGAACCTATGGCTTGAGCTGGACAACCCTCCTCATCAAAGCTGAATTTCGCACTCGGGTCAGGATAGCTGGCCGTTCGTATGGGCCAGCGCCGGTTATAAAGATTCAGGGAAGGTACGTGCCCACAGAGATCCATGTGCGCCTCGTAGTATGCTTCAAGAGTTCCCACGTCTCTCCAATAAGCAGGGACATCGGCCGCCTCTCCGGGAATAGCATTCGCCTGATAATCGTACGCGTACATAGCAGCTCGTCCGAGCAAGGAAGGTAGAATGTCGCGCCCAAAATCATGCCTGCTATCCGATCGCAGAGCGTCAGCCTCCAACTCCCGCAGCAACGTGCGAGCTGAGAAAATATAATTGCCCATTGAGGCGTACACATTGTGTGGCTCACCAGGGATAGTGGGCGCTTGTGCGGTTTTCTCATGAAAACCGAGAATGGCGCCATCCGCCGCAGCCTCAAGGACTCCGAATTCCGCCGCCAGATGGGCTGAAACAGGGATGGCTGCGACGCTTACATCGGCATGCATTCGCTCGTGAAAGTCAACCATGTCACGCACGTTCATGCGATAGATATGATCAGCGCCAAAGATCGCTATCAAGTGCTCATCGAGGTCATCGATTAAATTTAGATTTTGGAATATTGCGTCGGCAGTGCCGGAATACCACGTTTCATCGGCTGAACGCATCTGGGCCGGCACAGGGACGATGAATTGATCGTTCAGCAAGCCACCGAATTGCCAGCCATCTCTCAAGTGACGCAAGAGCGATTGGCTCTTGAACTGGACAAGCACATAGATCGAGTACAGGCCTGAATTGATGAGGTTGCTGAGCACGAAATCTATAATTCGGTACTTGCCCCCAAATGGAACCGCGGGCTTGGCGCGCTCTTCCGTCAATGGAAAGAGACGGTTACCCCTGCCTCCGGCCAAGACGAACGTAACCAATTGGTGTTGCATGTTGTTTTCCCTTCGTATTGTCAAACAAGGCATCATCAGGCGAGAACTTCAAGCGCGAGTTCATCAGATTCTAATGTGTACAGACCTTCAATAGCTGATCAATTCCGGTCCCTGCCGTCAAGGATATGATCGGGCATCAAGTCGCCCGCCGAAAGCCCCAATGTCCATCGTGCTGCGTTTTGCGTTTTCAGACCGCCTCTGGCCGCCATTACCCTCGGGTTCTTCTGTTCAAGGTTGATTGGGGACGCACACCCTGGTCGTTTTGACAAATATTCCGCTCACCTTGCTCTCCCGCCGGGGGGGACAGTACTTCGTACATTCACCTTTGACGCTTGCCGCCAATTTCAGGGGTCTTTCTCCAAACTGCAGATCTCGTGACGGAATTCTTCGTTTCCGGCTCTCGTCGCTTTTTGATGGACAACGGAAGGAAATTGAGCGGATCTCTGAGGTTCTGTAGCTCCCGGTAATAGTAAAGCGGAGAAGGTCGTTTTCCGTCGAACCTGAGGCTTTTCAGAAAAACTATTTCGTGGTCGGTGATGCCGGCGCTGAGTTTGGTGTCGACGAGGAACGCCTCCAGACCTGGCTCTGTTTCGAAAGCGGCCTCGGGTTCCGCTTCCCGGAATTCGAGTTTTTTCAGGTGCTTCCGCGTCAATCTGCGGTTCAGGACGATCTGCATCCCGAAGCTCTCGAATTCGATATCCCAACTTTCAATAAGCGGGCCGAGAAACGAAATGCAGTTTTCAACCGAGACGTGAAAAACATCTGTATCCAGGAATTCAAGAATTAAGACCCGTGTCGCTTCGTAGCTTTGCTTGCCAACTCGGGCGAGGCGGTGAATCCACTTTTCGTCTTCGAGCTCTTCTTTCGCCACTCGCTTGGCTACATCGAGAAGCTTTTGGGTGATGAAGCGTTCGAACTCGCCGAACGGCTCCCGTTCGAAGATATTGGTGATCTGTTTTCGCTTCGGGGCCACACATTTCCGGAGAATGAGCTGGCGGAATTCCTGGAAGAGCGGCCGCGGTGGATCCAGAACTTTCCGTCTGAGTTCTTCCCGCCGCTGAGTGTCGGCTAATCTTGCCAGCTCTTTGCTGGGAATTTTCAAAACCTTGGCAATTTTGTCGTAGATGTCCGTCCGATCCGGGGCGGGCGGCGTTTTCTTTTGAGCCAGCAACTGCGAGATGTAGGACTCGGTCACCTCGGCAGCTACCGCCAACTCGCGCTGCCCAATGCCCAGTTCCTTCAGGCGGTCTCGAATTACAGAGGCAATATCCATGTGGCTTCCTGGTCGCTGCTTAACCGAGAGCGATTAAGGCTATTTGTAGTTTAACGCCATGTGAGCTTGACAAATCAATCTACTTCACCTACTATAGTTAACGACTGAGCACTTCCGCCCACTCTCCTGATCGCTGAACTAAGTCAGTCATCAGGACCCCTCTCTTAGCCCAACACAACAACCCAGGAGGTTGCGATGCTCAACCTTGCAAGCTGCCATCTTCAACGTGGTTTTAGCCGGGGGCGATATTTCAAGCGGTTGGGTGCGAAGGCGCGATTCGCTGGTTCCCGAGGACCTGAAAGCTTTTGCTTCTCATGGCGCAGCCGGCATGTGAGAGTGAGTCACTCCTTTCTGCAGACAAAAACGCCTTATAGCCAATGGGAGGCTTCAGCATGAATATCCGACCACTTCACGACCGGATTGTTGTGAAACGCATCGAAGCGAGTGATAGCACTGCCGGGGGACTCTTCATCCCGGACAGCGCAAAAGAGGAGCCGCAGGAAGGCAAAGTTGTCGCGGTGGCCACAGGTAAGCGCCTGGAAGATGGGACTGTAATACCGCTGGATATCGCATTGGGTGATCACATTCTGTATAGCAAATACACGGGTAACGAGATCAGGTTGGCCGGCGAGGCATGTTTGATCGTGCGCGAAGACGAAGTGCTCGGCGCGTTAGAAGGCGCTGAAAAGCCTGCAACGAAGATTGCGTAGGCGGAAGAGGAAACTATATGGCAGCGAAAAAGATTATCTACAGTGAGAATTCCCGCCAAGCGATCCTGCGTGGCGTCAATCAGCTGGCCCATGCGGTGAAGGTGACGCTAGGCCCCAAAGGCCGCAACGTGGTCATCGAAAAAAAGTTCGGTGGTCCAACGATTACCAAAGACGGCGTAACGGTAGCGAAAGAGATCGAACTGCGAGATCCTCTCGAGAACATGGGCGCGCAACTCGTTCGGGAGGTAGCTTCCAAGACGAGCGATATTGCGGGCGATGGTACAACGACCGCCACAATCCTGGCGCAAACGATTTTCCGCGAGGGCGTGAAGTCGGTCGCGGCGGGAGCGAATCCGATGGCGTTGAAGCGGGGCATTGAGAGCGCGGTCCAGGCCATCGTGGAAGAGCTGAAAAAAATATCTTCCCCCGTCGAGGGCGACAAAATTGCCCAAGTCGGAACGATTTCGTCCAATGGCGACGTGACGATCGGAAACACCATTGCGGAAGCGATGCAGAAGGTGGGCAAGAATGGCGTCATCACCGTCGAAGAATCGAAGACGATGTCGACGGAACTAAGCACCGTTGATGGCATGCAGTTCGACCGCGGCTATCTATCGCCCTACTTCGCGACGGATGCGGACCGGATGGAAGCTGTTCTCGACGATCCTTACGTCCTGATTCATGAGAAGAAGATCTCCAACATGAAGGACCTGCTGCCAGTGCTCGAGTTGGTCGCCCGGGCGGGAAAACCGCTGCTAGTGATTTCCGAAGACGTGGAGGGTGAGGCGCTGGCCACACTGGTAGTCAACAAGTTGCGCGGAACCTTAAACGTTTGCGCCGTGAAAGCTCCTGGATTTGGTGATCGACGTAAGGCCATGCTAGAGGACCTCGCAATCCTCACCGGTGGTAAAGCGATCGCGGAGGAAACTGGCATCCGGCTTGAAAAGCTGGGTCTCGATGATCTTGGCCGCGGGAAACGCGTGACGGTAGATAAGGAAAACACGACCATCATTGATGGCGCCGGTAGTCAGAGTGCTATTCAGGGTCGCATCAAGCAGTTGCGCACTCAGATCGAGGCGACTACCTCGGATTATGATCGCGAAAAGCTCCAAGAGCGGCTGGCCAAGCTAGCAGGTGGAGTGGCAGTGATTAAGGTTGGCGCAGCGACCGCAATGGAGATGAAAGAGAAGAAAGCTCGGGTCGAAGACGCGTTGCATGCGACGCGAGCGGCCGTGGAAGAAGGCATTGTGCCTGGTGGCGGAGTGGCGCTATTGCGGGCGGCCCATGTCCTCGATTCGCTGAATTCTGCAGGCGATGAGAAGATCGGCATCGCGATCGTCGGGCGGGCCTGTGAGGAGCCAACCCGCCAGATCGCTAACAATGCTGGACACGAAGGCGCTGTCGTGATTGAGAATATCCGGACACAGAGCGACGTGAACTATGGTTTCAATGCAGCCACCACGAAATATGAAGACTTAGTACAAGCCGGCGTGATCGATCCAACCAAGGTGACGCGTTCGGCGCTGCAGAATGCCAGCTCGCTCGCATCCCTGATGCTGACCACGGAAGCCATGGTTTGTGAACCCCGCGAGCATAAATACGCTGCTTCACCTAGTCCCCAGTATGGCTCGGACTTCGGCGAGTAGGACTCTGCCAATTTTGGTCTGTGTTGCACCGCGTGCAATTTTCGCTGCGGCCTCAAACGCAACCGCTTCTCTGGATTCCCGATCGATGAGCGATTGGGAATCTTAGAGGTTTACTCACCGGGAAATCTATGAACGAGTGTCGTCTCCGTTGAGGCACACTCCCCAAAGGAGCACTCCAATGAAAAGAGCTCGGCTGATCAGGAAGCTGCCGTTCTTGCTTCTGCTTTTCTCGCCCTTGCTATGCGGGGCCGACCTTTCGACGTATCGCGGATTCCAATTTGGAATGAGCCTGGATGCAGCCGCGAAGCACTCGGGAATGGATATGTCCGAAGTGACAACGATCCATGAACGTCCAGCGCGGATTCAGGAGCTGACTTGGAATCCTGGGCGGTTTTCCGGTACTTCCGGAGATACGGACCCCGTAGAACAGGTCGTGTTCAGCTTTTACAATGGCCAGCTATTTCGGATCGTGGTCAATTATGACGATCAGAAGACCCAAGGCCTGAGCGCCGACGATCTCACGGAGGCATTCTCGACGCGATACGGCGCTGCCACGCATCCGCCGCCAGAGACTCGGTTCCCATCGACCGTCTTTAGTGCAGGCGTGACGGTCGTGGCTTGCTGGGCAGATGCGGAGTACTCATTCAATCTTGCCCAGTCTCCTTATGGTTCTAGTTTTGAACTAATTGCGTTTTCTAAGCACCTCAATGCCTTAGCTCACGTGGCTATTGCTACCGGAATTCAAATGGATGCCCAAGAAGCTCCTGAACGTCAAAAAGCAGAAGAACAGAACGCTCAAAGCAAGTCAGACAAGGCGCGGCTCGTGAACAAAGGACACTTCAGGCCGTAAGACAACGAAACGCTGAGTTTCGAAGATCGCGAGGAAACAATGATAGATAGAATTCGCGTCGGCACGATGCTCATCGCAGAGGGCACTCTCACGCCGCAATCACTCGTCGTCGGCACCGAGAGTTATTCAGCAGGTTGGTCATCCATCACTAAATTCACTAGCGCCGAACTGGGCACGGCACTCGAAGGTGCGGGATGGACATTCTTCTACATGGCTAACGAGGTTCGCACGACTGGCTTTGGTTTCAGCGATTACGCTCGGACAAGCCGTGCTGTAGCACATGTGATTAGTGCCGTGAAGCAGGAACATTGCAACTGTCTGGAAATTACTCAAATGAGACGACGATCATTTCTGGGCTTGTCTTACACGAGTCTGGTCGCTCACGCTAGGCATATTCAAGTAAGTCCACGCTTTCACGATCCATCCTACATGGCGGCAACAATTCCATTTAGTTCGCCTGAGCTACACGAGGAACCCGCTACAGTTCGGAGCAAGTCCTTGTTCGCCGGCGACGCACTCCAGGCTTGGGAAAACGAAGGTGGGTCACGTGCCTGAGTTAAAGCGCTCAGCTCTTCGCGTGTGGCCTGGGCCACCTCCTGTTTCCACTTAGCGCATTGGCGCACTGTAGTTAAGAAAGCGTTGCCAAATGTCCGATACCATTCATTTTGAAGGGCCGCCAGATTCGCGAGCCCATACTTCGAAGCCGCTGGATGAAACCGTGTGGCGCGCGTGGTTGAACAAAAATCGTCTCGAGGAAAGACAGCGTGCGGCCGCCCGCATCAAAGCCGTGAAGTGGGCCTGTATCGGTCTGCTGATGGCCACTGCAATTGTGTCCCCATACGTCTCCACACCCTATGTTTCCGCCTATCAGGCCGTTGTGAGATTCGCGATTGGACTTGGTGCGATCATCGTGATGTTTGAGAGCCTTGGTACGCGACAATACGTCTTCACTGCTGTGTTCGCAGGGGTCATTCTGCTCTTCAACCCTGTTGTTCCAACATTCGCACTTGCAGGAAACTGGCTGATTCTCCTTGCGAGCGTGCTGCCGTTCGTTGCCTCACTGGTTTGGTTGCGGCCTCAGAGGGTGGTCGCTTCTACATCAGCAATCAGTTGAATCGCGCGTTTCATGGAGAACTGCAGCACCGTAGGTACTTATGTTCCAACTTATCTGGGTAGTTCCAGCGATGATCGTCATCCTGTACGTTTTTTCGTCCATCAAGATTTTGAGTGAGTATGAACGTGGCGTGGTCTTCCGTCTGGGACGCGTTTTAGTTTCGCCGCGGGGCCCAGGCATCGCTCTTGTGTTTGCGCCGATTGATCGCATGGTCCGGATATCCCTCCGGGTTGAGGCAATGGAAGTGCCCGCCCAAGACGTGATTACTCGCGACAATGTGACGGTCAAAGTTAACGCGATCGTTTATTTTCGGGTAATCGATCCCACGAAGGCCGTAATCGAAGTGAAGAACTTCCTGTACGCTACGTCGCAGCTTGCGCAAACCAGCCTGCGCTCCGTGCTCGGTGAAGTCGACTTGGATTCCTTGCTCAGCCAGCGCGACAAGATTAACGAACGTCTGCAATGCGTACTCGATCAGCACACGGGGCCATGGGGCGTCAAGGTAAGTATGGTGGAAGTAAAGCAGGTGGACTTGCCGGAGCAAATGATCCGTGTCATTGCCCGCCAGGCAGAGGCTGAGCGTGAACGAAGGGCTAAAGTCATCCACGCCGAGGGAGAGTATTTGGCTGCCGAGAAGCTTGCGATGGCCGCGGAGCTGATCCAGAAGCAGCCGGCCGCCATCCAGCTTCGCTACCTGCAGACTCTGGTAGAAATCGGCTCCGAAAAGAATACGACAGTTGTCTTTCCCTTGCCTATTGACATGTTCGTAAATATTGGGCGAGTCCTTGAGCATTTTGCTCAGGGCTCAGGGTCTGTGCACCCGGAACAAGGCTTGCGGACGGAAGTAATCACCAGGAACGGAGCCGCATAAGAGGAAGATACCGCGACCGACACAGTCAAAATGGGCACAATCATGGTTCAGGACATCGTACCGATGCCGAATTCGTTAATTGCTGCGCAACCGTACTCCGGTGGAGAGTCAGTCGCAACCGCTCCCAATCGCTTTACAGCTTGGCAGGGAGCTTGACGGCGCAGGATGGACCGTTTCTGACACGGCTGGCGAGATGGGGAACACTGGCTTTGGCGTCCATGAGGAGACCGTAATACGCAAAGCAGCCGTGCAAGCAATCAAAGCTGCCAAATTGTGGGCCTTTGACTGTTTGGAACTTACTGAGGTGACAATGAAATCGCTTCTGGGATTGTCGTTCCTTAAGATCGCAATCCGAGGAAAATATATTCAGGTTAGTCCGTGCTTCGAGAATGTAGGCGAGCCCCCGATGACGTTATTCTATTTACACCGCGACGCAGGCACCGAGCTTGAAGTGAAATGGACCGAGGCGGATTAGGAACACATGAATGCACGTTTCGATCTGAAAAATGCCCGCGAGTCACTCGCCAGGGAGCAAGACGCGGAGGATCGAATCACTACTCAGGCACTGCTTGTACTTTCCGAAGACAAACGACGAGATGTAGCAGAGGGCGAAGCCGGCTATCTCATTCATGAGTGGCACGCGTTGCGTGATCAAGCCCGACGGATGATCATTTAGGATCCCCGTGCGAAAGGATTGCGTTCAGTCAATCCCTGTTCACAAGCGGGGCGATGCTGAATCGTGGTTGCGGGACCTCGCATTCCTTCTGACACGGCTTCAAGGCTTGAGCCAGTCCTTCCGACCTCTGTTGACTCCTGGCGGAGTTCTTCGCGCATAGCCCTCAGTATTTCTGCTTCGTCGCCCGAATGCAATTCTTCATCGAATCGGCGGGAGCGCGGCGCTGAAGGCTGGTGAAGATAATCACCGATGTTCTTATCAACCCTGCCAGGTAAAGGCCAGCGCTGACGCCGCTAATAGGTCCTGTCGTGTTTTACTGGGGTGGAACTCCGCATGAGAACGCCGATCATTATGATGGCGATAATGGCGGCTTCAGCCGTGGGCTTTGCTCAATTTGACGTTTCTGCTGCACAACCTCAGAATCATTCCAAGCGGCCGGACGTCCGCGCGATCGTGGGGGCCTCCATCGTCGCCACGGACCGGAGCTGGAGGGCGCGGAGACATTACACGTACCTGCAGCGTGACGAGGATCGGCGCCTGGACTCGCACGGACTCGTGAAGGCGGACGACGTCGAAGTCTCGACAATTATTTTTGTCAATGGTGTTCCGTTCGAGCAACTCGTGGAACACAACGGACGGCCTCCATCCCCCGCCGAACAAAGAAAGCAAAAAGACCAGCTTAACAAGCTGAAGCGCGAGACTCCCGAGGAGCGGGTCGCTCGGCTGCGCCAAGAGGAGGAGGACAACGCCTCGTTAGTCCGCGAAGTGCCGCTGGCCTTCAATTTTGAGCTGATCGGAGAGGAGGTAGTCAATGGCACGCCCGCCCACGTGCTTCAGGCAACACCAAACTCCGGCTATCATGCACGTGGCAAATACGGCGGGATGTTCTCCAAGGTCAAAGGCAAGCTTTGGGTCGACAGTAAACGTTAGACCAAGCGCACTTTGAATCCGGAACTCTGCAGTGCTGAAATCTTTTGTACGCGACCAGAGCTAGCCGCTTTTCAAGAAGCGCCACTTTGATGTGATTGGATTCTGGGTTCCGGTGGACCCGCCCCGGTCCAAGGACGCGTGTGTCTACATGCTGGTTTTTTTCCGGGCTGCGAAACGGCCAAGGCCCGTTGGGACACTTTTCACCAAGGCCGGAATAGCTGACGGCGCGCTGAATTCCAGTCTAAACACGGCAAGATCGCGGACAAAATCGAATCGCAGTTTGCCTCGCCGTCGACTTTTCGCCTTTGAGGTAGCACGGGAAGGCCGCACTTATCAAGGAGATCGGCCGGTGATGTGGTCTGGTTGCGCCAATAGCCGTCTAGGCGCACACGACAGCGCCACGCCAAGCTTCCAACCTCTTCCGCCAGTACTGACGCTTGATGATGTTCGGACAGTATCGCCCTGCTCAGCTCAGTAGTGCAGGTTTCGGGTGCGCGAACGACTGATCATGAGCGCGGCGAATGCGAGTATCACGCCTGCCAAGCCGAACGTGCCTGGCTCGGGAGTGAGGGTGAAGTTGCCGCGTATCTCGCCGCCTGGGTACACCGCGTCATGGATGTTGACATAAGCTTGGCCCGAGTTGAGAGCAGCGATCAAAGCCGCTTCCGCGCCCGCAGCGGTTCCGCCGTTCAGCAGTAAAAAACCGGGATTATCGGGTGTGCCGACCGTGTAGAAACCAGGATCCAACAGGTTGAAGGTAGCCGAGTAGGAGCCACTTGTCGCTGCCGGAAATCCAGGGAAAGGCACGCTGGCGGGGTTAGCACCACTGCCCGGTAGCGTGCAGCAATGGAGGTGGCTTATGGTGGCAGCACCTCCAATCAGCCCGCTGAAAGCCTCCACAATCGAGAGTGTATCGCCGTTCAATGTGAGGATGGCGAAGCCGGTTGCCGGTGTGGTTACGGGCGGCACCTGGCTCCCTCCGTTCAACGAGGCTACGTAACTAATGGTGACGGCGGAAGCGTAACTGGTGATCAGCAGCGCGAGCGCGCCTACGCTGCTTCTGAGAATGATTGTTGTCACTGATGTCCTCCTGATTCACACCGCGGGTCGGAAACCCGAAGACCGCTTGATTATAGTTGAGATCAGCGGCAAAGGCCCATCAATCGCTTACTTTGAGTTTTGATTGTGAGGTTCTGTAGAGTCTGACTTACTTCCGGACGGTCAGGCAACTGACCAACAGGTCGGTAAATAACTACTCGTGTCCCATTCCTGCTTGGGCAGTAGTCGACACCGAGACCCATTCCGAAAGCCTCGTTGACATTATCCGGTTCGGGCCAGGGGTTAGTTTCGTTGGCTGAAGCCCACGCAGCCGGTGTCACCACGTACTGGCCGACAACAAGAACGGAGCAGGAGCGGAAGAATTGATTCGACATTGTGCGCAGTTATCTAACGGAAATTCTCGACCAGCATGATTTCGCTGCTGATTTGGTCCATCTGCGTGTGCAATATGGCGCTGCCGTCCTGGCGCACGGCGAATCCGGAATCGCTAAAGGGCGGCGGTATCTCGAACAGGGCGATGCGTTGGAGGCGGCCTGAAGGAATCCGGTAGAGATCGACAGCTGCGCGATCGGGCGGCACCGGGGACACGAAAAACAGGCCGTTTCGCGCAACGCCCCAATTGCCCCAATACCCCGGCCCGAGAAGGCCGGTCACAAGTCGTTCATTGCCTCCGCCACTCGGGACCGACCAGATCCCTGCCACGTCCCGGCCTTTCGCGTAGAAGACGCTCTTTCCGTCTGGCGATTCGAATGCAGAAAACCCGCCTTGGTGTGTCAATTGTGTAGGCGCGGCACTCTCGTTCACCGCATCGGAAGCGATTTTCCAGACCTGCCAGCGGCGGCTGCGATTGGATGCGAAATAGAGCCAGCGACCGTCGCCGGACCAACTCGGCAGAACATCTTCGGCGGGGGCGGATGTGACGCGGCGGGGCGGTCCACCGCTAGCGCTCACCACGTAAATATCGGGATTTCCGTTCGGTCGCGAATCGAAGACCACAAACTGGCCATCCGGAGACCAGCGCGGGGTTCCCGTCAGTGGACCGTTGAACGAAGTGAGTGGGACGGCATGATCGCCCGAGCGATCTGAAACCCAGATCTCGTCGTTACCGGTGCGGTCGGAACGGAAGACGATGCGCGTGCCATCGGGCGAGTACTGCGGACTCGTTTCGTTACGTGTCGAATGGAGCACGCAGTGGTTAGAGCCCGTGGTCACATCCATTTCCCAGAGATTGCTGTCGGAAAGATACCTGGAGTAGACGAACTCATCCGTATTGCGCGCGCTTCCCAGATAGTAGCCGCCTTCGGTGTTTCCGGCGATTGCCTGAGGCGGGGCCCCGGAGACCTTAACGCGCCACAGCGAAAGCGGCCCGGCGCGCTTGGATGCGAACACGATTTCGTTGCCGTCGCGGGTCCAGGTGACCGAGGAAGCAAAGCGCTGATCGAACGTGACACGACGCGGTTTGCCACCCGCGATGCCGACTACGTACATGTCGTTATTGCCGATGCTCTCGGTACGCCGGAAGGCAATCTGGCGGCCATCCGGAGAGAACACCGGGCCGTTGTCGCCGGGACTCGCCGGGACGGGTTCGACGAGACGCCGTCGCGCGCCGCTATTTAGGGACAGCAGATAAATCGCATAAGGATCTTCGCTTTTTTGACGATCTGCTACCGCCAAGGTGCTTCCATCAGGGGACCAATCAATCTGGCGTACATAAATAGTGCCGCGTGGGGCGATGCTCGCGATTTTTCGTCTTGCGCCGCCGGCGACCGGGGCGACATAGATTCCGGACTCCTCAACGCTTTCGCTGTACGTAATGAAGGCAACGTATCGCCCGTCCGGAGACCAGACCGGGCTGCCTTCGTTGGCATCATCGGTGGTCAGCCGCTTTGGCTCGCCGGTGCTGATGGTTTGCGTGTAGACACGAAAGCGCTGTTTGCCATGCTCATCCCAGACGAACGCAAGCATCTTGCCGTCCGGCGAAAGCGCCGGTTCATATTCGCCGCCGGAGAGCGTCGTCAGGGGGCGCGCGGTGTAAGGTTGGACGGCCGCAGTCCCATTCGCGACTCCGGCGGGCTGCTTCGCGTGCGAGCTGCGCCATGTCTCGAAGCCGATTCCGCAAAATACGGCAGCCAGCATGAAAAGTGCACCGAGCAGAAAAGGTCTGTAGCTTGAAGACGAGGCGCGCCAATACTCAACGGTTGGCAATTCCGCCGGCACAGACTCAAGCGGAAGCTCCGCAATCACCTCTGGGTCGGAATCAAGTTGCAGGACCGGCTCCGGCGAACTGGCAAGGAGCTCCACCGGAACGATCAGGCGGTAACCGCGCTTGGGGAGTGTTTCGATATAGCGCGGGGCATTCGCATCATCGTTGAGCGCCACACGGAGTTTCTTGATCGCCGTACCGAGGCCCTGCTCAAAATCGACGTAAGTGTCCGCTGGCCAGAGGCTGCGACAGAGTTCACCGCGCCCGACTACTTCGCCGGCGCGATCCAGCAACAAGGCGAGAACTTGAAAGGGCTGCTCCTGCAGCCTTATGCGAAGGCCGTGCTTGCGAAGTTCGCCACTGGCGAGATCAGCTTCAAAGGCGCCGAAGCGGAAGATACCCGAGGAGTGACGCAGTTCATGCACGATGCCATGCCGTTCGTATGAGTTGAGTATACCACCCGGTGACCAAAGTACTAGTTCGTTTTTGGACGGTTTGTTTTGAATGGCTTAGCTGTACAAATGCAGGCCACCCGGATTGCAAGCCGAGTCCATAGACGAACTCCCCGCCTTAGTCCAGGCTGAACATGTTGAGCGATTTGAAGAGATTGCTCACGGAAACAGGAGAACGGAAATGAAATCGAATCACAGAATCAATCTAATCCTGGGGCTGGCCGCCATTTTGAGCGCGGGCTTGCTCCAAGGAGCGGATTGCGTGGGCAGCTTTACGCTGCCGCATCAAACAAATTGGGGAACGGCAGTGCTACCGGCGGGCGACTATACGTTCAGGTTCACCGGAAGCGCGAACTACCAACTCCTCAGAATCAGGCGGGGAACCCAGGTCGTGAATATGGTGATGCCGCTGAACGGCTCATCGACAGGAACTTCCGGCGGTAGTTCTGTCTCTATCGTCGGGAATCGGGTTCGCGGGTTCCATCTGGCCCCGGTTGGACTGACCTACAGCTTCGGGATACCGAAGAATGAGAGGCAGCAGATATTGGCGCGCCTTCCTCATCCAACCGTTGTTGCTGTCGCGGCAGCCACCACAAAGTGAGCCCTCGATGGCAGTAAGGCGCGGCCGGCGCTGAACGACGCATAGATGGCGTCGCGATGCGCTGGCCGCTTGTCGTAGACATTCGCGCAGTGCGTGTAGCAGATTGCGAGTCTCCGACCCGCGCGACGTAAAAGAGCCTCCGCTTCAAGCCGGCAAACCGCCTCCGCTCGTTGCGTTTGATGAATCCGGCACTGATGTGGCAGCGTGCAGGTGCGCGTGTCGGGCGGAGCTTTGGTGCCGAGAATCGGGAGTAGATGCTCGCCAGGCCGAAGAACTTCTGGATCAGGCGCTCCTTCTGCTACCCAGTAGTCGAGTTCCGGCATCCAGCCTGAAGGAAGAGGCCTATCTTCCGCCATCACAACCTCGCGCCGGGTGTCCCAACACTTTTTTGGAAAGTTCGAAAGGTCGACAAAGAGGACGTCGGGTGGATCAAGGCCGATGGCCAAGTGACTCAGCCGTTCTCCATAGGATTGTTCCTGGCGCGTGTACTGCCCGGCTCACACCTCACGATGGAGCAGACGCGCGTCGGCGATGGGATCTGGATGCCGCAACACATCGAAATCCGAGCGGGCGCCAAAATCTTTTTCATAAAGAGTCTCATCATTGACAAGATCCTGACCTACTCAGACTACCGGCCAGCTCAAACCGGCGCCACTAGCATGGGGCGAGGCGGGGCCATCCCGTGAACACGAAGGTTTCGGGCTTGTCTCCGATCGGCGGCTTCGAAGCACCGCGTTATGCCCGCTCCTCTGCAACGAGTGCAGCTTGTGCTGGTATCCCGTCCAGATCATGTTTGGGCCGCCAGCAGAGGCTTCCAGGCAATGGGCTGGCCGCGTGCGATTCACCAACAATAGTTAAGTGCGCTCATTATCAGCCATTGACAATCAGCTCCACTTTACCTACAATAGTAATGGCAGTACATCTCGAACTGCTTGCAGATCATCTGAACTAAGTCAGGTCCTCTGACACCCAATTCCTTAGCGAACTGAATAAGAATGAACCGGCTTCGCGAAAGTACGTCATCTTATTTGCGACGGAGGCAGAATGCCACCTCGCGCCGAAACGAAAGGATTCGGGGGGCGAACCTCACAAGGAGTTGCTCCGTTAATAATCGACATGTCTATTCTAAGTTGGATTCTTCTCGGATTGATTGCCGGGTTTCTCGGCAGCAAGATCGTCAGCAGACACGGCGAAGGCATATTTCTGGATATCATTCTGGGAATCTGCGGCGCAGTAGCCGGTGGATATCTCTTCAGCTATTTTGGCGCTGATCGGGTTACGGGCTTGAATCTATATAGCGTGCTTGTAGCGACAGCAGGCGCCGTCGTTGTTCTGGTTGTGTATCACGGTATTCGACGAATTACGCTCCAACGCAGCTAGCCGGGGCCTCCAGACGAATGTTCGCAGCGCGCGCAATCGCCTGGTTCAAGGAAAACGAATAGATTTCAGAAAGGAAAAATTGCATGCCCAGAGATTCACACCGAAAGGCGACCGAGTTTCAACAGCGGTCGGCTCATGCCCACCTTGCCGCAAGTGAACACGGCAAACAGGACCATCAAACTGGACACGAGCAGTCCAGACGAGCACTTGAACACTCCGCGAGAGCTTTCGCTGCATCCCGCGAGGCGGAACAGCGGTCGGCAAAACACAGTGGAGAAGCGAATGCTTCCCCGGGAGTAACTGATGCTAAGTGATCCAATCCGAATTGCGGATGCAATTAATAACCCGAAGTTTCACCCGGGCGAGGAGGTAGTTCTTGCCGAAGGACCGCACAAGTACGTGCACGGAATATTCCTACGGTTGAGAGAAGACGTGGAATGGGCCGACATCAAAGAAGCAAACGGAGCAATCAGCAGCCACCCGGTGGAGTGGATGAATACGTATACAGGGCCACGTTCTTATAGCTCCTCAGAGGAAAGGAAGAAAGAGTGACTCCCATGCGCAAATTTGGTTCAATCATAACGCTTGCACTTATTTCCGCCGCTCTCGTTTATGCAGCTAAGAAGTTCCCGTTGACTGCCGCGTCCATCGTTCCCGCCGCGAAAGGCTCTGTGGAGATCGCGAAGGATCGCAACGGCAATACAGAGCTGAAGCTGAAGGTTGAGCACCTCGCGAACCCGACGAGCCTTTCACCTTCGCAAGCTAACTATGTCGTTTGGCTGCAAGACAAAGGCACCGGACCGGAAAATCAGGGAGAGCTCAAGGTGAATGGAAAACTGGAAGGTGCTTTTCAAACGGTAACACCTCGGAAGAATTTCGAGCTGTTTGTAACGGGTGAGAACGATGCCACCGTGAAGTCGCCTTCCGGTCCCGAAGTGCTGCGAACCACCGTGTCGCGGTAGTAGCTTCCCCGGTCCAGCTTTCGAATCAGGCGCTGTGACTGGGGTCGGAGAATAGTTTATGAAAACCAATGTATTTGTTGACAATACGGCGACAGTGAAGCCGACCATGATTGTGGCCGACCAGTTTTCGCCAAACGGGGATACCATAGCTGTCGTGGCTTATAGATTTTGGACGGAAAGAGATAGACCGATCGGCTCGCCCGAGGAAGATTGGCTCCGAGCGGAATGTGAGATCAAACATAGACGGACACCCGGTTCGGTTGTTTGAGTTTGTAGCCGCTGGCGGGCGCGCTGCTAGCTGAAGCTAAGGCTGTCAGCAACAATAGGCGTGCGGAACTCCTGCGCCAGTGGGCTCCAGACCGCATTATCTGGCACGCTGGCGACTGGTGAAAAAGGACACTTGAGATTAACGAAGGCGCTCCTCTCTTCGCTCACTCCGTCGACCCATGGCCCCCGTCGGAGTCCTAAGGCTAGCCATCAGCAAAACATTTCATACTATATGTAGAGAAGCCTGTGGGTGAGACCTCACAGTTGCAGAAGATCGTTGCTACGGTCTTCCATACGTTCTGCTTTTTCGCCTCTTCTACACTCCTGTTGTCTTTGCCTGTACTCGCACAAGACCTGCCTGCAGGGACGGCCCTGGAAGCGCGGCTGTCGAGTGCTACCGGTTCCCGGATCTCTCATCCGGGCGATCCGATAGAAGCCACGATTATCGCTCCGGTGAGCGTTCGAGGACGAATAATTGTTCCACAGGGATCGCGATTGTTTGGGTCCATAGCAAATGCGACCGCTCTCGGCTTCGGCGTCAAACACTCGACAGCGAGCATTGCTTACGCCTTCTATACGCTCCAGCTACCGGGTGGCGCAGCAATTCCGGTCCACACGCAATTGGTTGAAGTAGAAACGGCAAAAGAACATGTTGACGCCCTCGGTACTGTGCGCGGGATACATCCGATGGCAAGCCTCTCTTCGAGCTTGGCCGTTTTCACTGTTCCCTTGCTACTTGTAGATCCCGCCGTTGGCGCGCCCGTATGGTGCATTAAATCTCTCGTTGCTCCGCCCGCAAACCCAGAGATACATTTCGCCACAGGTGCTGAGCTTATTCTCCGGTTGACAACCGCGGTGGCGCTTCCTGCAAATACGGATTTCCGAGCTCCTGTTGAGTCGTTTTCGCGAGGCGATCTGGCCGATATTGGGCGGTTGCTGAAGAATTCTGCACAGCGAGCGTATATGGGAAGTCGCGCGTCTGACCTCGTAAATGTGCTGTTGATCGGCAGCCGAACTCAGGTGGATCAAACGTTCTATGCCGCTGGATGGTTGCAGGCTCAACGGAAGTCGCCGCTGTCACTGTATCGGATGTACCACGCCCTCACTAAGCGAATGGGTTACCCGAGCGCGCCCATGAACAGCCTGACCCTAAACGGAGTACCTTCCGCGTTTGTACACCAAAAGAGTCTGGACACAGTCGAAAAGCGCCATCATGTGCGCTTCTGGCGCTATCCCGGGCGATCGGACATCTGGCTGGGCGCCGCAGCGCAAGACGTCGGATTTCGATTTAAGCTAGCACACTGGACCCATGTCACGGACCCCCACATCGATCGTGAACGGGACAAAGTAGTGAACGATCTGGCTTTTACGGGTTGCGTCGAGGCAGCCGGACTACTGCCCCGCGCTTCCGCGGACCTCGCGCAAGATCCGAAGGCGGAACACCCTATCGTGACGGATGGAGACGTTGCGGTGATCCGCTTGAACAGTTGTGTTCATCCCAAGCTTATGGCCGGCGCGGGTGAAATGCGCGCTTTGCATCAACGGGGACGCCTGGCAAGCACGCTGGCGACATTCCGAGATGATCTTGTAAGATCAAACATCGTTTTCACGACCTACAACACGCTTACGTTCGTTGTAAAGCACAAAGCTGAACCGGCAACTACGCATGCACTATTGACCAATGGAGAGCCGCGTGGCTTGGACTGGCTGACGGCTATCCGCCCTCGCAAAGTCGCCCCGAGGCATTGACCGCACCGGTTCGTCACGGCTTCCTTAAGTACGAATCCGGAAAGTTTTATCGGGGACTAGGTGCGCTTGAAGCAGCGATCGGCGGCACCAAATCACGGCCTGAAAGGGTGTAAATGCCCAGAAGCCGAATCGTCGCGATGGCGTCCACAGAAACGGGTATCCACATACCGTTCACGGCGGCGAATTGGACAGTAATGTGGAGGTCCTTGATCCAGAAAGAGGGACTCTTGAGTGGGACTCCAACGATCTGCCGGATGTGATAGGTCTGGGCATCCACCCAGATGTCGCCAAGGAGCAGGCCCTTTTCCTTACGCTTTGGAATGATGTGTAGGACGTACTCTGGAACCGCTCCAAAATTTTGCTCGCGTAGGAAGACGAAGTCGTAATTGGATCGGCTGATGGCACCCTTGTGGCCTGCCTTGGCAGAAGCTATTTCCTGGTCCAAAATGGCGTTTACGATCTTTTTGCCTCTCGGGTTACCCTGCTCTTCGGTGATTTTGAACGTTTTGATATCAGGGGGAGTGAAGCTGATTTGGGCAGTTACTTCCGAGGTAGGCTTTGGATCATCGGCCTGGAATACCTTATACTGCCGCGTCACTTCGTAGGGCCGGGAGAGGGCAGGGTTCTGCTCCTCGGTTCGCTCCAATGAATCCAAAATCAAACCCAGCTTTGGCGGGCTTGCCTTTAGTTTCTGTGCGCTTAACGAATAAAGAAACACCCATGCCATTGCCACCGGAGCAAAAAGGACAATGGGATGGTATCGCTTCGCTGTCGCCCATGCGATTACGCGCGCTTGCTCGCAAACCGTCTCGCTCCCTACCAAGATACTAAGCCGTTTTAGGTCCCCGCTTGGTCTCAGTGTACGCCCCCTTTAAGCAGGAATTGTAAAGAAGAACGTCGATCCCAGGCCAGGCGTTGATTCAGCCCAAATGCGCCCGCCGTAACGCTCCACTATCTTCTTGCACATGGCCAAGCCGATACCGTTGCCCGCGTATTCCGCCCCATGAAGGCGTTGAAACGGAAGAAAGATTTCGTCCAGGTGTTTCGCGTCGATGCCGATACCGTTATCCGCCACAGAAAAGCACCACTCGTCAGTGTCTTTTTGAGAAGAGACGTGGATGGATGGCGGCTCGCCTGGCCGGCGATATTTAATCGCATTCCCGATCAGGTTTTGAAAGAGTATTGCGAGCGGGACTTCCTCAGCCATAATGGTTGGCAGGGGGTCGTGGCTTACGGTCGCGCCGCTTTCTTCAATGGCAATATGGAGAGACTCGCGCGCGCTTTCGAGAACAAGATCGGAGTTTAACGGAACACGTTTTTCGAGCCTGCGTTCATTCACCGACCAATACTCACGCAACTCCCTGAGCAACGATCTCATCCGCTGAGCACCTTCAAGCGTGTAAGCAATGAATTTATTGGCTTGATCATCGAGCTGGCCCCTATATCGCTGTGAAAGCAATTGGGTGTAACTCGTCACCATCCGCAGAGATTCCTGCAGGTCGTGGGACACCGCATACGAGAAGTGCTTCAGGTCCTCATTCAGGCTCAGCAATAGGTTTTCAGCCCGTTTCCGCTCGGTGATGTCCTCCACTGCGAGCAGGATCAGTTGTACATGGTCGATGCGACGGGCATTGACCAGTAGCGTTCGCGACCCTATGTCCGCGAAGTTATGTTGGATCTCGAAATTTTCCACGATTTGGTTCCGCGGAAGCAATTCATCTATCAATTTCCGTAATTCCGATTTACCCCACTGCCCGTCGGCGAGCTCATAGAGATGTTGGCCCGCTATTTCGGACGCACAAACCCGAAACTTTTCGTAGAACGCCGGATTCGCCGACGTCACGCGCAAGTCATTGTCCAAAATCAGCAACGGCTCGCGTACGGTACCTACGATATTCTCGGCATAGATCTTCGCGCGTTCCGCGCGCTGCTCGGCCTCCTTTAGCTGCGTCACGTCCACGAACGTGATGACCACCCCATCAATCACATCGTGGATGGTGCGGTAAGGCAGGATGCGCATCAGGTAATGCCGTCCCTGTACTCCCGTCAGCTCCCGTTCGTGCGGCGACAGCGTTCCGAGAACCTCTTTGATGTCTTCGACCAGGTTCAGCTCAACGAATTGGGCTGCAAGATCGGTGATGGGGCGGCCGATATCGCTTGAAATCAGCCGGAATACGCTCTCAATGGCGGGTGTGAAATTTTTGATGCGCAAGTCGCGATCAAGGAAGATCGTGGCGATATGCGTGCTGTTGAGCAGGTTCTGCAGGTCGCTATTGGAGTGATCGAGTTCAGCAACTTTGCGGTTTAATTCGGAGTTGACGGTTTCCAGTTCTTCGTTGAATGACTGGAGTTCCTCCTTTGAAGTCTCGAGCTCTTCATTCGTGGATTGATACTCTTCGTTTGCAGACCGAAGTTCCTCGTTGGAAGTTTCCAGCTCTTCTGTTGTCGCTTGGAGGCGCTCCTGCGAGGACCGGAGCTCACTTTCGAGATATCGGATTGTCTGTTCAGCGCCGGCCGGTGACGCTGGTGATGGCCCGTATTCCGGGTGGGTGCCGGGCGCCACTTCTTCGAAGGCAATTATGAAAAGGTTAGCGTCGCCGAACGCGGTGAGTGGCTCAACCGTGAGATCAACATGACCAACGCCGCCATTTATTTGAATCTGAACATTCTTCTGAACCACCCGCTCCCCGGAAGTAACGGCTTTGTGGAAAGCGGTGCGGATAAAAGTTCCCAGACCTTCCCGCGCCATATGAACCACATTCGTTTCCGGGCTGCCCGCCGACTGTTCGAGATAGCGGCTAATGGGGCCGGAGAAGTAGACGGCATCGCCGTTTTCCCTGACCGCGACGCAGGCGGGCCCAAATCGCTGCAGGATGATACGTTCGAGCTGCTGCGCGAAATTCTGATCCTCTGTTTTCGGCTGCCTTCCGCCGGGCGGCGTGGGGCGGCTAATCTCGCTGAGGGGAAACCTAATTGCGAGGCGCGGCAAGCTCTCTTTACGCAGGAAAATGCGATGCTTCTTGTCGACGGGCTGGAACAGTTGGCGATGAGAGGCGGCATTCTCCGCCGGACCGAGAAACAAATAACCGCCGGAGCGCAGCGCGTAATGGAACAGCGGAATGATCTTCTCTTGCAGATCCAGTCCCAGATAGATCATCACGTTGCGACAGGAGATCAAATCAAGGCGTGAAAACGGGGGATCCTTGATGAAGCTATGGCTTGAGAAGACGCACATCTCGCGAAGGTCGCGTTTCACTTGGTACCCACTATCGTGCCGGGTAAAGAAGCGCTGCAGCCGTTCTGGCCCCACCTGCTCGGCAACACTCTCCGGGTAAAGACCTTTTCGCGCGATCTCCAGCCCGAGTTCATCGATGTCGGTGGCGAAGATCTTAACCTTAGGAGGGTTTTGCAACGTGGAGGCGTGCTCGCACAGCAGCATCGCGATCGAGTAGGCTTCTTCTCCGGATGAGCACCCCACGACGCAAACCCTAACCGTGGTGCCGGCGTCCTTTCCCTCAAACAGCTTCGGAATTACTTCCCTATGGAGCGCATCAAAAGCCTCAGGGTCACGAAAGAACTGGGTCACCCCGATGAGTAGATCCTTGAAAAGTTGATTGACTTCCTGCGGTTCGCGCTCCAGGACCGCCAGGTATTGCTCGACCGTTTCGATTTGTGAGATCTTCATTCGGCGTTCCAGCCGCCGTGCAATCGTATTCTCTTTGTACTCGCTGAAATCGTGCCCGACGCTGTTCCGGAGCAATCGGTGGATAGTGGCCATGTGCCTGCTGAGCTGCTGTCGGATGTGATTGGGGGTGCCATCCTTGAGCGAACGCAAGTGCGAGGCATACTCCAGGAGTTTCGCGGGCATCTCCTCCACTGGCAGCACGTGGTCGACCAGACCTGTCGCGATCGCACTGCGAAGAATAGCATCGTACTTGGCGGATTCCAGGGTCTGGGCCATGGCCATGCCGCCGTGCTCCTTAATTGCACGAAGTCCGAGCGTGCCGTCTGTGCCATTCCCGGATAGCATGATGCAGACCGCGTTTTCCCCGCGATCTTCGGCCACGGAACGGAAGAGACTATCGATGGGCGTTCGATGGCCGGCAGGCTCACCAGGAATCTTCACGCGAAACACGCCATCCTTGACAGTCAGGGTGCTGTTGGGTGCGATGACGTAGACCCGGTTGGCAAAAACACTGCTATTGTCATGGACCTGCTCCACCGGCATCCGGGTGTATTTCGTCAGCAGCTCCGGCAGCGCGCTCTTAATATCGGGCGCAAGATGCTGGACAATTGCGAAGGCAAGCCCGGAGTCGGCCGGCATGTGTTTGAAAAATCCTTCGAGCGCCTCCAGGCCGCCCGCAGAAGCGCCTATAGCGACGATCAGGCACTCTTTCGAATTTGTGTTGCTCTCGCCCACTATTTACGTTCAGAGGCTGGCAGTCAGCCTGCGCTCATCCTTTGTTGGAGTTCAACTCTTAGTATCGTCTTTCTTGGAGCCGTTCGTTCTCTGAAAGCTTGTTTTTACTATCTGCTGTGCTCTTTTGGGAGCCGAAGGTCTCCGCGTACACTTTCGTAAACTCCGCTCCGAAGAAGAAGACCTGCGCCGAGTAGTACACCCAGATCAGGACGATGACGAGCGACCCAGCCGCACCGTACGCGGATCCCAAATTTATCCTGCCCATATAGAGCGCGATGAGCTGTTTGCCGATGATAAACAGTAACGAGGTAACGACTCCCCCCACGGCGACGTCGCTCCAGTTCAGACGTACATTCGGAATCAATTTGTATACGGCGGAAAATACAAATGTAATAACGAGGTAAGAAATCAAAAAGGCTGTGACATGCAGGAAGTAGCCGGAAGCGAACAGTCGCCAGCCGAAAAATGTTTCCATGGCCCGAAGCCAGGTATTCAGCACCAACGAGACGAGAAGAAGCACGCCAAGGCCAAGGATCATGACAAACGAGTACACGCGTTCTTTGACCAGACGCAACAAATTCGCGAAATGTGTACGATTTCGATTGACAGGCACATGCCAGATTGCATTCAAAGCATTCCGAAGCTCTGTGAATACGGCTGATGCCCCGAAAAACAAGGTCATAATTCCGAATACGGTCGCAATCAAGCTGTTCACCGGCTTGCGAGGACTGGTCAGCAGAACCTGAATTGCCGGACCTATCTCAGGACCTAGCAGATCCCGCAGGCCCAAAACCAACTGCCCTTGCGCCACTCTCTTGTCATAGACGAGGCCGGCAATCGCAACCGTAAGGATTAGAAGTGGCGCAAGGGAAAGCAGGGTGTAGAACGCAACGGAGGCGCTCCAACTGGTAGCGTTATCCGTGCTCCACTCTGTCGCTGTTCGCTCCAAGAGACCGAGCGCAATCGAGCAATGCGGAATACTGAACCGCTTTATATGCATCGTCCTCGTACCGTTCCGCGGTTCCAGTCTGCTAAACAGCAACTGCGAGCAGTCCTCGCTGGGACCGGTGGGGGGTGCCGATTCCTCCTTGAGCGGTCCGTTCCCTCATTATGTCGCGCTAGGGGCGGGCCAGTTCCGAGTGCCGCTCATCGCGCGCACTGGCCAATGCCGCGCCAAATGCCGTGATAGGGAATCAGGACCAGTACGGCTCCTGTGGTGGCTGCAAGCACGCCTTGCCGCTAACTGCGAGAATAGGCTTTCGCCACTTCGAGGACGTCTTCTCAGAGGGGGATTTGAGCCGCACGATGAGAAAACCGAAACCCTATGACCTAGTTGTGATCGGCGGTGGACCGGCGGGGCTCAGTGCGGCCACCACTGCCGCCGCGCTTGGCAAGACTGTTGCTTTGGTCGATAGTCACCACGAGTTGGGCGGCGCAGGTGCTAACACAGGTACAGTCCCGAGCAAGACTCTCCGTGAGACGGCTGTAATGCTTTCAGGCATGCGATCTCGCGATCTCTACGGAGTGGATTTATCGCTTCGGCGCGAGGCCACTGTTGCTGACTTCCTCCGGCACGAACGGAACGTGAAGACCGGACTGAATGCAATGCTCTCTCGGCAGCTTGAGACCTCGAAGGTCGACGTGTACTACGGGACGGCTGAATTCCTAGATTCCCATATCATCGCCGCGCGTGTGTGCAAAACACAGATGGCCGCCCAGGATCTGTCCTCGCCTGAGGCTGAGGAGATGTCGTTGCAAGGCGAATTCATGCTTATTGCAACAGGCTCCGGCCCGATCCATCCTACAATCTTTCCGTTCGGTAGCCCAGAGATCTACGATTCGGACACAATCCTTGATCTGGATCGCGTGCCCAAAACGCTCGGCGTTGTCGGCGCAGGCGTAATCGGCACCGAATATGCGTGTACGTTCGCCGCGCTGGGAAGCGAGGTTCACCTCATTGATGGAAGTGACGTACTCTTACCCACCCTGGACACCGAAGTCTCGCGAGCGCTAAGCGTGGCCATGGTCCACAACGGAATCGTCCTTCACTGGAAGGAACGGGCGCATACCTGCATTGTCGGCAAAGATGGAGTCATTTTGGCATTGTCCTCAGGCGAACGCCTGGCTTTTGACGCTGTGCTAGTTGCGGCCGGGAGAAAAGGCAATACCGAGAAGCTGAACCTGCCAGTTGTCGGCATAACGGTCAGCTCACGAGGGCTTATCACTGTTGACGAGCAGTTGCGTACAGAGGTGCCCCATATCTATGCCGCGGGCGATGTCATCGGGTTCCCGGCACTGGCCTCCACCAGCATGGAACAGGGCCGCCGTGCCGCTCGGCACGCGTTTCAACCGCAGATACCTTCCCATGTCTCCCGCCTGTTACCGGTAGGAATCTATACCATTCCGGAGATCGGCATGGTCGGTGAAACGGAAGATTCTCTTAAGCGCCAAACCGTTGATTATGTCGTAGGGCGCGCATCGTATGACGACAACGCTCGCGGCAGAATCATCGGGGACTCATCCGGCTTCTTGAAGCTGCTATTTCGGCGCGAAGACATGAAGCTGCTTGGCGTACATGCCATCGGTGAGCAGGCCACTGAACTCGTCCATATCGGGCTAATTGCGATGCTCACGGGGTCGGCAGCCGAACTGTTTGATGAGGCATGCTTCAATATCCCTACGCTCAGCGACTTGTATAAGATTGCCACTGTTAATGCGATCGGTAACGCTTTACATTTTGCAAATGCCCTTCAATCTGTGAGCGCATGAAAATGTATCGTTAGGTCCACAGATTGGCTGCAATCGGAAGCTCTCAGTTTACACGCCGACCGACAATTCTGACCGGGTACGCGATCCCTGTACCCGGCTTGAACTGTTGTGCTTACGCGGCCTCAAGACTATCCATATCCTTCAAACGTTCCGGTAGAACGATTTATCTTCACACGTGGTTCCAAAGCGTAGTATTCATGATCGGAAGGTATCGCAGCGATTGCGTGATTGATGTGAAGATTCCGCTGCCCAGGGAACGGAAGGGAGGTGACCTTGAGCTGGGTCGGGGCCATGGCACAAATAGCCCATGCTGCGAGTGCCGAAGCTACAAAGCTGAACGTAAATGCCGCCGAAAACGATCTTACTTCTCTATTGCACATAGCTCAAAACTCTTTCCGAGCGCCCATTATTCTGCCGAAAGTTGAGGTCAGCTCGCGACAGTTTAATGTGTTTGAGGCAAGCTGAGTGCCCCCGGTTCGCAACGGAATAATTGAACCCAAATACATCGGTCTCCCAGCTCGAATTGTTGTTTCCATGTGGCAGATCAAGCACTGGACCTGCTTCTTTACTCTGTGTTGGCACGCTCGAAGCGAACAAGCCCGCCTCGGCAGACCTAACGGGAAGGACATCGACGCTAAAGCTTGCACGGTGGACATTCAACACGCAATGCATGCGTCAACGCCCCTTAGCCCCGCATCATGGTGCACCAGAAAACGGGCGCGTCAGAAATCCCGCGAGATCTGCCCCAGCATAGAGCACCTGGATCTTAAAGTCTGTCCAAAAGTGACCACATCGGAAATCCTGGATAAAGCAACAGTTTTTCTGTAAATTCAGTTAGTCTCATTCTGGCGAGTTCAAGCTATCCATCCTCAGGTAAGTTTTCTCAGTTTCCCACTCCTCACTAATTTCCATCAATACGGCACTGACCAAGCGAAGCAAGGAATC
>DASRFP010000014.1:0-22414 GCA_035651475.1 Terriglobales bacterium | reverse complement strand
GATTTCGCGCTTACTAAGGCAATCCCGGGAATGAAAAAAGGCGAGCGGACCGAAATTCGCGCGATCGCTTCACGCGACTTGAGCAAAGCCAAGGCAGCCGCCAAGAAGCTTGGTATTCCCAAAGCCTACGGTTCTTACGAGGAACTGCTGCGCGATCCGGAGATTGAAGTGGTCTACAATCCGCTTCCCAACCACCTGCACGTGCCGTGGTCGATCAAAGCTGCCGAGGCGAAAAAGCACGTGCTTTGCGAGAAACCGTTAAGCCTGAACGTGGCAGAAGCCCGCGAGCTTCTCGCGGTGCAGCGAAAAACCGGCATGAAAATTGGCGAAGCATTCATGGTGCGCACGCACCCGCAGTGGCTGCGAGCGCGCGAATTGATTACCTCCGGGCGCATTGGAGAATTGCGCTCTATTACCGGGTTCTTCAGTTACTTCAATCGTGATCCGAAGAATATCCGCAACATGGTTGCGACTGGCGGCGGCGCGCTCATGGACATCGGATGCTACTGCATTACGACTTCGCGCTTCATATTTGGCCAGGAGCCATTGCGAGTAGTCGGCCTGCTTGAACGCGATCCGGAGATGAAGACGGACCGGCTATCGTCCGCGATTTTGGAATTCCCCTCAGGCCAGGCGATCTTTACCTGCAGCACCCAACTGGTGCCCTATCAGCGGATGCACTTCTTGGGAACTAAGGGCCGCCTCGAAATTGAGATTCCCTTCAACGCCCCAAACGATCGGCCGTGCAGAATTCTTATCGATGACGGTGGTGATATTTTCGGCAATGACATTAGCGACGAAAAGTTCCCCACCTGCGATCAGTACACAATTCAAGGGGATGTGTTTTCGCGTGCTGTGCGCGAGAACTTGGAAGTACCGGTCCCTCTCACCGATGGGCTCAAGAACATGGCAGTGATCGAAGCGATCTTCCGTTCTGCGGAGTCGCACAAATGGGAAACGCCGCGCAACCAACTTGGCTCAAGCTAGCCGCGGGCCGATGCCGGTCAATATCTACTTATCCACGGTGAAAAAGGGCAAAGTGGAATCAGCTGCCCGCGGCGAATCCGCCTACATGCGCGTAGGTGGTGCGCAAATACTTGTGCGGATTCACAGGAATGTCATTGATCCGGACTTCGTAATGGAGATGTGGTCCGGTGCTGCGCCCGCTATCTCCGACGTAGCCGATCGTGTCGCCACGGTGGACGTGCTCGCCAGGAAAAACCGCGAAGCTCTTCATGTGGCCGTAACGCGTGCTGATTCCATGACCATGGTCAATCACCACGGCGCGGCCGTATCCCCCCATGAAGTCCGCAAAAGTTACGACCCCGTCAGCGGGAGCAATGATCGGCTGCCCGATTGTGGCGCCGATGTCCACGCCTGAGTGGAACGCGCCCTCGCCGTTAAATGGGTCAATGCGTTCGCCAAACGCACCCGTAATGATTCCTTCGACCGGCCATAGATTCGGAGCCGAGTTCGCCCGGACCCAATCTGCCGTAGTGGCATTGTGTGTCAGCCCAAGCGTCAGCCCTGCGGTTGTTGCCCCACTCAGGGCAGTTGTTTTCAAGGTCGAGAGGCGATCCAGAGAAGAGGTAACTTGGTCATCTTCCACTGTGTCCGAAGAAGCCGCCGCCGTGAGCAACGGATCAGGCTTCAACCCATACAGCGACGAAACCTCGCTCGCCAGGGAGCCGAGTGATGCGACCTGCATGTCGCGTTCTTTCGCCACCTGCTCCAAATGGGTGTAACGGTTTGAGAGGTCGTCCTTTTCGGCGCGCAACTCGTTGTATTGAGAGGTCTTCATTAACATGCGCATATACGATTGCGCTATGCCGGTCAGCCCGAACAGCCCAACCGCAGCTCCGGCTACGAATACGTACAGGTAATGAACGGGAATAGGAATCTTGCGAAGCTGGCCGTCTTCGCCGCGAGCCACAAAAAGAATGTAAAAGCGTTTACGCAATATCGGTCCTTGGACTTACCGTGGGGATGCCAGCACGCTGATTTCCTTGCCGGTTCTTACCTTTCCAAATCGTCGAAGTCGGCCCCGATGAATTTCCAAAAGCAAACGTTCGCGGAGCCTCAATTGCCGGGGATGCTTTTAACTCAAAGCGAATGCTGCACTTAGCTTAAGATTTAATTTCGGGAACTTTGCTTGGGTAACGGTAGCAAAGCAGGTTCCCGCGTGTCAACGACACAGAAGGCCCTTTTCAGGTTACAAACGGCAGGTAATCGCGCGTTGACCCTCGGGCCAGTTACGGTTCCGAGACAGAGTGACGAAGGTTACCGCTGGCGGTATCGCCTTATTCGGGTATAGCCGCCCTAATTACAACGGCTATGGGTAGATGTGCCTGTAAAACAGGGGGTTGTACCTGTTTTGTCGGCACCTCGGTAAGGGTTCTCTGTTTCGCAGCGTACCCCAGCACTGGGACCTTTATAAGCCGGTTCTTTTGCGGAACGCCTGCTACGCATATTATGTTTCCTCCGTGCCTTCCTCGGAACGAGCGCTGATTTCGAAGATTAGGCGAATTGCTGGCTACTTACCGGCAACGCCGGCAAGCCGGAAATTGTTAAGAAGAACTGGCGACCTGCGCTTAGTCACCGGCATAGGCGACGACTGCGCTGTGCTGCGGGCAACAGGTAGGTCTGACCTTCTGGTAACGACCGACTTCAGTCTTGAAGGCGTACATTTCCGGCGCGACTGGCACCCGCCTGAATTTGTTGGCCATCGATGCCTGGCGCGCGGCCTCAGCGATATAGCGGCCATGGGCGGCGAGCCAGTCGCGGCATTTCTGTCGTTGGCTGTCCCGGACAATCTGTCTCAAGCTTGGATTGATCGATTTCTTGATGGCTTCCTGCGGCTGGCCCGAAAGTTCGGCGTGAGGCTTGCGGGAGGTGATACTTCACAATCGACGCAAGGCGTGCTCGCCGACGTTATTGTCATCGGCTCAATTTCGAGAGGACAGGCAATTCTCCGCTCCGGCGCCAAACCGGGAGATCGAATTTACGTCACCGGTTCGCTGGGTGAATCTGCATCTGCGCTCAAACTTTTCTATTCAAAAAAGAAAGTCGATTCAAAGAGGTTTCCCCGACATTTCCTGCCGATTCCGAGAATCGAGGTCGCGCGAATTCTTCGGATGAAAAACATTCCAACTTCCATGATCGACCTTAGTGATGGGCTGTCGACGGACCTCAGCCATCTTTGCGAAGAAAGCCACATAGGGGCCGAGGTTAACTCCGCAGCCATTCCCATCGCCCAAACTGGCCCGAAAAATAAAAGCGCAGCCTTCCATCTCGCTCTGCACGGCGGTGAGGATTACGAACTGCTGTTTACGGCACCCCCTGGCATCAAGGTTTCAAGCCGTATAGCGCACGTTTCTATCACCTGCATTGGCGAGATTACGCGGGGACAAGGAATGTTTCTGAGCGATGCGAATGGACGTCGCTCACGCCTGAAACCCCTCGGCTGGGAGCATTTCCGGGCACCCCAACCGACCCGGCAAAAGACTAAGTAAAGTTCCTGAAGCAACAAAGTGGAGATACCTGAAACTCGGCTTCAGGTACCGCGTTTAGGCCAACTCGCGCGAGCATTGCCCAATCCAAGCAGACGCTCCCGCAACACAAGATGGCGTTTTCTCGGAGAAATTCATGGTTCGCCTAGAAAAATTCATAGCACTCCTCGTACTCATTTCAACTTTCATGTTTTTAACCGGCTGTGCGGGAACTTCAACGAGTACCTCATCTGGGACGAGCGGAGGATCGGGCTCAGGCGGATCTGGGTCTGGGGGTGGGTCCGGATCAGGTGGTGGTTCCGGTTCCGGCGGAGGTTCAGGTTCGGGTGGCGGCTCGGGATCCGGTGGAGGTTCGGGATCAGGTGGGCAATCCATCCCAGGTTATGGAGCAGGCATTGGGGCGTCCGGCCAGACCAGCGCGTCGAAGTTCCTGTATGCCAATCCTCTCCCGGGAGGCAGTCCATATGAGGTTTCGATTCAAGGAAATGGGATGTTAACTGGAGAGAAGTCGGGATCTGCTAACAATCAGAATCCCATGACAATGGCCATCGATCCCTCCGGATCGTTCCTTTATCAAACTGCGCTGGGCTATAACCGCGGCACGCAAGGCGGCCTGTTCGTCTACGCAATTGACCGTTCCAGTGGAGCTCTGGGCACGCCTGTAGCCTCCTACCAGACCGGCCAGAGCCTAGCAGCAGACGTAGTCGACAATCAAGGGAAGTTTTTGTATGTGCTAGGTACATCGAGCGTGTACGCCTACAGCATTCAATCAGGGAAGGGAACTTTGACGCCGATTTCGGGATCGCCCTTCGCCGCCGCAAGCTCAAGCTCAACACAATTCCCACGCGCCGGGAACCTCATGGCCATAGATCAAACCAATCAGTTTCTGTATGTCTCAACCAGCGCGGGAGTTTTCGGCTACACGATCGATCAGACCAGCGGCCAACTGACTCCTATTGCCGGCTCTCCGTTTGGCGCTACACAAGTGCCTGACGGCTGGGCAATCGTGATCACGCCGACGAACTCGTATCTCTACGAATTGCAAGTGCAAGACTCAACCAAGATTTTTGGATACAGCATCGACCAGGCCACGGGTGCTCTGACTCCGCTTTCCGCTTCGCCATTCAATGCCGGAGGATGCGGCAGCGTAGTGCCCTCGGGAACCATAGGCATTCCCGGTAATGACAACATGACCATCGCGAGCGCCGGCAAGTTCATGTACGACGATTGCGGTATCTATTCCATCGATGAGAGGACGGGGACGATCTCGCAGGTTTCTGCTCAAGGGCCGGGCGACTGGCCGGTAATCAGCCCCACTGGAAATTTTCTCTGGGCAATAACAGGCGATCAGCAGTCGTGCTTTACCTGTGAAGTCGGCGTAACCACGTACTCGGTGGACGAAAATACCGGCGCCTTTACAGCCGTGCCAAATTCGTTTTTGCTGTTAACCGACACCGAGGTTGGAAGCCTCAGCAGCCTTGCCATCACAAAATAGCGGTGACTTTCGTTACTCTCGCACTCTAGCGAATACGTCAAATGCGGGACTACAGTAAGTCCATGTCGTCCCGCGTTTCTTTTTCTGCAGTAGCTGCCCTGTTGTTTGCCGGCGTCAGTGTGTTTGCGCAAAGCAATGCAACTAAAACGTTCACCCTCGACGATAACTTTGTTCATCAGCAGTTCAGTGATACCTGTTCTCTCGAGGCCGCATGGCCGCCTATGGTTGCTGACCTCAACGGGGACGGAGTGGACGATATCGTCATCGTCGCGCACTGCAAGAATCCGCTCGTCGATCAAGGCGACAAAAATTATCGAGTTGTTGATCCCATGGATTCTTTTTATGGCTATGGCAACCCGAAGATTACGACCAGCTTTGCGCCAGATGATCCGAAGTTGCGGGGCATTTGCCTGCTGATAATACACGGAGCCGGAGTTGACGCGTGGCATTCGACAACTCCTCTCGAGAAATTCGTCATCATCAATCTTCCTATCAAGACGATCACAGTTAAACGGATGAAGATGAAAAAGCACAAAATCGTGAGTGCGATCTATGTGGAAGAAGCGGGCGGCGACGAGATGACTTCAGCCATCTTCTGGGACGGGCACAAGTATCGCTACAACCCACTCGGTTCGAGCATGGAGTAGAAGCTGCTATGCTAGCCGGCGATGACGAAGACAATTCATATTGTCCTGCTGGTGGCGATTTTGGCTGCAGGCGTTCGAGTAGGCATCATCTTTTATCAGCGGCATGAAGCTTCCATCGTTCCGGAGAAAAAAGAAGCACCACCACTCAACCCTGACTACTACGTTTCGCCCAAAAAGCTTTACCCCTACGATCTGAAGTCCGCGAAGCAAATTACCAAGCAGCCGGTCTGGGTCAAAGTCGGCTACGCGTATCCTTACTACCTTTACGAGCCTGCTGCCCATCGCGTGAATTTCTCCCATGAAGCCGGAAAGCTTGGGCCATTACAGAAGCTCGACGTGAAGGATGTCGTCACCGGAGTGTCGCCCAAAGATCCCGGCGAGCGGCAGGTGCTGGTGGTCTTTAACGATGGAGCGAAAACCTACGCGACGCCAATTGGCAAAGAGAGCGACGGAGAATTCAAATTCTTCTCGGACGACATGTTTTTCATCGAGAATCCACACCAGCTTTACAAGCACTGGCCGGCCAATGTCTGGCAGGCCATTGATCAGCACCAAGCTAAGCCCGGCATGAATGAGTTACAGGTTGGGTGTGCGATCGGCATTGGCCTGCTTGAATCCGGCAGCGATGAAATTGACAGAACCCTCGATTATCCGAACGGGGGAAAGCCGTTGACGATCAGCTTTCATGACGGCAAGGCGACGGACATCAAACCGGGATCGGCAAGCTAGGCTCGATTGCAGATTTCGGGATTGCAGATCTCAGATTCACGAGCGACGTTAGGATTCGCCTCCCTTGTGCAGCCAGCCAAGAAATGCCCAATCTGAAATCTGCAATCTCACAATCTAAAGTCTGCAATCTGCAATCTAATTAGTCCGCTTTGAGTATCGGCGAACTTGCGTCCGCCACTTTCTGCTCATCCGCGCGAATCTTGCCTTCCTGCTCCGAGAAGAATGATCGATGAGTAGCATCCTGCTGCTTCGGAATCATCACCATTTCGAACGTATCTTTTTCCTTATGAGCCGTGAACTTCACCGTGTAGTCGCCCTGGTCGGTACTTGCCATGCGCCGAGTGAAGGTTCCGGTATGCACCAAGTCAAGCAGGGAAGTGGCGTAATGATTATTTTTTCGTTTATAGATTTTTTGCGCGCGCAGGAATGTCCGCAAATAGCCCAGAGCATTGGCTTCAGAATCCGACCGGGCAGGATCGCCCTTGAATTTCGGCTGATAGGTCGTTTGAGCAGTGGCCATCAGGGCGGCAAGCAGTAGGGAAGAAATAACGGCGGCAACTCGGCTTTTTCTCATCACTTTTAAGTTCTCGGCCTCACCGGGATTTGTTGCTATTTATGTTACTCCCGTAATTCGCACACCGTTACGGAACCTTGCATCAGCAGCGGATCACTATATGCTAACCACAGCCCTACGTCCAAGGACACGCACAGTTATGAAAGCTGGAACCGCGATGAAGGCAACTCCCAACAAGAATGCGATTCGCATCGCTGTGGTTGAAAGCGATCCGCTCCGTTTTGTTGGATTCCGTGCTCTGTTCGATTCGGAGCCAGATTTCGAACTCGTCTCCGCCAGCCTGGCGGAGCTTGCCAACATGCCCGAAATCGACCTCGTGCTGCTTGGAAACCGCAATGGGCAAAATCTTTTTGACGTGATGGCCAGCTTAAAGGCCTCGCGCCCGGACGTGAAAATTATCGTGACCGGCGCAGGCATGGATGAGGAAAGCATTCTGAAAGCTATCGCTTCCGGATCAAAGGGTTACGTGGATGAAGCCGCTTCGGCTTCAGAATTTGTCCAAGCGTTGCGGATCGTCCATCAGGGCTCGGTCTGGGCGCCACGCCGCGTGCTCTCGATGTTTATCGAGCGCGTCAGCAACTCCCCGGGCCGCATCTTCCCAGCCGGCCGCGTCACCTTTACCGATCGCGAAAAAGAGGTTCTGGAAATGCTGGTTGCCGGCCGCTCGAACAAAGAAATCGGATCTGCACTCGGCATCGAAGAACGCACGGTGAAAGCTCACGTCGCAAAGCTCATGCGTAAGGTCGGCGTACAGAACCGCATCGCGCTCTCAGTTCACGCGATCACGCATTCTCTGGTGACTGCGAAGTAATCTCTTGGCCGCCGGCTGGCAATACCAAATTCCCTATATGGATTCTCATCCGGAATCCGCCGCGAAAGCGCCGGCAGCCAGTCTTAGACTTAGTCCTTTGGAAATGATTTGAACTCTACCGTACGTGATTCGCGGGTAGTCTTTTCGTCCGTGCCGGTTTTGAAGCGCACCAAGGTTCCGCGAGCTACGTAGTAACTTTCTTCGTCCATCGCCTTACCGGGACCTCGATTCAACGTGCCCTCGAAGGTAAACCAGACTCCGTGTAGCGGTTTCGTGGCGAAACTTAGATGGTTTCCCGCGAGCTTGCCGGATTCGAAAAACTGATCGATGAAAGTATCTTTGTCCGCGTTTGTGTCTCCATACCGAGAGATGAACCCACTGACTTTTCCGCCGTCTTCAACGGTGATTTGCACGAACTCGCCGTCGCGCAGGAAGGAATACATTCCGGAATAATCATCAGGTGCGGGCGCCGGGGACTGCGCTAGACACATCAGAGGAAACAACAGCAGGGAAGAAATCAGCGCGAATCGCATGAGCAATCAGGGTACACCAAGCGCACGAGCTTTCTCGAATGAGCGCTCGGAAATGGGCCTTCAATTCGCATTCAGCATGGGACTTACGTGCCATTTTCCCGCTTATTTCTTGACAAATCGTTTGTAGCTGCATAAAGTTCGATCAGGTTTGCCCGGCAGTTTTTCTCTACAGGTGCCCAAATTATGAAGAATGTTTATGAAGTTCTCCGCCAGAAGGAATTGGAGCTGGCGCGTCTGGAAAAGGAAGTAGAAGCTTTGCGCGTGGCCGCTCCGCTGCTTTCCGATGACAAAGATATGACGGGTGACGCCGCTCTAAAGCCCACGCTCACGACCGCTTCTCCCGCCGCGCAGCAGCCGATCAGAATTCCGCAACCCGCCGTTGCCCAGGCCGCGCCGCCGATTGCGCGCGCCGCCGGTTGGGAAGATAGCGCGAAGCGCTGGCCGTAGTTGAACTCACTTTTGTCAGTTCTATGTTGCCCTGGATTGGTCCAGGGCAATTTTGTTTATGAGCCTTCTGCGGCTTGGATTACCGGCCGCCGTACCAAAGTTATCCGCGAATCACACACGCCCGCCCCAGCATCCTTTATTCTAGTAATAGTTTTATGCCTAGCCGACAATCCAAATCCGGCAATGGAGCCGGAACTGCATTAGTTGAAAGTCCGAATGGCGAACGTGAGCGCGAACGAGTGTTCGACCTGTTTCGGCAATGGGGATACCTGGAAGCCGACCTCGACCCGCTTGGATTCTTGCAGCCATTGCCGCATCCCGAGCTGCCCACCGAAGGCGACTACGCCGAAGAAGCGCGTAAGTTTTATTGCAGCACCGTCGGTGTTGAATTCATGCACATCCCGGACGTCGAGCGCCGCCGATGGATTCAGGATCGAATTGAAGGGCAGCAATCGGCAGTCGATCAAAGCCATGCGCTCGATCTGCTGATTCGGGCTGATCTGTTCGAGCTTGTTTTACAGCAGCGATATTTGGGAACCAAGCGTTTTTCTCTCGAAGGCGTCACCGCTCTCATCCCGCTGGTTGATGAAATCCTTGAAGGCGCCGGCCGGTACGGCGCAGTCGAACTGGTAATGGGAATGAGCCACCGGGGGCGCCTGAATGTAATCGTTCACATCGCGCAGCGTGCTCCAGAGGAAGTATTCGCGGGATTCGAAGACGTCGATCCGCGCAGTGTTCTCGGCAGCGGAGATGTGAAATACCATATGGGGGCGACAGGAGAATACATAACCCGCAGCGGCGCAAAGATTCATATTCACCTGGTTTCAAATCCCAGCCACCTCGAGGCAGTAGATCCCGTGACCGTCGGCCGCACGCGCGCAAAGCAAGATCGTGCAGGTGAAGTTGGCAGGAAACAATTTCTACCTCTACTGGTGCATGGAGACGGAGCGTTCGCTGGCCAAGGCGTTTTTTCCGAGACGCTCAACTTAGCTGACCTTCCGAGCTATAGCGTGGGCGGAACGATCCACGTCATAGTCAACAATCTCATCGGATTCACGACCAAGCCGAGCGAACTCCACTCTTCGCGCTTCGCAGCGCAACTTGCTCGTCGCCAGAATGTTCCCATCTTTCATGTCAATGCCGAAGATGTAGACGCAGTTGTGCGCGTCGGGCGGATTGCGCTGGATTATCGCTACAAGTTTGGAACCGATGTCGTGGTCGATCTAATCGGCTATCGCCGGCACGGGCATAGCGAAGTCGACGATCCCACGATTACCCAACCGCTCCTGTACAGAGCAATCAAAGAGCATCCGCCGCTCTGGGAAGTTTACGCTGAAGATGCAGGGATTGAAGATGCGCAATCGCGTGCCGACGTGATCAAATCCGAACTTGAATCGGCGCAGAAGCAGGCCGGGCATATTCGCAAGAAGCCGATGATGCGCCAGCTGCCGAACTATTGGGACAACTACATCGGCCGGCGCTATAAGGCACAGTATGAAGTCGAAACCGCAGTTTCGCCTGATGAACTGCGGAGCTTGACCGAGCGGCTCACAACCTTCCCTGCCGGTTTTCACATTCATCCCAAGGTCGCAAAACTGCTGGAGCAACGCGCCGAAATGGGCGGTGGGAAGCGTGCCGTCGACTACGGCATGGCCGAGGCCCTGGCTTTCGCAAGCCTCGTAAAGGGCGGAACTCCGGTTCGGCTAAGCGGCCAAGACAGCCGACGGGGGACCTTCAATCAACGCCATTCCGTCCTGCTCGACGTTGAAAACGAGCAGGAGTACGTTCCGCTACAGCACATTTCAGAGAATCAGGCCCGGTGCGAAATTTACAACTCGACGCTCTCTGAAGCCGGCGTCCTCGGCTTCGAGTACGGCTACAGTCGCGATTATCCCGAAACGCTGGTTTTATGGGAAGCGCAGTTCGGCGATTTCGCGAATGTCGCGCAGGCCATCATCGATCAATTCATCGTCGCGGGGGAATTCAAGTGGGACTTGCTCTCCGGTCTGGTGCTGTTGTTGCCGCATGGCTACGAAGGCCAGGGGCCGGAGCATTCCAGCGCGAGAATCGAACGTTTTCTCCAGCTCGCTGCCTGCGACAATTTCCAGATCTGTCAGCCTTCGACGGCTGCGCAGTATTTCCACCTGCTGCGACGACAGGCTCTCAGGCGATGGAGAAAACCCTTGGTCGTGTTTACGCCCAAGAGCATGCTGCGCCATCCGGATGCATCGTCCTCCATCGAAGAGTTTTCAAGCAGTAGTTTTTTGAAAGTTCGGCCAGATACCGAAGCCGTTGATACGCGACGGATTCTCCTCTGCACCGGGAAAATCGGCCACGAACTTCGCATGGAACGCAAAAAGAGAAAGGATTTCGGTGTTGCGATCACGTTTATCGAGCAGATGTACCCGTTTCCTGAGGCTGAACTTTCCGCCGAGTTGCAGCGTCATTCGGATGCGGAGATCGTTTGGGTGCAGGAAGAGCCGGCGAACATGGGCGCATTGAATTACATGTTGCCGCGGCTGCGCCATCTGGCCGGACAACGTTCGGTGCTTTCAGTAAAACGTTCAGCTAGCCCCAGCCCGGCAACCGGCTCAGCCAAAGCGCATGACGTGGAGCAAAAGGCCCTATTGTCGCTCGCACTGACGGCGAACGGACACCAATAGAAAACCCATCCAGTGACGGATAGGGTTTTCGGGTTCTCTTGTGCCTGCCAGCTACGCTACAGTCCGCAACTTCCCCGGCATGAAGTGATACGGTGGCCATGGGCCGCTTACGGAGATTTGGCAATTCTTTAATTGCTTAAGCGCACTGTTATAGCGGTTTTGATATTTTTCTACGGATTTTGAATCAATTAGGTGGGCTATATCGATGAGCATTCCGTCGGTGTTGACCCGCTTACAGCTAATTTCTTCTTCCAGTGGATTAAAAAGTCGGTGTACTTGCACCGAGAGCGCCTTGGCTTTAGTTTGGCGCTCGCGATCAGCTACGGCCTTTTCTCGCAACTTTGAAAGATACTCGCCGCCGACCGTATCCGGAATCTGAACATCCTGGAGCGCCTTAAGCGTGCCGTCTTTTACCAGGACCTTTACATGCATTTCGGCTTTGCCCTTCAGCTTGGCTACGCTCTCGCCGAATGTGCGCCGATTGGCACGAACCGCCTGCCGCAACGAATCGTCGCTATCGAAAATCGTTCCGAAGCGGAACGGCAGCACAGTCCCCTGACGGAAACACACGCTTACCACGCGGGCGTGCTCCAAAACGTGCTTTTCTTCGAGGCTTCCAGCGCTGCGTTCAAACTCGCTGACCACTACTGCAAACTCCCCGCTGGGGTAGCTGAGGACTGTGGCTCCGTTCACTCCCTGAATGCCTTCGAGTATGAATGGCCGCCGAGTGCGTGTTCCGTTGGCGTGATTGTGATGCTCGGTAATGCAGTACGCGTACCAAGACATAGAGTATCTCCGGAGCTGGTTAGAGGCGATTTCTGCGCCTCTTCCTTGTTGAGACAACTCGTTAGTTCGAACCCAGGAAGTAACGGGCAGCTTTGCTACAGAACCGAATGCAGACGCCGCATTCGGGTTCATCTTACGCCCGACGAACCAAAAAATGCAACTATTTCGTTGCACTGCGCATCAACAATCCAGCCTTAAGCTTCGACTGTCGCGCTTGGCCTTCCCCTTATTTCGGGCCTACCTTACCCATCGGCGAATACTCGCCGAAAACTATGTCCTTTATTTAGAATGATTTTCTCTATGAATCTCCTCGCCATCCAATCTGCACTTCGTGACCGTAATCTTGATGCATGGCTCTTTTACGATCATCACCACCGCGACCCTATCGCTTATCGAGTGCTGGGCCTTTCGCCGAACTTAATGGTGACCCGGCGTTGGTTCTACCTCATTCCGGCAGAAGGAGAACCGCGGAAGTTAGTTCATAAGATTGAAGCCCGACACCTAGATTCATTGCCGGGCGAGAAGCGCGCATACGCTGCCTGGCAAGAGTTGTTCGACGGACTCAAGCACCTGCTCTCGAATCATCGCGACATCGCAATGCAGTACTCGCCTAACAATGGCATCTTTACGATTTCGCTGGTCGACGGCGGCACCCTCGATCTTATTCGTGGGCTAGGAAAAAATATCGTCAGCTCCGGTGATCTGGTCGCGCAGTTCGAGGCGACATTAACCGACGACCAAATTCAGAGCCATTTCGCCGCGCGCGATGCCGTCGACAAAATTACCGCTGGCGCTTTTCAGGAAATTGGCCGTCGCGCGCGAAACGGCGGCACGAACGAATTTGAAATGCAGAAGTGGATTCTGGAGGCATTTCGTCGCGAGAACCTGATGGCGGCTGACCCGCCGGTGGTTGCTGTTAACAAGAACAGCGGCGATCCTCATTATGGTCCCAGCAGCACAAATTCCGCGGCCATTCGCGACGGCGATTTTGTCCTGCTTGATATCTGGGCGAAAAAAAACGAGCCGAGGGCTGTGTACTACGACATCACTTGGACAGGATTCCTCGGCAAAGCTCCATCAGATCGGGTTCAGGAGATATTTCAGGTAGTACGGGATGCGCGCGACGCCGGCACCAAATTCGTTCAGGACTCTATTGCCGCCGGAAAAACCATAGCCGGATATCAGGTTGACCAGACCGTTAGAAGCAAAATTAAACTATCCGGGCTAGGCAATCACTTTGTGCACCGCACTGGCCATTCCATCGGGACAGAGGTTCACGCGAACGGCGCCAACATGGACGACCTCGAGGTCCATGACGAACGCCGCATTCTGCCGAATAGCATTTTTTCGATCGAGCCGGGCATTTATTTCCCTGAGTTCGGCGTGCGCAGCGAAATCAACATGCTGGTCCGCAGCGGTCAGGCTGAAGTAACTGGTAGAATTCAAAATGAGGTCGTAATCGTCTGATTTTTTAATTGATTCCTATGTGGGGCGGGCCCCTCGCCCGCCACTTCGTTGAATATGGCAACTACTCCAACCAGAAGAGAACCGGTCGCCAGCAAGCCTACACCCATAGCTCCAAGCACCATGTCCGTTGTTGTACCCGCCGTGGCATGGCTCATACCAGGTGCTGGTCACCTTATGCAAAAGCGCTGGATCCGCGGCTTGCTCCTCATGCTTTCAGTTGTGGCAATGTTCGTTCTCGGCCTGCTGATGGATGGCCGAATTTATAATCCCAACGGCGGCGACATCCTCGATATTTTAGGATTCATCGGTGATCTCGGCGCTGGTGGCATGTACATCGTGAGCCGTGCGATGGACTTGGGACATGTCATCGTTCCGCACGCTACGGCAGATTACGGAACCAAGTACATCATTGTTGCCGGCCTTCTTAACTTCATCAGCGTCGCTGATGCTTATCACATCGCGATTGGTAAGAAAGACTAATGGTCCTCTCACATTTCAACGCAGCCCTGCTATTTTCGATTTTCACTAGTGTCGTTTTCGGAATCACCGTGCGCGACACCCCACGCGACCAGGTCCGCTATGGCCTCTACTGCTTCGCGATGTTTATCGGCGGACTAATCGTGGCAGGCTGGGTGATGTGGGCGCTAAGGCACTGACGAAGCTTTTAGCAGTTAACCCTCAGCTTTTACCTCAATAAACGCTCGCTGCTAAATGCTGGTCTATCCTTCCCACACAAAGGCATCGAATACCCGCTTTTGTTCGAATCCCAAGTGATGGTAAAGCTCCACTGCGCGGGTATTGGCTTCAGTAACGGTCAGCGATAGCGTCGAGAATTTTCGCTGTCGCAGGTTACGAATCGTAGCGGCCATCAGCAACTTGCCCAGCCCATGTGCGCGAAATTCCGGTAAGACACAAACCTGAGTCACATGTCCCACATCGTGCCGTACGCGCGAACAGAGGATAACTCCTGTTAAAGAATGCGATTCACGATCAACCGCCACGAAAGACGATTCCGGATCGAACGTTCCGCATCCGGGGAAACGCACAATATTGTTGAGAAAGCGAAGCGAGCCACTCAGGGTGCGGTATTGGTCGTTGATCTCGGAATCTACATGACTACGATACGCGGCCGTAATGACCGCGGCAGAAGACTGGTAATCGTGCTCGGTCCAGCGGCGGATTTCAAATTGTGGAGATAACTTCCTGTCGTTCGCCGGCGATCCGTACAGAGCCAATGTCATGAACAGTCGCGCATGCCGGCTGAATCCCTGGTCTACAAACGGCTTTGCCGCAGCTCCAGTTTCATGCGCCAGGAGTTGCGCCTCGACACGGTGAATTCCAGGGGACTGTTGCAGCGTCTCAATTACGTGCGTGAGCAGCCGCCCTTCGACCTCTGTGCGATCGGCTCCATTCCCGCCTTCGCTCACGAAGAGGTCGCCGATCACGCCTTTATTATTTTCGTAAACAAAGAACGAATAACCGAAAACTTTGCCGCGGGAAACGGCGGCATAGCCTGGCAAAAACTTGGCGTCTATATAGCGGAGAATCATCTCCACGGAGCTGGTGTAGTCCCAGCAGAGCATGGTCGCCCACACCTGAATTTCATCGTCCAGTAATGGACGTAAATCGGTGGACGAAAAATGCCTCAGATCGAGGATTTCCAATCGTTGCTCCTGCCAAGCACAGCGGCTCAAGCCGCCGTTTGCCCAGGCAACAACTGAGTGTAGTGGCAGTGGATACTGGGTATCAAACCGAGGAACACGGAGCGACAACGTGGGTACGCCGCTCTTGTCGCGTTCTTTGCGGCAAGGCCAGGATTTTTGAGTGAGTATAGCTACAGCTGGCCTACTCAAGCCTGCTGTTGGCGTGAGTGGGAGTAACTGAGCAGACATTGCTATCGGCCCGGCACATAGAAAAATTCCAACTTCTGCGGTGGAAAATTCCCCAGGTACACCGGTCCCCGGCCGGTCTCTCGTGCGATGCTCTCTTCGAACCCTTCAGCCGCAACAACGACGTGCTCGCCAGAAGGGATATCGCGCAACTCATATCTCGCGACCGCCTGATTGCGGTAAAAAGCTAGCCCAAATTCCGTCTCGCGCGGCACAAGGAAAATCGCAATCGGAAGATGGTGAGGATCAAGCTTTGCGATCGCAGTTGCGACGGGTCGCGCCGATAACTTCTGGTTGAGGGGAGCGGCGCCGAAGCGTAACGCCACAGCAAGCCCTAATATCAAAGGCACAAACGTTGCGAGTCGCAACGCCCGCACATCGAATTTAAGAAGTAACAGAAAGCTGGCAATCGCCACTATTGAAGACACAACCAGCGGAATCGCAGCCGCACTCCACAGAACGTGGTGCATTAGAATTAGCGGCTGAATCATCAAGGCGCAGAATAGCAGCGCCGCGAGAATCAGTGAATGAATGCCGAAGACAAGGGTTCGTCTCAGCAGGCTCGGAACACTTTGAGCCGACCGCTGGCGAATAAACTCCGAGGCGAGTATCGCGCCGGCGGGAATTGCCGGCAATACGTATCCCGGCAACTTGGACCGAGAGAGAGAAAAAAAGATCACAACAACCGCAATCCAAATCAGCAGGAAAACGTGCAGCGAATCTGACTCGGATCTCTTTAATTGCTTCGCAACCCAGACCAGCGCGCCCAACACAAAGACCGCCCATGGCACCCAGCCGAGCAGCGTGACCGGAATGTAATACCAGAATGGCTCAGGATGGTGGTATAGGTTTGACCCAAAGCGCGCGAGGTTGTGCTCAAGGATGAATACGTGAAAAAACTGCGGGTTCCTTAGTTGTACTAGCAGGTACCATGGCAACCCTATTACAAAAAAGGTCACTATTCCTGGAACCCACAGCGCCTTCCATATGATCTGTGCATTCCGGTTCACTGCTGCAAAAACCACTATGACCAGGGCTGCAAGGAACGGCGCAACCGGACCTTTGGCGAGCATGCCAAAGGCAATAAAGGCGTAAAAAACTATCAGCCATCTCTTCTCGCTGGTTTCAAACCACGCGTACCAGCCAAGCAAAGCGATGCTGAACATCGCAGTGAGAGGCATGTCAGTCGATGCCGCTCGGGCGAAGCTTGCGATTCCAGCTGTTGTGGCGAGAATCAATGCTGCGTCCAGTTCACTTCCGCGGCGAAAACGCCTGACAAAGAAATAGCACGCAAGCACCAGCAAGCATCCGTTAAAAACCGAAGGCAGGCGTGCGGCCCAATCGCTCACTCCGAAGAGTTTGTAGGCGATCATGGCTTGCCAGTAGTAGAGGGGCGGCTTCTCCAGCCACGGGGTTCCTCCCAAAGTGGGCGTTATCCAGTTGTGCCGTCCCAGCATCTCGCGCGCAACTTGCGCATAGCGTGGCTCATCAGCCCCGATCAGTCCGAACGCCGAAAGCTTCCAAAGGAAGAAAAATGCCGGAATGGCAATGAGCAGCAGATAATCCGTTGTGCGAGAGCGGGTGTTCAAGAGCAGTGGTTAGTGACTAGTGATGAGTTGCCAGTATTCCATGCAACAGACAAAGAGTCGAGCCGCGAAACGAAGATTTTAGGATTTATTCCCGATAAGCACCGACGCCGAACTTCCTACTGACAACATAAGTTGTCGACCCAACCACGAAGCACCAACCACCGACCACTATCCACTGACTGCTGACCACTGCTTTCTAACTTTGCCCAAAATGTTCTCGACCGCAACATGCAATGGCCCCTCGACTGCGCATCCGCTGGCGCAAGCGTGACCCCCACCGCCGAACTCCTCAGCGATGGACGCGACGTCGAGTTTTCCTTTACTTCGAAGGCTGACGCGGAAACGTCCGTCTGGGAGTTCACGGAAGAATGCGGCAACTTCGACATCTCCGATGGACAACGCGTAATTCACCAGGCCTTCGCAGTCTTCTTCCTTCGCGCCAACCCGCTCCATCTGCTCTTGTGTCACCCATATCCAGGCGAGTGGCCCCTCGCGTTGCAGGGCCGAAAGGGCTGCGCCCAGCAATCGCAATTTGGGGGTGGAGTGGCCGAAATAAACCTGCCGCGCGCATCGAGCGGGATCGGCCCCCGCGAGCACTAATTCCCGCGCCAATTCGAACGTGTGTTCGCTGGTGCCTTCGAACATAAACGCACCAGTATCGGTGAGTACTGCGGTATATAGGCATGTCGCAACTTCCGAAGAGATCTTTATCCCCGCCTGCTTAGCCAGGCGATAGACCATCTCAGCAGTAGCAACGGCCTTCGGGTCGATCCAATTCACGTGGGCAAATGTGTGGCCGCTGCGATGATGGTCAATATTGATGAGAAACTGATTTTCAAGGCCGCCGAGTCGCGTCCGCTGAACGCTATCGCATTCAAGAAGTATGGCGGCGTCGTAATTCCCGTTAACGTGCTCGCTTTGAATCACACTGGCCGCGTACGGTAATTGCTGATATACACGCGGCACTCCATCTCGCAGGACTACTTCTGTTTTCTTGCCCATTCGGCGCAGGATTTCGCTGCAGGCGAGCGTCGATCCAACAGCATCGCCATCCGCACGTGCGTGCGAGGTGAGGAGAAAGCGCTCACGCCGTCCGATCTCGGTTAGGACCTGGTCGAGCATTCAGTTTTTCTTGGCACGCTTTAACAGCTCGCTGATTCTTGCGTTTTGCTTTTCCGACCGGTCGAGCATAAAAAATAACTCCGGAGCGCGCCGCAACTGCAGGCGGTCCGCTACTTCGTGGCGAATGAAAGACGTCGCTGCCGCCAGTCCTTCCATGCTGCGCTGGCATTCTTCATCATTTCCATGTACAACGACCAATACCCGCGCCGACCGCGCGTCTTCAGCCAACTCGACAGCAGTTACCGTCGCAAGGCCAATCCGCGGATCGGCTAGTTCGCCTTCCACAATGGTTTCAATCTCTTCCCGAAGGGCTTCACCCAGGCGCTCTCGGTGGTATTTTTGCTGGCGCCTTTCCACGCATCACCTCGGAATAAAACGGATGAGAATATCAGAAATAATTGTCAACGGCTTGTCAAAGGAATGATGCGGAAAATCGATTCTATCGTTGGCTGTCGACCGCGGCGAGGCGATTTCGTAAGATGTCGGCCTTACTTTTGTAAGTAAAATTCAGCCAATCCCAAATCCGCGGGAGTGGTGATCTTCATATTCCGTGGTGAGCCCATCACTACCGCAACCTGATGCCCAGAGCGTTCCACGAGCGAAGCTTCATCGGTTCCCACAAAACCATCCGCCGCCGCTTCATCGAAGGCCTTTTTCAGCACGGAATATTGAAAACCTTGCGGAGTTTGGGCCATGACAATCTTCTCGCGCGGAATCGTGGTTTTGATGAGTGCGCCTTCAGCTGTGCGTTCTACTTGCTTCACAGTGTCCACTGCCGGAACCCCGGTGATTGCCGCGCCGTATTTTTTGGCCGCGGCAATTACATCGTGAATGATTTCGTCGCTCAGAAATGGGCGAACAGCGTCATGTACAAGCACCACATCATCTCCCGAAGCAGAGATAGCCGCGAGGGCATTTGCAACTGATTGCTGCCGGCTTTCTCCGCCCTCGAGTAATACAGTTTTCTTCTTCAGAATCTCGGGTGCTTCCCGCTCCAGGCGTTCGCGAAATGGAACAATTTCTGACTGCCTGAGGGCCACGTAAATTTCAGCAACTTCGGAGTTGGCCGCGAATTTCGTCAGAGTGTGTACCAGGACGGGTCTTCCGCGAAGCTCTAGAAACTGCTTGCTTGCAGCGGGTTTCCTGTCCTTTGACCCCGGCGCGGGCACCATTCGGGTGCCGAGTCCGGCGGCGGGAATAATTGCCACTATCTTCATGCGGGCGAACAGTATACGAGTTGCGGGAAGCGGGTTCAAATGCCGCGATACAACCGGAGTTCCACCCAACGCAACAAAACTACGCGCCTGTAACTCGAAGCCCGACGAAAAGTCGCAACAATGACGCCAGCCGCGCAGGAGGCCGAGTGAAACCGAACCGTTCCTGGATTTCGCTGATTGGTTTCTGCCTGCTCACCGTGCTGGGTACGGCTTTGCTTTTCGCCGTGATTGTTGCAGGAGCATCTGTCGCCCTCGCCGGTCACGAGCAGCCAGCGCAAAGTCCAACTGAGACGCAAAGCGCCGCTCCCCCGAATGATCGCCAACAGCCTTTGCAGGCTCAGAATTCTGACCTGACTACCATTAACGGCATGATTACCGACTCGTACTGTGGAGCGCGGCATCGCCGATACAGGGATTTAACCCCGGCGGAGTGCGCGGCAGCCTGCATTCGGAACGGAGCACACTTCGTCCTAGTGAACGGGTACCATAGATACGCACTGAGCGGCTCGAACGAATCGCTGGCAAAACTGATCGGCACTCGCGCGAATGTGACCGGAACAGTTCAGAACGACACAATCGTCGTCAGTTCTGTCGCGCCAATGCTTTAATCCGCTATTCTGGAGACTGCTCAGCAACAGCAATCGGCTTCTTCGATTCCGACATTGAATTAGCGGCACCCATCGCGTTCCTGACCTCAGTGCGCGGATATGAGCGCTCATCCCACTTGCCGAAGATCATCTTGCCGGCAGTTGTCTGCAGAACTGACGTCACCGAAACATCAATGTTCTTGCCGATCATCTTCCGCGCATTATCCACCACGACCATCGTCCCGTCATCGAGATAGGCAACGCCCTGGTTGTACTCTTTACCTTCTTTCAAAATGAAGACGCGCATGGTTTCGCCGGGAAGAACAATCGGCTTGAGCGCATTCGCAAGCTCATTGATATTCAGCACCTCTACGCCCTGCAATTGCGCAATCTTGTTCAGATTGAAATCGTTGGTGATGATCTTGCCTTCATACACCTTCGCGAGCTCGATCAGCTTCAGATCAACTTCGCGAACGCCGGGGAAATCGTCCTCCACGATTTGAATTTGCAGCGAGGGAACTTTCTGTAACCGCTGTAAAATATCGAGGCCACGCCGGCCGCGATTGCGCTTGAGCGAATCGCCGGAATCCGCGACAAGCTGCAACTCGCGGAGCACGAACTGGGGAATGACAACGGTGCCGTCGAGAAATCCTGTCTCCGCTATGTCTGCGATCCGGCCGTCGATAATCACGCTGGTATCGAGAATCTTGTAGCTCTTTTTGAGCTGTTTTTCGCCGCCAAAAATTCCACCGAGTGCAGATAGATTCAGCAGATCGCCTTTGTTGGCGCCGACAATCAGGCCCACATACGCCATCAGCAGCATGACCATAATTTGCAGGAAGCTGCGCAGTGAACTATCGACCAGGCTGTTCCGAATGACCAGCGCAAAAAGGTAAGCGCCAAAAATCCCCAGAATGCTGCCGAGCGCCGCGCCGATTAGCCGCTTCAGGCTGACGCGCAATAGCCTCCATTCGAAGACCACGATCGCAAGCCCAAGCAGCGCTCCTACCGCTGCATCGAGCCTGGGGCTAAGTCCGAAGGGGTGAATCAGGTAACAGGTAAAAGAGACAAAAACAATGAAAATCAGACGAATAAGAATCAGGTCCATAATACTTCCTCCCCGGGGCAGCCACGGACCTGCCGCAGTTGTCCCGCGCCAGCAACCCACGGATAAGTTCAAAACCGGCGTTCGCTGTTCGGAGCCGTTATGAAATGAAAGTCGGCTCCCCGCTCGCTCTTCGCGGGATTATTCCGATGAGTATATACCTGCTTCAAAGTGAATATGCATCACAAGAGATTCCGATTGCCGTGAGATTCTGATTGATAGACTTCCTATATGAAAGCCGTGGTCATTGCTCGACTAGGTGGACCGGATGTGCTGGAAATACGCGACGTCCCCGAACTTGTACCGAACGCGGGCGAGGAACTTGTGCGGGTGCAAGCTGGCGGGGTGAACTTTGCTGACACGATGGCGGCCCGCGGTGGCTACCCGGGCACGCCGAAGCCGCCCCTGGTTGCCGGACGGGAGTTCAGCGGTACTCGGGCCAGCAACGGCGAGCGGGTGATGGGATATACGCAATGGGGAGCGTTCGCCGAAACCGTGGCAGCGCGCTCTGCGCTGCTTTGGCCCGTGCCGATGGGCTGGAGTGCGGAGGAAGGCGCCGCATTTCCTGTCAACTTCTTCACTGCTTTTTTCGCGTATTGGAAAGCGGGTCTGGTAGGTTCATCCCTTCCCGAGGACGGCGAGAGACCTCGCGTGCTCATCCACGCCGTCGCTGGCGGAGTCGGCACGTCAGCAGTTCAGATCGGCAAATTACTCGGCGTTGAGATGTATGGCACTTCCTCATCTGCCGAAAAGCTCGAGGGCGTCAAGGAATTGGGGTTGCAGCATCCAATCAACTATCGAGAACAGGATTACGAAGCTGCAATTAAAGATCTTACGCACGGCCAAGGAGTCGACGTTGTGTTCGAAATGCTTGGCGGTGAGCATGTTCTGAAAAGTGTGCGCTGTTTGCGAGACTTCGGCCGCGTCATCGTCTATGGCACTGCCACCGCCGAGCGCGCGCAATTCGATCCCGGCGCGCTTTATGCGAAAGGCGCTAGCGTTCATGGACTATGGCTTACTTACCTCTCGCAAAAGCCGGACCTGATGAAAGTGGCGTGGCAACAACTTTCAAACTGGGCGGCGCAAGGGTTTCTTCGTCCGGTGGTTTGACCTGCCCCCAGGTTTCGTTCACGTAAGAATACGACAACTTACATCGACTCCCCCTTCGGTTTGAGCCGGGATGGGGGAGCGCGAGGGGCAAGGGACGGCATTTGAGTTCCTTGCCTCTCGCTTAGCTGTGTAGA
>DASRFP010000013.1:0-4549 GCA_035651475.1 Terriglobales bacterium | reverse complement strand
GTCTCACGCGCCCTGGTCAGCCGCGTTCTGAAACAGGCCAACCTCAACCGCCACAAAGGGCTGTCGCAATCGCTGCCGCAAGCCGTTGATTCCGCTACCCCGGGATCGGCGGCCTGAGGTGGCCACAAAGGAGTACCTTCTCAACCGAGGAGCCTCGCTGATGTTCGTGAATGTTCTGGACAGGCATCGGCGGAGATGCAAAGTATGATCTTGCTTTGAGGATTAAGAGCGACGAGCGAGTCAGCGACTGACGAAGCTATTCGTCATCCATTGGACAACCGTGAATTGGAGGGGAATCGTGGCAGAGTGCGAAAACTCATTTGTTCGAAGCCATCTCACTTTTTCTCGCGGATTTTACGAAGTGAGGCGTGCTACTTCCGGGGCACGATTCTGGCTGCGATTTAAGGAAAGTGGCTTTCCAAGCCGCCCGTTTTTCAGGTGAGTTCACCGAGCGAGAGAAATCAATGATGTAGGTCACTTCGTGGGGACAATAGATGCAAGCCGTCTTCAGAACCTCTCCCGTTGGTTCATGGTCAACGGTGAATGGGAACGACCTCAAGCATTCTGTGCAGGTCAGAACGACGAAAGCTCTGCCGTTGTGATCCTTACCATTTCGGGGAATCCACACCGGAGCATTCTGTCCTTTGTGTTCAATGGGACCGGTTTGGATCAGATTGGCAATGATCTTTAACAGTATGCTTGCGCTCTCCTTGCCTTTAGGGTAGAAGGCATCGGCAACGACTCCGTCAGGGACCGTACTACAAGAGTAGGCGCCACTAGCGGCTACCACCATGATGTGCGGAAACCTGCGCCGTACGACAGACAGCAACTCGAATCCGGACATTTGCGGCATGTTGAGATCGGAAAGGAGTATGTCTGGAACGTCCTGTTGTAGGTGCAACAGAGCTTCAAAACCGTCAGTTGCGGTGGAAACGTCGTATCCTTCTCTCTCGAGCACATTGCAAAATGTGTGACGTACCATATCGTCATCTTCGACGATCAGTATGCGTGTCTTCGCTTCAGTGGGCATAAGCACCTCGCGCACTGATTGTGCGCCAGACGATACCGTCTTTAGAGCCTGACGAATTCTCTCATTCAGCGTTCCCGAATTCTGGTCACAATTGCACACCTAGGCCGACTTTGTGTTTCCGATTGTTACTGCCCATTTAACGAGAAGGCGAGAGTTATCGAAGGCTGAAGCGGAGAAAGCCGCGTCTTCCTTACAGCCAGCAGTGGCGACGTTTGGACCTGAGAGAAACTTGAATCACCCCGCTAAACAGAGTCAGGACCGCGAACGCCAGACATGTCAATGTCATGCCGGTGCGGATGCCCAGGAGGGTCCCATCTCTACGTTCAGACTTAGCGTGGACGGCCTTCCGCATTGAACTAATTTTGGAACTAATTATCATCTACTTTTGAAGAGCAAAGGTGAACAGTCCACGGTGCACCTGCAAGCCGCCGTTGTAATGGATGTATCCCATCTTGCGGAACCGGTTCATGAAGTAACTCACTCGCGAGCGGGTGGTGCCGACCATCTCCGCAAGGGTTTCCTGGCTCAGTTTCAGGACCGAGGATCTGCGCTCGGATCGCTTCCCAACGCGCGCCAGCAGCAGGAGAATGCGCGCCAGGCGCTTTTCGCTGGAGTTGAAGAACTGATCTACGAAGTCTTCCTCGATTCGAGTGATGCGGGAAAGAAGGTGGTAGATGACCAACTTTGCAAATGCCGGATCTTGATGAAGTAACCGCACGATTGTGGCTGTCTTGACGCGTGTGATCGTGGACTGGTGAATTGCAGTTGCCGTGGACATCCTCAGAGACCGCCTGACGAGACAACGCTCACCGAAGAAGTCGCCTGGCCGGAGGATCCCGATAACGGCTTTTCTTCTGCCCTGCTTGGACGCCACCGAGAGCTTCACATTGCCATCTTGGACGTAGAACATCGCATCGGCGGCATCGCCTTGTTTATAGATTGTTTCCTTGTGTCGGTACTCTCGCGACATCTTTCGAGTGCCGATCTTCCTTAGAAGATCCCGTGAAGTGAGGTTGATAGCATGTCGATTCAAAATAAACGCCTCTACAAAGTCTCACCAGAGGGAAGGCCGGGCCGTCTGGTTTGGCGGACCAACTACCCCCCGGGAGATATTGATAGATTCGCTCACGCAGGCAGGCGATACTGTGCAGAATAGCTCACATTGTGCTGTCAAGAATTTGAGCCAGAGGGAACCGCAAACCGGGTGCGAATATGTATCAGTGAGTGATATGCACGATGACTTCGGCTCCGGGATGATTGTTGTTCAAAATAAGTTGAGGGCCTTAATCAAAAAAATAGCACTGGGCCGAGCTGTGGCTGGTCAATTGTGAACAGTCCACCAGGTTCTCTCGCGTTGAATACTAATAAAGAATCATTTGAGGACGCGAATGCTGAGCAACGCCGAGAGTGTCTAAACAGCACCGGTCGCTTTGAAAAAACGTACGCCTTCGCAAGGATCGAGAAGGGCTTTTCCAGGCGTCGGGCTTATTGAGTTCAAGGACACATGTCGCTGCTAAATACCGCATTCGCCGAAAGGACTCAGGACCTGCTCGGCGCTCACCCTGCGTTACGCGACGGCACTGCAAGCGTATGCGCGCCATTGCAGTCGAAAACGTTGCTTCCCAGTCGAATTGCAGTGATCGGCAACTATCTCCCGCGACATTGTGGAATCGCTACCTTTACCACTGATCTGTGCGCAGCCATATCGAGCGAGTTTAAATCGGCTCGATTACTGGCGCTCCCGGTCAACGACACCGAGGGAGGATACGACTATCCTGATCGGGTGAGATGGTCAATCGCACAGGACGATGTGAAGTCGTACCACGAGGCCGCCGAATTCCTGGTGCGCTGGTCCCATTCCAGAATCCCGGCGCGATTGCGCACAAGACGATCGAACTCCTGGATACTCCGGCCATTCGCCACGCCATGCGCAAACGTGCTTACTTGTTTGGGCGCGAGATGGCATGGAAGCGAGTGGCGCAGGGATATATGGAGAGTTTTTCACGCGTCCGCAACGAGCGCATGGAGCGTCCAAGAGTCCAGTTCTCCGCGCATTTGTCTGAGAGATCGCTGGGCAGTTGCCTGAGTTGAACATCAATCACTTGAAGGCGATGACCGACGACACTGGAATGCTGCAGCACGCTATCTTCACAGTCCCGAACCGAAGAGAGGGCTACACAACGGACGATAATGCCCGCGCTCTGATATTTACTGTGCTTGTGGAGTACATGGAAAAAGAATGGGGTGGGCAGGCAGGGTTGGCTTCTGCAAAGTTGCCCCACCTGTATTTATCGTTTCTCGGGCATGCGTTTAATCCTGAGACTCGCAGATTCAAAAACTTTCTAAGCTACGATCGTCATTGGAACGAGACTGAGGGGTCCGAAGACTGTCATGGTCGCGCCTTGTGGGCACTAGGGACAGTATTAGGCCGCTCCGAAGATCAGGGGTGTCGAGGAGTCGCCGGTCGCTTATTTGAGTTCTCATTGCCACAGTCTTGACATTCAGCAGTCCGCGCGCGTGGGCGTACACTCTTCTAGGCGTTCACCAATATCTCACTTCCTATCCCGGAGATCGCGATGCGCAGAAAGTGCAATCCGCCCTGAGCCGACGACTACTCGAGATGTATGAATCAATCCGAACGCGGGATTGGAAATGGTTCGAGAACGTCTTGGCCTACGGAAACGCGAGATTGCCTCAAGCTCTGCTGGAAGTGGGTTCAACATGCACCAATGATCGAATGGTTTCCGCCGGCCTCGAATCGCTGGATTGGCTGTTACAAAGTCAACGCTGTGAAATCAACCGTCACTTTGTGCCCATTGGTTCGTAAGGCAATCTCGTGACACTCCACTTCAGACCCAACCCGACCTTCCAGCCGCCTTCGCTTGAAGCCCGGGTTTTCCACGGCATGGAAGGTGAGATCACGGTCGATACCAAGCAAGAGAGGCTGGTAGAGATCAATGGCCATCTCATGGAGGATGTCAAATTCGGATTTGGAGTACTAGGCCACCTGGACAGAGGGAGCAGATTTGAGATTGGGCAGACGGAAGTTATACCGGGACACTGGGAGATGACTGCCCTGCACGTGAACATGAAAGGCAAAGCTCTGCTCTTCAAGACAATCGGAGTCCAAGTAACCGAGCACCACAGCGACTTCCATCGGGTGCCGGATGACCTGACACTTGGCCAAGCCGCGGACATTCTCAACCAGCAGATAGTCGTAGCCGACAATCGCTAGAGCATCGCAAACACTTCTCCTCGAGCAGCCTCCTCCGGCGCTAAACACATTTCTGTGGTCCTCTCGCACTCAGGAGGTCCCGTGTTCCGGATATCACAGGCCGCCGGTCCGTTCAGCAGCCTCGCGCACTTATTACCTTCTGTCTTCGCAAAAGCTCATAGGAGAAAACCAGCCGTCTACAGCAAAGCTTGCCAGCCTAAACTGTAAGCAGCCCTCCGCCAGGCAGCGGCTAAATGGGCCAAGCAACATTCGGTAGTTGCACGTGAATGATTTCGTTCCTGATC
>DASRFP010000012.1:0-45491 GCA_035651475.1 Terriglobales bacterium | reverse complement strand
AAACAACTTAGGATCTCTTTCTGCACTGATGGACATCTCAATTGTCATTGTCGCCTGGAATGCCAAACGCTATCTGGAGCTATGTCTTCGGAGCATCACCAACGATCCGCCCCAGCGAAGTATGGAAATTTTCGTGGTCGACAACGCCTCCACTGATGGCTCGTCGGAGATGATCAAAACTGAGTTTCCGGACGTCAAGCTCATCAGAAGTGAGGAGAATCTTGGGTTCGCAAGAGGCAACAATGTGGCAATCCGTCAATGCAAGGGACGATACATTGCCCTGGTGAATCCAGATGTCATCGTCTTTCCGGGGTGCCTAGACGCTTTGGCGGATTTCCTCGACAACAATCCCAGGGTGGGTGACGTCGGACCGCGTGTGTTGAATCCCGACATGACACTGCAAAGCACGTGTCGCCATTCACCGACGCTCTGGAACAATTTTTGCTCGGCTACCGGCCTCTCTACAAGATTTCGGAACTCTAAGTTCTTCGCGGGAGAACATATGTTCTATTTTCCCCACGACCGCACGTTACCGGTCGACGTCATCGTGGGCTGCTTTTCGATGATTCGCCGAAAGACATTCGACGATGTGGGCTTGCTCGATGAGAACCTGTTTATGTATGGCGACGATATTGATTGGTGCCGCCGCTGCTGGAAGGCAGGATGGCAAGTAGTTTTCTTTCCCGGCGCCCAGGCAATTCACGACCGTGGAAAAATTACTGCCCCGTATCCGGTCCGCTTTGCGATCGCACAGCAACGGTCGGTTTTGTATTATTGGCGCAAACATCATGGCTTCCTGGGTGTGCTGGGGATTCGCACGATCATGCTTTTCCGTCACATTTTTCGTTACGGACTTGCTGTATTCGCGAGTCTATTGCGGGCGCAGCAAAGGGGTGGCGGCGACGTGCAGAAGCAGGTAAGCGGCGCTTGCTTGCGAGCAATGTTCTCGGAGAATGTTCCACATAATGCCTGAGCAACGGCCCAGGCGCTACCGTCATGAGTCTGTCTAGTTCTATCTCACGCCTCACCGTTTATCTCAGGCGGAATGGCGCGCGCGCCACCGTCCGGCGTGCTCAGCTAGCGCTAGAGCGAGTGTGCTTTTCAAACCGCATGGTACTCTTCTATTGTGACATCTCGACGCTGCGCTCAGCCATCGATGAGGTGCCGGATCATATTAGGATCGAACGACACACCAGTCCGACCAATATAAATCCGCGGGATTTGGAAGTGATCACCAGTTTCTGGAATCCGAAACTCGCCACCCGCAACATCAAACAGCGCTTTGAGCTGGGCGCATCTCTGTGGTTGATCAGGTCGAAAGACACGCTGGCCGGATACGGATGGACACTGCAGAAGCGGACTGTTGAACTCCACTACTTTCCCTTAGGACTGGACGATGTACATCTGTTTGATTTCCAGGTATTTCCTCAATACCGCGGCCGCGGATTAAATCCGCTGCTGGTGAATCACATTCTTCGCAATCTCTCTAGCGAATGTAAGGGGCGCGCATTCATTGAAGCCGCCGAATGGAACCAGGCGCAATTGTCGTCTCTTCAGAAAACCGGCTTTCGTCGACTGGATTCGGCCAGAAAGCTGTCTTTTTTCGGGCGCACAATCGTGTTTTGGGACAGGAAATCGGCGCAATCGGAGGGCACACTGGAACTGGCCTCCTCCCTGCCTCAAAATCACAAGGCATCCAGCCTCGCTGACGTGCAACAGTGAGGGGTTCCAGCGAGCTTTGTGGACGTTTGTTGCCATTCAGGAACGCTGAATTTTTCCAGAGATCATGGACCGACGGGCACACCAATCGGGTAACCGGCCACTGCCCTTTCGACACCTACCCGCCGCTGCTTCAGCACGTTACGATGGTGTCCGTGGCCTTCCCCCGGGTCGATTTCCTGTGGCTGGCTGCAGATTTTACCTCGGCGCGCTTGCCGAGCGGGAGATCGATCATGGTGCCGTGCACGGGAAAAATAGCGGTTGGCATTTATACGGCGATTGTCGGTACTTTTCTAGTACTCATTGGTTTGACCAACGCATCCGCAGCGACAACCCACTACATCTCCGCCAGCGGCTCAGACTCGAACAATGGCACCGCGAAGACAACACCATGGGCTCACTTGCCGGGCATGCCCAACTGCACAGCTAATTGTGCTTCATACAATCCAGCTGCGGGGGATCAGTTCATCCTTAAAGGCGGTGATACGTGGGGGACTTCTTCGCTCCGGGTAGCTTGGTCCTGGTCAGGAACATCGGCAAATCACATTTACATTGGCGTGGACCAGACATGGTTTACAGGTGCAGCATGGACGCGGCCAATCTTCAGTTGCCAAAATACCGATTGTGGTAATGATAACGTTTTCTGGATCACGGGTAACTATGTGACCTTCGACAACATCGAACTGACAGCATGGAAGCAGAGTGTTACTGCCTCTAAGCTGGTTTGGGTGTACAGCAATGGCGTGGAAATAGAGAATTTTTATATCCACGGATGGTCAAGAGGGTCCACGGTACTCAACTCGTATGCCATCACCAATGACTGGAGCGGAGGCGGTGGCATCGGCTCGGCGTTCCACGATAACGTTATTGATGGGTCTGACAGTCCCAATCAAGATTTTATGGGCGGGATTCTGCACGGGGATAAGGTCTACAACAATGTGGTGCGGTACGTCTATAATGGGTTGCTGGGCGAGTTTAATGACATTCATGGCAACTTAGTAGAAAACAATTACGAATCGCCAACTGGAGATCACTGCAATGGGATCTTCAACTTCGGACCGTTCACCGGCAACTCCATATACATGTACGACAATGTCGTTCGTCACACTTCGACGAACAGCTGTGTAAACTTTTGGATCAACGGGAACGGTAGTCCAAATTCCAGTATCGTTGGCTACGTATTCAACAATGTTCTCTACGATCTGAATACCGGGAACGTTCTTAACATCGCAGCTCACGATGCAGGCAACTACGGAACATATTACGTCTTCAACAACACAATCGAATGCGGCTCTGACTCAAACCTTTGCGGCTGGCCGAATAACTGGAATGGCGGTCCGTATTATACGGGGCATTTCGTAAACAATCACTACATTGCGACCAGTCAGTATTATTGCCCCGTTGGCTCAACTTGTGATTTCACCACGGAACTTGTTCAGAGTATTTCGCAGGCCAACAAAGCGGGATACACAAGCTCCCAGACGTATGCTTTTTCACCAACTGCGTCAAACAGCCCCACGGTAGGTACGGGAACCAATGTGCAGTCCTATTGCACAACTCTGAGCTCCATTGATCCAGACATGGGAACTGCCTGCCAGTCGGATACGACGTACGCGAGCTACGATGCAATCAATCACAAAGTTGTGCTACGGGCCACGAATGGCCGCGCCTCAAGCTGGGATAAGGGCGCCTATCAGTACAGCGATTCTGCACAAGATCCCAACCCTCCGTCGGGTTTGTCAGCCGTAGTCAAGTAAGGCAAGGTAAGCCACCCTGAAGCTCGATCCGCGCGTACTCGTACAGCCCACATTCTGGCTGCGATTCCGATTCTAAGTTCGGAATCCTAAAGCTACCAACTCCCTCAAGATCTATGCAGTGTCGACGGATACGTCGGCGCTGATCACTAAAGCTATGGAACCACAGAAACTGCGCTTCGGAGGCGGTGCAACAGATACGATACTTCACCCGCTGGTCGCGGTCTGCCTACTAGCCGCCGTCATACTAATCGTGCTCTTGCCACGCAAGAAAGCCATTACACCGTTTCTACTGGCATTTCTTATGATTCCGGCAGGTCAGGTGTTAGTTTTGGGGGGCATCCACTGGACGGTGCTTCGCATTCTTGTTTTAACCGTGTTGGCAAAGATGATCGCTTTTCGAGCTTCGACTAGCAGATTTGCCGGGGGATTCAACAGGGTGGACACAATGGTAACTGTTTGGGCTCTGTTGAACATGTTGATGGTTTGTCTGCAATGGATGGAACTCCAGGCGTGGATCAAATCATTAGGAGATTGCCTGGACGCTCTAGGTGGATACTTAGCGATTAGATTTCTTATTCCTGACGGTCAAGCTGTACGTCACACAGTTAAGGTAGTGGCTGCAGTTTGCGTTATCCAGGGCGTCTGTATGATCAGCGAGCAGTTCACTCATCAAAACGTGTTCAGCTCTTTTGGAGCCAATTCGCCCACGTTGAGGGAGGGTCACATTCGTTCAGAGGGACCATTAGGTACTCTGCATGGAGGAACTTTCGCGGGCGTTTCCATTCCGTTGTTTCTGTGGCTATGGACGGAAAAACGCTGCCGAGTGGCAGGAGCGTGTGGGCTCGCTGGAGCCACCGCGATGGTTTTCGCCTCCCACGCTAGCACGTCTTGGGGAGCGTATGCTGCAGGCCTTCTCGGGCTTGCTTTCTGGCCTTTGAGGAGGCGCATGCGACTAGTTCGTTGGGGAATTGTGGCTACTTTGGTAGGGCTACACCTTGTGATGCACGGTCCCGTGTGGTCTCTCCTCGAAAAGATTGACTTGACCGGCGGTTCATCGAGCTATCACCGTTATATGCTCGTCGACAACTGCATTCGTCATTTCGGAGATTGGTGGCTTGCCGGATACAAGTATTATGGGAGCTGGGGATTTGATATGTGGGATCTCTGTAATCAGTTTGTCTCGGTTGCGTTAACAGGCGGGCTAGCAAGCTTAGTGGCCTACATCGCCATCTATCGGTATGGTTTCGGAGCAATTGGGGACGGCAGAAAGCTGGTAAGTGGGAACCGGCAGAAGGAGTGGTTCTTTTGGTGCTTAGGTGCTTTCTTATTTGCCAACGTAGTCGCATCATTCGGCATTAACTATATGGTGCAGTTGATGATGCTCTTCAGCACGCTGCTGGCCTGTGTATCTGTCGCTACGACCGAGGCTAGCAATGTAGCTGTCCAGAGTGTGGGCAGGCTGGGAAAAGTGCACGTCTCCGATTCAATCGGGCTTCCCGTACCATTGTAGTTAAACCTGCCATTACTAGTTAAAGACCCGCGAGGGCAGTCTATGAGAGGGGACCAACAGGGACACTGTCCGACGAATAGAGCACTATCAATGCAGGGACGTAAACGAATTTTATGGGTAAGCAACCATACCCCTTTTTTGGTGGACTTTGGCGGTGGGCAACGATCGAATTTGATTTATCGTACTCTCCGCAGTTTGGGGGACGTCGACGTCCTGATGGTTTGTTCCCCGCCTCCTATGCATCAACCGATAGAAGAAACGATCGGCAAGACTACGGGTGCGGTCGAAGTCATCGAACCGTTGAAAAGGGGCGAACTCCAACCATGGAAGTACTTACGACCGTGTGCACCCTCAGTCGTGGACAAAATCGCATATAACGTCGGAAGACGAGCGATTGATTATAAGCGCGATCCAAAGGTCGGGGCTGCTTTGGATCGCATGCTCGCCATCCGTCACTATGACTTGATTGTTGGACGTCACTTAAAATTTACAGCTAAGGCTGGCGCTTTATCGTACGCTCCAACCATTATAGATGTCGACGATAATGAGCTGGACTTGTACCGTTCGATCATACGAGACCCGTGTACTGGATTTGTACGGCGAACGGTATTAAAAAGGCGCGTCAAGTCGCTGGACCACATCGTTCCGACGCTTATGAATCGAAGCACCTGCCTGTGGGTGTCCAAAAGAGAAGATCGTGATTTCCCTGGCTGTGAGCGTGCGTCTGTGTTACCGAACATTCCCTACGCAATGTCGCTGCCTGATACACCATCTCCATTACCCCCGGATCAACACAGCAAAACGATTTTGTTTGTAGGAATGCTGTCATATATCTATAACTCGCAAGGGATTCAGTCATTTCTTAAGCAATCGTGGCCTGCGATTCGGAAAGCAGTTCCCGATGCTGTATTGCGTCTGGTCGGATCTCGTTTGAGCACGAAGGATCGAGAACGTTGGGCATCCGTTCCTGGCGTCGAACTCGTTGGCTACGTTCCAGATTTGCGTGAGGCATATCGAAACTGTGCCTTTGTGGTAGTTCCTCTCTGGTCGGGCGGAGGAACCAACATCAAGGTTGCAGAGGCGCTCATGTACGGCAGAACCTGTGTGGTTGCACAACCTGCGCACCGCGGCTACGCGGACATCTTGCGTGATGGCGAGTCCTTAGTTGTTGCGCGGAACGCGCAGGAGATGGCTGCGCGCTGCATTGACCTGCTGTGTGGGCCAGAACGAGCTGCGGGCCTGGCGGAGGCAGGAGCGCGCGCAATCGCCAGTGCGTTTTCATTCGAACGCTTTCAGCGAGAGGTTTTCAGGACAGTAGAAAACGCGTTTCGTATTTCTCCCCGTTTAGTTCGGAGGTGTGACCTGCCTACTATGGAGAAGTTGGAATGGACACGCACGAGTCTCACGAATTGAGTGCAAAAGCCTCCTCGTCGTCCATCCCGGTCGTGATCTTGACAATTTGCCTGTACAGCGCTTGGTAGCTATTTGTGAGGTGGAATGATGATCGGGAGAATAGAACGTATCCGTGCCCTGTACAGCTTCCCACTCCGGCTAGGTGCGGACAGAATCTGCTACACCGCCTGGCAGCAGGTGAATGGCTTGGCAGCCGCTGGAGCGGACGTGCTGGTTTTTCCCGCTTCTCTGGCACGACCAGTTCCTGCAGGAGTTCGAGTCTCTGAGACATTGGCACGGGGGAGCTTGCGCATACCGTTCAAGTTCCTGGGCACCATGAGAGCCGTCGCTTTGCACGATCGAATTGTCGCCCGGCGCCTCCAAAAGCTGGTTGGCAAAGTTGACATCGTTCACGCCTGGCCCTTGGGGGCATTGGAGACTCTAAAGACAGCCGCCAGACTAGGTATCCCAACGGTTCTAGAGAGGCCCAACGCCAACACGCGATTTGCAATGGAAGTCGTACAAAAAGAATGTGAGCGCCTGGGAATCGCATTGCCGCCGGATCATGAACATGCCTACAACGCCGAAAAATTGCGTATCGAAGAGGAGGAGTATCGACTGGCTTATCGCCTCTTGTGTGCGTGCGATTTTACGGTGAAGACTTTTGTGGAAAAAGGTTATGCAAAGGAGAAATTGGCCCGGCACATTTATGGATACGACGAGAAGGCCTACTACCCTTCAAATGAAGCGCGAGATGGGAAGCGCGGATTGACCATGTTGTTTGTTGGGGTTTGCGCTGTCAGAAAGGGCGTACATTACGCGCTGGAGGCTTGGTTGAAGTCCCCGGCGAGCAAAGATGGAACATTTCTCATTGCCGGAGAGTTCCTGCCAGCTTACCGGGAGAAATTGAGTGCGATGTTAACGCATCCCAGCGTGAAGGTGCTCGGTCATCGTAAAGATGTGCCAGAACTGATGCGCAAAAGCGACATCCTCGTCCTACCCAGCATTGAGGAAGGGTTTGGGCTAGTAATCACGGAGGGCATGGGCAGCGGATGCGTTCCGTTGGCTTCAGACGCCTGTACCGAAATCTGCAGTCATATGAAGACTGGGCTTGTACACCACGTAGGAGACGTCGATGCGCTTACCCAGCACATTACGATGCTCCACGAGGATCGTGTCCTGCTGGAAAGCTTGCGTGCCGAGTCGCTGCGGACTGGGCCAGCTATTACCTGGACTGCGGCGGGCTCCATCTTGCTGGACATGTACCGCGACACGATAGAGGCTTACAGGGCAGCGCACGAGAAGAAAGCTGCCCAAACCGCCGAGGTTGTCCTCGCCCGGCAGTGAAGGCATCAACCCTGTTCAGCGGCAAGCAGCATTCATGAATCCCAAAGTTTCGGTCATCATCCCGACCTACAATCGAGCAGCAAACGTTCGGTCTGGAATCGAGAGCGTTCTGGCGCAGACCGTGACCGATTTAGAGGTCATCGTGGTGGATGACGGGTCTTCCGACAATACTGGGGCACTTCTTCGCGAGACCTACGGGACCAAGATTCGTTACTACTTTCAGCCCAATCATGGAGCCAGCGCAGCACGGAACCGAGGAATCGAAGAAGCGAGAGGCGATTGGATTGCATTTTTGGACTCCGACGATCTGTGGGAAAAAGACAAGCTCGAGTGGCAGTTCAAGGCTCTGGAACGGTTTGGCCCCCAGTGTGCTGCCTGCTACACGGATGTTCGAATTTTCAATCATCCGGAAAGCAGGACCTTCTTTCAAATGGCGGAAGAAAACTATCGCCATGAAGAAACAATGGGCGTTAATACGGACGTGCTGAGGCTCCTGGTAAGACCAGGCGGCGCTGGTATGGTTGTCTGTTTGTCATCTTTTCTCGCACGTGCTGATGTCGTCAGGCAAACGGGAGGGCTCGACTCTAAGCTGCTGTACAGCGAGGACAGTGACTTCCTGTTCAGATTAGCCATGCTGACTGGCTTCTGCTACGTAAATCGACCGCTCGTCTGGTTCGATCGCTCGCCCGTGGAAATCCGGCATGTCGGAGTGACCGCTGAGTGGAATAAACAGGAGTTCTTTCTTCAGGCATGTCAGGCTCGGCTCGAAGGACTTTTACAGTTGGAAGAAGCCCTGCCTCGGCCAATCCAGAAGCTCATTCGATCGCAGTTGAGCTCGGTTCACAGCGGGTGGGCGACGTGGTATTTGGAACGCGAGCAATACGGAAAGGCGCGCGAATCTGTTTCGAGGGCGGCGCACCTGTGTCTCACATTCAAAGTCGCGGCGAAATGGCTTCTGACCCATGTAAGCCCTGAATTGGCACTGCAGTCGGTGCGGCAGCATAGGCTGCGGCACAAAAATACTTTTACCGTATGAAGACAGTGATTGCTCCAGAACAGCAGTTCGCCAGCGAAGAGAGCACGAGCGCTCGGCCTCAAAGTTCTGCTGCAGAGACGTGCCCGGTCTGCGGGCACGCCGGTCCGAAAGAGTGGCTCCGCGCGCCGGACCGACTGCACGGTCGACGCAAAGTTTATACGCTGGTGCGTTGCCAGGCCTGTTCATTGGTATGGCTTAGTGATCCACCCAGGGCGTCCGAAATGCACCAGCATTACACCGATGCGTATGACAGCCTCATATCCGACGCGGGCCGGAATGCGGCCGCTCACTGGGGATTTCGAAAAGAAGCGATAGCGCGGCACAAACAATCGGGAGCGTTGCTGGACCTTGGATGTAGCTCGGGATCGTTCCTGCAGTTTATGCAGAGCGAATCTTGGAAACTGTATGGAATAGAGATGTCCTCTCAAACGGCGAGAATCGCGGAGGAGTGCAGCACGGCTGAAGTTTTTGTGGGCAACATTGTGGACGCACCATTCGCGCCTGCATCATTCGACGTAATTACCTGCTTCGACGTCCTCGAGCACCTCTATGAGCCACGACGCGTGATGGAGAAGGTGGGACAGTGGCTGAAGCCGGGAGGAATTTTCTACGTCCTCGTCCCCAATGTTGATTCGGCGGAGGCGCGTGTCTTTGGAACTTATTGGCATGGATTGGAGCTGCCGCGCCACCTCTTTCACTATTCCCCGGCATCGCTGAAATTTCTCGCCGAGTTGGCAGGACTCCGGGAAGTCTCGCTGCAAACACGACGCAACCCTGCAGTAGGCACCAGCCTTCGCTATGTTTGCGATGATGTTTTGGGCAAGGCCGGCATTCGTCGAACGCCAGTAGCATATCGGGCGGAGGCGCGCCTTCCATGGAGGATAGCGCGCAAGCTAGTTCGCATGACGCTTCTGCGTGCTCTTCTAGCTATGGCACCACTTGTAGGTGGCGGCGAATCCATTCACGCCGTCTTTCAAAAGAGCGAGACGGCCGTTTGAGCCCAGCGTTGCTTACCTGAATACTAAAAATCTAATCGTTCCTATCAACTTTAAGGATCAACGACGTGCAGCATCCTGAAACAAATCGCCCGTTTGAAGATCCCCTAGGGATCTTTCCGAGAGCACTCACAAAAATAAATAGCCTTTGGATCGGTCTCACATATCCGTTCGGCTCGATAGGACGCAATGTATCATTTCATTTCACGAGTAGGCTCAGTCGACAGCGGGCGGGCAGAATCAGCCTTGGTAATTCGGTGCGTCTGCTGGATCACGTATGGCTGAATGTCGCTACTGAGGATCCGACTGGTGCGCCCACCATCGTGATTGAAGATGGCTGTAACATTGGATATGACACGATTATATCGGGTAAGAACTATGTCCATATTGAGCGCGACGTACTCATCGGTCAACAAGTCGTAATTCAAGACCACAATCACTCCTATGAAGATATTGCGGTACCCATCATCAAACAAGGTATCACCGAGGGGGGCAGAATTCGTATTGGCGCAGGATCGTGGATTGGCCGAGGGGCGGCAATCTTATGCTCACGCGGCGAGCTGACTATAGGTCGTCATTGTGTTGTCTCGGCTAATTCCGTGGTGATGCGCAGCATTCCAGACTATTCGGTAGTGTTTGGCATACCTGCCACGATCGTGAGACAGTATGACCCCGAGAAAGGACTCTGGCGTATGGGGATGGTAAGGGGGGGTACACAATCTTTCGTGAGCTCACAGGTGAGGCCTAGGTCCGTGGCTGATGAAGCTGAAGTCGTGGAAAAGTCAGATTGATGAAGGACCACCGTTGCTCAATCAGCAACGCCCCCGAGTCCCCGTTGATAAGGTCTCAATAGTAATACTAGCCTATGGATATAAATTCACAACCTTTGGTCAGCATTGTGACTCCTGCATACAACGAAGAGGAATACCTCGCGGAGTGTATTGAAAGCGTTCTCTCGCAGACTTATCAGAATTGGGACTATACCATCGTAGATAATTGCAGCACTGATCGATCGTTGGAGATTGCTCGGAACTATGCTGCGAGAGACTCACGCATTCGCATTTGCGAGAACAATCGATTTTTAGAGATGCTGCCCAATCACAACGTAGCCGTCCGGCAGATATCTTCCAGGAGCAAGTATTGCAAGGTTATTCTTGCAGACGATTGGATTTTTCCACAATGCTTGGAGAAAATGGTTGCCGTTGCTGAGGCTTATCCATCAGTTGGCATTGTTAGTGCATACGAGCGATTCGGACAGCAAATTCGGTTGACAGGTTTAGCCCCTGAAACGACACTGGTAGCCGGGCGCGAAGCTTGCCGTTTGTTCCTTTTAGAGAAGCTCTCTTTGTTCGGGTCGCAAACTTCGGTTCTTTACCGAGCAGACTTGGTTAGAGGCCGCGATCCCTTCTATTTAGAGACCGAACAGTATGCAGACTTTGAGGTGTGCTTTGCTCTGCTCAGCAACTCTGATCTTGGCTTCGTCCATGAAGTCTTGACGTTCTCTAGGCCGAGGCCTGCGTCTGTGGGAGCAATCTCCGCAGATATGGGAGCTTCCTACGGTAGCTTGCTTAGTATGCTGTTTACGTACGGCAACCCGTGTCTCAGTCGCGAAGAATTTGAAGAATGTCTAGCTCGCCGCCTTTCTCAATACTACAACTTTCTCGGCAGACGCCTTTTGGTGGACCGCGACAGTAAGTTCTGGAGCTATCACAAGAGAACGTTCGCGAGACTGGGACTTGAATTCAATCGCGCGCGGTTGGCCTGGGCAGCCGCTGAACAGTTATGTGGCTTCATTTTTAACCCCAAAGCCACTATGGCGAGCATTAGGAGGCTCTTTTCTTTGAGCAAAATCAGGAGCCAGCAAATGAGAAAGGTAGTACTGGAAAGCAGAACGAGCAGGAGTTCCGCAACGGCTATCGCGAAGAAAGAGCTTGGAGCTTGATGCGCAGACTTAGAGTAGGTGATTGGGTTGAAGTTCGTAGCAAGCAAGAAATCTTGGCTACACTGGATAGCAATGGGCAGCTGAACGGGATGCCATTCATGCCCGAAATGTTTAAATTTTGTGGTCAAAGGTTTCGGGTCTACAAACGCGCTCACAAAACGTGCGATACGGTGTTTCCTATTCGCGGTCGGAGACTTGATGCTACGGTTCATTTGGAAACGCGCTGCGATGGAAGCGGACATGGTGGTTGCCAAGCAGGGTGCCTTCTGTTTTGGAAGGAAGCTTGGCTGCGGCCACTCTCCTCGGAACTGCATACTCTGCCGGGCTCATCAGGTACGCGGAACTCTGGAGAGAACGCCCCAAATCGAAGGACGCAATGCACTGAGCTTAATGTCTGGTCCGCATCTTCAGCACCGCGGGCCAACGATGGCGTCCTAATTTACACCTGCCAGGCTACACAACTACCTTACGCGACAACTAGTCTCGCGTGGTGGGATATTCGCCAATACGTCGAAGACTATACTTCCGGCAACGTTGATCTTCCACAAATGTTCCGCGGATTAGTTTATTCGGCCTACTTCAACCTCAGCCATGCTGGCATTGGCGTGGGCCGTCCTATGCGGTGGCTTTACAACCTCGTCTGTCCGTTATGGGGTGGATCTCGATGGCCCAGGACAACAGGCACAATACCCAAGGGGAAACCGACGCCGAAAGAAACGCTCAATTTGCAGCCGGGCGAACTTGTGCGTGTGAAGGCTCACGAGGACATCGTTGGCACCTTGGATACCGGGGGCCAAAACCGCGGTATGTCTTGGGATGCGGAGATGGTTCCATACTGCGGAGGGAGATTTACGGTTTTGGCGCGTGTCACAAAGTTTATTAATGAAAGAACTGGCGAGATGCAGGAAATGAAAAACCCCGGCATTATTTTGGATTCAGTGGTATGCCAGTCACGCTACAGTCACTGCCGCATGTTTTGCCCCAGAAGTATCTACTCTTGGTGGCGCGAGGTGTGGTTGGAGAGAGTGGTACCAAGTGGGTTTAATACGGATGGGAACACTCGGGAGATTAAGCAAAATGAGAATACATTGTGGGAGCGTGATATGGCAAATCGAGAGTTTTAGATCTCAGAAGAGCACCACGCAATATCAGACGGCGAGGCAATATTGACTTATTGTATCGATCCTCTCCGCGATGTGCGCTGGGAAGAGTTGTGTAATACGCATCCCCGGTCCACAGTATTTCACTCAGTGTCTTGGCTCAATGCTCTCAAACGAACCTACGCATATGAGCCCGCATGCTTCACCACGTCGTCCTCACCTGAGTCGATTGCAAATGGACTGGTGTTCTGCGTGGTTTCCAGTTGGTTGACTGGTCAGCGCCTTGTGTCTTTACCCTTCTCTGACCACTGCGACATCTTAACTTCGAATCCTGAAGATGCGAAGGAACTTTCGTTGGCTCTGATAGAGCATTTGAAGACAACTGACGCAAAGTATGCGGAAGTTAGACCTATTGTCCCGGTGCCCACTGCCGAGTCTCAGTTCCAGGGCACACACGAATTTTTCGTGCATTCGCTGAGCCTAGTTCCTTCCGTCAACGACCTGTTCAAGAGTTTTCATAGGGATTCCATCCAGCGAAAAATACGTCGGGCGGAGCGTGAGGGATTACGTGTCGAAAGAGGGCGCAGCGATGAACTACTGCGGAGCTTCTATCATCTACTGCTCATCACTCGCAAACGGCACGGGGTTCCCCCTCCTCCGCGGAATTGGTTTCGCAATCTTATCGGCTGCTTCGGCGATTGCCTTGCGATTCGGGTCGCGTATCACGGAACCATCGCGATTGCCGCGGTTATGACAATAAAGTACAAAGATGCGCTTGTGTATAAGTACGCGGGCTCGGATGCCAGATTTCACTCGCTCGGAGGAATGCACATTTTGATCTGGAGAGCTATTCAGGAAGCAAAGCTTGAAGGCTTACGCCGTTTGGATTTCGGGCGGTCCGATATCGATAATCACGGCCTCATCACTTTTAAGGATCGCTGGGGCACGACACGTGAAAAGATTGCTTACCTTCGATGCACCGTTCGCCCAGTACAGGTAGGCCGGACGTCAGTAAGAAGCCAACGGACTGCACGCAGAGTCTTTAACTCCATGCCTGAAACCGTTTTGAGCGCGGCTGGCCGGCTCTTGTACAGGCACGTCGGATAATCTTTAATCTCGATTTGGTTCTCATGTTGGGAGTCGAAACCAGAACACGTCATCAATGGTCAGCCGACGATATGGACCTACCTGAAACACGGGCTGCCATGATGAATAAAGCCGTTTGTGATTATTATCGCTGCCCCCCCACTTTCCTCGACTTCAAGTTGAGAGAGGGATTGTCGGACGAGCCTGTCTTTTTTAGTTTCGGTACGAATACCACTTGTTATGGCCGATCGTGCTCTACGTCAACCGAAAAGGAAGTCTGGCTTGATACTGCGATCACGGATCAATCAAATGGCGATAGGCTCAGTCTTCCTTTCGATCCTACTGAAGTCATCGACAATCTTCGTCTAGAGCGTTATGTGAACAGGAGCAACTGGCAGGAATCACTGCGAAAACTGTATTACATCATTCGACCTTTTTCCACTCCTCCTCTACGCAGAACAGTACAGCGATTCAGTGCGCGCAATTGGCAGAATATTTCTTTTCCGCAGTGGCCCGTTGATACGACCGTAGAATCAATTTGCGAGCAACTGATGCTGCGCAGCATGAAGGCCAAAATGGTGGATCGTGTTCCCTTTGTGTGGTTCTGGCCCCGAGGTGCTCGTGGTTGCGTCACTATGACACATGACGTCGAGACTGAGCTGGGGCTAAACTTCTGTGATCAGGTAATGGACTTGGACCGCTCAGCTCAGATCAAGGCATCATTTCAAATTGTTCCTGAACAACGCTACGCGGTCAATCCTGAGTTTCTAGAACAGATTCGAAGCCGTGGTTTCGAGGTCTGTATTCAGGATCTGAATCACGACGGGCGTTTGTTTGACGATCGAGAAGAGTTTGTCCGCCGGGCACGGGTTATCAATCAATATGGTCGTATGTTCGCAGCACGTGGATTTCGAGCAGGCGTCCTTTATCGGAGACCAGAATGGTACGACATGCTTGAATTCTCATTTGACATGTCGCTGCCGAACGTTGCCCATCTCGACCCTCAGCAAGGGGGATGCTGTACGGTGTCGCCATTCTTTATTGGCCAAATGCTTGAGGTTCCCGTAACTACTACGCAGGATTACACTTTGTTTCACATTCTTGAGCATCGTGGCATCGACCTCTGGAAGACTCAAACCGAAATGATTCTCAAAAAGAACGGTTTGGCCAGCTTCATTGTTCATCCTGATTATCTACTTGAGCCCGAACTGCGGGCGCTGTACATCGAGCTTTTACACTACTTGTGCTCACTTCGCGAAGGCAACGATCTGTGGTTTGCTCTCCCTTCAGAAATCGATCGGTGGTGGAGAGCGAGGGATAAGATGCAAGTTGTCCAGGATGGACAATTATGGAGAGTGACAGGCGAAGGTTCCGAGCAAGCGACACTAGCATTTGCGCAGATCGAAGAGGATAGGCTGGCTTACAAAGTCACCGCTCCGCGCATGTCAACAGCTTCAGCAGAGCCGGCGAAATGGCAAAGCTAGATTTATGTAAACATGATTTTTCTGGAAACAACGATTCACGGAGTTGTTCTTATCGGTCTCGATCGCAAAACTGACGAGCGCGGATTTTTTGCGCGTTCATGGTGTGAAAGTGAATTTGCCGAACATGGGTTGAACGCAAGACTTGCGCAGTGCAACATTTCTTATAACGACAAAAAAGGAACACTGCGAGGAATTCATTATCAAGAACAACCTAACCAAGAGGCTAAACTGGTTCGATGCACCAAGGGAGCGATCTATGATGTCGCCGTCGATCTACGGCCTATGTCACCGTCTTTCAAGCGTTACTATGGTGTCCGACTTGATGATGACAATCGTCATATGCTTTATGTTCCTGAGGGATGCGGTCACGGCTTTTTGACACTCAGTGACCATGTCGAAGTCTTTTACCAGATGTCGGAGTTTTATCACCCGGAATCCGCTCGAGGAGTGAGATGGAACGACCCGGCCTTTCAAATTGATTGGCCGGAGCCGGTGCGAGTAATTTCAGAGCGGGATCGAACTTACCCGGATTTTATGCCTGCCCAATGCACCTTTTAGCAGAGTTCGAAAAGCAGGATCTAGCTGAAGTCGGCCGAGGACTACACCGCTTCGCATCGGACCTATATCCGATCTGTCGCAGTATTACGGGCGACGGGATCCGAAGGACTCTACGCATGATTATGGGCAGGATCCCACTTCAGATCTCTGAGGTGCCGTCTGGAACCGCAGTCTTCGACTGGGTAGTGCCCAAAGAGTGGAACATCCACGACGCATACATAAAGGACATGACTGGCAAGCGCGTCGTAGATTTCGAGCGGTCTAACCTCCATGTACTGAACTACAGTGTTTCGATACACGAAACGATGCCGCTCGGTGAACTTCGGCATCGTTTGCATACGATTCCCGAACATCCTGATTGGATTCCTTACCGGACCTCTTATTATCAAGAAGACTGGGGATTTTGCCTGGCTCACAATCAGTTGCTGACGCTTGAAGATGGAGACTATGAAGTGTGCATCGATTCCACTTTAGGGGAAGGGCAACTCACGTACGGAGAGTGCTACTTACCTGGCGAGTCTGAGGATGAAGTGTTGATCTCCTGCCATGCGTGTCACCCATCGCTGGCTAATGATAATCTTTCCGGTTTGGTGGTAGCCACCGCCTTGGCCGAGATGCTTTCACGACGTGAGCTTCGTTATTCGTATCGGTTTCTGTTCATTCCGGGCACAATCGGCGCGATTACGTGGTTGGCAAAGAACCGTGATCATGTGCTTCACATCCGCCACGGCCTTGTATTAACGGGTATTGGGGACAGTGGAAGCTTCCATTACAAGAAAACTCGGCGCGGAAATACAGAAATAGATCAGGTTGCAGCGCACATTCTTCGTCACTACAGCGAATCGGCGGAGCTGCTGGATTTTTCGCCCTACGGGTACGATGAAAGGCAGTACTGCTCGCCTGGTTTCAATCTTCCAGTCGGATGCCTTATGCGGAGTGTCTGGGGTACCTTTCCCGAATATCACACGTCGGCAGACAATCTGGATTTTATAAAACCCGAACAGCTAGCGGAATCCCTTCGACTCTGTATCGGTATTGTCGAGGCTCTTGAGAACAACCGTCGTTACCGCAATTTACAGCCATATTGTGAGCCGCAACTTGGTAAAAGGAACCTGTACCGTGCCACAGGCGGGGAGACGATTGGGACCGAAATCAATGCCCGCCTCTGGGTGCTAAATCTATCAGACGGCGAGCACTCATTGCTTGACATTGCCGACCGGTCCGGGTTGCCATTCGCAACGATCAGTGAGGCTGCCGAAGTTTTACGCTCAAGTGGCTTACTTTCTATTATCTCTGAACCTGCGTCGGCGGATCGCGTCGGAAGGCACGCAAGTAATCCAAACAAGGTTACTTTGCTTCGGTAACCTTTTTGCTATTCTCGATGTACAAGTTAGGTGACATAATTAACAGATAGTAAACGGTTCGGCACTGCTTTTTCACCTGAGTTTCACAATCCCCCACAAGTTCGCTTCGTTTATAAATCCGCTATCTGAGATAGGAGTTGTATGAGGATACTTCTGACGGGCCACAAAGGATATATTGGTGCCGTTGCAGGACCGATGTTACGTGCGGCTGGGCATGAAGTGGTTGGACTCGACGCTGATCTGTTTGCGGGCTGCGACTTTGGAGGGGCTCCCGAAGCGTTAAACGAGATTCGCAAGGACATTCGAGATCTGACACAGAGAGATCTTGAAGGTTTTGAAGCGGTGATTCACCTTGCCGCGCTCTCGAACGACCCACTGGGCAACTTTAATTCTGCGCTCACCTACGACATCAATTACAAAGCGTCAGTGCGGCTTGCAGAGTTGGCAAAGGCTGCAGGGGTCAGTAGATTTGTGTTTTCGTCCTCGTGTAGTACCTATGGGGCGGCGGGCGATGACTTCCTTGATGAAACTGCGTCACTCAACCCGGTCACTCCCTACGGTGAATCGAAAGTTCTAGTTGAACGCGATGTCACACCTCTAGCTGGCAAGAGTTTTAGCCCTACTTTCATGCGGAATGCAACCGCCTATGGTGTCTCTCCGCGACTGAGATTGGATATCGTCTTAAATGACCTTGTAGCATCGGCATACACAACAGGGCAGGTGTACATCAAGAGTGATGGCACTCCGTGGCGACCAATCGTTCATATTCGGGACATTGTCGCCGCGATGATCGCGGTACTCGCGGCGCCAAAGGAAGCGATTCACAATCAGACGTTCAATGTTGGACGAACGGAGGAGAACTATCGTATTCGCGAGCTCGCCGACATAGTCGCCGAGACTGTGCCCGGTTGCCGTGTCGAATACGCACCTGATGGTGGTCCAGATAAGAGGTGCTATCGTGTGACTTGCGACAAGATTCAGCGCTTGCTTCCTGGTTTCCGCCCGCAATGGACCGCCCGCACGGGAGCACAGGAGCTTTACAACTCTTATCGCGCAGCGGGCCTGAAGGCTAAAGACTTAGATCACGGTCGTTATCTTCGAATAAGAAATATACAGCGACTGCTCGATGCGGGACGGTTGGACCCGTCTTTGCGTTGGCGCTCACAGGAAGCAGTGGCTGCTACTCGATGAAAGGCGATATGGCAACGATGACACTTCCGGCAGAGATAGATCAGGCTACGTCCACGCCTATCTGTAGATTTTGTGGCACGGGCTTACAACGGACCTTCGTTGATCTGGGTCTGTCGCCATTGTGTGAAACGTATCCGGTGGCAGCCGATTTTGCTCGCGGTGAGGTCTATTATCCTCTCCACGTCTATGTTTGTGACCGCTGCTTTTTGGTGCAGCTCGAACAGTATGAGAGCGCAGAAGACATTTTCAGTGACTATGCATATTTTTCATCCTACTCGGATTCCTGGCTCAAGCACTCGCAGAATTACTGCGACAAAATGAGAAGCAGGTTTAGCCTGAATGAACAAAGCTTTGTCGTCGAAGTAGCAAGCAATGACGGTTACTTGCTTCAGTACTTCGTTCAACAGAATGTGCCGGTGTTAGGAATTGAACCCGCTGCGAACGTCGCCAAGGTGGCCATTGAGAAACGGGTACCCACGCTAGTACGTTTTTTTGGGACCGAACTTGCTAAAGAACTGGTAACTCAAGGCAGTCAGGCTGACTTGGCTTTGGGCAACAATGTTCTGGCACAGGTGCCTGACCTAAACGACTTTGTAGAGGGGCTGAAGATCTTGCTGAAACCGGAAGGAGTTCTGACGTTAGAATTCCCTCACCTGCTCAAGTTGATCGAACTTAACGAGTTTGACACTATTTATCATGAGCACTTTTCATATTTTTCTCTGCTCACGACCGTAGCTATCATGAACGCCCACGGCCTGAGGGTTTTTGATGTTGAGGAACTGAAATCGCACGGCGGCTCCTTGCGAGTGTATGCGTGCCGCACCGAGAGTATTATGCACCCGTTACAACCGACAGTCGCGAAAGTGCTCGGCGATGAGCACCAAGCTGGTCTGGATTCAGTGGACGGCTATGCTAGCTTCTCGCGACAGGTAAGAGACACAAAGTTGTCGCTGCTGACATTTCTGTTGGAGGCAGCGCGTCAGGGCAAGTCCGTCGCAGGCTACGGAGCACCAGGAAAGAGCGCGACTCTGCTGCATTATTGCGGTATTGGTAAGGACTTTATATCCTATACCGTGGATCGTAGTCCCTACAAACAGGGACGCTTTCTCCCCGGTAATCACATTCCGATTTTCCATCCGGATCGAATTCGTCAGACCAAGCCGGATTACGTCTTAATTCTGCCTTGGAACCTGAAGGATGAGATCATGGAGCAGATGAGCTTTGTTCGCGAATGGGGCGGACGGTTTGTCGTTCCAATTCCCAAGCTGGCCATTTACTGAACCTGGAGAGATGCCATGAAGGTAGTTCTTTTCTGCGGAGGAGCGGGGATGAGGCTAAGGGGCTACGCCGACGATGTCCCCAAGCCGATGGTGCAGATCGGCAACCGTCCTATCCTTTGGCACCTAATGAAATATTACGCCCACTTTGGACACAAGGACTTCATTCTTTGCCTGGGATACAAAGGCAATGTCATCAAAGACTATTTCTTAAATTACGATGAATCTGTCTCGAATGATTTTGTGTGGTCGCAGGGCGGAAAACATGTCCAATATTTAAACCGCGACATTGATGACTGGACGATTACCTTCGTCGAAACCGGCGCAACTTCTAACATCGGAGAGCGCCTGAGAGCCGTTGAATCCCACTTGAAAGGAGAGGACGTATTTCTCGCGAACTACGGGGATGGGCTCAGTGACGTACCACTGACATCCATGATAGATTCGTTTCGCCAAAGCGACGCGATTGTCTCGCTTCTATTAGTCCAGCCCACCGCGAGTTTCGATCTAGTTAATACGACACCGGACGGACTCGTGCGCGACATTTGTCCCTTGACTCGCAGCGAAATGTGGATCAATGGGGGGTTTTTCGTTATGAGGAATGAAATCTTCCAGAATATGCGCCCTGGGGAAGAGCTAGTTCGGGAACCTTTCAAGCGCCTTATCGATAAGCGTGCGCTGCTGGCATACAAGTACAATGGGTTTTGGCAATGCATGGATACCTTCAAGGACAAGCAACACCTGGAGGAATTGAATCAGAGCAGTTCGCCGTGGAAGGTGTGGAATCACAACGCAAATGGTAATTGCGCTGCCGCGAAGGTGATATCCGCTCGGGTATGATTCATCTAGGCGTTGACCAACCCACAGACCGAACTCTCAAGATTCTATGTCTCGGCGCGCACTCCGATGATATCGAGATTGGTTGTGGTGGAACAATCCTGCGACTGGCCGACCAATACCCGAACTCTGAATTCTATTGGGTTGTTTTCAACGCAACAGGTACTCGAGAGGCGGAAGCAAGACGCGCAGCCTCACTATTCGCGGCTTCTCGATTGATAACGACTTATTTCAAGGCATTTGAAGACGGTTTCCTTCCCTACGTCGGTGCGCAGGTTAAAGCTGTATTCGAGTCTGAACTGAAGCAGATCTCTCCCGACATGATCTTCACCCACAATGGCACAGATGCCCACCAAGACCACCGTTTGCTGTCGGAACTAACTTGGAACACATTTCGCAACCACCTGATCCTCGAATACGAGATTCCGAAATACGATGGAGACATGGGACGACCGAGTGTATTCATACCCCTCGAGAAGACTGTGTGTGACCGCAAAATCAGTTACCTCATGCAGGCGTTTGCCTCGCAGCAGACAAAACTCTGGTTTGAGCCAGAAACATTCTCCTCGCTGATGCGGCTGCGAGGAATGGAGTGCAACTCCCCCACGGGCTACGCTGAGGCATTCTATTGCCGCAAGATTGTCCTCTAGGCAAGCTTCGCTTTACCACGAATCTCACTGAATAACGCTGCTCACTGCATGAAAGCGCAATGAACGACTTGAAGGAAAAAACAATCCGTGGGGGGTTTGCCAGGATCACTGCGCAAGTGGCGAACTTCGTATTTCGGATTGGCTCGCTCATGATCTTGGCCCGGCTTCTCGGTCCTAAAGATTTTGGCTTGGTTGGAATGGTTACGGCTTTTACGGGTGTTCTTAATTTGTTCCGAGACTTCGGGCTATCGACTGCCACTGTCCAGCGAGAAACAGTCACTGAGGAGCAGGTCTCGACCTTGTTCTGGATCAATGTGTTAGTGGGGGTGATTCTTGCGGTTCTGGCAGTCGCGCTCGCTCCACTTGTGGTCAGGCTATATCATGAACCGCGTCTGTTCGGTATTACGGCTGTCCTTTCCGCTGGATTCTTGTTCAATGCTGCGGGCATACAGCATTCGGCACGTCTCCAGCGTCAGCTAAGATTTACCGCACTCGCCGTCATCAACATTGTCTCATTGTTTGTGAGCACGATTGCCGCAATAAGCATGGCCAAACTGGGTTATGGATATTGGGCTCTGGTAACGATGACGGTCACCCTTCCTTTCACATCTACTATTGGCTTATGGATTGCAACTGCCTGGATACCAGGAGCGCCACGTAGGAAAGCTGGACTCCGCTCGATAATACGTTTTGGAAGTACGATAACTCTGAATGGTCTGGTTGTTTACACAGCCTACAATTTGGAAAAAATTCTTTTGGGCCGCTTTTGGGGTGCCGAGGCGATTGGCCTTTATGGCCGTGCTTACCAGTTGATCAGCCTTCCGACTGATAATCTGAATTCATCAGTCGGTGAAGTCGCCTTTTCTGCGCTGTCCCGAGTCCAAGGCGATCCAATTCGCCTTAAGAGTTACTTCCTTAAAGGGTATTCGTTGGTTTTGGCGCTGACCATTCCCATCACAATCACTAGTGCGCTTTTTGCGAGTGATCTAATCGCCGTTGTTCTTGGGCCGAACTGGAAGGATGCCGCTTTAATCTTCCGCCTTCTCGCTCCCACCATCCTGATTTTCGCCATGATCAATCCCCTCGCATGGCTCCTCTTCTCTCTGGGGATGGTCGGCAGGAGCTTGAAAATCGCGCTCGTCCTCGCACCGCTTGTGATTACTGGATATTTGTGCGGCTTGCGCTTTGGCCCCAAAGGTGTGGCTATCGGCTACTCGACCGTAATGGCGTTATGGCTCCTCCCGCACCTCGCCTGGTGTGTTCAAGGTACTGTGATTTCGCTTCGCGACATCTTGCTAACGGTAAGTCGGCCGCTGCTTTCGGGTATCGTTGCGGCCCTCCCGGCCTTTTTGATGTATTTGTTTTCTTTGACGATAATGCCCGCGCTTCCGAGACTTTTGTTGGAGACTTGCATCCTCCTGCTGGTTTATGCAGCGATGCTATTTTACGTCATGGGACAAAAGAGATTTTACGTGGATCTTATAAAGGGATTTCGAAAACGTTCTACGGTTGAGAAGAAAGTACTGGTTCCGGCCTAAGCTGAACTATTGGATCGATGAGAAATAGACTCCTGGGGAAAGAGTTCACTTTTATCATTTGTAGCTTTGTTATAGTTCTCAGCAGTTGCGATCACCCGCCCCTACACATTTCGTTCTCACAGTCTTCTGGTACTGTTGCGGCCTACGATTTCGTGGAAATCAGGGCCGAAGTGTCATGGCCCCGCGCTCGCAATCCCTTCACTGATGCTTCCCTTGAAGGGTGGTTCGAATCAGCCAGTGGCAAGCGGTGGCAGTTCCAAGGCTTCTGCGATGCGGCCGATGGCAGTGTCTTCCGGATTCGATTCATGCCTTCATTGGCTGGCAATTACAAGTATTCTGTCGAGTATAGACAGGGTCGGGAACGCAAGAGCTTCACGGGCAGGTTCCACGTTATTGATGCTCATCGTCGAGGTCTCATTCGTGTCGACCGAGACTACCCATGGCACTTTGTCTGGGAGGGTACCGGTGAGCACTACTTCTTTAACGGCACCACTGCATACTGGCTTATGGGATGGTCAGACGACAAGATTATTGAAAAGAGTATCGAGCGGCTGCATCAGTTGGAGATCAACCGCATTCGAGTCACGATCGCCGGCCGAACGAATCTGTTTTATGGCGAACCGGTTATGGTGGGGCCTCAGTGGACATGCTACATAACTCCGTGGCCAGCGCGATCACCTGAGGACATATTCCATCCCGGTTTTGATTACAGTCGCTTCGACGTCGCCTATTGGCAAAAGTTTGAGCGCGCTCTGCGTTTCGCTAGGGACCGGGACATGGTTATCTCGTTGGTTCTAGACATGAATGACAGTCGTGTGCACCCAAAGGCGGGCAGCAAAGACGAAGTTCGATTTCTTCGATACGCGGTCGCGCGCTTTGGAGCTTTCTCGAATATTACCTGGGACCTAGGCGACGACCTGAATGGATACCGCAGCGATCGATGGACTCACGAAACTGGCACAATGATCGAGGGACTGGATCTGTACCATCACCTGGCGACAAGTCATCCTACGGATAACGCGCACCAGGACCGGACATCGGCATGGTTTGGCTTCACGTCACTTCAGGAGTGGTCGCGCCATCAGCACACCTTCATGCTCAGCCAGCGAAAAATCCAGCAAGAACTTGGCCGCATCATACCGCAAACGAATGAGGAATACGGGTATGAGGACCACTACCCTTTATGGTCTAAGGAAATTGGTTCCGAGACAGCGGATACTCTACGCCGAACAGCGTGGGAGATTTGTATGGCGGGGGGCTATCAAACGACTGGCGAAACAGCACGGCGAGGAACCAACATTTGGCCGGATACGGGTGGAGGATGGGTGAACGGTCGCGGGGATGACACCATGGCTATGCTCCGGGGATATGCGCACATGGTTGATTTTTTTACGAGTTTCGAGTGGTGGAAGACTGAACCGCATGACGAGTTGGTGAACCCGGGCAATTATTGCATGGCAAGTCCCGGAGATATTTATGTTGCGTATTTGCCACACGGTGGATGGGTAACCATCCGGCTTCAGTCTGGTCGGTACACTGCGCAGTGGTTCGACCCGGCCAGTGGCAAGAAGTTAGAATTACCGCCAGCGGAAGGTCCGATTTGGACTTCACCAACTGCGCCCGATAATCGTGATTGGGCGATTTTGCTAACGAGACTGTAGGATCTGTCCGATCGGGACGACAGCTACAAAACGGCCCGGCACACTGTCTTAAGAGAATTAACGTGCAAAGAGAGCATCCGACGACTTTGTTTGCGGGACGCGTGGCGCTCGTAACCGGTGCCAGCCGCGGGATTGGACGCGCAATCGCGATAGCGCTAGCGCAAAATGGCGCGAGCGTATATCTCATCGGGCGTGACCCGATCGCCCTTAGCGAAGCGGAGACAATGGCTTGCCAGTTTTCAACAGCAAGCAACATTCGAGCCGATCTTACGGTCGATGCAGACATTGAGCGTCTACGGCGGCGGCTCGAAGCAGAGATAGATAAGTTGGACATTCTCATTCACAGTGCTGGCTGCATTTATCAACACACCCTGGAGGGTGCTTCGATTGACAACCTCGACGCACAATATGCAACGAATGTGCGCGCGCCATACGCGGTAACGAAGGAATTGCTCCCACTGCTCAAGAATGCAGCTGGGCAGATCATATTCATCAACTCGAGTGCGGGATTGTCAGCAAAGCGAGCGGACCTTGGACAGTACTCGGCAACAAAACACGCTTTAAAAGCCATTGCCGACAGCCTGCGTGAGGAAGTGAATCCTGATGGAATACGCGTTATCACGCTCTATTTAGGACGTACTGCAACCCCGATGCAACAAGCTCTTTACCAGCAACAAGGAAAGAGTTATGATCCTCAAAGATTGTTGCAGCCGGAAGATGTTGCATCTGTGGTTGTTCAGGCTTTAGCAATCCCCCCCACGGCAGAGATTACAGACATAAGCATAAGGCCTATGCAGAAGTCTTACTAGCCCCCCAGCGTGGCAGATAGTTATAAGTGTCTGTTAAGTGTTCTCGCGCCGCACGATACTGCGAGCGCAGCGGTGGGACTATCGCTACGCGTGCAAACAACACTTCGTGCGGCTCAAGCTTCGCTTTGGTCTAGCACTGAAAAGCTTTTAAGGGGAAATCTTAATGAACAAGCCGTCGTCCGACCGCAATCGCGTCAACGGCAAGCCTGTGTGGCTTGCACAAGTCGCAGTAATTGCACTCGCTTTCGGGCTTTATCCCGCGACCTTGTTAGCCGCACCGACATTCGTGCAGAGGAATTACGCCACTCCGCAGACGTCGACGGCGACGGTGACGGTTGGTTATACGAGCACGCAGACGGCGGGCGATCTCAATGTGGTGGTAGTGGGATGGAACGATACCACCGCATCGGTACAACAAGTGAAGGACAGCGCTGGAAATAACTACAGCCTGGCAGTCGGGCCTACAAGCGGCACGGCATTGCGGCAGTCAATCTACTATGCAGCAAACATTTTAGGCGGAGCAAACAGCGTAACCGTGACGTTTAGCGCAGCAGCCGCTTTTCCAGACGTGCGCATTCTGGAGTACCGCGGTGTAAATACAGTCGATGTGACAGCCGGAGCGAGCGGCAACAGTGCCACAAGCAACAGTGGTGCAGCAACGACAACTGCAGCGAACGAGTTGATTTTCGGCGCGAACATTGTGGCGACTACGACTAAGGCGGCGGGAAGTGGTTTCACCTCGCGGATCATCACTTCACCTGACAGTGATATTGCGGAAGACAAGGTAGCTACAACCGCTGGAAGCAATAGCGCAACAGCGACGTTGAGCTCTTCCGGCCCCTGGGTGATGCAGATGGTGACCTTCGCCACGGTATCGGGACCGGCCCCCACGGTTAGCGGTGTGTCCCCGAATAGTGGGTCCACTGCAGGCGGAACGGCGGTGACGATCACAGGAACGAATTTTGCCTCAGGCGCAAGGGTGACGTTCGGAGGAGCGGCGGCCAGCAACGTAGTGGTGACAAACAGCACGACGATCACAGCCTCCACTCCCGCAGGCAGCGCGGGTGCGGTGATGGTGACCGTGAGCAACCCGGGTGGGCAGAGTGGGGGCTTGGCGAATGCATTCACCTACATTGCTCCACCGGTAGTATCGAGTGTAAGTCCGAACAATGGACCGGCCACGGGTGGGACGGCAGTCACGATTACAGGCACCAACTTTGCTTCAGGTGCGACAGTGACGTTCGGCGGGGCAGCAGCGACCAACGTCGTGGTGGCGAACAGCACAACGATTACAGCGACGACGCCTGCGGGAAATGCGGGTGCGGTAACAGTAACAGTGACCAACAGCAACGGGCTGAGTGGCAGCCTAGCGAGCGGTTTCAGCTACGTGGTTCCTCCGACGGTGAGTAGTGTCAGTCCGAGTAGCGGCACGACAGCCGGTGGAACGGCGGTCACAATTACAGGCACGAACTTTGCCCTAGGTGCGACGGTGACGTTCGGCGGGGCAGCAGCGACCAACGTCGTGGTGGCGACCAGTACGACTATCACGGCGTCCACGCCAGCGGGCAGCGTGGGTGCGGTAACGGTTACGGTGACCAATCCTGGGTCGCAGAGTGGCAGCCTTGTTGGCGGATACACCTACATAGTGGGACCAAGCGTAACCGGTGTAAGCCCGAACAATGGGCCGGCTGCGGGTGGAACAGCAGTCACGATTACAGGCACGAACTTTGCTTCAGGTGCAACGGTAACGTTCGGAGGGGCAGCAGCAACCAATGTCGTGGTGGTAAACAGTACGACCATCACGGCCTCCACTCCATCGGGTAATGGAGCGGTAACTGTTACTGTGACTGTGAACGGCCAGAGTGGAAGTCTCCCCAACGGTTTCACCTACAACGGAACCACAACCATCAGTTTCGTGCAGGGTAACTACGCTACCCCGCAATCCTCCCAGGCGTCGGTGCTGGTGAAATTCAATTCTGCACAACTCGCTGGCGATCTAAACGTGGTGGTTGTAGGGTGGAATGACAGCACCGCGGTGGTGAGTACTGTAACCGACACATCCGGCAATGCATACAAACTCGCGGTTGGGCCGACCGCGATAAGTGGCGTCGAGTCTCAATCTATATATTATGCTAGCAATATCGCGGGAGCGGCTGCGGGAGTAAACACTGTTACTGTAACTTTCTCCACAGCTGCACGATTTCCGGACATTCGGATCCTGGAGTACAGTGGCGCGGACCCCGTATCCCCGGTGGATGTAGCAGCGGCCGCAACCGGCAACAACTTAACCAGCAGTAGCTCGGTCACCACGACTAATCCAACCGATCTCCTGTTCGCGGCCAACATGGTTCAAAGCTTAACTACCGGTCCTGGTAGCGGCTTTATTAGCCGGCTGCTGACGGCGCCTGACGGCGACATCGCCGAAGACCGCATGGTCACAGCGGCAGGTAGCTACGGCGCGACCGCAACACTGGATGCATCCAGTCAGTGGATTATGCAGATGGTGGGCTTCCGCACGCCGTCAGGCATCAGCACACCTCTCGTCAGTCTCAGCAATACCAGCATTAATTTCGGAAGCGTAATGACTGGAAACAGCAGTAGTCCACAGCCCGTAACTTTGACGAATGTAGGATCTGCACAGTTAGCCATCAGCTCAATCACTGTTTCTGGCGGCAATTCGGGTGATTTTGCCCAGACGAACAACTGTGGGTCAACGCTCCCACCAAACGGCACGTGCACGGTGAACGTAACCTTCACTCCGAGCGATACTGGCCAACGTGGTTCATCAGTAGCAATCAGCGACAACGCTCCTGGCAGCCCCCACACGATCGGTCTGTCGGGAACGGGAACAGGATTTGGAGTGACACCTCATTCAGCGGTCTTAACACTCAACATGACGCAGCAGTTCTCTGCCGCCGGAAGTGTGACTTGGTCCGTGGACGGAATAGTAGGGGGTTCCCCTACATCGGGTACAATTAGTAGCACCGGTCTGTATTCACCACCGAATACCCCTGGCACTCACACCGTAACTGCCTCCAACAGCCAGAACCAGGCAAGTGCAACTGTATACATTACCAATTACCCGGGCACCTACACCTTCCACCATGACAATCTCAGAACCGGTCAGAATAACAGCGAGACGGTCTTGAGCCCGGCCAATGTTAACCCAATCCAATTTGGGAAACTCTTTTCGTATTCAATAGACGGAATTGCATTTGCCTCGCCGCTGTACGTAGCGGGCGTAAATATTCCTAATAACGGTATTCACAACGTTGTCTATGTCGCAACCGAAAATGACAGTGTTTATGCCTTTGATGCTGACGGCCTTACCAGCACTCCCCTTTGGCATGTGAGTTTTCTCAAGTCGGGTGTGACAACAGTTCCTTGTGGAGACGTCGGCGAATGCGGCGATATACCCGTACAAATAGGGATAACGAGCACACCTGTCATTGATCCGACAAGCGGAACAATTTACGTCGTTGCAAAGACGAAAGAAGGAACGAACTACGTGCAGCGACTGCATGCGCTCGACATTCGAACAGGCGCCGAGAAGTTCGGTGGGCCAGTCGTTATTACAGCCAGCGTGCCGGGAACAGGAATTGACTCGCAGGGTGGCAAAGAGACGTTCAACTCTCTTCGCGAGAACCAGCGAACAGGCTTGCTCCTTAGCAATGGTGTGATTTACTTCGCTTTTGGTTCCCACGGAGACAATTCTCCGTGGCACGGATGGGTCCTAGGGTACAACGCCGCCACGCTTCAGCAAGTGCTTGCTTACAATGACACTCCTAATGGTAGTTTCGGAGGGGGAGGTATTTGGCAGAGTGGCGGCGGCTTGGCTACTGATGCAACAGGGAGCATCTACTTCACGACGAGCAATGGAGATTTTGACGCAAATAATGGAGGGGTCGATTATGGGGATACCATCGCCAAGCTCGGGACCAATGGCACCGTGGTCGATTACTTCACTCCCTATGACGAATCGGTACTGAGCTCTAATAATCTCGACTTAGGTTCTGCTGGTCCAGTGCTGCTTGTGGATCAACCTACCAGCCAATATCCGCACCTGCTCATCAGCGCAGGGAAGGATGGAACGATTTATGTGGTCAATCGCGATAACATGGGCCACTACAACCCAAACAACAACAATCAGATTGTCCAAACACTGGCGGGGGCGCTACCGAACGGAGATCAGGAATCTGGTAATTTTAGTGCGCCCGTCTACTACAACGGATATGTGTACTTTGCTGCCGTTAACGATTCCCTTAAAGCGTTTCAGCTAATTAACGGATTGCTTTCAACGGGACCAACTTCCGTGTCCTCGGCAATTTACCCAAACCGTGGTGGGTCTTTTGCAGTGTCGGCATATAACAACACGAACGCAATATTGTGGGCCATACAAGATAATGGCACCAGTTCCCCAGGTACGCTTTTCGCGTATGATGCCACCAATTTAGCCAATGAACTTTACAATAGCTCTGAGTCCGGAAACCGTGACACTCTGGATTCAGCTGCCAAGTTCAGCATTCCGCTCGTGGCGAACGGCAAGGTATTCGTAACCTCCCAGTCACAATTAACGGTCTACGGACTGTTGCCGTGATGGCGTTAGAACTCGGTTTGTGGTCGGTAGCTTTTACCCATCATGCTTTTGCGTATGGAGGGAGTCACGATGCTATCATGCACGACAACTTTGCTTTAGCATGGGGGTAGAGTGAACGCGGCATGCCATGTAGAGCAGCGGCATACCTTGTATTCAAACTTGATTCTAGCAACAGCTATTCGATATTCCCAGGCATGCTGCCCACCAGGTCACGGTTGCAGTTCGCGAAGTGTCAGGATGAATGGTGTAGCAAACGGTAGGTGTTTATTAGTGCCAGACAGTTAGTCGTGTTCGAGTGTCGCCAGCACTCTCAGAATATTCTTAGATATCACAAAACAGAATTGCATATTGCAATGGCGGGCTGCTTAATGACGAAGCCGCAGCGGTCGTTCACTGCTTTGTTTGTGGTGGGGGTCCTCATTTGGTGGTCCCCCATCCTCGCCACAACGAGACTGGCGTGCGGTGGCGGTGAGCATACTCACATTCTGCTGATTCTTCCGATAACTGCCGCACTGATTTTATCGGATTTGAAGGCGCGCCGGAATGCATTCCAGCCGTGTGTTGGAACCGCGGTGCTTTTACTGAGTTTTTCTCTGTGTCTTGTAGCTTTCGGTTACTTGAAACCGGCTTTCATTAGCGACGAACTTCGACTCTCGGTGAGCATGTTCGGGCTCGTCGTTTGGTGGTTAGGAAGTTTCTTACTCTGCTTTGGCGTTGGGGCCTTTCGTCATTTTCTGTTTCCGCTTTGCCTGTTGTTCTGGCTTGTACCATTTCCTGCGGTCGCGCTAACCTCCATTATTCATTTCCTGCAAGAGCAGAGTGCCTTCGCAGCACGAATGTTGTTTTTGGCTATTAATGTACCGGCAAGACAAGCCGGTGTCGTGGTGTCCATTCCAAATCTCGAGATCGAAGTTGCGCCCCAATGCAGCAGTATTCGATCGAGCCTAATGTTGGTCATTTCCACGATGGTGCTCGGCCATTTATTTCTCCGTTCCTGGAAGCGTCAGTTGATACTCACTGCGGCGACAATACCACTATCAATCTTGAAAAACGGACTTCGCATCGTTGTCATTGCTGAGCTTGGAACTCGGGTCGACATTGGCTTTCTTGACGGGCGTCTTCACCACAATGGTGGCATAGTGTTTTTCGCTATTGCACTGGCAGCGGTCGCCGCCTTACTTTTAGGTTTGCAACGGGGTGAGACCCAGAAACCAGTCAATTTGATATCTCCCAGTTCGCTTTTGTGAAATCAGACACGAGATCATAGCTTGTGCAATAGCTCTGGGAGTGAACATCGCGGCCAGCGCTCGTCACGCCTGATTGCAGCTGGGGTGCATGTCGGGTTACGGCCAGGCGATCCGGGTTACCCTGACTGCAAAAGCAGCGCTGGGCCGACGATTACAAGGGCAAGGATCTTCTTCACGATCCGTGCCTCACGCCTTACTCAGCACCAAGGTTATTGTGTATGTCAGCATCGCATCGTCGGCAGATAGTTATCAAGTTCTCTTCTGCGTCATTGCCGGAATGGCTTCGGAACTCCGGTGATGTACTTCGAGATTTGACATCGCCCCGCACACTTGGCATCTCCAACCGTCCCGCCGCAGCACCTTCTTTCGAAGCCTTTCGTATGATTCTGGATCGAGCCGGACAGAGGCTCGCTTTCCGATAAACGGCATCAGGATGCCCTCTCTGAAACGTTCTCTAGAAAAGAGTGGCGTTCTTCTTTCGATAAGAACTTAAAAAAACGTAATGCCGATTGCAACAGTACCCCGCTGTTGTCGCTGTCCAGATTCGCTCCTGCCGTGAAGTCCGCACAGATCATCTCCAGGCAGTAGCCGCGCGATTTGTCTGACCCAAGCATGAGAGCGGCCGTCGCCATGGCTTGCTCCACCACCGGAATCTGACTCTTGTACAGCTTGAAATAGACGATCTCCCAGGGCTCGGTTTCCTTCCCAGTCAACTCCTTCTCGACTTCCTGCTTGAACTCCTCTTTCGGCATCTCCCGAGCCTTGTGCAACCAGGTTGCACAATCGAACTCCTCCCGATCCCGTTTCGCAATCTTCGCCAGTTCGAGGCCCTTGGTCCATCCCACCTGCTTCAGTTCCCTTCTCGCTTGCGGCGGCAGATGCTCAAGGATTGACATGAAGTAATACGCCTTCCGCCGTGAGCCGGGAAAGCGGTTTCCCAGGAAATCGTCAAACGACTTCAGCCGCTCCACCCGCCAGTACTGCCCTGCCCTCACCTCGCAAAGATATCTTCCCAGCTCCACGAACCGCGTATCCCGCTCGCTTTCGTTGTGCTTCTCCCATGCCAGGATCTCATCGATCTTGGTCAGCACGAACGTCGCACGTTTGCGATCGAGCTTCGGCGCGATAGCCGGATTCCTAGTAAGCAAGCTCGTCAAGCCAACCAAGCTGTTCTGCTCCTGGCCGTCGTACCACGGCGGCATCGGCCAATTGAGGTTTCCCCAGACAAAGGCCAACGTACGGGCAAGTACTGCAGGGGTTCTGCGGAAAACGGATCCCGCTGTGCGGCAGAAACTGGGCGGCTTCGATACGCCCGACCGTGTCTTGGACTAGCTGCCCGAAATCTTTCCGCCGTTGTTCGGTAATCGTCGTGCGGAGGTACTGAATTTCGACCAGACGTTTGCGCACAAAGACGATCTGGGCCACGTCGGATATGCCGGTCAGCCACGAGTAGCAAACCAGCTGAGGGTCGAGAGCCAACATCCCATCCGGCTCTTCCGGGTAGCGGCTGGACGTGGTTTCCACTCCAGCAGGCAGCCGGTCCCGTCGAGTTTCCCAATAGCATCGATGTAGGCCACAAACTCATTGCCTGTGCCCATCGGTCTGCTGACCTTCATCTGCAGGTTTCGGCGGGGCTGGCGAATCCGAACGCGATTATCCTGACAGAAGCGCTCGAGCAGCAGGACGCCCTGGTGCAGCATCTGGTCCCAGGTGTCGCCCTTTGAATACTGCAGGAGCAACACCCCCGCCTTGACGGCAACAGAGACTACAAGAAGGACTCAGCTCGTTAGCGTTTCGTCGCGTCTTCACACTCCCGAGAGCCGCCTCGGGCCCAGTCGCCAAAACGTCATTGACAGTCACCGGCGACGATTCTAGGATGTCTTCGCAATCGTCTTCAAAAGCAATTCCCCCTTTGCTCGGCCCGTACGCTTAATTCCCCCCGGAGTAACGCGATGCGCTGTCCTGACCCTTCTTCAGCCTCCTTGTTTTTGCCTAACCTTGACTTCATTCGCCGAAAGCATGGAAAGAAATCTGTTATGAGACCTGTTGCGTTTGCCTTGTTGTTTCAGCTCTTGGCGACAACGCTATTCTCCGCTCAGTTCCAGCATCCGCTCAGTGCTCGTCAAACTGCTCAGGTCCGGCCTCGGCGAGTGCAATTGCAGCGGTCGCTTCCCCTGCTTAATCTGTGGCCACTCGGCAGGGGCAGTCAGGGGCCCGGTGCACAATTCTCGTCTTGGAACGGGGGCACTAACAAACATGCCATGAACGTTCATTGGGCCGGGATGCTGGCGGCTAACCCAGGGTCGAATCCGCTTTTCCTGGAGGCTCCCACCTACGACTCCGGTGGGGCGTTTGCCGAATCGGTTGCCATCGCGGACGTGAACAACGATGCCAAGCCCGACCTTGTAGTGGCGAACGAGGACGGTGTCGATGTGTTATTAGGCAATGGAGACGGGACATTCCAGCCTGCGATTGGTTATGGCTCAGGCGGTAGTGACGTGGTAGTCGCAGACGTCAATGGAGACGCAAAGCCAGATCTGCTAGTGGCCAACCAGTGTGCCGACAGTTCGTGCGTGACTGGCTCCGTCGCGGTGCTGCTGGGCAATGGTGACGGGACCTTCCAGACGGCGGTCACTTACAGCTCTGGCGGTTATTCAAACTTCTCGGTGGCAGTTGCCGATGTAAATGGCGACGGCAAGCCGGACCTGCTGACAACCAACTTTTGTACCGATAACAACTGCTTGGGCGATGGCAGCGTGGGAGTACTGCGGGGGAATGGCGACGGTACTTTCCAGCCCGTGGTGACGTACGACTCGGGTGGACGTTTTACCTTATCGGTTGTTGCGGGAGACGTGAACGGAGATGGCAAGCCTGATCTGCTGGTGGCGAACAATTGTGTCGACAGCAACTGTGCGAACGGCTCGGTTGGAGTGCTTTTGGGCACAGGCCAGGGTTTCCAGCCTGTTGTGACGTACGGCTCGGGCGGATATGGAGCCGCATCCGTCGCAATCGCTGACGTGAACGGTGATAGGAATGTTGACCTGCTGGTAGCCAACGCGATCTGTCTCCCTCTCGGCGTATGCACCAGCGGTAGCGTGGGGGTGCTCCTGGGCAATGGCAACGGTACTTTCCAGACAGCGGTGGCGTACGACTCGGGCGGATTTAGTGCCGATTCCGTGGCTGCGGTGGATGTAAATGGCGACGGCAAAGTGGATCTTTTGGTGGCGAACACCTGCGTGAATGATGGTGCCTTCCAGTGCACCACGGGCTCGGTAGGAGTGCTTTTCGGCAATCAGGACGGCTCGTTCCAGGCAGCAGTGAGTTACGGATCGAGCGGAAATGGCGCCTTCTCCGCGAAAGTCGCGGATGTAAACAGGGATGGCAAACCAGACTTGGTGGTGGCCAATGACTGCGGCGATGGTGGAGGCTACAGTTGCTCCGCTGGTTCTTTGGCGATTTTGCTCAATCGAGGTGACGGGAGTTTCCTTGCTGCCGTGAACTACAGTTCCGGTGGATATGAGGCCCAATCATTAGCATCGGCAGATGTAAACAAGGATGGTGAGCCGGACTTGGTGATAGCCAACCAAAGCGATGCCAGCAACTCCGAAGGGAGTATCGGAGTGCTATTGAACAATGGCGATGGCAGCTTACAGGCACCTGCCAAATACAACTCGGGCGGTTTCCAGGCTGATTCTGTCGCAGTTCTGGATGTGAATCGGGATCACAAGCCCGACTTGATCGTGGCAAATCGGTGCGGCAACAGCAGCGCCTGTAACAATGGCAATGTCGGCGTGCTTCTGGGAAATGGGGACGGCACATTCCAAACTCTGGCAAGCTATGCTTTGCAGGGCTTTCCTAACTCCGTTGCGGTGGCGGACGTCAATGGTGATGGCAAACCGGACCTGCTCACGGCAAGCAGTAACACGGTCGAGGTCTTGTTAGGCAATGGAGATGGTACCTTCCAGTCGCCTTTAGAAAACACCACGGGATTAAATAGTCAGTCCATCGCGGTAGGGGATGTGAATGGCGACGGAAAGCCGGACTTGGTCGTCGCGAACGAGGGCGACGGCACTCCTAACTCGGGCTCTGTAAGTGTGCTGCCGGGCAATGGAGACGGCACATTTCAGCCTGCAAACACTTACAGTTCGGGTGCGATATACACCGATGCGATTGCGGTCGGTGATATGAATGGGGATGGCAAGCTGGACCTGGTAGTAGCAAGCCAATATTCAAACGGACCGCCTTATAATGGTGTAATCGGAATCTTGCTGGGCAATGGGGATGGGAGCTTTCAGCCTCCAAAAAATGCTTCAACGCCCACTCCGCTGGAAGGTGTGCGGCAGTTAGCTCTGGCAGACTTCGATGGTGACGGCAAACTGGACGTAGCCGTGGGCGCCGGGAACCTGTTGTTGCTAGGTAATGGTGACGGGACATTCCGGGCACCCATAGTTTTGGGCGCGGGTGGCCCCGGCATAACTACGGGCGACTTTAACTGCGACGGGAAGCCCGATATTGCGGTCGGTGGCGTAACCGTATTGCTGAGTGTGGGTGCCTCTCCCACCACCACTTCAATTGTTTCCTCTTCAAATCCTTCCCTCTTTGGACATTCTGTGACTTTCATGTCCACGGTGACCTCCCAAGGCAGGGGGACGCCGAGTGGGAGCGTTACCTTCAGCGATGGTGCGCACGTGCTCGCCACTGTCTCTCTGAGTAATGGTCAAGCCAGTTTCAGTACGTCTGGTCTCAGCGTAGGCTCGCATGCGATCACCGCCACATATAGCGGGGACGACAGATTTCTTCCAAGTCACTCGAAGGTGCTGATTGAGGTGATTGTGGATCGCACGCCACCCATCATCACTATCTCCGAGACCCCAAGTACGATTTGGCCACCGAATGGGAAGATGGTGCCCGTAAGCGTGCAAGGTGTCATCACCGATACCGGTTCTGGCGTAAACGCGAGTACGTCCCGATACACAGTCGTGGACGAGTATGGGCGAGTTCAACCCAGCGGAAGTATTACTCTGCTTGCCGGTGGAAAGTACTCTTTCAGGATTTTGCTCCAGGCTTCGCGAAACGGCAGTGACAAAGACGGCCGCCAATATGTGATCATCGTGAGTGCGAAAGATAACGCCGGGAATCTCGGGTCGGCCTTCACGACCGTCACGGTTCCACACGACCAGGCGCACTGATCCTGTCGAGTAAAGATCTATTGAACCAGCTCTCGCGCTCTGTGGTGGATTAGACGAGACCAAAGACGAATCGCGATCAGCAAGAAACTTGTGACACTGAATCAGCCACGCCGAAGATCTTAGGGCGGAATGTCAGCCCGAGCCTGGTTAGAATCCCTGCTTGATCTCCCGCGCTGATCAACCGATTTGACCACGTAGAAATATGTCCTTCCGGGGTTCACCAGGGAGTCGTTGTAGTTAAGAAGCTTGGCGTTGGTAGCGATTCTGACATAAGGACCGCCGGGCGTGGTACTTCGGTAAATGTCGTAGCCCACGATCGTTACACCTGATTGGGGCTGGGGTGCATGCCAGGTTAGAGTGACAACGTGTGGTTTTGGCCTGCTGCAAGCACTCAGCGCCGAGGTAATGACCAGTCCGACAATCACATCGTGAAGTATTTTCTTCACGCCCGCGCCTCACGCATCAGCCGACACCATGGCCATTGTGTACCTCAGAATGGCATCGATTGCAGAGTGTAATCAAGTTCTCTTCTGAGTCATTGCCGGAAATGGCTTCGGAATTCGCAGTGATGCACAGCAGATTCCTAAATTGATGCCGTGCGGGCACTCTGGCGCAACGGCCGGTCCCGTGTGTCTCGCGGGAATTACTTCCGAGTAGCCAACCAACAACCAAAGAAGCATGACCGGCAACTGGTTGCCGACGCTATAATTGTGCGCACCGACGGCTCTCACCGTTGGCAGCAAACTGGGCCCCTACGAAATCCAATCGCAACTGGGCGCGGGTGGGATGGGAGAGGTCTATCGTGCCCTCGACACGCGGCTCGACCGCGCAGTGACGGTGAAGGTTCTCGCCTCTCACCTTTCTTCTTCGCAAGGTGTCATCGGATCGCATAACCGCCGTCAACCCGAATCGTAGTACCGGTGACGAAGTCCGAAGCGCGAGAGGCCAGGAACACGGCGGTTCCGGCGACCTCCTCGGCTTGACCCCACCGGCCGGCGGGGGTCCGCGAAAGAATTTCGTCATTCAATGGCATGGTTTTGACGGGCGCCGTCATGTCGGTTTCGATCCAGCCCGGCGCTATCGCATTGACTTGAATGTTATGCGGTGCGAGCTCAATGGCCATGGACTTGGTCAGCTGGACGATCGCGCCTTTGGCCGCGCTGTAAGAGGGGATAAGCCCGGATCCAAAAAACGAGTACATGCTGCCGATGTTAATAATCTTCCCAATCTTACGACTAACCATCGCCTTCGCGGCGAGCTTCGAAAGAAGGAAAACCGCGTTGAGTTGGGTTTCGATGACAGTGTCCCAGTCCTCAGGCTTTTCGTTCAACACGCCACCGCTCAGCGAGACGTTCCCGGCATTATTTACCAGGATAGCGATGCCACCAAGCGCGCTCTCGACCCGGCGAAGCGCGGGCTCCAGTCCGGCGCGATCGGTCACATCCACCGTCACAGCAATCGATGGAACGCCGACGGCTTTCAGTTCGGAAAGCACCCGTTGGTTCTTTTCATGGTTTCGCCCAAAGATTGCGACGGCGGCCCCTGCCTCGGCCAATCCGAGCGCAATGCCACGGCCAATTCCGCCATTACCGCCCGTCACGACCGCCACCCGGCCGGTTAGATCAAATAATGTAGACGGTTTCATTAGGCTCCCCATCAAAAGACCGTGAACAGGATTCATGCCGCATCAAGCTAAACGGTCAGAGTGAAACCTCCATCGGGTGTCAACGTGGTGCCCGAGATGTAGCTGGCCTCCTCCGAGCACAGGAAGACTATAGCCTGGGCGATCTCATCCGGACGGCCTGCGCGCCTGGTATGAACACGGGGTATCAGAATCTTGTCGTACAAGTCATCGCCGAGGAGGCTGCGCGCCCGGTGATGCATCGCCGTATCGATGAATCCCGGACACACGAGGTTAACCCGGATTCCCTGCGGCGCCAGCTCCGCGGAAACGCTCGTAGTCAGGCCTATTTGTCCGTGCTTCGAGGCCACGTACGCGGAGCCGGTGGGGAAGCCGAGAAAGGAATTGACAGAACCGATGTTGACGATCGCGCCGCCATGGCCGCCCGCAAGCATGGCTCGGGCCTCGTATTGCAAACACAGAAAGGTCCCCTTCAGGTTCGTGTCAAGAACTCGATCCCATTCCTGCTCGGGTAGATCGGTAATGCCTGCAAGCTTTCCCTCAATACCGGCGTTGTTCACCGCGTAGTCGAGGCGGCCAAATGTCTCAATGGCATGTGCCACCATCCGTTCGACATCCCTGGCGATTGCGACATCCGTGACCACGAAACTCGCTCTTCCTCCGCGAGACCCTATATCACTCGTGAGCATCGCCAACTCATGTTCGCGCCGTGCCGCAAGAACTACCTCGGCGCCTCGCGCCGCGAAGAGCTCGGCTGTCGCCCGGCCAATTCCGCTGCTCGCTCCGGTAATCAGAGCTACTTTGCCATTCATGTCTGACATCCAGATCCTCCCAGAGAGGGACGCTCCTCCCAATTCAACTGTCGAACCCCAGCTTCTCCATCAGCGCGAGAAAACGAGGCTCGGAGCGGAGCGGATCGAAGATACGGTCGTGCTTGAGCTCGTATTCCACTGCGCAGGAACACGGCATCCCGTTCTTCGCCTACTTCGAAGATTTTGCAAATGTAGGGATGATCCAGTGCGGCGACCGCCCTCGCCTCACCGCGGAGACGTTCCTGTGCTTGCCGGTCAGCTGCCAAGTCCGGCGCCAGCAGCTTAATGGCGAGTTGACGATCCAGCCGTGGATCTCGCGCCTGGAGCATAACTCTCATGCCGCCCTCCCTGATGAGCGCGGGCATTCGTAGGGACCAAGGGGAAGCCGGCAGCTAGGATTATGTGCCTTAAGGGATTTTACGCTAGTTGAATATGCTCACTGACGAATTTGCGAATGGATGACGGACAAGCCGGAAGCAATACCAAGTCAGTACGGCAAAACGCCGCTCCTGGTCAGGAGATCGGTCCCGAGCCACGAATAAATTGGCATAGCGTAGGTCACAGATTTGGCTAGTCGATCGTACTCTTATTCCTCATCATTCCTTTCAGGCACCATTGCTGTCGCTATTCCTTGGACCATGGCGGAGCAACCCCCGTCATGCGCGCATAAGCAACAAGCTGCCCCATGTGCTCGTTGCAGTGAATGATTAGTCGGAGGTAAACGGCATCCGCGGTAGTGTCTCGCTTGAGGAACTCGACTTTCCTCCCCAGATCTTTGGGCACTTCCGTAGCGCGGGCAGCTTGCGCGGCCTCAAGCGAGCGCTTCAGCCATGAGATGACGTCGCCCTTAGCAGTCACCGACTTCTCGAACCCCTGCTTGATCTCGGACGGCATTTTCTGCTTTCCGACCACGCTCAAAAAATAAAAATTGGCGACCGCGATGTGCATGTACACCTCGCTGGTAGAGCGCACACCGGGCGTTGGTCGCCACGCAAACTTTTCTGCGGGCGTAGCCTCGGCCAATGCAAGCAGCTGGCTGGTTACATGCTTCAACTCGCCACCGTAGCCTTGTCCCACGCCTTCCGGAATCGTTTGGGCAAACGCCGATGTACACAGACAAAAGAGTACGAGCAGCAGCTTCGTCACAGTCCCTACTGTCTCCGGAAGTTGAACCATTGTATCCATGGAATGACAGCGTGCGAAAGGCCAGCATAATGTTAACATTGCCTTTAGTCGCCTTCTCGTAATATTGCGCTTTCGTCCGCCAGCAGCACAACGTGACGAATGACGGGCAATTCGGAAGTTGACCTCGCTGATCTTCATGACGTCTCATTTTCCGTTCTGGAATTATTTCCGGATTGCCGACTACACGCCCGCTCGCTCCCACAAGCTTGTTTCAGGCGAACGGCGGAATTTCCGATAATAAGCGCAGCAGCGTCATACCTCGCATGTCTCATCTGCTGCAGGGTTATAATTGCGGCCGCGGATGACGATCACCTCTGGCACGAAACTCGGCCCGTATGAGGTTGAATCAGCTATTGGTGCCGGTGGCATGGGCGAAGTATACCGCGCACGGGACACGCGTCTGGACCGGGTAGTTGCGATCAAAGTCCTCGCTTCGCATCTTTCTTCCTCCACGGAGCTCAAGCAGCGGATTGAACGCGAGGCAAGAACCATCTCATCTCTCAATCACTCAGGCATCTGTCATCTGTATGACGTTGGATCGCAGGACGGCACTGATTACTTCGTTATGGAGTTCCTTGAAGGTCAGACGCTGGCCGACCGCTTGCGCGCGGAGGTGCTCCCGCTTCGTGAGGTATACAAAATTGGAATCGCTGTTGCCGAGGCTCTCGCGTTTGCCCATCGTCGGGGCATTGTTCATCGAGATCTAAAGCCCGCCAACATCATGTTGGCACAGACAGGTGCGAAGCTGATGGATTTCGGGCTGGCGAAGCCGGTAGGTGCTGCAACCGCAGCATCAAGCTCGGCTTCGGCTCCGCCATCTTTCACAGCGGCTCCTACGCTGAGTGGCCCCACTCCCCTCACTCCGCTAACGACGGCGGGCACCATCATTGGCACCGTGCAGTACATGGCGCCGGAGCAGATCGAGGGCAAAGAAGCCGACACTCGATCCGACATATTTGCGTTCGGCACGGTTCTCTATGAGATGGCGACAGGCAAGCGTCCATTTCAAGGCAAGAGCCAGCTTTCCCTGGCATCGGCAATCCTGGAGCAGGATCCGCCTCCGATCAGCAGCGTGAATGCGGGAGTGCCTGCGGCATTTGAGTACGTCGTTATGACGTGTTTGCAGAAGAATCCCGAAGACCGTTTTCAGAACGCGAATGACATTAAGCTGCAATTGCAGTGGCTGGCGACGGCAAAGCCAGCCGAGAAAGTTGCGGAGAACTTATCTTCAAGCGCCGAGGCGGGCGCGGCTTCGCCGGCGCGCCGGTCCCTGGGTTGGGCGGCGGCAATGATCGCCGGATTGCTGCTGGGAGCAATTGCAGGATTTATTTTGCACCGGAACGCACCCGCGGCATCGATTCGCATGGAATTGAAACCGCCAGGCAAAAGTCAGATCAATCTAACCGGCGACAACGCGGGGCCTCCGGTAATCTCGCCGGACGGTTCGATGATCGCGTTCGCCGCTACGGACCTGAACGGCAAGACGACGATCTGGGCACGTCCGACCAATTCGCTGGATGCGCACCAGGTTAAGGACACCGACGGCGCTATTTTTCCTTTCTGGTCGTTCGATAGCCGTTCGATCGGTTTCTTTGCGGACGGAAAATTGAAGGTGGTGGAAATTTCCGGCGGCTCGGCCCAGGTGATCGCCGATGCAGGATACGGACGCGGCGGGGCGTGGGGCACGGATGGCATCATCGTTTACGCACCCGCAACTCAGGACCGACTCTACCGAATTATCGCCAACGGCGGCGCGCCTACCCCTGTTACGACGCTAGACGTCAATCAGCACACGTCGCATCGCTGGCCATTTTTTCTCCCTGACGGCAAGCATTTTCTCTATCTTGCAATCAACCACGATGCCTCGAAGTCGGCAATGGACACGGTCTACTACGCGTCGGTCGATGGCAGCGTAAACAAACCCGTGTTCAAGTCGAAATCTAATGCGATCTATGCTGATGGGTACCTGCTTTTCGCGCGCAACGAGCAACTGCTGGCTCAGCCGTTCAATGCGTCGAGCGGCACATTAAGTGGAGAGCCGCAAACTCTGGCCAAGGACGTAGCGAACGATCCCACGACGTGGCACATGGACGTGGCCGCGGCGGACACTGGCCTCCTTCTCTATGGCACTGGGGGCGGGAACTACGGCACCTTGGAACTGTACTGGCTGGATCGCGGCACGAAGAAAGAGTCCATAATCGCCGAGGGGCTGACAAATGTTAACGCTCTTCGCCTTTCGCCGCAGGGTGACCGCATCGCCCTCGAGATGGACAATGGCGTAAGCGACATTTGGGTGCACGATCTGGCGCGGGGCATCCGCACGCGGCTTACGTTTGGGCCGATTTTCAACAACACTCCGCTCTGGTCGCCGGACGGTAAATGGATCGCTTACACCTCCAACCGCGATGGCAAGTTCCAGCTTTTTCGCAAACCCTCGGACGGAGGGGGCGCAGAAGAGGAACTGCTGAACGACGATCAGTTGCTGTTTCCCGGTGATTGGTCGCACGACGGAAAGTACATCGTCTATGCGCGGGGAATACCGGGAGCTCAGGACCTTTGGGCATTGCCTCTGGAAGGTGATCGCAAGCCGTTCCAGGTCGTGCCCACCACACCGGGTACGTTTCGCAACGACCCGAACCTCTCTCCCGACGGCCGCTGGCTAGCCTACTTGTCGAATGAATCCGGTTCGGCGGGAATCTACGTTAGCGGTTTCAGAGGTAGCACCGGCAAGTGGCAAGTCTCGGCGAACCAGGGGCTTCACCCATTGTGGAGCCGCGATGGGAAAGCACTTTACTATGCGACTTCCGGGAACACGGTTTGGGCCATGCCGGTAAAAGAAGTAGCCGGTGCCCTGCAGTTCGGTGTGCCCAAAACGTTAGTGACAAACTGGTCCACGCCCGATCCTTTCTTCCAGGTCAGCCCTGATGGGAAGAAAATCCTGCTTTACCGCGTGTCGCAACAAGTGGGCGACGCGCTGACTGTCGTTTCGAATTTCGCCTCCGCGCTAAAGAAATAGGTGCGGCAGTCAAAGACTCAAGCGGTAACGGTCGTTAGGCCTGCAAGCAGCCGAAGTGCATCCTGCGACATGTATTTACAGGTTCCGGTACTCTTCGAGAGGCCATTCATAATGCGAAATTGCGGTTCGCGGTTCGTGTTCCTCTGTGTCTTTCTTGGCGCAACGTCTGCAGCCATCGCGCATGCGCAGAATGTGTTTCCCCAGCTGCACGTCAATTCGCAGCGCTTGCGATCAACTTTGGTGAAGCTTAGCGAGTACGGCCGCAATCCCGATGGAGGCGTCACTCGCCTTGGATATTCCGAGACGGACATGGCGGCGCGCGAATATGTCATCGGCCTTATGAAGGATTCCGGCCTAAGCGTTCGTATTGATCCCGCGGGCAACATCTTCGGGCACCGGGACGGCTCACAAAAGCTGTCGGTCATCCTCTTCGGCTCGCACATCGATTCCGTAGTACACGGCGGCAACTACGATGGCGATGTGGGCGCCCTCGGCGCGATTGAAGTGATTCGAGCGCTAAACGAATCCAGCATGAAGACCCGCCATCCTCTCGAAGTGGTCATTTGGACCAACGAGGAGGGCAATCATTTTGGCATCGGCACGCTCGGCTCCGGCATCGCCGCCGGGCTCATCGGTCCAGAAATTCTCGATCGCAAGGATGACAAGGGTGTCTCCTTCGCTGACTGGCTGCGCCGCTACGGCCAAGATCCCGCGAAGCTTGGCGATGCGCGTATCCGGCAAGACTTGCTGGCCGCTTCGCTGGAGTTGCACATCGAACAAGGGCCCAATCTGTACGAAAAGCAGATTCCCATCGGTGTGGTGCAAGGCATCGTTGCCGTTGGCCGCTGGGAGTGTGTCGTCTCGGGCTCTGCCAATCACGCCGGCACTACTCCTATGAATCGTCGACACAACGCGCTTACGGCTGCCTCCAAGGACGTGCTCGCGGTGCGCGACGTTGTGCTCAGTGAAACTGGCACGCAGGTCGGGAATGTCGGTTTCATGAACGTCGAACCGGGCGCTCCCAACGTCATTCCCGGCCGCGCCGAATTTCCGGTCGAGCTGCGGGACCTCGATGACGCGAAGGTTGTTCGAATGTGGGAGCACGTCGCCGTGCGCTTCCGGCAAGTAGATAAGGAAGAAGGCGTCGATACGCGCTGCCAGTCGACCGACGACGTGAAATCCGCGCGCTCGACCCCCGCAATCCAAGCGGCGATTCGGGACGCGGCAGAGTCCGTTGGCCTCGCCAGCATGGACCTACCCAGCTTTGCTGGTCAAGATTCGCAAAATATCGCCAAGATCGCCCCGATGGGTATGATCTTCATCCCAAGTAAGGACGGTATCAGTCACTCGCCGAAGGAGTATTCGTCGCCGCGAGACATTGCCAATGGCGCAGAAGTCCTGTACCGCACCGTACTCCTTCTCGACCAGCGCCTCAATCCCTGATTCGGAGTGCGGCCCTCGGTCACTTTTTGGCGACGCAAGGACTCGTCAACCATGCCACGCAATCCCAGTTTGGTGAGTCAACCGACGATCGGGCAACTCTCCTGGTGGTGCCGGATGGATTACGGGCAGACCGGAAGTTGATTGGAAAACGACTGATCGGCCGTGAGCCAGATTGGCCGTTTCGCCGAATCTGAGTATCCTCGGAATCTGGCACACAATTCGCACACAGAATTCGGGACAAATATTGTTGCAACTTCCGAATAGCCGACGACTCGGGAAGTAGTGGGCATGAAGTAGGAAGCCCGCTCACGTTTGATTCACTTCGAAAAGGATCTTCCGTTGAAAGCAAGCTCTATAACAGTTTCCCGTACTCGGCTTTAGCTGCTTTGAAGATGGAAATGCCCGGGTCAGCGTCTTTCCAGAGCGCTAAAACTGCTTGTATCGAGGCAGAGCGCGTACGCAGGCGGCATCTGCGACGGCGCCCGTCGACTTTTTCGATTCCAAGGCATTGGCGCGAGCCAGACCTGGCTGTGTTGGCTAGCCTCGTGGTTATCCTCATAATTGTTGGTTTAGTGCGAGATCATTGTTAAAAGGATCATCAGGCAATTAAAAGGATCATCAGGCACTCTGCACCAGCAAAATCCATGCACTGGCTGGAGATGATCGGGCCTACAACCCCAGGTAGAGCGCTCGAGGAAAGTATTTGGCTTCCTTCTTACGGCGCGGAAGCCTACGATAGTCAGATTTAGCGGGTGATCGAAATCGAGATGAGGCAGTTCGCGTGATTTGAGATGGTGCGCGAATATTAGAAACCAATACGCCGCAACGATAAGGAGATCATTTATGCCGACGATTACCACAAAAGACGGAATCGAGATTTATTACAAGGACTGGGGCAAGGGTCAGCCCATGGTATTCAGCCACGGTTGGCCCCTGTCCGCCGACGATTGGGACGCGCAGATGATATTCTTCCTCAACCAGGGTTATCGCGTCATAGCCCACGACCGGCGCGGACATGGCCGCTCCTCGCAGACCGGCGACGGCCACGACATGGATCACTACGCCGACGACCTGGCCGAGCTGACCGAGCATCTCGATCTCAAAGAC
>DASRFP010000011.1:0-152364 GCA_035651475.1 Terriglobales bacterium | reverse complement strand
GCTTTACGTCCAGCTTCCAGTTGCTTCAGCGCTCCAATCATCTGCGCTTCCGTGTGCCTGCTCTTCGACATGCCTCTTCCCCTTCCTTTCGTCCGAAATCATACTCAGCTTTGCTCCGAAAGAGGGGATCAGGTCAGGTTGTAGCGGCGTTTTCCCTCCACTTCACATCATGGCCGGACTGTTGTAGTTGCGATTTGTTTCGAACCACTAAATTGAGGAGGATTCGCTTAAGTCACTGGCAATGTCTCTACGCTTGGTAGTTGTCTTTTTCGCGAAATAATAGGAAATGGCAGCATTGGAAATTAGAGACACAAAACTAAGCAATACGCTTAGCCACGCTTTGTAGGTGTCATATGACATTCCGACATCGGCTAAAAAAACGGCCGTAAAAACCACGATGCCGGTTGTCAGCGCTATGAGGGAAAAAATTGTCAAATATTCTTTCATTTTGCGTCTCTATGGCCGAAATAGTACCCGAGTATCATCCCAACATATCCAGTTAGCAATGGGAGCACCAATTCGACAACGCCCAGCGCTTCATCCTGTTTAATTCGGAGCCTAACAAACGGGGCGGTCCCAAAAAATAAGATCAATAGCAAAGCCTGCGCAGTCGTATAAACCGTCAGCAATGTTCTGACCCATTCGTCTTTCTTGACCGTAGATCTTGATGGCTTAGTCACTATGTTCCCTCAACGCTGTCCTGACCGCCTCGACCTGCAAAGGCGTCATTTTTAGTTTTTTAGCTATTGCAGCAATCGCGTCGTTGTCGGTCGCAAAATCCTCATTCAGCACGGCCTTACTGCAATTAGCTTTCAATGATTGCTCGATGGCATTTCGCAACTCTCCTCGCAGTTTGTCGATGTAGCTCCGAGCTTCCTCGGCAGAAGAAGCGTCGGTCCAACTCTTGTCATTCCGCCGAGGACTCGATTTGATTTCGTAGTCCATGGTGAATCCCCGTTCGTTAAGATCGGACTGATCAACTGCCACGTGTAGCGTTATATGTTGCCAGAGAGACGGATATTTGAAAATTGAAGCGAATGTCTTGTTTTCGACTCGGAGATTTCCGAAAGAGTCCCAATCGGAAATAACTACGTACTCTTTGGATTTGAGCAGCTGCAGTATTGCCTCTTCCATTGTCGAAAACGCTGACTCTCGATCGCAAGAGATAACCGAAATGGAAGTAATCAGATTGAACTCTGCACCTAGGGTTTTATTTGTTTCAGCCTCGATAATTTTGTGCTGCGGGTCAATGCGATCCGAATCAGGAACGTTATCGAATACAGCGAGCAACTGGTCCGAATCCGAAAAGATATTAAGTCGATGTGGCTCAGCAAGCACCATCCCGCAAAATAGGCTAGCCAACACGACTAAATGAATAGAGCGTATTCTCATCTTCGTTCACGGCACAATTAAGCCATAACCTGGCACATAGGGGCACGTACAAGGTGTTCCAACCCGCCCTGCGACCGCCATTTGACAAACTCTTCTTCCATAGACATCTCCGCAGAACCAGCCTATGCTAGGTCGCGGATGTCTGCGAGAAGTGCTGGCATCAGAATCGGAATCAGAATTATTGCTGCTCTCGTCAGCAGGTGGTAGCTCTTGAACCGGAGGCGCGTCGCTTCTTATCTCCTCTTCATATTTATCCAGTTCTTCAGAGATGTACGTTTTAAACTCTTGATAGGTGAATCCGAGCTTTGCACCTTCCAGTTCTATATCACTACGATAGTCGGGGAGTGTCGCTTTCATTGCTTCGAAAAGGTTCTCTATTCTGCGCAAATCGGCAGGATGATTGGAATTCGATTCTTTCGCAATCGGATTTGCCGTAACGTAATAGTCAAATATCAATGGTAAGACGCCGCTTAGTGGACTGAAATGTGGGGTCGCGTGTTCAAGCCTGTTAATCGCCCATTCATCTGCATCCCTCTCCATTTCACGCAACTTTTCATTGTCGGTCGGCCAAGCCTTATCGTAGTGTCCAAGCACATGGTGTCCTACCTCGTGCGCGACAACGAATGCCATCCCACTTGTGATCATTTTGCTCCACGCACGAGAGCCGTCCGGCTTAGCGAGAAAACTGTCAAAGTCAAAATTCGCAAATTTGCTGGGATCCTTCACGAACGCGGCTTTCTTCCTCCACGAAAGCACTACATACTGAATGTACGGAATTAAAACCGGCCTTCCCTGAGCTTGCTGTATCAATTCGGCCTCTGCCATCATCGAAATTTGCCGAAAATATCCCTCGTCAATTTCTATGACCGGCATTCCATGTTCGACGTATCCATATGCACGGGACAAACTATCTTTGTCCGTCACACGAAATTCAATCGCCCTGTATTTTTTGGCTTCGGTGCCATTCAGGCTTCCAAATAGCGGTCCCTGGATCGCCTTAATGACCTTTTTCGTATTCTCTACCTCATCCCGCAAGTCTTCCCTACGTTGCCTTTCGCTGGGTTCTTGCGCATTGAGGTAAGTGCAGACCAGACACACGACTGTGAGGCGACAAATTAGACGGCAGTTGCGTCCTAGGAAACAAACTCGCATCGGCACCGCCATTGCTGTTTTTCCAGGAACTCGCCTTTTATCACATTAGAGAACGATGTCAATAACAATTTTCTGTAATTTACGAAATTGGAACAGGTCGGGGCATGCTCAAGTTGAGGCGATATAAAATTCGTCCTTTTCTTTCCCCGGACTGTAGTAAATCTGTAGTAGTTCTATGGTCAGAACGGAATGTTCATGGTCAGAAGAGATCAACACGCTCGCCTTGTAAGCGGTTGAAAGAGCGAATAGAGTAGAGAATTTTCTAAACGGATCAGAACCCGATTGGGTACTCAAAATCCGCCGGTGCTTAGCACCTTGGGGGTTCAACTCCCCCTCCCGGCACCACGCATAACGTCCACAGAATGAGCAGCTGGATGGTGAGCACTTCAGCGGAGATAACGGTTCGTAACAGACGTAGCGGATTTCGCGTCCGCTACGATTCCCGACGGTAGTCACACCAAATGAAATAATTGACGTTATCTCGAGCTCTACGAACGAACTGGACCTCTACACCGATTACACACTTCCCCCGGAAGGACAGAATCAGAGTCTCCGGTTCCTCCGCCACGGTCCGCCCGCCTGCCACACCTCGTTTTCTTCGTCCCCTTTCAAAACGCCGTCCACAACCGGCAGTACGAACTCTCGAATCACCTCGATTATTTCTTTCAGGGAAGAATCTGCCTTAAGCCCACTCTTCCGCAAAAATGCTTTCCATTGCGTCTGCTTCGTTGGAAGTTCATAAAACGCAGCCCTCAATGCTAGCGGCGACGATCTCGGCAGAGTCGTGCGCCGCGTGTTGAATGTTGCCTGAATTGCCGCGGCGAGAGTGCTGCTCTCGAATTCGAACCTTTGCGCCAGCACCCAGAGATCGTAGAAATCCTTCATTCGGCTATTCGCGAGGCCGAGTTTGACCATGGCTTCGAACTTTTCCGCAATCACACTCTGCTTGGAATAGGCGTGCAATTTGGGTGGAGGAAATTTAAGGAGCGTGGGGTACTCCACTTCCTCTGGTGCGGGAACAATCGTGTCTCCGAGACCGACGTCAATCTGAAGGGGAACGCGCACATTCCCAAGCCGCGCTTCCATTCGTACCCGAACCCCTTCGTAGGCTGCCTCATCACGGATTCTTTCCACACGAATCGTGTCTGGTAGAAACGTCAGGCCATCATCTTCCACATTTTGCGAGCACACCTCGGAGAGGACTTTCCGGAAGTTGATATCGGAGTGCCCCCGTCCGAGCAGATCGAGATCTCGGGTCGGACGATACATCTCCGCAGTCCAGAGTTGCAGGAGCAGTGCACCCTTGAGGACGAAGGCGTCCCGATGGGGAGAAATGCTCAGGCGGTGGAGGAATCGTTCCAATCCATAATGGGTTAGGACAAGTCCAAAATCTTCCTTGCGTTCCGTCGCCAGATTCAACAATCGCTGCCGGACGGAAGCCGACACGTTTGCAACGGGTCTCTTCACGTGAGCGATTCCAGGTACGGTTGTATCACCCGTGCCACCCGGCAGACTTTCGCGGCGATGAAGAGTTCGTCCATTGTGGCTTTCCGTCGCCGGTAGCAATCGCGCAGCGCCTCTAGAGCGACCTCCAGCCCTATCTTGTTGCGGTACTTGAAACAATCTGCGACAGTTTTCGCTGGACCGAAGACTCGCACGGCAACTCCTTCGAGTTTCTTTTCCTCAATGCCATAGGAAAGGGCCTTACCGGAAAAATGCACAACACGCATTGCCGGATAACCCGCGCTGGGGCGACGAGCGTTGTGGGCAATCGCTATCCAAACCTCACGCGGCGATTGCGTGGTGAGCCCATGGAAGCGCAGCGCAGATAGCAGGCAGATGACACCATGCGGTACGCGTTTCGCTGCCTCCACAAGCGTATGGTGCTCGGTCACCCGGCTACCGTCGGCTACATAGAGTCCTCTTCCCACTTGCCGCACTAGCCCACGGTCTTTCGCCTGGCGGAGATATTCCCGAGGGATAGCTACCCGATCCAGTTCGCGCGGCCGGAATACCCCAGCCTTTCTGACCATGCGAGCTACGATTTCAGCCTTCGAAACAGCCATGACGCTTCTTTACTATATGCACGCATATTATCATAAGTGACAACATATCGTAAAATAGAACGGGCGAGAGCGCGAGTGCCTCGGAGCTGCCGCTGTGACGCTGGGGTGACAACGAGAGAGCGCATTCCGCAATTCATTCGAACTGGCACCTGCTCGCCTCATCGCTTAGGTGAACCGCATACTTATTGTTTTTCCATCTGCGTCTTGATTTATATTCGGACAGGTCACCGCGTTTTCTGGGAGTGCGCCAGGAAAGACCGATGTATATTCGACCGACCGCGCACGTCACGTTCACCGTGCGATATATCGGGACAGAGGCGCTGAGCTCCCTAGATTGGTCACCGACGAGTACACGAAATCCCATGGCAGATCGGCAAATGCGAACCCGGCGACCGCTCCGGGGACCAGTGCGCGAGGAAGCGGGGCCGACGCTCAAGAACTACATCACGCCCGCTGGGTTGCAGCGGCTGAAAGACGAGCACCGCTTCTTACTGAATCGCGAGCGTCCGGCGGTGGTGGAGGTCGTAGCGTGGGCTGCCAGTAACGGGGACCGCAGTGAAAACGCCGACTACCAATACGGCAAGCGACGGTTGAACCAGATCGATTCACGGATCCGCTTTCTCACCAAACGCATTGATGCTGCCACGATCGTCGATCCCGCCGCTCCGCGGCCAGGATCAGCCGCTACACGCGTCTTCTTCGGCGCAACCGTGACCTACAAGGACGCCGCCGGCCTCGAACATGTCGTCTCTATCGTCGGCACCGACGAGGTGGACCTCGATCGCGGCTACATCAGCTGGCGCTCGCCTCTTGCTAATGCGCTGATGAAGGCCAGCCCCGGCGACCGCGTGGACCTGCGCGCGCCAGCGAAGACGGAGCATCTCGAGATCATCCTCGTCGAGTACGCGCCGATTCCGATGGATCCTTTTCGCGAACCGCCAGGAGCTCAGTCGACGCCCAAGGCCGAAAACTCCTAGACGAAGCACTCTCTGAGCTTGTTTCCCGATTTTGTCGGTGCACATGTGTCGTCCTGACTGGACAGCGAAACATTTGCAATAACTGCTCGGCGATTCTCCCAGTCAGATTAGCCTCGGCGGCCACTTCTTGTCCCTCCACAGGGCTCTGATATGCAGTCTCTCGCCACCGGTCAAGTGTAGGCATCCGCAAGCAGCGAATGGTATCTTCCTTAAGCGAGGTGCTCAATGCTCAACCGACGACTTCGACTGTTTTGGCCTTTGTTCCTGGTGATTGCGTCGCCGCTCCTGGCGCAGGTCCGTGGTGGCGGAGTGACCATTCATTACAACACCCTGGCCGGACCGTTCCTTGCCCTGATTGCCGGAATCCTGATCCTGATCGTGCCCCGCATTTTGAATTATGTCGTAGCGATTTACCTGATCCTCATTGGGCTGATTGGGATTTTTGGCCGATGAATAGCGCTGCTGCGCTTCGTCTGCTCTCCCGTGGTTGCGCCGCGAGGTTACAGCGAGCCCGTCTGATGCATTAGGCCCCCGTCGATGACGACTGTCGTACCTGTAATGTAAGCGGCATCATCGGATGCTAAGTAACAGACGAGCTTTGCGACTTCTTGCGGTTCTCCGACTCTCCCCAGAGGAATCTCTCGATTGAGTGCGAGCTTTTTCTCTGGATTGGAAAGCGTGCGTTTATTGATTGGAGTGTCGATCGCCCCGGGAGCCACATTCACAATATTGATGCCATGCGGAGCCAGTTCGAGCGCGAGATCGCGGCAAAGCATTCGCAGACCGCCTTTCGCGGCACAGTATGCGGAATAGCCTGGAAAAGGCAAGTCTTCATGAACTGAAGAGATATTAATGATAGTTCCTTTTTTTCGTTTCGCCATGTCGCGCGCCGCTGCTTGCGTGCACAGGAAAGGACCTTTGAGGTTGACTCCGATCACCGCATCGAATTCGCTCTCAGGCTTTTCCAGGAACGGCGATTCTTTTTCGATGCCTGCATTGTTTACCAGCACATCCACACGGCCCAGTTGAGAGACGGTTTGCGCAATCATGTGTTCCACCTGATCAGATTTCGCCACGTCTGCTTCAATGGCGAGTGCGGCGCCGTGATCGTGCTCGATTTGTCGTACCACTTCCTGAGCCGAATCAGGCTTGCCGATGTAATTCACTACTACATTCGCACCTTGTCGCGCCGTTTCGATTGCGATCGCACGTCCAATCCCGCTTGAGGCGCCAGTAATAAGGATGACTTTGTCCTTCAAAGATCTGTATGTGTTCGCTTGTTCGACATTTGCAGTAATTGTGCTCACATTTCACCTCGGCATTCGTTAGATGCTCATATGCGGTCCATAAACCGGCATTCTTGGCGCTACCAGCCCTGTTTTCCACTAGCACTTTTGCAGTAGCAATGAACTCAATGGGCTTTACGCACTTTTCCATCGTGAATCCGACCCGCGTTGTCTATTGGCAAGCCACCGGGATAAAGTTCTAGCTGCCGCAAGTCGTACTGGCGAAATCCCACTTTATACAAAATTGTCCTGATACCCGCCGTTTTACTGAATTAGTTAGACTGTGATTCGACTCGAGCATGAAGATCGAAGGAGAAACCGCATGAGCATTTGGATGATTTTGTTTGTAATCTTGTTGATCGCCTGGATTGGCGGTTTTACGCTATTTCACGTAGCGAGTGCGCTGATTCATCTATTACTTCTTTTCGCAGTGATTTCACTTATTTTGCATTTCGTCTTGGGACGTCGTGCGACTTAGAGCGATGTGAGCCGTGGAATCAGCTTCTCCGGATTCGAATTTCAACATCGGAGCTCATATTCAGGCTATGGTTCGCTTTCGGAGGAATAAGAATGGTCCGCTGGGCGGGCCTGGCTTTCCTCAGCTGTGCAAGCACCTTTGCCGCAGCCCCGACCGCGTGCGCTGCGGGCATCAGCAGCGACTCTCAAAACATGTCGGGACAAAACTGGGTGTTCGAATTTCGCCAGACGTGCGCTGGGATGGGCCCATAGCTTTCTTTCGCGTGCTACCCTGTTCGAGCAGCGTCGTCGCCCACCTGAGCAACTTTAGTAACTCAACTTTGGCGACTAGCGCTAGCTGAACGTGGACTTCACATAAATTCCGGTCTCCTTATGCGAATCTGGTGGCTTGCCGTACTGGCACTCGCAGCTTCTTCGGCAGTTGCACAAGAAAAATCTAAAATCAGCCTCGACGAATTTTTCAATTCGGTGAGCTTTAATGCGCTCGAGCTTGCGCCGGGCGGAAACTCGGTGGTCATTGGAACCGAGCGGGCCAACTGGGACAAACAAATTTTCAGCAAAGACCTTTGGCTTTATCGGCGCGATAGTTCGCAGGAGTCTCTCATCCAGCTCACCGAGTCTGGTCATGCCACTAACCCGAAATGGTCTCCGGATGGGAAATGGATCGCTTTTCTCGCCAGCCGCGACACAAGCGAGAATTCATCGGACGACGAGGACTCTGGCGCAGCAAAAGATTCCAGCAAGAATGAAGACGTGGACCAGATTTATCTGATCTCGCCGAATGGGGGCGAGGCTTTTGCCGTAACCGAAGGGTCGGAGGAAGTTCACGCTTTTGCCTGGTCTGCGGATTCGAAGACGCTGTACTACGCAACTCGCATCCCGTGGAGCAAAGACAAGAAAGATGCCTACCGCAAAGAATGGAAAGACGTGGTCCAGTACCGGACCGCGGAGCGTGGCGACTCAATCTTCGCGTTAGATCTTTCCACAATTTTTTCTAAGCATGCGGCGTCCCCCGCTGTTCAGAAAAGCGAGGCAGAGAAAGATTCCGATGTGACCGCTGGCGCGCGCCAAATAGCTACTTCTGATCTCCGCGTCGATGAGATGGTCATTTCACCCGACGGCAAAAAGTTGGCTGTGATGTCCAATCCGATCAACCAGCGTGAAGAAAAATTCCAAGACTATGAAATTTATGTTGCGGATCTCGGGTCGCCCAATGCCACGCGCCTCCAGCGACTGACTCAGAATGAGGCGGTCGAGCATGACTTGCGGTGGGCGAACGACAACAAGCATATTTTCTTCACCATCGATGTTGGCGACGTAACCGGACCGTATCGCGATCTTCAGCCACATCTTTATTGGGTCGACAGCGAAACACGAACGGTGGAGCAATGGAGCAAAGATTTTCCCGGATCAGTGGAGCACTATTCGGTAAGCGCCGATGGCCCGCTCGCGTCTGGCCGGCTGGGCACAGAAGTTCAAATGTATTCGGCGGCACAACCATCTCAATCATTCAAGAAAGTTGGCGCTTGGGCGGGAACGTACGAGGGTCTGTCCACGGTTCAGCATTCGCCCCGCATTGCATTTATCTATTCATCACTTTCAAAACCGCCAGAAGTTTACTTAGCAGAGAGCACTGCCGATTTCCATCACGCAAAACCGATCACTTCGTTCAATGCGCTCTTTACTCAGCGCGAACTGCCGCAGGGGAAACCGTATCGCTGGAAGGCCGACGACGGAACCACCGTTGAAGGAATGCTGATCTATCCTCCCGGAAAATTCGAAGCAAAAAATCTACCGATGTTCACATTTATTCACGGCGGCCCGGCTGACGCGTGGGGCGATGCATTTGAAGCCGATTGGTATCAGTGGGGGATTCTGGCGGCCACGAATGGATGGCTGGTATTCGAACCAAACTATCGCGGTTCTTCAGGCTATGGAGATAAGTTTCTAGAGCAGATTGTTCCGGTAATTGTCTCGCGCCCCGGCAAAGACATTTTGGAGGGCGTTGACGCGCTGATTAAAGACGGCATTGCGGATCGCGACCATCTGGTCATCGGCGGCTACAGCTATGGCGGTTACATGACCAACTGGCTGATCACGCAAAGCACGCAATGGAAAGCTGCAGTGACTGGGGCTGGAGCGGTCGAGCATGTTGCGAATTGGGGCAATGACGATACAACTTTCGACGACGCCTACTTCCTCGGCGGACGGCCTTGGGAAGCGCCGCAGCGCTATCACGATGAAGCTGCCATTTTCCAGATCAACAAAGTCCGCACGCCTACGCACATGGTCGCCGGCGCTGACGATATCCGCGTGGCCGTGCTCGAAGATTATTTATTAGAGCACGCGCTTTACTCGCTCGGCATTCCGAACGCTCTTTTGATCTTTCCCGGAGAAGGCCACTCGCTCAGCAAGAATCCCTGGCACGGAAAGATCAAGGTGCGGGAAGAATTGAAGTGGCTGCAGAAGTACGGCGGAATCGGAGCCTCGCAATAATCGCGAGTAATTCAAAATAGAAGAGAGGCTGGGCAGAATCACACCCAGCCAAACGAAAGACATTTCGGCTAGAACGAGTACCTTGCTCCGAGTTGCATCACTCTGGGCGCGCCTTGCACCGTGGTGAAGTTTCCCCAATCCGGAGGCGCACTCAACTGGTTCAAAGCAGGATCCTGAGCCACTGAAAAATCAGCGATTCCCGTAAGCTTTTGCGTATTCGTCACATTGAAAACATCCCACCGAATCTGGAGTTCATGCCGCTCGTTGTAGGGCATTTTCCAACTTTTCGAGAGTCCCAGATCGACGTCTACGTATCCCGGAAACCGCAAATAGTTGCGCGGTCCCACCTCGCCTGGATATGCGTTACGGAAAGTCTGATAAATCTGGTTGATGTCGCATCCGCCAAAGATGCTCGGGGCAGTATTTGCGGGCTTATTCGGGCAGGTGTGAATCGCCGCGGTCGGTGTAGCGTTCGATTGCACTTCCCAATTTGTTGCCCACTGCTCCTGATCGAACGGCGAAACTCCAGTGGGAAGGCCAGTATTGAACCGGAAAATGCTGGAGAGCTGCCAGCCTCCTAAAATTGCATCCACCGCCCGCCCGGAAGTTCCGAGAAGCGCTCTGCCTCTGCCAAATGGAAGGTCCCAAACCACGTCCGCATTGATGTTGTGCCGCACATCGAAATCCGAGTTGGCATAGTTTGCACCCTGTCGGAACGCATTGACCACAAACGCGCCATTTGTCTGAAAATTTCCAAAGCCTGCTTCCGTTTGCAGGCCTGACGCATCGTCGAGCGAATGCGACCAGGTGTAATTAAAGTCCAGCGTCACGCTGCTCAGGCGCTGCCGGAAGGAGAACGTTAGAGCGTTGTAGTTTGAGATTCCCTGCGACGCCCAGGTAGACAGAGCGCCATATTGTGGCTGCATGAATCGTGCCGGAAATGGACCACCAAGACCGTTTGTTGGGTCGGTTCCGACGAGAGCTAGGTCCATCTCTGCCTGCACATCGGTCCAATCATTACCGGAAAAAAACCCAACGTTGGGTGTTTGATACCCGAGGAACGCTTGCGCATTCGTCCAGTTGCAGTCAAAACCACCTTGTGTTTGGGTTGGGTCGCACTGGCCGGGCCCAAATTCATAGTTATTGAGAATTCCAGCCAAATGCGGCGGGAACATATCGTCGAAATATTGATTGATCTTTGCGGGCAGCATGGCGGGTATCTGTGAAATATCAACTCCCTTTTGACGGAGTTTTTCAAGGGCTGTCCCGGCTGTGTACCAATCCACTCCTGTCTTCGGATCGCGCAGGTCAGTAAATTGCGCCACGTCATGTCTCATCAACAATCCCCGTCCAGCGCGTCCTATGTACGAAGCTGAAACCAGACCGCCTTTCCCTATTTCACGCTCGAGCGTGAAATTCCAAACGTACTCGGTCGGAGAATGTAGATTCGAATCGAGTGACTGCTGAATCAATTCCCCGAAATTGTTGATACCGTCGAAGACAGGCGACGTCGCTGGCAATACTAAGCTGCTTGGGACCGTGCCTCCGGCCAGTTGCACCAGTGAACGAACATCCTGCCCAAAGCCGGTGAACAAAGGAGCGAGCGGCTTACCAGTGGCTCCGATATCAAAAGTATTGGCATGATCTTGGAACTGCTGCTCGTAGCCCAGCGCATTATTGACATCGAAATCAACCGCGAGTGCTTCTCCGAAGTAGTCGTTGTTGAGAGAGAATCCACCTCGAACAGAAGTTTTCCCGTTATCGGGAGACCACGCCAGAGCGATTCGCGGTTGAAAATTGTTCTTGTCCCAGTTGTACAGTGGCTTTCCACCATTCGCCGGCCCAGAACTCGCAATCGTTATTGGAGCAAAATAGTTCGAACCCGCAAATCCGGCAGCAGCGCGACTCTGCAGGTACTGCCCAAGCGGCACCGTAGGCTGAGTCTCATAGCCGTGAGTTTCATAAACCGGGCGCTCAAGGCTGTATCGCAGGCCGGCGGTCAACGTGAGGCTCGGGCGTATTTTCCAAGTGTCCTGCACGTACTCGTCGTATGACTGGGTCGCAAAATCTCGGTTAGCCGGCGTCCCTGCAGGTAGAAGTGCGCCACTCTTGTTGAAGGTGAAATCAGCATTGTATTGAGTGAGTCTGCCGATAAGCGCGGCAGCAGCGTCCAATACTTCGGTTGTGTTGGCCAGAGATTGGCCACCGAGTCCGCCGGCCAAGCCTTTAGTCGACAGATACTTTTCAAAAGCATTTACGACAGATTGCCCGCCGCCCGCGTAGTAGTCAGGGTTTTCTTCGGCAAAATCAAATGCGTTAATGTAATCGAGGCGGGAATTGCTGATAAGCCGGACATTGCCGCCGAATTGTATAGTGTGATTTCCTTTTACCCACGAGAGATCGTCGGTGAAGTTATGCACCGGCACAATTTGAGAAAGTGTGTGCAACTCTCCGTTGGGCTGAAATACGAATCGAAAATCAGTATCGTTCGTGTTGCTGTCGCCCGGTTGCGTGAATGCTTCGCGGGTCAAACCATAACGAAAGTTATTTACCCAGTTGTTAGAAATTGTCCAGGTATGACCAGCCGCCAAGCCCCAGCTATGCTCCCAGGTCACGGGTGAGATAGTCCCCGGCAGCCACTGTGGCTGCGTTTGATGATCGTTTTGAACTTGTACGCGCAGGAATGCGTTCTGTTTGTTGGTCAGATTGAAGTCTACTTTTGCGGTGTGCGAGTTCAGGTGGACTGGCGTAGGTGCGTTGAATCGAAACCCTGCCGTATTCAGCAAATCACCGGTAGTGTTGTCGTTTGCCGGATACTTCGCCGCAACCGCAGCGAGGGTCGAGATCGCAATCGGATTCAACCCGGTTGTGGCGAATCCAGGTTGCGTGTAGGCCTGTTGTAGCTGGTTTAAGGTGAGCGACCCCTGCTGCGTGTTACTGCACGCAGCATCGGTGCAATACAGATATTTAAACGCACCCTGCCCTGTAACGAACGATGCTAGTGGAACTGTCCGGGCCTCACTCAGACTCTCCGCATCGCGCCGGCCTGAATAGTCATAGAAGAAGAACAGCCGGTTTTTGACGATTGGCCCTCCGATCGCGGCTTCAAAGGTATTTCGTTGCAGCGGAGGGACTGGAACCGTGGGCGTGGAATGATTGTTGAACCAATTATTCGCAGAAAAACCGCGCGAACGGTAAAACTCCGAAGCGGCTCCATGGAATGAATTCGTCCCGGATTTTGTAACAATATTGATTTGCGCACCAGACGAACGCCCCTGGTTGGCATTCCCATTGGCTGTAGTGACGCGGAATTCCTCTGTTGCTTCAGAGCTGAGCCGCAGAACAGGTCCGTTAATTATGTCGTCACGGTCGGTCGCGAGACCGCCCAGCGTGAGCGTGTTCGTGCTACGTGGAATGTCAGTGTTGCCACTCTCGGCGTTGTTGATGTCAACACCGTCTAGCGTGACATTGGACTGATCCGCTCGCGCACCGGTAATGTATCCCTCTCGAGTTGCTCCGGGCTGCAGGCTAAGGAGGTCAACCACCGCGCGCGCCTCAAGTGGAAGTTGCGTAATCTGCAGTGAACCGAAGCTGTTGCCCAGAGTGGCATCCTGTGTATTGATGAGCGCCTCCTGGGCGGAAGAGGTCACTTCTACGACTTCATTCGTAGTTCCAATGTTTAAAGTGACATTAACCTCGTTGGGCTTCCCGATGATGGCCTCAACGTTCTGCTGGACATTCTTTTTGAATCCTTGCGCTTCGACCGTGACCCGGTACGTGGCAGGAGGAAGAAAATCAAAGACGTATGCGCCCGCGTCGGTGGTTTTGGTCGTTCGCACGGCGTTAGTCGCCGCGTTAGTCAACGTAACCGTGGCGTCGGGAATCACTCGGCCGCTGGGATCTGATACGGTTCCGCGAATGCTCGATGTGCCGGTTTGGCTAACTAATAATTGAGCTGTGGTTATGAGAACGAGTACAGCAATTCCGCGCACGATTCGCATAAAGTCCTCTGCTTGAGATTTGGCATTCGCCCAATCTAGTAACGATGAGCGAGGAAAAGCCACCAGACGAAAGACACGAACAGCAGTGTTCGCCCTTGTAACACTGGTGATTTGTGACTGTCAACCTTTGTTGGACGCACGATTTTGTACTTTGTCAATTGCAACAGGGCGTAATGGCGGAATCGGCGCAATAGAATGCAGGCGATTGGGGACAAGCGGCACGAAAATGTGGTCCGGGAAAACAATGAGCTGTAACCGCAGGTTGCACGTCTAAACTATGCTGAAAGGAACTACCATGACTTCGATCAACCGGCGGGCGTTCACGAAGCTGGCCTTCGCCATGGGTGCCACGGCAGCATTCGGCAATGGCTTTGGCCAGGCATCCACAAGCATATGGCACGAACGTCGGGATCTGTTCCCCCAAGGCGTCGCCTCAGCAGACCCGCACAGCGACAGCGTTTTGCTGTGGACTCGATACCCGCGGCCACAAGAAGAAACATCAGCGGAGCTTCTTGTCGAGCTTGCCGGGGACGAGGGTTTCCAAGACGTAATCGCCACTGCCAAACCCCGTGTGCTGGCGGCTTCTGATTGGACGTGCCGTGTACTGGTCAGTCAATTGAAGCCGGCCAAGGTTTACTGGTACCGGTTCATCGATCGAGATGGAAACGGAAGCCGCGTTGGGCGAACCATAACCGCGCCGGATGAAAACGATCCTCGCCTCGTGTCTTTTGCGTTCGTGAGCTGCCAGAACGCCAATATGGGTGCGCAGAACGCCTATCGCAGAATGATCTTCGAGGATGAGCGCGCTCCGGTAGAAAAACAACTCGGGTTCGTGTTGCATCTTGGCGACTTCATTTATGAGATTGTCTGGTATCCGGAAGACCGCCCGCAGGGATATTACGATCGCAGGCTGCGTGACATCGTCCGCTACCCAACGGGAGAAAAGATTCGCGACTTTCATATTCCAACTACCGTCGGGGACTACCGCGCGATTTACCGCTCCTACTTGCGCGATCCCGAAGTGCAGGACGCGCGCGCACGATGGCCGTTTGTGAACATGTGGGACAACCATGAGTTCAGTTGGTTGGGCTGGCAATCGTTGCAAAAATTTGAAGGCAAAACGCGCCCGGCACAAACGCGCAAGGTAGCGGCTAATCAGGCGTTTTTCGAATTCCAACCAGCGAGAATGGCGCGGCCAAACAGCGATTCGCTAGAAAAATTCGATGGCCCCAAGGTAGTGGACACACCCATCACTAAATTCGACCGCCATGGCTTAGGAGAAGAACAAAACAATCTCAAAGCCATCCGGAGTCTTAAGGGCTATCGCGCGCTGCGCTGGGGACGCAATTTTGAACTCATCATCACGGACCAGCGCAGCTACTGCTCCGAGGAGCCGACGGGCATGGAGGAAGCCAAGGGCCTCTCTAGCGATGATTTTCCCGAACTGCTGCCGCAAGAGGCAATGGAAATCCTCGATGGCGGTCGAGAATACAACCAGGGAAATCCGCCAGCCACTATACGTTCAGCCGATGGCAAGACGGAGATTCCCAACGTATGGAAGGACCGGCCTTCGCAGACGATCCTCGGGCAGGAACAGAAAGCATGGTTCCTCGATCGATTGAAGACATCGCGGGCGACATGGAAAATCTGGGGCAATACAACAGCGTCGCTCGAAATGCGGGCGGATCCACAGAATTTGCCGCCGGGCTTCGGCAATCCGTGGCCCTTGAAAGGATACGCGGCTGTCCCGATTGCTGACTGGAGCACGGCCTATTCCGAACGAGGCCAAATATACGATTTTGTCCGCCAACACGGGATTACAGGTTTCGCCAGTGTTTCCGGCGACCGGCACAGTTTTTGGGCGGGGCTGGCTGCAAAATCGCTTCCGCCAAGTTCGTTCTCTCCGGCCGGTGTCGCATTTGTGACAGGCTCTATTTCAGCGCCGGGACTCGTCGAAGCCTTCGAGCACACCTTCCCAAAAAATCACCCGCTGCGAGCGCTTTATCTTGGACAAGGGCCAAATGATCAAGCTCCCCAACCGATGATCAACATGCTTCTGAAGCACGGCGTAAGGTCATGCCTGGAATATACGAAGACCGGCGATGTGGAAAAAGCGCGATCACTTTCGAACCCTGATTTATCGCCGCACGTTTCGTTTGTGGATATGGGAGGACATGGTTATTCAGTGATTCGCGTCTCGGGCGGCATACTCGAAACTGAGTTCGTTTGCATTCCTCGGCCGCTCGAACGCAGCAGCACACAGGAAGGCGGACCGCTCAAATATCGCGTCAGATTTCGCGCTCGGCTCTGGGAAAATGGGCAGGCACCGAAGCTGGAGACTGAGGTCGTTGAGGGGAATCCGAAATTTTCGATATGAGTCGCATGGAACTGGCCCAGAAAAATCTCGGCAGACTCTGGGGCTGCAAGCGGCCGGGGCCGTGGGGGTGGCGGCATCAGCTGTGGTGAGTTCAGTTTTCGAAAAACAAAGCGTGGCCAGCCCAGCCGAGAAACCGGCGAATCAAAGCGACAGAGACTTCGACAATGTTGTGCGATTCATCCTCGATAAAGATGTCCACTGCAGAGCGAGGAATAACCCGGAGTTCCGTGTATTCTTTCGTCGCCGCGGAACGATGAATCTCAAACAGCGAATCACCAGAAATCGGTGACTTCAATGCGATCCCGATGTCCAACACATGGGAGGAATTATCCTCTATCAGGCAAAATGGCTTCACTTCCGAAACACGGTCAGCAGAAATTCCGATTTCCTCTTGCAGTTCTGCCAAAATCGTCGCCCGGTAATCAACCTCTCCACCCTTCGTCTGCGTATTCGTGTCTATTCCACCGGATGGTACCAGCTCCCATGAACCTGCGTGCTGGGTCACGGCACTTTCTCGCAGACCGAACACAATCCCATCTCGGCATGCAAGGACTCCCGAAACCGCTAATGGCCTCACGCGCAAAACATCGAACAGCTCCGGGCGTTTCCTTTGCGCAATGAAGTGACGATATTCGCTCACCCGGGCGGTAATTCCCTCGGAAGATATCTCAACAACCGAAAGAACCTGGCCGTTAAACATCCCTTTTCCCCGCCGTTGTTCCTCGGCATGCCACAGGCTTTCAATCTCTCGCTGTACTGATTCAGTAAGAACAATTTTGTTCTTCACCAGACGCACGCTTGCAGTCGGCAAAAATTCGTAAACAGTCATGACACTTTCTTCGTGTTTCCTAACCTGCTAGAAATGAAATGTTGCCGGCAAGTAACATTCGACCTGTACCGAATAAACAGCCCGCTATGCCATTCTGCGGTGAAAGGAAATGAATAACATGGAAATGCGGGAGATCAAAGATCACTGGACTGATTGGGCTACAACCTATGGCGAACAGCTGAAAGCTACGACAAAAACTCCGACCATCAAAGAGCTGGAAATCGACGTACTCGCACGTGCTATCACACAAGTAATAGGCACAACGCAGGCAAGTTTCACGATGCTCGAGGTTGGCTGTGGAAACGGTCTTAACTGCATGGCCCTGGCACAGATCTTTCCGAACGCCAGAATCGACGGGCTCGATTATGTTCCAGAGATGGTGGAAGCCGCTGAAGCGGGAAATGCAAAATTTCGCCATAGCAAGAATCTGAGATTCCATGTCGGCAACGCTTTGAATTTATCTGCAACTTCGGAGTTGCGGGAAGTGTATGACATCGTCCTGACGGATCGTTGCCTAATTAACCTGAACACCATCGAGTTGCAAAAGAAGGCCCTGGTTTCCATTGCAAGAAAAATCAAGCGTGGGGGACATTTCGCAATGCTTGAGAACTCACTTCAGACATATGAAGCACAGAACGAATGCCGTGCACTTCTTGGGATGAAGCCTCGGACGCCGGCTTTATACAACCTGTTTATTGACGAAAAGGAGATAGTCCCTCATCTCGACACTTGCGGACTTGATTTGATCGACGTAGAAGATTTTGGAAGCCTGCACGATCTCCTGCTCTATGTCTTGCTGCCTTTTACAAACTCCGGCGAAGTCGATTATGCCCATCCTTTGGTTAAAGCGGCAACAATGCTGAGCAAGCATACATCGCAAACAACACCTAGCGCATTTGGCCGTTTCGGACAAAACCGCTTGTACCTCTGTCGCAAAACCTCGTCAGGGGTTCACAAAGAGCATGAATAGAGGGTTTTTCTGTGATTTGGACGGAACTCTTGCAGACAACATGGAGATCATGTTCTCGGTCTACCAGGAGTTTCTTAGAGGATTTTACCTGTCGCCTACGCCCGAGGAGTTCGCGTTGCTAAACGGTCCGCCCCTCCCTCAAGTTGTGTCCGTTCTCAAAGAGAGGCACGGGCTCGGAGGTTCGTTAGAAGGGCTGGTCAAAACTTACCAGGAGATTCTTGACGCATCATATATGCGCGCGAAGCCTTCTCCAGGTGCTTCTGAAATTCTAGAAGCGGCGAAGCGCTCTGGAATGTTCATTGCGATCGTGACATCCAGTTCATACCAACGAACTCTTGCCTGGCTTGATCGTAATGGTCTAGAGTCCGTCATCGATTTGATCGTGTCCGGAGGTGATTGCGAGGGGAAACCGTCGCCAGAACCTTATAAAATGGCGCTTGCAAAGTTAAGATGCTCTGCCGAACAATCCATCGCTGTTGAAGACTCGCTTCAAGGCATTCAATCGGCCTTGTCCGCCCAGTTGAGAACCTTTTGCTATTCGAGTGGACCCCTCAGAATCGCCGTGCCGAAGACCGTCAGCACAATAACCCATTTTGGTGAGCTCGCTACATTCATTCCACAACTGGCTGATAGGCGCGACGCCGCAGCATCGAATGTCTAGCCGGTTTACGCAATATACAAATGCAATACCTTTGGTCCTGTTTCGAATGCGGTCATTGCCGGGTTCACGGGTCTCTCTTCGTGGTCAGGTTTCCGCAGACGTTAGCGCTTCCGCCTGTTCCACGAAAGTAAAGGTGAGTCACGCCTCATGTTAGAATGCGAGCGTGTCCTCACATTCTGCTCTGGCCTTGCGCCGCATACCTCGGCAAACGCGCGGGCGACTGCGCGTAGCTCGTTTTCTTCGAGCGGCCGGAGCTGTGATCACCGAACTAGGCTATGAGCGTGCAACCATGAGCGCCATCGCGGAACGCGCGAGTTCCTCGATTGGCTCCCTTTACCAGTTTTTTCCCAACAAGAAAGCGCTAGCTGAGGCGTTGCGCGTCCAGTGCATCCAAGAAATTGAGCACCGCTGGCGCGCACTGGCGGACGAAGCAGCAGAACTGAGTACGGAGAGGCTGGCATGCCGGCTAGTCATGGTCCAAATCGAGATTGTTAGGACTCACCCGGCATTACTCGCGCTGCTCGAAGTCCCTCCAGGAACGCGGACCTCGAAATGGCGCGAAGTGATTCGCCAACGTATTGCGGCAGTTTTGATGGCCCACAAACCAAGGCTCGGCCAACCAGCGGCCCTGCGCATTGCTGCTGTGGTGCAGCAAGTCAGCCGGGCGCTTTTGACGTTGTACGGCCGCAGCGATGCCGACCAAAAAGCTTCCATAATCGAGGAGTTCAAGTGTGTCTTAAAGGGATATCTCGCTCCCAAGTTGCGGGGCTGAAGACTTTGGCTGAATAGTTGACGCAGTGATTTGGATCCGTAAAGACGAACGAAAATGCTGAAAAAATACCGAAGGTCGATTTCAATTTTTGCCCTGGCCACAATCGTTCTTGCGAGTGCCGGATGCAGCCAAAAGGCCGTTTCTGCTGCGCCTGGCCGTGCTCCTGATGTGCAGGTAGTGAAGGTCACGCAGAGAGATGTGCGAATCTCCAGCGAATGGGTAGCCACGCTCGATGGATATGTGAATGCCCAAATACAGCCGCAAGTCACGGGATACCTGATCAAGCAGGACTACCACGAAGGCTCTTATGTAAATAAGGGCGATGTGCTCTTCGAAATCGATCCGCGGCCGTTCCAGGCGATACTCGACCAGGCAAAGGCCCAGCTTGCTCAGGCACAGGCCCAATTAGGAAACGCCAGTCTGAACGTGAAACGCGACATCCCCGAAGCTGCGGAGAAAGCGATCCCGCAGAGTCAACTCGACACCGATCGGCAAGCAGAACTCGCCGCGAAGGCTTCCGTTGCCGCAGGGCAGGCAGCGGTTGAACAGGCGGAACTGAACCTGGGATTCACAAAAGTACGATCACTGATCAGCGGAATCGTCGGCATCGCGCAAGTGCAGGTTGGCAATTTGGTCGCGCCCACCACGGTGCTGACCGGAGTTTCTCAGGTGAATCCGATTAAAGCTTTTTTTCCGATCAGTGGCGATGAGTACCTGCGTATTGCAGGAAAGATTGCGCCCGGTACCGTTAATTTGCTCTCGGGTAAGGATCGCTTTCCGCTGCAGTTAGTTCTTTCAAATGGCGAAACCTATCCTCATAACGGAAAAATTCTTTTCGCTGACCGACAGGTGGATCCACAAACCGGAACAATCCGGATCGCCGCAGCCTTTCCTAATCCGGGCAATGTTCTGCGACCGGGAGAATATGGAAGAGTGAGGGCGGTAACAGAGATTCGAAAAGACGCATTGCTCATTCCGCAACGCGCAGTTACCGAGTTGCAGGGCGGGTACCAGGTCGCGGTGGTCGGTCCCGACAACAAAGTTTCAATTCGCGGCGTTGACGTTGGCCAGCGTGTCGACACTATGTGGGTCATCAACCAGGGCCTAAATCCCGGCGACCAGGTTGTCGCTGAGGGAGCACTCAAGGTAAAAGACGGCAGCACGGTGAACCCAGTGCCCTTCGAGCAAGCCGGCGGGAGCAAGTAGTTCATGTCCAGATTTTTTATCAATCGCCCAATTATCGCGATGGTCATCGCGATATTGACAGTCATTATTGGTGCGATCACCATCGCGCAGCTTCCGGTTGCGCAGTTCCCTTCCATTGTTCCGCCAGAGGCAAAGATCCAGGCGACCTTTGTCGGCGCAGATGCGCAGACACTGGCGCAATCAGTGGCCACGCCAATCGAAGAGCAAATGAGCGGTGTGGACAACATGAACTACATGTATTCGGTGAACGCCACCGCAAACGGTCAGATGACGATGATCGTGGACTTCGGCGTGCAAACTGATCCGAATACTGACCTCATCTTGACCCAGATGCGCGAAACGCAGGCCTCCTCTCAGCTGCCTTCGACAGTGGCGCAGTACGGAGTGACAGTGCAGAAATCCACGTCGGCTCCGCTGATGCTAGTGGCGCTTTATTCGCCGCACGGCAGCTACGATGCAAAGTTTCTCGCAAATTATGCGTTCATCAACCTGAACGATCCGATTACGCGCCTGCCTGGAATCGCGAACGTACAGGTGTTTGGCGCCGGACAGTATGCGATGCGAGTCTGGCTGAAACCGGACTTACTCGCCAAGCTTGGAATCACCGCATCGGACGTGATCAATGCCGTGCAAACCCAAAATACCGTCAATCCAGCGGGACAAATCGGCAGTGAACCCGCGCCTCCAGGGCAGGAATTCACCTACTCCGTGCGTGCTCAAGGCCGATTGGTAACTCCCGAGGATTTCGGCAACATCATCGTCCGCGAAAATCCGCAAGGCGGCGTGGTGCGAGTGAAAGATGTCGCACGAATTGAACTCGGCACCCAGAGCTACACACTCAAAGGACGGCTAAATGGGAATCCGGCGGCCGTAATTGCCGTTTACCAGCTTCCCGGATCGAACGCGGTCAACGACGCAGACGCGGTGCGGAACCTGATGGCGCAGTGGAAGAACCGCTTTCCGAATGACATGGATTATGTCATTTCGCTTGATCAGACCCGCTCAGTCACAGAAGGCATTCGCGAAATACTGATCACGCTGGTGATCGCCCTGCTTCTGGTAATCCTTGTTGTCTACATCTTCCTGCAAGGCTGGCGGGCGACGTTGATTCCCCTGCTGGCCGTACCGGTGTCGCTGGTTGGAACGTTCGCATTCTTCCCGATTTTTGGATTTTCCATCAACACACTCTCGATGTTCGGGCTGGTCCTCGCCATTGGCCTGGTTGTAGATGACGCGATCGTCGTAGTTGAAGCGGTGGAGCGCCATATAGAAGAAGGCTTAAAACCGAAGGAAGCCGCCCTCAAAGCCATGGAGGAAATCTCCGGTCCGGTGATTGGAATCGCGCTGGTGCTTTCGGCAGTGTTCGTACCCACCGCGTTTATACCTGGCATCACCGGAAGGTTGTACCAGCAGTTTGCGGTGACGATCGCAATTTCCGTGATCATCTCCGCATTCAATGCGCTCAGTTTGAGTCCCGCGCTTTCTGCATTGCTGCTGCGGCCGAAAAAGGCCAGCCATGGCCCGCTGCGGAAATTCTTTGACTGGTTCAACCGCGGCTTTGGACGCACAACCAACGGGTACATTCGCGCAAGCGCTGCTCTGGCCCGGAAAAGCGGAGTGGTCGTCGTGGTGCTGTTGCTGTTCGCAGCGGTAGCAGTTTGGTTCGGCAAGACACTGCCTTCGGGATTCCTGCCCGATGAAGACCAGGGATACGCCTTCGTGAATTTGCAATTGCCGGTTGCTTCTTCGCTCCAGCGAACCGATGAGGCGGCACGCCAGGTGGAACAAGTGCTCGCGAAGATGCCCGGGGTTCAATACACGACAAGCGTAATCGGCTTCAGCCTGCTCAGCTATGTTCAGACCAGCTACAACGCATTCTTCTTTGTCACGCTAAAACCCTGGTCCGAACGGCAAACGGCCGCGGAGCAGTTTCAGGCAATCAAGAACCGCCTGAACCAGGAGCTTTCACGGTTACCGCAAGGGACCGCGTTCAGCTTTTCGCCGCCTGCAATTCCTGGCGTCGGCACCTCGGGCGGCTTCACGTTTGTCCTGGAGAACCGTGGCGGCGAGGACATTCAATATCTTGCCACAAACGTAGATAAATTCATCGCTGCGGCACGCAAGCGGCCTGAGATCGCGGGCATAACCTCGTCCTTGCTGCCGAGCGTTCCGCAGCAGTTCGTCGACGTCGACCGCGACAAAGTCTTGAAACAGGGTGTCTCGATTTCCGACGTTTATAGCACCTTGCAGACATTCATGGGCGGTTACTTCGTCAACTATTTCAACCGATTCGGACGTCAGTGGCAGGTTTACGTTGAGGCCGAAGGCAACTATCGCACGAACGCGCAGGATGCCGGCCAGTTTTATGTTCGAAACAATCACGGCGGAATGGTTCCGCTCTCCGCGCTGACGAAGTTCGAGCCGCGCTTCGGACCTGAGTTCATCATGCATTACAACGAGTACCCGTCGGCGCAGATCAACGGCAGCGCAGCTCCCGGCTACAGTTCCGACCAGGCCATGGCTGCTCTGGAACAAGTGTTCTCGCAATCGATGCCGCATGACATGGGCTACGACTACATGGGTATGTCATTCCAGCAGCGGCTCGCGGAGCAGGGCGTTTCCTCGACAACAATCTTCGGAATCTCACTTCTGTTCGTTTTCTTGATTTTGGCCGCTCTCTACGAAAGCTGGTCACTACCTTTCAGCGTCTTGTTGAGCACCCCGGTCGCAGTGTTTGGCGCTTTTGGAATCCTCCTGCTACGGCGCTTCTTCATGCAAGCTTTCTATCCGCCGTACATGGTGCAGATAGAAAATGATGTGTATTCGCAGATCGGTCTCGTGATGTTGATCGGCCTGGCCGCGAAAAACGCGATTCTGATCGTAGAGTTCGCCAAGAACGAATACGAACGCGGCGTGCCACTAATGGAAGCCGCTCTCGGAGGCGCAAGGCTCCGGTTGCGGCCGATTTTGATGACATCGCTGGCGTTCATCTTGGGTTGCGCTCCGCTGTGGTTCGCTTCTGGAGCCGGATCTCTGGCGCGAAAAATCATGGGCACGACGGTCATCGGTGGAATGCTTGCCGCCAGCGCGATCGCAATTTTCTTTATCCCTGGAATTTTCTATTTTGTGGAAAAGCTTTCGACCGGAAGGCGTGCGCGATCAGAAGCGTCGAGAGAACCCGCGCGACAAGAGGGCGATTGACGATGCGACGGATCGCCCTCCTATTATTACCGCTCGCATTGACCGGTTGCGCGGTCGGGCCGAAATACAAACGGCCAACCGTCGACACGCCAGGAACTTATCGCGGCGAAACTCCGATTCAGCCGACTGCAGCCGCATCGCCACAATCACTAGGAAACGAAAAATGGTGGGAAGTGTTTCGGGACCCGGTCCTTCAACAGCTGATCCGCACCGCGCTGCAGCAGAATTACGATGTTCAAGTCGCCGCAGCCCGCGTTCTCCAGGCACAGGCCCAACTCGGAATTACGCGTGCCGACCAGTTCCCAAAGGTAGGTGGAGGCGCGGAACTATTCAGCGAACGGAATCCAAAGATCTCCAGCGCATTCCCTTCCTACCAGGCAAACGCCGGGGAAATTGCGCTGAGCGTGATCTGGAACCTGGATTTCTGGGGCAAGTACCGGCGGCAAAGCGAAGCCGCCCGTGCCAATCTGCTCGCAACGCAATGGGGACAGCGCGCAATTTTTTCTTCTGTCGTGTCGAGCGTAGCCTCTGCATATTTCCAATTGCGCGAACTGGACCTGGCACTCGAAATTTCCAAAAGCACGCTTGCTTCGCGCCAGAATTCACTCCGGCTGACAAATGTTCTGGAGCAGAATGGGTCGGCATCGCTGCTCGACGTTCGACAATCTGAGGAGCTTGTCTATACCGCGACGGAAACGATTGCCAGCCTCGAGCGGCAGATTGCACAGCAGGAAAACTTTCTTGGCACGTTACTTGGACAGAATCCCGGAGCTATCGCACGCGGCAAAGCGCTTACGGAGCAACCGATGCTGGCCGTGGTACCGGCCGGATTGCCTTCAGAACTTCTGGAGCGGCGCCCCGACATACAAGCGGCTGAACAGAACCTGATCGCCGCGAATGCAAACATCGGAGTGGCGAAGGCTGCCTATTTTCCGAATATCTCTCTCACCGGCACGGCGGGATTCGAGAGCTACGCACTTACCAGGCTGTTCACAAGCTCGGCGGGACTTTGGAACGCGACCGGACAGCTCACGCAGCCCATATTCGAAGCCGGCGGCTTACGCTCAGGTTTACGGCTGGCCCGTGCACAGGAAGAGCAAATGTTGTTGAGCTACAAACAGACGATCATCAGCTCGTTCCAGCAGGTTTCCGATGCACTGATCGCGTACCAGAAAAACCGCGAATTTCGCGAGCAGCAGGAGCAGCTGACTTCAGCGGCGAAGGATGCCGAACACCTCTCGAATGTCCTTTACCAGCACGGCGGCGCAAGTTACCTGCAAGTGCTCACCGCAGAGACTAACTCTTTCACCGCGCAACTGAATCTGGCAGAGGCGCAATTGAACGAGCGTCTTGCACTGGTGCAACTTTATAACGCGCTCGGCGGCGGCTGGCAGCAATAGCTTGTTGCGATATTGACACTTCTAAGTCGTCAATCGACGCGCGCTTAGAGCACTAATGTTCACTCATCGGCATCAGCGTGCCCAATGTGCGGGGGCTGTTGGGGTCTAGGCGATCTGGCCGCTGGAGTTTTTGTACATTTTGTGACCCGCGGCCATCGCTGGAAGCAAAGTCCGCAATCGAATCTGCAAAGAGGCAAGCCCCTCGTGATCTCCTCAATTTGAATTCTCGATGCTTCTTTTGCCGGCAACGAACATCCAGACATAAATTCCCAGGTTAGCAACACAAACGAGCACGCCGACTATCGTGAGTAGTATTGGCGAAACATCAGGATAGACGAGCTTGTCGAGATAGTGGAGCAGGAATCCGCCGTGATAGGGCTCTACTCCGGCTCGAGACTCGAACCAGTTTTCGAGAAAAGTGAGCGGACACGCCCAGAGAGTCAGCTCAGTAATGACCCCCCAAATTAAAGATGTGATATGAAGCAGGCGCAGGACTGGACGATGGCGAGTAAGAAGCGCGCCGAAGATAACCCAGAGGATGAACAGGGCATGGAGGATCAGAACGGCAATGGCAAGGGCAGAATACATGGCAGTTGCGGCATTATCGCCGATCGATCTTTGTGCAAGCGCAGTTTCTCACCCAGGCTCTCAACAGTGGCGTACATTGCGTAGTTGCGGGTCGTGGAACTCCAGTCATTCCATTTTTGCGCAATTATTTCTAGATTCATAATTGCGCGCGGCACGGGCGTAGAACGTGATTGTCGCCACCGCGAGTAACAGACAGAACAGCACGGTGCGCCGGTATGAGGGCGCACCGGTGCCCACTAACGCGCAATAAAAAAGCCCAGCGGTGGGCTGGGCATAGGAGTTTCTCTCCGAGAGAGATTATTTTGTTTCGTTACCAGGTGAGGCGGTAAACTCTTTCGGTTTTGCAATCGTGCGTGAGGTGCGGCTGGCCAGACCAGGGGCGCTGGCGGCTGCGCCATAACGTTCCATGAGCATTGGAACCATAGCACCTTCGGCTTCCTTCACAAACGTAATGCGACCCTCTGGGCTGAGATCGACCCGAATGAAATCCCCCAGCCGAATCTGGCCGGTGGCGACCAGGTTCGCCAGCGGAAAGACAAGATTGCGTTCAATGGCGCGCTTCAAATGACGCGCGCCGTAACGGGCGTCTGTCCCCTCGCTCAGCAAGTAGCTCTTCACCTTCGGCGTGCAGGAGAAAACGAACTGGTTCGCGGCTGAGGCCATCAGTACGCGCTGCTGCACCATTCCGAGTTCGATTTCGAGAATCTGCTGCAAGTGCTCCGACCGCAGAGTCTTGAACACCACGACCTTGTCGATTCGGTTCATGAACTCCGGGGTGAACTTGCGGCGGGCGGCTTCGACGGCTGTGCGATTGATCTTCTCATCGAAAGAGTTGTCAACAACCTGCTGCTTGGGCGCAAAACCCAAGCCGCCCTCGACAAGGTTGCTCATCTCGCCAGCCCCCAGGTTCGAGGTCATAATAATGATGCATTGCGAGAGGTCTACCCGGCGGTTATCGCCGAGTGTGAGCGTAGCCTTGTCGAGTATGCCAAGCAGAAGCTGCCAAAGCGCGTCGGACGCCTTCTCGATTTCGTCGAAGAGAAGGATAGAAAGCTTCAGTTTCTCCGTGTGCCACTGGTTCAGCGCTTCCTGCGTAAGCAGCGGGTGTGTCTCGCGGTGGCCAAGGTAGCCCGGGGGCGATCCGATCAGTTTCGCAATCTCATGCGAGTGCTGGAACTCGGCGCAATCGATCTTGATGCAGGCGCGGGAGTCGCCAAACAGAGTTTCAGCCAGCGCTTCCACCACGCGGGTCTTGCCGGAACCGGTCGGGCCTAGGAAAAGCAAGTTTCCGACTGGACGATTGGGCGCATTTAACCCCGCCAAAAACATCTGATAAATCTCTACCACTTTTTCAACCGCCGCATCCTGGCCAACGATCTTTCGACGAAGGCCGGAATCGAAGTCACGCGCGTCACCGCTACGGCGGTTAGGATCAAGAACTGTGCTGGCAATGGTCTTCATAGTGGGCGCCTAGTTCTCCTTGCTCTGGCCTGCGGATGTGGTTGCTGTTGACCGAAAGTTGACAATTTTTGTCACTCGCCGAAAATCAACTCGGTGAGCACTACAGCAAGCGCCTCGCCAACCTTCCTCCACCTTCGCAAACCTCTTTTCTGCAAGGTTTAGATGCGACAGTTGCATCGAGAGAGTCACTTACATTAACGAGTGAGATCGTGTAAATGGAAATGTTTTGCGCAGGAATGGAAAACGGTCGTTAGGCTCACCTCTCTGAGCTTTCGGTAAAGCACCTGAGAAGAATCTGGATTGGCGGGTGGGGATGTGAGCCAAAGATGAATGGCCAACCCCTAAAGCCTGGGACCTCCTCTTGCTGAAGCCTACGGCCGGGAATCTAACGCCTGGATCCCGCTTCCCTTCCTGACGTTCTCGGTCTGCCGTAACTAGCGAGCGGAATTCTGGATAAGTAGCATCAAAAAAAGGAATGCCTCTGGAGACCAACTTGCGCCGGCATAAAATCGATCTGCTTGTAGTTATGGCCGCTGCGGCCATGATGTTCGCAGCCTTTCACCTTCGCACAACCGAGGCGGCCGCTCAGGCCCAACTCATTCCGGCCAAGCAGACGGCTAGCAGCACGTCTATTGCGGCGCCCAAGCTTCCAGCGCCCGGGACCGTCTACTACGGAACCCGCCGCGGAGATACAGTCGTTTCTGTAGCGCGGCACTACCTTGGGCAGACTTCTTATCTGACTTCGTCCGAATTGGCGGAAGCCATTCGTGGCACCAACCCGGATGTTCACGGCACGTTTCTAAAATCTGGAGAGCAATTGACAATTCCAGGGATCCTGGACGCGCCGATTGCCGAAAAGTCGATCTCTGTTCCCAAGGACTTCGAAATACGCGCCATCTACCTGACCGGACTAATGGCAGGCAGCGACCACGGCGTGCAAATTGTAAAGAGATGGCGGCAGGCGGGCGGCAACGCAGTGGTTTTCGACATTAAGGATAGCGACGGCACGGTCAACATTCCTTTCGAGCACCCCCTGATTGGCTCGCATAAGGTCTATCTGCACGACCTTCCGAAATACATCCATTTCCTGCACTCGCAGGGTATGCACGCGATTGCTCGTATTGCGATATTTCGCGACGAGCGCCTCGTAGTCTCTCATCCCGAGCTGGCGATCAAGTCGAAAAAGACGGGCCAGCCGTGGAAGGAGAATGGCAAGCTGGTCTGGACCGATCCATCGCGAATTGAAGTTCAGGAATATGACATTGCTCTGGCTCTCGCGGCAGCGCAGGCCGGAGCAGACGAAGTTCAGTTTGACTATGTCCGCTTCCCTGCCGAGGGTGACCAGCCCGACGCGAGCTTCTCATTTCAGAAGTCGCACCCGAACTGGCAGCGCGCAGACGTGATCGCCGACTTCCTGCAGCGGGCCTACACAAGGCTTCATCCCAAGGGCGTTCTGCTTTCGCTCGACGTCTTCGGCATCATGGCCTGGCAGCGGCAGGTTGATCTGTCGCATACAGGTCAAGACATCGTTCGCATGGCGAAATTTTGCGACGTTCTCTCGCCGATGATTTATCCCTCGCACTTTTTCGGAATGGACGGCGTCGCGCGGCCAGGCGACGAACCGGAGCATTTCATCGGCGAATCGATGGACCGCTTCGAAACAATCACGAAGGGCAGCGGCGTGGTGATTCGTCCATGGCTGCAGGCCTTTGCGTGGCGTACAAAGACATATTCTCCGAAGTACATTGAGGTGCAGGTACTGACCGCTAAGAACAAAGGCGGGATAGGCTTCCTCTTCTGGAACGCGAATAACGACTATTCAAAGCCGTACGTCGCCATGCCAGAGATGAAGGCCGCTAAGGGCCAGTATTTCCGAGGGGATGAGCTGCCGGGGACGCAAGCACAGATCGCGATGAAGACGGCGCCCTCAGAAACTCGCTAAACGCGATGTCATCACGAATCACCCTTCCATTGTCATCCTGAGCGGAGCCTCATCTTTCGCTTCGCGAAAGATGAGACGAAGTCGAAGGACCTTGTGTTTCTTGCAATTCCGAAAAGCTGCGCCTGGGGCGCCGAACCACTGTTAAAACTAGTAAATTGAATCATGGGCTTTCCGGCCACATCCATTCACGATTGCAATCGCAAACCTCGGTGCCTGTGAAGCAGACCCGCAAATTCAGCTCCAGCTCAGGCCAGCGTCGTCCTCTCAAGCCGCGCTTCTCGCGCGAGCTTGCCATCCTGTACGAAGATGATGCAGTTGTCGCCGTGAATAAACCTGCCGGACTTTTAGCCGTGCCTGTTCCGGGCTCGGATGCGCCATCCGCATTGTCTCTCCTGTCACACGCGCTCGAGCCTCGCAGACAACGGCCCTTGGTTGTGCATCGCATCGACCGCTTCGCCTCCGGAGTTCTGCTGTTCGCGAAAACCATGCGCGACCGAGACTCGCTGGTTCGACAATTTCTTGCGCACACTCCGGTCAGGCAGTACCTGGCCGTGGTTCGCGGGCACCTCAATCCAAAGGAAGGAACGCTCGTCCACTATTTTCGCAAGGAAGGCATGCATCAACAGTTGAGCACGGAACGGGACCGGAAAGCGGCGCGCGCTGAACTCAGGTATTCGGTCGAGCGCTCTTTGCGAGCGGCGTCGCTGGTGCGGATTGAATTGGTCACAGGGCTACAGAATCAGATTCGAGTACAGCTTTCGGCTGTTGGACACGTGGTCATTGGCGACCGCAAATACAGCGCCGAGGAAGCCGCGGAGCGGCGAATTGCCCGGGTTGCGCTGCACGCGGCGCGTTTGGAGTTCGTTCATCCACGCTCCGGAGAGATCATCTCTCTGGACTGCGATCCTCCTGCGGATTTTCGCTCCCTTGTGAAAGCACACTCACCGCCGGCTCGCGGGCAACGAAGTTCGTGAGCACGAAGCTTGTGAGACGCGAATTCGACGTCATCATTCTCGGCGGAGGCGCAGCGGGCCTGATGTGCGCCATTGAGGCGGGCAAACGCGAAAGGCGCGTGGCAGTGCTCGAACGCGCCGCGCGCATCGGCAAAAAGATTCTGATTTCTGGCGGCGGCCGCTGCAACTTCACCAATCTGCACTGTCAGCCGGAAAATTTCATCTCCGCCAACCCGCACTTCGCGAAATCGGCGCTCTCGGCTTACACTCCCGCCGACTTCATTGCGCTGGTCGAAAAGCACGGCATCGCTTATCACGAAAAAACTCTGGGACAGCTTTTCTGCGACGGCTCCGCGCAGAACATCGTGAGCATGCTCGAATCCGAATGCGGTAAGGCGGGCGTGCAGATTTTTACCAATGTTGTCGTTGATAGAGTGGAGCATGAAAGCGTCGAAAAAGGTTTCGAGGTTCATACCAAAGACGCCGAGTTTCGGGCGGCCGCGCTGGTCGTCGCAACCGGCGGTTTGTCGATTTCGAAAATGGGCGCAACTGCATTCGGCTACGAACTGGCGAGACAATTCGGGATTTCGATCAACCCCACGCGACCCGCGCTCGTTCCATTGCTCTTGAACGCCGACGATCGCGAGCATTACTGCGATTTGACCGGAGTCTCCGCCGAGGTAGTGACAGCAGCCGGCAAGCAGCGCTTCCGTGAAAAGATGCTTTTTACTCATCGCGGTCTCAGTGGCCCTGCCATTCTGCAGATTTCTTCTTACTGGAAGCCTTCCACTTCCATAACCATCGACCTGGCTCCCGGACGCGAGTTCACAGCAGCGCTTCGCAACGACAATAAAATCCGCCGCGATCTCCCCGTCCTGAAAGCAGCGTTGCGCGGGGTGTTGCCTCATCGCCTGGCCGACCGCTGGATTGATCTGCATCCGCCGCAGTCATGGACCAACCATTCGCTTGCGGAACTGGAACGCGAGATGCACAACTGGATCGTCAATCCCGAAGGTACCGAAGGCTACGACAAGGCCGAAGTCACCGCGGGAGGTGTTGACACCAACGAACTCTCCGGCAAGACCATGGAGAGCCGCAAAGTGCCCGGCCTGTATTTCATCGGCGAAGTCGTCGATGTAACCGGCCACCTCGGCGGATTTAATTTTCAGTGGGCCTGGGCATCGGGCTTTTGCGCCGGGCAGGCGGTGTAAGCGAATTTTTAATTTGGTTGAGGCGGCGGGAGTCGAACCCGCCTCCGAAAACCTTACTCTTGCAGGCACCGCATTGGCACTCACGCTCATCCGGCGAATTCGCGGCTTTCGGTTGAGACTTTCACTTTTTCTCCCTCTTTCAGGAACAGCGGAACGCGAATCTCAAGGCCGGTCTCAAGACGCGCCGATTTGGTCGCGCCGCTCGAAGAATCGCCCTTGATTCCCGGTTCGGTGTGCGAAATTTTCAATTCAACGAAGATCGGCAAATCCAGGCCAATGGGATTTCCGTTGTACTTGCGCAATTCGACGATGGCTCCTTCCGCGAATGACAGGTTGTGCTAGCATCGGCTGCAGAAGCAGCCTTCGGCAATGTTTTCCCAGCGCCAATCCTGTATCGCTCACAGCATTCTTTCTGCAGCTCTCGCATTGTCCACGTGTCTATGTGCGGGGGGGACCGAACGTGCACACGCCGACCAGCATTGGCTGCGCGTCAGTTCCGATCATTTCATCGTTGTCACCGATGCAAAAGACGTGGCAGGGCACGAAGTCGCAGTCCGCTTTGAACAGATGCGCGCTATCTTTGGGCAATTGCTTTCCCGCGATAAAGTGCGAATGGCTGAGCCGATGGAGATCATCGCAGTCAACGATAACAACCAATATGCGCAGCTTGCGCCACTTTTGAACGGGGAGACAATCACCGCCCCGGCGTTTTGGCGTGGCGGCGAAGATCGCATTTTTGCGGTTTTGAATTTGTCGCAACCGGATAGCTGGCGCGCCATCGAATATCAGTTTGCGCTGTACCTGCTGAACTACAACTACCCTCCGACCCCAGCCTGGTTCGATGAAGGCTTCGCACGATATTTCGCATCTTTGAATTTCACGGCCAAGAACACGGAGCTGGGCAGCGATCCTGCTCTCAACCCCGGCGCCCAACTCGCATCGTCTGGAGCGAGAGCAAAATCTTTTTCTGAAATTTTGAGCACGTCGACGTGGACGCCGTGGGCTGACTTGCTCACAACCAAAAGCGGAACAAAGCAAGAAAGCTTATTTTCCGCGCAATCTTGGATTCTGGTGCATTACCTGCTTAATAAAGACAGGATGTCGGAGCTTGGCCGATACTTCGGCTTCGTCGAGCTGCAGAACATGCCCGTAGATCAGGCCATCCAGCAGGCATTCGGGATGAGCCTGGCTCAACTGGATCACGACGTGAAGGCCTATTTCCAGTCCATTCAGCCGAAGCTGAGTGCGCCTGCGGTACCACCACGGCCAGGGGCTTTGCCGATGCCGCCGGCCGTCTATCAGACCGCTCTTCCTTTCTCGCTCGGTGACATCGGCACCAGTTCTCACGACATTCCTCTACCCCAGGCGCAAGCTCTGGTAGACGAAATGGAATTGCGGACCCCGGAACGCCGGCAGCACGCGTTCGACGATCTCGAGAAACTCATTGCGGGTGAAAAAACCGAAACGGTGGTTGCGCACCGCGCGCTGGCCTGGGCTTATGTTCAGCGCGGCGAGACTAGCAAGGCGTTCGATGAACTGAATCAAGCAGTGCAGATGAGCGCGAACGATCCGTGGACGCGGTTCGGCCTCGCGCTGGCGAGTTATCACTCAGGCGAGCAGGGCGCGCGGGTGCAGGGATTGGCAAATATGATGGAGAGCCTGCACATTGTAATCGGTGAATATCCGGATTTTGCCGAGGCTTACAACATGCTCGGATGGGCGCGGCTGGCGGGCGGCGGCCCGAACGCCGCGGTTGAATCAATGAAAATGGCCGTGCAGCTCGCGCCAAGAAATGAAGGATATCAATTGCGGCTTGCACAGGCGTATCTCGAGGCAAAGAAGTTCAAAGAGGCGAGCGTGCTTTTGGGCCGGTTGAAACAAAGTGCAGATCCTCAGATTGCGAAGAGTGCGGGGAAAGATCTAAGCGACCTGCCATTTATTGAGAAATACGGAGTGCCTCCGGAGCAAGCCAAAGAAGATGCGCAAGAAGCCGCGCAGCAGACTGCAGATGACGATGATGACAGCCAAACACCAGCGAAGCCGATAACCAAAGACCCGACCATCGATAAAAGGCCAGTGAAATTCCTCAAAGCAACATTGACGTCGGTGGATTGTTCGAAGCCGCCGGCAGCGACCCTGTCGGTTTCGCAAGGCGGGCGCAGTTTGAAGCTGCGCACGACGGATTACAACTCTGTCGCAGTAATCGGAGCGCCGCAATTTTCGTGTAGGTGGAAAGGAATTCCGGTCAATCTGAATTACCGGGCGAGCGGCCCTTCGAGGGGGGACTTAGTGTCCATCGAGATTCCAGAGAAATGAGCCCAGCGACACGAACCGGGTGCCCCGGCCTCGTCTCGCGCCTTCTGCGAGAACAGGGCGGGAATTTTGACTTCTTAACAATTTAGAGTTTGCTAGAAGCTCAGAAGTACTTGGCGATTAGAATGATCGCCACGATGATATCGAATAGGAAGCCCAGTGGGTGGTGGTAGTCGTACCAGAAATTGAGGAGAATTACCACTCCAATCACCATCCAGAATGCAGGCGAGCGTCGCAATTGACCAGAATTTTGTCTTGTCATATGTCAGCAAAGGCAGATTGAAACAAGAGTATAAACTTGTCCGCCGAATCCTCCCCTTCTGCAAACAACTCCTGATTATGGTCTAGAGCTTTCTTGCTTCTCCGAGTAAGATGATGAGTTTCTAAATCCCTCTCCCGGAGCCTGCCATGCGGAAATCGTGCGTAGTGCTTGCGTTTGCACTTTCAACGCTTTTCCTCAGTGCACAAATTCTCGCAGCCGAAACTTACGACCAAAAACTTTTCGGCGCGATGCATTGGCGCAACGTTGGCCCGTTTCGCGGCGGGCGGGTACTCGCTGTCGCGGGAATTCCGGGTGATCCCGACACTTATTACTTCGGCGCGGTCGCCGGCGGAGTCTGGAAGTCGACCGACGGCGGAGTGAACTGGAAGCCGCTGTTCGATCATGAGTCGACCTCTTCAATCGGCGCCATTGCCGTTGCCGACTCGGACCACAACGTGATCTACGTCGGAACCGGCGAGGCTTGCATTCGCGGAAATATGTCATATGGCGATGGAGTTTATAAGTCGCTCGACGGTGGTCAGACATGGAAGAACGTGGGCCTCAGGGACACGCAACATATCGGCGCAATCATCATCGATCCGAAAGATCCGAATACAGTCTTTGTGGCGGCACTCGGTCACGCCTACGGGCCGAATTCTGAACGCGGAATTTTTCGCACCCGCGACGGCGGCAAAACCTGGGACAAAGTTCTTTACAAAGACGACCACACCGGCGGAATCGATGTCGTTTTCGACCCCAGTAATTCGAATATTTTATTCGCCAGTTTATGGCAAGTGATGCGCACGCCGTGGAGCCTGGATAGCGGTGGCCCGGGCAGCGGCTTGTATAAGTCTGTCGATGGCGGAAGCACATGGAAGCTGCTCGAAGGAAATGGATTGCCCGACGGCATCATGGGACGAATTGGCGTGAGTGTTTCCGGTGCCGATTCGAATCGGGTTTATGCCCTTATCGAAGCCAAGAAAGGGGGCTTGTACAGCTCGAATGATGGCGGTGATCACTGGATTCGCGTCAATGACGATGAACGCTACCGGCAGCGCGCCTGGTATTTCACACATATTTTTGCCGATCCGAAATCAGCCGACACGGTGTACGTACTCAACACCGGCATGTTCCGGTCGACAGACGGTGGCAAGAGCTTCGTTCTGCTTCCCGCGCCGCATGGCGATCATCACGGATTGTGGATTGATCCGATGAATCCGAAGCGGATGATCAACAGCAACGACGGCGGCGTGACCATTTCAATCGATGGCGGGCACACTTGGACTCAGCAGAACAATCAGCCGACGGCGCAGTTCTACCACGTCATCGCTGACAATCGATTTCCGTATTACCTCTATGGCGCGCAACAGGACAACACCTCCGTGGCTATCAAGAGCATGGACACCGACGAGTGGGTAATCACGGATAAAGATTGGTTCGACGTCGGAGGCGGCGAGAGCGGCTACATTGCGCCCGATCCGCGCGATGCGAACATTGTGTATGCCGGCGATAACGGCGCTATTTTGACTCGGTTCGATAAACGGTCGGAGCAAGCGCAGGATATTTCTCCGTGGCCGCTCGATAGTTCAGGCCGCGGGGCCGGCGAGTTGGAGCATCGATTCCAGTGGACCTACCCAATTGTGATTTCGCCAAACGATCCTAGCGAGATATACGCAGGAGCAGAGGTCACCTTCAAAAGCACCGATCGCGGTAATAGTTGGACGCCCATCAGCCCCGACCTTACGCGAAACGACAAGAGCAAGCAGAAGCCTTCCGGCGGCCCGATCACGCTGGACATTACGAGCATCGAGTACTACGACACGGTGTTCACGATTGCGGAATCCCCAGTAAAAAAGGACCTGATTTGGGCCGGGACCGACGATGGGCTGATCCAATTGACCCAGGATGGGGGTAAAAGTTGGAAGAATGTGACCCCCTCAAAACAGATCCTTCCCGAGTGGAGCCTTATCAGCTTGATCGAAGCTTCGCCGCACGATGCTGCCGCCGCATATGCGGCAGTCGACCGCCACAAGAATGACGATCTGCGTCCTTACATCTACAAGACTGCGGACTTTGGAAAGACGTGGACGAAGATCACCACTGGTATTCCCGATGGCGCTTTCGTTCATGCAGTGCGGCAGGATCCAAAGAACAAAAATCTGCTCTACGCAGGAACGGAGCTAGGCATGTACGTCTCGTTTGATGACGGTGCGCACTGGCAACCGCTGCAACTGAATCTTCCGACGACCCCCGTGTATGACCTCATTGTGAAGGGCAACGATCTGGCAGTTGCCACAAACGGCCGGTCGTTCTGGATTCTGGACGATCTCGGTCCATTGCGACAACTCACGCCACAACTGGCGACGCTGGATGTGATTTTGTACAAGCCGTCGCCGATTTACCGGATGGAATTTCCTGAGCAGGTCGATAGAAGACGCCCGGTAGGCGAGAACCCGCCCTTCGGTCTGGTCATAAGTTATTACCTGAAGAACGCGACCAAAGACGAAATCACGCTGGATATTCTCGATAAAGCTGGTAAGCCCGTGCGGCATTATTCGAGCAAGCCTTCAAACAAATTCGAGCAGCCCCCAGAGTGGCCAGACCTCGAACAGCCGCCCGAGTTATTGCCGACGACTGCCGGCATGAACCACTTTCCGTGGAACCTGCGTTATGACAGCCCCGCCGAAATTCCCGGGGCCTTCTATACAGGAAATGGGCCAGAAGGTCCGATCGTGCTGCCGGGAACGTACACTCTCAAGTTAACCGTAGCCGGCAAGAGCCAGACGGTTCCGGCGGAAATCAAGCTCGATCCTCGCGTACAAGTGTCGGATAGCGACCTGCAAAAGCAATTCGAGCTTCAGATGAAGGTCCGTGATGACATCGAGGCGCTGCACATTACAGTGAATCAGATTCGCGGCGTGCGATCGCAGCTTGAGCCAATCAAAAAGCGTTTTGAAGAAGAAGGAGACAAGGGCAAGCCGATGGTGGCTGCAATTGATGGTCTGAACGGCAAGATGGACCCGGTCGAGCAGGAACTGATCCAGGTGAAGCGGAAGAGCTCGGAGGGAAATTTGAGCTTTCCGAGCATGCTGAATGAGCAATACGACACCTTCCGTGTACAGATCGAGGGCGCAGATTCGGCGCCCACGCAACCAGAGTTGAGCGTATTCGAGGGGCTCCATGAACGACTGCAGAAGCAGCTAACGGCGTGGAAGCAGATCGCCTCAACAGATGTTCCGGCTATCGATCAGCTGGTGCGGAAAGAAAATGTGTCGATGGTCGAAGTGCCGAGCGGAAAGGAGTAATCCACGCCGAATTTTGAACCTGTAGACTAACTCGATTTAAAAGCCAAAAACCCTTCCAGCTGCCTGGAAGGGTCTGCAAGTGGATACGGGACTGATCCGGGAGCCCAACCCACGTGGGTTGCTATCCGCGGACGACGTTAGCTGCCTGGAAGCCTTTTGGCCCCTTCAGCAGGTCAAACTCGACCGTTTCCCCCTCATTGAGGGTGCGATAGCCGTTTTCCTGGATGGCGGAAAAATGAACGAAAACATCTTCACCCGTGGAACGCTGGATGAAGCCGTATCCTTTCGCCCCGTTGAACCACTTTACTGTACCCTTCTCTCTCACTAATTTACTCCTTTCAGCATGGCTAAAATTTACCTTAGCTCTTCGCGAGGCTTTCGCCCCAAAACACCCCCTAAAGAACTAAAGCAGCGTCATCCAGGTCTCGTACTTGTAGCGGCGCGTGGCCCGAAAATTAAAAGCCCCAAAACCTTCGGGAAACGTTTCCCCGAGGTAATGGAGCTCGACATTTGCAAGGTGTGACGACGGCACAAAACATCAACCCGAATTCTGTTGGCCCAAGCTTAACGTTTAAGTGCTGGGCAAGAAATATTAATCAGGAACTTACATTTATGGCAAGAGAAATTTAAACGTTTTAATAAATTTGCGCGACTGTGAGCGATTTATACAGTGTCGCGCTCAAATTCGCACTCCATGTATCTCGCAAGTGTTTGATAATATTGGGAATCGTGTCATATATGGAGATTTTTCCCAATTCGGGTCCGCAACCCGAAGTTGACTCCCGAGTACAGTCCGCAGTAGTTTCGGAAGCTTCGACCGTTGACGCGATTAGTTTTGAAAATGTCGAACTCGCGTTCGTGAATAAGCCTGTACTGAACGGCATCTCTTTCCGGCTCGCAAGGGGAGAAACGAAAGCCATCTTCGGCGTAGCAGGATCCGGTAAAAGCACAATTCTGAAATTAGCGTTGGGGCTCTTGAAGCCAGACGCCGGACGCATTGTTGTGCTGGGGGAAGATATTACCGAAATGACAGAGGACCAGCTCTTCGAATTGCGACGAAGAGTTGGCATTGTTTTTCAGGAAAGCGCGCTATTTGACTCCCTCACCGTCCGGGAAAACGTTGCCTATCGGTTGCTCGAGGAAGGCGATGTGCCCGAAGAGGAGATCGAAAGTCGCGTACGCCAGGCGCTGAGTTTCGTCGAGCTGGAGCACACGGTCGATATGCATCCGGCAGAGCTTTCAGGCGGCATGCGTCGGCGTGTTGCCATCGCGCGCACAATCATAACCGAGCCGGAGGTTCTACTTTACGATTCGCCGACGGGCGGCCTTGATCCAGTCACCTCAACCACGATCATTGAGCTCATCGTGAAACAGCGCGACGTCTACAAGACCAGTTCGCTTCTGGTAACGCACCGTTTGCAGGACGCGTTCATCATGGGCACACATTACTTCGATCGTAAAGAAAATAAGATGAAGCCGCTGCCTCCGAATACGCGAGCCGAGGTGCCGATGGGATTTTTGATCTTACGAGATGGGAAAATCATTTTCGATGGAGACCTGAAGGCACTGCGTGAAACGCAGGATCCGTATATTCGGGAATATATTTCGTGAGCCAGGCTTCGCCCTGAGTGCGCCGACGTCCCCCGCCCGTGCAATTCTTCGCCTCTAAGCTTTCGCCGAAGCCGCACGCATTGCTTCAGCGCGCTTTGAAAACATTTGCAGGCGGTCACGGCCGTCCTTGGTTCGTGTCGCGACCTTTTCGACACGAACAAATCCCTGGGGAACATTTCCTCTCTGACGAACCTCTTTGAGAAACGGCTGCAGCTTAGCGAGAACGAACCACAATTCGCCGCCGCTGTCGAAGAAAAGGTCCTCATTGAGTACGCCACGAAGGACAAATGACGCCGCCATATCCCAGTAGCCGTTCACCTGCCGAAACCAGGCGTTTTCCTGCGTTCCACCGGCTTGCATTACTTTCAGAATGTCGTCTACGCTGCGAGGCCACCATCCTGCATACCACGCCCGGGCTTTGCGCATTTCGCTTTCGCGGCGCAAATCGTACAAGCGCATGATGATCTTCGCATCTTCGGCTGTGGCTTTCTTCGGCATAGCGCTCCTTCTTTCAAGACCTCAATAAAAAAACCGTTACTACCGTTATTAAATGAAGTTCTGTCGTTCCGAGCAAAGCAACTTCGCGGGGAGCGGATTGCGAAGTCGTCGAACCTGCAGTTTCGTTCCTAAAAGTGTCGAGCCATCAAGTTGACGAATGCGCTTCGTCTCCAGCACTTACACCCTGCGGAGGTTGCGCATTTTCATTCGGTCGCTCGTAGTCGCACTCCTTGTTCGGGCACGCGATCACCGGACCGGACTTTAGATATTTTTCGACCAGGTGCGCATTGCCGCACTTCGGGCATTTTTCCGCAATCGGTTTGTTCGCCGAAGTGAACTTGCACTTCGGATAATTGCTGCACCCGTAGAACGTATTCCCCTTGCGCGCGCGCTTCTCGACCAGCTCGCCGTCTTCGCAAAGCGGGCACTTCACGCCGATAAAGTTCTGCTTCACATACTTGCAATCGGGATATCCGCTGCACGAAGTGAACTCGCCGTAACGCCCATGCCGGATCATCAGGTTACGTCCGCATTTCGGACAGAGTTCTTCGAGCGGAATATCAGGAACCTTCTTGCCTTGGTCGAGGCGGCGAGTCGTCTTGCAATCCGGATAACCCGTGCAAGCCATGAACTGTCCAAAACGTCCGCGTTTCAGGACCATCGTTCGGCCGCAGTTCTCGCAGTACTCTTCAGCCGCACCGGTTTCCTGCACGTCCGCAGAATCGAGGTCGGGCAGATTGATGGGATTTTCTTTTGTGAAGGTACAGCTGTTCGGGTCTTCCTTGTCATACGAACTGCACGCGTAAAACGAGCCGTGCTTGCCCCACTTGATGACCAGCGGCGAACCGCAGCGCTCGCACTTCTCGTCGGTCGGCTTCTCCATGCGCTTGATGTTTTCCATGTGCTTCTGCGCATAGCGAAGGTCCTTCTCGAATTTTTTGTAGAAGTCGGCGAGCGCATCCGTCCAGCCTTCCTTGCCTTCTTCAATCTCGTCCAGTTCTTCTTCCAGACGGGCAGTGTATTGCACGTCGAAGATGTCGCGGAAGTTTTCGATCAGCAGGTCGGTCACCACCAGTCCGATCTCAGTTGGGCTAAATTTGCCGCCCAGTTTCTGGACGTATTGCCGCTCCTGGATCGTGCTCAGAATCGCGGCATACGTTGAGGGACGCCCAATGCCCCGCTCCTCGAGCTCTTTGACCAGCGATGCTTCGTTATACCGCGGCGGCGGCTCGGTGAAATGCTGCTCGGGTTTGAGCGAACGCAGCGTCAGCTTCTGTCCAGCTTCGAGGGCCGGCAGCTTGTGCTTCAACTCCTCGTCTTCTTCGTCTTTGCCTTCCTTAGATTCCTCGTAAACTTTCAGGAAGCCATCGAACTTCAGAATCGATCCCGTTACCCGGAACCAGAATGTTTCCGCTTCGGACTTTGCATCGATGTCTACGGTGGTCTGATCAAAAACGGCAGGCGTGATCTGCGATGCAACGAAGCGCTGCCAGATCAACTTGTAAACCTTGAACTCATCCTCTTTTAAGTACTGCTTGATCTGGTCGGGATGGCGCATTGCCGAGGTAGGCCGGATCGCTTCGTGCGCTGCCTGCGCTTCCTTCTTCTCCTTATAAGTGTTCGGTGACTGAGGCAGATAATCTTGCCCGTAGTTCGATCCGATGTACTCGCGCACCTCGGTCAATGCTTCGGGCGCAACCCGGGTCGAATCGGTACGCATATAGGTGATTAGACCGACCTGGCCTTCGTCCCCCAGTTCGACGCCCTCGTAGAGCCGCTGCGCGATCATCATGGTGCGCTTCACGCTGAAACGCAGTTTGCGAGAAGAATCCTGCTGCAGCTTGCTGGTGGTAAAAGGAGGAGTTGGATTGCGCCGGCGCTCTTTCTTCTCGGCAGTTCGAACGATCCAGTCTGCTTTTTCGAGCGCAAAGCGAATCTTATTGGCTTCGTCTTCGTTCGGAACCTCGATCTTTTCTTCGCCCTTGCCCAGAAAACGCGCATCGAAGGCCGGCGGCTTCGCGGCGGCGAGATGCGCATCGATCGTCCAGTATTCCTTCTTTTCGAAGGCCTTGATTTCACGTTCGCGCTCCACAATTAACCGGAGTGCAACCGTCTGAACCCGGCCGGCCGAAAGCCCACGCCGAACTTTGTCCCAGAGCAGCGGAGAAACCTGGTAGCCCACCAGGCGGTCGAGAACGCGGCGAGCCTGTTGCGCGTCCACCAGGTGCTGATCAATGTCGCGCGGGTGTTCGAAAGCTTCGCGGACAGCCCGTTGCGTGATCTCGTTGAACGTTACACGGCGGATGCGCTCGTGCCCGTTCTCCTCTTTCTTCTTCTTCTTTTTTGATTTCGTACCATCCCCGAGCTCCTGGGCGAGATGGGCCGCCATGGCCTCGCCTTCGCGGTCCGGGTCAGGCGCGAGATAGATCGTGTCTACTCCGCCCGCAAGCTTCTTCAGCTTGGCGACAACTTTTTCTTTCCCGGGAATGACGACGTACTCAGTCTCAAAATCGTTGTCCACGTCAACGCCCAACGTACTCTTGGGCAGATCCTTGACGTGTCCGAACGAGGCTTCGACTGTGTATCCCTTGCCGAGATATTTTGAAATCAGCTTGACCTTACCCGGCGATTCGACGATGACTAAGCCTTTTGACAATGTGACCTCAATTGTTCTGAAACTAGCACGAAACGGCAGCTTCTAGCTACTAGCTCCCAACCGCGCGGCTCTTAGCCGTAGCTTTTAGCTCAACCACCTGTGCTCTCGGTTTCACCTTTTTAACGAGAAAGAACATAGCATTCGCGTCACTTCGCTGAGACCCGCAAGCAGTCGAACAAGTCATCAGATAGAAAACCTAAAATCCCGCGCCAGACGCAAGTATGGGAAAGCTCTCCGCCGACCCCGCCGCAATCTGGATGAATGTTGCCATATCGGATCTGATCTGCGTCCGCAACCTTCCTCGATATTGGCGCCGATCGATGAAGACGATCTCCGAATCTGACTAGTCAGTCCGAAGCGTTCTTCAACAGGAAAGCACCCGGTGATCTTGTAAATCTCCAGGGCGAGGCTGTGAGCCTTGCGCCAAACCAGCAGATCCTCGTAATTTCGCATTGTGCCTCTCCGCCAGCCTCTTTGAGTCGAGCTAAAAGCTTTTAACAAAATTTTTTCCCGGCAACTGCTTCACTTTGCCTGCCAGCTCCAGCTCAAACAATGCCGCGAAGATTTCCGACGACGACAGCTCCGGTTCCAGGTTCTCGATAATCTCGTCCAGGTGCATGGCCTCATCGGCCTTGAGCACCCGATAGATCTTCTTTTCGTGCGGAGAGAGCGAAGGTTCTTCGAATAATGATGCAGTCTGCCCAGCCTGCGATTCAGCCCCGACTTCGGGGGCTAGGGTAAGTCGCACATCCGCAGGGAGTTCCTCCCACACGTCCTCCCAGGTTGCGACCAGCTTTGCTCCCTGCTTGATGAGGGTATTCGGTCCCCAGGAGTTCTTGTTTGTCACGTTCCCTGGAACCGCGAACACCTCGCGGTTTTGCTCAAGAGCACAGCGTGCCGTGATCCGGGTGCCGCTATATTCGGCCGCTTCGACAACCAGCACGCCGAATGACATGCCGCTGATAATCCGATTCCGAATCGGAAAATTCTGCGGCGCGGCGAACGTCCCCATGGGAAACTCGGAAATCAGTGCTCCGCCCAGGCTGAGGACCTGATCGGCCAAACGGGAGTTCTCTTTCGGATAAATGACGTCAACTCCTGTCCCGAGGACCGCGACAGTTTTGCCTTTGGCGGAAATGGCCCCGCGATGGGCCGCAGTGTCAATACCGCGCGCCAGACCGCTGATGATCGTGACATTGCGAGCGGCGAGATCGCACGCCAGCCGCTCCGACATTCCGGTTCCGTAAGGTGTTGGATGACGTGTGCCGATAACAGCAATGCCGGGCCGGGAGAGTGTTTCCACCTTGCCGCGGACATAAAGGACGAGTGGCGGATCGTAGATTTGGCGGAGCCGCGCGGGATATTCCGCATCATCCATCGTGACGCAGTTAATTCCCGCGGCAGTGGCTTTTGCCAGCTCGTCCTGTGCGAGTTCGAATGAACGGCCGGTAGCAATCGATTGCGCACCTGCGGCGGGCAATCCCGCAGCTTCGAGTTCGGTTAGGCTGACCTGGAATACCCTCTCCACGTCTCCGAAAAACTCCACCAGACGTTTGGAGCGGGTTGCACCAAGTCCGGGGGTGAGAGTTAGGGCGAGCCATAAAATTTGGTTCGACTTCGGCGTGGAACTCCGAGCAGCGGCAGCAGAAACGACTGAATTGGACACAAGTCCTCCTGAGACTGCCGACTGTATTCAGCGCGAGAGAGCAGCGTCAAGGTCATCCGTCACAGTTTGATAAAATTTTCACCAGCTCATAGCTTTTAGCTCTTGGCCTAAGCTTCCACTCTTGGGCTGCTTTGGTTTGGCTGCCAAAAGGTTCCCCGGTTAATCACCTTTTTCACGGTTCGGCTAAAAGCTAAAAGCTAGCACCTAAGAGCTTCGTTTTCATGCGCATTTCCGCCATTTCCTACCTCAACACCGCGCCGCTCATGTGGGACTTTGAACATGGGCTAGATGACCCTTCCTTTGAAATTTCCTACACGGTTCCGTCGCAGTGCGCGCTTCAACTGCAGCAAGGGACAGCAGATATCGGCATTATTCCTTCGGCGGCGTACGCTTCAATTCCGGATTTGTCGATTCTGCCCGGTGTCGCCATTGCTTCGAAGCAGGCGGTGCGTTCGATTCTGCTCGTGAGCCGAAAGCCCATTACGAAGATCAGCACCGTTGCGCTCGATAATTCTTCGCTGACTTCGGTCGCGCTGACGCGAATTCTCTTCGAAAAGTACTGGCACGGAAATCAGAGGTTCCATTCTCTCTCGCCGAATCTCGACGCCATGCTCGCCCACCACGACGCTGCTCTGCTCATCGGCGATCCTGCCCTGAAGGTGGACCGCTCCCGTTACCGAACCTGGGATCTTGCTGAAGAATGGATTCGTTTCACCGGCAAGCCCTTCGTGTTCGCATTTTGGGCTGTGCGGGACGAAGCTGCGAGATCATCGAATCTGGACTTGCCAGCCGCCTTTCAAAAGTCGCGCAATCACGGTCTTCAACCGGACAATTTGAAAACCATTGCGAGGACATGGTCAGAGAAATTGGGATTGCCAGAGAAAGACATTCACGAATATCTCACTTCCAATATCTTTTATTACCTCGAGGAAGAGTGTATTGAAGGTCTGCGGCTTTTCTACCGCTATGCGTATGAATGTAAAGCTCTTCCAAAAATTCCAGAGCTAAACTTCAGTGGCGTGAGCACCGCCTTGATCTGAACCGTACTTACATGTCCAGATTCCTGTACCACTCTGTCTTCCGAAACCGCTTCTAACACTAGCTTATGCAGGCATTTGGCTTGGTCGCTGCGCTGTTTATCGGGAGTTGGCTCATCCGCATGGGTGGCCCGGGGCTGATTTTGATCGGCGTCGCCGACAACTCTGTCATCCCGCTTACCGGCAGCATGGATGTGCTCACCATGTGGCTAGCGGCCAGCCATCGTGACATTTGGCCGTACTACGCAGTTATGGCTACAGTCGGTGCCGTCCTCGGCGGCTACATTACTTATTACCTTGGCCGCAAAGGGGGCAAAGAAGCGATCGAGCATCGCTTCAAAAAGCAGCGGGCAGAAAAGCTTTTCAAGCGCTTCGACAAATGGGGATTCCGCACAATCGCGATTACCGCCCTGCTGCCCCCTCCGTTCCCATTAGTTCCCGTGCTGCTGGCTGCGGGTGGTTTGCAGTATTCCAAAAAAAAATTTTTAGGAGCTTTAACCCTGGGCCGCAGCGTGCGATATTTCCTGGTGGCCGGAATCGGTTCTCTCTACGCCCGCCCCATCACGGCTTTCTTCACTCGCTACTACAAGCTGGCAGTTCTCATCCTGGTTGGGTTTGCAGTGATCGGTGGTGTTCTCGCCATACTCGAATATCTCCGCTTGCGCCACAAGGATGGCCAACACGCAGCTGTCTCCCCCAGCCGCGCCGCCTGAAGGAAGCCATGAATAATCTCGTCACAAAACATGAGTCAGCATCGAACAAACCAAGAGAGTTGATTATGCGTAGGTCATCGCGCGGCCTGCTTTTGCTCGTGGCATTGATGGGACTGATTGCGGCGCGAGCACGAGCTCAAGAACCGACGATAGCTTTCGCTCGCAAAATACTGCTGCAAGCAAGCAAGTTAGTTGCAGCCATTCCCGAGCCGCAACGGATGAGTGCAGCTGCCAACATCGCAAATGCGCAGGTGCGCGCCGGAGACCTGACCGGCGCACTCGCAACTCTACAACCCTTAAAGAAGCCATACGAGGTGTCATACGGGATGGGCATCATGGCTTTTGCAATTGATTCCACAGGAAAACTCGACGATGCGCTGCACTTCATGAGAGACGCCCCTGCCAACGACGGCAAAGATGTAGGGTACGAACAGTTGGCTCAAGCTCACGCCCGAAAAAAAGACTTCTCGAACGCGTTACGAGTCGCCGATCTCATTCAGAACAACCCAGGTCGTTCGGTAGAAACTCTTACGCGAGTAGCCGAGCTGCAGTGGGAAGCCGGCGATCATCCGGGGGCGGACCGCGTTTGGGATAAAGCGCTGGCGGTAGCGGAACAAGCCCGAAAGCAAGACCCTCTACTCGCGACCTTATTGGTTGGAGTCGCAACCAGTCGCGTCAAGGCCGGAGACACCTCGGCAGGTTACGCCATACTGGCCGAGTTTCGGAGCATAGTCGAGCAACAGCAGCCTCCAGATCCAGGCCAGTTATCGGTGCTCGCAATGGGATATGTCCAAGTTGGAGATTCGACCGCTGCGTTGGGAGTGGCCAAGACGCTGCCAGCCGGTTCCAACCGTGATATCTGCCTGATGAGTGTTTCCATTCAACTCTCGAAGGCAGGCGATCTAGCCGACGCCGAAGAGACCGCGTCAGGAATTTCCGATGCTCACCTCCAAACTGTAGCCTTTAACGGAATCGCTGAATTCGAGGCAGAGTCGGACAGGCCAACGTCCGCCATTGACGTGATCACCAAAATCACGAATTTTGAGGGACGTGCTGAGGCCCTGGCAAGTCTTGCGCTGGAGCAGGCTAAAAGAGGCGACGATGCTGCGGCCTTTACACTAGGACTCGCCTCAAGTGCGGCAGAGCAATCGAAAACTGTGCCTGACCACGTATTTGAGTTCAATGCTGTCTCGCACGCAATCCTGGGCGAATTCGCCACTGCAGATCAGATTGTTAAAGCTCTGCCCGCCGAAGCGCGGACCTGGCCATGGTGGAACATAACCGAGATGATGGTCGAAGCTGGCAAACTAGATGAAGCCATCGATTTAGCTTCGGACGAAGACGATGCTCAGCCTAAGGCCTACGCACTTTTAGGAACAGCGAACGGCATTTTGGCTCGACTCAAACGCGAAGCTGAGAACTCGCAAGCTGCTCGTTAGTTGGACGATAGATCGGTTGAACGCTAGAATTGTCTGTTCATGTCCCTCACTCACACCCAGGCCCTCGACCTCTACCGCTCCGACGATCTCATCGGCATCGGTATGGAAGCTGACGCCGTCCGCCGCAAACTGCATCCCGAGGGCGTGGTCACCTATATCATCGATCGCAACATCAACTACACAAATTTCTGCACAGAATACTGCACGTTCTGCGCGTTTTATCGGCCGCTGAAAGGGCCAAAGGCGAAAGAGGGCTACATTCTCGAGTACGAAACGATTTACGACAAGATTCGCGAAACGGTTGAGCTTGGTGGCACGGGCGTACTGATGCAGGGCGGTCTGCATCCCGATCTGAAGATCGATTGGCACGAGAAAATGCTGCGCGGAATCAAAGCGCGTTTCAAGGTTCACCTTCACTGTTATTCAGCATCGGAGATCATTGCAATCGCCGAATACAGCGGGCTTACCATTCGCGACACGATTTCGCGGCTGCGCGATGCCGGGCTCGATTCTATCCCTGGCGGCGGTGCGGAGATTCTTGACGATGAAGTTCGCCATCGTATCGCCCGCCTGAAGTGCCTGACCGAAGACTGGATCAACGTACACCGCACCGCACATCAGCTCGGCATGCGTACGACCGCGACCATGATGTTCGGCGTCGGCGAAAAATACGAACACCGCATTAATCACCTTCAGGCCATCTACAACTTGCAGGAAGAGACTGGCGGGTTCACAGCTTTCATTCCGTGGACTTTTCAACCGCAAAATACCGCGCTTGGCGGCCGCAAGTGGGACGAAGCGACCTCCGTCGAATATCTGAAAAATCTCGCCATCTCGCGGCTCTTCCTTTCAAACTTCCAGAACGTGCAATCGAGCTGGGTCACCCAAGGACTGAAAGTCTGCCAGATGGGCTTGCGCTTCGGCGGCAACGACGTAGGCTCAGTGATGCTCGAAGAAAACGTCGTCCGCGCCGCCGGCGTAACCAATTGCACGACTGAAGAGGAACTCCGCCGCATCATTCGCGACGCGGGTTTCAAACCCGTGCAGCGTGACACGCTGTACAGGACGTATTTCCTGAACTAGCAATCTCAATCAGGCAGAGTCATCCCAAAGCTCGGCGCTTTCTGCAACCGGGCGAGGGATCTCGCGCGCATCATCTATTTGTATTTGCCGGCAACTGTGAAGCTCCACGCCGGATCCCTCAACCGGCTGGTGAAGGCGCGGGACTTCGGGATGACTCTGCCGAGCCGCTTACGCCAGCACTGCCTGATACTCTTCGTACGCGCCTTTGAAGTCCGTGATCTGGTGATTGTCCTCAAAGTGCCATATTCGCGTCGCGACTTCATCGATCAGGTCTTCATCGTGCGTCACCAGCAAAACCGTTCCCTGATAGCGCTGCAGCGCAATGTTGAGCGCGTTAATGGACTCAAGATCCAGGTGATTCGTAGGCTCGTCGAGCACGAGGACGTTCGGCTTCTGCAACATCAATTTGCAGAAGAGCAGCCGGCTTGCCTCACCGCCGGAAAGAACCTCGGTACGCTTGTCGGCATCGTCACGCGGAAACAACATCTGCCCTAAAAGGCCTCGAATTTCTTCGTGCGCCGCCGAAAGGTCCCACTGATGCAGCCAATCAAACACCGTGCTACCAGGCTCGATCAGCGCTTTGTGGTCCTGAGCAAAAAATCCAACAGCAGCTTCGTGCCCCCAGATCACTTTTCCGTCATCCAAAAACTCTCCGTCGTAGCCGCTGGTCTTGCGCAGTTCAGCTTCCGGAACCGTAGGTGAACTCGCGAGTAACGCATTCACCAAAGTCGTTTTGCCTGCGCCGTTGCGTCCCATCAGCGCGATCTTCTCTCCCCGAGTCACACTGGCGGTAAAGTCGCGAATTACCGGCGCATCTGCGTACGACTTGCTGACGCCTTCCAGTTCCAGAATGTGCTTGCCCGAAGGGCGCTTCTGTTCAAACTTCAAAAACGGTCGTTGAATATTCGACTTCGCCAGCTCCGTCACCTGCAGGCGTTCTACTTCCTTCCGCCGAGATTGCACCTGGCTCGAGCGGGTGCCGGCAGAGAAGCGCGCGATAAAGTCGTTCAATTGCGCAATCTTCTTTTCCCGTTGCGCATTCTGACTTTCAATCTGCGAGCGCACCTGCGTCTTCGCGACCACCATGTCATCGTAAGTTCCGGTATAGGTGATGATGGTTTCGTAGTCGATGTCGGCAATGTGCGTGCAAACCCGATTCAGGAAATGGCGGTCGTGCGAAATCACAATCAGCACGCCTTCAAACTGGTTCAGAAAGCCCTGCAGCCAGTGGATCGAATCCAGGTCCAAATAGTTGGTCGGCTCGTCAAGCAGCAACGCTTGCGGATGTCCAAACAACGCCTGCGCCAGCAGCACGCGAACTTTATGTCCGCCGGGCAGTTCGCCCATTTTTCGTTCATGCAATTCTTCCGGGATATCAAGCCCTTGCAGCAAAATGGCGGCATCGCTTTCGGCGGTATAACCGTCCTCATCGCCCACAATGCCTTCCAGTTCGCCCAGCCTCATGCCGTCTGCATCGGTCATCTGCGGTTTTGCATAAAGCTTGTCGCGCTCCTCGAAAGCCGCCCACAGCCGTCGATTACCCATAATCACGGTATCGATTACGCGATACCGATCGAAGGCAAACTGGTCCTGGCTGAGCACGCCAACCTTTTTCGGACGCACGACCGTCCCCTTCTGCGGTTCCTGCTCGCCCGACAGCAACTTCATAAACGTGGACTTGCCGGCGCCGTTCGGCCCCGTCAGGCCATAGCGCTTCCCCGGCGTAAAGCCGGTGGAGACTTCGTCGAACAGAACTTTGGCGCCGAAGCGCATGGAGACGTTGCTAACTGAAATCATGTTTTTTAGGGAACCGCGGAGAGGGCCCGAAGGCACGAACGCAGCTGCTGTTTATTAGGATATCACGCGATTTCGGCGGGTTCCCCGTCCTTGAGGGTGCCCCGTCCTTGTCCTGCGTATTTTGCGAGACAGAGCCTGCCCTGAGCGGAGCCGAAGGGGCGGGGATTTTGACTTTCTCCAGCGGGCGAACTTCTGGACAGGTTAGCAAATTCTCGATTGAAGGCGTCATCCCGAAGTCCCGCGCACTCACCAGCGGGACGAGGGATCTCGCGTGCAGCCCCACAGCTCCCACCGCTCGATAAAGGCTATCCTGCTGACAACACCATCTTCCAGGCGCCCGAACGCGCCATTCTCTATCAGGGAAATGCACGCGTCTTCGATGAAGACATCACCCGCCCAGAAGCCCTCGTCGATGTGGTCAGCCAGTTCTTTGATACCAGATGCCGCACATCGAAGAGTGGCGGCAGGCGGTTGACGAGTTTTCCGAGCGGGTTCCCGAGCTCTCAAAAGCTGTAAAGGGCTCAACAAGGATGTGGACCTGAATACCGTCGCATTCGCAGCGGCTTGGCGGACGTTCAGTCGTATGCGATTATCGTGAGTAGATGGGTTGGATGTTACTGTATTTTAGGAGTTGCTGTGCCGACGCATTATGCTAATTTGGACGCTTTGATCCGCCGCGAGGACTTCGAGGTAAGAACTGAAACGATATTGACCCCAGCTCAGTTGGCTGCGACCATGCAGGTTTCGCAGCTTGAGTCTGCGAGCTTGATGTATCAGGTTCTTCGCAAGCCTGACTTCCAGCGAGAGACCGCTAATTGGGAACCTGAAAAGGTTGCGGAACTGATACAGAGCTTTCTAGAGGGTGACCTCATTCCCTCTGTAATCCTTTGGCGCTCGCCCAAGAGTGGCAATATCTTTGTTATCGACGGCGCACATAGGCTAAGCGCATTTATCGCGTGGGTGCATGATGATTATGGAGACAAACAGATTTCAGTTCCCTTCTTCGCAAATCTAATTCCGCCCGAACAAGTCAAAGCTGCCGAGAAGACACGACAATTGCTGAAGGAGGTTGTTGGGTCATATCAGGAGCTGAAGGTTGCTGGCCAGCACCAACATACCGCTGCGCCTGAAAGACTTCGGCTGGCGAAGAACTTGGCTGCGGTTGCAATAAATCTTCAATGGGTTATTGGTGAGGCGGCGAAGGCAGAGAGCTCATTTTTTAAGATTAACCAAAAAGCGACGCTGATCGACCCCACCGAGCTCGATATGATCACGGCGCGTCGAAAACCCAATGCACTTGCAACGCGAGCTCTGATCCGCGCCGGCACCGGACACAAGTATTGGTCGGCCTTTAGCGAGGCCACACAGTCAGAGATCGAACAAATTGCACGCGACGTCTACGATGTGCTATTCAAGCCGGCTATCGAAACGCCAATTAAAACGCTAGATCTGCCTATTGCTGGACGCGGTTATTCCGCGGACAGCGTAAAGATGGTGTTTGATCTCGTGAACTTCGTTAACAGAATATCGCCTGAAATGTGGGAAGAACCGCGTGTAACAAAGGGCAAGAAGGGCGTCAAGCGCGTGACACCGCTCGCCGACGATGAGGATGGTTCGAAGACCTTAGAATTCCTGAAAGCGGTTAAGAAGGCCGCTTCACTCATAGCGGGAACGGAAAGCCGTTCACTCGGACTTCATCCTGTTGTGTATTTCTACGGCGCAACTGGCAGGTTTCAGCCAACCGCTTTCCTTTCGACTGTCGCCTTTATTCGGGAACTCGAACAGAAGAACCAACTGATTGAATTTACAAAAGCGAGATATCGGTTTGAGGAATTTCTTCTAAAGTACCGACACTTCAGCAACCAAATTGGCCGGAATTACGGGAGCAGCGTTCGCGGCCTGAATCCCATGCTGACGTTATATCGTGTACTCCTATCCGAAATACAAGAGGGCCTCGACGACGCTGCGATTGTCGCCAAGCTGCAAAGCCAGCACAATCTGCGATTCCTGAAGGAAATCACCGAGGAGGACAAGAAGTACGGCCGAAATTTCTCCGTCGAAAGTAAGAACGCAGCATTCTTCCGCGAAGCTATGCAGAAGGAACTCACTTGCGCTATATGTCACGCGAGGCTCCACTTCAAATCGATTTCGATGGATCACGTACAACGCAAGCAGGACGGGGGTACAGGATCACCGGATAATGCCCAATTGACGCACCCATATTGCAATAGCGGATACAAAGAGAAGCAGGTCGCACAAGGCGCGCCTTAAGGCACCGACCGCCGCGAGAACATCACCGACTGGGCGCTCGAACAATTCCGTTCGCATTACGGCGACCCGTCCATCACCAAATGGGACATCTTCCATTACGTCTATGCCGTCCTGCACCACCCCGAATACCGCCAGCGCTACGCCGCCAATCTCCGCCGCGAACTCCCCCGCATCCCATTTCTATCTGCCGCTCCCTCAACTCTGTCATCCCGAGCGCAGCACGAGACCGAGCGAAGCGAGGCTCGTGCGGAGTCGAGGGACCTTGTGTTCTCCCCGCAGCACGAGGAGCGCAACGCAAACGCAAGGTCTTTCGACTCCGCGACTGGACGCGCGATCGCGCCCAGTCACTCCGCTCAAGATGACACAGCTGGAAAGATGAGCGATGTCGATGTTTTCCGCGCATTCGTAAAAGCCGGCCAGCGCCTCGCCGAAATCCACGTCCACTACGAGCAACAACCTGAATTTCCGCTGATCAAGAAGGAGAAAGAAGGCGAAAAACTCGACTACCGAGTCCAGAAAATGAAACTGAGCAAAGACAAGACTGCGCTCATCTACAACCGCTTCCTCACGCTCTCGGGAATTCCAAAAGAAGCCTACGAATACCGCCTCGGCAACCGTTCCGCACTCGAATGGATCATCGACCAATACCAGGTCTCAACCGACAAGCGAAGCGGCATCACCAACGATCCAAATCGGGAAGAAGATCAGGAATATATTCTCCGCTTGATCGGAAAAGTGGTGAATATCAGCTTAGAGACTGTTAAGATCGTCAACTCGTTGCCGGAATTAAACACTGCAGAGGTGAATTAGCCATGCCCGTCGAATTTTCAGTGTCCCCATCTCAGCTTTGCTTGGCGACCAAGCAGCTCATCGCAAATCGTGGCAAGTACATCGAGACCGACAGCGCCGACATTCGCGTTTTCCAGACAGTTGCGATATTTCACTGCGTCGGCACCGAGTCAGAATTACCCGTTGACGGTAAAGAGACTGGCTCACTTCGCATGCCATTGAGAGTACTCGACAGAATCTCTGAGGTGGTTTCGAAATCAAAATCAGGCGCAGTTACTCTTATCTGCGAGCCCGGGCTCGTAAAAATCGACACTCTTTTGATCAAGCATTCCGAAATCGAGTTGCGCAAAGGTCCAACTGAACGACTGAGTTTGCCCATCGATATGTCCTTACTTGACACTCTCGCACTTACCAAGATTTTGTCCTCTAGAGCAATCGATGAGGAAGGCATGCGAGCGCGGGCAAATGAGGCACATAAGCTCCGGCGTTCCGCAATTGCCGGCGCGCTCTCAGCTTTGCAGTCTTTGGGAATAGAGGAGTGGCAAGTGAACCATCTTGTCGACACTCACATAACCGAAGCAGCCAAAAGGCTTGAGACCAACCCAGATTTGAGTTGCTTTCAGTGAAAGCTGACGGCTGATGGCTGACGGCTCAAACCTGTGGAAAATTCTTGTCAATACCCCTCCGGAGCCCGTTTCGAGCTAAGTCTCTGATCGGCTTGGAAATATAAACTTGCAAACCGTGGCACAATTTCCTTCTCAACTTGCTATTCTAAAAATAGGGAGTATCACTCTCAGAGCGCGGCCAAAAGGCGCGCTCTTCGTGTTTAGGGATCAATATTGAGGCGTCTAGCGGGCGCCTGAGCCCGCTGCCGAAATCCCGAGCGCAGTCGAGGGATCTCAAATCGTTATGGGGCTACACCTTGTCACCACCAGAGAATTTCTTTTTCAACGAAACCGGCGACCCAGAAAAATTCACTAACCAACAACGAGGACAACTTGCCGAACTTGAGGCGTCTAGCGGGCGTCTGAGCCCGCTGCCGAAATCCCGAGCGCAGTCGAGGGATCTCAAGTCGTTATGGGGCTACACCTTGTCACCACCAGAGAATTTCTTTTTCAACGAAACCGGCGACCCAGAAAAATTCAACAACCAACAACGAGGGCAACTTGCAGAGCTCGCTTTCATGCGCAAAGCCGCAAGCTTAGGCTTGTCGATCGCCAAGCCTTGGACCGAGAACGAGAGGTATGACTTTATCGCGCGCGTGCACAATGTTTGCTGGCGCGTTCAGGTGAAGTCAGCCTCGAAGAAATCCGCCCTCAGGAATCACTATCGCGTCAAGACATCTGGAGGAGGTAGTCGAGCGGGGCATACTCCATATTCAGCAACCGAAATTGATTTCCTGGTGGCTTACATTCACCCGGAAAACATCTGGTATGTCTTCCCCGCTAACTTTATCGAAGGCCGAAAAGCGATCTGTCTTTGGCCCGGATCGAAAAGGTCCACATACGAGCAGTACCGCGAGGCCTGGAAACTCATGGATCCCACCCCAGCTGTGGCGCCCGTCGCAAGCAAGGAGCAGGCCGCCGGAATGTGAAAATGCGTCCCTGGGTGGCGCGCATTTTCGCCGCTCGCTACGCTCGCGCTTGATCCCTGCCCAGATGAACAGTGCGGTTCACGTTGTGCCGGAAATCGGAAGGTGTGCGGTTGCCCCACCCGTTCGCCCTATGTTGGCGTAGGGTGGGCTAAAGGATTCCTAGTTTTGGGTTATTGCATACTCGATTTTGGAGAATGCAGAACCGGGAACAGTCACCGTTTCACCAGATTGGAGCTTCACTTTGAATTGCGTCAGATCAATCGAATGCTGAAGGTCTTCAGCGATGGCGGGTGCAACAATCTCCTCGATCACCCCGCGGACTTCGCCAAGCTCTTTGAGTTTGACAATGACCTTAATCCTTAGAAGTTCGGTCAACCTTGTCATGACGGTTGCTTGCTTGTTGAGCTGAAATTGAGCCATTCGCAGCCTCCTCGGTAAACCTCAGCGTAGCAAAAACGCGGGGGAGAATAACAGGATGCCATTGATTGGTGGGAGAAGATTTCGGCGGATGGCCATTCAATCCTCCTTTAGCTTGAGTGAGTCGTGCGCCAGGGGACTGAATGCTGCCTGCTATGACTTCGGGGGCGCAGTGTGCGCGACGTGTGCTGATTGGGGCTTTGCCGGCGCGCGATCGAGCACGGTCTGGATGAGATCGGAAAGCTGCTCTGCGGTGAACTGATTTCCCTCAATGTTGGCCACCAGTTTTCCCTCACGATCGATGACGGCAGTGTGCAGCGAATGGTACATCAAGCCTTCATCGGGAAAAAATTCCATGCCGAACATATCGGTGACTCTCTGAACATCGGGGACTGCTCCGGTCAGAAAGTGCCATGTTTTCGGATCGGCCTTCCACTGTTGTGCGTATTTCGCGAGCACTTCAGGCTGATCGCGTTGAGGATCGAATGTGACGGTGAGCAGCACGAGGCTTCCGCCCATTTGATCCTTAAAGTGCCGCTGCACAACACCAAAATTGTTTGCAATGCGGTAGCAAAAATTTGGCAGAGCGCAACTGGTGTAAACAAAGTTGAGCGCCACGACTTTGCCTGCGAATTGCGAAAGCGAGATGGTGCGGCGCTCCTGGTCGATCAAGGTGAAATCTGGAACCTTCTGCCCGATCGCCAATAGTTTCGGACCATTTCCGTTATTGCCGAGAGTGGAAAGAAACGTGAGTTGCCGGGCCCGCCAGGGATCCTGCTCTGCGCTCTGGTAAAGATGAATATGGATGCCCTTTGCGTAAGAAGAATTTTGGTCCACGAGCAATGTGAATTCGATGACGGTGCCTGGCGTGAGTCCGTCAAGCTCGTTGGCTTCGTGGACATTCAATGGCATCATCATGGCGGACATGAAACCCGGAATCTCTTTGCAGGAGACGACAAAGCTGCGATGAGCGCGGTCAACGCTCATCACCATGCCGGTGGCGCGGTATTGTTGCGCAGCCCACGCAGCCGAGGTAAGCAAAATAGTCAGAATAGGAACGAAGCGCTTCATGGGATACATTGCAAAATCAGTTGTGGCGCGAGTTCTTCGCGTTCTATTTCGGAATGGACGCGGCATCGCGGTTGGCGCCGCCAAGCCTGATGACCTTCCGTTCGAGCTTAGTATATTGCGGCGAGAATTCCTTGATCTCAAGAAATTGGTCTTTGTCGACGTTCGAAAAATGTTGCCGCGTGTTGCTCACGGGCCACCAGATTTCCAAGTCCTTAATTCGCGCATCTTTGCCGAGACCTATGTGCTGTTGAAGAGGTGATGCGCCGAACGAACCGCCGCTGCCGACGGTTCGGTAAATTGACCTGACCTGCCCCTGGTTTTCGACGGTGAGCTTGATTCTTGCGCCGATGGCTGCACGATTGGTCTTGACACCGACGAGCTTCAAGGTTATCCAGTCGTTACTATTTCCAGGGTTTTCGTACACTCGCATGCTGTGAGCATCACCCTGGGTTGCGCCGCCCATTTCTTCAAGAATGTCTTCGAAGCCGCGATTGCCGAGGTCGGCGAATGCGACGCCGTGCCCCTTGTGCCAATCGCCGGTACCGGTGGAGTTTGTGACATCGGTGAAATAGCGCCCATCTTTGTTGTGCAAGAGAACGTTCGGTACGAGCGACCCATAAGAGGGATTTCCAGTGCCGAGATATATGTCGAGATAGCCGTCGTTATCTATGTCGCCAAAATTGGAACCCATCGGCATGTAAACGCGATCCAGTTTCGTTTCTGTTGTGACATCACGGAAGGTGCCGTTGCCCATGTTCTTATAAAGCTTGAGCGTTGTGGCGTTATGCGGTAGATGAAGGTATGTGCGCGCCGTGTCGTCTACTGAAGTGTAGTAACTGCTGACGAAAAGATCAGGCCAGCCGTCATTATCGTAATCGAAGAACCAGGCGGGAAATCCGTGCGTTGGGCCCTGCACGCCAGCGCGCTCGGCGACCTCGGTGAACGTGTTGTCGTGATTGTTGTGGTAAAGGAAGTTGGGACCGGTCAAATTGGAAACGAAAAGATCGACGTATCCGTCATTATCGTAATCGGCGGCGGCGACGGCCTTGGCAAAAGAAACGCGATCGATTCCTGCTGCGTGCGAAATGTCTTGAAAGGTGCCGTCGCCACGATTCAGGAAAAGCTGCGCAGGCTCGAGCTCATTGCCAACGAAAAGATCGAGCAGCCCGTCATTGTTGATGTCGACCCAAACTGCGGTCTGGGAGGATGACGGTTTCGTTGCCAGCCCACTCGAAGCAGTAACGTCGGTAAAAGTTCCATCGCAATTGTTGCGCAGGAGCGATCTGTACTGAGGTGCCTCCCAGCCGCCGCGAAGAACCATAATGTCGAGACAGCCGTCATTGTTGTAGTCGGTTTGCAAAATGTTCAAGCCGCCAAGCTGGTCGGCTAATCCGCGCTGAGCCGCCTGGTCCGAGAAAGTGCCATCGCCATTGTTATGGAAATACTGGAGCGACGCGCAGCTATCGAGACTGGATTTAACGACGTCGAGCCGCCCATTGTTTTCAAAGTCGTCGACGATGATGCCGCCGGACATCGAGAACGTATCGAGACCTGCTTGTGGAGCAACGTCGTGAAAACGCGGCATGTCCTCTTCGGGCTTGAACGCAGAAGTCGGGATGAGAAAGTTCGGTGGTACTTTATCGGGATACTCGCCGAGGGTCATGTATGCATAGTTGAGCAGCCATTTCACTTCAAGTTCTTCGGGCTTGTCGGCCAGATATTTCAGAAAATACTGAATAGCCTTCTGCGATCCTTCTGTTTTCGCATACTTGCTTTCGGGCCGCATAGGCAGTAAGCAGCGCTCGCCGGGACGACGGTAAACGTCATTTTCCATCTCAGATTTATGTAAGTAGGCGATGCCGAGAGCCTCTTCCAGTTCGTCTGTCGCACTGGGGAATCGGTCGATCGCAACCTGCAGCGCGGTCTGGTATTGCTCGATTGCTTCATCCATCTTGCCATCGAACGCGTTGACCTCTCCGAGGGAATAGTAGGCGTTCAGAACGTCGACGGCAGGCTTTGCCTCAAGCTCAAATACGTTTTGTGGTGAGAGGAATCGTTCAAGACCTTGCTTGTACCTCGGGTCTTTTTTTATCCGACAAACTGCGGTTGGCGTGGGATCCCATCCAGGCTGCTGAGACATTTTGCGCAGAGTAAGTTCTGCCTCGTTGAACCCGCCTACGCCAAAAACATATTTCACGCTGCCGGTGGAAGACGTCGCAGCATTTCCTCTGCTCCCGTCCGTGCGCTCATTGCTCGGAGCTTCTTTGAGGATTTTGAGGACCGCGTATCCCAGTGGAGTCTTGACGGGCTTCGATATATCGCCAGGACGCAAATTAACTAGCGCAGTGCGCATTTCCGGGCGCAACGTGGCAGTCACAACGTTCCCCATGAAACCGCCATCGTCGGCAGTTGCATCGATTGATTTTTCCCTCGCCAGTGTTGCGAAATCTTCACCCCGTTTGAGGTCCTCTAGTATGTGCTCGGCCTGTTCAAGTGAGCTGACGACAATGATCCGAAGGGGGACTCTTTCGTTCGTATTCGGTGTGGATTGAGTTTGTGCGCGAAGGGGTAAGCATAGAAACGCTATGCACGAAGCCAGAGTGACAGCTGTTCGAATCTTAGAATGCAAGCTCAATGTGGCGTACGCTCGAGAAGCGCCAATAGCGGAATTGTTGGAAGGAGCATTGCCTGCCCCGGACCATCAGGATACCTCACCCTAGGTCTTGGATTGTGCAGTCGAAAATCAAAATCACCGACCTGTCGCAAAAAGCGCGACAAGGATGGGGCAACCGCCCTTATCGCCTTCTGCGGAAGCGGTGAAATTGGTGATCGGCGATGCGGCGGCAGCTGAGCCATTCCCACCAGGGTGCGTTGTCTTTAATGAAGCCGGGCGCCATAAATGTAGTTGGGCGCTCGCGCGGTGGATGGTTGCGTTCGGCGGGCGCAGGCTCCTGCTCTCGCGGGACGAATAAGCCGATCTCTATCGGCGAGATGGTCATGAACTTTTCATCGATCAAGCCGGCACGCGACATGTATCCGTAGAGCGTAGGCCCGCCTTCACACAGCAGCCGCTCGATCCCATATTGCTGGCGGAGAAGTCGCATCACTTGAGTGAGGTCGACAAAATCGCCCTCTCCGCAAACGATGATTTTTACGTGCGGATGAGATGTCGTTTGGGCAAGACGGCATGCGCCGGTTGTTGTGGTAATGATGGAAGTAGCGACCAATCCAGGATCAACCAGGCCAGGATCGAAGACGCGATAGTCAGTCAGGTTGAGCGAGGCTGCGCCAGTTACGAAAATGTTCTTTTGAGTCCCTCGGCCAAGTTTCTTGCGAAGTCCGCGAAGTGCGTCATCTTCGATTGCATAGACCGGGCCGCGATTTCCGGAAAGCTGCGTTTCCTCAACCAGCGTGTTGATGCCGAGGAGAACAGCATCGGCGTGTGCGCGCAGGAAATCCATGAGCCAACGGTCTTCTGGTAGCTGCGAAATATCGCCGCCTGCTGCATGGCGTCCTTTGAACGATGCAATTCCGTCGAGAGACTGCACGAAGTTTGAGAAGATCCAAGGGCGATCGGGTGCAAGAGGCGGAAAGGCGAATTTCCCGTAGCGGTCGTAAGCGGGATCGTCGATGTTGCCGGATTCGGCTGCGTCGAAAAGAATTTCGAAATTGCGCACGGTGGTTATGGTACACGGGGTCACATTGCATATCGGAATTCAGGAAGTCTGGGTTGGAAAGCTAACATCCCACCTGTCCGCCAAACCAGCGACAAGGAGGGGACCTCGAGCGGTTCTCATAGCCTGGTTCTCGCATCCAAGGTGAATTCAGAGGAGATGCGGACATGGATTCGAAGATCACCGACGAAATAATAGAAGAGCTGAGTTCCACGCTAGAAAAGATCGAGACACAGAGCGCGGCCGTTCTGGAGTTCATAAAAGAAAAAGGAATTGCCAAGGACGAAGAGCTTGCGCCTTATCTGGAACGCGCCACGGCTGCGAGCAGCGTGCGTTGGCGGGCGATCCGGGTAAGAATCGAGTACTTGCTTGCAGGACGCGAAAAATACGAGGTCCAGCACAACAACGAGGAGGAAAGCGAAGAGCAGCCAGACTCGGAACCCCGATCAGGTCCGGAGGGCAAGCAAAACGACGGCGCTCCAGAGATGCCACAACGAACAAAGGCCGCGAACCCTGGTGAAAATCAGCAGTCGAGCAGGGAGCCAGCGAATGATGTGACAGCACATCCTGCTCCGAACACGCACGAGCAAGAAGTTAAACCATTAGACGGGGGCGATAAGCAGCGGAACGCGGCGTAAGGAAATTTATTTTGGCTCCAGAGAAACGACGCTGCAGTTGCGGTGCATAGGTCCGTGGTGCAACGGATTATCGGCGACTGAATGATCCGGCTGCGCTCAGGATGACCCGAGCTTAATGCTTTGCGGAACCTAACAGGGGCTCCCCCGGAAATATGTTCGGAACCATTTTTCCCTGATCAATGAGCACGGTGCCGCCGACAATCAAATAGTGCACACCGACGCTTGGTTCCATGGGATGTGCGTAGGTCGAGCGGTCGGTGATCGTCTGGGGATCGAAGATAACGATGTCGGCATCGCAACCTTCCTGCACACGTCCTTTGTGGCGCGCTTCAGGAGTGGCGCGTTCGAGGCGCTCGGCGGGCATGAGTGACATTTTGCGCAGCGCGTCCATCAGGGTGAGGCGGCCTTCCTTGCGAACGTAATATGCCAAGATCCGCGAAAAGGTTCCTGCATTGCGCGGATGACCGACCAGGCCATCACTCGCGATCATGACAAGCGGATTGGTAATCACGTTATCGACGGCTTGCTGCGTGTTCTGAAATATCACGACCAGTTGCGGCTTATTCGAATTGTGCAGCTCGTCGAATCGTTCTTTGGTGAGGCGCTCGCCGGTTTCGGGCAATTGTATCGAGTCGTAGCTGATGCCGATCCTTTGCTGCCATCCGGGATTGAAGACGGCGGAGTTGATGTAGGTCATACCCGCGATGTAGGGATACGATTCGGTGGTTATGTCGAGGCCGCGAGCGCGCCCCCCCGCGATCATCGAAAGGCATTTCGGCGCGTCCTGCATGCAACTGCTGTTCACATGCACAATTTGCAGTGATGCACCGGTGATTGCGGCAGCGGCAATAACTTCGCTGACGGCTTCGACTGAGGAGCCGGGCTCAATTTGTCCTGAGCTGCGCACGTGCGTGAAAACCGGCAGCCCGCGTTCGGCCGCGAGCCGGAACATCTCAATGACTTCCCACCGCGTGGCACCGGGCGTGTACGCGATGCCCATGCCAATGCCGAGTGCACCGGCATCGAGTTCGTGCCTCAGACGTTCTTCTATTCGGGCAATTTGTTCCGTAGTAGCGGGCTGGTCGGTGGTCGCGCCGGCTTTCGGCAGCAGTTCGGGCAAAGAATCGCCGAATGCCAACGATCGAGCTGCAACATGGCTGGCGGTAGTTCCATAGTTGATCAGCGAATGACCTGCGTGCGACTGCAAGAACGCGGCAACATCGGGCTTGCCGATTTCCATTTCAAGCGCGGTGGTCACTCCATCGAATGCCTTGACGCGCTGACTATCGAGTTCTTGAGCGTGCTCATGCAGGTCGATGAAGCCGGGCGCGACGACTAATCCTTTCGCGTCGAGCACACGCTTGCCGTTTAGCGGACGTTCGGAAATCTGAACAATTTTGTCGCCGTTGATTCCCACATCGCGGACGGCATCAAGCCCAGTTTCGGGATCCATTACACGACCGCCATGGATCACGAGATCGAATTGTTGCGCGTGCGAGAGGCCGATCAGGAAGAAGATAACCACTGCAAAATGTAGAGTACGCATGCCGTGCGGATAATAAATCCGGTGACATTCGAGGACAAGAGGTCGTCGTGTAATTCCCGACCCGCTCTCGATGCATTTTCGTTTGGTCTCGTCCTCTTAGGTTTTACTTCAGGACAGGAAATTAAAGTCCCCACCCTGTCGCAAAGAGCGCGACAAGGGTGGGGCATCCCCCCACTTTAGAATCGACCCTAAAGCAAGTCTTTTATTTTTGTGTTTACGGTGACGCGTGTTGCTTTGAGCACGCCCACGATCTGTGCGACCTGATTGCCTGATGGATCGTAAGCATTGAGGGTGAACCAGCCGCTGCAGCGATCGCAGCCCGTCAGCGTGATGTGTTCCAGAATCTCGTCTTCGCCCTTCTGGTTACCGATGCCGATCGAGGAGTTCTCGGTGTCGCTACCTTGGCAAGGAATGTAGTTGAGTTTGTAAGTGGTCCGGCCGGTCTTTGTCCCAAACGTCGAAGCAGAAGTTTTCATGTTGCGCAGGGCGACTGGAATTCCTGCTTCTCGGACGCCTGAAAATTCCAGTTGCCCGGACCACACCAGCGCTCCTGAAGTGGAAGTGGGTGGCGACTATAGCCAGTTGCAATGACACCGCTGCACGGACGAAGCGCATGGCACTCTGGGCACTCGAAATGTTCGGTCACGGCGTGATCCTCAGCGATGCCGATCCGATATGCTCCGTGAATGTTGCACTCGACTTCCAGGAAAATGACTTTCTGGAATCCGCTGTTCAGCAGCCCTGCACCTAATTCTTCGAAGGAGACTTGCATGGTTCATTCCTCACTGCAGCTATGGTGAGGAACGGAGCGGGAGTGTTACGAAAATTGGGGTTTCAATCCGCGATGAATCGCAAGTCATACAAACAACGCATTCCATACGAATGCCGTCAAAGTCGCTAAGCCGGGGACGTGGCGAGACATTGCGTCTGTAGCGTTCTGCCCATTGCCTGCCCCGGCTTGCTCACCTTCCTGACGCGACTTAATCCCAATTGGTTGTTATGCCATGCGTCAGCCCTGGTAAAGTCTCATCTTGTATGTAGAACGGATGATTGAGCGACCCGAGACATAGGTAACAGATCGTACCGGACACATAGGTTAAACTTTCTCCCCTTTCGGGGAGGAAAGTGGATGCCGTGGAACGATCCTGGTAACTCACGGCAAGACGAAAGCCGCGCGGCGCGTTCTGCCCATGACGCCGCGAGTACGCGCAATTCTTGAGCAACGATGGGAAGCTGCTGGCAAACCGTCAGAGGGATGGATGTGGCCAGCACCAACCGCGAGTGAGCACGTCGAACCATCCACGATAAAGAAGCAGCACGCGAAGGCGATCAAGGCGAGCAAGATTAGGCCGTTCGTGCTCTACACGCTGCGGCATACCTTCCTGACGCGCTTAGGCGAATCGGGCTGCGATGTTTGGACACTGGCGCGGATCGCCGGTCACAGCAATATCTCGATGTCCTCTCGCTACGTTCATCCTTCGCAAGATCGCGTGCTTGATGCGATGGCGTTGCTAGGTGGGCACAATACTGGGCACACTCAAGAAAATCCACCACAGAAGGAAGTTGTCCAGATTGCCGCAAGTGGTGAAGTTTCAGCGGCTTAAGTGGTGGGCAGTGCAGGACTCGAACCTGCGACCTCCTGCTTGTAAGGCAGGCGCTCTAACCAGCTGAGCTAACCGCCCATTCTGCTGCGGGAAAGCAGCAATCTAGACGCAGAGACTAACCTTCTACGAAAAGCAATCCTAACACGCGGTGCGTCTGGTAATTCCCGTCTCCGCGAACAATCCAATTTTTGATGAGCCGCTCAGCCCACGAAATCCGCTTTTCTATACAGGAGAATTCCGGCATTTTCCGGGATTATAATTTCGAACCAACAGGAGTGTCTTATGGCAATTGATAACGACAAACTTCATGAATTCCTAGTAAAAGCGGTCGTCGATTTCGGCGCAACATTTCATGCTGCGCTGGTGCGGGTGGGAGACAAGCTCGGATTGTATAAAGGTTTGGCCGCGGGGGGAGCTCAGACTCCGGCGGAGTTGGCAAAAAGGACCGGGACAACGGAACGATATGTCCGCGAGTGGCTTTGCAATCAAGCTGCCGGCGGCTATGTTTCGTATGACGGAAAAGCAGGAAAGTTCTTTCTGAGCGATGAACAGGCCTTCGCGCTTGCTGATGAGAACAGTCCTGTTTTTTTGCCAGGTGCTTTTCAGGTTGCGCTGGCTGCAGTGAAGGCGGAGGAGCAAATTACGGACCGATTCAAAACCGGGGAGGGAATGGGCTGGCATGAGCATCATCCTGAGCTGTTTGTCGGTACAGAGCGGTTTTTCCGTCCGGGTTATGCGGCGAACTTGATTACTTCGTGGATCCCAGCGCTCGAGGGAGTGAAGGAAAGGCTCGAGCAAGGGGCGACTGTAGCTGACGTCGGATGTGGCCTCGGAGCATCTACCGTACTGATGGCGAAGTCATTTCCAAAATCCAAATTTGTGGGATTCGATTACCACGACAAGTCGATCGAAATTGCTAAACAGCGCGCCAAGGAAGCCGGCGTGGAGAATCGAATCGAGTTCAAAATCGCAAAAGCTAAGGATTACCCCGGGAAGGACTACGATTTCGTCACCTTTTTTGATTGCCTGCACGATATGGGTGATCCAGTTGGGGCAGCGGAGCACGTTCGCAGTACTTTGCGGAATTCTGGAACATGGATGATCGTGGAGCCATCGGCAGGCGACACGCTTGAACAAAATATGAATCCGATTGGCCGCGCATTTTATGGAGCGTCGACGCTGCTGTGCACGCCAGCTTCGTTGTCGCAGGAAGTCGGACTTGCGCTCGGGGCACAGGCCGGTGAGAAGCGGTTGAAAGATGTGGTAACAAAGGGTGGCTTCAAACATTTTCGAAGGGCAACGGAAACTCCTTTCAATTTAATTTTTGAAGCGAGACCGTAGCCGGTTCGGTGGCTGGTTGTCTCGCCGACATCCCGAATGGAACCCGAGTTTCGACGACCGAAACATTGGGCGGAGTCGAAGGATTGTGTAATTTTCCCGACAGAGGCATCTTTTGCGTTGGTTACTCGCGAGAATGCCTTGATGCGGCTGTGCTGAGCCGAAGAGTCCAGAGGTCCTTCGACTTCGCGTGGCTTCGCAAGCGAAGCACTGCTCCGCTCAGGATGACATTGCTGGTGCACAAAGGGTCGTCGTTTCTCCTGCTAAACTCGGTGCGTGAAACGGCTGATTGTGAATGCCGACGATTTCGGACTGACGGCTGGGGTGAATCGCGGGATCGTTGAGGCGCACACGCGCGGGATCGTAACTTCTTCGACATTGATGGCGTCGGGAGCAGCGTTTGAAAACGCTGCTGAACTGGCGAGACAAACACCTTCGTTGAGCGTTGGTTGTCATGTTCTGCTAGTAGACGCTTCACCGTTACTCGGCCTTTCCCGAGTTTCGAGTCTCGCTTTAGAAAATAATGGAGCCCCGAAGTTTCGCGACAGTCTAGTGAAATTTGCCTGCCTTGCAGTTGCGGGCAGACTCGATGAAGAGCAGATTGAAGCTGAACTCACGGCACAGATTCGCAAGGTGCAAGCGGCAGGCATCCCAGTTTCGCATCTTGATTCGCACAAGCATACGCACATGTTTCCCGTGGTTTTCAGGCCGATGCTGCGGGCCGCGAAAACGTGCGGTGTTAAAGCGGTCAGGAATCCGTTCGAGCCGTTGTTGTTCAGCAGGTCTCGGAATTGGAAGCGTCAGTTCCAGCTTGGGGTCTTGCGATCGTTTCGAACCAGCTTTCGGCAGGAGCTGAATCAGGCTGGAATGATTACACCGGACGGATGCATCGGCATTGTGGCGACGGGGGGGCTGAATCTGGGGACATTCTGCGCCTTAATCGAAAACCTGCCGGAAGGGACTTGGGAGTTTGTCAGCCATCCGGGCTATAACGATGCAGATCTGGCTGGGGTAAAGACGCGGCTGCACGCGTCACGGGAGAAGGAATTAGAGATCCTGAGTTCGCAGCAGGTAAAGGATTTGTTGAAACGTGAAGGAGTTGAGCTGATTTCGTACCGCGATTTTGCAGAGAACGCGGCTGAAAGCACCAAGGTGCCGTCACCTTCGGTGTGATCCGGTGACTAACGGTTACTTCCGGGTTTATTTGCTCAAAGGCTAAGATGATCCTACCTTTATGGACAAGAGACCCGAATCGAGGGTGGCGGCTGACATTCCTGTACGCATTTGGGGCATGGACGCCGATGGCAAACCTTTTTTTCAGAGCGCGATGGCAAGCAGCTTGAGCAGTGAAGGCGCCCAGCTCAGCCACCTGCACCATAACTTGACCATCAACGACATTATTGGGATTCAGTACGGCGATCGCAAAGCGCGCTTCAAAGTTGTGTGGGCGAAGGGGTCATCCGGCGTAGGAAGAAACCAAATTGGAGTGATGATCCTGAATAATGAGCTCGCGCCCTGGGTGGAACTGGCGAACGAGAAACGGCGGACTGGGCCAAGACCGGAGTCAGAAAAGCGCCGTTTTAGTCGCCATAAGGTGCAGTTCCCCATCACGATCAGTTTTGCCGATCCGAGGCGAGCGCACATGCAATGCAGCGCTACAGATATAGGCGGACGGGGATGCTACGTTGAGTCGCTTGTGCCACTGGCGATTGGCTCAGCGATTATCATCACGTTTTGGCTCGACTCTGAGAAGATCCGCACGAAAGCGGTTGTAAGAACCAGCGACCCCGGCGTGGGCATGGGAATTGAGTTCACGGAATTGGAACAAGAGATACAGTCACGCCTGCAGACTTATCTGGAAAAAGTTGACAAAGGATTCTCAAAAGCTGCGGCGGAGGGGCGTAGCTGAGAGCTTAGTTTCAATTTCGCTGCGAACAGTTCTCTAGTTTTGGTTCCTTCTGGGGCCCACTCACCTTGTCTTCAGTCTCAGTCGAGAAAAGCATGAAGTGACTGAAACTGTGCTCCCTGTAGTACCGATGCTTTCTCTATGGAAGCGCCCGCGCCCTTGCTTTTTGCAATTGCAATCTCGCATTGTGCACGCGATTTTTCAAATTTGTGTTCCTTAAGATAGACAGCAGCGAGAAACTTATGGGCAATCCAGTATTCCGGGTCGGCCACCACCGCCTCTTCGAGAGTTCCCGCGCGGCAAGCAGCAGAGGATGGCGCAGCGCCCGCCGCCCTCGAGCGTTCATGAGTGGCTCCGTAAGGTACGTAGCGAGTTTCTCACCTCTCCAAAGCGTGATCAAGTCAATAGCTATCCATGATTTGGCCGCGGGAAGTTGACAATTTGTGATGATGTTCAGAGGCACTTGCGGAAATCTGAATCCTACGGACATTTTTGCCATCGAATTCGTGGATGGCCAACTCCTTAAAAATAGGCATTACCTGCTATCCAACTTACGGCGGCAGCGGAGTGGTGGCGACGGAACTGGGGCTGGAACTGGCGCAGCGCGGACATGAGATTCATTTCATCTCTTACGCGCAGCCGATTCGCCTGAACCGACCGGCGCCGAATATTCATTATCACGAGGTCGAAGTTTCGCGATATCCGCTGTTCGACTATCCACCGTATGACCTGGCGCTCGCCACGCGAATGGCGGAAGTTTCGGAACTGTACGAACTCGACCTGCTGCACGTTCACTACGCAATTCCTCATTCAGTGAGTGCGCTGCTTGCCCGGCAAATGCTTGCGGCGGGCCCGAAGCGGCAGAAGTTGCCGTTTGTGACCACGCTGCATGGAACTGACATTACGCTGGTGGGACAGGACCGCTCTTATCTCCCGATTACTCGCTACTCAATTGAAGAAAGCGATGGAGTGACGGCGATTTCGCGATATCTGAAAGATCGAACGATACGCGAGTTCGAGGTGAAGAACGAAATCGAGGTGATCTACAACTTCGTGAACTGCGATGTGTATTGCCGGAGCAGGAATGGTTCGGAGCGACGAACTGAATACGCCCCGAATGGTGAACGAATTCTGATACACGTTTCGAATTTTCGCCCGGTCAAGCGGGTTACGGATGTGATTGAGATTTTTGATCGGGTGAGAAAACAGATTCCGGCGAAATTATTGCTCATGGGCGATGGGCCGGACCGCTCTCCGGCGGAGTGGCTTGCAGTGCAGAAAGGCATTCACGATGATGTGATCTTTCTCGGGAAGCGCGAGCAGGTGTATGAGACGCTCGCAATATCTGACGTGCTGCTGATGCCGAGCGAACTGGAATCATTTGGACTTGCGGCGCTCGAAGCGATGGCATCAGAGGTGGTTCCTGTAGCGACTCGCGTTGGGGGAGTGCAGGAGGTCATTGAGCACGAGAAGAGCGGGTTCCTGGCTGGGGTTGGGGACGTGGATACGATGGCGCGATACGCGATTGAAATTCTTAAAGATGATGGCCGGCTTCGCGCGATGGGCAAGCAGTGCCGGGCGGCGGCAAGCGCGCGATTCTGCACGACCAAAATCATTCCTCAATACGAAGAATTCTACCGGCGGGTACTGGCCCGTTCCTCATAAATTGTCGATGTTTTTGAGTCACCGGGCAAAACCGGCAGGCGCAGGCGAACCAAAGTTCCGGTTCCGTTACGGCTGTCGACGGTCATGCGGGCTGTATCGCCGTAGAGAACTTTCAGGCGCTCGGCAACGTTGGCCATACCAATCCCGCCTTCGCCAAATCCATTCGGCGGCTCGAGCAACTGAGCCGAGCCCATGCCGACGCCGTCGTCTTCGACTTCGATGGTCACGTGCGAATCGGAAAGCGTGCTGCGCAAGTAGATGCTGCCGCCATCGATCTTAGATGAAAGCCCGTGCTTGATGGAGTTTTCGACCAAGGGCTGAAGCAACATGCTTGGAACCATCACGTCGAGGGAGTCGGGGTCGAGTTCTTTCACGACGCGGAGTTTGTCGGGGCCAAAGCGCACAACTTCGATGTCCAGATAATTGTCGATGAATTTAATTTCTTCCTGCAAAGCGACAAATGCGTCGCTACTGTGAAGCAAGCGGCGAAGGATGGTCGCGAGTTTGATGATGAGCTCGCGTGCAGTATCGGGGTTGACGCGGACGAGCGATGAAACCGAATTCAAGGTATTGAAAAGGAAGTGTGGGTTGATCTGATTTTGCAGGGCCGCCATGCGAGCGCTGAGAAGCATCTGTTCTTGCTCTTCGAGCTTGATCTGCAGGCGGACGCCGTTCCAAATTTTCAGCTCGATCACAATGACGGTGACGCTGGTTGCGTAAATGAGGACATCGACCCAGAGCGGGTGGGGAGCGTAGTTATAGCCCGGAAGCCAACGGAGGGCTTCGCTTTGGACGAAACGCAATCCAAGAATCGTGAACAGAAACATCATCTGCCAGTCGGAGAAACTGGGGCGTGCTTCGCCGCGGCGCATCCAGCGCAGGAGGCTGAGATAGTTGAACGGAGAAAAGCGCCAGACCTCTTCGCTGTTCGGAGCAAACTTTCGGAGTTGACCAGCGGCGAGGCCGATAAACGCATTTACCGGCAGCATGACCCAGGCGCCATTAAAAAGCGCAAGAAGTATGCCTCCAGTGACTCCCGCGAAGCGGCCGGCGATTACGCCCAGCAGAACTGTGGCTTCGAACGAGAGATCACCGGCGAATGTACTCTCGGCACCGAAGCGGACCCAGATTCCCAGTGCGAGATGGAAGCCAATCCATTCGGAAATGGCGAGCCAGAGAGCAAGGTAGACGCGGTCCTTGAGGGAGCGGTCATGGCGAAAGAGCAGCGACTTGAACTCAATAGAGCGGACTAATGCTGCTGCGATGGCCGCGGCCACGCCGAGCTTCACGAGCAGGTTGATGAGGATGAGGCGATGTTCCATGTCGCGGTGCTAAGGAAACTTTAGCACCGTTTGGCGAGGGCGCCTGGATTCGCGGCAGAGGGGGCCAGCGCCACGAAGTAATCAATACGGGCCGATGATGCCGCCGATGTGACGGGCACGGGGGACTTGAGCTTGATGCCGACTAGCAGGTTCGTCCACTTCGGCCGCTTCAACTATTCGGATTTGAACCTCATCGCCGACGTTGAGCGGCTTCTGGACTATCCAGTCAATGTGCTCGCGTGAGTTGTTGAGTCCACTCACGGCTAAGAACAGCTCCTCATCGCCAGGTTTTCCCACCCAGTCCGCATTTGCTACAAGGACACCATCATCTCCGACGCCGGCGACACAGAGCTTTTTTCCATTGAGACTGACTTCAAACGCGCGCATAGCAAAGCATTGTAGCCCGAGATGCATCCTAGTCTTCTGCGCACGAGTTAATTCAATGTCTCTTCCGATTAAGAAAACTTACGAGCCGATGGAGGCGATGCCAGCGCGGGAGCTGCCGACTGGAGCGGAGTGGCAGTATGAGCCCAAGTGGGATGGATTTCGCTGCGTGGCGTTTCGCGACGGCAAGCGGATTGAGTTGATGTCGAAGGCAGGTAAGCCGCTTACAAGGTATTTCCCTGAGCTGGTACGGGGGCTTGAGGAGCTTGATGCAAAGCAGTTCGTGCTCGATGGGGAGATCGTTATTCCGGTGGATGGGACGCTTTCGTTTGATCAATTGCTGATGAGGATTCATCCGGCAGAGAGCAGGGTCAAGAAGTTGAGTGAAGCGACACCGTGCGTGTTCATTGTGTTTGATCTGTTGGTAGATGAAGGCGACCGGTCACTAATCAAGGCGACGCTTGAAGATCGACGCGAAAAGCTGGAGCTCTTTGCAAGGAAATATTTGGCGGGGAACCGGACGGTTCGGCTTTCGCCCGTCACCACTGACTTAGCAGTGGCGCGAAAGTGGTTTCACATGGGCGTGGCGCTCGATGGGGTGATCGCGAAACGGCGCGATCTGTCTTATCAGAGCGGCGAGCGCACGGGGATGCAGAAGATCAAGCGGCAGCGAACGGCGGATTGCGTCGTCGGAGGATTTCGGTATCTCGAAAAAGAACGGCTGGTCGGGTCGCTGCTGCTGGGACTCTACAACGAGGAAGGCAAACTCGATCACGTGGGGTTCACCGCTTCGATCAAAGATGAAGACCGGGCGGCGTTGACGAAGAAAGTGGAAGGGATAATTAAGCCTCCTGGATTTACGGGGAAAGCGCCTGGCGGGCCGAGCCGCTGGAGCACGAAGCGATCAGCTGAATGGGAGCCGGTTGCGCCGAAGCTTGTGGTGGAAGTGCAATTTGATCATTTCACCGGTGGACGATTCCGGCACGGGACAAAGTTTTTGCGATGGCGGCCAGAGAAGGATCCGAAGGATTGCACGATGAAGCAGGTGGAACGGGAGAGCCGGTCGGCTTTGGATTTGCTTTAAAAATATAACCGCAAGGGACGCCGATTCGAAATTCAAAATCCCCGCTCTGCCGCAAAAACCGCGACAAGGACGGGCACCCGATTACTCACACATTGGTCTCCCGGGTTCAGGATGCTGACAGCTGCTTGAGTAATCCTTTTGCACGGCGAAACCAGGGGCGTTCGCGGCGGCGAAGATATCCCGGAAGCGTTGGCTTTTTTGCCAAGATGCGCTGTGTCCATTCGCGGGCCTCGGCCTTGCGGCCTTGCGAGGCGAGGAAACTGGCGTAATGCAAGTAAGTTTCGGAGAGCGTTGAAATTTGGGTTGCCTGACGAAACAGAGCGTCAGCTTTTTCGGGTTGTCCGGCATTGGCGTACGCGTGTGCTAGTAAACCGGCAGCGCGGTGGAAGTCATATCCAGGATCTTTTGTGACTACCCTTTCCAGATCGGGCAGAGCGGCGCCGAAATCGCCGAGCTCGATTTCCGCAATCCCGCGGCGATAGAAAGGATCGGGAGAATCGGTGCGCGAAGAGATTGCCTTGTCGTAGCACTCGCGTGCTTTCGAAAATTTCCTTTCGTCCAAATAAAGATCGGCGAGCTCTTCATAATTGCCGGCGGCGGGATTATCCAAAACGACTGATTGCAGCTCGCGAATGCGGCGGCGGCGTGGAAAAGTTTTGAATGAGTGACGCAGGAGACCAGCATCGGGCAAGATTTCGGCGAAGAGGTAAATCAGGGCGCCGATCCAGCCGCCGAAGATAATGATCCACAGCCAATACGTGTCCGGACGCCGACGAATGAAATGAACGATGGCGATTCCCTGCAGAATGAAATTCCAGGGAAACAGGAATAGATAGAGAAACCCCATGCGACATGCGAATATAGCAGTGGTGAGTAGCGAGTGGCTAGCGTCCGGTAACTGCGGTTCGCGTTTTTTGGTTTGTCGCCGTGGTTTGTTGTTCGTGAACGCTATAATCTGACATAAATGTGGGGCCACCGGAATTCCGGGAAAAGAGATACATGATCCGCGTTGTTCTCCCATTTCATCTTCGGACGCTTGCACACGTTGGCAGCGAAGTGTCGCTCGAAGTTGAAGGACCAATCACTCAACGTTCAGTACTCGATGCGCTTGAGGCACGGTATCCGATGCTGCAGGGTGCGATTCGGGACCACGGCAGCTTGCAGAGGCGGGCATTTCTGCGCTTTTTCGCCTGCGAAGAAGACCTGACACATGAGCCGCCGGATGCGCCATTGCCGGAGGCAGTGGCATCAGGGAAAGAGCCATTCATCGTAATCGGTGCGATTGCCGGCGGATAGATCGCATTGAAGGAACCATCCCATGTTGACCTGGTCGGCGTCGGGCTGAATGCGGTTGACACATTGATCGCGGTCCCGCGATTCCCCGCGCGCGGCTCGAAGGTTGATTCCCCATCTATAAAAATCTCGGCGGGCGGGCAGGTTGCGACCTCAGTCGTGGCGTGTCAGCGATGGGGACTGCGAACGCGCTACGTCGGAAAATTGGGAGATGACGGTGGAGGCGCGCTGCATCAGAAGGAATTCGCGCAAGCGGGCGTGGAGCCTCGAAGTATTGTTGTCCCCGGAGTTGTAAGCCATCAATCCTACATTCTGGTCGATTCGGACGGAGAGCGCACAGTGGTGTGCCGTCATGATCCCAAGCTAACCATTCAGCCGGACGAACTTGAGCGGGAGTGGATCATAAATGCGCGGGCATTGTTGGTGGATGGATATGACACGAAGGCAGCGATAGCCGCGGCAACCTGGGCACGAGAGGCGGGAATTCCGGTGATTGCAGATTTTGACGAAGCGTATCCCGGAATTGAATACCTGATGAAGGTTGTTGATTACCTGATCGTAAGCCGGAATTTTCCGGAGCGGATTTGCGGAGAGCGCGACTTAAAGCATTCCTTGCCGGAGCTACAACGCCGATTTGGGTGCAGTCTTGTGGCGGCGACTCTTGGGACCGGTGGGGTGCTGGGGTGGGATGGCGAACGATTTTATCGGTCACAAGCGTACCGTTTGCCGGTTACGGATACGACCGGCGCAGGAGACATCTTTCATGCGGGATTTATTTATGGGTTACTAAATGGCTGGCCATTGCCGCGGCAGCTTGATTTTGCGTGCGCGGCGGCAGCGCTGAATTGCACTGGTACAGGTGCGCGGGGCGGAATAGCTATGGTGGAAGAGATCGAAAAATTGATGGGCAGCAGCGAGCGGTATGAATGAGCGGTCAGCTGTCAGCACTCAGCCATCAACACTCACCGGCACTGAGCAATGAGCGGTGAAGAAAGGTGATGATTCGAATGTGGAGACTCAGCTATTTCGGACAGGGACACCATTGCTGCGGATAGGTCACGCAGGATTCGTTCAGCTCGCTCACAGAATGGCAGCCAAGCAGGCGCATGGTGCGCTCAAAGTCGGTTTTCAGGATCTGGATTGCGCGGACGACGCCGGGATATCCGGCAGCGGCGAGGCCGTAGGCATATGCGCGACCACATAAAACCGCGCGCGCACCCAGGCAGAGAGCTTTCGCGACATCGCTGCCGCGGCGCACGCCGCCATCCATCAGGACTTCGATCTTATCGCCGACCGCGGCCACAATTTCGGGCAGAGCACGAATTGTTGAAGAGACGGAGTCAAGCTGGCGGCCTCCGTGATTGGAAACCACGACGGCCGACGCGCCTTCATCGACAGCGCGGCGGGCGTCATCAGCGATTAATAGTCCCTTTATTATGATCGGCCCGCGCCAGGCTTCGCGGATCCAACTCATCTCTTTCCATGAAACTGCGCCGCGCGAAAGCGACTCGGCGACGTTGACCATCGCTAGCGGGCCTTTCCCTGGAATGACAACGTTTTCGAGCATCGGGACGCCGCCATCGCGCAAGAAGGATAGGAGCCATCGCGGCCGTGCGAATAGCTGAGGGAAAAACGGGATCATCGCGAGAGGGTTGCCGCCCATCAATTGGGGCACGCCATTGCGCGGATCGCGTTCGCGAAATCCGGCAACCGCGGTATCGATTGTGACGACGAGGGCGGTGAATCCGGCCTTCTGTGCGCGGTCGAGCGCTCCTTCAGCAGCGGCGCGGCCTCCGGCGAGATAGAGCTGATACCAGGTGAACCCTTTTGTGCCGGCTTTTACGTTTTCGAGCTTGTGACCCGAAATCGTCGAGAGAATGTAGCCCGTGCCCGCTTCGCCGGCGGCTCGCGCGGCGGCAATTTCTCCTTCGGGATGCATAAGTCGGCAATAGCCGACAGGAGCAAGAATTACGGGAAAAGAAATTTCGTGGCCAAGAACCGTGGTGTGCAGGTCGCATTTTTCCATCGCGACGGCCTGGTGCGGGCGAAAAATAATGTCCTCGAAAGCGCGGCAGTTTTCGCGCAGGGTAATTTCGGCATCGGCGCCACCATCGACGTAATCGAAAACTGCGCGCGGCACGCGGCGCTCGGCAATGCGACGAAGATCGGCAATGTTTAGGACGTGAGGAGCGGAAAGTTTAGCCATTGTGTTGCGAGGTAAATAACAGAAGCTACAGCATTGGCGCGGTGATCGCAAGCGTCGCGTCGACTATGATCGAAAGATGATTGCACGACATTGGCGCGGATGGACAAATCTTAAGGATGCTGACAAGTATGAAGCTGTCTTAAGAAACAAGGTATTTCGCAGCTTGAAACAGATTGAGGGATATTGCGGCGGCCATGTTCTGCGGCTGGACGAAGAAGAGTCGGAATTTATCGTACTGAATTTTTTCGAGACGCTGGAGGCGGTGCGGAAGTTCGCAGGGGAAAATTACGAGACACCAGTGTTTGAGCCGGAAGCAAAACGGTTGCTCTCAAGATTCGATACTGTGGCGAAACATTACGAGGTGCGAGTAAATACAGTCGAATAGTTAGACGGCGATGGTCCGAATAGAGCTATTACAAGTATTGGGGTATATCTGGGCCGCTTTCGGAGCTTATTGGATGGGCTTCGGTATGTTCTGGCGTTCGCCAGCAGATCCTGCGGACCAAAGTAGGCGGCGGCTGCGGATCGCAATTCTGGGAATCACGTTTGTAGCGCTGTTTGAAGAACGGCATTCGATCCCAGCAGGGTGGATGATCGTTTTGGGAATTGCCTGGGGTGCTACTGCTCTGTATTGGGTGACTCCGAGGACGGCAGCGCAATCCGGTGAGTTCCGTTTCTACCGGGCGTTGCGGCTGCTGGTTCTTGCGGCAACATTCGCGCTGCTTTTTTGGGAGCGCACCGCCGTGGGTGTGCTTGGTATGAGATTTGCGCCGGAACTTCGAGCGCTCGCGATTGGCGGGTTCGTGATTGCTGTGTGCGGGATTGCGCTGGCGTTGTGGGCGCGAACAAACCTTGGGCAGTACTGGAGCGACAAGGTAGAGCTCAGAGTGGATCATCAGTTGATTCGCACCGGGCCGTATGCGCATTTGCGGCATCCCATTTATTCGGGAGTCCTGCTTGGAGTGGCAGGCACCGCGCTGGTGGTTGGCGAGTGGCGGGGCGTGCTGGCGTTTTTTATTCTCCTGGTGAATTACATCATTAAGGCGAGGCGAGAAGATCGAATATTGGCGGGGACGTTCGCCGACTTCACTGACCATAAGAAACAGGCGGGATTTTTGTTGCCGAATTTTCGGCGGCGGAGTTAAGGTCGAGAGTCGTTTGCCCAGAACTTAGGGTTAAAAAAAAAGCTAAACCACGAAGGTGCGAAGGTTCACCAAGGAAAACGTGGCGTTCTGGGAAACCCGGGCTATCTAGATTCCAACGTGCGGCTCTGCGCAATTGATCCCTAAGAAACTGTTGTTCGTCCCGTCGCCATCGCTCCCTGAGTTTGATTAACATTTTCCTGGCAGGTTTGGTGTATGCTTTCGGGTCGTTCCAGCCTACCCAAGGGAGGCGCCTGTGCGCTTGCTGACAGCATTTTTCCTCGGATTCACTCTCATTTGTTCGCTCAACGCCGCGGCACAAACCAAGTCTGCAGACTCGGCGTCGAACGTCACGCCGGATCGTTTCGATATCAATGACATTGATCGCAGCGTCGATCCGTGCGTGAACTTCTATGCGTATACGTGCAACAAGTGGATGGCAGCCAATCCCATTCCATCGGACGAGGCGTCATGGTCGCATTGGGACAAGCTGGAGCTTTGGAACGAGAACGTGCTGAAGCAAGTTCTGGAAGAGGCGTCGAAGGAAGATTCGCAGCGCAGCGCGGTTGATCAGAAAATTGGCGACTACTACGCGTCGTGCATGGATGAGTCGGCGATCAACAGCAAAGGAGCAGCCGCTATCCAGCCTGAACTGGATCGCATCGCGGCGCTCAACAACAAGTCGCAATTGGCGACTGAGATCGCTCACATTCACGCCATAACTTTTCAACTCGCGCCTGGAACTGAATCCGGATCAAAAACTGCCGCGTTCGGTTTCGGCTCCGGGCAGGACTTCGACAATGCCAGCATGGAGGTTGCACAGGTAGATCAAGGCGGTTTGGGCTTGCCGGACCGCGATTACTACACGCGGGATGATGCGAAATCAACGGAAGTGCGCCAGCAATATGCAACACATATTCAGAAAATGCTGGCACTTCTGGGAGAGGACCCGGAGCAGGCGTCGGCTGATGCCAAGGTTGTAATGGATATGGAAACGGCGCTGGCTAAAGCATCGATGGATATTGTGAAACGACGTGACCCGGCGAACATGAACCACAAGATGACGTTACAGCAATTGCAAGCGCTGACACCTGACTTCTCCTGGAACGATTATCTAAAAGCGGTGAATGCGGCGCCGACCGATCACTACCTGGTACTGACGCCCGACTTCTACAAAGGCCTGAATCAGCTGATCGACAGCCAGTCTTTGGACAACTGGAAAATTTATTTGCGCTGGCATCTGGTGAACAATTCGGCATCACTGCTGAGTAAACCATTCGTGGATGAGCATTTCGATTTCTTCGGGCGAAAACTCTTTGGCGAGAAGGAGCAACAACCTCGCTGGAGGCGCTGCACGCGGTACATCGATCGCGATCTGGGCGAGGCGCTGGGGCAAGCATACGTGCAGAAAGCTTTCAGTCCGGAGGAAAAGCAGCGCACCCTGAAATTAGTGCACGAGCTTGAGGCGTCGCTTGGCAGTGACATTCAGCAGTTGGATTGGATGAGTCCGGAGACGAAAAAGCAGGCGCTCGTGAAACTGCACGCAATCGAAGACAAGATCGGTTATCCCAACCACTGGCGGGATTATTCAAGCGTGAACATCGTTCGTGGCGATGCGTTGGGAGATGCGTACCGCAGCGGCGAATTCGAGCTACGTCGCCAGATGGACAGGATTGGCAAGCCGGTCGATCGCGGCGAGTGGCTGATGACCCCGCCGACGGTGAATGCGTATTACGATCCGCAGCTCAATACGATTAATTTCCCGGCCGGCATTTTGCAGCCGCCGTTCTTCGACAACAACGTGGATGATGCGGTGAACCTGGGCGCGATCGGGATGATCATTGGCCACGAATTGACGCATGGCTTTGACGATGAGGGTAGCAAGTTCGATCCGCAGGGAAATCTGCGCAATTGGTGGACGGCGGATGATGCAAAGAAGTTCAAAGCTCGGGAACAGTGCATTTCCAGTGAGTATTCGGGGTTCGAGGCGACGCCGGGGACGAAGCTAAATGGTGATCTGACTCTGGGCGAAAATACGGCCGACAATGGCGGGCTGCGGATCGCTTACATGACGATGGAGAATTCTCCGGATGCGAAGAAGTCGGCCGATTCGAAAACCGATGGGTTGACGCCTGAGCAGAGGTTCTTCGTTTCTTATGGGCAGGTGTGGTGTTCGAACATGACACCGGAAGTTCTTCGATTCCTGGCTCAGGCGAATCCGCATTCGCCGCCGCAAGCGCGAATTAACGGCGTGGTTTCGAACATGCCGGAATTCCAAAAGGCGTTCAGCTGCAAAAAAGGACAGCCGATGGTGAGGGAAAATCAGTGCAGAGTTTGGTGAATTTCGTTTTCCCACTTCTGCCAAGACGAGGCAGAAGTGGGCACCCCTTGTGATTCCTCACGCCTTCGACTGCGCTCAGGGCAGGCTTTGTCGCACAAAACGCCAGACTCGGGTGGGGCACCCGATATTCTTCATTTTTGATGGCTGGCTTTATCAGCTCTGCAATCAATAACTTCCGTAGTTACTAAAGGACAATGACCCTCGTAATCTTGCTCGTTGGGCAACGCGGGGGCATACTCGCTTCACCTACCACAGAACCTGGGAGACGGGGTTAGAAGTGGCGGCTTGGCCGCCATTGCTGACCCCGAATTTTTTTCTCAAATTACCCTTGAAGCACCAGAATCGTCACTACCTGCGGCCGATTTACACCCACATTATTTGGCCCTTCCACAGAGTAATTTCCTACAATCAGGTGTTCTGGATAGAGGCAATAAATCCATTCGGGAAGGCGTAAATTCATGAAAAAGCTAATACTTCTGCTCTTGTTATTGGGCCTGATTGGAACCTGTTTCCCCGCCGACGAGAATGATAATCCGGCGGCCGATCGCGTGAAGGCGGCTGCAACAGTGCTCGAAGAGATTCAGTCGACTCCTGATGTGGGGATTCCAGATGAAGTCATGGGATCAGCCGAGTGCGTAGCTGTAGTGCCATCGATGCTGAAGGCCGGATTCATGTTTGGCGCGCAATACGGTCGCGGGGTTGCCAGCTGCCGCACGCCAAAGGGATGGAGTGATCCGGCGTTCTTCCGGATTGAAGGTGGAAGCTTCGGGCTGCAGATTGGCGGCCAGGCGGTCGATCTAGTCATGCTAATCATGAACAACAAAGGAATGGACAACCTGCTCAGAAGCAAGTTCAAAATTGGCGCGGATGCGACCGCGGCGGCTGGCCCGGTCGGGCGGCATGCGGCAGCAGATACAGATTGGAAGATGCGGGCCCAGGTGCTCAGCTACTCGCGCGCAAGGGGCATTTTTGCTGGACTGGAGTTGAACGGCGCGGTTGTGAAGCAAGATCGTGAGAGTACGAGAATCTTTTACGGTCGCATGGAGCCATTCTCGGCGTCGCTGACAACCGTGAGTTCGCCCGTGGGCGCTATGCCGTTCCTGCAGGATTTGGCGAAGTGGGCGAGGATAGCGAGTAAATAAGCTTTAGACTCGGGACTTCAGGTTTTTGCATAAAAGGCTCCAACGCCAAAGTTGGAGCCTTGTTTTTTGGGGCTAAAGCTGAAGCCAAGAGCTGACCGTTTTATGCGTTCTCGTTTCCGGCGCGTTTCCAGGAAACGAACTCGCCGATGGTTGAGCCGGCGCTCGAAGACGGCTGCTTGTAGCTCTCGACCTCAGAGCGGGAGGCCTCGTCTCCGGCGGCGCGAATGCTAAGCCCGACTTTCTTTTCTTCGGGGCTCATCTTGATGATTTTAAAATCGTGCTCGACGCCAGGCTCGAGGCGAACCGGCGTGCCGTTCCCATCGACTGCTTCCGAGTTGTGGCACAAGCCTTCGACGCCCTCGGCAATCTCGACGAATGCGCCGAACGTGGCAATGCGCAGCACTTTGCCGTGAACGATGTCGCCGACGCGGTGCTGGTCGAAGAACGATTCCCAAACATCGGGCTGGAGCTGTTTTACTCCGAGAGACAGGCGGCGCTTTTCGGAATCAATCGCGAGGACGACAGCTTTCACGCGATCGCCCTTTTTAAGCACCTCTGATGGATGTTTCACTCGCTTGGTCCAGCTCAAGTTGCTGACGTGAACCAAGCCATCGATTCCTTCTTCAATTTCGATGAAGGCGCCGAAGTCGGTCAGGTTGCGAACGCGCCCCTCGACGCTTGCGCCTACGGGATATTTTTCAATCAGCGAATCCCAGGGATTCGCGGCCAGTTGCCGCATTCCGAGCGAGATGCGCCGCTCAGTGGGATTCACGTTCAGCACAACGCATTCGACTTGGTCATTCACGCTGACGAGCTTCGAAGGATGTTTGGCGCGCTTCGACCACGTCATTTCGCTGACGTGAACAAGACCTTCAATTCCCTGCTCCAGTTCTACAAATGCACCGTAGTCGGTGACGCTGATGACGCGGCCATTCACGTGTGCGCCCACTGGGTAGCGTTGCTCTGCGTCGAGCCAGGGGTCAGGTGTAAGTTGCTTGAAACCGAGAGAAACGCGCTGCTTGTCTGCATCGAACTTCAGGACCTTGACCTGGATCTGGTCGCCAACGTTCACCAGATCGCGCGGATGAGTGAGGCGTCCCCAAGACATGTCGGTAATGTGGAGAAGGCCATCGATCCCGCCAAGATCCACGAATGCGCCATATTCGGTGAGGTTTTTTACGACTCCAGTAAGAACCGTACCTTCCTGCAAATGATCGAGCAGCTTCGAACGCTTTTCGTTCTGTTCCTGCTCAAGAAGTTGCTTACGCGAAACGACAACATTGCCGCGTTTCTTGTTCAGCTTAACGATTGCAACGTCGAAGCTCTGGCCCTTCATCGCATCCAGGTTGCGAACTGGACGAAGATCAATTTGGGATCCAGGCAAAAACGCATTGGCGCCGAGAATGTCGACGGTGACGCCGCCCTTGGTGCGCTCGACGACAGTGGCTTTGATGGGCTGGTTCTCGCTGTAGGCGCGCTCGATCTCGTCCCAAGCGCGTAGCTTCTGCGCTTTTTGGTAGGAGAGATTGATGTAGCCCTCTTCGGTCTCACCCTTGTCGCGGACGACGTAAATTTCGTCGCCGGGCTGGAACTTCGATTTCCCCTCGGGATCGAGGACCTCGGCGATCGGCAACATGCCTTCTGACTTCGCGCCGATATCGACTACGGCGTGCGTAGGCGTGAGCTTCACGACGATGCCTTTAAGCACGTGGTCTTCGCCTTCGAGTTCTTCGGTTTCCGTAGTGAAGCTCTCGAGCGCAGAAGCAAAGTCATCCACGGGAGGAGACTTTTGTTCTTCTTCCCGAGTCGTGGGTTCGCTTTGGGTGTCGGTTGTGGGTTGTTCGGTCAGGGTGGCGGTTGAATTCGAATAATTGCTGTTGGCGCCGTCGAACAAGGTCATTGCCTCTCAGAGGGTGTCAGAGATGCGGGCTGGTTACAGAACTGCTGGACGGACTTGGTTACTTACCGAGTTTATGTTGGCCCACCCTGGCGGATGGACTAAAGCCAGCGGTCGTGAATATCGAACCCGAATCCCAATGGGACACTTCGACTATAGCAACCGCTCGGAAAAGGTGTCAATCGAGGGAGCAGGATATTAACAATCGTATAATCGGGCGATCTGGTGATCTGGCCATCGGGCGATCTGAACAGCGATGGAGCTTAGCAAGCAAGAACAAATGCGCGCGCGGACGAAGAAGTTCGCTCTCCGCGTAATTCGGCTGTTTCAGCACCTGCCCCGTTCAAGTGAAGCACAAATTCTAGGTCGACAATTGCTGCGATCAGGAACATCGGTGGGAGCAAATTATCGGGCTGCCGGGCGAGCCAGATCACGGGCCGAGTTCGTCTCAAAAATTGCGCTCGTGGTTGAAGAAGCTGACGAGACGGTGTTCTGGCTCGAGTGTCTGATTGAATCAGGCATCGTGAGACAAGAACTGCTACAGGATTTACTCACGGAAGCGAATGAGTTGGTTGCGATTTTCGCGGCCTCACACCGCACGAGCCGAGGCTGAGTTTTAGATGATCCGATGACCCGATCACCAGATCACCCGATCTAATTTATGGATTATCTCTGGACACCGTGGCGTTACGCGTACATTTCGGCGGCAGCGAAGACGGATGGCAAATCTGGAGATTGCATCTTTTGCGAGTTGCAGAACCTACCGGATGAAGAAGCGAAGATCGTTTATCGCGGGAAACACTGCTTCATCATTCTGAACAGTTTTCCGTACACATCGGGGCATGTAATGGTAGTGCCGTTTGCGCATCTCGATGAACTGCAAAAGCTGCCGAAAGAGGCGGCGAACGAAATGATGGCCTTGTCGCAGAAGATGGAGGGCGTGTTGCGGCAGGTTTATTCGCCGGACGGAATTAATTTGGGCATGAATGTTGGCCGCGCTGCCGGGGCTGGAGTTGCGGGACACGTTCACATGCATATTTTGCCCCGGTGGAGTGGCGATACGAATTTTATGACCACGGTGGCTGAGAGCAGGGTACTGCCGGAGGCGCTGGAAGAGACGTACAGGAAACTACGAGCAGCGGTATCTAGTTCCTGAGCAAATCTTCCATGGCTTTTTCATCTAGAACAGCAACTTCCAATTCGCGCGCCTTATCGAGCTTTGAGCCTGCGTCTGAGCCCGCGACGACGTAATCCGTTTTCTTGCTGACTGATCCTGCTACTTTGCCACCGGCATCTTCGATCAGCTTTTTCGCTTGGTCGCGCGAGTAGTTGGCAAGTGTTCCGGTGAGCACAAATGTCTTGCCCGCAAGCTTCGTGCCGCGCTCTTTCTTTTTGCCGGTCATCTTCAGACCGGCGTCCCGAAGTTCGTCGATAAGTTTTCTATTTTGCGGCTCTGCGAAAAATTCGATGATGCTCTTTGCGATGCGCGGCCCGACTTCCTCTACTTGTTGTAGTTCTTCCTCGTTGGCTTTTTCGAGCGCGCTTATATTGCCGAAATGCTCGGCGAGGAACTGCGCCGTGCGTTCGCCGACAAAGCGAATGCCAAGGCCGTAGACTACTCGTTCGAGTGGCAAATTCTTGGAGTTTTCGATCTCCCGCAGAATGTTTGCTGCAGATTTGTCGCCCATGCGCTCGAGACTTAGGAGCTTCTCTTTGGTCAGTTTGTAGATGTCGGCGATGTCCTTCACCATGCCTCGATCGGTCAGCTGATTGACGAGAGCGTCGCCCATGCCGTCAATGTTCATCACGCCGCGCGAGGCGAAATGCAAGATTGTCTCGCGCAGCTTGGCCGGACATTTCTGATTCACGCAGCGATGGTCGGCCTCGCCCTCGGCACGAACCACGTGCCCACCACAAACCGGGCAACGCTCCGGCATGTGGAAAGACTTGTGCCCGCGCGGATGTTTATCGTCATCGATGACGCGTGTGACTTTGGGGATGACGTCGCCGCCGCGCTCGACTTCGACACAGTCACCAATCTTGACGCCGAGGCGCTCGATCTCGTCCATATTGTGGAGCGTGGCGCGGCTTACTGTGGTGCCACCAATCGGAACCGGCTTGAGTTCGGCGACCGGAGTGAGTTTTCCTGTGCGGCCGACCTGCACGTGAATATTTTCAATTTGCGTGATGCCTGAACGGGCAGCGTACTTGTAAGCGATGGCCCAGCGCGGGGCTTTGCCGGTGAATCCGAGTTCATTCTGCAGCGCAGTGCTATTGACCTTAATTACGACACCGTCGATTTCGTAAGGAAGCGACTCGCGCTTCTCTTCCCACTGGTTGATGAATCCGAGAATTTCTTCGAAGTTTGTAGCGAGAGCGCGGCGAGGATTGACCTTAAACCCGGCGTTGTCTAGAGCATTAAGCGTCTGCCAATGTCGGCTGAAAATTGTTCGCCCATTCGCAATCAGCATGTATGTGAAGTAATCGAGACGACGCTGTGCAGTAATGCTCGGTTCCAACTGACGAACCGTACCGGCTGTAGCATTCCGAGGATTCGCGAACAGCGAGAGCTCATGCTTCTCGCGCTCTTCATTCATTTTCTTGAAAGAAGCGATAGGCATGAGCATTTCGCCGCGGACTTCGAAGCCTTCTGGTATTCCCACTTTCTTCAGCTTTTCTGAAGATATCGACAGCGGAACCGAACGCACGGTGCGGACATTCGCGGTCACGTCTTCCCCGATGCTTCCGTCGCCGCGCGTGATGCCGCGCACCAGCTTGCCGCCTTCGTATCGCAAAGCAAGAGACATGCCGTCGAGCTTGAGTTCGCAGACATACTCGATGTTTTTGTGCCCACTCAGTTCGTGAACGCGGCGTTCCCAATTGCGCAGCTCTTCTTCGTTGTAGGCGTTGTCGAGCGAGAGCATGGGAACTGAATGTGGAACCTTGACGAAGCCTTCGCGCGGCTTGCCTCCGACGCGCTGCGTGGGAGAGTCGGGCGTGATAAGGGCGGGATGAGCGGCCTCGAGCTTCTTCAGTTCGTTCATCAACTTGTCGAACTCGGCATCCGTGATCTCGGGATCGTCGAGGACGTAGTAGCGGTACTCGTGATGGCGGATTGAATCGCGAAGGGATTCGAGTTCGTCCTGAAGGCTTTCTTTCGTGGATCTCATTGCCAGATCATTTCACCACGGAGACACTGAGACAGCGAGAATGCTTAATCATAAGACTCGGCGCACAATTCCGTTCTTCAGGACGACAACGTTTCGGTAAGTTCCTGTCCCATCAACATGTTCGATTATTTCTCAGTGCCTCCGTGTCTCCGTGGTGAACGCTTAACTTCCTGGTCTGCCTTCAAACAACGGCCACAACCTGTCGCCGATTACGGCATAAATGCTATACGCAGGGCCGTTGTCGGAGGTGGTCCGGAACAGCAATTCTCCACGGCCATCGCCGTCGGCGTCGACGGCATCAATGAATTCGTATTTTGGCAAAACATCGAGGTGCTGATTATCGGTCGTTTGCGCAAAAACTTTGTGCAGATCGCCGTAGATATCTTCGCGGGCGACCAAAGCTATCGAGTATTGCAGGTTTACTCTCGAATTCGGGATGGCACCGGTTGCAGTAAGCACGAGCACAGGCTCGTTGCTATTTGTGAGATCGAAGACTTTCAGTTGAACGTTCTGGAACTCTGGAGCAGGACCTGAATGCGTGGTTTTAGCCGTTTTCGCCCTCGTTCGCGCTGTAGCTTTGCCCGTGGGTTTCGCGACTGGCTCCGGTTCGGCCTCGGCTTCAAGATGTGCGGCGCGCCCGCGTACCTCGTCTGAGGCCATAGCCAGCATCTTTTTGAGGAAGTTCTGCTCTTCGTCGGGCTTCATTTCATAGGTATACGAACGCGGGTCGGGGCCGTCGGCATCCGAGACGGCGGGAATCAGTTGAATTGGTCCCTTCAAAGGTTCGTCTTCATTTCCAGGCTTAGTTTGTTCCTGGGGCTCATCAGCTGGCTGGCGCCGCAAGATCGGACGGTCCGGCGTGTCAACGTAGGTGGACGATTCCTCAGTATCTGAATCACCCGCTTTCGAAAGCTTGGGTGAGGATTGTGGCGAAGCAGAACCTGGAGCGCTGTTGCCAGAGTTCGGCGGTGCTTTTGGCGAAGTTGTGCTCTGCCCCGTTTTCGCTGGGGTTGAGGAACTGTCACCTTCCGAATTCGCCGCGCGCCGCAACTTGGGTGGCCCACTGGCCTCTTCTGGAGCTTTCTGTGAGAGCTTGGCTCTTTCCGCCGCACGACGGGCTTTCTCGGCTTTTATGTCGGCGTTGCTGCGCCACTTACCATCGGCCACCCATGAATCCTTCCCCGCGACCGCGCCTGCAACAGTAAACAGCCCTTGCGGGGCCCCGGATTTCTCGGCCTCGTACACCGTCTCGAATTGCAGCGCCATTGGGGTTGGATCAGCCTTGTAGGCGCCGGCATCGTAGAACTTGCCATCGATCATGATGGTAACGGGGATGAGATGGGCTTTGCCGTTCGAGGCGAGTTGAAGCAAGCCGACGGCTCGTGGACCTTTGCTGACGTGGCGCTTCTTCGCGTATTGGGCGAAGGCGGGAATCAAGAGTGCGGCTGTGAAGATGACGCCTAACACGGCTTTGCGGTATAACCGTGAGCGGCACCCGCTTCGAGAGGACGGCGTTCGAGAGGACAGCATGGAAATCAATGATAAAGCTCCTGAATTTACTTCGCTCGACCAGAACGGCGAGAAGGTCGCGCTGAAGGACTACAAAGGCAAATGGGTCGTGCTCTATTTCTATCCACGGGCCGATACTCCGGGCTGCACGATTGAGGCGTGCAGTTTTCGCGATTCGTTCAAACGCGTGGAGAAAATTGGCGCGGTCGTACTTGGCGTTTCTCCAGACACCCCAAAAGACCAGAAGAAGTTCGAAGAAAAGTTCAGCCTGCCGTTCACGCTCGTCGCCGACGCGGACAAGAAAATTTGCAACGCTTATGGTGTGATGCAGGAAAAGAACATGTACGGCAGGAAAGTGATGGGCGTGGCGCGGACGACGTTCATCATTGGGCCGGATGGGAAGATCAAGCACATCTTCCGCAAAGTGAAGCCTGAGGGACATGCGGAGGAAGTGCTGGAGTATTTGAAGGGAGTACAGAAGGGCGCGGCATAGACTCAGTCGTTGCCACACGGCTCTCCGGCATTAGCGGATGCGGACCCGTCATTTGCGGCGCGGCGATTTCCCAGCACGGTGTAAGGAGTGGCCGGGGCAGTAGAATTTTCTGAGCTAGATGATCCTGCGCAAAATTTGCGTGGGTCCTTCGACTGCGCCGTGCGATTTGCTAGCAAACCGCACGGCTCCGCTCAGGATGACAGAGTTAGTCAGCTTCACTGCTGGAGCTGAATGATCCCCGAGGTGTTCTCTCCCCCATCGATCTGCAACGCATAAGCCTGCGAGTTCGACACGGCGTACATAGCCATATCTGGACCGCTGCCGTTCGTGCCAGTGATCTGCGATGTAATGCGACCGCTGGCGCCTACCTGATAATTGCCGGCAAGCGTGCCGGGATTTTGTGCGCCGCTTTGCGTCCCGGAGGCGTTCACGAGTTCAACCAGAGTTATCTTGCCGGATCCATCGAACTGAAGCGTGCCGATACGCGCAAGACCCTGGGAGTTAACGAAATCAACTCCATCCATGACCAGCGCGTATTGGCCTTTGATCGTTCCTGCTGAAAATGAAGAGCCCGTCTGCAGGTCGACGGTTCCATCTTCGGCCGCAGATTCGTTCTCGAACAAGAAGAATGCGCGAGATGGACTGACGAGCCAGAAAACCATCGTCGGCCCAGCGCTGAGAGCGACAGCGACTCGGCCCTGTGCAGAGGGACTGCCGACCGCAGTTCCGGTGAAATTTGTCGGGCCCGCATAGTTACCATCCTGCATGCTATCGAGCGCGCCGGAGCTCATGGTTGCGCCGCTGGCTGTGAATTCGCCAACAGTAGCTACTGCACCGACGGAAGTGAGGTCGTCTCCGCGGCTGCCGAAAGCGTAGGTGCCGGAAAGGCCACTGCTCACTGCACCGCTTTGGGCCTCAGCGCTGCCGGAGCCGACCTGGCCTGAACTGCTGACCAGAAAAACAAACCTGGAGCTATCCACCACGTGGTAAATGAGCGTGGTAGTGACATTCGCGCTGTCGGTGAATGTAATCGTACCGACGCCAAGGTTCGAGGGAGCCGTGATATTGCCGGAATTTATGGTCAGCGCATTCGCGGATGAGATCAGGTTCTCATCGAAGCTGCCGCTGACACTGCTACCGGAGACCGCGAACAAGCCAACTTCGGATTCGGACGCGGATTGGGCGTTCGAATCCTCGTGCAAGCGATACACGAACGTACCGCTCGGAGTGGTTGCAACAGCGCTGGGGTCCTGAAGATTAGCGACGCCGGAGCCGTCTGCAAAAAAGTCGGCCTCCAGCAGTTCAGCGGTGGAAGAACTAGCGAGAGTGACCGCAAGCGTGATCCCGCCGTTAGGAGAGCCGAGCAGCGTTCCCAAAGCACTGGAATTGAGCAGCACCTGCCCAGTGCCGTCACTTCCAATTGAGTACGTCCCTGAAATTGAAGTGCTCTGGGCCGGAGCACCGATTCCAACGGTGCTTATGCTATCCATGCCGGCGGTTATATTGCCATTGCCATCCGAGGTAAGCACTCCGACTTCACGATATGGAGGGCTGTTGCTGGTCGAAAGGAATCCGTGAATTTCGAACACGTACGATCCCTTGAAGCTGGCATTGGTGTAATTGCCGGTCGAATGAGCAATTACGACACCACCCCCGCCGCAACCAACGGCAATGAGAAGTGAAGCAAGCGCGGCAAGAAAGCATAATTTCCTAGAAGACTCAGCTATAGGCAAGGCGAAGCACTCCTTCCGGGAGTTTGCGAATGTTAAAAAAAGGAAGATCTACTCGGGATAGTAAACCCATGGTCCCCGAGAAAGTTGTTAGCGCCAAGTCAAATGTTACCCAACCTAAGTTGTAGGCGCGGTTAAACGGCCAGAGGAAACGCGGTCGGGGAGCAATTTGGGACGAAGCCAGACGAAGAGGCGGTATGCAAGCAACACCGCTAATATGGCTCCATAGATGAGCGGCTTGCGAATGTCTGCCTTTACCAACCATAAGTAATGGATTACCCCAGCGATTGCGCTTGCGTAAATCAAGCGATGCAAGGCGCGCCAGCGCTTACCGCCCAGTCGGCGAATCCAGCCCGCTGTTGAAGTAAACGCGAGAGGAACCAACAGCACAAAAGCGGCAAAGCCCACGGTGATGTACTTGCGCTTGACTACGTCTGCAAGGATCTCATGAACATTTAAAAACTTATCCAGGCCTAAGTAGGTCGCAAAGTGTAAACATGCGTAAAAAAACGCAAACAGCCCGAACATGCGACGGAAGCGGATGAGCGAGGGAATTCGAAGCAACTGGCGGAGTGGCGTAATGGCGAGGGTGATAAGCAAAAAACGCAGGACCCAATCGCCGGTGCCATGCTCGAGAGCTTCGACGGGATTCGCGCCGAGGCCTGCGCCCCAGGTGGTCATGTCGGTGGGATGTAGGCCAAAGAATTGGTAAAGCAACACCCCGAAAGGAACGAGGCACGCGAGAAAGACGATGGGTTTAAGGACGCGAATCATTTAGCTGTAAGCCGTCAGTCGTCAGTCCTCAGTAAACACAATTAGATTTTCAGCTGAGGACTGATGGCTGAAAGCTGACGGCTGCCTTTAATAATTTTTTGCCAAGTCCATTCCGGAATACAGACTCGAGACCTGATCGTAACCATTAAACAACAGTGTTGGGCGAGGCCGGAATTCACCTAGCCGGCGTTCATATGCCTGGCTGTGATACCGCTCTACGTTCGGGTTCACGTTTGAGTAGAAGCCAAAATCATGCGGATTGGCGATGTTCCACGTGGTCATGGGCTCGTGCTCGACGAAGCTGATCTTTACGATGCCTTTGGCGCTCTTGAAGCCGTATTTCCAGGGAACGATGATGCGCAGCGGTGCGCCGTCCTGATTCGCGAGTGTTTCGCCGTACATTCCGAAGCAGACCAACGTGAGCGGGTGCATGGCTTCATCCATGCGCAAACCTTCTACGTAGGGCCAGTCGAGAACTTGACGGCGCTGGCCGGGCATTTGGCCGGGATCGTAGATCGAGGTGAATTGCACGTACTTTGCCTTGCCGAGTGGCTGGACGCGCTTGATCAATTCGCTCAACGAAAAACCAATCCACGGGACGACGATTGACCATCCTTCGACGCAGCGGAGCCGGTAAATGCGCTCTTCCGGAGGAGCGAATTTGATAAGTGAGTCGATGTCCAGCTTCTGTTTCTTAGGTACGTGGCCATCGATGGTGACCGTCCACGGGCGCGTCCTGAAATCTTTCGCAAGGCCCGCCGGTTCCTCTTTCTCAGTGGAAAATTCGTAATAGTTGTTGTAATGAGTGACGGTATTGATCGGGGTGATTCTCTCATTCGTCGACAAAGGGCTTTTCTGTAGGCCCTCGATTTTCTCGGTAGCCGCGGCACGGGCCGATGGCGAAAGCAGTTCCTTTATTCCAATTCCAGCAGCAACCGCGGTCATGCTGGCTCCGGCGAGGAATTTGCGCCGGTTAAGGTAGAGATCTTTGGGAGTGATCTCTGAAGAAAGTATTCCGTCGGACTTTTTGATCAGCACGAGAGGCTCCTCTCTGTGGGACGCCTATAAGACTATTTTAGATATCCGCCGTGGAATAAGAGAAGAAAAGTTACAACTCAAATTACCCATTGTTGGTACAGGTAAGGGACTTTCGGGTCTTCTGGCTTCGCCAAAGCAGTGGGAACTTCTGCCCTCGAAGATTTGTCCAATTCCATCAGACACGCGCGTGCTTGAGAGGAGCGATTACTATGGCGTTCTCGACAGCAGGCGGTGGTCTGCTCAAAGCAGAGATCAACATTACTCCGATGATCGATATTCTGCTCGTGCTCATCATTGTGTTTATGGTCGTCGTCTCCATGTCCAACACAAAAGGTTTGGAGGCACAAATTCCGCAACCCGCAACCGACAAGTCTCCTCCTGAGCCGGAGCGGACAATTGTTATCCAGGTGGCGTGGAAGGGTGAGAATCAGCAGCCCGCTTTGAAGATCAACGAAGAGAGCGTGAAGTGGGACAAACTTCATGAGCGGCTTTCGCAGATTTTCAAGGAGCGCGCAGAGAGAGTGGCCTTCGTAAAAGGTGACGATGACCTCGACTTCCAGTACGTGGCTGATGCGATCGATATTGCTCGTTCATCGGGAGTAGATAGAGTCGGCTTGTTGCCGAAGACGGCGCCGGAGATGCGCTGAGACTTCGTGGAGCATTGTCTTTCCATCAAATTCGATCGCTTTTGGTCGGACGAACGCCCTGCCAGTACGACGGCGCGAGCGGTGACTGCTCGCCAGTTAAAATCATCCCGTGCCGAAGCTCGCGTTCTTTGCTGGAAAAGGCGGAGTAGGAAAAACCACGGTCTCGGCTGCATATGCCGTACGCGCCGCTTATGCAAATTCTCGCAATCGCGTTCTTCTGATTTCCACTGATCCTGCCCATTCCCTGGGCGATGTTTTAGAGGAAAAAGTTGGGGCATCGCCGAAAGCGGTTGCACTCGAGCGGGGCGGCAAGCTCTGGGCGTGGGAACTCCAGGCCGGCACGCTGTTCCAGGAATTCCTACGCGAGTACAAAAAAAACATTCTTGCGATTATCGAGCGTGGGAGTTTGTTTTCTGCGGAAGAGATTTCACCCTTACTCGACAATTCCCTTCCCGGAATGTCTGAGATGGCGGCGCTGCTTGCGATTCGTGATGCCGTAGAGTCGGGAAAGTATTCGCACATTGTGGTTGATACAGCTCCGTTCGGGCATACATTGCGTCTTTTCGGCCTGCCGGAACAATTCAGGCGGTTGCTGAAATTTCTGAAACTTGCGGCCGGGCGAGACCAAATTCTTGCGGCGCATTTCGGCCGAGGGGCGCAAGCCAAACAGCCGGACCTGATCCTAGATTGGCAAGGCAAAATCGAGCAGCTTACGGAGGCATTCTCTGCCGCTGATCTGTATCTTGTCACTTCCGCGGAAAAGTTCGCCCTGAATGAATCGGTACGCTGCATCCGGGACCTTGCGATACCAAGTCCATTACGCAAGCTGAAGAATGTAGTTCTTAACCGAGTGCTTGGGCACGCCACAAAATGCCCGGACTGCAAAAGGCGAGTCGCAGCGGCACAGCGTGCGAAATCTTTTTTGCGCAAGGAATTTCCGTCTGCAGAGCTTCGCATCGGGGAAGACCCGGGATTCCCGATCCTGGGAATCGACGCACTTCGCGGCTTTGGCGAGCATGTATTCGGAGACAAGCGGCTCAACCTCAAAGTGCCGCCCCCGAAGACAATAAGCAACGGTAAGGTGAAAATTTCTCCGGCGGCCTGGCCGAAACTGGATTCGCGCACAAACTTTGTTCTCGGTAAAGGCGGGGTGGGAAAAACGACAATTTCAGCAGCGCTCGGTTTTCACGCCCGACAAAGCAAGATCCCGGTTGAAATTTGCTCAGTCGATCCGGCACCTTCACTGGACGATATTTTTCAAACACGGGTCGGGGATACGCCGACGGCAGTTCTGGGCGATAAAGGTTTTCGCGCTTCAGAGATGGATTCGATTGCTCTTTTCAAGAAATGGGTTGCGGAATTGCAAAACGATGTTGAAGCGGCGACAACTACCGATGTTTCCGGCGTTCACGTCGACCTCTCTTTCGAAAGAGAACTCTTGTCTGCGTTGCTGGACATTGTTCCTCCGGGCTTAGACGAGATACTCGCAATTTTCCGGATCAGCGATATGCAGGGGAATGCATCAGGAAAAATCATTGTCGATATGGCACCGACCGGACATGCGCTCGAGTTGCTACGAACTCCCGAGCGGATCGTGAGCTGGTCGCGAGTGTTGTTGAAAAGCCTCGCCGCGCACCGTAAACTGTCGCTTGCGCGCAATGCCGCTGTGCGCATAGCAGAACTGGAATTACGAGCACGTGAGTTGGCGAACGCGCTCAAGCGGCCGGGCGAAGCAGCTATTTTCGCTGTCATGCTGCCGGAACCGTTGCCGGACCGCGAAACCGGGCGACTACTCAGCGATTTAAATTATCTCGGCCTCAAACCGAACACGCTTTTTGTGAATCGAATTATTTGGGGCGGGAATATAAGAGCGTGCGTACGCTGCCGAACGGTAACAAAATGGCAGCAGGTCGTTTTGGCGAAGCTCCAGAAGACTTCCCCGGCAACAGAGATTTTTCTGGTCCGTAATTTCCCTGACGAGATTGCAGGCGCTAAGGGCCTGCGCGCGATTACACGAAGATTATGGCGGTTGCACTGAACAGCGGACACCGGGTCATCTACTTATACGGGATCACCGAATCCAAGCCTCGCATTCCAGAGATGATTGGAGTAGACCGCTTCGCTAAGGTGGAGGCGATCGATTGCGACGGCCTTTTCTGCTGGATCAGCCGGGTGCTGGCCGTCGATTTTGAAGAGAATCTCGCGCATAACATGGAGAACCTCGACTGGCTGGCGGAGACCAGCGTCGCTCACCAGCGGGTGATCGGAGCAATCGGCGGTAAGACGGAAATACTTCCTTGCCGGCTAGGAACAATTTTTCGCACTGAGGCTTCGCTGTGCAAACACATCCTTAAGCGGCTTCCCACGCTAAAGAGAGATTTTGCGCGAATCAAAGGTGCGGACGAATGGGGAGTGAAGGTGTTCGAAGTGCAGCCGGTGCTTTCGGCTCTGCCAAAGGTGCGCAGCGGCAAAGACTATTTAGAAGCAAAAGCCGCCTTGCTTCCTAAACGGCGTAAAAAGGCGGGGACCGCTGAAGAAATTGAAGAATTCGAGCGGGCATTATCTGGAATTGCCGCTGAGAGCGCTCCGGCGGGCAACGTAAGCAGGGGACAGCGTGGGCTCACTTTTCAGAGAACGATATTGATTCCGCGCGCGAAAAGAAAGAAGTTTGAATCTCTGCTTGAAAAATTCGCCCGTGAGTGGGCCCAGCAGCGCAGAATTGAGTGCACCGGGCCGTGGCCACCGTATTCCTTCGTGTCGCGTCCGGAGGACGGAGTGCAGTTCAAGTGAGCGCCTCGACGAACGCCGTGGTATTCGCGGGAGATGATCCTGCGGACGAGATGACTCTGCTTGACATTCTGGATCACGTGCTGAACCAAGGCGTGGTTCTTCGGGGAAACCTGGTCATCTCGCTCGCCGGCGTCGATCTGCTTTACGTCGGACTGGACGTAATTCTTACGTCGGTTGAAACTGCACTGCGGCATATCAACGCTACTCTTCCAGCAGAAAAATAACTTTGCAACATTGGTGACATTCTCTCCTCTTACGGGCACGGATACGGAATGGGCGATGATGGCGGAGTGCCAGGAATATCGATGTCTGGAGTGCCGGGCGAACCATCGACACCGCGCGTTCCTAGGATATGCGTGCCCGGAGTCCCAGCAGTGCCCGGGAAGTAGCAGGTACCGCTGTCTGAATTCGAGGCTAAGCTCAGCGGGTACGGTCGCCTGACAGGAACCGGTGGCGGCTGCGTACTTGCTTTTTCGTTCGCGTTGTCGACTTGCGCCTGTGTCAGTGTGATCGGCTGCGGCAAGTTCATCGACATCGGCGCGCCTTCTTGGATGTAGAACTGGCGATTGTGGCCGGACAGGATCAAGGCCCCAATACCTCCTGCCGCGCCTCCAACGATTGCGCCAATCGCCAAACCCTTGTGGGTGTTTTCAGTTAGCATTGGCAGCGGCGGTAAAGGTGGAAGCGGAGGGAACCCGGGCGGCGGAGCGGGCAGTGAGGGTGTGGTGATGGTATGCGGCCTATCTGTGGCCGCGCCGATCCCCATCCCAAGTCCCACGCCGAGTAGTGGGGCGAGAATGATCCCCGCCTTCGTTTTGCCATGGGGGTTGTTCCACGCCGTCCACTCCTCGCTTTCGACGTTCACCGGGCCGCCAATCTGAGCGATGTAGCTGTTCGGAAAAACCAGCGCCGCAGATTGCATTAGCATTTCTGCCCGGCTCCCGCTTCGGGTGAGCTTCTCAACTTTTCCCTGCACGAACGTCCCGGCTGGAATCGCGACCTGATCGCCAACTATGACGGGAGCAGTGATCTGCGCGAAAACCTGATCGCCTTGCGGAGTGGAATGGCTGTCGACGGGATGCGTGAGCACCAGCTGCAGGCGCGTGCCCGCAGGAATGGTAATGCTGGAACCGTTTGCGGGTGCGCCTTGTGATGGCGGCTGCGGCTCATTGGCTTGCGCTACCAATTGAGGCACGGGCGCCTCTGGAAGTTGATCTGGTCCCTGAGCAAAGCTTGAGCGAGCCAGGAATAGTGCGGCGACGAAACTCGAAAAGATCACAATTGTTCTAGTGGAAATGGAGCGCGAACCGCAACTGCTGGTCATGGCGACCTCCTGCAAAAGGCCCGTACGGAGGCCTCTGCTGGCGCGGGCAGGGGAAGTTGCTCGTCCAGTCACATTGAATCATTCAGGGCGAGGAAAGTTGCTTATTGTTTGTTGAAGATGTGTGATGCCTTGTCAAAGTTTGTAATTGCGACCGTGGCGCGGACTGCGTAAGGGACTAACTCTCGAGTTGTGTAACCACGCCTGAAACTACCGACCAGATTCCGGAGGAAGTAACACCGGCGTAAGGTTTTGCCATGAAGGGTGCGGGCACTCCTGCCGATGAGCGTAGTAGAGCCTGGAGTGCGGATGTGTCACTATGGTCGCGCATCATCGTGATCTTTTGCATTTTGCTGTCGGGCTGCGGCGGCACTCCCCGAAGCGCGATCGGATTCGTGAACCAGACGAAGCATTCTGACGCCGAATTGTGGAGCTTATGGAGGGAGGCGCAGAAGAGCTTGTCCGAGCAGATCGATCTGAACCCTCTCGAGCAAGAGCTCAACAATTCAACGCCGCACATTGTGCCTGGAGATGCGCGCGCAATGAGCGTTATGCCGCAGCAGGTGGTAGTTTCGGCCCAGCCGGATATCGCAGCGTCAACGCTCTACTCGGTCACTGGCACCACACATTCGGATCCAACTGGACTGATTGTATGCCCGCAACCTTGCAACGTTGATTACGCTCCGGCCTACTCCCTATATCAGCGGCCTACTACCCGCTATGCGGCATCGTGGGAATTTGCAGGGAACAATTTTGATCACCTCGTCGAGTATGAACTCGAAAACCAGATTTTGAGCGCGTTGGGATACGACATGAGATGGAGGTGAAAAACCGCTGCTTTACTCGTAAGCCAAAGCGTCTATCGGATCCTTTTGTGCGGCTTTGAATGCGGGATATGCGGCTCCGAGAATCGAACCTACAATAGCAATAATGGTTGCTCGCAATATCCAGCCGGATGTGATGTGCACCGGCAGTGTGGTGCGTTGGCGAATAGCGAGGCTGGCGACAAAACTCAGGATCACGCCGACGATGATGCCGGCGATTGCAAGCAGTGTCGTCTCCCGGAGGACCACATTGACGATATAAAGCCGGGACGCGCCGAGTGATTTCAAAATTCCGATCTCGCGCGTGCGTTCCATGACAGCGGCATACATGGCCTGAAAGATCACGATAAAGCCGATGGTCACGGAAATTCCGACCACGATGTTGATAAACGTCGAAAGCATGGGATATTTTTCCGGCGTAAAGGTCGAGAGATATTCGCTCATCGACTGCACGACGTAAGTGGACATTCCACGAAAATTCTTAAGCTCGTTCACGACTAGGTTCGTATTCGCGACAGTGTCGGCCTTCACATAAAGCATACTGGCCCGTCCTGGGGTCCCATTCATTTCCTGAAGCGTGGTTAGCGGAACGAACAAGCGAGCGCCCCTGCCGTGTGCGACGATTCCTGCTATGCGGAATTTGTGATTAAAGAATTCTACCGAATCGCCAATGTCCACGTGCTTGCCGTTCGTGTAAATGTCATCCACGAGAATGTCATCAGGCCCCTGAAATGGGCCGCCTTTTAAATAAGTGAACGGTCGCAACGCATCGAACGAGGCCAGGTCGATTCCCCAAACCGTCTGCAGAGTTCCCGCGGTTGAAACCTTCAAAATGACGGGCGAGATCACCGCGATGTGTGGCAGCTTGCCTAAGACATCAATCATCTTCACTGGAATAGCGGCGTCGGTGAGGCCAACGATATTCGAAGATGCGGGAGGCAAAACGATCACGTCGGCCCCAATGCCTGCCTGGCGGGCTTGAGAATCGTGCAACATACCGAGGGCGAACCCGACGATTAGCAGAATCAGGGTTACTTCGAGCGCGATGGCGGCAATGCTGATCACCGATCGCACGGGGCGATTGGCAAGGTTGGCAACGATCAGTTTGTTCATCATGGGAAAGGCTTTGGCATTCTAGCTCCTAGCTGAATGCAGTGAGAAGCAGAATGCAGAATAGAAAATTGCTCGTTGCGATTTAATTGTTGTCGACTAACCTGATCTTAGAATGCAACCTGAAATCTACAATCTGAATTTAGTAACGCTTCTTGTCTTCTGCATTCTAGCTTCTTACTTCTGCATTGTTCTAGTGGGTTCCACCGCCACTCGCTGGCGGCGGCTGATCCAAATGAATGAGCTGCGCGCCGGGAGGCTTGGCCAAGACAAATTTGTTTGACTCGAGCGGCAGATTAATTTCAAGCTTCACAATATGAAGCGTAATGTCGTATTCCTCTTCAGGGCGAAGAATTTCGATGGTCGAGGGGAACTGTCCGGCGTTGTAGTCTTTGTAATTGCTGTAACGCGCATCAGTAACGATATCGCCGGCCTCGTTATAGATGAGTTGCCGGTCAGGCAGCAGGTCCACGCGGCTGAAGATGATCTTGCGCGAGAGCCAGCGGTCGCCATTTTCCTCGCGAATGATATCGATCGCATAGTCGGGCTGCTGGTACTTGCGTCCCTTCTCGCCTTTGACGATTTCGAGGCCATTGTCCATGACCGCGAGTTCATTCGGATCGATAGGACGGAGCATCAGTGCATCATAAATGACCTGGGGACGCAGATTCTCGAGCGGCTGTTGCGGATTGGGCACAACGACATCGTTACGTCCGACGACGAAGCGGTTCTTCGGCGGAATTGAGAGCATGAATTGGCGCCCGTCGCTGACCATGTCAAATGCTGTGCTTCCAATGACCGGCATCAGACCGATCATACGCAGCATGGCTGGCTTGCGGGCCAGCACGTAGCCATGGATTTCCTTATAGTCAGTGACTTTGCCCTTTCTGACTCCCCCAACCGAGGTGCCAATATCGACTGTGGCCTTCATGGTTTGCACCTTGGCGGCCTGCGAATTGATATAGGCGATCAACTCAGGTTTTGTCGCGTTTTTGAGAGCTACGGGGCTAATGCTTTGCTCGACCCGGTGGGTGTGGAAAAGACAGCCGGTCGAAGGCAGGAGTCCCAGAACGAATAATGCCACGCAAAAGCGATGAAAAAAAGACATGCGATCCGTAAATCTAAGGAGCGAAAGTGGAGTTTGGACTGATTAATCAGTATATACAGATGGCGGCGGACAGGAACTCGGTTCGGGGAATTTGTGGGTGGGTGCACTGCGTGGTAACGCTCAAGGTTGCCGTCTAGCAACTGCCCGGCGCAGAGCAGCGACGTTGCGATTGTGCTCTTCGAGCGAATCGGAGAATCGATGATGGCCACTCCCATCGCTCACGAAATAAAGATAATTCGTCACAGCAGGATGCATAGCTGCTTCTAGCGAGTTCTTTCCGGGATTTGCGATCGGCCCAGGCGGCAGGCCGGCGTGGCGGTAGGTGTTGTACCGCGAGTCGAAGCTCATGTCATTGTGGTGCAACGCGCCGCTGTAAGTTCCTTGCAGTTGTTCTGCGTAAATCACGCTCGGATCGGCCTGCAGTGGGATGCGGCCGCCAAGCCGGTTGTCATACACACTGGCGACTTCGGGACGCTCGTCGGGTACGGCCGTTTCCTTCTCGATAATGGATGCCAGAGTTACGGTGTGTTCGACATTTTGGGACAAGCCAATTTCCCCAGCTACTCGCCGAAATTCTTTCACCATCTCCGCGGCCATGTCGTGCATGCTTTGCGTGCGGGTGAATTCGTATGTGTTCGGGAATAGATATCCCTCGAGCGATGTGGCATTCGGCGCCAGGTCAGAAATCAGAGCCGTGTCGCTGGTGGCGACCTTAAGAAAATCCTGGGCGCGGCCAAGCCCGGCATTTTCGATGGCGGCAGCAATATCGAACATGTTGAAACCTTCGGGAATTACTACGGTATGGAAATAAATATCCCCGCGCGCGAGGCGATTATGAATCGTGATGGCATTCGCGTCCTGGTCGAAGAAATATTCACCGGCCTTGAGGGCAGGACGCCGATGAAATGCATGCCATAGAACGAATGCGTGAGCGTCGCGTATCACGCCAGCCGATTTCAGTTCCCGGGCTACGTGGCGCGTAGAGAATCCCGGGCGCAACATGACAAACTTCTGTCCTCCAGGAGACAAGGGGAGCCACAAAGCCCAAGCGAGCCATCCAGCGACGGCCAAGGCCATGACGAACAGAAATGCGAGCAGTTTGCGCACTTTGTATAGTTTAGAGGAACTCTGAGAAGAAGCAGTCTCTACCGAAGGACGATGGGGAGGTAACCAGATACGACCGGTGAGCGATGAGCTACGAGCGATCGACTATTTGCTTGCTCGTCGCTCATTGCTCACTGCTCAGTGCTTTCCTCTAAGGCCTGTTGAGTAGTGGACCCCTGCCAACTGCTCCTCTCGCTTCCATCCAGCTCTGCAGAATCAACATGGCCGCCATGCGGTCGACGGCCTGCCCTCGCTTCTTGATTGAGAGTTCGGCTTCGCGCAAAATGCGGTTGGCCTGGCTTGAGGTGAGCCGCTCGTCCCACAGATGCACCGGCAGGCTGAATTTCTCGCGTAGTTCGTCAGCGAAGTGTTGCATTTTTTCCGATTGCGTCCCCTCGGCTCCGCTGAGGCGAAGCGGATATCCGACCACGATCTCTGACACCTGGTACTCGCGAATAAGGTTGGCAAGCTGTTCGAAATCCAAGCGCTTATTCTTGCGCCGGATGGTCGGCAGTCCCTGGGCGGTGATTCCCAGCGGGTCAGAAATGGCAATACCGATGGTCTTTGAACCAACATCTAAGCCCAAGACTCTCGGCTTGAGTTGGGCTGTACTGCCGGGATCCATGCTGGGATTATATGGCTCAATCGGTTACGAACATCGCAAACCATCAGGACCCCGGAAGTGATAGTCCTCCGCGTCAAGTCGTGATTCAACAACAGGCCGGGGGGCGCAGGTGGGCGCTGCCTATCCTTGGGGTGGGTGCGGTTCTGGCGATTTGTTACTTCGCAGAGGAACCTCTCGTCGTCATTCTGGTGTCGATACTCGTCGCTTTTGTCCTTGCGCCGGTTACGGATTTCTTCTGCCGTTTCCGCCTGCCCCGCCCGGCTGCTGCTTTGGTTTCAGTTCTTTTGCTTGTGGGGCTGATCGGGCTGCTCGCTTACCTGGGTATAAATCAAGCTTCAAGTTTCTTCGATGAACTGCCCAAGCACTCGTCTGAGATTCGGCAGGACGTGAACAAGCTAACCAAGAAAGCCAAGAAACTCGAGGCCCTGAATCCAGCGAGTTCGGAGAAGGATACTGTCAAAGTCAGAGAAACGCCAAACTGGACCGACGTTCTGAGCCGCGGATTCGGGTCTATCTCTCAGGTGGTATTGGCGGCATCGTTCATTCCGTTCCTGGTCTTCTTCATGCTCACGTGGCAGGAACATGCGCGCCGGGCGACAATGGGGCTTTTCGCGGTTGAGAACCGGCGCGCGGCGTATAAAACCCTGGGCCTGATTTCCGGCATGATCCGCAATTTTATGGTGGGGAACCTGATGATCGGACTCATCATGAGTGTAGTGAGCACCATCGTCTTCGGGATACTGCACATTTCATTTTTCTACTTTGCGGGCTTCATCAGCGGCTTCCTCAGCCTGATTCCCTATCTTGGAGTTGCCCTGGCGCTGCTGCCGCCATTCTTCCTGGGCATCGGGCATCTGACATTAGCCAAAGCGATCACCATCGTCATAACGGTATTTTCGCTGCACCTCATTTCAATTAACGTACTTTATCCGAAGATTCTGGGTGGGAAATTGCGGCTGAATCCTTTAACGGTGACCATGTCCCTCCTGATATGGGGTTGGTTGTGGGGGGCAGCGGGATTAATCCTAGCGGTGCCGATTACAGGAGGGATGAAGATTGTGTTCGATCACGTGGAACCACTAAAGCCATTTGGAGCATGGCTGGGTGGTGAACAACCGCCAAATGGTGATTCCGATTGAGAACGAACCTAAGACTGGAATTCGCTGGCTTCCGGGAAGCGGAGGTTCGTCTTAGCGAGAGTCTTGGCCAGGAGGCCCTCGACATTGGCTTCTTCGCAGTTTTTGGCCATCGCGAGTTCGCTCACCAGGAGATAGCGAGCGCGCTCCAACATCTTTTTCTCCCGGAAAGACAAACCCTTGGTTTCTTTTAGGACTAGCAAGCTTTTGAGGACCGCTGCCACCTCAAGAAGCGATCCTGTACGCATACGGTCGGAATTCTCTTTGAAGCGGTCTTTCCAGTCGGCGGCGCTGTCGCCGTGTCCATCGGAAAGGTAATCGAGGATCTTTTGGATCTCGCCGTTTCTCACAACCCGGCGCAAACCAACCGTCCCCACGCTATGGAGTGGAACCGTTACCTTGAGATTGCTGGATTTGATGTTGAGGAGGTAGTACTTCTCGACTTGCTGGCCCAGGGTGCGGCTTCCGACTTGTTCAATGACTCCCACGCCGTGGTTGGGATAAACCACGCAGTCGCCAATGTGGAAATCGATAGTACCGTTGCTGCTCATACTTAGGAACAGCCCGCCGCGAAGCAATCTAATTGTAGCCGAAGGCTTGTAGTTTAGGCAAGCTGGGAGGAGGATTTTCCTAGATTTTTCAATAACTTACACTAAACCTCGATTTTTCGCTGGTGATAAACCCCACGAACCATGCGGGCAACTGGTTCAGGGCAACGGAAGCATACCCAGCAAACTCATTCGCCGCTGCAGACGAATATTTTCCAATAAAGGCACAGTTTATAATTCGGCAAGAATGACGGAGCAAATCAGACGAAAGCTGCAGGAAGAGATCAATGCGCTAGAGCACGAGCTCGTGCATGAGCTTCCTAAGGAAATTAAGAAGGCCGCCGCCTTGGGCGACCTGAGCGAAAACGCCGAATATCACATGGCCAAGCAGCGCCAGGAGTATGTAAAAGCGCGAGTTCGACAGCTTGGTAAACGGTTGGCGGATTTGTCCATGGTGAACATGAACAATATTCCCAAGGATAAGGTTGGCTTGGGGTCGACGGTGAAGGTGTACGACAGCTCGAAGAATGAAGAAATGGAGTACAACCTAGTCACCAGCGAGGAGTCCGATGTCGCGGCGGGGAAAATTTCGACGACTTCGCCAATTGGGCGGGCGCTGCTGAACAAAAAAGTTGGGGATACAGCTGTTGTGGTAACTCCGAGCGGCAAGCGCGAGTTGGAGGTACTGAAGTTGTCGACGATTCACGATGAAGCAGCGGCAGAGTGAAGCTGATCGAATGATCGGGTCATCGGATCCTCCGAAAAACGTTCGTACAAGGATTTAAGATCAGCCGATGAATCGATCATCCTGTCGCCCGATTCTATTACCATGACTTGGACTAGCGCCTTCGGCCGTGGCTGTGCGGTTCTTCTGAGGACAATTGTCCGCTGGCTGGCCCTCAGCAAAATCAACCCAAATGTTTTGACATTCATGGGTCTGCTCGTGAATGCCTGGGCCGCATTCCTTTTCGGCTATGCCACTGCCGAGAATCAGCAGCGCATGTTTATCTATGCGGGATTGATTATCATCGGCTCGGGATTTTTCGACCTCGTCGACGGCGAGGTTGCGCGGGCGCAAAACCGGGTGACGCGGTTTGGCGCTTTTTTTGACTCGGTTGTCGACCGCTACAGTGACGCTTCGCAGTTCTTCGGCCTGCTGGTTTTTTACGCGCGTGCGGATAGGTTCTTCTACATCGTTCTGACCGCTTATGTGATCGTCAGCGCGATTATGGTCAGCTACAGCCGCGCTCGCGCCGAGTCGCTGATCGGGTCCTGCCGGGTAGGGTTCATGGAAAGGCCCGAGCGGCTTGTTTTGGTGATACTCGGCGCCCTGTTCAACCGAATGGCGCCAGTGCTATGGATCATCGCGGTGCTCTCGACCATCACCGTGATCCACCGCATCCAGTACACCTGGGCGCGGACGAATGGCCAGGAAGCAACGCGTGGAGAACAGGCGGCATAGTTTACTTGGTACGTAGTTGCAACAATGCCACCACTCCGAATGGATGCAATCCATAGGTACCCTGCAAAGCCGTCGGCACTCCATACCAAGTGAACTGTCCGCCCAGAGCAGTTGAAACGTGCATCACGTGCGCGATCTGCCGGTCGTACCCAGCCGTGTACGCTTGCATGCGGGCAAAATAACGTTCAAGGAAATCTGGTGGAAGAGAATTCTCGCCCAGCAGGAGTTCATTCGTGCGATCAACGTTTTCGAGTCGAGTCCAGACATGGTTCTTGTTCAGAAACCGTAGAGTCGACTCCAGAAGATAGGCATTCCCGACATTCCCATCCGGCAAACTTTGATTCCTGCCCCAGAGCAGCATTGAAACCCAGTTGCCGTTGTGAATAGGGCGGTTATAGATGAGCGATACCGTCATACGTCGGGTGTTTTCCTGCGGAAATAACTCTTCAGGGCTTGCCAATTTTCCGATCGAATATTGAAAGCTCCAGTTCTGTCCGGGACTAAGAGTTGCCCGTGCCGCCCACGAGTCAATTCCGCCGGAATCGATGTCCCAGCGATATTCGCCTGGCTCGCGGCCATGGAATCCAGATGTTTCCAGCCGCAAGTTTCGGTAAGTGACCCCCGCGGTGATGACATCGTTGGAGATGTGAGTTGAATCCTCGAGGTGGTGGCCCAGAGGCGCGATTGGATCTTCGGACGCAGAGGCCCGATGCGGATATGCAGGAGGCCCGAGCGCGGGAGATCCAACTGGCGCTGCGTAAAAAGAAAGCAAAGTTTTCCGGCCAAGTTGATAGTCATAAATTCCTGCAACTTCCATGAAGAAATCGTGCGGATGCTGACCATCGACAATAGGTCGACCATATGCGGTCTCGCCCTGCTGGAACAATTCCGGATATTGTTCGCGAGTTACGGTTGCTGGTTCGAAACTCAACATTGTCCGTAAGGTGAGGGTGCCACGGCCAAGTTTCCGCTGCGCCATCGGCATAAACCAGTTAGTCGAGAAGAATTTATCGGTTCCACGCGGTCCTCTCTGCTGAATGAGATTGACAAAGACAGTGCCGTGAAACATTAAAGTCCAGCTACCCGCCTGCCACATGAGCATTGCCATCGGAGTTGAGTTTGGCTCGACATCGGTCCCCGAGGTTGCATGCTGCTCGATTTCGTCGACCAGGGAACCGGACCTCATTGTCATCGTATGGTTCGACACGCCCATATTGCCAGGCACATTCGCCTTCGGCGGGTAACTGCTCGACTCCTGCGCACGCAAAGGGATTGAAATACTAAAGACGAGCAGAAGTAAGCCGGCCTTACGCATCGCACTCCTTAAGGCAAATAGGCCGGGTAATCGGTTCAGAGTTCGCGACTGAAGCCGATGTCTATCTCTGTAAGGCCTGCCGAGCAGCTTCAATCGCTTTCGTAATATCTTCCTGGTTGTGTGCAGCACTGACGAATGCAGTTTCGAATTGCGAGGGCGGCAGATAAATTCCAGAGTCGAGCATTCCACGAAAGAATTTGCCGAAAGCCGCCGTATCGGATTTGGAAGCTGAGTCCCAATCTGTGACTGGCTCGGGATTGAAGAACCAGGTGAACATCGACCCAACGCGGTTGACGGTCAGCGGAACGTTTGAATTTTTCGCGGCGGCTGAAACACCTTCGACTAACTGTGCGCTTAGGCTTTCGAGCTTCGGATAAATTTCGTTCTTCTTTTCACGCAATATTTTTAGCTGCGCAATTCCGGCCGCCATCGCCAACGGATTCCCTGAAAGCGTGCCGGCCTGATAGACGGGCCCGATCGGAGCAACGAGGTCCATAATTTCTGTTCGGCCACCGTATGCGCCAACCGGCAATCCGCCACCGAGAATTTTCCCTAAAGTCGTCAGGTCCGGCTGAATGCCGTACAGCTCTTGCGCGCCGCCGAACGCCACGCGAAAGCCCGTTATGATTTCATCGAAGATGAGGACGCTGTTTTCACGCTGTGTGATCGTTCGCAAGTTGGCCAGATATTCACCTGCACCAGGAACGCAGCCCATATTTCCAACAACTGGCTCAACTATTACACACGCGATCTGATGCCGATATTTATTGAATGCCTGCTCAACGATCTGTGTGTCATTAAACGGAAGCGCAATCGTGAACTGACTGATTTCTTCGAGAACTCCCGCTGAACCAGGAATCGCAAAGGTGACCACGCCAGATCCTGCTTTTACCAGCAAAGAATCCGCGTGGCCGTGATAGCAGCCTTCAAACTTGACCACGTATTTACGTTTGGTGAAAGCGCGCGCAAGGCGAATGGCGGACATGGTCGCTTCCGTTCCCGAGCTAACGAAGCGAACCTTCTGAATTGTGGGGATTGCTTCGACAACGAGCTGCGCAAGTTCCGCCTCAGAAGGAATTGATGCTCCGAAGCTGGTTCCATTCACTGATGCGGAGAGAATTGCTTCTATGACAGTCGGCTCAGCGTGACCAAGGATCAATGGGCCCCATGATCCGACATAGTCGACGTACTCGTTACCATCCGCGTCCCAGATGTGCGAGCCCTGTCCGCGAACGATGAACGGCGCCTCGCATTCCACAGCTTTGAACGCGCGAACCGGGGAGTTGACTCCGGCCGGGATCAATTGTTCAGCGCGTTGTTGCAACTTGCGGCTCTCGTCGAGTTTGCGGGGCATTTACCTCCAGATAGAGAGCGGGTTTTATGGGCCGCGTCTCGCCAGGTCGCGTGATTCCTGTTAACGATCGACGACAAGATATCGAAAGATGCTACTGACGGGCGAGGAGGCCGTCACCCCAAAACCAGTTTCACAAAGATTTCATATAGGCTACATCATCTTGCAATCTCAATGCGATATGGTGATTCTCAGCAAGAACCCTTCTAATCGGGGAGGGACAGGGATGATCTGGAAAGGAGCCCCGATCATCCTGAGCCTTTTTGGGGAGCCTTTGTTCCCAGACACACCAGTCCGTTCACGCCTCCGCAATATAAGCTGTAGCACTGGGAACAATGCAGAAGTCTGGTGGCAAACCCTTAGGCAAACGCGGACTCGCGTTTTCTGGTCTCGTGATGGTGCTGCTGGCGATAAGCGCCTACGGCCAGTGGATTCCTGCGAGGGGCGGCGGCGTTCCGCAAACACCTGCGACCGAAAAACAAGAACAGAGTAAGAACTCTGGCGCTGGGGACGAGAGTAGCGACCCGGAATCGATGTTCGCGCACCTTTCTGATATCCACTACTGGCTCTCCGGGCAAGCAAACTTCATTTTTCAGACGCACCCGCCTTTTCACGCGCTCTACAGCGGGCCGAACAGTCTTAGTCCCAATTACGAGAAAGCGGTGTCGCGCGTGCTAACGCTTTTCACGGGAGTGCGACTGAACGATTCGACCGAATTGCTCGCGGATGTAGAGGAGGCGGGCGGAAGTGCGTTGAGCACCGGGCTGGGCCTTGCAGGCAATACCAATCTGGATATCGTGCGCAATCCGCTATTGGGCAAATCGCCATATCTTGCGCGGGCAATGATTCACAAGGTGTTCGCACTCAGCGAAGATAGGGTGGAGAACGAGCGCAACGCACTCTCATTGTTCGATGAACTCCCCCGCCGCCGCCTCGAGTTGCGCTTCGGCAAGTTCAGCATGGTCGATTTTTTCGACCAGAATTCCGTCGCAACCGATACGCACTTTCAGTTCATCAACTGGACCACGGACAATGACGGCGCATATGACTATGCCGCGGATACGCGCGGCTACACGGTGGGTGTGACAGCCGATTACGAAGACCGCAACTGGGGTCTGCGTTTTGCCGAGACACTTATGCCGAGGGTGGCGAATGGAATTGATCTCGTATATCGCCCGTGGCAGGTGCATTCGGAAAATTGGGAGTACGAATTACGGCGCAGCGCGATTCCCGGCAAGGAAGGTGCGGTGCGGCTGCTCGCATATACGAACTACGCGAACATGGGAATCTATCGGGATGCGATATTGCTGTTTGACGAACATCGCGTTGCGAGACCAGATATTACGAACCACCCTTGGCACATCACGCGTAAATACGGATTCGGAGTGAACCTCGAACAGCATTTCACGCCAAATCTGGCTGCCTTCGGCCGTTTTGGCTGGGACAACGGCAAGACTGAATCGTTTGCCTACACCGAGGTTGACCAGACTTTTGCCGGGGGATTGGGTGCATATGGCGCTATGTGGCATCGTACGCAAGACCGCTTCGGTGTTGCATTTGTGACGAATGGGATTTGCAGGTACCACCAGGAATATCTCGCCGATAGTGGCTTGGGCTTTCTGCTCGGCGATGGCCGCCTGAACTATGGCCGCGAAGATGTCGTGGAGAGTTACTACACGGCCCACGTCTGGCGCGGGCTTTACGTTGCTCCGGGCTTGCAGCACATTAACAATCCGGGCTATAACCGCGACCGGGGCCCGGCGCTGGTGCCGAGCTTTAGGGCACATGTGGAGTTTTGAGCTACTCGGATAAGAGGGTTACTACGAGCCTACGTGAATCCGGATGCGATCTTATGGCATCATTTATCCATGCCTAAAATCCTTATTCCAACGCCGTTGCGGCAGTATGCGGGCAAGCAGCCTGCAGTTGAAGTAAAGGGTTCCACAGTGGGGGAAGCGCTGACCGGACTGGTCTCTCAGCATCCTGATTTGCGCCGCCACCTATATACAGACGAAGGCAAGCTACGCGCTTTCGTAAATGTCTACTTGAACGACGAAGACGTGCGGTATTTGCAGAAAGAAGCGACCGCAGTGCAGGAGAACGATCACATTTCGATCGTGCCGTCGATCGCCGGCGGAACAGCTCTTAGCTGTAGCTTCTAGCTCATAGCCGGAGGGTTTGGCTAAAGCTGATGCTTAAAAGCTAAGAGCTTTTTGTTTGACCAGGAATTCAAAAACATGGCCAAATTCACTGAAATCGCACCGGTTGCTTTGAACAACGATGAGATCCTGCGCTACTCGCGCCACCTGATCATGCCCGAAGTCGGCATGGAAGGGCAGCTGAAGCTGAAAGCCGCGAAGGTGCTGTGCATCGGCGCAGGAGGACTCGGCTCGCCTTTAGCGCTTTATCTTGGCGCAGCGGGAATTGGCACCCTCGGCATTGTGGATTTTGACGTTGTCGATTACACAAATCTTCAGCGCCAAATCATTCACGCTACCGCCGACGTGGGCCGTCCGAAGCTCGATTCAGCCGCCGAAAAGCTGAAGGCGATAAATCCCTACCTGAATATCCGGAAATTTGAGACGCGCCTTTCGAGCGAAAATGCACTGGAACTATTCAGAGAATTCGACATCATCGCCGACGGTACGGATAACTTCCCGACACGTTATCTCGTGAATGACGCTTGCGTGCTCACCGGGAAGCCGAATGTTTATGGCTCTATCTTCCGGTTCGAGGGACAGGCGAGCGTCTTCGCGACCAAAGAAGGCCCATGCTATCGCTGCCTGTATCCTGAGCCGCCACCGCCGGGACTCGTTCCTTCTTGCGCGGAAGGCGGAGTGCTGGGAATATTGCCGGGGCTGGTGGGCATAATTCAGGCGACGGAAGCGATCAAGCTGATTTTGGGCAAAGGCGATCCGCTGATTGGGCGGCTGCTTCTGATCGACGCACTTGGCATGAAGTTCCGAGAGCTCAAGCTGCGCAAGAACCCAGATTGCCCGGCGTGCGGGAAAAATCCTACAATCACCAAGCTGATCGACTACGAGCAATTCTGCGGAATTCGCGGTGAGGAGGCGCCAGTCGAAGTGACTACAGATGAGATCCAGGTTGAAGAATTGAAGCAACGGCTCGATCGAGGAGATGATATATACATCCTCGATGTGCGTGAGCCGCACGAATATGACATTTGCAATCTTGGCGGACACCTGATTCCGTTGGGCGAGTTGCCGAACCGCGTGAATGAACTCGATACCAGTAAGGAGATCGTGGCCCATTGCCGCTCCGGAATGCGCAGTGCGAAAGCGGTAAATTTCTTGCGGCAGGCAGGGTTCAAGAAGGTGCATAACCTGGCCGGTGGGATTCTCGCCTGGGCGGACCGAGTTGATCCGAGCATGCCGAAGTACTGACCTTTAACGGTCGAATCAACAAGAATCTGTTCTCGGTGAACTCGTGATCCCTCGGAGCTCTGGGTAAGAGCTTTCGAGCATCATGTGCATACACAAAATCAAGGATTTTGCCCGCAGAGTTTGCTGAGTTCAGTGAGGTCGCGGGGGAGTTCAAATCATGAGCTACACACGCGCCAAGTGCAGCCCGAACCACTCGCGCGCATCGAACCAGGTTTTTTCCAGCTTAAATCCTGACACGCACAGCATTCGTTCGACAGTTTCGAGCGTGTACTTGTAACTGTTCTCGGTGTGAATGCGTTCCCCGGCCCGGAAATGGATATTCGTTCGAAGCGAGCGTAGCAGGACGGTTTGCTTGCGCGCGCTCTCGATATAAATCTCCATTCGCGACGGTAACGCATTCCATTCCGCGATGTGGCGAAATGAATCCAGATCGAAGTTTGCGTCCAACTCACGGTTCAGCCGCACCAGAATGTTCTTGTTGAACTCGGCCGTCACGTCTTGTGAGTCGTCATACGCCGGCACGAGAATGCTTTCAGCCTTCACCATGTCTGTACCGAGCAATAATGTGTCTCCGCTGGAAAGTTGGTCACGTACTTTGCGCAGCATGCCAATAGCGTCATTCCAATCGAAGTTGCCAATGCTCGATCCTAAATAGAGCACCAGCTTGCGACCGGGGACGTCACGAAGAAAGTGAAAGCCGTTGCTGAAATCGGCGATCATCGGCCGGATCACAGCGCTTGTGCACTCTTCCTGCAGACGTTCCTTTGCGTCATTGAGAGCCCCAGCAGATATATCAACGGGAAAATACTTTACTCGCATCTGCTTTCGAGCAAGCGCGCGTAACAGCGTGGCCGTCTTGGTAGCGGTGCCTGCCCCGAGTTCCACAATCGAACTGGAGGGATCAACTGCTTGCGCGATTTGGTGAGAATAGTTCTGAAGAATCTCGAGCTCAGTTCGCGTCAGGTAATATTCGGGCAAACGGGTGATGTCTTCGAACAGCTGCGAGCCGCGGTCGTCATAAAAAAGTTTGCATGGCAAAGTCTTCGGCTTTGACATAAGTCCGCGAACGACTTCTTCGGTGTATGCGGGTAAGGCGATCAGTTCGCGGGCGATCATTTGGCCAGCCTTATGCCCATGAATTGCCAACGCGCGTGGGGCGGGAAGAAATTGCGGTAAGTCGCGCGAATGTGGCTTTCGGGCGTCGCGCACGAGCCGCCGCGAAGCACGAATTGATTACACATGAATTTTCCGTTGTATTCGCCAATTGCTCCGATTGCGGGGTGAAATCCGGGATACGCAACGTATGGACTCGCGGTCCACTCCCATACATCACCGAACATCTGTTGCAGGCCTGATCCAGTTGCGGGGAGCGGCTGAAGTTTGCCCGATTCCACAAATTGTCCGTTGCGCACGGCATTCGCTGAAGCAACTTCCCACTCATCTTCGCGTGGCAAACGTGCTTTGCTCCAATGCGCAAACGCCTCGGCTTCGTAGTAGCTCACGTGGCACACAGGCGCTGCGGGGTCAAGTTCTCGTAATCCGTTGAAAGTAAATCCGAGCCACTGGCCATCGTCCTGTTCCCAATACAGCGGCGAAGTCCGTCCTTTTGCGCAAACTGTGTCCCATCCGTCGGAGAGCCACAGTTCGGGACGGCAATAGCCGCCGTCGTTCATGAATTCCAAGTATTCGGCGTTCGTCACCAGCCGCGAAGCCAGGCTGAATGGCTGCAACAAAACTTGATGCCGCGGACCTTCGTTGTCAAAAGCAAAACCTTCGTTAGCATGCCCGATCTCATAAATTCCACCTTCGAAGCCAATCCACGAAAGCGGCACAGAACTGCTGAGCGGGCGCGGCTGGTTCATGCGATCAGGCCGGAGAGGCATGGACCACAACGCGTGTTTCAGGTCTGTGACGATCAATTCCTGATGCTGCTGCTCGTGATTTAAACCAAGCTCAATCAGCGAAGCTGTACGCTCATCCATTGCTTCGAGGTACCGCAACATGGCTTCGTCCACATGCTCACGATAAGCATGAATTTCATCAAGGCTGGGACGCGACATCAATCCGCGCGCACCTCGATACGGATGTGAGCCGAGTTGTTTGTAATAAGAATTGAAAAGTTGTTTGAAGCGGGGATTGAAGGGCTTGTAACCGGGAACGTACGAACTGAGGATGAACGTTTCGAAGAACCACGTGGTGTGTGCCAGGTGCCATTTCGCCGGACTACAGTCCGGCATGGATTGAAGCATCATGTCCTCGGGCGAGAACGGGCGAGTAATTTGCAGAGTGGTATTGCGAACATCCTGGAACTTCGTACGCAGGGGACTACAGGCCAATTGCTCGGCTTGGCTGGCGTGCATGGCTTCTCCCATAGCCGAGTACATCTTCAGCGTACCCGCTGAGTTCGGCATTCCACAATTGATGCGCAAGCAGCTCGTATTGTCACAATTTTCATGTGAAAAAAACGTACTCCGGGTGCATTTTTGATGTGATGAAGAAAGACGGGCCTCTGTGCGGGATTTGAGCTGGCATCCTACTCACGTTTGAATTGCATCCAATTTCGGCTGTTAGTGCTCTTTTTTAAGCTGAGAACTTCTGGGCTGGAGAGATTAGTGCGAAAGATCTGCGTTTGTAAGGTTTGCGCGATCAGTTTCATCACCCTATTCACAACCTTTGCCGCGGCCCAGCTTCCGAGCGGCGGGAATGGATTTTTCGGCTACTCGTATTTACACGGCGAGACGTTTGCGAATGGCAGCAGCGCTGCTGCCGGAGGACCGGCCAGTATGAGCGGATGGGAAACTTCCGTGGAAGGCAAATATTTGCCCTGGCTTGGCGCAGTTGCGGAACTAGGCTGGAATTACGGTGGCCACGACACTCGCGTCTGTGTGTTGTTCACGAACTGTACAACGTTCCGGCTCAACGCCAGTCGTGACACGCTTTTATTTGGCCCGCGCGCCTCCATCACAATGGGTCGCTACCGTCCGTTTGCAGAGGTACTGCTCGGAGTCGGATATCAATCTGACAAAGGCGGGGGTATTTCCAATTCCGATCTTTCATTCGCGGTTGGGTTTGGCGGAGGAGTCGACTACCACCTGGTGCGCAGTGTCTCACTTCGCGGACAGGTGGAGGCCATACACACCAGCTTCTTCGGCCATTCGCAACTTGATCCGCGAATCTCAACTGGAATCGTATTTAGCTTTTAAGCCGCGATACAGCGATTGGATTCGAGCGATAACATGCCGCGGCTGACAAGTCGGCTTAGCGCTGCATCCTACTCGCAACAAGCTACATCGAAGGTTGCTTACATTGAAAGGGGGAAGATAATGCGCAAATTTCTGGGAGCACTGGTTGTGTTATCCATGTCTGCGCTGGCTCATGCGCAGATCCCCAGCGGGAATATTTTCGTGGGTTATTCGTTCTCGCAAACGCGGCCCAACACACCCGTAAGCCTGAACGGATGGGAAGGCTCGCTTGAAGGTAAATTTTTTCCATTCATAGGCCTCGTGGCGGACTACAGCGCGGGATACGGCACGAACAATGTATTTGCGCCGATAGCCTGCCCGACCTTTGGCTGCCGGCCTACCACCTCAAGCGTGAGAAGGTACACGTATCTCATCGGCCCTCGTGTTTCGGTCCCGATTGGAAGGTTCACTCCTTTTGCACACGCCCTGTTTGGCGCGGCGCACATTAACGATCAAGGGAATACAGACACATCGTTCGCAAGCGCAATCGGCGGCGGATTGGATTACAAGCTGATCAAGGGACTTGCCGTGCGATTGCAGGCCGATAACGTACACACGAACTTTTTCAGCGTTGGCGAGAACCATATACGGTTTTCGACCGGAATCGACGTACGGTTCTGAAAAAACTGCAACCAGGCTTTGTGCTGCCGCCAATTGCTCTGCAGCGAAATCCATTCACCTCCAGGTTGAGTAGTGTGTCGCGTATAATCCAGCATCTACTCACGAGTGGGGTAAATGCGTTATTTTTTCCTGAGTTGTGTACTCGGACTGATTGCAACCTTTGCCGGTGCGCAGGTTTTTCCCAAGGCTGAAATCTTTGGCGGATACAGTTACGGAAACATACAGTTGCTTTCTGACCGAAGCAGCGCGAACGGCTGGCATGCGTCTGCGACGGTTAACTTTTATAAGTGGTTTGGGCTTACTTCAGATTTCGGCGGTCTTTATGGAGCCAATGGCACCGAGACTACGACGGCTCCTTCCACCAATAACGGAAACGATACAAGAAAAGGAGAACCTGAACGTTCATACATTCATGTTCGGCCCCCAATTTTCCCTAAGGCGAGGTAGATTGCAACCGCTTGTGCATTTTCTCATTGGGGAAGCCCGTAGCGCGGAAAGTGCCACTATTACTGAAACCGATCTGCCTGGATTTTTCGTATTAAATAACCACAACTCCGCAGTTGTATCCAGTGGCGCCTTTGCGGCTGGAGGAGGCCTCGATTACACAATTAAAAAGAACCTGTCTTGGCGGGTTCAGGCGGACTACATGGCACTCGGAACATCAGGCGACGTGCGCCTCTCAACAGGAATTGTCTTTCGGTTGGGAAGATAGTTCGATTTTCCAGCACCAGCTATGCGATTGAGCGGACTACTTGATAGGCGTCCCGTCGGTGTTCAGGTTGTAAAAGAAAGTGAACCGCAGCGTGAGGTTGGGGCCGGTGAACTCGGTGGGCAGCGGGGGAAATGGATCGGAAGCCGTAATGCCACCGTATGCCGCTCGATCCAAGGCTATATCGCCAGAACCATTGACGTACTGCAGGCCTGCCACCTCGCCGTTCTTCAAAATTGAGAACTGCAATGAAACAACGCCTTTCTTGAACTCCACGGATTCAGGAATCAAGTTGTACCAATTTTTTTTAACTTCCCGGACAACGATCGCCAAATATGGGCCGAAATCGACACCGCGCGTGTCGCTCAAAATTTCAGGTCCCATGCGAGCCGTACGCTGCCGCTGACCAAGCCCCAGATCGCCGTCGTCGCCCGCATATCTGCCCCGGGTTGCGGCCGCGGCATTCGCAGCCTGTTCAATTGCCCGGCTCGCCGACATGGGCCCGGTATTAAAAATGTTTTTAGGATTAACCGGAGGAGTTTGCAATCTCGCCACCTGGTTCGCGGGAGGCGGAGGCGGCTGTTGCTGCTGGGGCTGCGGTTGCGGCGGTGCAGCCTGCGCGACCTGCTGCTGCGGCTGTTCCTGAACCGGCGGAGCGGCGGGCTGCGGGCGTCCTCGGCGCGTTGCGTCAAGAAGCTTTTTCAACTCTTCGCGATTGAGCTGCGGCTGCTTGCTCGAGGCGATGCGGTTCTTGTCGGAAAGCTTATTGGTATCCGGCGCCTTGACTTTTAAGTTATCCGGCGTCGCTGGGACGAACGTCAACTCGCGGTTTTGGATCGGCTTGATGAGCATGACCGACTGCTTGAACCAGCGCCTGGCAAAATCCGGGGGATGCAAGATGAGAAGCAGAAGGACGGCGTGCGCGAACAATGACATCCAGAACGCTTCGCGCTTGCGTGAACGAGCAAGATCATCCTGGGCCTGGATGAGGAGCGTTGGAAAATCGTGCATCTCGCGATAGGCAGATTCCCATTTGTCTGCGGTGAAGAGTTCCAGCTCGAGTTGATTGGGATCGGACCGCGACGGAGGCGGCTCCTGCGGTGGTTCCTGCAGGGACGGAATTTGGGTCAGAGACATCGGCCTAGATTGTGAGATGCGATTGCAGGCGCGGTTCTACCATTCTCTCATCTTTCCCGCCCGAAAACGACACTTCGAGCGTACAAGTACTTACGGTAGAAGCACCTACTAAGGTTATCGGGATCGAAACGGCGAGGCTGTCAAAAAGTGTAAAGGGAGGTCGAACTTTAACCTCCCAGATTCAAGCGTGCGGCGTGACCTTCGATTTGTTCGAGCACTTCTAGGGCGACAGCAAGGGCTCGTCGGCCATCTTCGAGTGGAACTACCGGGGTTTCTCGGGTGCGAACCGAATGGAGGAAGGCCTGGATTTCTGCATGTAAAGGTTCTTCGGGCGCGATTTCGGGCTTAGAAATCTTAATTTCTGGATTGGCCGAGGGCACGCCTTCGTTGCTGCCGACGGTGAAGACGAGGACATCCTGCCGGCTGTAATCGATCGAAATATATTGGCGCGGCTGGAACAAACGCAGCTTGCGAACGCGTTCGGTGGAAACTCGACTAGCGGTGAAATTCGCGATGCAGCCGGAGTCGAATTCGATACGGGCGTTTGCAATGTCGACTTTATTCGAGAGGATCGGCAGGCCCGCGGCGCGGATTTCTTTAATTGGCGAATTGACGAATGAAAGCACTGCGTCGATGTCGTGGATCATGAGATCGAGGACGACGTCCACATCGAGAGAGCGGGGAGTAAAGATACTGAGCCGGTGAACTTCGAAGAACATAGGCCGCGTGATAAGCGGCAGGGTGGCGCGCACGGCGGGGTTGAAACGCTCCAGATGTCCGACCTGGGCCATGCGTTTCGTTTGTTTTGCGAAAGTAATGAGTTCGTCGGCTTCAATGAGAGATGGCGCAAGAGGCTTCTCGATCAGAACGTCGACTCCAGCTTGCATGAGTTCGCGGGCGATGGCAAGGTGGTGAACCGTCGGCACCGCGACGGAGGCGGCTTGAACCTCGGAATGCGTGCTTAGGAACTGGGCGACCGATCCAAATGCGCGACAGCCGAACTCTTTGGCTACAGCTTCGGCGCGGGCGGCGTTTTCGTCGACTACTCCGACCAGACGAACGGCGTTGGATTCGCGGGCAAGCTGATGATAGACGCGGGCGTGGTTGCGTCCGAAGGCGCCGACGCCGATAACCGCTACGGGAATGGGATCGTGCGATTGCAGAATTTTAGATTGTAGATTGAAGAATGAAGAAAGGCGAAAAATGAAACGGGATGCGCGATTCGGTCAGCGCAATCTACAATCTGCATTCTTCAATCTACAATCTGAAATTCGAATCCTATGACCGTGCCCTCTTCAATAATGCAATCTGACCGCCGTGATACGCCGCGTGCTGGACGGCACCAGTGAGCATGAAGCGGAGGTCGTAGTCTTTGCCGGGGACTGGCTCGTTCAAGCGAGACTCTTCGAGGTTTGAAACTGCTGCAATGAGTTCGGCGTGTGCTGAGCGCAGGTTAACAATGGTCTGATGCCACGTGGAATCTGATGTGTGAGTCACCTGCGGGAAGTTCTCCTCGTCCGTTGGCGTGGCCGCTTCTCGCTTCGTGATCCTGCGCGCGATAATTCGCTCCCAAGCCGCGATGTGCAGCACCAATTCCCAGATGCTATGGGCGGCGAGGATAGGCCGAGCGGCTGCGGTAGCGGCGTCAACTCCGTCAAGAATTTCCATGAGCACTGGCCCGTGCCAGGCTTCGCCGTCGAACGAGCGCTGGAGTTGGTCGATGATGAATTCGAGCTCGGACATTTTCTTTCTCCCTCGGTTCGAAAGTGAACGGGGTTAACAAATTCAAAGTCCCCGCCCCTTCGACTTCGCTCAGGGCAGGCTCTGTCACGCAAAATCGGCGAGACAGGACAAAGCACCCTCTAATCTGATTTGATCGAGACTCCGGCGTTATTAGCGGTTTCAATTACTGAATTGCCGTCGATTAACAAACATTTGCCAGCATCGACGGCTAAACAGGTTGCGCCTGCCCTTTTCATGACTTCAATGGTCTTCACTCCGATGACTGGAACGTCAAAGCGCATGTCTTGGTTGGGCTTCGAGACCTTCACCACTGTTAGTTCGCGAGCCAGAGTTGAGAGGCCAGGATCGAGCGATGCCATGATATGGCCGGCGCGTTCGATAGTCGCATCGGTTCCTTCCATGGCTTCGACGGCTACGCAGGCATTCTCGGCAACAACCACCGTTTGGCCGATATCGTACTGCACGAGACCTCGGGCGACCGTGCGGCCGTGGGCAATATTCCTGGTTTCCTGCTCGGTTGGCGCTCGTTTCGTCAGCACGCCGGACTTAGCCAGGAGAGGTTCAAGAAGTGTTGTCGAGTTTTCTAAAACGATGCCTTCGTCGGCGAGAACTTTGGCGACGGCTCCGAGGAGCGAATCGGTGTTTCTGGTGGTGAGAGATAACAACAACTTCGCAAGACGCCAATCGGGGCGAATGCTGGAAAAAATCTGCTTGTGCTTGACCTGCCCGGCCATGACAGCGCGAGTCACCCCTTCGCGATGGAAAGTGTCGATGAGCTTTGATAATTCGCCGAGCGAAAGCCAGTGGACTGCACTTGCGCCGCGTGACTCTATCTCCGGGAAGGTTTCTTCCTTAATAGCTGCAACCACGACGTCATACCCCTGCGCGCAGGCGGCATCGAGCACGAGAAACGGGAAGCGTCCGTTGCCAGCAATGAGACCGAGTTTGGAGCCTGAAGGCATCTGAAGGGATCAGTCAGGAGCTAATGACGCCACCACGCAAGAGCTTTGCGAGATGCATTCCAATAAAAGTTGAATCGGTCGCATTCGTCGTCCAAGACAGAGAACTCTTTGCATGCTTTGGCTGGCCGACAGCCAGGGAGAGGACCTTCGTCGCTCTCACAATCCAGAGGTGAAATTTCGACGCGGGCTGGCATTGCGCAAAATCCGTCTTGTTGGGCTGAGCTGATTGGGAACGACAACAGTTGTATTTTGTCTTGCTGACTTCCGGAAAGCACCGCGATCACGGCGTTCGTTTTGTCTTTACCCAAGAGTATGATTTCCGGGCTACCATCGCAGTTTACGTCGGCAACGGCCGCCGATTTAGACTGCCATTGGATATTCGGGTGAGTTCTTCGCAGATTTTTCAAGGCGAGCTTCGCTTGCGGCACCTGGGCGGAAGCACAAGCGCCAAGAAAGAGCACCAGGATAAGTTTTACGATTTTCACGTCGATGCAGTCAGCAAAAAATTGAGACAGAATTCTCTACTTAATTACCCCACGCTCGCTGGCCTCAACAAACGTAATCAGCATATCTATATCTTCTCCGCGATCACCTTCCGATCTCAGCTTCTCCAGCGCCTGCGATGTGTTGAGCTTCGACGCCAGCAGAACTTTATACGCGTGATGAATTTTGCGGATGCGCTCTTTGCTGAAGCCGCGGCGTTCAAGGCCCACAGCATTCAATCCGTAGGCTCTGGTCCCACGCTCGGCGGCGGTCTTTGAAAAAGGCAACACGTCGCGGGTGATGGTTGTTCCGCCGCCCACATACGAGTGCGCGCCGATTCGCACGAATTGATGCACTGGGCACAGCGCGCCGACCACGGCCCAATCTTCAACGGTCACGTGCCCGCCGAGCGTCGCGGCATTGGCCAGGATCACGTTATCTCCTACGAGGCAATCATGAGCAACGTGCGTGTAAGCCATGATCAGGGCGTTACTGCCAATTTTGGTCAGCCCTCCACCTTTGACCGTGCCTCGGTTCAGAGTGACAAATTCGCGAATGACATTGTTGTCGCCAATTTCGAGTCGCGTGGGTTCGCCTTTGTACGTCACATCTTGCGGCGCGAGGCCGATTGACGAAAAGGGGAAGAAGCGATTGTTGCGACCGATTTTAGAGGGGCCCTCGATTACGAGATGCGAGATGAGTTCGCAATTTTCACCGAGCTCGACGTTTGCTCCGACGACACAATAGGGACCGATTTTGCAGGAAAGATGGATTTTTGCGGCAGGGTCGATAATGGCCGTGGGGTGAGCGTGCATTCGATATTCAGCGGCTTAGTACGCTATTGCCTCAGGGGCTAAAGCCCGCTCATACAGCATCGAGCGGCACGGCTAACGTCGTGCCCTTCCCGTCGGTGCTCATTACTTCCTGCCTGTGCTCATTCTGGCGGCGCATCTTCTGATTCAGATTGCGTGCCGCGGCTGCGATCGCGGTCGATGAGACGGCAAGTGACGATTGCTTCGGCGACGCGCTTGTCTTCCACGAAGGCGTTGCCCTGCATGCGGACCGCATTACCGCGCCAGGCTTTTACGTCAACTTCGATTCGTAATTGATCACCGGGAACCACGGGACGGCGAAAGCGGGCTTTTTCGATTCCTGTAAAGACCATTAATTTGTGCTCGCGGTCAGGAATTTCGGTGAGCAGGAGCGCGCCGCCGGCCTGCGCGACGGCTTCGACGATGAGTACGCCGGGCATAATAGGCATATTGGGAAAATGGCCGGCAAAAAACGGCTCGTTGATCGTAACGTTCTTAATGGCGACGATGCGCTGCATGCGCACCAGCTCAATCACTCGATCGATGAGCAAGAATGGGTACCGATGCGGAAGGATGCGCAGAATGTCGTGAATGTCGAGCTTGGTCTGCTCGGGGACAGAGGTTTCGGTCACAGTTGGGGAAGTTTCTGTCATTCTTTGCTAAATCGAAGCGTTGCTAAATCGAAGTTTGCTGGATCGAAGATTATACTTTATCGCGCCTGTCCGGCAGATGGCGGGTGTTCTTCACAATCCGGTTTGACCACGAGAGACACGAAGTTTCACGAAGGGCGCTCATTCCTGATGACCTTGTTTGGCTTTGTGCATACTTTACAAATTGCGAAGGCCGCTCCAACTGATCAATGAACACTCCAGAGCCTAAGAATCAGCTGCGTTATTTTGAGAAGCAACAATCACGGATCGTCGACTCGATCCGCCAATTAGTTGAGATTGAATCGCCCAGCGATTTGAAACAGGCAGTTGACCGGCTGGGCACGGTCGTCGGTTCCAGGTTTGCGGAACTTGGCGGGCGCGTACACCTGCATCACGCAGAGAAGTTCGGCGACCATTTGCAGATCGATTTCAAGTCCACTGGAGGAGCTAAGCAAAAGCCGATATTGCTGCTCGGGCATTTGGACACGGTGTACCCCATTGGCACGATTTCGAAGATGCCGTGCCGTGTGGCCCAGGGCCGGCTTCATGGGCCGGGCGTGCTCGACATTAAAGCAGGTATTTCGCTTGCCTTGCACGTGCTCGAAGCGATTTTGAAGTGGAATTCGGGCAAGGTATTGCGGCCAATAACATTGCTGCTGGTTTCCGATGAGGAGGTTGGGAGTAAATCTTCACGCCCAATCACCGAGGCGCTTGCAAAACGGTCTTCGGCTGTGCTGGTTCTAGAACCCGCGGATGGCCTGCATGGTGCGGTGAAGACTGCACGCAAAGGGATTTGCGAGTACACACTGTACGTGACCGGCAAGGCAGCGCACTCTGGATTGGATTTTGAAAAAGGCCAGAGCGCGACGGTGGAGCTCGCGAAACAAATTTGCGAGATTTCGGAGCTCGTGGACCTGAAGCGCGGAACTACGATAAACGTGGGCAAAATCAGTGGTGGAACGCGTGCCAACGTCGTGGCCGCGGAGGCAAATGGGCTGATGGATGTACGGGTGGCTCGAATGGCCGAGGGCCTCAAAATCGACGAGAAACTGCGGTCCCTGAAACCATTCAACCCGAATTGTCGGGTCGAAATTTCTGGAGGGATGAACCGACCTCCGATGGAGCGAACGGCGCAAATTGCTGGATTGTTCGCTACCGCTCGAGCGATTGCGGGCGAACTCGGCTGGAAGTTGGAAGAATCGGCGGTTGGCGGTGGCTCGGATGGCAATTTCACTGCGGCTCTGGGCATTCCTACTCTGGATGGGTTGGGTGCTGTGGGCGAAGGGGCGCATGCAGAGCACGAATCCATAGTTATCTCCGAGTTGCCGAAGCGAGCGGCTCTCCTCTCAGGACTGATTGGAAGCGTTTAATTGCAATAATTTGAGAGTTATCTTTGACTGATCTGCCCGTGTGGCCTAGAATTTCCACAGGGCATAGAACCCGTGGAGGATTTATGGAGGGCTTATTTCAACCGTTACACCTGCTTTTGATTTTCGGGATCGCTCTCCTTATTTTCGGACCCAGCAAGCTGGCCGGCCTGGGCAAAGGCTTGGGCGATGGTATCCGTAACTTCAAGTCAGCGATGAAGGAAGGCGCGGCACCGGCTGCTACTGCTCCCGAGAACAAGGTTGACGAGCAGAAGAGAGCCTAAAGTAGTTTGTGCTCGCGTAGCATTCTCAAGACCAGGTCCATAGGCAAGCCGACTACATTCGAGTAGTCCCCTTCAATTTTTGAGATCCAGCGAGAAGCCTTACCTTGGATTGCGTATGCTCCCGCTTTATCCATTGGCTCGCCGGAGGCGATGTAGTCGCGAATTTCTCCCGTCTTCATTTCTAGAAAATGGACCGTGGTGATTTCTGAGCGGACGTCTTCGAAGTCTCGTGAGATCAGACAGACGCCGGTGATGACCTCGTGTTCGCGTCGCGAGAGCAGGCCAAGCATGCGGGTCGCATCTTCTTCATCTTTGGGCTTGCCGAGTACCTGATCGTCAACGACGACTATCGTATCTGCTCCGAGCACGAATTGATTTCGGTCCCGATCCCAAAGCGCGTGTGCTTTTTCTTTTGCCATTCTCTCGGCAAAGTCACGAGGCTTCTCATTTGGTTGGCGAATCTCCGGAATGTTTGCTGGCTTTACAACGAATTGAATGCCGGCAGTTTTGAAGAGCTCCTGACGACGCGGAGAAGCTGAGGCGAGCACGATCATCGTGTGGGAGCGAGTACTAGGTTATCGATCAGTCGCGTATTTCCTACAAACGCAGCAACCGCAACCAAAACCGGCTTGGAAATATCCGCAACCGGTTCGAGCGAATTGGGATCGACGATTTCAAGATAGTCGAGGCGAGCGGCCGGATTTTTCGCGAATTCTTCTTTGCCTGAAACGATCAATTTGAGTGCGTTTCCCTCGCCGTGATCGAATTTTTCTTTCACCCGATTAAGGGACCGATGTAAAACAAGCGCCGACTTGCGCTCTTGCGGACCCAAGTACACGTTTCGCGAACTTAAAGCTAAACCGTCAGCTTCGCGAACGATTGGGCAAACTTCGATGGCGACTGGAAAATTTAAATCACGCACCATGCGGCGAATAATCGCGACCTGCGCCGCATCCTTTTGTCCGAAGAAGGCGATATCTGGTTCGACAATGTTGAATAGCTTCGCCACAACTGTGGTCACTCCGCGAAAATGCCCTGGACGCGAGCGACCACACAGACGATCGCTGATCGCTTCGACTGTGACCCAAGTGATTGAGCCGGAGCCGTACATTTCGTTCGAAGAGGGCGCAAAAACGGCGTCAACACTCTCTCGTTCCAGTAGCGCGCAATCTTTTTCGAGCGTGCGCGGGTAGCGGGAGAAGTCCTCACTTGGACCGAACTGGGTTGGATTGACGAAAATCGAGACCACAACTACATCAGATTTTTCCCGGGCCGCGCGGACAAGCGACACATGGCCTTCATGCAAAGCGCCCATAGTCGGCACGAGGCCAAGGCGTTTGCTCCCCGAGCGCGCGTTTCTCGAGAACGCACCCATTTCGTCAATCGTGTGCAGTAATTTCATTTGGTGGGAAGCAAGCCAGGGTCGGGCATGTTTTGGCCGACGATCAAATCGAATATCTGTATCTGCGGGCCGAAATAATGCGGCTGCAGGTGGAACTCGGGAAAGTTTGCCAGTTCGAAGGCGACGTATGTATACCATCCCATTTGCGCGACCCACACCGTCGAACCTGGCCGCAAATGAAATTGTGTGACTGCCTGTTGCCATTCATCGTAGAAGGTTCTAGCCGTAAAAATGTACCGTGTTGTGCTTGCGATGACGCGATGGCCGCCACATTCGTACGTGACGAATCCGGCAATCGAGCGGTCGGGCGTGAATGGCTTTTGATCACAAAGATAATGCCCGAGCAGCAGGTCGGTTTGTACGTCGCCGAATATGGGCTCATCGGCTGGGAGCTGGTGAACAAACTGCATTGCGGCACGCATGTGAGCTGAGCCTTGGGCATCAGGCGCGACGTAAGGCAATTCCTTGGCCGCAGTGAAATGACAGAGAACCGATAGAACCACAGCAGTAGCAATTCCGGGAACCAGCTTGTACTTGAGCAGCCGATCCAGCGCTACGGAGACTCCTGCTAGTGCAAACGGCAGCAGAAAGCAGGAGTGGCGAGTTCCACCGTATGGATATGCGCGAACCAGCGCGGCCGCACAATTAATCGCGAACGGCAGGAGCAAGAAGCAGCCGAGCTGGCGCGAAGTGACGCGAGTAGAAACTGGCCGACCACGAAAAACTAAAATCAGGCCTACAATGAAAAACAAAAATGCGACATCACCTACCGCGAGTTGGCGGAATACGTATTGGAAAACTCCAATCGTCCGTCCGATGATGAACAACAAAGGGTTCACTCTTCCAGGCACATAATAAGAATGACTGAGATATGCGTTGCCCATCCAGCCTTGGGTCGCATCTTGTCCGCCGAAATATTGGCTGAGGCGGCGGATCTGAGTGATGTAGAGAAATATGCACAGTCCTAAGGCGACCACCTGTCCCGCGATCCAAGCCGCGAAGACCCGCCAGGATGGGTGGTGAGTGATCATTCTCCAAATCGCGTAAATCCCAAGCGCAGGCGCGAACAGGAACGCAGAAAAATGCGAACCGATGGCGAGCCACAGAGATGCACCGGAAAGTAACATTGATGTTGCACAGTTTCTTGCCAGAGCCCGTTCCAGCAGGTAAGCCGAGGCCATTGCGAACGCAAGGAAGAGCGCGTATTGCCGAATTTCGGTTGAGAGCTCGATTGAAGAGGGCAAAAACAGAGTGAAGACGTAAATCGTCCAGGCGACACCTTCCGAAAACAGAGTTCGCGCCCAGTGAAAAGTAAACCAGCAAAAAACAAGGCCGGCCAGGATGGAAGGCATACGCAGCATCAGCTCGGAGGTGCCGAGATAGCGCCAGATATGCTCGACGAAAATCAGAAGAGGCGGATGCGAGATCGCGAGACTGATTTTGTAGGTCTCCGACCAGGAGTTTTGGTTTGCAGCGGCAAAGTGCATCACCTCGTCTGAATTTAAAAATGTGCCGCTCGCATGCCAGATACGAACGAGAAAGCCCGCTGCGAGCAGCAGGAACGACCAGCGATTGGCGTTCTGTACTACAGAATGATCAATCCTGATCAGCGTGGATTGCCACCTGCGCTCGCCCGCAGTTGGGATTTCTTGAATTTCCGGCATTGATTTCCTTGAGGATAACTCAGGTGGGTGACAAGCAGCATGCCAGGCAATTCTCTCGCGGCAAGCTGGATCGTGAGAATCCCTTTCTGCGCCGGTGAGATTACCAGAGCTGCAGGGGTCCTTCGATTCCGCATCTGCTTCGCTGAGCGAAGCAAACACTGAGCCCAGGATGACAAGAGTACACAATTTCAGATTGTGTGCTTCTGACAATTGTCACCGCAAGTCGGTGACACCCTCCACTGTTCAAACAATTTTTCGAGCGGCATATTTCATAACGAAAGCTGATCGGAGAACACATGAAAAGACGATTGCAGTTTGCATTTGGAGCAGTGCTCTTATTCGCTTCGATGGCGGCGGTTGCCCAGATGGGTTCTACGCCTGCGCCGGAGCTGAAAAAGCTCGGCTATTTTGCCGGGGACTGGACGAGCGAAGCGACGATTGCAGCGGGTCCCTGGGGCAATGGCGGCAAATTCAGCGACTCAGTCCATGGGGAGTGGATGAAGGGCGGCTTCTATTTTATCGATCACTCGGATTTTTCTATGCCCCCAGAACTCGGTGGCGACGGGACATCTCTGGCCATCCTAAGTTATGACCCGGAGAAGAAGCTCTACACCGAGCAACGGTTTGACAGTACCGGTCGTCACGTTGTAACGACAGGAACGCTCGATGGCGATACCTGGACATGGAGTGGCGAGAATGAGTACAACGGCATGATGATCAAGTCGCGGTTCACAATCAAAATGATCTCACCCAAGTCGTTCGCATCCAAATACGAACTTTCCGCCGACGGGGGCGCGCGAATTGGATGCCGTTCTGGGATGGCAAGGCGACAAAGAAATAAGGACAGAGTCGACGACTTTTGGGGCCGATTTGCTGGATTCGGACCCTTTGTTATCGGACTCCATGTGGGCGCCTTCTCACATCAACCACAGAGCGTCTACATCTACGATGACGTTCGTTCGCGGGATATTCTCCTGGGCCGCGTGGGCGAGCATGGCGCGAAGAGTGGCGTTGAGTTTTTGGCGGCTGGGCGATTTCAGGATGAAGTGGTAGCGATAGTCGCGCTTCAAGCGCTCGATGGGCGCCGCGGCCGGGCCGAGTACTCGCACTCCTTCGCGTCGAGTTTTTTCGAACCAGCGGCCCAGGTTGCCTGACCAGCGCAGCGTGTCATCGAGTTTAGCGCTGCGGACCATCACGTTCGCGAGCGAGCTGTATGGAGGGTAATGCATCCAGCTGCGGAAGCGAAGTTCTTTTTCGTAGAAGCCGGTGAAATCATGGTGCGCCGCGTACTGCACCGCGTAATGATCGGGGAAGTAGGTCTGAAGAATAACTTTGCCAGGAACCTCTCCTCGGCCGGCGCGACCTGCGACCTGCGTCAGGAGCTGGAATGTTCTCTCGGCGGCGCGGAAATCAGGCAGGCCGAGGGCCGTATCTGCGCCTACCACGCCGACCAACGTCACACCGTGAATATCATGGCCTTTCGCAATCATCTGCGTTCCAACCAATAAATCGAGTTCACCGGCATTCAACGCGTTCAGCACGCGCTCGAAGTCGGCGTGGCCGCGGACAGTGTCGCGGTCTAAGCGGGCGATTCTCGCCTGAGGAAAATATCCATGCAGGAGTTCTTCCAGCTTCTCCGATCCGGTGCCGAGAAAATAGACGTACTCACTACCACATGATGCACAATGCTTGGGCACCGGAGCCATGAATCCACAATAATGGCACTGCATGCGGCGCTCCGATTTATGGTGTGTTAGTGGGATTGCGCAATCGCGGCATTCCATGGTTTTGCCACATGCCCGGCATAGCGCGACGGGAGAATAGCCTCGACGGTTGAGCAACACCATCGCCTGCTCTTGGCGTTCGAGGCGAAGCCGAATTTCTTCCAGCAGCTTTCGCGAGACCACTTGTTCGTGGCCGGTTTCCTGAAATTCCTGACGCATATCGATGAGTTCGACTTCAGGCAGTGGCCGTTTCTCAACGCGATCAGGCATTTCAAGCAGCGCATAGCGGTGCTTCTTAGCGTTGAAATACGATTCGAGCGAAGGCGTTGCCGACCCGAGCACCACAACCGCATTCGCGAGCTTCGCGCGCATAACGGCGACATCGCGCGCATGATATCGCGGCGTCTCTTCCTGCTTGTAAGAGGAATCCTGCTCTTCATCGACGATGATCAGCGCGAGATTTGAAACCGGGGCGAAGACGGCCGATCGCGTTCCAACCACGGCGCGCGCTTCTCCGCGCCGAATCCGGTGCCAATGCTCAGCGCGTTCTTTGTCCGATAACGCGGAATGGAGAATCGCGACTTCGTCTCCGAAGGCCTCATGTACGTCGGCGGCAACGGCCGGCGTCAGGCCGATCTCTGGGACGAGCAGGATTGCTGACTTCCCTGCACCTAGAACAGCTTTCATCGCCGCGAGATAAACAGCGGTTTTTCCGGAACCGGTAATGCCATGAAGAAGAATTCCGGCGAAGCTGTGGCGTTCGACTGCCTCACGAATTTTCCCAAGCGCCTCCTGTTGGTCGCTATTGAACTGAATGGCTGTGGAAGGTAAGCGAGGGGTTACGCTGGATTTTGCGAGTTCGACCGGCTCATCAACAACTTCGATCAGACCCCGTTTGACCAGTGTGGCAAGCGTGCTTTTTGGGACACTGAGGGAGTGTATATCTTCGACGGAAAGTCGGCCGCCAGCGGATGCGATTGTATCGAGGATTTCGCGTTGATTGGAATTCGGCGGACGAGCGCGTCCGCCATTACGTGGTGCGTTCTTCGACGAGATCTGTGGCTCAGAGGGGAGGTTTTTCGACGGGTGAGGACGCTCCTCGCCCCACGATCGATCGATTAGTACTGCTACCTTCCTTATTCTTGCGGCATCTATCGCATGCGACGCATCTTCGCGCGCGATCCACTTTTTCCGTAGCATGCCCTCGAGCACTGGCTGCGACACACGTGTTGCTGAGTGCAGCGTTGCTTCGCGAACTTCATCGCGCAACGACAAATAATCCAGCACGCGGTACTCCGCGTCCTGTTCTTCGGGAGTTCTTCTTGATCGGGCAGATGATCCTGATTCACTCGCGAGGTGCAGCGCCAATTGGCCATCATCTGTAATCCGATACACGACGGCTCGGCGAAATTCCGCCCCGAGCGGCAACATGGACCGGAAAACCTCGCCGATCGGTGCGAGATAGTATTCGCTGATCCACTTACCGAGCTGGAGTAACGCTTCATTCAACGCTGGCGTCGCGTCCAGCATCTGCAGCGCGGTTTTGACTTCAAGATTCGGACTCCGATCATGCAGGGCGGTCACGACTCCTACCATTCGTTGCCGCCGGAACGGCACGAGAATTCGGCTTCCAGGAAGCGGATTTGCACCAAGAGGCAAGCGGTAGGTAAATGCCATGTCGAGAGGCACGGGAAGGGCCACATCGCAATACTCAGGCATGAGAGGAAAGAAAATCCTATCATCCGATGTGTTACCCGGGTTACGAATTCCTTACCCTGATTACATGTTTTCGCGCGCAAGACTCAGGAGGTATGTTCCTGGCTGGAAATTTGTCTATGGCACAAAAGTGTAATTAGTTCCATACCTTTGCACCGCGGCGCGAAAATTTAACCTAAGGTGTTTTACTTAAGGTTGCTAAGAATCCACAGGTAAGTTTATCTACTGTTCCTCACGGATGAACTGTCGGTAGTGTAGCTGTGGGTTCCCGGTTGATATCCTCGCTTCTGAAGCAGAACGCTATTCTGGGTCACAGAAAATTACTCCTGACTTTTGTATAACTTAGAGATGCAAAGCTTCTACTTACAATAGGCTAGACCTCTTTTGCGACGCCGTACTCTCCTTTGTGAATGTGGCAAAAAAGCCGCACTCCAGCAATGTCTTTTCCTACATTTCCTTGTAAAAAACAGGGCCCACTGGCAAACCATGTGCAGTAGAAAGGGCAATCCCGAAACGCTTGCTTGTTGGTACTCAGAAGTAAGAAGGGGAGACAACTCCAGCAAGAGGTGACTTGATGAAAGAAAAAGAACTCAGGCCACGGGAACAGCAGGTCGTGGAACTGCTCCTACAAGGCTGTGATAACGATGAGATCTCGAAGCAACTTCACATGGCGCGTCGCACTGTGAAGGCGCACTTCAATCGCTTGTTTGCGCGTTTTGGAATTGCTGGCGGAGTCAAAAGAGTAAAGCTGGCAACACTTTTATATAGGAGGCAGCTATGGTCCGAGGAGAACAGGCAACCTACCCCAACCCCCGAGAGCAGCGAGTCATTGAGCTCGTCGCCCGAGGACTTAAAAACAAAGAAGTCGCAAGTGAAATTGGAACCACCGAGCACGTCGTCAAGAATTATCTCCGCACCATCTACGACAAACTCGGGCTTTGGAACCGCGTAGAACTCGCTCTGTGGTATGAAGCGCGCCGGTTCGAACAGATGTGTATGGCTAGCGCGAATTAGTCTTCCTCCCTCATATGCGTGAGTGCCGGTCGAATTGCGGCCGGCACGTCAGCGCCTTTCAGCAGTAACCCTGGCTAGCCGAATCTTGCTTTGTGTTCTTTAAGAATGCAGAGGTCCATAAAGACGGTGATGCCTGCGTTTTGCGCCTTATCGGCCGCCTTCTGATTAATAACCCCCTCCTGCATCCACACAGCGGGAACTTTTATGTGGATCGCCTGATCAATGACCTCCTCCACAAATTCAGGCCGCCGGAAAATGTTTACGATGTCAACTTGTTCCGGAACCTCGAGCAAAGAGGCGTAGGATTTCTCGCCCAAAGCACCGCGGATTGTGGGGTTCACAGGGATGATTCTGTACCCTTGAGCCTGCATGTAAGCGGAAACGCCATGACTGGGGCGCAAAGGGCTGTCGGAGAGACCGACCACGGCGATGGTCTTTGAGCGTTCTAGCAGGTCCCGAACTGGGTCGTTGGACGGCAACTCCTTAATTTTAGCCGCAACTCGCTGAAACACCGGGTCTATTTTCACCGCAATAAAGGTACTCTGCTTGCGTTCTAATCAACGGGAGGGAGGCGCTGCAGGCTGGCATCTCCAGGGGGGAACATGGTCTCGAAGAATTGGCGGGCGGTTGCTGTAGGAGCGTTGTTTCTTGGTTTTGGATTGGCCATGCACAGCGCGGAAAATGAGGAGAATGCCGCGTCAGGCGTGGCGCTTACTCTTTATAACCAGGACTTCGCAGTTGTGCGTCAGCCGATTGCACTCAATCTGAAACAAGGGCTGAACAATATTCGGTACGCAGAAACCACTGCACACCTCGAACCGGACTCGGTCATGCTGCGAGACCCGAGTGGCAAGCATCACCTGCAAATTCTGGAGCAGAACTATTTGAATGATGCGCTTAGCGAAGCCTTGATGCTGCAAGCGTACGAAGGGAAAGCGATTGATTCTGAGGTGATGCGCGATGGCAAGCCGCAAACGGTTCGCGGCAAAATTATACGCAGCGGCTATGTTCCCCACTACAACGCCTTTCAGCATTACGGGGCGCAGTACCAGTATCAGCAGATGGCAAGCGTCGACCCAGCAGCGAATTCGCCAATCGTTGAGATAGACGGACAAATTGAATTTGGACTTCCCGGCAAACCGATCTTCCCGAGTTTGGGCACTGACTCGCTGCTGAAACCGACACTCGACTGGACGCTGCAGTCGGATACTTCCGGCAAGGTGAATGCGGAGCTCAGTTACGTTACGGGCGGCATGACATGGAGTGCCGATTACAACGCGGTTGCACCGGAAAACGGCGACAACCTGGACATCACGGGTTGGGTCACCATGGACAATCAGTCCGGAAAAACGTTTGATCACGCGCAAATCAAGTTGATGGCGGGAGAAGTTAACAAAATCCAGCAGGCCGCAAACGGTGGATTTGTATTTAGGGCACAAGCCGCAGCGGCCAGCGATCAGTTGGCGCAGCAAGTTCAGGAGAAAGCATTCGACGAATACCACCTATACACTCTGCCCCGCCCCATCAGCCTTCATGATCGCGAAACCAAGCAGGTGGAGTTCATTCGCGCGTCAAATGTCAAAGCCAATCGGGTTTATGTCTATGACGGCGCGAAGATCGGGCAGCAATATCTGTATTGGGGATACGAGCAGATTCGCAACAATCGCGAGTATGGTACGGAGATGAACGCTGACGTTTGGGCCATGCGGGAGATCAAGAATTCGAAGTCGAACAATCTTGGCATGCCGCTGCCCAAGGGCCGGGTGCGCTTTTATCGCCGTGACACCGATGGCGCGCTGGAGTTCGTCGGCGAAAATGAAATCAAGCACACGCCAACGGATGAGACGTTGCGTATCTTCACCGGAAACGCTTTTGATATTGTTGGCGAACGAAAGCAGACGAATTTCCAGGTGGACAACAGGAATCACAAGATCAGCGAATCATTTGAGATCAAGTTGCGAAATCACAAGAAGGAAGAAGTTGAAGTACGAGTCGTCGAACACCTATATCGCGGCCTGAACTGGGAGATTAGGGACAATACCGACAACTACACTAAATCCGACAGCCGCACGGCCGAGTTCCGGGTAAACGTTCCGGCGGATGGAGAGAAAACGCTATCGTATACCGCGGAGTATACGTGGTAGTAGCGAGAAATCAGTCCTTCTTCGCAGTTTCCATTTTCTGCTTGTACATACGTAAGGCGAGCTTGCGGATGGTGTCAGGGACTTCTTTGTTTGCGGAGAGATTTCTTAAGTCCTGGACGAGCAGGTTTTTCATCAGGCCGAGGGCGACATCAAGCGGCGTACGTGGATTCGAAGCCAGATTGCGAACCACGGCGTAGTTTTTTGCAAACCGGCGCTTCATTGGAATTGCGCGAAGTACCGCTTCGAGAACATTTTTCTGCGAAGCGAACTTTTCCACTTCGCCGTCGGTAATCTTGGGCGAGTCGAGGACGGCGAGGGCAACGATCTTTGTGCCGTCACGAATCAGGATCGAGCGCTCTTCTTTCGATCCTTTCATTCCAAGCTGAATACGCCCTTTGATGTCGAGCTTGGCAATTTTCTGGAGCACGCTGCCGCGCTTTTCATCTTCTGAAGGCACCGGCTTTTTGTGGGCGAGTTTTACGGCAGCGCCACTTGTGGTGGTTACGGCGGCGACTGCTGTAGCACCGGCCGCCGCGGCAGTTTGCTCTTCCGCTTCCTCATCCTGAGTTGCCGCAATTGGTTCGAACGCCTTGTCGCCTTCGGCGACGATTTCGGCAGCGTGTTCGCTCATGAATGCAGCGACGGCTTTCTCGGTTTCGGGATCGGAAGCTGAGTCGCCTTCGGCAGGCGCCACTGCCGCCGGCGATCCTTGAGCTGCTTGAGACTGCTCGACCATAGCCGTGCTATGAGAAATGTTCTGAGGAAGTAGGGTCGGAACAGGCGGCGCTCCCACTATAGGAGCAGCGATCTTCCCGGTGATCAGTTCCTGCAATCGGGCGGTCTGGGTTCCACTGAGCCCCTTGTTGCTATTTATGTCGGTCAGAATCGCTCGCGCGTTGCGCACGCGGGGACTGGCCAGCATGATGTCGATCCACTCGCCTTTGAGCGTTGAACCAATGAGGCTGAGCTTGTTCGCGGAAACAGATGGATTTTCGAGCAGCAGCGGGAACAAAGGCTGCCTAAGATTCTTGGGCGAGGTCCAGTAGTCCAAGACTTCTTTCGGCGTTGCGGGACTCGAGACAATTTCCTTCGCGGATTTCTCGTCCCAGCCGGCAAGAGTCAGTCGCGCCTGTTCGCCAAAAATTTTGTTGTTTTCGGCAAGAAAAACAAGAATTTCGACCATCTCGTCGGCGGGAACGTGAAGCGCACCTTTGGCTGCCGTCATCATCTGGTGCGATGGCAAAGCGCTTCGGCGAACGAGATCTAAATGGCGGCCCATAGTACTCCCTGAAGAGAATGCTGCACCCTATAGGCTCTCGCATTGAGCGGGTTGTTTTCTAGTATTTTTGGGCGATAGCCGGTTACCGAAGGCACCTAAAGTCAGTGGGCAACGCCGTCGAGATCCGCGCTGCCATCGCGCCGCATGCGCAGATAAGCCCGGATGAAGGGCTGCAAGTCGCCATCGATGACGCGGTCGACATCCCCGACTTCGGTTTTCGTGCGGTGATCTTTGATCAAGCGATACGGTTGCAAAACGTAGGAGCGAATTTGCGAGCCAAAGTCGATGTCGAGCTTGGAATCCTCAATTTTCTTCGTGGCCTCACGCTTCTTCTCCATTTCGAACTCGTAAAGCTTCGAGCGCAGCATGCTCATTGCACGGTCTTTGTTTTTGTGCTGAGAACGTTCATTTTGGCAAGCTGCGACAATGCCGGTCGGCAAGTGCGTGATGCGCACGGCGGAATCGGTGGTGTTGACGTGCTGGCCGCCTTTGCCGCTCGAACGATAGGTGTCGATACGGAGATCCTCAGGCTTGATGACGACTTCGATCGACTCGTCAATTTCAGGCGAGACGAAAACGCTGGCGAACGATGTGTGGCGACGCTTGGCTTGATCGAATGGAGAAATGCGGACGAGACGATGCACGCCAATTTCACTGGTGAGCAGGCCAAAAGCGTATTCACCGTTCACGCCGAAGGTTGCGGATTTTATACCGGCTTCTTCGCCGGGCTGGTAGTCGTAGAGAACAGTCTGGAATCCCTGGCGCTCGGCCCAGCGCAGATACATGCGCATGAGCATCTCCGCCCAATCCTGCGATTCAGTTCCGCCTGCGCCGGGGTGAATCGTAACGATTGCGTTGCGGGGATCGTTTTCACCTGAAAGCAAAGTCTCGGTTTCGAGACGATCGACGCGTTCACGCAACAGGTCGATTTCGCGGCGAAGATCCGCTTCGACGTTTTCGCCTTCACGGGCGAGATCGAAGTAGGCGGAAATATCTTCGGTGCGGCGGGCGAGATCGGCTTCGGTTGCAAGCAGGTTTTCCAGGCGCTTCTTTTCGCGCATGACCTGCTGCGACCTGTGCCGGTTGGACCAAAGGTTGGGGTCGGCGGCTTGTTTATCGATTTCGGCTAACTGTGGTCGGAGTTTGCAGGCGTCAAAGGTACTCCCGTAGTTCGCGGACTTTTTGCTGCAGGGCTGAATATTCCTGTTCGAGTTCCTGAATCATGCCTGAAGTCTGCCTTTTACAGGAGTAGTGGCGGCGAGAATCGCGCCTAACGATATTATCGCACATGCGTATGCAAACCAGTCGCCGTGACGCGTGTAGAAAGTGGTTGCGTTCTCGAGGGCGTAAGAAGCGACGAGCGCAATGCGAACCTTGCGCGGAATTTTCTGGACGACGCGGCCACTGGGATCAATTGCCGCGGTAACCCCGGTATTCGTCGTGCGAAGGAGCCAACGAGCATTTTCGACGGCGCGCATGCGAGCTTGGCGTAGATGTTGAGCGTAAGCGCCGCTATCACCGTACCAACCATCGTTTGAAATATTCACGAAAACCTCTGCGCCGTTCCTGGCGAATTGACGGATTTCGTCGGGGAAGATGGACTCGTAGCAGATGAAAACTCCGAGCCTTTCGTTACCCGCTTGCAAGGGCAACCGCAGGTGCCCGGGAGTGAAATCGCCGACTTCTTTGGTAAGACCTCCAGCAAACGAAAAAAGATTTTTTAAAGGCACGTACTCGCCGAAGGGGACGAGGTGAACTTTGTCGTATCTTCCCGCGAATTGCCCATTGGGACCGATGAGAGCGGCGGAATTAAAAATCTGCTGTGACGAACTGCTTGCGTTCTCAACACCGATGTTACCTGCGACGACCCAAGCGCGCGCCGTCGTTGCGATTTGGTCGAGCGCGGTACGAAATGCCTGGTCTCCGATGTAGAAAGGGGCTGGGGATTCAGGCCAGACGATGAGTTCGGGACGTTCCTGATCGGCTGGCGCAGTGAGGCTGAGCTTTACGAGGTTGCTCAATGTGTCTTCGAAATATTGGTGCGTCCAGTCCGTATTGTCGAGAACGGGAATGTTTTCTTGCACCAGCACGGCGCTGCGATTGGCGGCATATTGGGGAGCAGGCATCCAACGAGCGGACTGCAATATGATTGCCGCGACGAAAGCTGCAAAAAGTAAAGATCTGCGTTGCGGCCGGCGTAGAAGAAGTGCGGCGGCGAATGCAGCGTTGACAATCATAATTTCTAACGAGAGACCGTAGACGCCGGTGACGGTTGCGATCCGCGCCAAAGGGATGTTGTCAACTTGACTGATACCAAGCAGATCCCACGGGAACCCGCTGATGCGTGTACGTGCGAGTTCGACCGCAACCCACACAAATGGCGAGAGCACGATTGCGACGCGCTGCGACCAACTGGCCAGCAAGCTGATGATGATTCCAAATGCCCCGTGGTACAACGCCAGATATAAACAGAACAGAATCAGAAGGCCAAAGGCACCAGGGGCACTGATCCCGCCGTACTGCTTCATGGTGCTGTAAACCCAGTAGCAGTTGCCGGCATACCAGAGAATCCCGCAAAGGTAACCCAATAGGAAGCCTTGCAAAGCAGTTGCCGGAAGGAGTTTGGCTGCTCCTTGCAATTGAAGAGTTTCGGGAGGGCGCGCTCGAAGTATGGCAACCAGCAACGGTGCGACAGCGATCCAGCAGAGAATGTAAAGGTTCGGCAGGGGGAAGATGACGATCTGCAACACCGCTGACAAAATCGCGAGCAGCCAAGCCCTGCTTTCGATGGAGCGCATTGCTGGAAAGGATATCAGGCAACGGCGCCGGTGATGCGCCGTCATTCATTTTGACTCGGGCCATGAAGAGCGAAGTAATGGTTTCATGGTTGCTCGTGGCTCGTGGCTCGTAGCTGATCTCGCGAATGTTATCTTTACTTGCGAGCGAAAAAACCTTCATGCCGGCACGGGCACTACCACAAGAACAATCGAGGTCACTGGAATCGGCGCTGCGGGACAGCGTCCGTGGCGAGGTCCGCTTCGACAATGGAAGCCGCGCGCTCTATGCGACCGACGGCTCGAATTATCGCCAGGTGCCAATTGGTGTTGTGATTCCGCGTGATGCGGATGATGTGATAACAACCATTTCGACCTGCCGCGATCATGACGCGCCGATTCTTTGCCGGGGCGGCGGAACTTCGCTCGCGGGACAGTGCTGCAACGTAGCCGTCGTGCTCGACTTTTCGAAGTACATGGCGAACATCGTCGACCTTGATCCTGAGCGGCGCATTGCTCGGGTACAGCCAGGCGTTGTTCTGGATCATCTGCGGAATGCGGCGGAACAATACAACCTGACTTTCGGTCCCGACCCGGCTTCGCACAGCCGGTGCACGCTCGGCGGAATGATTGGAAATAACTCGTGCGGCGTGCACTCAGTGATGGCGGGCAAGACCGACGAAAACATTGAAGAACTGGACGTGCTCACGTATGACGGTCTGCGGGCGCGCGTGGGCAGGACTTCCGAAGCTGAACTCAACAACATCATTGGCGCGGCCGGCCGACGTGGGGAGATTTATTCAGGGCTGAAAGAGCTTCGGAATCAGTGCGGCGATTTCGTTCGGGCGAAGTTTCCGAATATCCCGCGTCGCGTTTCGGGATACAACCTGAATTTTCTTCTTCCTGAAAATGATTTTCACGTCGCGCGAGCGCTGGTCGGCTCCGAGGGCACGTGCGTGACCGTGCTGGAAGCCACAGTGCGTTTGGTGCAAAGCCCGCCAAAGCGTGTGCTGCTCGTGATCGGCTGCCCTGACGTGTACGAATGCGCTGACATAGTGCCCGAAGTTTTGTCTCATGGGCCGATTGGACTTGAGGGCATGGACGATCTGCTTATTAAGTACACGCGCAAAAAAGCAATTAACTCCGAGGGAGTTGCTCTGCTGCCCGAGGGCGGCGGATGGCTTCTAGCAGAGTTCGGTGCGGCGACTCTGAGCGAGGCGGAGGCCCAAGCCCAAACTGCGATGCGCGCTCTCGGACGAACTTCCAGTTCACGAAGCTTTCGATTGCTGAGCGATCCGCATCTTGCGAAAAAGGTTTGGGAGGTACGGGAATCGGCTCTGGGCGCGGTTTCTAACGTTCCCGGGGAACCGCCGAGTTGGGAAGGTTGGGAGGATTCGGCGGTTGCTCCCGAGAGATTGGGCGCATACTTACGCGAGCTGATAAAGCTGACGAACGGATACAGCTACCGGTGCCTGGTATACGGGCACTTCGGCGACGGCTGCACGCACAACCGCATGGATTTCGATTTGCAGTCGTCGGAAGGGATCAAGAAATTCCGCAGTTTTTTGGAGGAAGCGGCAGACCTGGTGGTTTCGTTCGGTGGAACGATTTCGGGGGAGCATGGCGACGGACAGGCCCGGGCAGAATTGTATCCGAGGATGTTTGGTCGGGAGTTGGTGGAAGCGTTTTCGCGATTCAAATCTTTATGGGACTCGGATTGGAAGATGAACCCGGGCAAGGTGGTTCGGCCGAACAAGCTCGACGAAGACTTGCGGCTGGGGCCAGATTACAAACCGTGGCAGCCCGAAACGCATTTCAAATTTCCGCAGGATGAAGGCAGCCTGGCGCGAGCGACTTTACGCTGCGTGGGCGTAGGTAAATGCCGCCAGTACGGAGGGGGAGTGATGTGTCCGAGTTTTCGCGTGACCCGCGAGGAAAAGCATTCGACGCGCGGCCGTGCGCACCTGTTATGGGAGATGACAAAGGGCGATGTGATTCCGGCGAACTGGCGCGATCCGGAGGTAAAGTCATCGCTCGATTTATGTCTATCGTGTAAGGGTTGCAAGAGCGATTGCCCGGTCGCGGTGGATGTTGCGACTTACAAGGCGGAATTTCTTTCGCACTACTATGAGCGACGAGTCCATCCACTGGGGCATTATGCGTTTGCGCGAGTGGATCTCTGGGCGAGCCTAGGGTCAGTAGCTCCTGCGATTGCAAATTTCCTGACTCAAGCACCCGTTCTAAGCAATGCGGCCAAGTTGGCGGGTGGAATCTCTGGTCAACGCAGAGTTCCGCGCGTCGCTAAGGAGACATTCGGGCGTTGGTTCGCGAAACGACGGCTGCGACCTTCATCGAGCCGAGATGTTCTGCTGTGGCCTGACACGTTCAATAACTACTTTCATCCCGAGACCGCGATTGCTGCTGTCGAGGTACTCGAAGCGGCAGGATTTCAAGTGCGAGTACCGAGAGCGAGGCTTTGCTGCGGACGCCCGCTTTATGACTTCGGCATGTTGAGCACGGCAAAGAAATACCTGCTTCGAGTATTCGATGTGCTGCAACGTGAGATCGAGGACGGAACTCCAGTAGTGGTGCTAGAGCCCAGCTGTGCATCGGTCTTTCGCGACGAAATGCTGAACTTATTCCCGGATGATGCGCGCGCGAAAAAGCTCGCAAGGCAAGTGGTGCTGCTCAGCGAGTTTCTTGAGAAAAATGCAGATCACTTTTCATGGCCGGCGGTTTCGCGCAAAGCGTTCGTGCATGGGCACTGTCATCACAAATCGATCATGAAGATGAACGATGAAGAATCTGTGCTGCGGCGCATGGGTATTGATTACCAAATGCCTGCGCAGGGGTGCTGTGGTATGGCCGGAGCGTTTGGATTTGAGAAAGACAAATACGATACATCGATTGCGATCGGCGAGCTCGAACTCTTGCCGGCGGTGAGAAATGTGCCTGAAAATTGGTTCATCATCGCGGACGGATTCAGCTGCCGTGAGCAGATTGAGCATTGCACCGGAAGGAAAACGTTGCATTTGGCTGAGGTAATACAGATGGCATTGCACAAGGGGCGCGAAAGCTCTTAACCGCATAGATTTGTCGAGCTTCATCCCGAGCACGCTATCGAGGCGCACGCATCCTGCCGCAAAACTTCTCATACTGTTCATAAATGTATGTGTCGGTCATGCCAGCGACGTAGTCGCAGATCACACGCGCGAGCGGCTCGGCGCCTGCTTTCTCCTGATAACTCGAAGGCAGCTTCTCCGGATATTTCATCCAGAGATCGAACAGTTCAGTAATGATGCGTTCGGCATCTTCTTTTTCAGGTTCGAGAGCTGCGCTGTAATAAAGATTTTGATAGAGAAATTCTTTTGTGCGGTGGCGTTGGGCTTCGGTTTCAGGCCCAAGCTTGACAAGACGATCAGGAGTTTTGCGGACCTGATCCAAGGCGTAAATTTTCAGTCTTTCGACCTCGTCCTTTGTATTCCGGATCAAATCGCCAACCCAGCGGTCTAAAACTCTGCGCAGGACTTCGTTGAATTGGAGTTTCCGGGGCGCTTCCGGGTAGAGCCGTTCGACTTCGCGAAATAGCTGTTCGAAATACGGAAGATCTTTGTTAATTTGTTCCAAGGTGAGCAGGCGGGCTTCAAAACCGTCGTCGAGATCAGCGGTGTTGTAGGCGAGTTCGTCAGTCACGTCGATGAGTTGCGCCTCAAGCGGCGGGCGTTGGTCGAGCAAATACTCGGCGAGTCCCGGGAACTGACGGGGGTCGTAGTCGCGCGAATGTTTCACGATCCCCTCTCGAACTTCGAACGTGAGGTTCAACCCGCGGAATGCTGCATAGCGCAACTCAAAGTCCTCGACTATACGGAGCGCGTGCAAGTTGTGATCAAAAAACAATCCTTGCTCCCGCATTACAGTATCGAGAGTTTTTTCTCCGGCGTGTCCGAATGGGGGATGCCCGATGTCATGGGCAAGAGCGAGGGCTTCCACCAGTTGAACGTTTAATCCCAGCTGCGCGGCGATGGTACGCGAAATCTGCGCGACTTCGATGGTATGAGTCAGGCGGTTACGGAAGTGGTCGGAATAGCGGCGCGTAAAAACCTGGGTCTTAGCTTCCAGTCTTCGAAAAGCCCGGGAGTGAATGACCCGATCGCGATCGCGCTGGAAATCATTGCGATAAGGGTGCGGGGGCTCTGGGTGTCGCCTGCCGCGGGAGTGCTCCACTTGAACAGCGTAGGGAGCAAGAGATTGACTCATGGAACCATTCAATCATCGGAGAGGCGGCAGGGCAATGTCGTGGGTCGTGACTCGTGGTTCGCAACAAAATACCGGTCCGGCAAATGCAGGTAGCTCGCCAGCCAGCGGTCAAATCTTTGTTCCGAGGACTTCTTTAATCTTGGCCATCAGTTCGGTTGGCGTGAATGGCTTTTGAATAAAGCCGGCATCGCGGTCCAGGTCTTTCAAATCCTCGTCGCCATAACCGGACATATAAAGAACTCGTATATTAGGCCAGCGTTGTTTCGCGAATCGAACCAGATCCGGCCCGCTGATGTCGGGCATGACCACGTCAGTCAGCAGGAGGTCGACGTTATCTCTCTGCTCGGCGATCAGCTTTCGTAGCGCTTCGCCGTTGGCAGCCGTCAACACCGTATAGCCGGACTGAGTGAGAATGGTCTGCCCTAGCTCGCGCAATAGCGGCTCGTCTTCGGCAAGAAGGATTGTGCCGCTTGCAGGTTTCGGTCTCTGTTGTGTCATTGCTCCCCTGGGACAAAGTTAAATTCCGAAACGCTGCGAAAGCACCCTTTTCATCCGGCACCAGCGGTTCTACCGGAGCTATAAGCTATATACGACAGTTGGTCTGCAATTGGTTCCATTCTCGGTAGAGTTCAACGTAATTGACTAAGAATGGGTACGGCTCTCGCCCACGATCTGAATGCCTGTATCAGAGACGCACAAATCTACATAAAGGGAGCACGAATTTTCTCGTTCCCCTCGTACTGAGTCCTTAGACCGGTAGGCGGCTTTTGTTGCAGCTCCGCGTCAGTCAACGGACGTTCACGATTTAAAAGCAGCACGTGCTTCACTGGACTTCGCCTTGACGGGCAGACGTGGTGGCGCAGGTCGTATTGCGAAGTCTGTTGTTGCTGATGGTGCCGCCAGTCTAGCGCAACGGCCTTTTACGGAAAGAGTAACTTCGGTTATCAGCGCACAGTTGGTTAATAGGCAGATGACTGTAGCTCGTACTTAGATGGATTGGTCGCAGAAGAACTTGCGACGCCGAATTGTTGCCGATTCCGCAACTGGTCACGAAGCACAACCGGCTGCTAACATCCGTTCAGGATGGCTCTCAGGCGCATCACCACGAACATTAAGGAGAGTGCGAAAAAATTGGGAGGCAAACGCGGGCCGCGAGCCTCGAATCCGCTAGGCGAACTCGTCATCATCACCGGGATGAGTGGCTCCGGCAAAGCTTCGATGCTGAAAGCCTTTGAGGACCTTGGCTATTATTGTGTGGACAATTTGCCGGTCCGGCTGATTCCGAGTTTTGCCGAATTGGTTTCGCAATCGGCCGAAACTGCGCGCACGGCCCTGGTAGTTGACGTTCGTGAAGGGCGGCAGCTCGAAGAACTGCCTGCGATTGTAAAGTCAGTCCGTCGAATCATTGCGACGAAAATGATTTTCCTGGAAGCGGATGACGCGGTTCTGCTGCGCCGCTACAGTGAGACACGCCGGCCACACCCGCTTGGAACGGATACTCCCGTCAAATCGTCGCTCACAGCCGAGCGCCGCCATCTTCGTCCCATTCGCGCGCTAGCGGACCTGGTGATCGACACTTCGAAGTTCAACGTCCATGAGTTGCGCGCGCACATCAACGAACTGTTTCAAAAAAAAGAAACCGGCAGGAAAATTCTGGTCTCGTGCGTGAGCTTCGGATTCAAGCAAGGTGTGCCAGAAGACGCTGACCTGGTTTTCGATGTTCGTTTTTTGCCGAATCCGCACTTTGTTCCCGAATTTCGGCCGCTCACAGGACGCCATGCCAAGGTCGCAAAATATATTCGGTCTTTTCCGCAGACAAGGGAATTCATCCAGCGCATCTCCGATCTGCTGATCTATCTATTGCCTCACTACATTCGCGAGGGAAAGAGCTATCTCACGATTGCATTTGGCTGCACTGGCGGGCAGCACCGCTCGGTGATGATCGCTGAAGATGTGGCCAAGCGGCTGAAGAAAGCTGGCTACCGAGTTAAAGTCGCACATCGAGATAACCCGAAGTGATATGCGATCCTTGCGCACAGTCGTTCCTACATGTGCTCTGATCTTCTTAGCCTCCACGCTGCAGGCGCGTGAACCCGTCTATGCACGACACGGGATGGTGGTCACGCAGGAAGAACACGCGACCGATATCGGAATTCAGGTCTTGCGGTCTGGAGGGAACGCAGTCGATGCAGCGGTAGCGATCGGCTTCGCGCTGGCAGTTACGCATCCATTTGCAGGAAATATTGGCGGCGGCGGATTCATGCTCATTCGGATGGCCGATGGGCATACTTCCTTTATTGACTTCCGCGAAAAAGCGCCGGTGAAGGCAAGCCGCGACATGTATCTCAATGCGAAAGGTGATCCAACAGACGCCAGTATTGTCGGATGGCGCGCGGTAGGCGTTCCCGGAACAGTTCGAGGCCTTGAACTGGCACATCGCAAATATGGCCACAAGGCCTGGGCAGATCTTCTTCAACCGGCAATCGGCCTTGCTGAGAAAGGCGTTCCGGTCTCGTATTGGCAAATGAAATCGTGGAAGGAGAGCAGCTCTCTTCTATCTCAGTTCCCGGAATCCAAGCGGATCTTTTTAAAGAATGGTGCCTACTACGCATGGCAGGAGGATTTCCGCCAGCCCGAACTCGCGAGTACCCTGCGGCGTATTGCCAGCCTGGGCAGCCATGACTTTTATGATGGCGAGACCGCGCATTTGCTCGCCGACGCCATGCAGAAGAATGGCGGCCTGATCTCACTGGCCGATCTCCATAATTACCAGGCAGTCGAGCGCGTTCCACTCGAAGGCGATTACAGGGGGTACAACATCGTCACCTCACCCCCGCCGAGTTCCGGAGGAGTTGGACTGTTGGAAATGATGGGAATGCTCCAGGGCACCGACTACGAAAAGACTGGTGCCGGTTCCGCTGAGAGCTATCACTACCTGGCGGAAGTCATGCGACGCTTTTTTGCGGACCGTAACGAGTTGGGAGATCCAGATTTCGTGAACAACCACGTTTCGTCATTGCTCGATCCGAAATATCTCGAACGGCGACGTGCAACCATCGATCCGGAATGTGCGACGCCAAGTGACCAGGTGAATCCCGGGATCGATGTAAGCCGCGAAGGCACGAATACCACACACTACAGCGTGGTTGACCAGAAGGGCGACGTCGTGGGTGTGACCTACACCTTAAACAACGGTTACGGCAGCGGGGTGACTGTTCCGGGAGCCGGATTTCTGCTGAATGACGAGATGGACGATTTTGCGGCAAAGCCCGGCGCGGCCAACATGTTTGGGCTCGTGCAGGGCGATAACAATGCAATCGCAGCCGGCAAACGTCCCCTTTCGTCAATGGCCCCCACCATCATTCTGAAAGACGGCAAGCCATTTCTTGTGCTTGGCGCTCCGGGTGGGCCGACGATAATCTCTGCCGTGCTTCAGGTAATCCTCAATATGGTGGACTTCGGAATGAACCTGCAGGACGCCGTCGATTTTCCTCGCGTCCACCATCAATGGAAGCCGGACAAGCTCGCTTTCGAGCGCGGCATTTCGCCGGATACGATCGCGATTTTGCAGCACATGGGCTACATGGTCGATGAATCTCACCCGGTCGTTCTCGCTCGTGTTGAAGCGATCACCATGCAAAATGGTTGGGTGCAGGGCGCACATGACCCTCGTGGGCCCGGAAAAGCTGCAGGCTACTAACTCGTTATTGCTTGCGCCATGTCATTTCTACCCGCACGGGAATATCGTTTTTAATAGGAACAGTCAATAACGTGGGCGGATCGATTTTAAAGTCGGTCAACTTCGACGGGATGACGCCCGAAAGCTTTGCCTCACTTCCCTGCTCGGTGATTTGGAATGGTACATCTTTGTAGTGTGTGGCTTGGCCGGCAAATTCGACGTCGAGGTCGGCGTGAATAGCGCCTGACGGCGATTGCTCAGGCAGTCGCGTGCGAACGGTGACCATCGGATATTGCCCGGCACGAGTGACTTGCAGCATGTGGAGATCGCGATTGCTATCGCCCGAGTCGAATGACTTCACAGGGGCGGCGATCAGAAAATCACATTGACCTTCGTGACAGATACCCTTGCCGCGAGCAGCGTGACTAACACCATTAACCTGATGTAGCGGGTGAGAAACGTGATAGGTGAGTGTGGACTGTTCGAGAACCCATTGGCTGTCGGCTGCGACTACCGGTAGCGCGACGGCCAACAGAAAAAGAACAGTTGTTCTTACCATCGTATTTACCATTTGAGCGAAACTGAAAGAATCGCGGCACCATAAGCCCCGGCCGTGATTACTGCTATCGGGCCGTGCAAACTTGCGATTCCGTGAATTCTTTCCCCCTTGCTTTTTTGCGAGAAAGCCCTAGCACCTAAGATGGGGGTAAGGACCATGCCAGGGCCGTGAATCCAGGCCAGAATTTTGTGGGCCTTGATGGGACCACGCGTTTCTGTTCCGGGAATCTTCGGCGCGAAAATCGCGTAATAAGCAGTTACTCCGTATAGCAAGGCCGTGGTTGAGCCAAGCGCCGCGTGCACATCGCGATCGGTTGAGCTCGTTTGCTTGCCACCAGCTGCGAGGCCAGTCAACACCGTCGCGACCAGCGGAACGGTTGTGATAACTCCGAACCGCTGATGAACCTTAAGCATGTGGGAACGTTTGTCCAGACGGGCCTGTTCTGCGGCGCTGCCTTGAGTCTGCGAAGGCGAGAAGCCGAGGTCGGAAAGTGAAGGGGCAGTGGCGGATGGAGCCAGAGCGATGTTCACGGTCGGCGGGGTTGCGGCGCTCACTGTTACCGTCGTCGTTTGCGCGGCGAATCCTTCGGCGGAAGCGGTTATTTCATAGTCGCCAGGAGAAAGATTCGGGATGGTGAACCCACCGGACGCGTCGGCTTGGGTGTCAGCAGTGACACCTGTAGCTTGGCTTTTAATGGAAATTTTCGCGAAAGGGACGGCCATTCCGGCAGCGTCTTTGACGGTCCCGGAGAGATTAGCTCCACTTGTTTGAGCATTAACTGTTTGGGCCTGAGATTGTTCGGCTATTAAAAAAAAACAGAGTGTGGATACGGCGACTACATAGCACGTCCTTCCGTTTCGCATGAATTCTCCTGAATTCTTGGAAGCAGGTGATATTCGCTAGAGATGCGGCACAGAGTACCAAAGATGTCCCGCACGTCCAACTCACGCTCTCAAGTAGAATAGGGCCTTGCACCTGATGTCCTTTCAGTTGAGCACCACTACGGGATTCCGGAGCGACGCATGCGTCAATTGACGCGACTGTTGCGCTACCTCACACCATATTGGGCGCAATTCATTCCTTCCGTCATTTTGCTTGCTGGTGTCGGGTTCCTGGATGCGTTTCGCGTGTTGCTGGTCGGGCCGGTGCTCGATCGTGTTCTGAATCCGTCTTCCGGTTCAGACAAAATATTACTATTCACGATTCCCCACACTCACCACACTGTTTATCTGCAACGGTTCGTGCCGTCGCACTTTCACAATGCCTGGACAATTGTGGCTTTTGCTTTTGTCGCGGCTACGATTCTGAAAGGAATCTTTGACTACGCCGGAACTTATTTGGTGAATTACGCAGGCTACGGGCTGATTACCGACTTGCGCAACTCTCTCTATCATTCGGTGCTTCGCCGCTCAGCGGCATTCTTTCAAAAGCACACGACCGGAACTCTGGTTTCGACTATTGTGAGCGACATCGAACGTGTGCAGTTTGCGATGTCGAGCATCCTGGCGGAATTTCTGCAGCAGTTCTTTACGTTTCTGTTCACCGCAGCCGTGGTGGTCGTCTTAGGCAAGCAGCTGTCCTGGCTTCTGCTCCTCTTCGTTCCATTCATCATTTATTCCGCCAGTCGGATTGGGAAGAGGGTTCGCCATACGACCAGGCGTGGGCAGGACAAGCTGGCTGAAATCCAGAACATTCTTCACGAAACGATCACGGGTAACCGGATCGTGAAGGCCTTCAGCATGGAGTCATGGGAGTTCGCGCGATTTCGCAAAGCCGCGCAACGGCTCTTTCGTGCCAATTTACGCTCGGTTGCGGCTGCGGCGATCAGTTCGCCTTTAATGGACATTTTTGGCGCGATTGCGATCGTGCTGCTCCTGCTGCTCGGCCGGCAACAGATCATTCACAAGGTAATGACGCCAGGCATCTTCGTTGCCTTCATCATTGCAGTTTTCAAGCTTTACGATCCGGTCAGAAAATTCGCTCTCTTTCATAACAGCTTTCAGCAGGCGCTCGGCGCTTCTTCGGAAATTTTTAAGTTTATGGACATTCGCGACGAAGTGCAGGAGAAAGCGAATGCTCCAGCCCTGCCGCCATTTTCAAGAAGCATTCGTTTCGAGGATGTCTCTTTCTATTACGAATCGCAGGAATCAGAGCGCGAGATCCTGCGTGGTATCAACCTTGAAGTGAGGGCTGGAGAAGTTTTGGCGCTTGTGGGATCGAGCGGCGCAGGCAAAAGCACGCTAGTTTCTTTGATCCCGCGATTCTTCGACGTGACCGCCGGGTCGATCGCGGTTGACGGCCAGGATATTCGCGAGGTTTCGCTTGCGTCGTTACGTTCGCAGATCGGAGTGGTCACGCAGGAAACTGTTCTGTTCAACGACACTTTGCGGAATAACATCGCCTACGGTCAACCTACTGTTTCGCAAAAACAAGTCGAAGCCGCGGCCCGCGCGGCATTGGCCCACGATTTCATTTGCAAGTTGCCTGCCGGGTATGACACGGTAATCGGAGAAAAGGGCGTGCGACTCTCTGGTGGGGAACGCCAGCGCATTGCGATTGCCCGAGCGTTACTCAAGAATGCGCCGATCCTGATTCTCGACGAGGCGACGTCGGCGCTCGATAGTGAATCGGAGGCGCTGGTGCAATCCGCATTACAGAACTTAATGACGGGCCGAACGGTGGTCGTGATCGCGCATCGGCTTTCGACTGTGCGCCGGGCCGACAGAATCGTAGTTCTTGAAAACGGCACGATTGCAGACGTAGGCACACACGAGGAACTGATGCAGAAGCTGGGCACCTATCGACGGCTTTACGATCTGCAATTTATCGATATCGAATTGCCTCCAGTGGCGGTGCCTGCGCAATGAAGGAGCTCGCCTGATGCCCATTCGATCGATGACAGGGTTTGCGCAAGCGAAGGGCCAGGTGAACGGCGGCCCTGCATTCAGCCTGTCCGTAAAATCGGTCAATCATCGCTTTCTCGATTTGCACTTTCGACTTCCTTCCAATACCGATGCCCTAGAAATGCAGTTGCGCCGGATATTGAAAGAAAAGCTGGCGCGCGGCCACGTAGATGTAAACCTTTCTTTTGAGCAGGCAGGAGCGGCACCGCTGGCGCTGAATCGGCAGTTGCTCTCTGCTTATGTTCAGGCGTTTCGCGAGGCCGCGATCGAGGCAGGAATCGCGGCGGAGCCGGATTTGAATGCGATTTTGCGTCTGCCCGGAGCGCTCGACAATGCGAGTGCTCCTGCTGAAGAGGAGCTTACTCCTGCGGTGCTGTCGGTGCTGGAGCATGTTCTGGACCAGCTCAACCGCATGCGCGACGAAGAAGGCCGCGGCATGGAGCGTGAATTGCGAGAACGAATGGCGAGCCTGAAATCAGCTTGCACGGAAGTACGCAAACACCGCGAAACCGTGCTCAAGACCTACACAGAGCGACTAAAATCGCGTATGCAGGAGTGGCTGAACACGACGGTGGACCAGGACCGCATTGTCCAGGAAGCCGCTCTGCTGGCCGATCGCAGCGATATTCAGGAAGAATTGGTCCGGCTGGGGAATCACGTCGATCACTTTCTCGGAGTGCTCGACGCCAAAGGCGAAGCCGGAAAGAAACTGGACTTCCTGCTGCAGGAAATGAACCGCGAAGCAAACACGCTGCTTTCGAAAACATCAGGACTCGCTGGCGATGCCGCGCGAATTACGGAGGCCGGGCTCGTGATGAAATCCGATATTGAAAAAGCGCGTGAGCAGGTGCAGAACATCGAATAATGACCACGGTCTTCATCATCTCCGCGCCGTCCGGCTCTGGCAAATCGACGCTGGTAAATGAAATTCGGCAGCGGGTGCCTAAACTCGAGTTTTCCGTTTCCTACACAACACGCAAGGCACGCGGCAGCGAACGAGATGGCTGCGAGTATTCCTTCATCTCGCGCGAACAGTTCCGCGACATGATCGCGAAAGATGAATTTCTCGAGTACGCCGAAGTCTTTTCCGAAGATTATTACGGGACTGCGCGGCGCTTCCTGCGAAAGGCAGAAGAGCTCGGAAATGATCTTTTGCTCGATATCGATGTACAAGGCGCGGAACAGATCAGGAGAAAGATCCCGGACGCTATCAGCATCTTCATACTGCCACCCAATCGGGAAGAACTCGAGCGGCGGTTACGACAACGCGGTCAGAATCCCGAAGCAGTCATCCAGCGGCGGCTCGAAACGGCCGGGCACGAGATTGAGAATTACCGGGAATACGACTATATTTTGGTGAACGATCGGCTGGAGGACTCCGTGAAGGCGCTGGAGGCGATCCTGCTGTCGGAGCGGTACAAGCGTCAAGGCAAGGGCGACGCTGGGTTGAGCACAATTGCGGAGAAGTACCGTCTTGAAAATGTTCGCCAACGGCTCCAGCCTATTCTGCAGTCGTTCGGCAAAACAGTAGCCAGTGTGAAGTAGAGCAGGGGGAGTGCTATGAAGTTGATTGACGGGTTCGACAGCAACTATCGGTACATCCTGGTAGCAGCGCGGCGTGCGCGGCAGCTGCAGGGTGGAGCGCCACCGGTTATCGAAACGATTTCACGCAAGCCCTGCCGAATTGCGCAGGATGAGATCAAGGCCGGCAAAGTAAAGTGGATCGTGCCTGAAATCGCGCCGCCCCCGGTTGAGGTCGCGGCGGAAATGCTCGATAAAGCCATGGGGCAGGAAACAAGCTCCTAGGTTTCAGCTTGAGCAAGGAAGGGCGAGCAGTGAGCAACTCGCTCGTCTATCTGAAAAGTGCCTCGTCTGCCGTTGACTTCTTTGCTTGCTCGCCGCTCATTGCTCATAGCTCGGCAGAGTTACGTTCGTACTGGCCTTTGCTTCTATTCCTTCCGCGTAGAATCTAATTGGTAGCAGTTAGAAGCGTATGAAAATCGCTCTCGGCGTTTGCGGCGGAATTGCGGCGTACAAGGCGGCAGAGGTAGTCCGCCTGCTGCAAGATCGCGGCATTCGTGTTCAGGTCGTAATGACCGACTCCGCCCAGGAGTTTATTCGTCCCCTCACGTTCGCGGCACTCTCTGGCGAAAAGGTCATTACAGGAATGTTCACGCGCGACGCGGGATCGGAGCCGAATATTGATTCCGCGATCGAGCACATCGCGGTGGCACAGTCGATCGATGCTCTGGCTGTAGTTCCGGCGACTGCCGATGTTCTTGCCAAGTTCGCCCAGGGAATCGCAAACGATTTTCTGACGACTCTTTATCTGGCGACTACGGCCCCGGTCGTGGTTGCGCCCGCTATGAATGTGAACATGTGGGAGCATCCGGCTACGCAACAGAATTTAGAAACGCTCCGCATGCGCGGGGTAAAGATTGTAGAACCGGGTAGCGGATATCTTGCGTGTGGAATGACCGGGCCAGGAAGGCTCGCGGAGAACGAAGCGATCGTCGCCGCGATCATGGAGGCGCTCGGGGCTTCACAAGATTTGGCCGGTGAAACCGTTTTGATTACGGCTGGGCCTACCCGCGAGAAAATCGATCCTGTTCGGTATTTGAGCAATCGTTCGAGCGGCCGCATGGGCTATGCCTTGGCCGAAGCTGCGCTGCGAAGAGGTGCAAGAGTTCTTTTGGTAAGTGGGCCGACTTCGATCAAGCCGCCGGGCGCGGCAGAAGTGACATGGGTTGAGTCGGCGAAGGAGATGCTGGACGCCGTACTGCGTGTCCTACCGGAATCATCGATCGTGATCAAGACGGCAGCGGTCGCGGATTACACCATTGCGAATCCGGCAGAGCAAAAAATAAAGCGCGGTAACGACATGACGCTGGCGCTTGAACCGGCTCCCGATATTCTGGCGGAGATTGCACCCGGAAAAAAATCACAGCTGGTGGTTGGCTTTGCAGCGGAAACTGAGAACGTTATCGAAAATGCGCGCAAGAAGCTGAAATCGAAATCGCTCGATGCAATTGTTGTAAATGATGTTTCGCGCGAAGGCGTGGGCTTCGACTCGGATCGAAATGCCGTCACCATCATCACGCCATCCGAAACGATTCCTGTTCCAGAGACGAGCAAGTGGGAGGTCGCGCAAAGGGTGCTGGATTGCGTGGCGGGGTTAAAGAAGAACAAGCTCCTAGCTACTAGCTCGTAGCTTGCTGGGAGTCTCGGTCCCATCTGTTTTTGTCCCGTTCTTCACAACTAGTCGGCGTTTAGAATCCAAGGAATGACGTCGCCTCTCGATCCGCAACTTCGCCGCGCTGTGGCCGATCGCATTCGTTATTACAACGATCTGGGAATTTATGATTTCTATCGGCGTCCGACGGAACGCATTCCTGAGTCGATCAATGAGAGCAGCAGTTTGGCTGAATCCGAAGGAAAAGCAGGTTCCTCACGGCTAAAGCCGGTCGGGACGGCGGCCCTTCAGGAGAAATCAGATTCCGTAATGAACGTGCCAGCAGAAATTTCGACCGTGGCTGATCCGGTCACGGCCCTTCGTCTGATTCGCGAAGACATTGGCGATTGCACCCGCTGCCGATTGCACAAGCAGGGGCGCAAGCAGATCGTGTTCGGCGTAGGCAATCCTGACGCAGAGCTTATGTTCATCGGCGAGGCGCCGGGAGCGGATGAAGACCAACAGGGAGAGCCCTTCGTGGGGCGGGCAGGACAATTGCTGACTAACATGATCAAAGCAATGGGCCTGTCGCGCGAAGATGTTTACATTGCCAACATTATTAAGTGCCGACCGCCGAGCAATCGCACGCCGGAGCGCGATGAATGCGAGACCTGCTCGCCATTTCTCATGCGGCAGATTCAAGTGATCGGGCCGAAGGTCCTCGTGGCGTTAGGAGCTGTGGCAGCTAAAACGCTTTTGGCGGTCAATGCGCCGATGTCCGAACTGCGCGGACGGTGGTTCGATTTTCGTGGGACGAAGTTGGCAGTCACCTATCACCCAGCGTTTCTTCTCCGCGACCCGCGCCAGAAAAAGGAAACCTGGAAAGACTTGCAAATGGTGATGAAAGAGCTCGGTCTCAAAATTCCAGAGAGAGCCGCCGAGTAGAACTCAGAACAAACCAAAGGCGGCAAGTTGCGTTTGGCCAGCAATATAAACTTTGCCGTTGATGACGGTAGGAACGGTGAATCTGATCGCCACTCCGAAATTGTCGCGGGTGCCTGCCTGGCTGCTGTTGTAAATTTCGTTCGCGACGTTTGTGGCGTCATAGGCGTGGAGGACGTTCACACCCGAAGCTTCGATCGACCATAGAATCCCGTTCGATGCTCCGTCTGACGACACCGTCATATTCGCTCCGGGATAACCATAGACATATGTGCCCTCGGCAACAGGTGTGCTAGACAGCATCCCGTTCGTGAGCTGGAATTGTTTGATGACATCTTGATCGCCAATAAAGTAGATATTCCCTTGCCAATATGTTGCGGTGCTGTAGTCATTATTGTTCGCCTGCGACCCGAGGGCAGCGGGCAACCATTGCACAACCTGACTATCGCCACTCGATTGGTACTGACCAAGATTGTCGCGATTCAGGACGTAAAGTGTCCCTGACTTCCCTGCGCTAACGCCTAAATGGGGGACCGGGCCGTCCTGGTCGGGAAGGAGCATGAATCCGCTGGAGCCAACATCGACATCATCATCCGACAATGTGAGCTGATCGTAGGGCGTGAAGTAATCGGTGGCGGTCAGTGAATTGCCAGTGGGGGTCAACTTCACAAAACTATCGCCGTAATCGCTGCCCCCGGTGCTTGCGTCGAAGGTGCCATTGCCGGTAATTGCGTAGATGTTTCCTTCGGAATCAGCTGACAAAGACGTGCCGGCCATCCAGATTCCAGCACCTTCGCCGTTGGGGGTGGAATTCCAGACCGCAACTTGCTGCAGAGTGGAAGCGTTGTAGCCGAAGACCCAGCCGTGATAGGGCAGCACGTCGTTGTAAGAGCCAAATGCGATGTATATGATCCCGTTCAGCAACAATAAGCCGGAGCGCTGCAGTTGATGTACAGGAAGAAAGGCGATCCGACCGTTTACGTTTCCAACTCCAGTTCCGGCGACTGAGGCCTGAATGACAATGGGACTTCCGGCACGTTCTTCGCCGGTAACAATATCGAGCGCATGCAGCCGGTAAAAATAGTTGCCATTTTCTTTAGTTGCTGCAACCACGTAGAGTGTTCCCGTGGTGCCATCAATGACCGGCGTTCCGGTGATTCCGACTGTATTGATGACCCCTCCGCCCATGTCACTTCCGGGAATGGGAGTGATTCCGGCTGAAGGATCGGTGAAATTGACGCTCCACAAGGGTGACGAGACGTGCCCATCGGCGTCGAACGCGTATACCGAATCGTTCTCAGTTTCGACGAAGACTACGTTATACATTGCTCCGCCGATATTGATGCCAGAGACGTAAAGTGGCTGAGCGAAAGCTTCGCTGTCGAGCGGATATGAAAATAGTTTGCCGAAGGTGGCCTGGTTCACATTGCCAGGAGTAAGAATCGTCTCATTCAGATTTTGACCGGTCACCGAGAGATCATACTTTTGCTTTAGCACGCCGGTGTAGTTCGGGGGGGGCGGCGGTGGATCGGGAGTGGGATTCGGCGGTGGAGCGGACTGTTGCGGTGGCGCTGGAGCTGGGGCCTGTGCCGGTCCATTACTCGTACCGCAGCCCACTACAACGGACATAGAAGTTACCAGAGCGAGGAGAGTGCACCATCGCCTGGCCAGGCTAGTTTGGGAGCGCACGTCCTGTTCAGATGTAAGTTCCTGATTGTGAGTTGCGCGATTTCGAGGTCGGAGCTACTTCACGAGATCACTTGGCCGGCTTGGGTTCGTAGCCCCTGCACTGAATGACGGGCAACCGCGGGTACTTGGGGAACGTAGCGTCTGAATCCGACCTCTGGCAACGATAAAAGACCGAGTCACGATCGGATTTAATCAGCCGAACATGGTGGCAATCGGCGCACAGACCGGCTTCATTTTTTTGAAGTGTAGTGGTGGGATCCACTTAGGAAGCATACTCGCTACCGAGAGTGTTCTAAGCAATCGGCGCCCGATAAGTAGATCAGATTCGCTTGCGGCTGCGCCCCTTGAGTGCTTTCTTTTTCCCTGTCTTCCCTGCCTTCGCGTTTTTCTCAATTCTGACTTTCCAGGCGGTTCGCAAGGCGCCGGTGAGCACATCTTCGCTAACAACTGCAAGACGGACGTGGGTTGCTCCCATGCGGCCCCATCCACCCGGGATCGGCAGGAAAATTTCGGGCAATTCTTCTACGAAGACAGCTTGCTGCTCGGGAGTGAGCATCAGGTTGCCATAGCCCTTTGATTCTGCCGCCAGGGTGGCGAAAATCCGGCCACCCACGCGGAAATCCGGGCTGCCCATGTGAGAGCCTTTCCGCTCCCTCCATGCTGAGTGCGATTCGTCGGAAATCGTTAGGGGTCACTGGAGTTTCCCGGCTCGAAGATTGTGAGCGACCCGAGACATAGGTAACAGATCGTACCGGACACATAGGTTACACTTTCTCCCCTTTCGGGGAGGAAAGTGGATGCCGTGGAAGGAGTGTTCGGTGATGGATGAGAGAGTTAAGTTCGTAGCTCGCCGAC